>OY769916.1:0-1955000 GCA_963669265.1 Paracoccaceae bacterium
CTCAGACGCAAGGCGGCATGAGCCGCCCGAAGCGCGTTCGGTGGGCCTGATGTTTCAGGATTTCGCGCTGTTTCCGCATCTGAACGCGCGAGACAACGTGGCGTTCGGACTGCGCGGCGGCGGCGATCGCCATAAGATCGCCGAAGAATATCTGCGCCGGGTCGGCCTGAAGGGCTATGGCGACAAGTTCCCCCACCAGCTTTCCGGCGGCGAACAGCAGCGCGTCGCGCTGGCGCGGGCGCTGGCGCCCAAACCCAAAGTAATGCTGATGGATGAGCCGTTTTCGGGCCTCGACGAACGTCTGCGTGATGAGGTGCGCGACGAGGCTCTGTCGATCCTGAAGGAGGAAGGGACGGGGGTTCTGCTCGTCACCCACGACCCGGATGAGGCGATGCGCATGTCGGATCGGATCGCGCTGATGCGGGGCGGAAAAATCGTGCAGATCGGCGCGCCCTACCACGTCTATAACTATCCGGTGGATCGGGCGGCGGCGGCGTTTTTCTCGGATCTGAACGTGATTCACGGCGAAGTTCGGTCGCGCCAGACCGACACGCCCTTCGGCCTGTTCCTGACCCCGGGCCTGGTTGATCACGCCGATGTGGAGATTATCGTTCGCCCGCAACACCTGAAGATCGACTCGGATTCCGGCAAGCCGCCGCCGGCGACCTTTCAGACCGGCGCGCCGGCGCGCGGGATTGTGGAGCGCGCGCGTTTCATGGGCAATGAGAGCCTGATCGAAGTGAAGATGGACCATGACGGCTCTATTTTGCGCGCCACGGTGCCAGAAGCGTTTCTGCCCGAAAAGGGCACGCCATTGTGGTTGTCGCTGCGTCGGGATCGCTGTTTTGTCTTTCCCTGCGCCCAACAATCGAGGGTCGAAACCCCCTGGGCGGCCGAGTAAGACGTGAAGTTTACACTGATCGGTCTTTCCGACCGCCGATCTTCAAGCTATGTAACCACTGAAACACCGAACCGCCGTTGCGCAGCGCGCGCAGCAGGACCGTTCGGTCAGGGAGAAAAGATATGGGCCTCAGCGTTTGGCAAATCCTCATCGTGGTGCTCTTGCTCGTGCTGCTCTTTGGGCGGGGCAAGATCTCCGAACTGATGGGCGACATGGCTAAAGGGATCAAAAGCTTCAAGAAGGGCATGGCCGAAGATCCGGATGAGCCGGAGAAGGTCGAGAAGGTCGAGAACGCGCCGGGCGAGCCGGTGGATGTGACGCCTTCGAGCGAAAAGAAGGACGCCTAACCGCTCCTTCGCCTGAAAGGCGCCGTCAATGTTCGATATCGGCTGGACCGAACTTCTCCTTATCGGGGTGGTCGCGCTTCTCGTGGTGGGCCCCAAGGAACTGCCGCGTATGCTGCGCTCTGTCGGCCAGCATGTCGGCCGGGCCAAGAGCATTGCGCGGGAATTTCAGCGTTCGGTCGAGGACGCCGCGATGGATGCGGATATGTCCGAGCTGAGCGACGCGCGGCAATACCTGTCCGACATGCGGACGATGAAGGTCAGCGATCTGGCCAGCGGCAAGGAGTTTGGCGGCGGCTCGCTGACGCCCCCCAAACCAAAGGCGGACGCGACGACCACGCCGCAGGAGAATTCGGTGGAGGCCCCCGCTAAAGCCCCAGTGGCCGCCCCGGCGGCGGATCCTGCGCCGAAAGCGGCGCAGCCGGCGCCGTCGGTCGCCGAAACGGCGCCCGCCAAAGCGAACGCCTCTGAGCCGAAACCAGAGACGAAAGACGCCGGATGACAGCGCCAGTCAAAAGGGAAGACGCCGGTCAACCGGACGGGTACGACGAGGTTGACGAGTCCAAGGCGCCGTTGGTCGAGCATCTGATCGAGCTGCGCGCGCGCCTGATCTGGAGCGTCATCGCGCTGGTCGTCGCCATGATCGGCTGTTACGTGGTCGCCGAGCAGATCTATCTGTTCCTGACGGCCCCGCTGGAGCGGATCATGCTGGATCGCGGTCAGACGCCCCAGCTGATCTTCACCGCGCCGCAGGAAGCCTTCTTCACTTACCTGAAACTGGCGCTCTTCGGCGGGTTCTTCGTCGCCTTCCCGATCATCGCGACGCAGCTCTGGCTGTTTGTCGCCCCCGGCCTTTACAAGAATGAGCGGTCGGCCTTTCTGCCGTTCCTGATCGCGACGCCGGTGCTGTTTCTGGCGGGCGCGAGCTTCGTCTATTACCTGATCATGCCGCTGGCCTACGACTTCTTCCTCAGCTTTCAAACGCTGGGGCCGGGAGATGAGGGCGAGGGCATCAAGATCGAGTTCCTCGGCAAGGTGAACGAGTACCTGTCGCTCTCGATGAAGCTGATCCTCGCGTTCGGGATCTCCTTCCAGCTGCCTGTTTTGCTGACCCTTTTGGGGCGCGTCGGCATCGTGTCTGCGGCCGGTCTGGCGGCGAAGCGGAAATACGCCATTGTCGGTATCGCCGCGATGGCCGCCGTTCTGACGCCGCCTGACGTCATCAGCCAGGTCGGCCTCGGCGCGGCCGTCTATCTGCTCTACGAGATCTCCATCCATCTTGTGCGCGCGTCCGAGAAGAAGCGCGCGTCTGAGGAGGATGAGGACGCGGATCTCGCCGGGGCCGCCGATGAAGGCGCCTGATGGGCGACGGCGCACCGACTGAGGACGCGCTGACGAGCGCGCTTACGCGCATCGCCGACGCGCTTGAGCGGATCTCTCCTCCGCCCGCAATCTATGATTTTGACGCCGCCGACGCCTTCACATGGCGGGTGGAGCCGGACCGGCTCGACCCGGCCCCGGTTGTCGCGCGCGTCGCCATGGGGCTGCTCGTCGGCATCGATCGGGCGCGCGATACACTGCTGGAGAACACGCTGCGATTTCGGGATGGGCTGGCCGCCAACAATGCGTTGCTCTGGGGCGCGCGTGGCATGGGCAAGAGCTCGCTCGTGAAGGCGGTCCATGCGGAGGCGAATGCGGACATCCCGCGCGCGCTGATCCTGATCGAGATCCAGCGCGACGACATTCCCAGCCTGCCGCGCTTGCTAACCGCGTTGCGCGCGCAATTCAAGCTTCGGTTCCTGTTGTTCTGCGACGACCTCTCCTTCGATCAGGGCGACAGCCATTACAAGTCGCTGAAAGCCGTACTCGATGGCGGCGTCGAAGGGCGACCGGAGAATGTGCTGTTCTATGCGACGTCCAATCGCAGGCACCTGATGCCGCGCGACATGATTGAGAATGAGCGCTCCACCGCGATCAACCCCTCTGAATCGACGGAAGAGAAAGTCAGCCTCTCGGATCGGTTCGGATTGTGGTTGGGGTTTCACCCCTGCAGCCAGGACGAATACCTGGAGATGATCGACGGGTATCGCCGCGCTTATGGGTTGGATATCGACGCCGAGACCTTGCGCGCGGAAGCGATCGAGTGGCGACAGACGCGCGGCGCCGTCTCGGGCCGCGTCGCCTGGCAGTTCATTCAGGACCTCGCCGGGCGGCTGGGAAAACCGCTCGGCTGATCGGATCGAAAGCTCAGATCAACGGCTCCGGGTCGACGCTGACCGTGCCGCGCCGGATCTCGAAATGCATCGAGGACTCGGCCCCGCCGGTCGGTTCGGCGACCGTCGCGATGATCTGTCCGCGAGAGATTTTCTCTCCCTTCGATACCGCGACGTCCTTCACCCGGCCGTAAACGGTCATGTATTTCTCGTTATGGCGGACAAGAACGATGACGCCCAACCCGCCCAGAGATTTGGACACCAGCACCACGGTGCCGCTGTCGGCTGAGCGCACCGGCGTGCCCGGCGCAACGCCGAATTCAACGCCGCCGCGGCTGGGCGTATAGGCCTCGATGATCGGGCCGGAGACCGGGCTTAGGAACTGCGCGCCGCTGTCGATCGGCGCAGGCTCGGCGGATGGCGTGACCGCTGCGACCTGTTGCGTAGACGCGCCCTGACTGGCGTTGCCAGCATCGTCAATAATGATCGGGTCCGAGCTCAATGTTGACGGCGGCAGCTCCGACACGGGCAGCGCGGCGGATGCAGGGACCGTCGATGTGCCGCCCGGCGGCGAGGTGAAGCCGGCAAATTGCGGGATGATCAGCACCTGCCCGGGACTGATCGCGTCGCCCGCTTGCATGCCATTCGCATAGGCCAGCTCACCCACGGTCAGCGAGTACCGGTTGGCGATGGAGTACATCGTCTCGCCTGACGATGCGATATGGGTGGTTTCATTCCCGGTCGGCCGATACCGGGTCGGCCCCGGCGAGGACTCAACGGGTTCAGCCAGCCCAGCGAACAGAGATTCTGAGTTCCCGCTCTGTTGGTCGAGATTCGATACGCCGGTGGAAGTCGCGTTGGGATCGCCCTGCTCGACGCCGCCGCGCTCAATGGCAGCCGCTGCGATGGCGGGGCTCCAGCGCTCCGTCTTGGTGGACGACGGATAGGCGGCCGCGGGCGGCGCGCCAGACGCGGAGGCGGTGGCCTGCGTCTCCGGAACGGCGCCATAGCCGCCAGGTCGCGGCGGCAGCACCAAAATGTCGCCGGAACGCGGCGCAAAGCCCGCCGGATAGCCGTTATAGGCCGCCAGCTCCGATGCGGAGATGCCGACACGCGCCGCAATCGTATCGATCGTGTCGCCGTCGCGCGCGACGACCGCGTCATAATTGTCGATCCTGACGATGCCGCGATCATCCGGCGCAGGCGTCGGCGAAGAGGCGGTCACAGCCGGGTCCGTTCCCCGGTAATCAATCGGCGCCGCATCCTGCGATCCGCAGGCGGTCAGACCCACGCCCAGAAACGCTACTACGCAGGCGGAGCGCATAGTGCGGTTCGGCGAACGCCTCGCCGCCGCAATCACTCTAAGCTCTTTCATCAATCTACTCGGCTCCTCAACCACGAACCTGTCGGCGCGCATCCTCTCACGCGCCTTGCTACTCTCTGGCGACGCCGCCCAAAAGCGGGACAAACCGCACCGGCGTCATTTCCTGATAGTCCAGACCATCTTCGGTCTTGGTGATTTTCACAAGATGCTGAAGATCGCCCGGATGCCCCAGCGGGGCGATCATCACGCCGCCCTCCGCAAGTTGTTCGACCAGTTTCGCCGGCGGATCCTCCGCCGCGGCGGTGATCATGATCCGGTCGAACGGCGCCTGTTCCGGCCAGCCGAGCGCGCCGTCGCCCAGCCGCGTGGTCACATTATGCAATCCAAGCGCCTCCAGCCGAGACTTCGCGAGTTGCGCCAGCGGTTCATGCCGCTCGATTGTGTAGACGCGGCGGCAAAGCCGGGCCAGCACCGCCGCCTGATAGCCGGATCCGGTGCCGATCTCCAACACCCGGGACCGTGGTTGAACGGCGAGCGCCTGCGTCATCAGCCCGACCACGGTCGGCTGACTGATCGTCTGTCCGCAGGAAATCGGCAACGCCGTGTCGTCCATCGCGGAATGCAGAAACAGCTTTTCAACGAACATCTCGCGCGGCGTCTGTTCGACGGCGTTCAGCACCGCCGTCTCCGTCACGCCATTCTGGCGCAGCGAAAAGATCAGCCGCATCCGGCGCTCCTGCTCTTCGGTGGCGCCGCCCGCGTCGTCGTTGTTTTGCTGTTGGATCATCACAGGCCGATCTTATCAGCTTTCGACCGCTGCGCGAGCGCCGTTCATCGCGTCATTCGCCGTCAGGTCGGGCCGCAGCGGCGTCACCGTGATCCAGCCGCCGACGCAGAGCACGGCGTCGCTCTCCGCCGACGCCGACAAATTGCCCATGCGATGCTTGATCCATTGCAGCGGGCGGCCATTGGGCGCGTTCTGCTCCACCGCCTCGAACACGCCTGCGGCGCGGCGGCCTTGCGGCGCCACCTTGACGCCTTTGATGTTCTCGGGCGTCACCGCAGGAAAGTTGATGTTGTAGAACACGTCCGGCGGCCAGGGCGCGTCGAGCACGCGTTTTGTGATCTCGCCGCCCCGGGCGCATGTAGCGCTGAACATATCCTCGGGCGCGCCGGGGCCGACCCGATAAAACTGACTGAGAGAGATTGAGCGAATGCCTTGCAGAGCGCCCTCCATGGCGCCGCCGACCGTGCCGGAGTAGACGATGTCTTCGGCCACGTTGTGACCTGCATTCACGCCTGACAGGATGAGGTCTGGCGGGGCGTCCATCAACCGGCTCGTGGCGACGATCACGCAATCGGCTGGAGTGCCGGACACCGCAAACCGCTTTGGCGCGTTCTCGGCGAATCGCAGCGGGCCGTTATAGGTGATCGCGTGCGAGGTCGCGGACATCTCGAACTCTGGCGCGACGACCCAGATATCCCCGTCAGGGCCGGCAATCTCTGCGGCGATGTGCTCCGCGAGTTTCAACCCAGGCGCGTTGATGCCATCGTCATTGGTGATGAGTATGCGCATTGCCGTCCACCCGTTCAGCCCATATGCGACGCATAGCGCGCGGGCGGGGGCGCGTCCACCGATTAGCGCCTTATATAGAGCGTCTTCGTGGACGGCGTTGCGCTACAGGCGAAAAACGGCTCTGCTTGGCGGAACGTTGGGGTTCGGAGGCGCAAAAAATGGAAATCTGGCCACCGCTTTTCAGCCGGCATGGCGATTATGTCTCGGTCGTCCCGCTGTCCGCCGCGCATGAGGCGGATCTGGTCGACGCCGTCGCCGACGGGGAATTGCACCGGCTCTGGTACACGACCGCGCCGGCGCCGGAGCATGTCGGAGCGGAGATCGAACGCCGGCTTGCGTTGCGGGCGGCGGGATCGATGTTGCCCTTCGCCGTTCTCACCCCGGACGGGAAAGCGGTGGGTATGACCACCTATATGCGGATCAGCGCCGCCAACCGGCATTTGGAGATCGGCTCCACCTGGTACCGCAAATCGGTGCAGCGCTCTCCGCTCAACACCGAATGCAAGCTGCTGCTGCTGGAGCACGCATTCGAGAAGCTGGACTGCATCGCCGTCGAGTTTCGCACCCATTTCATGAACCAGCAGAGCCGCCGCGCGATCGAGCGGCTGGGCGCCAAGCTGGACGGGGTGTTGCGCTCCGACACGATCCTGGCGAACGGCACCGTCCGCGACACCGCGGTCTATTCGATCATCGCGTCGGAATGGCCCTCGGTGAAGGCTAATCTGCAATGGAGGCTTGAGGCGCCGCGGTCTTGAGGCCTACGCCAGCGCGCCATCCGGCCCAATCCGCGTCGCGCCCTTAAGATAGGGCTGCAACACGTTGGGAATGCTGATGGAACCATCGGAATTCTGATAGTTTTCCACCACGGCGATCAAAGTTCGGCCAACGGCCAAGCCTGAGCCGTTAAGCGTATGCAAAAACTCCGGCTTTTCGCCTTCTGCTCGGCGGAATCGCCCGTTCATGCGCCGGGCCTGAAAGTCGCCGCATACAGAGCAGGAGCTGATCTCACGATAGCTGTTCTGGCCGGGTAGCCAGACCTCGATATCGTGCGTTTTTCGCGCGCCGAAGCCCATATCTCCGGTGCACAGAACGACCGTGCGATAGGGAAGCTCCAACGCCTCCAGAACGCCCTCGGCGCAGCGGGTCATCCGGTCAAGCTCGCCCAAGCTCTCCTCCGGCGTGGTGAGAGAGACCATCTCCACCTTCTCAAACTGGTGCTGGCGCAGCATGCCGCGCGTGTCCTTGCCCGCCGAGCCCGCCTCGGAGCGGAAGCACTGCGTCCACGCGGTGTAGCGCCGGGGCAGGGTGGCGGCGTCGGTGATCTCGCCCGCAGCGAGATTGGTCAGCGTCACCTCGGCGGTGGGGATCAGCCACCACCCGTTGGTGGTCTGATAGCTGTCCTCGGCGAATTTCGGCAACTGCCCGGTGCCGAGCATGGCCTCGTCGCGCACCAGTACCGGCGTCCAGACCTCCGTCAGGCCGTTTTCATCCACATGCGTGTCGAGCATGAACTGGGCGAGGGCGCGATGCAGGCGGATCATGGCGCCTTTCAGGATCACGAAACGGGCGCCGGAGATCTTTCCGGCCGCCTCGAAATCCATCGCCCCCATCCGCTCGCCAATCTCCCACTGCTCCTTCGGATCAAAATCGAAGCTGCGCGGCGTTCCCCAGCGACGGATTTCCAGATTGTCGGCCTCGTCCGCGCCTTCCGGGACGTCCTCCAGCGGCGCGTTGGGCAGGCTCATCAGCGCTGAGGTGAGCGCCTCATCCTCGGCCTTGGCGTCCGCCTCGAGTTTGGCGATCTCCGCCTTTTTATCGGCGACGAGGGCGCGCAGACGCTCGAACTCCACTTCGTCGCCCGAGGCTTTGGCCTTGCCGATCTGCTTCGAGGCGGCGTTGCGATCCGCCAGTGCCTGCTCGGTCGCGGTGATCTTGGCGCGGCGGCTGGCGTCAAGATCCAGCAATTGCTGCGCTTTTGGCTCCAACCCACGCTTGGCCAGCGCCGCGTCGAACGCGTCTGGATTTTCACGAATGGCTTTGATGTCATGCATGGAATTGGCCGCCTGTTCCGCCGCTTAAGGTCGCTCGCGCGCCGTTATACGGATTTCCCGCGTCGGCGCCACCGCCTGATGGGCCGGTTCAACGCGCCGGGCGGTCTTGCAACGCCGCCGCCCGCTTGTATAGTCCGCGCCGAAATTACATCTCAGCCCAAGGCGCGCAACTGTCGCGCGGCCCCATGGCTGGTAGTTCAGGAGACTTCATGTTCATCACGGACGCATACGCGCAGGCCGCCGGCGGCGGCGAAATGGGCGGCCTTGCAGGCATCATCCCCTTCATTCTGATCTTCGTGATCATGTACTTCCTGCTGATCCGTCCCCAGCAGAAGCGGGCCAAAGAGCACAAGGCGATGGTCGCGGCCCTGCGCCGGGGCGATCAGATCGTCACTCAGGGCGGCGTCATCGGCAAGGTCATCAAGGTCAAGGATGATGACGAGGTCGAGGTGGAGATCGCCGAGGGCGTCAAAGTGCGCGTCGTGCGCTCCACCGTCGTGACGGTCCTGTCCAAGACCGAACCGGCCGAGAACGCGTCCTGATCGCAATCTCCTGAAACACGCCGGGCGACGGCGCACCGCGAGGCGGCATGCTGTATTTCGCTAACTGGAAGAAAGCGCTGGTCATTCTGGCCTGCCTGACAGGCGTGCTGTTCGCCGCGCCAAACCTGATGAACGAACAGCAACGCGCGTCGATGCCGGATTGGCTGCCGAGAGAGGCGATCAATCTGGGCCTCGATTTGCAGGGCGGCGCGCATCTTCTCGTCAGGGTCGCGGTCGAGGACGTCTACGCCGAGCGGATCGAGCAAATGGGCGGCGACATGCGCTCCGCCCTGCGCCGCGCCGGGGTGCTGGAGTTCCGGCCGCCGCAGGTCGACGAGTCGGGCGTCTCCATCCGGATCTCAAACCCGGAGCAGATGGATGCGGCGGTGCAGGCTGTGCAGGATTTGGGCGGCTCTGTCGTCGATGTGCTGATCGGCGCGGCGACGAACGAGTTCGCGATCACCACCGATGGGCAAGAGCTGACCGCGACGCTGACCGACCCGGCGCGGGTCGACATTCTGACCCGCACGATGGCGCAATCGCTGGAGATCATCCGCCGACGCATCGATGAAACCGGCACGCGAGAGCCGACCATCCAGCGGCAGGGCGAACGCCGCATCCTGATCCAGGTGCCGGGCGCGGAAAGCTCCAAAGAGGTGCTGGACCTGATCGGGCGCACAGCCAAACTGACTTTTCATGAGGTTGTCGCCGCTGTCACGGACCCCACGACCCGTCCCGGCGCGGGTGAAATGATCCTGCCATCGACCGACGAGCCGGGCGTGTTCTATGTGCTCGAACGGCGTCCGACGGTCTCCGGCGAGCGATTGGTCGATGCGCGCCTCGGCTTCGATCAGAACGGACTTCCCGCCGTCGATTTCCGCTTTGACGCGGCGGGTGGCTCGGTGTTTGGCCAATACACGTCCGAGAATGTGGGCAACCGTTTCGCCATCGTGCTGGATGGCGAGGTGATTTCCGCGCCGCGCATCATCACCGCGATTTTGGGAGGGGCCGGGCAGATCACCGGCAATTTCAATGCGGAATCCGCGTCCACCCTCGCAATTCTCCTGCGCTCCGGCGCGCTGCCAGCCGAGATCAACGTGCTCGAAGAACGCACCGTCGGCCCGGTTCTGGGCGCGGACTCGATCGCGGCGGGTAAGGCCGCTGCTATGGTCGCTGGCGTCGCCGTGCTGGTCTTCATGGTGCTCAGCTATGGCTGGTTTGGCGTGCTGGCTGACATCGCGCTGACCTTCAATGTGGCGCTGATCTTTGGCCTGCTCTCGGCCATCGGCGCGACGCTCACTCTGCCCGGCGTTGCGGGCATCGTGCTGACGATCGGCATGGCGGTGGACGCCAACGTGCTTATATTCGAGCGCATACGCGAGGAGCTTCGAAGGGTGAAAAAACCCGCGCAAGCCGTTGAAACCGGATATGATCGCGCCTTCTCCGCCATCGTCGACGCCAATGTGACGACGATCATCGTCGCGCTGATCCTGTTCGCGATGGGCGCCGGCCCAGTTCGAGGATTCTCGGTCACACTGGGCGTCGGCATCGTCACATCCGTCTTCACGGCCGTTCTGGTCACCCGCTTTCTGGTCGTCCTCTGGTTCCAGATGCGTCGGCCGAAGCAGATCGCGATTTAAGGACGACCGTCATGCGCCTTCGCCTTGTCCCGGAAAGCACCAAGATCGCATTCTTGAGCATGCGCCGCGTCGCGGTAGGCTTTTCGATCTTGTCGATCATTGCATCCTTTGTGCTCCTGGCGGTGCAGGGGCTGAATTTCGGCATCGATTTCAAGGGTGGCTCCTCGGTCTCGCTCAGAATGCCGGCCGGGATCGAGATCGGTCAGATCCGATCTGTCGCCAACGGGCTTGGTCTTGGCGAAGTGATCGTGCAGGAATTCGGCGCGCCGACCGATTTCATGATCCGTGTTGCGGCGCAGCCCGGCGACGGCGACTCTCAGGTGAAAGCGGCGCAAATGGTCGCCGAGGCCATGAACGGCGCCTTTGACGGCGTGGTGCTGCTCTCCACTGATGTGGTTGGTCCGGCCGTGTCCGGCGAGCTGATCACCGCCAGCGCCATCGCGGTCATCCTCGCGCTGTTCGCAGTGCTGATTTATATCTGGCTGCGGTTTGAATGGCAGTTCTCCGTCGGCGCGATCGTGGCGCTGACCCATGACGTGATCCTGACGCTCGGCGTGTTCTCGCTCACCCAGATCGAGTTCAACCTCGCTTCGATCGCGGCGATTCTGACTATCGTGGGGTACTCGCTGAACGACACGGTGGTGGTCTTTGATCGGGTGAGAGAAAACCTGCGCAAGTACAAGAAACTGCTGCTGGAAGAGCTGCTGAATCTCTCGCTGAACGAGACCCTGTCGCGCACGTTAATGACCTCGATCACCACGCTGATCGCGCTGATCGCGCTCTATGTGCTGGGCGGCGAAAATATCCGCGGCTTCACCTTTGCGATGATCTGGGGCGTCGTGGTCGGCACGTATTCGTCGATCTTCATCGCCTCGCCGGCGCTGCTCTATTTCGGCGTGAAACGCGACTGGTCCAAACAGGCGAACAATCCGTCCGCCGGGTCGGGCGGCGTGCAGTTCGGCTCACCCGACGCGCCCTGAGATCTTCGGCACGTCATGCGCATGAATGAGATCGACTTTCACGGCCCTTCGCCGATCGAGTCGTATTTCAAAGGCGGGTTCCGAATCGGCGACGCATTGCACTACGGATCGGCCTTGCTGGTCGGATCCAGCGTTCTCGCCTGGCCGGTGGAGAGCGCCGGCGAACTTAATATTTCCGTGTTCCAGCCGGTCATCGACCGCGCGGACGACTTCGACGCGTTGCTGATCGGCATGGGCCCCGAGATTGCGCCCATCCCTCGCAAGCTTCGGGAAACGCTGGAAGAATGCGGCGTCGGGATCGACCTGATGTCAACGCCGGCCGCGTGCCGCACCTATAACGTGCTGCTGTCAGAGGGTCGCCGGGCCGCCGCCGCCCTGATCGCGTTGCCGTCAGCGCCCTAGGCGTGTCCAACTCGCTCTTTCGATCCCCGCGCCGGTGGCTATAGTGCGCAACTGTGGGCATTGCCGCCCAATCAGATTCCTTTTACGTCATCCTGTTCAGGAGGGGACTACCCATGGCTTTCGAGCTTCCCGATCTTCCTTATGCGCATGATGCGCTCGCGTCTGGCGGCATGTCCGAAGAGACGCTGCATTACCATCACGACCTGCATCACAAGGCCTATGTCGACAACGGCAACAAGCTGGTCGAGGCCGCGGGCCTGGGCGACAAGTCGTTGGAAGAAATCATCGTGGCAACCCATGGCGACGCCGACAAGGCGGGCGTCTTCAACAACGCCTCGCAGCATTGGAACCATATCCAGTTCTGGGAGATGATGGGCCCGACTGGACGCGACATGCCGTCCGAGCTTGAGGCGCGCATCACCGACGCGTTCGGTTCGGTCGATGAATTCAAGACCCAGTTTGGCGCGGCGGGCGTCGGCCAGTTCGGCTCCGGCTGGTGCTGGCTGGTGAAAGACGGCGACGCGCTGAAAGTCACCAAGACGCCGAACGGCGTGAACCCGCTCTGCTTTGGTCAGACCGCGCTCTTGGGCTGCGATGTGTGGGAGCATTCCTACTACATCGACTTCCGCAACAAGCGCCCGGCCTATATCGAGAATTTCCTCGATAACTTGGTGAACTGGGAGAATGTGGCCGAACGGCTTTCAAACGCCGGCGGCTAAGCGCGGATCAATCAGAGATCAAAGAAGCCCCGGCCATCGCAGTCGGGGCTTTTTGTATGTCTGATCATGACTCGTATGGGTTAGTCCGCGGCGATTTTTGCCGACGCAGTTGCCGCGGCCCTTTCCGCGCGCAAGGCGGTCAGAACCTCCTCCGGCGTCTCGCAGATCGTCAAGTAGTCGCGGAATGAGGCGTCGGCGAACCCGCGTTCGATGACGTGATCGAGCAGGTCAAGAAACGGGCGCCAATAATCGTTGATGTTCAGCAGAATGACCGGCTTTTCGTGTATCCCGAGCTGGCGCCAGGTCAGCACCTCGATCATCTCATCGACCGTGCCGGGGCCGCCGGGCAGCGAGACCACGGCGCCTGCATTGGCGAACATCACCTTTTTGCGCTCATGCATCGTGTCGGTAATGATCAGCGCGGTCAGGTTGCGTTTGCCGACCTCCCATTCAAGGATATGCCTTGGGATGACGCCGACGGCGTCGCCGCCCGCCTCCAGACAGGACCGGGCGACTTCCCCCATCAGGCCGACATCCCCGGCGCCATAGATCAGACGAAACTCGCTTTCGGCGAGGCCGCGCCCCAGCGCCTGAGCGACCTCGGTAAACATGGGGTCGTCGCCATGACGGGAGCCGCAGTAGACGCAAACCGTGTCGATCTCATAGGGTAACGCAGACATAGGGCGGGCCTTTTCACGCGAAAGAGGTTTGAATCACATCGATAATGATGAATCCTGCCGACAGGAAGCGTCATATTGGCGACAAAAACGCGACACCGCGCCGAACATGCGCGCGGAACAATGACGAGGCGGGCGAGAATGAAGAAAGCGGTTCTGTTCGGCATAGGCGCGGTGGCCGTGGTCGCGGCGATCGCGGCCTGGCTGACGGCGGATCAGGAGGGGGGCGAGGTCGCCTCGACTGACCCAGCGCCCGAAGTGCGCGCCGATCCCCCGTCGGAGGCGACTACGTCAGAGGCCTCGCCGACGGAAGCGACCCCCGCCGAAAATGCACCAGCTTCCGAGAGCGATCCTGCGGATACCGAACGCGCTGCGGATGCGAGTGAAGCGCCGGTGGACGCGGACGCGCTCGCGACTTCGGGGACCGGTGGCGACGTGACGGAACCCAGCGCGCCCAAGGCGCCCAGTTTCGATATCGTGCGCCTGTCCCCTGATGGCGCCGGCGTTATCGCGGGCCGCGCCGAGCCGGGGGCCGAAGTGGAGTTATTGGCGGATGGCGAGGTCGTCGCTCGGGCCGAGGCGTCGGAATCGGGTGAATTCGCCATCATCACCTCCCAACCGCTGGAAAGCGGATCCCGCACGCTGACCTTGTCGGCGACCGACCCGGACGGCGTCGTCGCGCGCTCCGCCGATCCGGTGATCGTCGTGGCCCCGGATGTCGAGCAATCTTCGCCAGTTGTGTTGCGCGCCGACCGCGCGGCGCCCGAGCTGTTGCAGCGTCCCGAGGTCCCGGCGGAACTCGACGTCACGCTGGATGCGATCACCTATGGCGATGTCGGCACGGTCTCACTGTCGGGCAGGGGATCGCCGGGGCGGACGGTCCGGCTGTATCTGAACGGCGCCTATATCGGCGATGCGGTCGTTGGCGCGGACGGCGTGTGGAATCACAACCTGTCCGATGATGTCGCGCCGGGCCCCTACACGCTGAGGGTGGATGAAGTCGATGCGACCGGCAAGGTCATCAGCCGTATCGAGTCGCCGTTCCAGCGCGCCACCGCCGACGCCATCGCGGTGTCGGCGGGTCAGGTCGTCGTCCAGCCGGGCAACAGCCTGTGGCGTATCGCCAGCCGGGTCTATGGCGACGGGCAGCTTTACACCGACATATTCAGGGCCAATACCGAGCAAATCCGCGATCCCGACCTTATCTATCCGGGACAGATATTCGCGTTGCCCGAGAGCGCTCAGCAATAGCGCCGCGCGAAACCCGGAGACGCCCGTATGAGACGCCCCAGCAGACGCGGCGAGCCCGGCCAGGAAGGCTCGCCTGATATCAGAACGGTGATGGAGGTCGCGCCCTATCTCTGGCCGAAAGGCGAGGGGCGGACGAAGGTTCGGGTCGTTTTGGCGCTGAGCTTTCTGATTCTGGCGAAGATCGCGACCGTCGCGACGCCGTTCTTCTACAAGGCGGCGGTGGACGCGCTCGCGCCGACCGATGGCGGCGCGCCGACCACCGCCACGCTGCTCGCCCTACCAGTCCTGATGGTGCTGGCCTATGGCGGCGCGCGTCTGATGACCTCGGGCTTTCAGCAGTTGCGGGACGCCGTATTCGCGCGGGTCGCGCAACGTGGTCTGCGCCGTCTCGCCATTCGCACCTTCCAACATGTCCATGCGCTGTCGCTGCGGTTTCACATCACCCGCAAGACCGGCGGGCTCAGCCGGATTATCGAGCGCGGGGTGAAAGGCGTCGAGTTTCTGCTTCGCTTCATGCTGTTTTCGATTATCCCGCTGGCGATCGAGCTGTTGCTGGTGGCCGGGATATTCTTTGTCGAGTTCAACGCGTGGTATTTCCTCGTCGTGGTGGCGACCATCGGCGTCTACACATGGTTCACCTTCAAGGTCACCGAATGGCGGGTCAAAATCCGCCGACGCATGAACCAGCAGGACACCGAGGCTAACCAGAAGGCCGTCGACAGTCTGCTGAACTACGAAACCGTCAAGTATTTCAGTGCGGAGCGGCGCGAAGCTGAGCGTTATGACGTGTCGATGGAGGGCTACGAGGACGCGGCTATTCAGACCTCCAAATCTCTGGCGTTCCTCAATTTTGGGCAGGCTTTCCTGATCACCGGTGGCCTGGTGACGGTGATGGGCATGGCGGCCCACGGCGTCGCCGACGGCACGCTGACCGTGGGCGATTTCGTGATGGTCAACGCTTTCATGATCCAGATCACCATGCCGCTGAATTTCCTTGGCACCGTGTATCGGGAGATCCGGCAGGCGCTGGTCGATATGCGCGAGATGTTCGATTTGCTCGGCGAACCGGCGGAGGTCGAGGACCGCCCCGGCGCGAGCGCTTTGAACGTCTCTGACGCGACAGTCGTGTTCGACTCCGTCGCCTTCGCTTATGACCCGGAACGGCAGATCCTGCAGGATGTCTCCTTCACCATTCCCGGCGGCGGCAGTCTGGCCATCGTCGGCCCGTCCGGCTCCGGCAAATCCACGATCAGCCGGCTGTTGTTCCGGTTCTACGACGTCTCGGACGGCGGCATCAGCATCGACGGGCAGGACATTTGCGACGTGACGCAGGAAAGCCTGCGCGCGCGCATCGGCGTCGTGCCGCAAGACACCGTGCTCTTCAACGACACCATTGGCTACAACATCGCCTATGGCCGGCCCGAGGCGAGCCGGGAAGAGGTGGAGGCCGCCGCGCGCTCCGCCCGCATCCACGATTTCGTCGAGCAACTGCCCGAGGGCTATGACACGGTGGTGGGTGAGCGCGGTCTGAAGCTCTCAGGCGGAGAAAAGCAGCGCGTCGCCATCGCGCGCACGATCCTGAAAAACCCGCCGATCCTGATCCTGGATGAGGCGACCTCGGCGCTCGACACCCAGACCGAGCGCGCGATTCAGGATTCGCTGCACGCGCTGGCGGAGAACCGGACCACGGTCACCATCGCCCATCGACTTTCGACCATCGTCGAGTCAGACGAGATCATCGTGCTGGAGAATGGTCGGATTACGGAGCGCGGCCGCCACGCCGATCTTGTCGGAGCGGGCGGGCGCTACGCTGCGATGTGGGCGCGGCAGGAAGCCGAGGAGGAAGCCGAGATCGCAGAGGCGGCCCCGGCGGCCGAATAACTATTCCGCCGCGTCGATCCTTGGCGGCTTCCGCGGATCATTGCCCGGCTCGCCATGCCGGGCCGCCCGGAACAGTTTCAACCAGTCGCGACCGCCCTTTTCCTTGTCCGTCTGCCTCGCGACAGCCGCTTGCGGGGCGGGATCATCCGAACCGACGCCATCCGGCGTCACCGCATAACGGTCGCCGCGCAGAACGCCAATCCGGAACCATTCCCTCGCCGCCAGCGCTGTCGGCGTGACGACCAGCGTTAGAATGGTCGCAAAGCCCAGCCCGAACACCACAGCCGTCGCCAGTTGCACCCACCAGAGCGCGGTCGGCGCCCCATAGCTGATCGACCGGTCAAAGAAGTTCAGCGAGGTCGCGAACATCATTGGCGTCAGGCCCGCCATCGTGGTGATCGTAGTCAGCAGCACCGGGCGGATGCGCATTTCGGCCGTTCGAACGATCGCCTCCAGCCGAGGCATCCGGCGCGACAATTCCTGAAACGTGTCGATCAGCACGATATTGTTGTTCACCACGATCCCGGCCAGCGCGACCACGCCGGTGCCGGTCATGATGATGGAGAACTTCTGTCCCATCACCATCATGCCGATCAGCACGCCCGCCGTGGACATGACCACCGCGGCCAGCACAAGAACGGCGTTGTAGAAACTGTTGAACTGCGCCAGCAGGATCACGAACATCAGACCCAGCGCGCCGATGAACGCCATGCCCAGAAAGGCCATGCTTTCGTTCTGCTCCTCCTGATCGCCGGCGAAGGCCCAGCCGACCGAGGCGGGCAGCGGGTTGGTCTCCAGCCATTCCTGCAATTGCGGAATGATCACGTTCTCCAATCCCGACTCGGTCACATCCGCGCGCACCAGGAAGAACCGTTCCCGATCAAATCGGTTGATCTCACCCAATTTCGGCGCGGCCTCGCCGGAGATGAAGTTGGAGAGCGGCACCAGCCCGCTTTCGGTGCGCAGGCGCAGCGTATCGAGCGTCTCGAGGTTGCGATCCGACGCCGGGAACCGCGCGCGGATATCCAGCTCTTCATCCGCATCAAGCGGCCGGTACGTGCCCAGCGTCGCGCCGCGCGTCGCCAGTTGCAGCAGCGTGCCGACGGTGGAGATATCCGCACCGAACCGTCCTGCCTGGGTGCGGTCGATCTGAAGCCGCCAGTCGATACCGGGCAGGGGGCGGGTATCGCCCACATCCACCAGCCCCGAGGTCTGTTCAAATCGCTCGCGCGCAAGAGCGGTGGCGGCCAGCAGGTCTTCCCAGTTGTCGGAGGTCAGGCGCAATTGCACTGGCTTGCCCTGCTGTGGGCCGTCCTCCTGCTTCGCGAGCTCCGCGAAGATGCCCGGCAGATTGGCGATGGCGGCCTCCACCTTGGCGATCGTCGCACGGCCGTTACACCGGCTGTCGCAGGGCTCCAGTTCGATCTGAACCTGCCCGATCGAATCCTGCGGACCCTCTCCGCCGCGATTATCCAGCCCGCTCTCACCTGCTGAGGCGAAGACGGAGCGCACGCCGTCGATCGCCAGAATCCGGTCCTCGACGATCCGCACCAACTGGTCCTTCTGATCGAGCGACATGTTCCCGCGCGCCCGGACATAGACCACGGCGCGCTCAGGCTCCGTATCGACGAAGAATTCGACGCCTTTGCCCTTCTCGCCATAAAGCGTGAAAACGCCATAGATCGCCGCGCCAGCGATGGCCAACGCAACGAACGGCAGCACAGGATTGCCGGTGACGAATGCGATCACATGGCCGAACCAGCTGCGCCGGTATGGTTTTTCCGCCGGCGGCGGCGCTTTGGGAGGGCGGTTTAGCTTCGCTCGCAGCCTATCCTTCAGACGCTCCGCCGTCCGGCTGAGGCGGCCCGCGATGCCGCCAAGAACTGGCAGATAGACCAGCGCCACGATTAGCGACGCGGACAGCACAAAAATCAGTGTGACCGGCAACTGGCCCATGAACTGGCCCGGCATGCCCGGCCAGAACAGCATCGGCAGAAAGGCGCAGAGCGTCGTCGCGGTCGAGCTGACAATGGGCCAGAACATGCGCGACGCCGCCTCGCTATAGGCGCGCATCGGGCCAGACCCCTCGGCGATCCGCTTATCGGCGTATTCGGTGACGACGATAGCGCCGTCGACAAGCATGCCCACCGCGAGGATCAGGCCGAACATCACCATATTGTTGATCGGCTGGCCCAGCACCGCCATCAGCGCGAAGGTCAGCAAGAAGGAGCAGGGGATCGCGAGTCCGACCAGCATCGCCGCTCGCAGACCCAGCGCCGCCAGTACGACGACCATCACCAGCGAGACGGCGGTCAGGACGCTCGATTCCAACTGACCGACCATGCCTTTGACCTGCTCGGATTCGTCCATCGAGAAATCTATCTGAAGCGACTGCTGCAGCGGCTCGGGCCATTTCGCGACCTCCGCCGCCACCGTCGTCTTCACCAGATCGACCGTGTCGATGATGTTCTCGCCCAGGCGCTTCTTTACCTGCAGCGCGATCGTCGCCTCGCCATTATAGCGCGCGGTGCCAGTTGGATCTTCGAAGGTGCGGCGAATCTCCGCGAGATCCGCGACGGTGACGATCTGGTCGCCCGACACTTTGATCGGCAGGGCGTAAAGGTCGGCCGCCGTCTCGAACGCGCCGGGCAGTTTGACGCTGAACGCGCTGGTGCCGCCCTCAAGAGCGCCGGCCGCCACAAGGCGGTTATTGGCGCTGACCACGCTCAAAAGTTCGGTCGCGGTGACGTCATAGGCCTCCAGCCGGATCGGATCGACAACCAGTTCCAGCATCTCATCGCGCCGGCCCGCCATACCCGCTTCCAGCACTGGCGTCAGCGCTTCAACTTCGCGCTGTAAGTCTTTGGCCGTGCGCAGCAATGTTCGCTCTGGAAGGTCGCCGGAAAGAGAAATCAGCAGAATCGGAAAGGCGCTGAAATTCACCTCCGAAACCGAGGGCTCCTCGGCGTCTGCAGGAAATTCCGTCTGGGCGTCGTCGACCTTTTCCCGCACCTCCGCCACAGTCGCGGACTTGTCCCAGTCAAAATCGAATTCCAGCAGAACGCCAGCGTGACCCTCGGACGCGAAGGAGGTCATCTTGTCGATGCCCTCAATGGTCCGAAGTTCATTCTCCAGCGGTCGGACGATCAGTTGCTCGGAATCTTCCGCCGAGACGCCGGGATAGGGCACCGAGATATAGAGCAGCGGCACGTCGATATTCGGACTGCCCTCTTTTGGCAGTCCCGTATAGGCCAGATAGCCCGCTCCGATCGACAGCACGACGAAGAAGAAGATCATCCGCGCCCGGGCTACGGACCATGCGACGATCGGATTCAGTGTCATTGCAAGGCCTCGGGGGAGATTCGGGCCGTCTCAACCTCCCGTCCGTCGGTCACGTATTCCTGACCCACGACGATGATTTCGGTCGGGCCCTCCAGCCCGTCGATCCAGACGCCCTCGGTTGAATCCCGCTCAATGCTGACGGGCGCAAACGCCACGACACCGTTTTCGACCGTCTTGACGCCCAGGCGCCCCGCGCTGTCCAGCGTCAACGCCGTGCGCGGCACGCGATGGGCGGGGGCGCTGTGAACCGGCATGTAAATCTCGGCCGTCAGGCCGTCGCGCACCGCGCCATCAGGGTTCTTGACCTCGACCTCGACCAGAAAGGTGCGCGTGTCGGGATCCGCCGCGCGAGAGATGAAGCTGACCACGCCCGCGACTTCGGCCCCGGTCGACAGTTTCGCGCGGGCCAACTCGCCCAAGCGAAGCTGATCCACCTCGCGCTCCGGCGCATAGCCGACCAGTTTAATCGGATCGAGCGCGATCAAGGTCGCGCAGGCGTCGCCAGTCGTCAGCAACGCGCCCCGTTCCGCCGTATCCGTCTCCAGCGCGCCGTCAAAGGGCGCCCGGATGTCCAGGCGTTCAATGTCGAGCGCCATCGAGGCGACCTTGGCGCGGGCGGCCTCCAGATTGGCGAGCCGTGTCGCCGCCTCTGTCGTGGAAAGAATGCCTTTCTGGCTCAGATTGGAGGCCGCTTCATGCAGAGACTGCGCCTCGGACAGCTTGGCGTCTGCCTCGGCGAGGTCGGCGATGCGGGATC
This sequence comes from Paracoccaceae bacterium, assembly GCA_963669265.1. GTDB lineage: Bacteria > Pseudomonadota > Alphaproteobacteria > Rhodobacterales > Rhodobacteraceae > SZUA-547. The sequence continues at coordinate 20,601 of OY769916.1, forward strand.
CCGGCGCGATCTGGCACAGAAGGTCCCCCTCGCTGACGCTGGCGCCTTTGCGGATCGCGTTGGAGGTCACAAGTCCGCCGGTTTCGGCGCGCACGTCCAGTGTTCGGTGCGCCTCCGTGCGCCCGCGCAAAACAATCAGCGACTCCAGCGTTTGCGGCGCGCTCAGATAGGTCTGAACCGTTGCAAATTGCGACGAGCGGGCCTCCGGCGCGGCCTCATTGGCTGCGTCCGTCTCGTCAGGCGTACCCGGTGGGCTGACCCAGAAATAGATCCCCGCCGCCACCGCGATGGCGACGATGATAGAGGTGATGCGCATATCTGCTCCGCGTCTGTCGGCCAAGATTATACGTGACTGATACGATCTTGGCTCAACTCTCCGTCTCTTTTCTCCTGCAGGTAGTCCTTGGCCGCAGGATAAACAATGCTCCTTCGTATCGGAGATTCTCATTCGTCTCCATTTGCACTCCGCGCCCGGGTGGGTACTTTCGCGCGCACGCGAATCGCTTAAAGGAGCGCCCTCGTGGCCAACACGGATTCCTTTCTAGAAGAAGTCACCGAAGAGGTCCGTCAGGACCGTATGTTCCGTTTGTGGAAGCGCTATGGCCCGTATGTGCTGGGGGTCGTGTTTCTCACGGTGGGGGCCGCAGCCTTCTGGCAGTGGAATGCCAACCAGCAGCGCATCGCCGCGCAGGAGACGGGCGGCGCCCTGTCCGGCGCCTCTCAGGTCGATGACGCGACGGCCCGGGCGGATGCGTTTGCGAGCTTGACGCCGACGGTGGGCGATGCGGCGCTTCTCGCCCGGTTCGGCGAGGCCGCCGCCGCGGGCGAAGCGGGCGACGTTGATCGCGCGCAGGCGATCTATGCGCAGATCTCGGCGGATCAGGATGTTCCTAAGCGGTGGACCGCGCTGGCGGATCTTAAGGCGGCGGCGCTTTTGCTGAACAGCGGCGACACGGAGGCGGCGCTCGCCGCGACCCTGCCTTTGGCGGCCGATGGAGAGCCCTATCGTCTGCTGGCGATTGAACTTCAGGCGATCGCCCATGTTTTGACTGGCGACCTGGAGCAAGCCCAGACCGCATTCGAGACGATTTTGAACGATCCGACCTCGACACCGACCCTCCAGGGCCGGGCCGCAGAGTTCATGCGTTCAATAGGTGTTGAGCCGAATTGACGGCGCGTCGCCACGCCGCTTGATACTCGGGATACAAGCATCGAATAATGCGAGATCGCCAATCGCCGCCCATGTAAGGGGAAATTCATGAGCCGAACCCGATCTGATCGCGCCGCGCGACCCGTCAATGTGGCGCTGGTATTGGCCTCGGGCCTCATTCTCTCAGCGTGCGGCGGCGGATTTCTAGGAATCTCGGACTCCCCCGAACCGCCATTGCCGGGTGAGCGGATTTCGCTGCGTGAAATCCCGACGGAATCGGACGTGGATCCGGTGGTGGCCAGCGGCTTCGCGCAACTGCCGCCTCCGGTCACGCTGAACGACTGGACCCATGTGAATGGCGTTCCAACCCATGCGGCGGGACATATCATCGGACCCTCTGGCCTCAACCTCGCCTGGTCGGCGGATGTGGGCGATGGCGATGACAGCGCGCGCATCACCTCAGCCCCCATTGTCGCCGGGGGATCAGTGTTTGTGATCGACGGCGAAAGCGTCGTCACCGCGACATCGACCACGAACGGCAAACGTCGCTGGGAGGTTGAACTGGCGCCAGAGGGCGAGGATGGCGAGGACGGCTTCGGCGGCGGCGTCGCCTATGCCAACGGCGTTGTGTTCGCCTCCACCGGATTTGGCGAAGTCGTCGCGCTCTCCGCGTCTGACGGATCTGAACTGTGGCGCAGGGGGCTGGGGGCCCCCATGCGGGCGGCCCCGACCGTCGAAAGCGGCAGGGTCTACGCCGTGACGCGCGACAATGGCGCCTTTGCGCTTTCGGCCGCCGACGGCTCGTTGCAATGGCGCATTCAGGGATCGGCGGGCACGCTGGGCCTGCTGGGCGGCGCCAGCCCGGCGGTGATCGGCGAGGCGGTGATCCTGCCCTTCGCCTCAGGCGAGGTGATGGCGGTGCGCGCGTCGACAGGCGCGCGGGTCTGGTCCGAAGTGCTGTCCTCAGGTCGGCGCGGCGCGGCGCGCTCGATCATCAATGACATCACCAGCGATCCGGTGATCGCCGGGCAGGGCGTCTTCGCCGCCAATCAGAGCGGCGTGATGGTGGCCGTCGAGGGCCGCGGCGGTCGCCGTGTTTGGGAGCGCCGCTTCGGCGCCGTAGGTCCGGTCTGGGTAATCGGAGACACGCTGTTCGCCGTGACGGACGATGCGCGGGTCGTGCGTCTGCGCGCGCTGAGCGGCGAGACGATCTGGGAAACGCCGCTTCCAGCATTCGCCGACCCCGATGACCGGGAAGAGGTAATCGCCTACGCCGGGCCGGTCGTCGCCAGCGGCAAGGTCTATGTCGCTTCCAGCGAGGAAGGGTTGCTGCGACTCGACGCAGCAAGCGGCGCTCGCATCGAGTCAGAGGATGAGATTGGCGACGGATCAACCCTGTCTCCTGTTATCGCCGGCGGAACGGTCTATCTCCTCTCGGATTCGGGACGGCTCTTCGCCTATCGCTGATTTTCACGTCGATAGGGCGGGGCCTGTTTGCATTCGGCGCAGAGCCGGATAAGAAGCGCCATGCCTTTTACACTCGCCATCGTGGGCCGGCCCAATGTCGGCAAGTCGACCCTGTTCAACCGTTTGGTTGGCAAGCGCATCGCGTTGGTCGACAACCAGCCCGGCGTCACGCGCGACCTGCGCGAGGGCGCGGCGCGTCTGGGCGACCTGCGGTTTGCGGCGCTCGACACCGCCGGTCTCGAAGACGCCAAGGATGACAGCCTGCCCGCGCGCATGCGCCGTCTGACGGAACGGGCGGTGGCGGAATCCGACGCCTGCCTCTTCGTCACCGATGGTCGGATGGGGATGACGCCGCAGGACGAGATCTTCGCTGACATCCTGCGCCGCTCAGGCGCCACGGTTCTGCTCGCCGTCAACAAGGCGGAGGGGCGGGCAGGTCGATTGGGCGTCGCCGAGGCCTGGGGGCTGGGGCTGGGCGAACCCATCGCCATTTCCGCCGAACATGGCGAAGGTATGGACGATCTGCGGGAGGCGCTGAGGCCGTTTCTTGAAGCGCGGGATGAGATCGAGGCGCGCACCTCGGTCGATATCGACGACGAGGACGCCGAACCTGACCCCTCCGCTCCGATCCAGATCGCCGTGGTCGGCCGCCCGAACGCCGGCAAATCGACCCTCGTCAACGCCATTCTTGGAGAAGAGCGCCTGCTGACCGGGCCAGAGGCCGGGATCACCCGCGACGCTATCGGCCTCTCTGTCGAGTGGGGCGATCGGGATTTTAAGATCTTCGACACGGCTGGACTTAGGAAACGCGCAAAAGTTACTCAAAAGGTTGAAAAACTCTCGACAACGGACGCCGTGCGCGCCGTGCGCTTCGCCGAGGTTGTGGTGGTGCTGCTGGATGTCGCGAACCCGTTCGAAAGTCAGGACCTTCGCATCGCCGATCTGGCGGCGAGGGAGGGAAGGGCCGTGGTGCTGGCGGTCAATAAGTGGGATCTCGAGGACAACAAAAGCGCCAAGCTGAAAGAGCTGCGCGAAGCGTTTGACCGGTTGCTGCCACAGCTTCGCGGCGCGCCGCTTGTCACGGTCTCCGCGCTGACCGGGCGGGGGCTCGACCGGCTTCGGGGCGCGATCATTCACATCCACAAAGTCTGGAACACGCGCATTCCGACCGCACCGCTGAACAACTGGCTGAAAGCGCAGGTGGAGGCGCATCCGCCCCCGGCGCCGTCCGGCCGCCGGATCAAGCTGCGCTACATGACCCAGGTGAAGGCCCGCCCGCCGTCTTTCGTCGTGTTCTGCCAGCGGCCGGAAGCGCTGCCCGCCAGCTATACGAGGTTTTTGATCAACGGCTTGCGCGCCGATTTCGCATTGGAGGGCGTGCCGATCCGCCTCGACTATCGCAAGACCGACAATCCCTATGCCCATAAAGCGGAGCATCGCGGCAGGCCCAAAGACTAAGCAGCCCGCCAGATAAACGCCCTGCGCTGACTCGCTTAAAACGTGTTAAGCTGGCGCCAGTCGCCTTCCGTTCGGGACGCGTGCGTTCAGTCCTCTTCGCCAATGATTTGAAGGGGGAGCACTTATGACCAGACTCAAATCTCTCGCTTTGCTGACAGGCGCGGTCGTTCTAAGCGGCTGCGCTGGAGAATTCGAACCGTGGGTCTTTGGCTTCGACTACGATATTTCGACCTACACGCTGACGACACAGAACGCGATTGTCAGGGGGCTGTCGAACGGCACGAACCCGATCACAAACTTTCTTCCGCCCGTCACGTGCTCATTCATCGCTGATTTTTCGGGCAATCGCGCCGTCACGACGTTCAACGGAGACCCCGGTCAGTCCGGGTTCAAAATTCTGCTGAACTCGGTCAACGCCAACAATATCTCTACGGCGGACCCGACGGCCAGTCCGACCGTAGAGTCGCTTGTGTTTCTCGCCGGGGGCAGTTCGGGCGTCTGGGGCGCGGGCGACGAAACCCGCCAAACGAGTTTCGAAGTCTCAATCGATGGCGAGGTTTTCACCAGTCGCTACTTCCGCGCAGAGCTCTACACCGCGCCGTCGAACAACTATGTCACCGGCGAGTTTGAATTTGTCGGCGTGTCGTCGTCGGGGCAGACGATCATCGGTACGGGACCGTTCAGCCTGAAAGATTAGTTCTGTGAAAGCGGTAAGATCTCGCCGGCTTGGGCGTGATCGGATGCGATCGCGTCGACCAGCGCCTTGGCGACGTCGCGCGGCCTCGGCATCCCCTCATCCGGCTCGCCGGGGCGCATCCTGCGGCGGAGCGCCGTGGGCATGGCGGGCGGACGCGCCAGCCATACTTTCACCGGCGTGTTCGCCTTTTCCGCCGCCCAAGACAGCGCAAACGCCCGCGCCGCGGATTTGGAGGCGGCGTAGAGGCCGTGAAACTTCTCCCCCGCCGGGTCCTCATCCATCAGCACGGCGCGCCCCTCAGGCGCTGCGCGCAACAGCGGGTCCAGCACGCGCATCAGCCGTTGCGGCGCACGTGCGTTCACGGCGAAGCTGCGGTCCAGATCTTTGTCCGATACGTGGTCGGCTGGTGACAAGGGCGCAGCGTGGATCGCCGCATGCACCCAGAGATCAAGCCTGCCCCAGCGTTCGTGGATCGCCGCGCCCAGCCGCTCCAGCGCCGGATCGTCCGTGATATCCAGTGGAACGAGCGTCGTCGCGCCGCCCGCTTTCTGGATGGCGTCGTCCATCTCTTCCAGTCCGCCGACGGTCCGCGCCAACGCCACCACATGCGCGCCCTCGGCGCCCAGCTGCTCCGCCACGGCGCGCCCCAGACCGCGCGACGCCCCGGTTACGAGCGCGATACGCCCTTCAAAACGTTTCGAAGTCATGGAGTTACGCTGATTTCCGAAGGTCTAGTCGACCGCTGTTGATCACGTCAGACGGCGCCACAGGGTATTCGCCGCTGAAACAGGCGTCGCAGTATTGCGGCGTCGACCCGTCGCGCCCCATATCCTCGCCACAGGCGCGATAGAGCCCGTCCAGCGTGATGAAGCGGATCGAATCCACGCCCAGATGCTCCGCCATCTCGGCCTCGTCCATCTGCGCCGCCAGCAACTTGTCGCGCTGAGGCGTGTCGACGCCATAAAAGCAGGGCCACGCGGTCGGCGGGCTGGCGATGCGGAAATGGACTTCTTTCGCGCCTGCGTCGAGGATCATTTCCTTGATCTTGCGACTTGTCGTGCCGCGCACCACGGAATCATCGACCAGAACGATGCGCTTGCCCTCAACGACCGCCTTGTTGACGTTCAGTTTCAGCCGCACTCCCATGTTTCGGATCTGTTCAGTCGGCTCGATAAAGGTCCGGCCCACATACTGGTTGCGGATGATGCCCATCGAGTAGGGGATCCCGCTTTCCTGGCTGTATCCAATGGCGGCCGGGGTTCCGCTATCAGGCACCGGGCAGACGATATCCGCCTCCACCGGCGACTCGCGGGCCAGTTCGATGCCGATCTGCCGACGGGTCTCATAGACGCCGCGCCCGCCGATCACGCTGTCCGGACGGGAAAAGTAGACATATTCGAAGATACAGAACCGGGATTTCGGCTGTCCGAACGGCCTCTGGCTCTCCAAAGTGCCATCCGCGCGAATGATGACCATCTCGCCCGGCTCGACCTCTCGCACGAATTCAGCGCCCACTATGTCCAGCGCGCAGGTCTCAGAGGACAGGATCCAGGCGTCGCCCAGTTTGCCCAGCACCAGTGGCCGGACACCCAGAGGATCACGTACGCCGATCATCTTGGTGCGGGTGATCGCGATGACCGAGAAAGCGCCCTCGACTCGTCGCAGCGCGTCCTTCATCCGCTCCGGAATATCGCGCTGGATCGAGCGCGCCATCAGATGCACGATGCATTCGCTGTCGGAACTGGATTGGAAGATCGAGCCGCGTTCGATCAGTTCGGCCCGTAAGGCGTCCGCGTTGGTGATGTTGCCATTGTGGGCGATCGCGAATCCGCCCTTGGCGAATTCGGCGTAAAGCGGCTGCACGTCACGCATCGCCGTCACGCCTTTGGTGCCGGCGGTGGAGTATCTGTTGTGCCCCAGCGCAATGGTGCCCGGCAGCAAGTCCATCACTTTCTGACTGGTGAAATTGTCCCGCACATAGCCCATGCGCCGGATATTGTTGAACTGCTTCTCCGACTGATCATAGGCGACGATGCCCGCCGCCTCTTGCCCGCGATGCTGCAACGCGTGCAGGCCCAGAGCGACGAAATTGGCGGCGCTTGCGACGCCCGCGACCCCGTAGATTCCGCATTCCTCGTGGAGGGAGTCGTCGTCAAACGGAGTTTCATCCGCCATAGCGTTCACCGTTCATGCATCCGCGCCCGATTCGACGACGCTGCTACATCCATCCATCAGGCCCGTGATCCAGACCGCCAGCCAGTCCGGCATCTCGGTCGGGGCCTGCGCCCGCAGGGTGTCGGCCGCGTCTGCGATCATCGCAACCGAGGTCGCTTCATCAACCATCGCCAACCGTTCTCCGTCCGGCACGAGGATGTCATAAAGCACGAAAACGATAACCAGTAGTATCACGCCTCTCGCCGCGCCGAAGAAGAATCCGAGCCCGCGATCGATCGGTCCGAGCGCTGAATCCCGAACTGCGCTCGCCAGAGCGGTGGTGAGAACTGACAATACAATCAAGGCGATCGCGAACACGCCGACAAATGCGGTCAGCATGGTCAACTCGCAGGACGGCGCCACATAGGGTCCGACCACGGGGATATCCTTGACCATCGGCTCGAAGGTTGGCGCAAGCGCAAAGGCCGCCGCCGCCGCGATGGCCCAGCCGCCGATCGACAGTAATTCTCTCGTGAATCCACGCGCAAAGGCCAATATGGCCGAGACGAACAGGATGAGGAGGACAACCCCATCGACAATCGTGAAAGTCATCGGTTCGATCCGGTCCTCTGTTCCGACGGCGAGAGCGTATCGACCAAATCCGACAAGGTCGACATTCCGATAACGCGCACTCGAGAATCGCCCGAAGGCTTTGATTTCGAAGACGTCATCGCCGTTGTGAAGCCCAATTTCGCCGCCTCTTTTATCCGCGCGTCGTTCTGAGAGACAGGACGAACGGCGCCAGAAAGGCTGATTTCGCCAAAAATGATCGCATCCTGCGGCGTCGGCGCATCGCTGTAAGCGGAAATCAGCGCCGCTGCGACAGCCAGATCGGCGGCCGGCTCGCTGACGCGCATCCCTGCGGCGATGTTGAGATAGACGTCATGCCCGCCAAGGGAGAGTCCGCACCGCGTCTCCAGCACAGCAAGAATCATCGACAGCCGCGCCGAATCCCAGCCGATCACCGCGCGGCGCGGCGTCCCGAGGTTTGAGCGGGAGACCAGCGCCTGGATCTCCATCAGCACCGGGCGCGTGCCCTCGACGCCTGCGAACACCACCGCGCCGGAGGTCTCTTCCTCCCGGTCGCCCAGAAACAGGGCGGACGGGTTGGCGACTTCGACCAATCCGGCGTCGGTCATCTCAAAGACGCCGATCTCATCCGCCGGGCCGAATCTGTTTTTGACCGCGCGAAGTATTCGGAACTGGTGGCCGCGCTCGCCTTCGAAGTAGAGCACCGTGTCGACCATATGCTCGACCACGCGAGGGCCCGCGATCTGGCCATCCTTGGTGACATGGCCGACCATAACGACCGCCACGCCGCGCCGCTTGGCAAAACTGGTCAACTCATGCGCGGCGGCGCGCACCTGCGCGACGGAGCCCGGCGCGCTTTCCACATTGTCGGCCCAGACCGTCTGGATCGAGTCGATCACCACGAGGTCAGGCTTCTCCGCCTCCAGCGTCGTCAACACGTCGCGCAGATTGGTTTCGGCCGCCAGCATTACATTGGAATCGCTCAACCCCAACCGAGCGGCCCGCATTCGCACCTGCGCCGACGCTTCCTCGCCTGAGACATAGACCGAGCGCGCGCCGGAGGCTCCGAACGCCGCCACGGCCTGTAATAGCAGCGTGGACTTGCCGATGCCCGGATCGCCGCCGACGAGGATGGCCGAGCCGCGCACCAGACCGCCGCCCAAAACCCGGTCAAGTTCGGCGATCCCAGAGGGCTGGCGCGGCGGCGCATCCTCGACGCCCGACAGCGGCGTCAGTTCAATCGTGCGCCCTTTCGTCTTGCCGAGACTCTTTTTCGCCGGGCCAGCGGCGGAGAGGCCCGCATCCTCCTCAATGGAATTCCACGCGCCGCACGCGTCGCAGCGCCCCGCCCATTTCCGGCTGCCCGCGCCGCATTCGCGGCAAACAAAATTGAGATCCTGTTTTCCCAACTTCGATCTCAGTTCGCCGAAGAGAAGGGCGCGCCGCTCGCCACCGCGGCGGCAAAAGCGAGTTGGATCGCGGGAAAGAGTTTGCGCCACCGCGCTTCCAGCAACAGTGAGGCGACCGAGAACGCCGCCAGCCACATGGCGAGCGCCGCCGCCAGCGATTGCGGCGTCAAGCCAAGCATCGGTTTTCCCTCTGCGAGCGACAGAACCGCCATCACCGCAAGACCGAACACCACCGCGCCCAGATGCGTCCAGCGCAGCTTATCCTTCATCAGGATCGCCTGAGCGACGCTGAACAACGTGGCGAAGAAAAACGCGATTCCGATCAACGCCGAGAGCAGGAACAGCGGCATTGTCATGGCGTCGCCTTTACCTCACCGCTTCGATTGGGCCGTCGGCCCGGCCGTGGATGAACTGATCGACGTAAGCGTTTCCACTGTCTTCCATTTCCGCGACAGGGCCGCTCCACTGCACAACGCCTTCATGCAGCATTGCGACCTTGTCTGAAATTTTGCGCACGCTGCTCATATCATGGGTGATGGTCATCGCCGTAGCGCCGATCTCGGTGACAAGTTCCCGGATCAGATCATTGATGACATCGGCCATGATCGGGTCGAGCCCCGTGGTCGGCTCGTCGAAAAAGATGATCTCGGGCTCCGCCGCGATCGCGCGCGCCAGTCCCACGCGTTTCTGCATGCCGCCGGAAAGCTCGGCGGGGAAGAGATCCGCAGTTTTCTCCGTCAGGCCCACACGCTTCAGCTTTTCGATCGCGATGGCGCGGGCTTCTTCGGTCGGCAGCTTGCGTTTGCCATGCAGTAGCCGGAAAGCCACATTGCGCCAGACTGGCAGGCTGTCGAACAGGGCACCGCCCTGAAACAGCATGCCGAACTTATCGAGCATCTTCTCTCGCGTGCGCCCGCTGGCTGTATCAACCCGGGCCCCATCGACATGGATCTGCCCCGAGTCCGGTTTGATCAGCCCCAGCACGCATTTCAGCGTGACGCTTTTCCCAGTGCCGGACCCGCCGATGATCACCATCGATTCGCCCTTGGCGACGGATAGATCGACGCCGCGCAGCACCTCGTTGGCTCCGAAGGCTTTGGCGACGCCCAGCAAGGCGATTTTCGGTGTCTCGCTCATGCCCGCCTCACGCCGAGAAAAACAGTTCGGTGAGGACGTAGTTCGCGGCCAGAATCAGAACAGACGCGCCCACCACGGCGTTGGTCGTGGCGCGGCCGACGCCTTGCGCGCCGCGGCCTGAGAAATAGCCCTGATAGCAGCCCATCAATGCGATGATGAACCCAAACACCGCCGCTTTCACCAGGCCGGACACGACGTCTTCAGTTTGAAGAAAGTCAACGGTATTAGAGAGGTACGCGCCTTCGTTAAAGCCAAGCCGGCCGACGCCGACCAGAAATCCGCCCATGATGCCAATGGCGTCCGCCACCATGACCAAGAGCGGCATGGCGATTGTCGCCGCGATCAGCCGGGGCGCCACCAGATACTTGAACGGGTTGGTTGACAGCGTGGTCAAGGCGTCGATCTGCTCGGTCACCCGCATCGTGCCGATCTCGGCGGCGATGGCGGCGGAGACGCGCCCAGCGACCATCAGGCCGCCCAGCACCGGGCCAAGCTCTCGGACGATGCCGATGGCCACGATCGAGGCGACGGCGCTCTCGGCGTTGAAACGGGCGCTGCCGACATAGATCTGCAACGCCAGCACCGCGCCAGTGAACACCGCCGTCAGGCCCACCACCGGCAGCGAGTAATAACCGACCTTAAGGAATTGCCGCCCGATCTCGCCCAGGAAAAAGGGCGGCCGGAAGCAATGGCTCAACGCCTGCGCGGCGAAAATCGCCAGCGATCCGGCGGTGGCGCAAAGCCCAAGCACGGTGCGTCCGATTGACGCCAGAAGATCTGCGATGAAGTCGGTGATCGCCAAGATTAGGCTGCCTCTGAGGGGGTTAGACCGCGCTCTTGTAGCCCTTCGGCCCCGGCGATCCAAGACCCGACGGCGCGCGGAATTCAAATGTCCGTGCGCTCCGTTCGTCAGAACTCGTCCCGGCCGACCATATCGTGCGCCAAATCGCCGAACCTCGTGAACCGGCCGTCAAACATCAACTCGATCGTGCCGATCGGTCCGTGGCGTTGTTTGCCGATTATGACTTCCGCTTTGTTGTGTGCTCTTTCCATCGACGCCTTCCAATCGATGTGTTTTTCTGTTCCCGGCTCGGGCTGCTGACGGGCGATATAGTATTCCTCCCGGAACACGAACATCACCACGTCAGCGTCCTGCTCGATAGAGCCGGACTCTCTGAGATCCGACAGTTGTGGCCGCTTGTCGTCGCGCGCCTCCACCTGTCGGGAGAGCTGAGAGAGCGCGATCACCGGAATGTTCAATTCCTTTGCGATCGCTTTCAGGCCCTGGGTAATTTCGGAAACTTCCTGCACGCGATTGTCGCTCTTGCTCGAAGAGCCGCGTAGCAGTTGCAGATAGTCAACGATCAGCACGTCCAGCCCGTGCTGACGCTTCATGCGCCGAGCGCGAGCGGCGACAGTAGATATTGGCAGCGCCGGTGTGTCGTCGATGTAAAGCGGTATTCTTTCTAGATCGCGGGCAACTTCGACGAAATGGCGAAACTCGTCTTCTTGGAAGTCGCCTTTCCGAATTTTTTCCGACGGTATTTCCGCCTGTTCAGACAACACCCGGGTGGCCAATTGCTCGGCCGACATCTCAAGCGAGAAAAACCCGACAACGCCGCCTTCGACCGCGCCCTCTGAACCGTCCTGAAGTTCCCCGCGCCGATAGGCTTTGGCGATGTTAAAAGCTATATTGGTTGCGAGAGAGGTTTTTCCCATCGACGGGCGTCCCGCCAGGATCAGCAGATCGGACGGGTGCAGCCCGCCCAGCTTTCTGTCCATATCTGCTAGACCGGTGGAGACGCCAGCCAAGCCTCCGTCACGTTGATAGGCGGCGTTGGCGACCAACACAGCGTCCTTCGCCGCCTGCACGAAGGCCTGGAAACCGCCCTCGTATTTCCCTGTCTCGGCAAGGGCGTAGAGCCGCTGCTCCGCCTCGACGATTTGATCCTTGGGCTCGATCTCGTGATCCGCGGTGCGGGCGGTCAGGACGATCTCCTCGCCGACGCTCATCAGATCGCGCCGGACGGCGAGATCGTGAATCGTTTGAGCGTAGTCTCGCGCGTTGAAGATAGAGACTGCTGCGCCGCCAAGCCGCGCAAGATAGGCGGGGCCGCCAACTTCCGCCAAGGCCTCGTCGCCGTCGAAGAATGCCTTCAGTGTAATCGGCGTCGCGAGAGCGTTTTTCTGGATGCGCCGCCCTGCGACCTCATAGATCCGGGCGTGAAGGGGGTCATAGAAATGCTGTGATTCGATGATCGACGCGACGCGGTCATAGACCTCGTTATTGACCAGAATGGCGCCCAGAAGCGCTTGCTCAGCCTCAATATTATGGGGGCGCGCCTCTATCTCAGGCGCTTGTCCACCGTCCGGCATATTCTAGAGTTCCTTCCCTGTCCGCCCGGGTGACTATCGTGATTCCTCAGCGCGGCGGAGCGGCTTTCCATTGCGCAAGGAAACAGGCCCCGATGTTTTTTATCCACAGTCAAATGAATGAATAACGTTGGGGATAAGTTGGAATTCTATGGTGCGAATGGACAAAAAATATGGCCGCGAGATCTCTCTCGCAGCCACTTTTCTTTGTCGGATACGTGACGCGGTTCAGCGCGTCTCGTCCTCCGAACCGTCATCGTCGGCCGTGGCCTCATCGGCGGAGCCGTCTTCGTCGCCATCCGGGTCGATGACTTCCATGCCTTCCGGCGCGGCGTCCTCGTCGAACAACTCGGCGACGTCGAATTCGTCTTCGGCGTCCTGTTCGGCCCGCAACTCGGCGACCGTCTTGCCCTGCGCCTGCAGCTCGGCTTCCTCAGCCGACCGCGCGACGTTGACGGTGATGCTGGCGCTCACCTCGGGATGCAGAACGACGCGCATTTCGTGCAGACCCAGCTCTTTCACCGGCTTTTCAAGCACGACCTGACGCTTCTCGACGCTGTAGCCGCCCTCGGTGGCGGATTCGGCGACATCGCGAGCCGTGACCGAGCCGTAAAGCGATCCGGCTTCCGACGCCTGACGGATCACAACGAATTGCGCGCCGTCCAGTTTCGCGGCGACCGCTTCGGCCTCCGTCTTAGCTTCAAGATTGCGCGCCTCAAGCTGCGCACGCTCGTTTTCAAAGCGTTTCAGGTTGCCGCCGGTGGCGCGCAGCGCCTTGCCTTGCGGCAACAGGAAGTTGCGGGCGTAGCCGTCTTTGACCTGGACGACATCGCCCATCTGGCCCAGTTTCTCGACCCGCTCAAGAAGAACGATTTCCATAATTTTGCCCCTTACTTGATCGCGTAAGGCAGCAGGGCGAGGAAACGCGCGCGCTTGATGGCGCGGGCGAGTTCACGCTGCTTCTTCGCGGAAACCGCGGTGATGCGGCTGGGGACGATCTTGCCGCGCTCCGAAATGTAGCGTTGCAGGAGTTTCACGTCCTTGTAGTCGATCGCCGGCGCGTTATCGCCCGAGAACGGGCAGCTCTTGCGGCGGCGGAAAAACGGTCTGCGTGCTGCGGCCATGTCTATTCTCCTCTTCCGCGCATCAATCGTCGCGGCGACCGCCGCGGCGGCCCCGGCCGCGCTCATCGCGGCTATTCTTCGCCAGGACGACCGCGCTCGGGCCTTCCTTGTGCTCTTCGACGCGCACGGTCATCACCCGCATGACGTCGTCGTGCAGGCGCATCAGGCGCTCCATTTCGTGCACGGCGTCAGAGGGGGAATCGGACCGCATGAAGGCGTAGTGGCCTTTGCGGTTCTTGTTGACCTTGTAGGCGAGGGTGCGAAGGCCCCAGTATTCGTGGTCGACGACGCCGCCGCCATTGTCCTTAAGGACCTGCCCGAAGTGCTCGATCAGCCCTTCGGCTTGCGCGTTGGAGATGTCCTGACGCGCAATGAAGACATGCTCATAGAGAGCCATGTTATCCATCCATTTCCGGCGCGCTTCAAAATGCGGGGCTACATGCTCCCAACCCGCATACGAGAGGCGACGCGATTCACCTGTTGTGGGAGACGCCGCGCTTATACGCCCTTTTACGCCCAGCGCAAGGCATCGGCGCGCAATCTGTCGCTGTTCGTGCGACTTGACAGCCAAGCTCGCAATCTAACCAATACCGCGCGGAAATAGGGGAGGACATCGTGAAGGCAGCATTCACATTTCCAGGGCAGGGATCTCAAGCCGTCGGCATGGGCAAAGAGCTCGCCGATGCGTCGCCGTCTGCGGCCGAAGTCTTTAAACGCGTTGATGAGGCTTTGGGACAGGGTCTTTCCGGCCTGATGTGGAACGGTCCGGACGATGATTTGACGCTGACGGAGAACGCTCAACCTGCGCTGATGGCTACATCTATGGCGGCGATGGCTGTGCTGGCCGAGCAAGGCGTCACGATCGCGGATCACGCGACTTTCGTGGCCGGTCATTCTCTGGGCGAGTATTCCGCGCTTTGCGCCGCCGGGGCGCTGTCGATCGAGGATACCGCGCGTCTGTTGAAAATTCGCGGACAGGCCATGCAATCGGCGGTGCCGGTGGGCGAAGGCGCGATGGCGGCGCTGCTGGGGCTGGATCTGGAAGCCGCGCAAGAGGTCGCCAGCGACGCGGCGGACGGCGATGTCTGCCAGGCCGCGAACGATAACGCGCCGGGGCAGGTCGTCATTTCGGGGGCTAAGGCGGCGATTGAGCGCGCGCTTGGTTTGGCGAAGGAAAAGGGCGCGAAGCGCGCCGTCTTGCTGCCCGTCTCCGCGCCGTTCCATTGCGCGATGATGCAGCCGGCGGCGGACGCGATGGCTCAGGCGCTCTCGGATGTGGATCTGAAAGACCCAGCCGTTCCCGTCGTGGCGAACGTGCGGGCCGAGGCCGTCTCAGATGCGCAATTGATCCGGGAACTTCTGGTTCAGCAGGTCACGGGCGCGGTTCGGTGGCGCGAAAGCGTCGCCTGGATGGGCGGCCAGGGCGTCGAGACGCTATTGGAAGTCGGCGCCGGAAAAGTCCTGACCGGCCTTGTGCGCCGCATCGACCGGTCGTTGACCGGGATGGCGGTGAATACGCCGGACGATGCGAAAACGGTTGCTGAGGCATTAAAGGGGTAAACTGGCGCCAACACGGCGACAGAAGGAGGTCCATATGTTCGATCTGAGCGGTAAAACAGCTTTGGTGACCGGCGCATCCGGCGGAATTGGCGGCGCGACGGCGCGGGCGCTTCACGCGCAGGGCGCAACTGTTGGGCTGTCGGCCCGGCGCACCGGCCCTCTGGAGGAGTTGGCTGCGGAACTGGGCGATCGCGTCCACATTCTGCCCTGCGACCTTTCTGATGCGGAGCAGGTCGAGGCGTTGCCGAAACAGGCGATCGAAGCGATGGGTGAGATCAATATCTTGGTCAACAACGCTGGTGTGACACGGGATAACCTCTTCATGCGCATGTCCGACGATGAATGGGCGAGCGTGATCGACACCAATCTCACCTCCACATTCCGTATGATCCGGGGCGTCTTGCGCGGCATGATGAAAAAGCGCTGGGGCCGGATCGTGAATATCACCTCTGTGGTGGGAACGACGGGCAATCCCGGGCAGGGCAACTATTGCGCGTCGAAAGCGGGCATCGCCGGCATGTCCAAATCCGTCGCTTACGAGCTTGCGCCGCGCGGCGTCACGGTGAACTGCGTCGCGCCCGGCTTCATCGCCACGCCGATGACAGATGTGCTGAATGACGACCAAAAGGGACGCATTTTAGGTTCGATTCCGGCAGGGCGCATGGGCGCGCCAGAGGAAATCGCCTCCGCCGTCGCTTTCCTTGCTTCGGATGAAGGCGGTTACATCACCGGTCAGACTATTCATGTAAACGGCGGAATGGCGATGATTTAATCTGCGCGCATTTGCGGTTTCGTCAGACGCAAATCATGTGCTAACCAGCACGCAAGTTCGTCGGCCGGACTGGTTTTTTGCTGAAAAGTACCTAAATCGCGGCTGAACGCGCTACACAGCGCCAGAACTAAACAGGACAAGTAACGGAGCTAACCGCTCCAAAAAGCGAGGACAGATACAGATGAGCGACATTGCGGATCGAGTAAAAAAGATCGTGGTCGAACACCTTGGCGTTGAAGAAGACAAGGTCGTGGAGGCTGCGAGCTTTATTGATGATCTGGGCGCGGACAGTCTCGACACCGTCGAGCTAGTCATGGCTTTCGAGGAAGAGTTCGAAATCGAAATTCCTGACGACGCCGCCGAGACGATTCAGACCTTCGGCGATGCGGTGAAATTCATTTCCGCAAAGTCCTAAGACAGGCCGGCCTCGCGGCCGGATAGGAATGCCGCGGCGCCTAACGTATTCGTTAGGCGTCGTTTTCTTTGTACGATGATCGCCTGCGGTGCTAAAGTTTTGGCCATAAGATCGGGCGATTACGGGTGATCTGCGGACGGGCGAATATGCGCGCCGTGATCCAGGTTTGCCCTGCTGAAAGTTGTATGGAGGGTCTCTATGCGCCGAGTTGTCATCACAGGAATGGGTATGCTCACGCCGCTTGCTTGCGGCGTTGAGGAGACGTGGTCACGGATCATCGCCGGACAATCTGGCGCAGATCGGATCAAGAGTTTCGACGCCTCAAACATGCCCTGTCAGGTCGCATGCGAAATTCCCCTGGGCGACGGGTCTGACGGGACCTTCGATTCGACCCAATGGGTTCCGGCGAAGGATCAGCGAAAGATCGATCGATTCATCACCTACGCCTTGACCGCCGCGCAACAGGCGATTGAGGATTCAGGCTGGTTGCCGGAAGAAGAGCACGACAAGAAGCGCACAGGCGTGTTGATCGGATCGGGCATTGGCGGAATCGAAACCATCGCTGAAACTGCCGTTACGCTGAAAGAGCGCGGACCGCGCCGCGTGTCCCCTTTCTTTATTCCGGCGGCCTTGATCAACCTCTGCTCCGGCCAGGTCTCGATTAAATATGGCTTCAAGGGGCCGAACCACGCCGTCGTGACCGCCTGTTCGTCCGGCGCGCATGCGATCGGCGACGCGGCTCGTCTGATAGAGCTTGGCGACGCCGATGTCATGGTCGCAGGCGGCGCCGAAGCGCCGGTCGGCGAGTTGTCTGTCGCCGGATTCTGCGCCTGCAAGGCGCTCTCGACGCATTTCAACGATGAACCCACCCGCGCGTCGCGCCCCTATGACAAGCGCCGCGACGGCTTCGTGATGGGCGAGGGCTCTGGCGTTTTGGTTCTGGAAGAATATGAACACGCGGTCGCGCGTGGCGCCAAGATCTACGCCGAGGTCATAGGCTATGGCCTCTCCGGCGACGCCTATCACATCACCTCACCTTCGCCTGATGGCGATGGCGGTTACCGCTCTATGTCGGCGGCGCTCGACCGCGCCGGTATTTCGGCCACAGATCTCGACTATGTGAACGCCCATGGCACGTCGACGCCGCTGGGGGATGAAATCGAGCTGCAGGCCGTCACCAAACTGGTCGGAACGTCCGGCGCGGGCCTGACCATGTCATCCACCAAGTCCGCCACCGGCCACCTGCTTGGGGCTGCTGGCGCGATCGAAGCGATTTTCTGCGTGCTCGCGCTACGGGATCAGATCGCGCCGCCGACGCTCAATCTGGAGGATCCGTCTGTGGAGACGGAGCTTGATCTCGCGCCTCTGAAGGCGGTTGAGCGGGACATCAATCTGGTGCTTTCGAACTCCTTCGGCTTTGGCGGCACCAATGCGTCTCTGGTGTTGAAACGCGCCGCCTAGGTTGAACCGGCGCCAGTTTTCTTAGACTGGCGCCGTCTATGGCGCGTTTGGAGGTGGTCTTTTGATCCGATTGCTGACGATGCTCGTTACAGCAGCGATGCTGTTCGGCGCGATAGCGCTGGGCGGCGTCGTCTATCTAGAGGATCGCCTCTCGGCGCGCGGCCCGTCGAGGCGCCGATCATCACGATCCTTCCAAAGGGCTCGGGTGTTATCGCGATTGGCAAGGCGCTGGAGGAGGCGGGCGCGATCGAGAACGCCAATATCTTCCGTCTCGCGACCCGGTATCGGGGGAAATCCCGCGATCTTCGATTTGGCGAGTATGAGATCCCGGCGGGCGCCTCGATCGATGAAATCATCAGCCAGCTCGCGGCGGGGGATGTGGTCCAACGCCGCGTGACCGTCGCCGAAGGGCGCACATCCTGGGAAATCGTCGAACTTCTGAAAGCGACTGCGGAGCTTGAAGGCGAAATCGGCGCGGTGCCCTCGGAGGGCGTACTCGCGCCTAACACCTACTTTTTTCAGAAGGGCGAGACACGGCAGGACATCCTTGATCGCATGGCGCAGGCGCAACAGACGGCGCTCGACGAATTGTGGGAGGGCAGGGCAGAGGATCTTCCGATCAGCACGCCCGAAGAAGCTCTGGTTCTCGCCTCGATCGTAGAGAAGGAAACCGGCCTCGCCGACGAGCGGCCGGAAGTCGCCGCCGTCTTCATCAATCGATTGCGCCGGGGTATGCGCCTTCAGTCGGACCCGACCATTATCTACGGGATCACAGAGGGCAAAGGTCCGCTAGGGCGCGGAATTCGCCGATCTGAGATCGACCGAAAGACGCGCTGGAACACCTATCAGATCGACGGGTTGCCTCCGACTCCCATCGCCAATCCGGGCCGCGACGCCATCGCCGCCGTCCTCAATCCGCCCGATTCCGATTACCTATACTTTGTGGCGGATGGCACCGGCGGGCACGCGTTTTCCAAATCGCTCGCCGAGCACAATCGCAACGTCGCTAATTGGCGAAGGATCGAGAAAGAACGCGCGCGCAGTCAATAGGCAAAATCCACTAAAAAGAATATACTTGACATAACGATCGCTCTAAGGTAGAACATACCCAAGATGCGATGAATCGGTCGAAAGCCGATGCGGCCCCGCTGTGAGACCCCCTCTCGCCGGGGCCGTTTTCATTGACGCACCGCCAACCATATTTCGTTCCCGACGCAGGAAACCGCCGATGCCTCGCCCGTCCGAGACAAAGCTCAACAACGCCGCCGCGGCGTGGCGTGCGGGCGAAAAGCGCGCTGTCATCGCGAAGCGACTTGGCGTCTCGGTTTCTACTTTGCGTAAATGGGCCAGGGCGAACCAATGGAACATTACGCCCGAATGCGCCGCCGCGCCGGCGGGATCTATTACATTCACCCGTGCGGTCGGTCTCTATGACTCGCTCGCCGCCGCCCTCGAAGGCGCGATCAGACAGTTGCAGGCCCGCACATCACATCAGGTGGAGGCTCAGGAGCCGCACGCAGGAAAACTTCTTCTGGAGCAAATAAAATCACATCAAAAAGCGCTTCAGACCGTCCTCGACTTTCAGTCGAGACTTCTCAAAGAAGACCGGTCTTCCCGCCGCACCCCATCTGGCCGCTCGGCGGATTCGGGCGGCGCCTTGGACTTGCAGGCGGCGCGAGATGAGGTGCGCCGCCGCCTCGCTCGTCTCTCTGCCGACGCCGAAACTTGACGGCTTCCTCGATGGCCTGACCCGAAACGCGCTCGCCGCATTCCCGTGGCTCTTCGAATTTTGGGCGATCCCCGGCCACCAGCTCGCGCCCGCAGGCGATTGGTCCACATGGGTGATCCTCGGGGGCAGGGGGGCAGGCAAAACCCGCGCCGGCGCCGAATGGATCCGCGCGCAGGTCGAAGGGCCGACGCCTCTGGCGCCGGGCGCCGCCCGCCGCATCGCCCTGGTGGCGGAGACGGTGGATCAGGCGCGCGACGTCATGGTCCTCGGCGAATCCGGCCTTCTGGCCTGCTCCCCGCCAGACAGGAGGCCCGAGTTTCAGGTTTCGCGCCGCCGCCTAATCTGGCCCAACGGGGCTGAGGCGCAACTCTTCTCCGCAAAGGACCCGGAGTCCCTGCGCGGCCCGCAATTCGATCTCGCCTGGAGCGACGAATTGGGCAAATGGCGACGCGCGCGCGAAGCGTGGGACATGCTGCAATTCGGTCTGCGTCTGGGAGAAAAGCCGCGGCAGATCGTGACCACAACTCCGCGTCGCAATCCGATGCTGATCGATCTACTGGAAGATCCGGCGACGGTCTCGACCTCGGCGCCGACCATCGCCAACCGCGCCAACCTGGCGCCGGATTTTCTGGCCAAGATTGTCCGACGGTATGAGGGCACGGCGCTTGGACGGCAGGAACTGGGCGGCGAGTTGCTCACGGATCTGCCCGGCGCCCTCTGGACGAGCGAGACGATCGAAAAGTGTCGCGTGTCCAAGCAACCGACGCTTGGGCGCATTGTCGTCGCCGTCGATCCACCGGTCACCGGTCGGCAGAACTCCGACGCTTGCGGCATCGTGGTCGCCGGCGTCGCCATGGATGGCGAGCCGCAGGACTGGACCGCTTATGTCCTGGCCGATCAGACCGTTAAAGGCCGCACGCCCCGCGCCTGGGCCGAACGGGCGGTGGAGGTGAGCAGCCCCGCCTGACTGGTCCGGTTTGATTGTTAGTGCACGGCTGGTCTCCGGTCCATTGGAACGAAGCTTTCCGGCGCTGGCGGTCGGTATCCCAGGGCGCTGTGTGGGCGCTTCGTATTGTAGTGTCGCCTCCATTGCTCGATCAGGATTTGGGCCTCGCGCAGACTGTAGAAGATTTCGCCGTTGAGCAGCTCATCGCGGAATCGGGCGTTGAAGCTCTCGCAGTATCCGTTCTCCCACGGCGATCCCGGCTCGATGTAGGCTGTCTTGGCGCCGACGGCCGCGATCCAGTCCCGGACAGCCTGGGCGACGAATTCAGGACCGTTGTCCGAGCGTATGAAGGCGGGTGGGCCGCGCAGGATGAACAGGTCGGTGAGCGCATCAATGACATCGGTGGAGTTCAGCTTGCGATCCACCTTGATGGCCAGACATTCCTTGGAATGCTCATCAAGGATGTTCAGCGTCCGGAACGCCCGACCATCATCGGTCCGGCAATGGACGAAGTCATAGGACCAGACGTGATTGCGATGCTCCGGCCGCAGCCGGACACATGATCCGTCATTCAGCCAGAGCCGCCCCTTCTTTGGTTGCCTTGCAGGCACTTTCAGCCCCTCCCGTCGCCACAGGCGCTCGACGCGCTTGTCGTTCACCAGCCAGCCCGCGTCTCGCAGCAGAGCTGCGATCCGGCGATAGCCGTAGCGGCCATACTGGCGCGCCAGTTCGATCATGTCCGCGACCAGGCGCTCTTCGTCGGCCCGGCCTTGTGGCTGGCGCCTCTGGGTCGAACGATGCTGGCCAAGAACGCGGCAGACACGGCGCTCCGACACCTTGATCCGGCCGCGAACATGATCAATGCAGGCGCGACGGCGGGCGGGGCTTAGTAGTTTCCCCGTGCGGCTTCCGTCAGGATCAGCTTGTCCAGCGTGAGGTCGGACACCGCCTTTCTCAGCCGTTCGTTCTCCTTCGGAAGCCGTTTGAGTTCCTTCAGCTGGTCGGTTCCCATCCCGCCATACTGCTTGCGCCATCGGTAGTAGGTTTGCTCAGCAATGCGCATCTCGCGGATCGCATCCACCCGCGCCATGCCTTGCCCGACAAGCACTTCAACCTGCCGCAGCTTGGTGACAATCTCCTCCGGTTTGTGTCGCTTGTTCGCCATCTCTGATCCTCCGTTTCCTAAAAATAACGGTGGATCAACTCAGTGGGGGAGGCTCACTTCCGCAATTGGTGGGGCAAACCCC
The DNA here is from genome assembly GCA_963669265.1 of Paracoccaceae bacterium. Lineage (GTDB taxonomy): Bacteria > Pseudomonadota > Alphaproteobacteria > Rhodobacterales > Rhodobacteraceae > SZUA-547. The sequence continues at coordinate 42,291 of OY769916.1, forward strand.
ATCACGATCGCCCCGGCGGCGTGCGGGAGTCCAATGCGACGGCGTGGGTTCCAAAGTCGAAACCGATCTGGCTAACGGAAATTGGCTGTCCGGCAGTGGATCTTGGCGCCAATCAACCCAACGTATTCTTCGACCCCGTATCCTCCGAAAGCGCCTTACCTTACTATTCGCGCGGCCTCAGGGACGATCTGATGCAGCGAAGCGTCTTGGAGGCGCAACTCAGCTATTGGTCCAATTCTAACCTTAATCCAAAGGGCCCCAACGGCGTCCGGGCCATCGAAAACTCCGGAACCCATGTGTGGACATGGGATGCGCGCCCGTGGCCAGATTACCCGCAACGCGTCGAGGTCTGGTCCGACGGCCCGAAGCATCGATTGGGCCATTGGATCACCGGCCGGTTGGGCGGGTCGCAACTCAGCGCGATCGTCGCGGAGATCTGCGCGCGCGCTGGGGTGACTGACATAGATGTCGACGGCCTCGACGCCTTTCTGGCCGGGTATATCGAAGAACGCACCCAGACCGGGCGCGCCGCGCTCCAGCCACTCATGCTGGCTTTTGGATTCGATGCCGTTGAATCTGCAGGCCGCATTCGGTTCGTGCCCAAAGACGCGAGTGCGAAACACTTAATCGATGAGGACAAGCTGGCTGAGGCCGACGGCGCCGACAGCGGCTCCGCATCGTAACCCGCGTGCGCGCGCCGTTGTCTGACATGCCAAAAAGCGTTCGGTACAAGTATCTGGATCCCAGATTTGACTATCAGGTTGGTTCCGTCGAGGCCGTGTCCGAGCGTCAAAGCGATGTGGTGGTCTCTGAGAGCGTTGCGCCAATTGTTCTTTCGCGGGCGGAGGCGCAATCCGTGGCCGAACGCTGGCTGGCGGAACTTTGGGTTGGACGGGACAAAGCCAATTTCTCGCTTGCGCCCAGCCAGATCGCCCTTGAGCCGGGTGACGTCATTACGTTGCCTAGTGATCCCGACAGCCTCTATCGATTGGAGGCTGCCGAGATTGTCGGCGAACTGGCCGTCGAGGTGAGCCGGATCGATCCGGCGGTCTTTGGGCCCGCGCCTGCGCCTGCCTCCGTCGCCTCCTCTCGGCCTGCGGCCCCGCCGCCCGCGCCCGTCGTGCCTGAGTTCCTCGACCTCCTGCTGATCTCCGGTGATGAGGTCGCGCACCAGCCTCTTGTTGCGGCCTTCGCGTCGGATTGGCCGGGTCAGGTGGCCGTCTATTCATCCGCAACGAACGAAGGCTTCACCCTTACGACGGTTCTCAGCCGATCGGCGATCTTCGGCGTGCTCACTGAGGATCTTTCGCCGGGCCGCGCAAGCCTTTGGTCGCGGGGACATGCATCGCTTCGCCTGTCTGGCGGGTCACTACAATCGCGTGACCCTTTGGCGGTCTTGAATGGCGCCAATACCGTCGCCTTAAAACGTCCTGATCGCGAGTGGGAGATTGTGCAATTCCAATCAGCGCTCTTGCAGCCGAATGGCGATTACAGGCTCGAACGCTTGCTTCGCGGACAGTGCGGTACGGATGGTTTAGCACCGCTCGAAATTCCGGCTGGCGCGCGAGTTGTCGTACTGGATGGCGCTTCGCGACAGATCCCACTTGCTCTTTCGGCTCGTGATCTGGAGCGGCGCTACCGGATCGGCCCGGCTTCAGTCGAGTACTCGGACTCAAGCTATGTCTCGGAAACCCGGGCCTTTCAGGGCGTTGGTCTCCGTCCCTACGCGCCCGCACATCTAAGCGTAAGTGCGAACACTGCGGGAGATTTGCGTGCGACCTGGGTGCGCTGCGCGCGCATCGGCGGCGATAGCTGGCAGGGGATTGACCCGCCGTTGAGCGAAGCGTTTGAACGCTATCAAGTCCAGATTCTGCAGAACGGCGTGCCACTCAGGGCCACGACCGTCGACGAGACGGAATTCAACTATGCCGCGGCGGAGCAGATCGCTGACGGCGTCACCGCTCCTTTCATTCTGGCGGTCCGTCAGATCTCGGCCGAGTTTGGCCCCGGGCACGCATCGGAGATTACGATTAATGAGTGACACCCCCCACCTCAAGCTTCCCTATCTAGCCGCCGCGCAGGCGCAAAAGCACGTCACGGTCAATGAAGCGCTGACGCGTCTGGACGCCCTTGTTTCCCTTTCGGTCAAAAGTCGATCCGTCTCAACGCCACCGGCGTCGCCCTCAGATGGCGATCGTTACATTGTCGCCAGCGCCGGGGCAGGCGAGTGGGCAGGCAATGACGGACAAATCGCGGTCTTTCAGAACGGGGGCTGGGATATCATCTCGCCCTCGATCGGGTGGCGGGCTTGGATCGCCGATGAGGACCGGGACGCATTTTTTGAAGGCGCAAGTTGGATCGACGGAGTTCAAGCGAGCGCAGGCGGCGCGAACATGTCGGTTCAAATCGCGACAGAGGACTTCAGCCTGCCCCCCGCGGCCTCCGCGCAAACCTCCTCGCTGATCCCGGACCGCGCCGTTGTCGTCGGCGTGACGGCGCGCGTCATCGAAGCCGTTACCGGTGCGCCTTCCTGGAAGCTAGGCGTTCCGGGGGCATCGGGACGATACGGCACCCAAATTGGCGCAGCGCTGAACTCTGAACTCAACGGCGTGTCAGGCTCGCCGGTAGGTTACTATGGCGATACGCCCCTAATGATCGAAGCCGAGTCCGGCGCATTCACCGGTGGCAGGGTCCGATTGGCGGTTCACTACCTGAAGCTCACGCCTCCAACTTACGTCTGATGACGCGCCCGAGCGCTTCGCTCACACTGGAGGATATCCTCTCTTGCTGGCGGGTGGTTACTTCTCTTGGCGGCAGAGACAGCGCCCTTACAGCGAGGCAAATGACTTCGACGATCGCACGCGAGGCACTTTCACAGACCGCGCCCGAGCCTCTGTGCATAGGAGACCGCTCCATCGCCGCTGCCGCTGATCGGCTGCGCGTGCGGGCTCAGCGACCACTCGAAGGACGGCCATCATTCACTGAGGCCAACGATCTGAAGGTTCTCTCGATCGTCGTCTCAACGCTAGCCGCTATTCTCGACTGCGCGTCCGACGGGTGGATGGCGCAAACACAAGGAACATTCTCATGACGAGTGAATTCAATGTATTACAATCCGCTTTTGACGCGCTGCCTCTTGCTTTGGATGCGGCTTTCGCGATCATCGCTCTGGCCTCGGCCATTGCAGCGCTAACAGCGACGCCGAGGGACGACCAGTTTTGGGGGCGGGCGTATTCAGTTATCGAGTTCTTCGCCTTGAATATTGGCCACGCGAAACAGATCCCGCCCAACCGGGACGGTGGCCGATTCATCCCAGATTAGACGCCGCTGGCGCAGGCCACGCATAATACCGCCGTCGGATCGATCTCCAAACGACGGACCGGGATCTCATCACCGCATTCGGCGCAATAGCCGTACTCTTCGTCATTAATTCTGTTCAATGCAGATCGAAGCGCGGCGATCTCGGCGCTGCGCCGTCTTGCCGTTTCCTGAGCCATGGCCTGCCTCTGCATGGCGTCCATTCGGCTCAGGCGACCGACGCTGGTCTGGTCCAGCATAACTGGCGCCTGCTCATCACTTTCCGGCGCTGAACGCGCCAATTCCTCCAGCCGGCCGACGATCAAAACGCGTATGCGCTCTTTGAGTTCCGTATTCATCTGTGATCCGCAATATCTTGACTTTGGGCTGTATTCCACCGATCTCCTATCCTCATTAGAGAGAAACGCGACCGACTATTCGCGAAGGAGGCGACGTTATGTCGACCGAGGCAAGCGCAAAGATTGACCTGTCGCGACTTGACCCCGTTTGGGTGAAGGTCCGTGCGGGCGCGCAGGAACTGGTTGAACGCGAACCGTTGATGGCGAGTTTGGCGCATGCCGTCGTGCTTCACCATGACTCGTTTGAGGATGCGTTAGGTTACCGTCTGGCGCAGAAGCTCAGCAGTCCGGAGATGTCGGAGCTTTTGCTGCGAGAGATCGCCGCGGAAGCGTTCTCCGCGTCAAATGAGATCGTCGACGCGGCTCGCGCCGATGTCGTCGCGGTGTTTGAGCGTGATCCGGCGTGCCATTCCTACCTTCAGCCTATTCTGTACTTCAAGGGATTCCAGGCGCTTCAGGCGTATCGTATCGCCCACAACCTCTGGAAGCGTGGTCGAAAAGATCTGGCGTACTTCATCCAGATGCGCACTTCGGAAGTGTTTGGCGTTGATATTCATCCGGGGGCGGATATCGGGCGCGGCGTCATGATCGACCACGCGCATAGCATCGTGATCGGTGAGACCGCCGTCGTGGGCGATGACGTCTCGATGCTGCACAGCGTGACGCTCGGCGGTACCGGTAAGGCTGACGGCGATCGCCATCCAAAAATCGGGCGCGGCGTGTTGTTGGGGGCCGGAGCGGCCGTGCTTGGCAACATCTCGATCGGAGAATGCTCAAGAATTGCGTCCGGTTCGGTCGTGTTAGAGGACGTTCCGGCTTGCAAGACGGTTGCAGGTGTTCCGGGGCGAATTGTCGGCGATGCGGGTTGCAGCCATCCCTCGCATTCGATGGATCACCGGCTCTCCAGCAACCAATAAGCTACAAACTTATTCAATCAGCAACTCATCGTGCCTAGCGTAGCCAAGCACGATGCGCGCACGTTCGTCGAGCAGATCCACATCAAGATAATCATCGCTAAGGCGACGTGTTCGGTTTTCAGCTTCGATCCGTCGGGAGCGAACTTCCGCCAACTCGACCTCTAAGCCGCCAACGCGACTATCTGCTTGGATGAGCGCGAATAGACCATATTCGCCTTGAAGAGCGTGAAATGCGAAAAAACAAACACCTGCGAACGCGCCTATGGAAAAGAGGGCGCTCGGTGCTCCGTTTCTCAGGGTTTTCGAAGACATGCTACTCAGTCCACACGCAAACCAACAAAAAGAGAATCGCAGAAAATCAGGTGCTTGAGAAGCACTAATTTGTTGATTCTAAAAAATAACAGCCAGTCAGCGTATGGACCGAACGCGTAGCGAAGACCTAGTTCCGAAGGATCGAGCGGCCAGCATAGATCGCCGCTTCACCGAGCTCTTCCTCAATGCGGATTAGCTGGTTGTACTTCGCCAACCGGTCCGAGCGCGCCAGCGAGCCGGTTTTAATCTGTCCGCAATTGGTCGCCACAGCGAGGTCGGAGATGGTCGCATCTTCGGTCTCTCCCGACCGGTGCGACATGACTGCTGTATAGGCGGCCCGATGCGCCATATCGACAGCCTGCAAGGTCTCGGTCAAAGAGCCGATCTGATTGACTTTGACGAGGATCGAATTTCCGACGCCGCGGTCGATTCCATCGCTCAGGCGGGCGGGGTTTGTAACGAACAGGTCGTCGCCGACCAGCTGACACTGTTTGCCGATGCGATCGGTCAACGCTTTCCACCCCTCCCAATCGTCTTCGGCCATGCCGTCCTCAATTGAGATGATTGGGTAGCGCCCGATAAGGTCTGCGTAGTAGTCGACCATGCCACCTGCATCCAGAGTTTTGCCTTCTCCCTTAAGGTGATAGGCTCCGTCGGAGTAGAATTCTGTCGATGCCGCGTCCATCGCCAGATAGACCTCATCTCCCGGCTTGTATCCGGCCTTTTCGACAGACTTCATGATGAAATCGAGCGCTTCGACCGTCGAACCGATGCCCGGTGCGAACCCACCTTCATCGCCAACATTTGTGTTGTGCCCGGCCGCGCTGAGTTCTTTCTTCAACGTATGGAAGATCTCTGCGCCCATGCGCACTGCGTCGCGGATCGATTCCGCCGCAACAGGCATCACCATGAATTCTTGAATGTCGATCGGGTTGTCCGCGTGCTCGCCGCCGTTGATGATATTCATCATAGGGACGGGCAGGGTGCGTGCGCTTGCGCCGCCAACATAACGGTATAAGGGCAATCCGGAATGTTCTGCCGCCGCCTTCGCGACCGCCAGGCTCGCACCCAGAATTGCGTTGGCGCCCAAGCGCCCTTTGTTGGCCGTACCGTCCATCTCGATCATTGCGCTATCGATCGAAACCTGATCGCGCGCATCGACGCCCGCCAGCGCTTCAAAGATTTCCCCATTCACGGCCGAAACGGCTTTCAAAACGCCTTTTCCGCCGAAACGGGATTCGCCATCGCGGAGTTCCACGGCCTCATGAGCGCCCGTCGACGCACCTGATGGAACGGCGGCGCGCCCCAGCGAGCCGTCCTCGAGGGTCACATCGACCTCGACGGTAGGGTTGCCTCGGCTATCGAGAATTTCGCGTGCGGTGATGTCGATAATAGCGCTCATTGGAATAAGCCCCCGTTGAGTTTCAATTTCGGGGGTGAGCGTTAGCGCAGAATGATTTGCAACGCAGCACCCTATTCGGGTGGGTTATGCCCCATAATTAGAGAAATGTCCGCGCCTCGCAGTCATTGACGCCGACCGGGCCGTCGATTTGAGGATGATCAGTCGTCGAAACCGGTTTCATCCACCAGACGCAATGCTTCGGCGCGTCCGCTTGCAATCTTTGACAGCGCAATGGTGTCAGGTTCGAACGTTCCCCAGGACGCAACCAATTCAGACGGAGCGACGCCGTCGCGGACCGGGTACTCATAGTTCAGCCCGGCGTAGAGCTTCTGAGCCTCTTCAGACACCATAAATTCCATCAGCTTGATCGCGTTTTCCCGATTAGGGGACGCCTTGGTCAGCGACATGCCCGAGATGTTCAGATGAGCGCCGCCGCTCTCGAATGTCGGGAAGACGATCCGGACCGAATCCGCCCATGCGGTTTGCTCGGGATCTTCCAGCATTTTCCCCATATAGTACGTGTTTCCGATCGCGATGTCGCACTCGCCAGCCCAGATCGCCTTCACCTGAGCGCGATCATTGCCCTGTGGTTTACGTGCAAGATTTTCTTTGAGACCTTCAAGCCAGGACTTCGTCTCGTCGGTTCCGTGATGCGCCGCCATCGCAGAATAGAGCGCAAGATTGTAGGCGTGCCGGCCAGATCGCGTGCATACGCGGTCGTTCCATTTCTCTGACGCGAGATCTTCGTATGTAGTGACGTCGCCATCAGCGACACGTTCTTTAGAGGCGTAGATGATCCGCGCCCGCGTCGTCACACCAAACCACATCCCGTTGGGGTCGCGATAAGCGCTAGGAATGGTTTCTTCCAGAACGTCATTCTTGAGCGGTTCGACAACATCGGCGTCGACGGCTTGAACCAGTTTGCCGACATCCGCTGCGACGTAGATGTCGGCCGGGCTTGCCTCGCCCTCTAACCTGATCCGCTCGACGAGGCCCTTTGAAGCGAACAACATCTTGACGTCGATGCCCGTATCCTTCTCAAAGGCTTCAAAAATCGGCTCGATCAGTTGCGGCTGCCGAGATGTGTACACATTTACTTCCGCGGCAAAACTTGGCGTGACCATCGCAATGGCGGCGAAGGCGGCGAGGGGAGCAGCGAGCTTCATTTGTCATGTATCCAAGCTGGTTTCGATCGAGCGGACAATACCCGACTAATTCACTTGGTCAATACCTGATTAAAAATATCGGGAAAGAATACAGAACGATCTCGAACGGAAAAATTGATCAGGTCTCTTGCTGAGCACCGACTTCTTTTTCCTGTCGTTTCACCTCATTCCAGATCGCATCCATTTCCTCAAGGCTCGCCTCTGGCGGGGTCTTGCCCTGCGCTGACAGACGATCTTCGATGATGCGAAATCTGCGTTCGAACTTCGAATTCGTCCGGCGTAAAGCTGCCTCGGGGTCAATGTCCAAGTGTCGCGCCAAATTCGCCACCACAAACAAGAGATCGCCGAATTCATCCTCGATCGCATCTGAGGACCCCGTCTCGACCTCGGCCGACAACTCGTTCGCTTCCTCGACAAGCTTGTCGAGCACGTCGTCTCTGTGAGGCCAATCAAAGCCCACGCGTGCCGCGCGGTTCTGCAGTTTCACGGCGCGGGTCAGGCCGGGCAGGGCGGTCGCCACGCCATCGAGCGCGCTTTCGCGAACCTCTCCCCTCGCTCGGCGCTCGGTCGCCTTAATCTCCTCCCAATCTCTTGTTTGTAGCTCGGGCGTCTTGTCTCGGTTTTGATCGCCAAAGACATGCGGATGCCGGTGCACCATCTTGTCGGAAATCCCGCGCGCCACGTCGTCAAAGTCGAATGCGCCTTCCTCCTCCGCCATTTGAGAGTGATAGACGACCTGCAGCAGGAGATCGCCTAGCTCACCAGCCAGCTCCTCCATCGAACCTCGTTGAATCGCGTCAGCCACTTCGTAGGCCTCTTCGATCGTATAAGGCGCGATGCTGGTGAAGCTTTGGACAATGTCCCAAGGACATCCGCTCTTCTTATCGCGGAGACGGCGCATGATCTCGCGGAGACGTTCAAGCCCGCCGTCAGGATCGTGAATGATCGTTTCAACGTTTGAGGGGGGAAGCGTCGTCGCGACTGGCATGCTCGAATCCTTCATGAACTCTCTCTGACAAGGTTTCTAAGCTTGGTGGCCATGTCAAAGTTAAGGCCGCGCGGGGAAGGCGCGACGCGTGGATTAACCTGCCCGTAAAACCGCTCACTTAGATTTCGGCTCTTAAAAATGCAGCGGAGTTGATCATCGATGAGTATCACGCGTCTCAATGCGGCTTCTGGAAGATTTCACACATTCAGTGCAGCCGTGCTGGCGACGTGCCTCCTGAACGGGTGCGCCGCGAACTACGGAGCACTCGCTGACTCACGAAAGGCGTCGTATTGCGCGGCTTGGCTGACGGGGAGCGCTCCGCTCGAAACCCTCCCCACAGTCAGGTTCACTGATGCGGCCATAACTGTAAAAGGCCAGAGGACCGTGGGCGTCGCCTATCCGAAGCTGAATCTTGTGCGGGTCACAAAGGGCACGCCGGAAGAGACTGCGACCCGTTTGGTGCATGAATTGGCGCATATCTATGGTGCGGATGAAGAGGGCGCAGACTACGCCGAGCGGAATGCGTGGCGCTGTGCGTTGGGGTAAGAGACGGTAGCGCCAAAGCGCTTGCGCTCGTGATCGATGGGTGTAGATAAATGAAGCTCACATCAACCTAAGGAAGAGCTGGTTGCGAAGACACGCTTTGATCTTGTTCCACTTGAGCGCCGCTGCTCTCTTTGTGTCGTTTGTGACGATTGGCGTTGTCAGCCTGCCTTTTTGGACACGCGATGCGGACGATCCAATCGAAAGAGCCGAATTCGATAGCGCCCGCTATCAATTGGCGCGTGCAGAACATGCCCTTCGAAGTGGATTTGAAGCCGAGTCTCCTAATGATAAGGCCGTTTTCGGTCAGGTGGCGTTAGATCATGTAAACCGAAGTCTTTCTCGCCGACCGCTCAATCCACATGCGTGGCAGGCCCGCGCGCTCGCCCACGAGCTTCTCAATAAAACAGATGGCGCTCTAGAGGACTACAGGGCCTCCCTTCGCATGGGTCCTTTCGAGCGGACGCTGGCGGTTTCACGGATCGATTTTGCGTTGCGTCATTGGTCTCATCTATCCATTGAGGAGCGCCGTGGTGTTCGGGATGAGCCTCCCCCACTGAGTTGGTCCACCGTTATTTTTAGGAAGCGGAGGATCAGAGATGGCGAACAAGCGACACAAACCGGAGGAGATTGTCACCAAGCTGCGGCAGGTTGAAGTGCTTGTCGGGCAAGGCATGGCGCGGGTGGATGCGATCCGCGAGATGCGCATTGCTGAGCAAACCTACTACCGATGGCGCAAGCAGTATGGCGGGATGGGAACCGACCAGCTGAAGGAACTCAAACGGCTTCCGAAGGAGAACGAACGGCTGAGAAAGGCGGTGTCCGACCTCACGCTGGACAAGCTGATCCTGACGGAAGCCGCACGGGGAAACTACTAAGCCCCGCCCGCCGTCGCGCCTGCATTGATCATGTTCGCGGCCGGATCAAGGTGTCGGAGCGCCGTGTCTGCCGCGTTCTTGGCCAGCATCGTTCGACCCAGAGGCGCCAGCCACAAGGCCGGGCCGACGAAGAGCGCCTGGTCGCGGACATGATCGAACTGGCGCGCCAGTATGGCCGCTACGGCTATCGCCGGATCGCAGCTCTGCTGCGAGACGCGGGCTGGCTGGTGAACGACAAGCGCGTCGAGCGCCTGTGGCGACGGGAGGGGCTGAAAGTGCCTGCAAGGCAACCAAAGAAGGGGCGGCTCTGGCTGAATGACGGATCATGTGTCCGGCTGCGGCCGGAGCATCGCAATCACGTCTGGTCCTATGACTTCGTCCATTGCCGGACCGATGATGGTCGGGCGTTCCGGACGCTGAACATCCTTGATGAGCATTCCAAGGAATGTCTGGCCATCAAGGTGGATCGCAAGCTGAACTCCACCGATGTCATTGATGCGCTCACCGACCTGTTCATCCTGCGCGGCCCACCCGCCTTCATACGCTCGGACAACGGTCCTGAATTCGTCGCCCAGGCTGTCCGGGACTGGATCGCGGCCGTCGGCGCCAAGACAGCCTACATCGAGCCGGGATCGCCGTGGGAGAACGGATACTGCGAGAGCTTCAACGCCCGATTCCGCGATGAGCTGCTCAACGGCGAAATCTTCTACAGTCTGCGCGAGGCCCAAATCCTGATCGAGCAATGGAGGCGACACTACAATACGAAGCGCCCACACAGCGCCCTGGGATACCGACCGCCAGCGCCGGAAAGCTTCGTTCCAATGGACCGGAGACCAGCCGTGCACTAACAATCAAACCGGACCAGTCAGGCGGGGCTGCTCAGTCGATCAGGCGCAACTCGTCGCCGACCCAGATGCCTATGCGGCGAATGTCTCAACAGCGCTTGGCTTGCCACTCAGGGAGGGTCGGACGGTTATGCGGGGCCGGCCCAACGAGGCGACGCGCCCGCATTCGTACCATCTCGCCAAATTAGGCCATATGGCTTCGCATGGGTTGCGAGGCGCCGGGCTATACGCCTTGGTAGATCTTGCCAAAAAGGCGGGACTCAAGCCGCTTTTCTTCGGCAACCCGGCCGCCAGAGTCCCTCCGTCCAAACAGGACGAAGCCTTTCTGCGCTCGATCCTTAAGGATGAACTGTGACCGTATACGCGACGATATACGGCCTGCTCTCGATGGCGGCGGTCGCGCATGTGCGATCTCGTGCGGCGGTAGGCGTCCTCGGCTTTGTCTTGTTCGTGATCTTGTGGTTGTTCATCGGCGCTCGGGTCGAGACCGGCTGCGACTACTCCCAGTATCTCTTTCATTTTGAGAGGCTTCTGAGAGAAACCTCATACACAAACGCGCCCGATCGATCAGGACTGGGGTTCTTCGCGGACGAGATCGGCTTTTTTGCGCTGAACATGATCACGATCCGACTTGGTCTTGATTTCGTCTGGATAAATCTCTTTGCAGCGGCGGTCTATCTGACATGCATGTTTATGTTTGTGCGCCGGTTCGAGAATCCCGCGCTGATCCTTCTGTGCTACTTCCCGGTGCTGATGGTGCAACTTGGCATGGGAAATCTGCGGCAATGTCTCGCCGTCGGCATCATGTTCCTGGCGCTGAACGCGCTCTGCGAACGGCGGCGGATCTGGGTCACTCTCTGGGTGCTGCTGGCGTTCACCTTTCACAATTCTGCGGTGATTTTTCTGCCGCTGGCCGTGTTCGCCGACCGCAATTTGAGCGTCGCACGCATTCTTCTCGCCGCGCTCGTATTCGCTCCGATTGTCGCGTTCCTGATTTCGGGTCGCATCGAGACATATGCCGATCGATATTTGGATCACCGGTTTGGCGAGAAAGAGTCGATTGGCGGCATACTACGTCTCGGGATTTTGCTTGCGGGGTCGACGGTGTTTTTAGTCTTTCGGCGCTGGTATCAGCAACGACAGCCGAGCGAGTATCGACTGATCTTCATCTACGCTCTTCTCAGCCTAGCGCTGGTGTTCTTGTTGCCGATCTCGTCCACCATCGTGCATCGCATCGGGTATTACCTGATGCCGGTGCTCGTGTTGCCGATCGCCCTGGCCCCGGCGGTGTTGTTTCCGCAGACCCGGCGTCAGCTGCTGATGTTTGCACCGGTTGGGCTGTTCTTCATCTATCTCACCGGATGGCTGTCCTACTCTGCGCATGCGCGCGACTGTTGGCTGCCATACCAATCCGCCCTTTCCTCCGGCTACTGATCGCATGTCCGACACGACCCGTCCGATCGTGAGCATGGTCTACAATAGCTCGGTCCATGTTGTGACGGCGCGCCTGCCGTTGATCGCGGCGCTGAAGGAAGCGGGTTACGAAGTGGCTGTGATCTCTCCCGTGGATGCGGCCACACCGGAATTGATCAAACAGGGCGTATCTCATCACCCGATCGCAATGGATCAGTACGGGATGAATCCCATTCGCGAGATCCGCTGCATGCGCCAGATCGAAGCGATCCTGCGCCGGATCAATCCTGCGGTCTCGCTGCACTACACAATCAAGCCGAACACGTTTGGCGCGCTCGCGGCGCAACGCGCCGGCATTCCCGTAATCAACAACATCGCCGGGGCGGGGAGGGCGTTCTCAAGCGGTAATCCGGTGCTGCGGCGGCTTGTCATTGGTCTCTATCGCCGTGCGCTACGCCATTCTTCAAAGGTGTTTTTCCAGAACAGCGATGATATGCGGCTGTTTCTGAACGCTGGGATGGCGCCGCTTCACGCGGCGGAAAGAATTCCGGGCAGCGGCGTAGATCTGCATCGCTTCCGGCCGACCCAGCTACCCGCCGAACCGATCAAGATGCTCTTCATCGGACGCCTTCTACGTGAAAAGGGAATCGGCGAGTTTCTTGCGGCGACCCAATTGCTTGTGAAGCGCGACTCCAGTCGATCGATTGAGTTTCACATTCTAGGCGAACACCAGCCGTCAAAGCTCTATGTGGACCGGACTCATCTCGATGAAGCCGTCAGGCGTCGTGGCGTCTTTTATAATGGCATCGTTCCAGCCGATGAGATTGCGGGGTGGATCGCTTCCGCACATTGCGTTGTGTTGCCATCCTATTATGGAGAAGGCGTGCCGCGTGTCCTCTTGGAGGCTTGCGCGTCAGGTCGCCCCATAATCACAACTGATAATGTCGGTTGCCGCGACGTCGTAGAGGATGGCGTCAACGGCTTTATGATACGGCCTCGAGATGCCGAAGCGCTGGCCCGGTCGATCGCGCAGTTTTGCGATCTCGACACTTCGGCGAGAGAGAATATGGGACGAGCGGCCCGCGCAACGGCGGAGAGGCGGTTCGACGAGCGAATCGTAATCAAAGCCTATTTGGACGCCATTTCAGAACTTGTTGAGAGAAACAGGCGCGCGGCGGTCTGAAACTCAAGATGCGATCAGGCAGGCGAGGGCGTGCTAGCCAATGGACCGCTCGCAACTGTTTAGTGTGGCGAGCGGTCTCCTTCCGCATTGAAGATCAGGCGGCGAAGCGTGCGAATCCCGCAGCGTAGGTCGACACCACTTTTGAGAAATCCGGAATGGCGTCGCGAAGTTCGTCAGTCGGGTTGCCCATGACCGTGATTGCTTTCGGCTCGCAAGCGTCCAGAAACTGCTCGGCGAACATGCTGCCAAACATCCCGAGATGAGTCAGAGCGGCCGCAGAGTCCTCAAACCGCTCATAGATATAGCAGGTGGCGCCATCGGCGGTGAAATTCCACTCATAGCCCAGCGTCCCGGTCTCCTTGCTGGTCTCGGCCACCAAGCTGTTCATTACAGTTTTGAAGGCTTCGGATTTCCGGATTTGATGCTGACTTCCAAGAGCCAGTGAACGGCTGTCGTCACAATGTTTCCTTCCACTTTCCTAGTGTTTCTCACGAATTCAGGCGCTTGATGGGGGCAGGGCGGTTGCGCAAAAAGTGCGGTTGGCGCTCGTCTGTGCTCAAAGACTCTGTCGAGTCCTCTAGTGACAAGTCGATGCGTTCAGGTGTCAGATCTCCGCTTCGCAGATCTCTATCGCCTCTTGCAAATTGCTTGTAATTTCCTCCGAGGTCGACGTATTCGGAATGTATTCGAGCAGGACATACGTGTCCTTCGGCAGGTGTTTGGCGGCGGCGGCCAGAATGGGCGGATAATCGACTTTCTGATCGTCCCAATTTAACTCGCCTCGGTTATGGGCGGCGTAGTTTTCGCCGTCTTTGAATATGCCTGCGACGTGGATATAGCCGATCACGTCGTGGTGCTTTTCGATCAATGCGATCGGGTCCTCGCCCATCATCTCGACGTGATAAATGTCGAAGGCGAGGCGTAGGTTCGGGCTGTTCACCTTGCGGATCACCTGTTCAATGAGCTCCTCCGAGTTGTCGCCCAGGTAGCCCGGATGGCCGCGCCAGGTGGCGTCGTCGCCCAAGGTGTTGAGCATCTCCATGACAAAGGTGACGCCCAGACGCCCGGCCTTTTGGATCAGGCTTTCCCCCGAGGAGGCGTCTTGATAGGCCGCCACGACCCGCGCGAACTGCTCTGCGCGCGGCGCACCGTTGTCATAACCGGTGAAACAAATCACGAAACGAATGCCGTATTTGGCCGCATGATCCAGTGCTTCATTCAGCGCCGCGCGCACCACGTTGTCGTAGTCGCCGCTGTTGAAGCCCGGGAAGAACGGGATGAAATCTTCGCCGTTCTCGTCCTTGCCCATAACGGGAAGTACGCAACTCATTTGCACATTGGCCTCAGCGACCGCGTCCGCCTCGTCATAGGGAATCAAATCCAGATCCGTGTCCAATTCCTTCGCCGCTGCGACCAGGCCCGCAGTGTCCAGCTCGGCGCCGAACAGGCGATTGCACCAGTCTGGAACGGTGTAACGGAAATGACGAATTGAATGGACCATGGTCCAGCCTCCCCACTATTCGGCCTTATGCGCCCAGTTCAGGGCTCTTTTTGCTTAGAAAGAGAGACCAAGGCCCAGCAATGGCCCTGGCGATAGAGATATGGTCGCGTCGTCCGGTTGGGCCTTAGCGCTCGAAACCGTTGACCTGATCGAAATGATCCGGGCCCAGTCCGGCCAGGCTTTCACGAACGCCCTCGTTCGCCGGCCCGAAGACTTTCAGGCTGGTGGGGGTCAGGATCGCGAGGAACCGCTCGGCAAACTTGTTGCTGAAGTTCTCGAGATGAATTGCGGCGTCCTCGTTCGAGTCATAGCGGTCCAGGAAATAGACCGTGTTTCCGTTGCGATAGATCTCGTAGATCTTTGCGCCTTTTTCTTCCTTGGTCGACGCCACCATCTCGGCGATGAGAGCCTCAAAAGCCTCATCGGCGCCCTCCGCGAGCTCCAGCTCCAGCGCTTAGAAGATGTCGTCGGTCGGGGTGTGCTCGTCGCCAGCGGCAGCCGGCGCCGACAGCGCAAATGACAACGTTGCGGCGGTAAGCAGTGTCGCGATGGTCTTGAGTGTTTTGTCTAGCATTTCTTGGGGGTCCCTATTTCAGTTTCTGTCTGCGTGAGGTCAGTTACCGGGCAAATTCAGCGAGTGCCGGGTGCTTACATTGTTTATACCAATCGGTCAATATAAATTTGCGATGATCCCAGATTGCAAGTTCAGCCTAAGATCGAAATTTACTGCCGAAAGGTAGAGCATGGCGGGAAAATTAACCGCTCAAGCCTTGCTCATCATCGTTGTGGGTATGGCATTGCAAGCATGCAGAAGGCAGTGTCGTGCGTTGGGCCAAGCGTTTTTTGGTGCGGATTGATCGAGAGTAGGGCGGGTTCGCGACACTAGGAAAGCGCGAACCCGCCATCGGTTCTATTCGGCCGCAATCTTGCTAGGCGGCGTCCAGGCGAAATCGGTGAACGCATCGTCCAGTTTCGAAGACGCCACGTGGTTGGTGTAGGTCGAAAGCGTCTTCAGGGCCGTGCCCATGATCACTTCCAGAACCGTCTGGCGGGTGTAACCGGCGGAGAGGAATTCCTCGACCTGCGCGTCGGTCGGCCAACCGCGTGACTGGTTGATGATGATCGCGAACTGGCGCAGGGCTTCCAGTTTCGGATCGGCGATCGACGTGCCGTTGCGCAGTGACTCGATCACATCCGCGGGAACGCCACCCAGATGCGAGAGCATCGAGTGCGCGGACATGCAGTAAACACAACCGTTCAGTCGGTTGTTCGTCATCATGATGATCTGACGCTCGGTCTCTGTCAGGTTTGTTTTGTCGAAAATGCCTGCGAAGGTCATGTAACCTTCAAGCAGCGCCGGAGCTTCGGCCATCGTGCCAAGAATATTGGGATGGAACCCGTATTTCTGCCGCGCTTCCTTGAGGAGCGGTTTGGCGGCCTCGGGAGCGCTTTCGATCGTGTGCGTCGTGAAATCTGTCATAAGTCGCGTCTTTCGTGTTGAGTTGCGTCGGGGAGTTCGAGAGTTTGTACCATTTGGTATACATGGGATACATGAGTTTATACCGAACGGTCAATATGAAATTACGATAAACGGTCGAATTTCGTTCAGCTCAAGATCGAAAGATCCCGAGTTGAAACTGGAGTCACGGTGCGATTGACGCAGCGAAAGGAAGCAAGGAACGACGTCTGGAGTTCCCTAAGTTGTTGGTAAGAAACGAGTAGACCTGTTGCTCGAAAAGAAGCGCGCAAAATGGCGCGCTGGGCATGCCACACGAACTAAATGCGGGGCTTCAAAGGAATGTGATGGAGTGAGAAAGAGAGGCAATTCGCTCCCAGAACGCCGAATCACTATTCCCACGTCATCTGAAAAACAGTCTAGATCGGACGTATTTCTAAGCAGAACCATTCCTTCGAAGGACGATTCGCTCGTGGCGATTTGACCAATGCGAGTAAGGAGCGGCCGTCGATCAACGGTTGGCGACATAAAATCTCGACGTAGGGACGTCCGTTGCTCAGCGATCCGCAGTATGAAACCCGACCGTGATGCACCGCCGATGCAGTTTTGTTTTGTCGACAGGGGAGGCAAATGCTTTTGGAGTTCAAATACGAGGAAAGCCTAGCTCGGCGCTTGCATTGAAAAGGCGCATAATGAATATTATGTTAAATAAGCGGGTGTGTATACCCGCAACATCCGGTTAGTGCTAAATGACCGTCGTCAAGGTTTCTCGGAGCACGCGGATCCGCTGGCCGCTCCCGCATCCACACTATCACCGAACTTGTTGATAAAACGGTGGTAATTCGGTTTCGATATTCGCACCGCCACGAGGATCCCTGATTGATCGTCGCCGCGCTCAAGAACATCGCCATGCGCGTGTAGCCAGGCAAGCGCCTCGCCGTCTTCGTGGCGCAGTTGGACCTGTGCCTCGATATAGCCCTCGGACAACCGCGCATCGACTAAGTCTAACAACGCGTCGCAACCTTCTCCATTCACAGCGGAAATCGAAATGACATTTGGATCTCGATCCGCTTCGTTCAGCGCTCGAAACCTCGCATCCGAAGTCAGCAAGTCGATCTTGTTGCGCGCCTCGACAATGCGAGAGAGCGCCGTCTCATCCAGGCCGAGATCGGAGAGCACTTGCAGGACGTCGAGCCTTTGCGCGTCACTGTCGTCGCTCGAGAAGTCGCGCACATGAATGATGAGGTCGGCAGAAACGACTTCCTCCAACGTCGCCCGGAACGCGGCGATCAGTTGTGTCGGCAGGTTAGAGATGAAGCCGACGGTGTCTGAGAACACGCACCCCCTGCCCGATGGCAGCTTTACGGACCGTAAAGTTGGGTCCAGCGTTGCGAACAACATGTCCTTCGCCAGCACATCGGAATCGGCCAACCGGTTGAATAACGTTGATTTTCCCGCATTCGTGTAACCGACGAGCGCGACCACGGGGGCCGGCGCGCGCTTGCGCGATTTCCGATGCAAATCACGGGTTTTGGAGATCTTCTCAAGTTGGCGTTTCAGCGCCGCGATCCGGTCATCCAACTGGCGACGATCCGACTCGATCTGGCGTTCGCCGGGGCCGCCCATGAAACCCGTGCCGCCACGTTGGCGCTCCAGATGGGTCCAGCTGCGGACCAGACGGCTCTTTTGGTAGGTCAGATGCGCCAGGTCGACCTGAATGCGCCCTTCGCGGGTCTGAGCGCGGTCGCCGAAGATTTCAAGGATCAATCCTGTCCTGTCCAACACTTTGGCGGACCAGGCTTTTTCCAAGTTTCGCTGCTGAATCGGCGTCAGTTGCCAGTCGATGATGACAAGCTCGACCTCCTCCGCCGAAAAGCGGCGCGCCAGATCCTGAACCTTGCCGCCGCCCAACAGGGTCGCGGCTTTCGGCGCGGACACGGGCGCGACTTCGGCGCCGACGACATCTACGCCGAGCGCGCTGGTCAGATTGCAGGCTTCTTCGAGACGGTCATCTGCGGCATGCATGACTTCAACGCCGGTCTGACGAAGCAGATCGGGCGCAAGAACATAGGCGCGAACGCCATCAGCACTGTTCTCGTCAGGCGTTGTCTTCGCCCTCATAAAGGGTGATCGGCTTTGACGGCATCACCGTCGAGATTGCGTGTTTGTAGACAAGTTGGGATTGCCCATCGCGCCGCAGCAGCAGGCAGAAATTGTCGAACCAGGTGATCACACCCTGAAGTTTCACGCCATTTACAAGGAATATCGTCACGGGAACCTTGTTCTTTCTGACGTGGTTCAGGAACACGTCCTGAAGATTTTGCTTATCGTTGGCCATTATCTCGCTCACCGTGTGCCGACCTTGAGTCGCGTGGTCGGACTATTTTTGCCGTCGCATCTGACAACATGCTGGCGCCGCTTCGCAATGGCTAGTGTAATTTCGCAACTAACGCGCACGATTGCGCTACGGCTCACCCTGTATGAGTGCGCCGATCAGCGTTGCCAATAGCTGGGATTCAGCAATGTGACCAGCGCAAGGGTCTCTACACGCCCGATCACCATCGCGGCGCAAAGGATCAGCCGCGCGCTCTCGGGCATCGCGGCATAGGTGATTTCCTGCCCTCCACCGAATTCCAAAGCTGCGCCGATATTGGCGAGCGCGGCGACGGCGGCGAGGATCGACTGGTCGAATGTCAGCCCGGTCAGCGCCAACGCCAGTGCCGTGATCGTCAGCGAGGCGATGAAGAGCATCAGGAACACCCAGGCGAGCAAAACGCCCTGCCGGCGCGCGCTGACATCGCCCGACCCTTCCCTCGTGACGCTGTGAGGATGCGCGAGGCGGTCGATCTCTCGTCCGGTATGACGAAAGAGCACGGCGATGCGGAGTAGCTTGACGCCGCCCGCCGTCGTCGCGGCGCCGCCGCCGATGGTCGCGAGGCCAAGCAGGATGAGGCCTGGATTGCTGAGGCCCGTCCATTCGCGCGCGGCGACCCAGGCGGCGCTCTCATAGCCGGTCGTCGTCAGGAACGAGAGGCTCATGAACAGCGCGCCCCAGATCGCCCGCAAGCTGGCGATCGGGTCGCTGTCCTGCTCCAATTCGATCGCGCCGATCCAATGCCGCATGTAGAGCGCTGTCGTTGCGATGACGAGCGCCACGGTCAGCAGCGTCAGCTCTTCGCGCCGGGGTTTAGAGCGTATGCTGGCCTCATATCCCGGCATGGCGCCGACGCGCGTCGCCACCACGATCAGCGCCCCAAAGGCGATAATCTCAATTGCGTAATTGCCCTGGGCGGCGAACCCGCCATCATCGATCGTGACGGCGCCGGTTGAGATCAGTCCCATCGCGTGGGCGAGCGCCGCGAAGGGCTCGGCGCCGGAAAAGAGAAACAGCAACACGATAAGGCCCGTGGTGGTGAGGTAGAGCGGTGCGATCAGCTTGATCGACCGCATCGTGCGCTCGATACTCAGCTCCGCCTGGTCGGCCCGGATCAGGCGGTCAAGCGCTCGGCGGACCGCTTGGCCTTCGCCTGAGCGCGTGTCTCGCGTGCGCTCGATTTCGAACCCGCCGAGGTTTAGCGGTTCGAGAATGGCGAAACCTGCGGTCAGCGTGACGAAGCCGCCGATCCAACAGGACAACGCCCGCCACAATAGCAGAGCGGGTGGGATTTTCTCTAGTGATTCTAGCTGGCTGGCGGTTGTTGTTGTCGTGAAAGAGACCATCTCGAAATACGCGCCGACCGCGCCCAAATGCGGCTGAAGCGCATAAAGTGGGAGCGCGCCGAGCATGGGCGCCATCACCCAGAACATGATGAGCGACAGCAGCGCGGAGCGCGGGCTGGATACACCCGTCCTTCCATAAAAAGGCAGACCGGTCAGTCCGAAGACGAGGCCGCTGACGGCGACGCCCAGAAAGAATGCGCGCGCGGTGCGTTCGTCGCCAGTCACTAATGCGAAGAGCATGGGCACGAACATAGCCAAGCCATACATCAGGCAGGCCAATTGGCAGATTGGGAACCGCCAAAGGCGAAAAGGTTCAGAGGAAGTCGATGCTGACACGGAAAAGCTGCTCAACTTGGCGAACGGCGTCGCGGCGCGCAAACACGACCAGCAGGTCGCCGTCCTGAATGACCAGGTCGCCTGACGGCATCACCACCTCACCTTTCGAATAGACCGCGCCAACGATCGCGCCCGCAGGAAAGCCGGCCTGCCGGATACGCTTCCCAGCGATCGGCGAGGTGGCGAGCACCTGCGCCTCAATCACTTCCGCTTCGCCGTCGCGTACGGAATAGACCGCCCTCACCCGCCCCAATCGCACATGGCGCAGGATGCTGGAGACGGTTGTGGAGCGTGGATTGAGAAGCGCGTCGATCCCAAGCGGCGTTGTCAGCGGATTGAGACTGGCCTCGGTCGTCAGCGCAATCGCCCGCTCGCAGCCTTCGATTTTGGCGAGCGCGCAGGACAGCAGGTTAACTTTGGCGTCGTCCGTCAGCGCGACCACGGCGCCAGCGTCGCTGATTGAGGCTTCCGCCAGTATTTCGGAATCCAACGCGTCTCCGTTCAGGACAATCGTCCGGTCGAGACGTTCGGCCGCGAACTCGGCGCGCTCCCGGCTGCGTTCGATCAGCTTCGCGCGAACCCCTGCGCCAGACTTCTCGATCGCCTCGGCCACTTGAAGGCCGACATTGCCGCCGCCGATGATGACCGCGCGTCCCACCGGCGCCGCGTCATGGCCGAATAGCTCCAGCGCGCGTTTCTCGTCTTCTTTCGCGGTCAGGAAATACACTGCGTCGCCGGGGAACAACTGGTCCTCGCCGGTCATCACATGAAGCCGGTTTTCGCGGTCCACCGCCAGAACGATCGACTTCAGCGTGCTGAAGAGCTCCGTGAGCTGTCGCAGCGGCGTGTGAATGATCGGGCATTGCTCATCGAGCCGAACACCGATCAGCCGCACCCGACCATCAAAGAAAAACTCGGAATCAAACGCGGCTGGCGACTCCAGCCGCCGCATGACGACCTTGGCGATCTCGACTTCTGGCGAGATCACCACGTCGATCGGCATATGGTCGCGTCGGAAGAGATCGCTCCATGTCGGCTGCAAATAGGTTTGCGCCCGGATACGCGCGATCTTCTGTGGAACGGTGAAGACGGAATGCGCCACCTGGCAGGCGACCATGTTCACTTCATCTGAGAACGTGGCGGCGATCAGCATGTCGGCGTCGCGCGCGCCGGCGCGCTCCAGCACTTCGGGATGCGAAGCGAAACCACTGACGCCGCCGACATCCAACACATCGGTCACGCCTCGGACAAGGTTCGGATTCTGATCGATGACCGTCACATCGTTGTCTTCGGCGGAGAGATGCCGCGCGATCTGGTATCCGACCTGTCCTGCGCCGCAGATGATGACTTTCATCCGAGCGCCCTACTCTTCCGCGGCGTCGTCGGCGAGCGCGGCGACGCGGGCGCTGCCGCGCGTGCTCGTGACAACGCCCAATCCCTTGAGTTTTCTGTGCAGCGCCGATCGCTCCATCCCGATGAAGGACGCAGTCCGAGAGATATTGCCGCCGAAACGGTTTATCTGCGCAATAAGATAGTCGCGTTCGAAAGCCTCGCGCGCCTCCCTTAGAGGCAGGCCCACAATACCGGCGTTCAGGGTGGAACCGCCCGAGATCGTCTCGGGCGAGGAGACCTCGCTCGGCAGATCCTCCAATTCGATCTCATCGCCGCGCGTCAGGATCAGAAGCCGCTCCACCACATTCCGAAGCTGGCGCACATTGCCAGGCCAGTCATAGGCCTGCAGCGCGGCCATAGCGTTTTCAGAGACCTTCTTTCGGGGCAAACCCTGTGCTTCGGCTATCGTCTCGACGAAGTGGTCAGTGAGCAGCGGAATATCGTCGCGGCGCATCGCCAGAGGCGGCACCTCGATTGGCACCACGCTGAGGCGGTGAAAGAGGTCGCTGCGGAAACGGCCTTCGGCGATTTCCTTCTCCAGGTCCCGGCTGGTCGCAGAAATCACCCGCACGTCGACGCGAACTGTGTCCGAGCCGTCGCGCCGGGTGAATGTTTGATCAACCAGCACCCTCAGAATCTTGGATTGCGTGACAGGGGGCATGTCCGCCACCTCGTCGATAAACAGAACGCCGCCATGGGCGCGTTCGAACAGTCCGGGGTCTGGGGCCTGCCCCGGCGTCTCCCGACCAAAAAGCACAGTCTCCATCTGCTCGGGATCGATGGAAGCGGCGTTCACGACGACGAATGTGTGATCTTTGCGGTCCGAGCCCTGATGCATGTACCGCGCTGCGACCTCTTTACCGCAGCCAGGAGGGCCAGATAGCAGCACGCGGCTGTTGGTCGGCGCCACCCTGTCTAGCGATTGCCGAAGGCTGGTGATGGCGGCGGAGTCGCCGACGATATTGGCCGCGGCGAGCTCTTTTGCGCGAATGTCTGCGGTCTCCCGGCGCAGTTCCGACGCCTCCAGCGCCCGGCGCACGACGACCATCAACTGATCAATATTGAACGGCTTCTCGATGAAATCATACGCGCCTTGTTTGATCGCGGCGACGGCGATCTCGATATTGCCGTGGCCCGAGATGATCACGACCGGCAGGTCGGGATTGTCGCGCTTCACCGTGCGCAAGATCTCGATGCCGTCCATGCGGCTGCCCTGCAGCCAGATATCGAGGATCAAAAGCGCAGGAACGCGCGAGTTGATCTCGGCGAAAGCGCTGTCGGCGTCGTGCGCGGTGCGGGTCGCGAAGCCTTCATCGCCGATAATATCTGAGATGAGATCCCGGATATCCGCTTCATCGTCGACAATTAAAATATGGCTCATTTGGCAGCGTCCCCCGCTTCTTTATTTGCGTCGATCCCCGGAGCCTTGGGCAACGTAAGCCGGACGACGGCCTCCGCACCCGGTTTGGCGCCATCTGCAAAGGATTCTGCGTCGCGCAAGGACACGGAACCTCGATGGGTCTCAACGATTTTCTTGACGATCGCCAGTCCGAGCCCGGTGCCCTTCTGGCGGGTTGTGACGTACGGCTCCAGCAGACGACTGCGGCCTTTCTCTGGCAGGCCGATGCCGTTGTCGGCGATGAAGATCTGAACCTCGTCGCCCTCAACTTGCATTCTGACGCGGATCTCGCCTTGGCGCGCGGTTTCGTCCGCCGAATTTCCTAACCGGGATTCAATCGCGTCTGCCGCATTCTGCAGCAGATTTGTCATGGCTTGAGACATCATGCCCCGGTCGCATCGCATCAGGACAGGATCGTCTGGCAGATCGGCGGAATAGGTCACATCGGTGCGCGCGCTTTGCTGCAGGAACACGGCGTCGCGCAGTATCTGCACGAGATCTTCCTCGTGAAGCTCAGGTTCCGGCATTCGAGCGAACTTGGAGAATTCGTCCACCATTCGGCGAATATCGCCGGCCTGCCGCTGAATCACGTCGGCGTATTGATTGAACGTCGCCTGATCCGCTTCGCTAAGGTCTTTCGCATATTTTCGACGCAGACGTTCGGCGGAGAGTTGAATGGGCGTCAGCGGGTTCTTGATCTCATGCGCGATCCGGCGGGCGACGTCGCCCCAGGCCGCCATGCGCTGGGCGGCGGTCAGGTCGGTCATGTCGTCAAAGGTCAGCACAAAGCCTTCCACGTCGCGCAGGCCCTGCCGAATGGCGACCCTGGAGAGGAATTCCCGATCCTCATGACCGATCGAGGCTGCGACCTGATGCTGGGCGACGCCGCTAGGCGATCTGGTGGCTTCCTCCAACAGGGTTGCGAAAAATGGCGCGACCTCGATCAAAGGTCGCCCGATCGAAGGCCCCTGCCCCACTTGCAGCATCTCCGCCGCGGAATCGTTGATCAGCTCGATTTGGCCGTTGCGGTCCAGTCCGATCACGCCCGCCGTGACGCCAGAGAGGACGGCCTCAATGAACAGACGCCGCCTCTCCGTCTCTTCATTCACTTCGATCAGATCGTCGCGCTGTCGTTTGACCTGATTGGCCATCCAGTTGAAGACCCGGCTGAGCACGGCGATTTCATCATCGCCGGATTCTTCCTTAACCCGCGCAGAGAAATCGCCCGCGCCGACCCGTTGCGCTGCGCCTGCGAGGCGACCGATGGGGCGGGAGATGCGCTCTGCGAACCAAAGCCCCATCCATATGGCGGCCATGGTCACGAGCAGGGCGAATCCGAGATAGAGCAACGCGAAGTCAAAGAGGACATCTCCCCGCTCCGTCTCCAACCGCTCGTAAAGCGCAACGGCGTCGCGAGTTTCGTCGAGCAGACGCAACACCTCACCATCTACGCGCCGCGTCACATAGAGAAATGCATCGGGAAAATTGGTGAGCGAGACCAGCGCGCGGATCTCATTATTGGCGTCATCCGCGATGATGATCATCTGACCCGCGCGAGCGTGCGACAACGCCTCATCGCTGGGGGGATCAAAGCTGAAGAGGAAGCTGAACTCGCCACGCGCAAGAATACGGAGGTTCGAGTTGACGACATAGGCTTCCGGCATTTCCCGGATCGCGGCTTGGCGCCGGACGATCTCCTCAACTCGATCCCAATTCACATCAATGCCGGTGGCGGAGCGGTTGAGATCGTTCGCCATGGCCAGAACGTCGCCGCGGATCGATTGCTGATGTTCGCGCGCATAGGCTTGCGCCGTTTCTAGCGAATTGCGGACCACCGTGCGCACCTGGTTGGAGAACCACGCCTCCATCCCGAAATTCACCGTGATGGTGGAGAAAATCGCGACCACGACCGCGGGCGCGACGGCGATGACCGTGAAAACGCCGGTCAGGCGCAAATGCAGCCGTGAGCCGGCGGAGCGCGCTCGTCGCGCAAGCACGATGCCGCCGATGCGCCACGCGATCAGCCCGCCCAGCGCCATCATGAACACCAGATCGGCCAGGAACGCGAGCCGCACCCAGCGCGGATCGACAAGACCGTCCGCAGCCCGGTTCAAAAGGATGAAGGTGATCGTCGCAAGCACCGGACCCGCAAAAGCCAGCCCGAGAGCCAGCCTGCCGCTGAGACGCCGAGCTGTCAGGGCGCGAATAAGGCCGCGTCCGAATTGGGCGGGCAGGTCTGTGCGTTCGACGCTCATTCGCCCCCGTTTGGCCAAAGCGGTATTTCGCTAAAAGGCCGCGAACCTGTTGCGTGGTTACATCAGTTTCTTGCCGCGTGTGACCTGAATGTCAAGGTCCCGGATCTTCTTTCGCAAAGTGTTCCTGTTAATGCCCAGCAACTCGGCGGCGCGCAGCTGGTTGCCCCGCGTGGCCGAGAGCGTCAGCGTCAGCAGTGGCAACTCGATCTCTTTTACGATGCGGTCATAGAGGCCGGCGGGTGGAAGCGCGTCGTCATGGAGCGCGAAATACCGCTTCAAATGGGTCTCGACCGCCGCGCCCAACGTCTCAGATGCGGTCGGAGGTTCTCCTTTCAGAGATGGGCGGGAGGCGAACTCGCGTTCGACCACGGAGGTGTCGATGACATCCTCCGGGCTAAGCGCTGCCAGTCGTTTGACGAGGTTTTCCAGCTCGCGAACGTTCCCCTCCCATTCGCGCTCCTTGAGGAGGTCGAGCGCGTCCGAGGATATGGATTTTCGCGGCAAACCCTCGGCTTCGGCGCGACGTAGAAACGCACGGGTGAGATCGGGAATATCGTCGACGCGCTCTCGCAGCGGCGGCAATCGGATCGGCACGACATTGATGCGATAGAACAAGTCCTCGCGAAATTGCCCTTCGCGGATGAGACGTCTTAAGTCCTGATGGGTCGCGGCGATAATACGCACATCGGCGCCGATCGGGCGTCGTCCTCCGACGGTCGTGAACTCGCCCTCTTGCAAAACGCGCAGCAGGCGGGTCTGCGCGTCCGGCGGCATATCGCCGATCTCATCAAGAAACAGCGTGCCGCCCTGCGCCTGCTCGAACTTGCCGGACACGCGCTCCGTCGCGCCTGTAAACGCGCCCTTTTCATGCCCGAACAGCTCAGATTCAATCAATTCGCGCGGGATTGCAGCCATGTTAACGGCGACAAATGGGCCGTTTTTGCGTCGCCCGTAACTGTGCAGCGCGCGGGCGACCAGCTCCTTTCCGGTGCCGGAGGCCCCAGCGATCATCACCGTCAGGTCGGTGTCCATCAACCGCGCCATCACGCGATAGACGTCCTGCATCGCGGCGGAACGCCCAATCAGGGGTAAGGATTCTTCGCGTGTCTCAATCTCATCTTCGGCACCCTCCGGCCGGGTCGCGCTTTCCATCGCGCGCGAGATCTGTCCGATAACCTCCTTCAGGTCAAAGGGCTTTGGAATGTACTCATATGCGCCGACCTCAGCGGCCCGGATCGCAGTCATGACCGTGTTCTGAGCGCTCATCACGATCACTGGCAATTCCGGGCGCTTGCGCTTGATCGCGGGTAGAAGGTCAAGCGCATCGCCGTCCGGCATCATCACATCGGTCAGAACGACGTCGCCCTCGCCTTCCTCAATCCAGCGCCATAGCGTCGACGCCGATCCCGTGGCGCGCACCCGGCATCCCGCCCGGGTCAGCGCCTGATTCAGCACCGTACGGATGGACCTGTCGTCGTCGGCGAGCAGCACCGTTCCTCCTGTCACGACGTCGACTCCCTTTTCTTGCGCGTCAGCCGGTTCAACAGCGGCGCCTTCGGCTCTTTCCATTGCGGCAACAGCAGGCGAAAGCTGGTTTTTCCCGGCTCGGATTCGCATTCGACCACGCCGCCATGATCGGCGACAACTTTCGACACCAGCGCAAGGCCGAGG
This sequence comes from Paracoccaceae bacterium, assembly GCA_963669265.1. Taxonomy (GTDB): domain Bacteria; phylum Pseudomonadota; class Alphaproteobacteria; order Rhodobacterales; family Rhodobacteraceae; genus SZUA-547. Next base: position 69,324 of record OY769916.1, read on the forward strand.
CCGGTTCCTTTAGATTTCGATGTAACAAATGGATCAAAGATATTGGGTTTAATGTCCTCCGGAACGCCTGGTCCGTTATCGGTGATGGTGACGTGCAGCGGCAGGCTCTCTCTCTTGCCCCCGCCCGTCGCGATCCGAACGCCTGTGCGATAGGCGGTGGAAAGGGAGATCACGCCACCAGCGGACGGCGCGGCCTCCGCCGCGTTTTTCAATAGATTCTGAATCACCTGCATCAGTTGCGTGCCATCGCCGGTGGTCATGGGCAGAGAAGGATCGAACTCTTCCTTGAACCGGATATGAGAGGCGTATCCGGCGGCGGCGGCCCGTTTGGCCTGATCTAGGATATCGTGCACATTCACCGGCTTGCGGGCCGGGGGGCGCACATCGCCGAATTGATCCACCTGCCCCAGGATCGCCTCGATGCGGGCGGTTTCCTCGCGAATGAGCGCCGTCAGTTCCTGATCATTCTCGTGTGCGTTCATCTCCAGCAGCTGCGCCGCGCCGGAAATCCCCGCGAGCGGGTTCTTGATCTCGTGCGCCAGCATCGCCGCCATGCCGATAACAGAGCGCGCCGCCCCGCGATGCACCAGCGTGCGGTCCATTTTCTCCGCGATGGAGCGCGGGTGTATAAGAAGCAGCAACTCGCCGGGACGCTCATGGATCGGGACCGCCTGAATATCAACCAGCGTTGACGGCCGATCCCGCCAGGAAAGCTCAATCCCGTACTCCGCCAGCCAGGACCCGTTCCTGCGCGCCTGCGAGATGACATCGGTCAACCGGCTGCCTTTGCCCGCGTAGTCCCGGATCGCCTTTCCGGTCAGGCTGGGCTGTGAGGCGGAAAGAAAGAGTTCCGCCGCGCTGTTGAGAGCGAGAAACCGATCTTCGGCGTCGAGGATCAACACCGGTTCGGGGAGCGTGCCCCAGATCACTTCGTAGTCGATGGGATCGCTCATGCCGCGTCACGCAAAGCGCCCTCCCTGACCGCAGTCCAGTCCGTATCGTAAAGCGGCGCCAAACCGTCGCGCAGCTCCGCCGCGACCTGCGCCGGATCATCCAAACGCACAAGCCTGTTTCTAAGCGCGCGCTGGTCCGGCAACGCCGCCTCCAGCCGTTCAAGATACCAGGTCAGGTGCTTGCGCGCGCAGCGCACGCCGACATAGTCGCCATAGAAGGCGACGATCGCCTGAAAATGCTCCTGCAACAGATTAGCGCGTTCGGCCAGAGACGGCGGTGCGAAGCCTTGCCCCCGCAGAGCGGCTCGAATCTCCGCCGGTCGCCATGGCGCGCCCTGCGCGCCGCGCCCGATCATCACGCCCTGCGCGCCGGAGGCTTTCAACGCCGCTTTAGCGTCGTCCGCGGTATGGATGTCGCCATTGACGATCACCGGTATCGACACGGCGTCGACCACATCGCGAACCGCGCTCCAGTCCGCTTCTCCCTTATAGAACTGGCACCGCGTGCGGCCATGAACGGTGACCATCTGAACGCCCGCCGCTTCGGCCCTTTGGGCGAGCTCCGGCGCGTTTCGAGAGGCGTCGTCCCAGCCAAGCCGCATCTTCAATGTCACTGGAACGGCGACAGCGGCGACGACCGCGTCGATCAGGCTCAGCGCATGGTCGAGGTCTCGCATCAGAGCGGAGCCGGACTGACCATTGGTCACCTTTTTCGCCGGACACCCCATATTGATGTCGATGGTGCGGGCGCCGATCCCCTCAACCCGCCGGGCGGCCTCCGCCATCCAACGCGCCTCGCATCCGGCGATCTGAACGGACGTCGCGCCAAGGTCGCCGCCGATTTCGGCGCGCGCCTGCGCCGAGGGTTTCGAAGTCAGGAACTCCCGACTCGCCACCATTTCCGACGTGGCGAGGTCGACGCCATACCGCACGACCAACCGTCGAAACGGCAGATCGGTGATCCCGGCCATCGGCGCCAGAAGGACCAAAGGCCGTTCTGTCATATTTTCAAGCGGATTCGCCAATTTGCTCATTCCTTGTGCAGAATCACTTAGTATCGCGCGATTGAGCAAGCGGCAAGTCGTGCTGTTGTTTCCTTTTCTTTCCACCGGTAGCGTCGCGCGACGTGGACCGGCCGTGCTGGCGAGAAAGACCCGAGACCCGTGAAAACATTGGAAAACACAGATCGCGAAGACGATGTCTCGGCCGGGGCCGAAGGCGCCGATACAGAGACGGATGTCGGCGCGCGCGTGTTCGTTGGTTCCGATGCGGGGGCGTCCCTGATCGCCGATGTGGTCATCGTCGCCGCCGGTCGCGGAACGCGCGCTGGCGACGGTCCTGCCAAACAGTATCGCAAGATTGCAGGCAAACCCTTGCTGGCGCGCTCGATCGAGGCGGCGGCCGCTTCTCAATCAGTCGGTCGGGTGCTGGTGGTGATCAGTCCCGGCGCGGAGGCCGAGTACGGCGCGGCGATCACAGATCTCTCTGCGCGCGCAGCATCAAAACTGCTGCCGCCCGCACATGGCGGGGCTGAGCGCGCGGCCTCGGTTCTGGCTGGATTGGAGGCGCTGATTGCGCATCGCCCCCCTGCCCGGGTGCTGATCCATGACGCGGCCCGGCCCTTTGCGAGCGCCACGTTGTTTGACCGGGTGACGGCGGCGCTGGAGCATACGCCGGGCGCTTGCGCGGCGCTGCGCGTCGTGGACGCCCTCAGACGTGAGGACGACGAGGGGCGGTGTGGAGACATGGTGCCCCGCGACGGGCTGTGGCGGGCGCAAACGCCGCAAGGCTTCGAATTCGACGTCATATTGGCCGCCCACCGAGAGGCGAACAGAGCCAAGGCGGTCGATGACGCCGAAATCGCCACGCAATCCGGCGCGCCGGTGCTGCTGATCGAAGGCGAGATCGAGAATTTCAAAGTCACGACGCCAGAGGATTTTGCTCGTGCGGAGCGACTGGCGCGATGGAGGGACGGCATGGCGATCGGAAAGCGAACGGTGGTCGGCCAAGGCTTCGACGTGCACGCGTTCGGCCCCGGCGATCACCTGATGCTCTGCGGAGTCCGCGTCCCGCATGACAAGGGGTTTACCGCGCATTCAGATGGCGACGTCGCGTTGCATGCGCTCTGCGATGCGATTTATGGAGCGCTGGCTGAGGGTGACATCGGGCGGCGGTTTCCGCCGTCAGGCCCGCAGTGGAAAGGCGCGTCCTCTGACATTTTTTTGGCCGACGCCCGCGATCTGACGGCGAAAAAGGGCGGTGAGATCAACAACATCGATCTGACGATACTCTGTGAAAAGCCCAAGATCACCCCGCATTCTGAGGCGATGCGCGTGCGAATTGCGGAGGTCCTGCAGATCCCCAAAGGCCGTGTGAGCGTGAAGGCGACGACGACGGAACGTTTGGGTTTTCCGGGGCGTGAGGAAGGGATCGCGGCCATGGCGACCGCCTCGATCAGCCTGCCGTTGGAGGGCGCGGAATGACAGGATCGCAACGCGCGGCGGAGGTGATCGCCACCTGGTTCTACACCGGAAAATCGCCGAAGGCGCCCGGAACGGTGGGCTCTCTCGCAACGCTGCCATTCGGGTATCTGTTGCATTATCTCGGCGGGCCGATCGCATTGGGGGTCGGAATAGCGGCGGCGTTCGTGATCGGCCTCTGGGCGACGAAAGTCGAGTTGGAGCGCCGGGCGTCGAAAGGCCAAGAGGCGCACGACCCGTCGGACATCGTGATTGACGAGGTTGCTGGGCAGTTAATCGCCTTGCTGCCGCTTTCAATCGGTTTGGCGATGATCGGAACAGAGGGCCACGTCTTTCCTTGGCCCGGCTGGATCGGCGGGTTCGTCCTCTTCCGCTTTTTCGACGTTCTGAAACCGCCTCCCGTCAGCTGGGCCGAGCGCGCGCCCGGCGCGATGGGTGTGATGCTGGATGACGTCGTCGCTGGCGTATTGGCGGCGCTGGTGATGCTCGCGGTTGCGGCTGTCGCGCATGGGTGGGTCTGATGGACGACGAAATTTTTTCGATTGCAGAGTCGGTGCTGAGCGAGGCCCGGGCCAAGGGACTTATGGTGGCGACCGCCGAAAGCTGCACGGGCGGACTCGTGTCCGGCGCGTTGACGGACGTGCCGGGGTCCTCCGACGTGGTCGAGCGGGGCTTCGTGACCTACTCAAACGAGGCGAAGGCGGACATGTTGGGCGTCGATCCCGAACTCATAGCAGCGCATGGAGCGGTCAGCGAGCCGGTTGCGCGCGCGATGGCCGAGGGAGCGCTCGCCCACGCGCGGGCCGACGTTGCGGTCGCGATTACCGGCGTGGCCGGTCCGGGTGGGACTGATGAGAAACCCGAGGGGCTGGTTCACATCGCGGCGGCGGCCAGAAGCGGCGCTCTGATCCATCATGAGAATCGATTCGGCGCCATCGGGCGCGCAAATGTCCGGCGAGAGAGTGTGCGGCGGGCGTTGGAGATGCTGCGCGCAGTCATCGCATCGCATTAGACGGAAAACTTTGATCATAATTAGAGCAGAGCAATCTAATTGATGATTTCGTAATCTTAAAATGCATACGATTTAATCTAAAAAAATTGACCCTCCGCGCGAATCGCGGCCGTGATCCCCGTTTGCTTGCTAATGCGGCAGATGCGGGGTAGCGACATGCGTCCAAAAACAGATGCGCCTGAGAATCGGGCGCCAACGAGGGGAAGTTTCTCGAATGAATGGAGCGGATACCGCTTGGATCATCGTCGCGACGGCGCTGGTTCTCTTCATGACGTTGCCGGGGCTGGCGCTGTTCTATGGCGGCTTGGTGCGGGCCCGGAACGTGCTGAGCGTGCTGATGCAATGTATCTCGCTCGCCTGTCTGATGTCGGTGCTCTGGCTGGTCGCGGGCTATTCGATCGCCTTTGGCGACGGCGGCCCGATGAACGACTGGTGGGGCGGCCTGCAGAAAATGTTCCTGATCGGAATCGGGCCCGACGCGCTGTCCGGCACCATACCCGAGGTTCTGTTCTTCGCCTTTCAGATGACCTTCGCGGTCATCACTCCGGCGCTGATCGTCGGCGCCTATGTGGAGCGTGTCGGCTATGGCTTCGTCATGCTCTTCTCCGCGCTGTGGATGCTGTTCTGCTATGCGCCGGTGGCTCATTGGATCTGGGGCGGCGGTTGGCTCGCGCAGATGGGCGTGATGGATTTCGCCGGCGGCATCGTGGTGCATGAGACGGCGGGCATCGCCGCCCTGGTCATCGCCGCCATGCTGGGCGGGCGCCGCGGGTTTTCCAAAGGCGATCTGAAGCCGCCGCACAATCCGGGCATGGTGATGATCGGCGCTTCGATGCTGTGGGTCGGTTGGTTCGGCTTCAACGGCGGCTCGCAATTGGCCGCCGACGGCGGCGCGGCGATGGCGCTGGTCGTCACGCATATCTCGGCGGCCACCGCCTCTCTCAGCTGGGCGCTTATGGAGCGGATCCGGTACGGCAAGGTCTCCATGGTCGGCCTCGTCACCGGCACGATCGCGGGCCTCGCCTCGATCACCCCGGCGTCTGGTTTTGTCGGCCCGATCGGCGCGCTGATCATCGGCGCGGTGGCGGGCGTGCTCTGCCAGTTCTTCGTGGGTTGGGTGAAGGACATCTTCAAGATCGACGACACGCTGGATGTCTTTGCGGTCCATGGCGTCGGCGGCATTTTCGGCACCATCATGGCGCCGATCCTGGCGGCGACCAGCCTTGGCGGCGCGGGCCTTTCTGAGGGTCAGGGCGTGATGACGCAGCTGATTGCGCTCGCCGCGGTTGGCGTCTTCACATTGGTGGTCACCTTCGTTCTGGCCAAGGTTGCGGCGCTGGTCTTCCCGCTGCGCGTCAGTGAAGAGGAAGAGGTTGAAGGCCTCGATTACGCGAGCCATGGCGAGCAGGCCTACGACTGGGTGTCCTAGAAGCCGGCGATTGAGTGAGAAAAATGAAGCGCCTGGGCCGGAAACGGCTCAGGCGTTTTCGCGTCCATAGAGAGCTTCGGCGCGATCCTCGAAGGCGCGGACGATCCGCAGCATCGCTTCGTTGAACACGACGCCGATTAATGTCTGCAACGCTTTGGACTTGAACTCGAAATCGACAAAGAAATCGACCGTGCAGCCGCCATCCTCGGCAGGCTCGAATATCCAGTGGTTGTTAAGATAACGGAACGGTCCGTCGAGATATTCCACATCGATCCGGACGTCCTCCGGCATCAACGTAACCTTGCTGCCGAACCGCTCGCGAAACACTTTGAACGAGATCACCAGATCGGCGTCCATGACCTCCCCTCGCCCGTTCGGCGCTGGTTTGACGCCGCGAATGCGCGCGCCCGCGCACCATGGCAGAAACTCCGGGTAGCGCGCGACATCCGCCACCAGGTCGTACATTTGCCTGGGCGTATAGGGGAGATGGCGTTTTTCGGCGTGGGTCGGCATAAGCTTATGCTGCCGTTCTGCCGCCGCGCGCCCATCGGAGATATTGCCGCAGTGTGGCGGAATGGGGCAATGTGTGCGGGAACCAACGCGCGGGGGTCGCAACCATCATGAGCCAGTCTTACGCTGTGGAGCCGATGATCTCGGCGGAGCAGATTGCAGCCCGCATAGACGCGCTTGCGGCGGAGATCAACGCGCATTTCACCGGGACCGACAAACTCGTGCTGATCGGCCTGTTACGCGGCTCTTTCGTCTTCATCGCCGATCTCGCCCGGAAACTCGACCTGCCGGTGGAGGTCGATTTCCTCGAAGTATCCTCATACGGAAATGAAATGGAAAGCTCACGCGAGGTTCGGATTCTGAAAGATCTGCGCGCGCCGATCGAGGGGCTGGACGTGCTGGTGGTCGAAGACATCATCGACACCGGTCTGACCATGAAAGCGGTGTTGAAACAACTGGCCGCCAGAAAGCCGAGCCGGATGGAGGTCTGCACCCTATTGTCCAAACCCTCGCGGCGCGAAGTGAAGATGGAGGCGCGCTGGACCGGGTTCGAGATCCCGGACGAGTTCGTCGTCGGCTACGGCATCGACTACGCCCAGCGCAACCGGAACTTGCCCTTTGTGGGCGCGGTGAAGATGGAGGGGTGAGCGGGGTTCAGTCGGCCTATGTGTTCTTATCGAATGTGTAGAGCCCGCCTTTGACAAAGACGGCGGGCGGAACTTTGCGATCCTCAAACCAATCGTATCCGTCCTTGAGGTTCCTCCAAAACTCTATCCAGTGAGAGCCGGCATGTGTCGCAAGGTTTCCGTCTGTCATTCGAAATGGAAAGATGTGTGTGCGAAAGAACGGCTGGCCGTTCGCAAAGGCGGATTCCGCTAACAAATAGATCTCTTCAATTCCAGCGTCTGTCATCGCATAGCAGCCGATCGAAAGACAGTTTCCGTGAACCATCAAGAAGCTGCCTGTTCGCGCATGGGCTCGATCGTAGGCGTTTGGGAAGCCCAGATTGAACGAGAGATGATACCGGCTGTTCGGGTTCATCTGTTCGGGAGTGACGAAATAGAATCCTTCGGGCGATTGCCTATCGCCCTCCTTCAGCTTCGGACCAAGCTCACCGGAATGGGCGCAAATCTCGTATGTCTTGAAGAGCGAGTACGAACCGCCCTTCATCATCCACACTTCCAATTCGCGTGACGCCTTGAAAATCCGAATGAAGATTGGTTGGCCGAGTTCGAAACCGGCGCTGGCCAGTTCGCCAGCCAATCTGGGGATCACGTCCGCTCTGACGCGATTCAGATCGGCCGGACCGAACAATACGTCACGGGCGACGACGGCGGCGGCTCCCGTGATGGCGAAACCCAAAGTAGTCAGGATCAACCATCGTCGCAGCATTATGCCCCCGCCAGCTTCGCCTCCCGCGCGGCGCGGAGGCGCTCGAAATCATCGCCAGCATGATAGCTTGACCGTGTCAGGGGCGTGGCTGAGACCATGAGAAATCCCTTAGAGAACGCGATTTTCTCATAGCTCTCAAATTCCGCCGGCTCGACGAAGCGGTCGACGCGGTGGTGTTTCGGCGTCGGCTGCAGGTATTGGCCGATGGTCAGGAAATCCACATCCGCGGCCCGCATGTCGTCCATGACCTGCAGAACGGATTGCCGATCCTCGCCGAGGCCGACCATGATGCCGGATTTGGTGAAGATCGAGGGGTCGATCTCTTTCACCCGCTGCAGCAGGCGCAGCGAATGGAAATAGCGGGCGCCGGGGCGCACCTCCGGATAGAGGCCGGGCACGGTTTCCAGATTGTGGTTGAAGACGTCGGGCCGCGCATCGACGACGATCTCAAGCGCGTCATCCTCACATTTCAGGAAATCCGGCGTCAGAACTTCGATCGTCGTGCCCGGCGTCTTGCGGCGAATGGCGCGGATGGTGCGGGCGAAGTGATCGGCGCCGCCATCGGCGAGGTCATCGCGGTCCACCGACGTGATGACGACGTGGTTCAGGCCAAGCTTTTCGACAGCCTGCGCCACCTTGGCCGGCTCAAACGCATCCAGCGCGTCGGGTCGCCCGGTGGCGACATTGCAGAACGTGCAGCCGCGGGTGCAGATCTCACCCATGATCATCATGGTCGCATGGCCCTGGGACCAGCACTCGCCCACATTGGGGCAGCCCGCCTCCTGACACACGGTGGAGAGGCCGTGATCCTGAATGACTTTCTTGGTGTCGAAATACCCCTTGGAGCCCGGCGCCTTCACGCGGATCCACTTTGGCTTTTTCAAAATGGGCTGGTCAGGGCGGTGAGCCTTTTCCGGGTGGCGCTGCGCGCGGTCTGTCAGGTCTCGTTCAGCCATAGTTCCGTTTCCTCGTTCGGGCGAATTGTTTCGGCGAACTATACAGGGGCGTCGCCGCTTTGTCTTCTAGTTTATAACGTTCGGTTTTAACTCTCGGTCCGACATGGGCGCTGATCGCAAAACATCAAGGCCTTTCGTGTGATCCCGCGTGATAACCTGTAGCGAATTTCTTCAGCACTGTGTCCATCTCATCATCCGGCAGCGTCGGCGGCTCGCCAAGCGCCAGCGCCGCCAGATATTGCGCGGCCAGCGTGTCCACCTCGACCGCCACCGCCAGAGCGTCGGCGAGGTCCGACCCGCAGGCGACTAATCCGTGATGCGCCATCAGGCAGGCCTTGCGGCCCTCCAGAGCGGCGAGCACCGCATCCGAAAGTTCCTGCGAACCGAAGGTGGCGTAGGGCGCGCAGCGGATATTCCGCCCGCCCGCGACGGCGACCATGTAGTGAAAGGCGCCGATTCCCTTGCCATGCACGGCGAGCGCCGTGGCGTGAATCGGGTGGGCGTGGACCACCGCGCCGAATTCCGGGCGGGCCTTCAGGATGTCGAGATGAAACCGCCATTCCGAAGACGGCTTCCGGCCGTCGCGGGGCGATCGCCAATGCCCGCTCCAGTCCATCGCGACGATATCCGGCTCTTCGATCACGTCATACTCTACTCCAGAGGGCGTGATGAGAATCCCCTCCCCGTCATCGCGCCGCGCGGAGACATTGCCCGACGTCCCGCGATTGATGTCCAGCGCGTTCATTTTACGCGCAGTTTCAATGATTTTTCGGGCCGAGTTCATGCGGCGGCGCGCTCCGGGAACAACGCCGTCAATCCGGCCTCCGAGGCCTCTGCGATGCCCCGCTCGGTCACAAGGCCGGTCACCAGCCGCGCGGGCGTGACGTCGAACGCCGGGTTGGCCGCGGGCGAGCCGGGCGAGACGATACGGTTTGCGCCCACGACGCCATCCGGGGAGACGCCAAGCAAGTCAGTCACTTCCGCGGCGTTCCTCTCTTCGATAGGAATTTCCGCCACGCCGTCGCGCACGGTCCAGTCGATGGTCGGCGACGGCAGGCAGACATAGAACGGCACGCCGTTGTCCTGCGCCGCCAGCGCCTTCAGATAGGTGCCGATCTTATTGCAGACATCGCCAGTGAAAGTGGTCCGATCGGTGCCGACGAAGCAGAGGTCGACCTGTCCGTGCTGCATCAGATGCCCGCCCGCATTGTCGACGATCACCGTGTGTGGGACCCCGTGGTTCTGCAACTCCCACGCGGTCAGAAAGGCGCCTTGGTTGCGCGGACGAGTCTCATCGACCCAGACATGCACCGGGATTCCCGCGTCATGCGCCTGATAAATCGGCGAGGTCGCCGTGCCCCAATCACAGGTCGCCAGCCATCCGGCGTTGCAATGGGTCAGGACGTTGACCGGCGCGCCGCCCTTTCGGCGCGAGGCCTCCTCGATCAGCGGCAAGGCGTGCGCGCCGATCTGGCGATTGATCTCCACATCCTCTTCAACCACATCGGCTGCGCGGGCATAGGCGGCGGCCTGACGTTTCGCGGGGTCCAACGGGGTAAGTCGCGTGCGCATATCGTCCAGCGCCCAGCGCAGGTTGACCGCCGTCGGTCGCGTCGCGAACAGCCGGTCATAGGCGGCGGACAGGTTACTATCCGAGGCGTCTTCGGCCATCGCCAGCGCCATGCCATAGGCCGCGGTAGCGCCGATCAGGGGCGCCCCGCGCACCAGCATGTCGGCGATGGCGAGGGCGGCGTCCGCGTCCGAGTCCAGCGTCGCGGTCTCGAAGGCGAAGGGCAGATTGGTCTGGTCGATGATGACGACGCGGCGACCGTCTTCGTGCGGCCAGATCGGGCGAGTGGGAACGCCATCGACTTTCATGTGTCAGACTCCGGAAAGGCTGGGATGAGGGACGGGAAAGGATAGCCGCCCCACGGCGTGCGCTACAAGGCCGGCCGATCACCCTAGAGGTCGCGTTCCGGCGCGAGTTGGACGCGCAGCGCCTCCGCTTCATCCGCATCCATGTGGTCGAGCAATACGCGGATCGTATAACCGCCCTCGATCAAGCCGTCGCGAATGAATAGCCAATCGGTGATATCGGCGGCCGAGAACTCATAAGGCGCGCCATATCGGATCGCCGCCGCGAGCGGCTCATTGCCGACGATCCCGGAGAAGCGCCCACTTTCCAGCCGCCGAGGGGCGTTCATCCAGATATGTTCGGGCGGACCGTCTTTGGTCGGGACGGCGACTTTCAACGAGAAATTCGCAGCCCCGGATGAAGTCTCCATCGCGGCCCAGAAGAGCGGCAGCGTTTCGCGCGCCGCCTCGATCGCGGCCGTCATCGCCGGATCGTCGGGCGCGATCTGAACGGGAGACTCCGTGGCTTGCAATGATCCACTCGGCGCATTGACCGCCACAGCAATCAGAAGACACGCCGCGAAACCGTTGCGAAAGATTGTCGACATGACTGCTATGCGCCCGCCGCGGCGCTCTCTTCGGGTGAGGCCACGAGGTGAACGATGCCCGCTGGGTTCGCGATCCAGAAGCCGTCGAAATCCAGCGGCAGCCGTTCGATATCGTCGCAGCGTCGCACCCCGTCCCGGGCCAGCTGATCGGCGGCGGATTCAACGTTCTTGGCGATAACCTCCAGCCACACCTCGGCCTGGCTGAGCGCATCCACGCTGTCGATCCAGAGCCGCATGGCGCCGAAGGCGAAGGAGATGGAGCCGTCATCCTCGCTGAGCACCTCCAGCCCCAGCGTGTCGCGATAGAACATCACCGTGCGGATAAAATCGCCCGGCGGCGTCTTGATCGCGATATTCGGTCCTCCGCGGAAAAGCCCGCTGGTCTCGGCCATAAATTCCCTCCAATGCGTCCCGCCGCCATCAAAGCCGAAGCGAGACGTGTGTGAAAGGGCTTAGGCTGAGAAACCACCGCTATCCAGATAGGCCTGCTCCGCTTCAGTCATCTTTCGCCCACATACCGGGTTTCGATGGGGAAAACGGCCGAAATCGCGAATGATGTCCCGATGCTCGATAGCGTAGGGCATGTTGTTGCGCCGCGTGCGCGGCATGCGCTGTCCCATCAACGTCACGCAGGCGTTCTGATCGCACATGGATTCCGAATGCATCAGCGGCAGAAAGAAGAACTGCCGCGCCGGCTCGGGTATTCGCTGATCATGGCCCAGTGAGATCGCGCGCTTCGCCAACCGCCGGGCGCGTGGATCTTCGGCGAAGGCTTTGGCCGATCCCCGATTGAGATTGCGGGAAAACTGATCCAGCAGGATCAACACCGCCAGCGCAGGACGCGGCGCAGCGACCCAATGGTCGAACTCCCCAGCCCTCGCGGCCTTCACGGCGCGGCCAAAACGACGCGCGATCTGGTCGTCGAGCTCGGGCGAGCTGACATACCAGCCCGCCGGGCCGACATGGGTCAGCCAGAAATTCAGGATGTCTTCGGATAGTGAATTGCTCATGTCCGCAATGAAGCATGAGAGCCGGGCGCCCGCAACTCAGCGGATCAGCAACGAGGCGTCGCCATAAGAATAGAACCGATAGCGCTGCTCAATCGCGTGCGCATAAAGCGCCTGCATGCGCTCCAACCCCATGAAAGCCGCGACCAGAACGAAGAGCGACGATTTTGGCAGATGAAAGTTGGTCATCAGTGCGTCCGCCGAGTGAAAGCGATGCCCGGGTTTGATGAATATATCGGTCTCGCCGCAAAAGGGATGTATGCGCCCATCGGCATCCACGGCGCTTTCCAGCAGGCGCAGCGCCGTGGTGCCCGCCGCGATCACCCGTCCACCGGCGGCGCGGGCCGCGTTGATGGCCTCGGCCGCTTCTGGAGTGATCTCGCCCCACTCGGAATGCATCGCGTGATCGGTGATTTTTTCACTCTTAATCGGCAGGAACGTGCCGCCACCCACGTGTAAAGTTAGCCGGGCGGAAAGAACGCCTCTCGTCTCGAGCGCCGCCACCACCGTGTCGTCGAAATGCAACGAGGCCGTCGGCGCCGCAACCGCGCCGGGGCGTTCAGCGAAGATGGTCTGATAATCCTGCCGGTCCTGTTCATCCGGAGGGCGACGACTGGCGATATAGGGCGGCAGCGGCATTGCGCCGGTGGCAAGGATCGCCGTGTCCAGCTCGGCACCGGCGCTATCGAAGCGCAGGTCCACCGCCCCGCCCTCGCCTTTCGAGGCGACCACGGCGGTCAGCGCGTCGCCAAAGGTGATCCGGTCCCCTTCTTTCAGTCGCTTGCCCGGTTTGGCGAGCGTCCGCCATGTCCGGTCGTCCAGACGTTTCAGGAGCGTGGCTTCGATGGCGGCGACGCCGGATCCGTCTGCGGTCTCGCGACGACGCTGACCGCTCAGACGCGCGGGGATTACGCTGGTGTCGTTGAACACCATGATGTCGCCCGGGTTAAGATAGTCCGCGAGCCGCTCGACGGTGGAATCCACGATGGTCTTGCTCTCAGCGCCAGGCGCGACCAGAAGTTTCGACGCGCGCCGGGGCTTTGCGGGCCGCAGCGCGATCAGTTCTTCCGGCAGATCAAAGTCGAACTCGTCGAGGCGCATGGCCGGGGACTCGCCTTCAGGCTGGTTTTGGATCGGCGCTGCGTATAGCGGTCGCCGCAAGTTCCGTCCAGACGCCCGAACTACGGGGCCAGCATCCAGCGTCCGTCCGGATGGAAGGCGTGAAACGCGAAGGCGAAAGTAACCTCGTGCACGACGGGCGCGCCAGATCCGGCATCCACAACTTCGATATCGCCGACTTCGCGCCCCTTCGCCAGGTTGCGCTGGTCGAGCGCCGAGGCCTGCCCTTCTCGCCAGATCAGACGAAGGTCGTCCTCTACGATCTCCAGCGCTTCCGCCAGACGCGTCAACGGCCAGGCGCGATCACCGACGCGGATAACGCGCGCCAACGGCTCGATCCCGTGCGGCGGACGTTCGCCGCGATAGAGGAACGGCCAGCCGCCGCTGTCATACCCGACATAAGGATTTGCGCCATAGTCACGCAGCCATCCAGCGGGTCTCGACATGACCAGACCATCCGGGTGCGCCTCTTGGAACGCGCTCCAGCTTTGCAACAGGCTGGGAAGCATGGTTAGGCGGGCGCCCAACATCTCGCCGACGATGGCCTCGCCGGTGAATTGCTGCCACCAGGTTTCGGTCTGCCGGTCGTACATGATCATGTCGGAATGTCGGAGCTTGCCGCTGACGCCGAATTCATAGACCTGACCGTTCAAACGCCGGTCGAACACCACGGAGGAGTTGCAGAGCGGGCAGTAGGTGATGGCGAGTGGTGCGCCGTCGACGTCATCGTTCACGATCTCATGCCACATCAGATAGCGCACGGGATAGGCCCGCGCGATCGCGTCTGAACCATCGAGTCGCAATGCGATGACCGGCTCGCGCGGCGCCAGATCGGACTCTGCGCTGACGGGATGAAATTGAGGATCAGAGAGCGCGGGTATCCCGTCTTTGGGCGGGCCGCCGGACAGAATATCTGCGAACGAAACCGAGCTTTGGGTGAAGTCCGTGTCTGGCCACCCATAACGCCAATCGCCGGGCGCATCCTCTGCCGCCGCGTAGAGCGTGGATGCGGCGAAGAGGACGAAAGCGATGATCAGGCTGCGCAGGCGCACCGGCGTCTCCGGGGTTTCACACGCCCCTAGTCTAAGCGTTCCGCCCGCTTTCGCCGGTCAATCCTGATCACGCCCTGGAGAGGTCTGTCGCCCAAGGCGTTCGGGCTATATCCGTCCCGGCGCCGCGACAGGCGCCGGAACCTGGTCATGATTTGGCTATTCGGCCGCCACGCGGACTTTAACCATTTTGTCCGGGTCGGTGACCATGCCGTTCGCGCCGCCGCCGCGCTTGATCTGGTCGACATACTCCATGCCTTCAATCACATTGCCGAACACGGTGTATTGGCCGTCGAGCGACGGCGCGCTGGCGAACATGATGAAGAACTGGCTGTTGGCGCTGTTCGGGTTGCTGGTGCGCGCCATGCCGACCGTGCCGCGCAAATAGGGCTCGGTCGAAAACTCAGCGCGAAGATCCGGCAATTCAGAGCCGCCGGCGCCGGTGCCGGTGGGATCGCCGGTCTGCGCCATGAACCCTTCGATCACGCGGTGGAACAACACGCCGTCATAAAAACCCTGCCCGGCGAGCGTCTTGATCCGCTCGACATGGTCCGGAGCGAGATCCGGGCGTAGCTGGATATAGACGTCCCCCGTCTCCAGCGTGATGATCAGCGTGTTCTCGGGGTCTTTCAACTCCACGGCGCGTGCCTCCTTGGCGAGTGATGGGAACAGCGAAAGCGTCAGCACGGCCGCCAGGGCCAGAATTCTGCGTCGGGTCATGGTAATCTCCGGGCTCTCACATTCGGCGCGTCTCGGCCGACCGGGAGGTTAAATACGGGCGGCGCGCGAAGGTCAACGCGCATGCCACCCGCTTGTGCCTCCACCCAGGTTCATTTCGATCTGTTGGGCGTTGTTGGGGTTATTGCGCGAATTTCTTGCGCAACGATTCTTCCACTTGCGGGGTGACGAAACTTGAGATGTCGCCGCCGAGGCGTCCAATCTCTTTCACCAGCCGGGAGGCGATCGCCTGCCGCTCCGCATCCGCCATCAAAAACACGGTCTCGATCTCTGAATTCAGCGCCCGGTTCATGCCGACCATTTGATACTCATATTCAAAGTCGGAGACAGCCCGGAGGCCGCGCACGATGATGCTGGCGCCGACCTCTTCGGCGAAATGCATCAGCAGGCTTTCAAACGGGCGGACCTCAATCTCTGCGTCGCATTCGCCGCGAATCTGTTCGATGTCCTTCAGCAACATCGCCTTGCGTTCGTCTAGGTTGAATAACGGGCCCTTGTCCCGATTCACCGCCACGCCGATCACCAGCCGGTCGACCAGGCGAGAGGCGCGCAGAATGATGTCCTGGTGACCCAGAGTCGGAGGATCGAACGTTCCTGGATACATGCCGATACGCATCTGCGTCTCCGTTCAACGCGATACCGGGGCGAAGGCCGCCCCGAATGCGCTTGGCTGTTTTGTTGAGGATTACGCGCCGACGTCGGCGCCGCGGATCATGTCGGACAATGCGGCGTTTTCCATCTCGATCTCGGAAATCCGCGCCTTGACGACATCGCCGATGGAAATCACGCCGGCGAGCTCACCATCCACCATCACGGGCATGTGGCGAAATCTGCCATCCGTCATGGTCTCCAAAATCTTGACGGCGTTGTCCGAGAGTCCGCAATTTTTGACGCTTTTCGTCATGATCGTTGAGATTTTGTCGTCGAGGCATTCGACGCCTCGCGCGCCAAGCTCTCTGACGACATCGCGCTCAGACAGGATGCCGGCGACGTCCTTGCCAGACTCGGAAACAATCAGCGCGCCGATTTTTTTGCTGGATAATACCTGAACCGCCGCTGAAATGGTCTCCTGCGCAGAAATGGTTTCAACCTGATTGGACCCTTTTTGCGCGAGGATCTGTTTGACGATCATCAGTTTTCCCTCTCTGTCTCCTTCGGTGGGCCGAAAGGATTCCAAAGAAACTATGCAGACAGATTCATAGAGAATTCAAGCGTCGCTGTGAGCGCGGGCGCCCTTATGTGGCGAGTTTACTCAGCCGCCGCGCGTGATTGGCGTGCGAGAATCGGCGCCAAATAGAGCCCGGTATGGCTGCGCGCGACCGTCGCCACGTCTTCCGGAGGCCCCGCCGCAACGATTTCGCCGCCGCCATCGCCCCCCTCCGGGCCAAGATCGATGATCCAGTCGGCCGTCTTGATCACATCCAGATTATGCTCGATGACGACAACGCTGTTTCCCTGTTCAACAAGAGAATGAAGGACTTCCAGAAGTTTCTTCACGTCTTCGAAGTGGAGACCCGTCGTCGGCTCGTCGAGAATATAGAGCGTTCGGCCCGTTGCGCGCTTGGACAATTCCTTCGACAGCTTCACCCGCTGCGCCTCGCCCCCCGACAGGGTGGTCGCCTGTTGGCCGATCTTGATGTAGCCGAGGCCGACTTCTTTCAGAGTCTCCAATTTGTCGCGGATGGCGGGCACCGCTTTGAACAGTTCGGCGCCGTCTTCGACGGTCATATCGAGCACATCCGCGACGGAATGACCCTTGAAAAGAATCTCCAGCGTCTCGCGGTTGTAGCGTTTGCCCTTGCAGGTCTCGCACTCGACATAGACGTCGGGCAGGAAATGCATCTCGATCTTGATGACGCCATCGCCCTGGCAGGCCTCGCACCGGCCGCCCTTGACGTTGAAGCTGAACCGGCCGGGCTTGTATCCGCGCGTCTTCGCTTCCGGCAGGCCGGCGAACCAGTCGCGGATCGGCGTGAACGCGCCGGTATAAGTCGCGGGGTTGGATCGAGGCGTCCGCCCGATCGGCGACTGATCGATATCGATGACCTTGTCGAGATGCTCCAGTCCCTCGATCTGCTCGCAGGGCGCCGGATGCTTGCGGGCGCCGTTCAGGCGCATCGCGGCGGTCTTATAGAGCGTCTCGATGGTCAGCGTGGACTTGCCGCCGCCTGAGACTCCGGTGATGCAGGTGAAGACGCCCAGCGGAATCTCCGCATCGACATCCTTCAGATTGTTGCCCGACGCGCCGATGACCCGCACTTGCTTGCCATTACCTTGGCGACGCTCCATCGGCACGGGAATTTCGCGCTGGCCCGAAAGATATTGACCGGTGATGGATTTCGGCGCCGCGCCCACCTCCGCCGGCGGTCCGACCGCGATGATCTCGCCGCCATGCACGCCGGCGCCGGGGCCGATGTCGATTACGTGGTCGGCCTCGCGGATCGCCTCTTCGTCATGCTCGACGACGACGACGGTGTTGCCCTGATCGCGCAACCCTTTCAGGCTTTCCAGCAGCCGTCCATTGTCGCGCTGATGCAGACCGATCGAGGGCTCGTCCAGCACATACAAGACGCCCGTCAGTCCTGACCCGATCTGGCTGGCGAGGCGGATGCGCTGGCTCTCACCGCCCGAAAGCGTGCCGGAGTTTCGGCTTAGGGTCAGATAGTCCAAGCCGACATTGACAAGAAAACCAAGGCGTTCCCGGATTTCCTTCACAATGGCGCGGGCGATCTCATTCTTCTGCGCCGTCAGCGAGGCGGGAACGGTCTCGATCCAGTCGAGCGCCTCTTTGATCGACATCTGGACCACTTCGCCGACATGCAACCCGCCGATCTTCACCGCCAACGCCTGCGGCTTCAGCCGGTGCCCGCCGCAGGTCCCGCAGGAACGGTTGCTCTGATAGCGCTCGAATTCCTCACGCACCCAGGAACTGTCGGTCTCGCGATAACGGCGCTCCATATTGGGCACGACGCCCTCGAAGGGGCGCGTGACCTCATAGACGCGGCCGCCGTCATCATAGCGAAAGCGGATCTCCTCTTCTCCGGATCCGCGCAGCATGACCTCGCGCGCCTTCTCCGGCAGCTTCGACCAGGGGTCATGGATCGAGAAGTCGAAATGTTTCGAGATCGCCTCGATCGTCTGTTTGAAATACGGACTCTTGGATTTCGACCATGGGGCCAGCGCGCCTTGATAGAGGGAGAGCGACGTGTCCGGCACGACGAGCCGGTCGTCGAAATAGAGCTCAACCCCCAGGCCGTCGCAGTCCGGGCAGGCGCCGAATGGCGCGTTGAAGGAGAACAGCCTCGGCTCGATCTCCGGGATCGTGAAGCCGGAGACGGGGCAGGCGAAATTCTGCGAGAAGATGATCCGATCAGGCTCGCCCTCTTTCGGCGCGGTTTCGATCACCGCGATACCGTCGGCCAGCCCGAGCGCGGTCGTGAAACTGTCGGCCAGCCTTGTTTGCAGTCCCTCTTTCACCACCAGCCTGTCGACGACGACGTCGATATTATGGCGGAATTTCTTGTCGAGGGTCGGCGGCTCATCCAGTTCGCAGAACGCGCCGTCCACTTTCACCCGCTGGAAGCCCTGCTTCTTAAGCTCCTGAAACTCCTTGCGGTATTCGCCCTTTCGGTCGCGGATCATCGGCGCGAGCAGATAGGCGCGCGTCCCCTCCTCCATCGCCATGACACGATCGACCATCTCGCTGACTTCCTGCGCTTCGATGGGCAGGCCGGTCGCCGGGCTATAGGGCGTGCCGACGCGCGCGAACAGCAGGCGCAGGTAATCGTAGATCTCGGTCACCGTGCCGACGGTGGAGCGCGGATTGCGGCTGGTCGTTTTCTGTTCGATGGAAATCGCCGGGCTGAGCCCCTCGATATGATCAACATCGGGCTTCTGCATCATCTGCAGGAACTGCCGCGCATAGGCTGACAGCGACTCCACGTAGCGCCGCTGCCCCTCCGCATAGATCGTGTCGAACGCCAGCGATGATTTCCCGGATCCGGACAGGCCGGTGATCACGGTCAACGCATCGCGCGGGATGTCTACATCGACGCTGCGCAGATTATGCTCGCGCGCGCCGCGGACGGAGATGAATTTCTGCTCTGACATGGGCGCGCGTCTTATAGGGCGACTTTGAACGATTGGCGACTCGGAACAGGTAGCGCGCCTATTGTGCGTGACGAGCGGAAGAAAGTGAACAAAAAAAGAACATCCGATCCGCCGAGACGGATCGGACGGGTTAGCCTTAGGCGCCGCGCATATCCGGGTGCAGCGCCGCGCCCAGGATATGATCGTGCCGGTGGATCACATGGCGACTGTTGCCGACGATCAGCGGGTCGGGCCCGTGCACGATGTGTTTGTCCTTATCGGGATAGTCCAGCGAGCTGAGGAAATGCTGCAGGCAATTCAGCCGCGCCCTCTTCTTGTCGTCAGACTTGATGATGGTCCATGGCGCATCGGCGGTGTCGGTGTAGAAGAACATCGCCTCTTTCGCTTCGGTGTAATCATCCCATTTGTTCAGGCTCGCGCGGTCAATCGGCGAAAGCTTCCATTGCTTGAGAGGATCAATTTCTCTTGAGCGGAAACGCCGGCGCTGCTCCTTCCGCGTTACCGAGAACCAGTACTTGTAGAGCTGTATGCCGGACCGCGTGAGCATGCGCTCAAAATCGGGCGTCTGGCGCATAAACTCCAGATACTCGGTCGGTGAGCAGAAGTTCATCACGCGCTCGACGCCGGCGCGATTGTACCAGGACCGGTCGAACAGCACCATTTCGCCGGAGGTCGGCAGGTGTTGAATGTAGCGCTGGAAGAACCACTGGCCGCGCTCGACATCGGACGGTTTCTGAAGCGCCACGACGCGCGCCGAACGAGGGTTCAGATGCTCCATGAAACGCTTGATCGTGCCGCCCTTGCCCGCTGCGTCGCGCCCTTCGAACAGCAAGACGAACTTTTGGCCGGTTTCCTGCGCCCAGAGCTGCGCTTTGAGCAGTTCGGCCTGAAGCTTCGCCTTTTTCTTCTCGTAAGCCGGGCGCTTCATTTTTGAGTCATAGGGGTATTCGCCGGTCTCGAACGCGTGCTGGATCGCCTCCGGATTGTGACGCTTCTCCGCCAACGCGTGCAGCTTGACACCTGTGAGGCGCGCGCCGGACGCCTTCGCCCTTTTCTTTGGCGAATTTTTTTTCCCGGCTTTCAGTTCGCCGTTCATATGAGTCTGTTGGTTTCCACTGTACATCCTTGGCGCCCTCGTCTCATTTTTTTCGAGCGCTCTCATGGCACATACGGGGCGAAACTACCTTGAGATAGATCATTTCGACGCCGATCTGCTTGCGCGTGTCGCCTGTTTGAGCGTTAACCCACTCGGCATGGCGCAACCCCTGCCGCTCCGCTAACGTCGGCGCAACAGATTCGAGGGAGGCGACGAATGTCGGGCAGCGTTAATAAAGTGATCTTGGTGGGCAATCTGGGGCGCGACCCCGAAATCCGCCACATGCAGAATGGCGGCAAGGTGGCGAACCTGTCGGTCGCGACGTCCGAGCGCTGGCGCGACAAGGGCTCTGGCGAGCAACGGGAAAAGACCGAATGGCACCGGGTGGCGATATTCTCTGAGCCGTTGGTCAAAGTGGCCGAGAACTATTTGCGCAAGGGCTCGAAGGTCTATCTGGAAGGCCAGATCGAGACCCGGAAATGGACCGACCAAAGCGGTCAGGACAAATATACAACCGAGGTCGTGCTGCGCCCGTATCGCTCTGAACTGACCATGCTGGACGGTCGCAATGACGGCGGCGGCGGTGGCGGCTATGGCGGCGGATCCCAGGGCGGTGGCGGAAGCTACGGCGGTGGAGGCGGCGGCGCTCCGCAGGGCGGCGGCGGCATGGATGACGACATCCCGTTCTAGGACCTGAGAGAACTGCGATGACGGATGATGCGCCTCCCCGCACGATAAACGATTTCTCTGACGAGGAACGCGCCGAGTTCTTCGACACGGCGGACCGATTTATCGACGTTGCGAATGAAATGTCGCGCAGCAATGAAGCGGGTCCCCGCCGGATCAGTTCGGCGATGATGTATGCGACGGCGCGGTACAACGCCTTCATCGCCCATCTGGGCGGTTACAAGGGCGGAGAGACGGAAGAGAACGACGTCGTCGCCTATTATCTGGGCGAGTATGAAAAGGTGCTGCGCAAGCATCTGGGCGATACGCTGGTCGCGGAGGAGGAAGCGGAGGACGGCGCGCCGCCTCCCCCGCCTCCTCTAGTGTTTTAGACGGCGCGTAGCGGTCTTTTTTCGCTGTTTTACGCTCCATTGCGGCGTGAAGGCCGTTCTGCCGATTGCCCCGACATGATGGGGGTTCTATACTCCTGAACAACGAAATACGGATGCGATCCGAGCAGGAGTCTCCCCCGTGAGCGACGATACCGAGACCCCGGGCGCCGAGAACGGCGACGGGCCTGACCGGCCGATCTATGACGGCCCCTCTATCACCGTCGAAGAAGAGATGAAGCGCAGCTATCTCGATTACGCGATGAGCGTGATCGTCAGCCGCGCCATCCCCGATCTGCGCGACGGGTTGAAGCCGGTGCACAGGCGTATTCTCTATGCGATGCACGAGACCGGCAACGAGTGGAACAAGGCCTATCGCAAATCCGCCCGCCCGGTTGGCGACGTCATGGGTAAGTATCACCCGCATGGCGATTCAGCGATCTATGACGCGCTGGTGCGTATGGCGCAGGACTTCTCCATGCGTCTGCCGATCCTTGACGGTCAGGGCAATTTTGGCTCGATGGACGGCGATAGCCCGGCGGCGATGCGTTACACTGAGGTGCGGATGGCGCAGTCGGCGACCGCGCTGCTCGCCGATATTGAGATGGATACGGTCGACTTCCAGCCAAACTATGACGGCAAGGATGACGAACCGGTTGTCCTGCCCGCCCGCTACCCGAACCTGCTGGTCAACGGCGCCGCCGGGATCGCGGTGGGCATGGCGACGAATATCCCGCCGCATAATGTCGGCGAGGTGATCGACGCCACGCTGGCCCTGATCGAGAACCCCGACATGACCGTCGAGGACCTGATGGCCTATGTGCCCGCGCCGGACTTCCCCACCGGCGGCATCATCATCGGTCGCGCTGGCGCGCGCTCCGCCTACACCACCGGCCGCGGGTCGGTGATCGTGCGCGCGCGGATCAATGAGGAGGAGGTCGAGGTCAACGGTCGTCCGCGCATCGTGGTCAGCGAGATCCCCTATCAGGTCAACAAGTCGACGCTGGTGGAGAAAATCGCGGAACTGGCGCGCGATAAGAAGGTCGAAGGCATACAGAACATTCAGGATGAATCCGACCGGTTCGGCGTGCGTGTCGTCATCGACCTAAAGCGCGACGCGACCCGCGAGGTGGTGCTGAACCAGCTCTATCGTTTCACGCCGCTGCAAACCTCTTTCGGCTGCAACATGCTGGCGCTGAACAACGGCAAGCCGGAGCAACTGGACCTGAAAGGGTTCCTCTCCAACTTCATCGCGTTCCGAGAGGAGGTCGTCGCCCGGCGGACGGCGTTCGAGCTGAGGAAAGCGCGCGAGCGCGCGCATGTCTTATGCGGCCTCGCGGTCGCCGTCGAGAATGTGGATGAGGTGGTGCAGACCATCCGCTCCTCGCCCGATCCGGCGACGGCGCGCGGACGTCTGATGGAGCGGCGCTGGCCCGCGGAAGCGATTGCCGACTATATCAGGCTGATCGACGATCCCAGCCACAAGATGAACGATGACGGCACCTACAATATGTCGGAGACGCAGGCCCGCGCGATTCTGGAGTTGCGCCTGGCCCGCCTCACCGCGATGGGCGTTGCTGAGATCACCGACGAATTGAAAGAGCTTGCGGGCAAGATCACCGACTTCCTTGAGATCCTGCGGTCCCGTGAACGTATTCTGACGATCATCTCGAACGAGTTGACCGAGGTGCGCGAAGCCTACGCCAATCCCCGCCGGTCCGAGATCGCCGATTATGTCAGCGACATGGATGACGAGGATCTGATCGAACGCGAGGATATGGTCGTCACCGTCACCCATGGCGGCTATATCAAGCGCACGCCGCTGGCCGACTATCGCGCGCAGAAGCGCGGCGGCAAGGGCCTGTCGGCGCTCAACATGAAGGACGAGGATTTCGCAACGCGGCTGTTCGTGGCTAACACCCACACGCCGGTGTTGTTCTTCACCACCGACGGCATCGTCTACAAGCTGAAGACCTGGCGCCTGCCGCTGGGGTCCCGCACCTCGCGCGGCAAGGCGATCGTCAATGTGCTGCCGATCCCGGCGGGCGTCTCCATCGCGGCGATGATGCCGGTGGATGCGCCGGAGGAGGAATGGAACGACCTTCAGATCTTCTTCGCGACCTCGGCTGGCGACGTGCGGCGCAACGCGCTCAGCGATTTCACCAATGTGAAGTCGAACGGCAAGATCGCCATGAAGCTGCCAGAGGATGTGAAGCTGATTGGCGCGGGCATCTGCTCCGAAGACGACGACATTATGCTCACGACGGCGCTTGGCAAGGCGATCCGGTTCCCGACCACCGAGGTCCGGGTGTTCAAGGGGCGCGATTCCACAGGCGTGCGGGGCATCAAACTGGCGGATGGCGACGACGTCGTCGCGATGTCCGTGATCCGGCATTTCGATGCGGAGGCGTGGGAGCGCGAGGCTTATCTGAAGATGCGCCGCGCGGTAAACGGCGCCGATGAGGAGGATGTCGAGGGTGACGCCGACGATCCGGAGACGGATACCCCCGATGATGGCGAGCGCGCCTTCGAGCATGAGCGCTATGTTGAGATGTCCGCGTCGGAGAACCTGATCCTGACGATCACACAGCTTGGGTCGGGCAAGCTTTCCTCCAGCCACGACTATCCGGTGCGCGGGCGCGGCGGGCTTGGCGTGATGGCGATGGACAAGGCGATGCGGGGCGGCCGCCTGGTCGCGTCCTTCCCGGTCGAGTTGGACGATCAGATCATGCTTGTGACCGATGCGGGTCAGTCGATCCGCTGCCCGGTGTCCGGCATCTCATTCCGCTCCCGCGGCGCGGGCGGCGTGAAAGTGTTCGACACGGCGGAAGAAGAGCGCGTCGTCTCGGTCGCCTGGATCGCGGACCAGGGCGATGAAGAGGATGATGTCGAAGGACCTGCGGAACCGGGGGCTTCGGACGAGTAGGCGCGGGCAACGGGGATCCGCGGCGCGCTCAACGTGGCGCGCCGTGACCGGGGAAGCTCTCCGGTATGCTTTGACAGGCTGAACGGTGCCGCTGGGGCTTCCGCCGCCGCGTTGATCCAATAGACCGGCGGCGCGGCGTTCGCGTCGCGACAACTGCCATAGATGCAGGCGGCGTCGGCTTTGAAGCCGGACGAGAAACCGGTTGAGTGATCCATCGCTCGAAGCTCGGGATCGTGAGTCAGGGGGGTGCTTCGCTCTCCGAGCATGACCTCGCCAGCCAGGAGAAGAGCGCATATCCCACATAGCATGGAGATCATGCGCGTTACTTTACCAAACATACGCTTACCTTACGCAACAACTAAACACTCTTAACTATACGCTGCAACGCATTGATTTGGAATCAAAATTTAGACTCATTTTCGGGACCGCTTGACCCCCCCTTGCGATCCGGCGTATCGCGGCGCCCATGAGCAGCATGTCCACCGAGATAGATTCCTCCGCCATTCACATTGTCGGCGGCGGCATGGCCGGGTCCGAAGCGGCCTGGCAAGCGGCCAATGCGGACGTTCCCGTCGTGTTGCACGAGATGCGCCCGGTGCGGGAAACCGACGCTCACCAGACCGACGGACTGGCGGAGCTCGTCTGCTCCAACTCGTTTCGCTCAGACGACCACGAGTCGAACGCGGTCGGCCTTCTGCATGAAGAGATGCGGCGCGCAGGTTCGCTGATCTTGTCGATGGGCGACGCCCACGCCCTGCCCGCCGGCGGCGCGTTGGCGGTGGATCGGGACGCGTTCTCGGCCGGCGTGACGGCCCGGCTAGAGGCGCATCCGCTTGTCACAATCGAACGTGGCGAGGTTGACGGCTGGCCGCCCGAGAGTTGGGGCAGCGTGATCGTCGCGACGGGCCCCCTCACCTCGCCGCAACTGGCGGGCGCCATCCGGGAAAAGACGGACGAGACCTCACTGGCGTTTTTCGATGCGATCGCGCCGATCGTCTACGCCGACAGCGTGGACATGTCGAAAGCGTGGTTCCAGTCGCGCTACGATAAGGGCGAGACCGAGGAAGACCGCACCGCCTATCTCAACTGCCCGATGTCGAAAGAACAGTACGAGGCCTTCATTGATGCGCTGCTCGCCGCCGAGGCCACGGAATTTAAGGATTGGGAGAAAGACACGCCCTATTTCGAGGGCTGCTTGCCGATCGAGGTGATGGCGGAGCGTGGACGGGAGACGCTGCGTTTTGGTCCGCTGAAACCTGTTGGCCTGACCAATCCGCATGCGCCTGACGTCAAACCGCACGCGATCGTGCAGCTACGCCGGGACAATGCGCTTGGCACGCTCTACAACATCGTCGGATTTCAGACCAAGATGCGCTACGGCGCGCAGGCGGCGGTGTTCGGCCTGATCCCCGGTTTGGAGGAGGCTCGCTTCGCCCGTCTGGGCGGTATCCACCGGAATACCTTCCTCAACTCGCCCCGGTTGCTGGACCCCTCCATGCGTTTGAAGGCCGATCCGCGTCTGCGGTTTGCCGGGCAGGTCACCGGAGTGGAGGGCTACGTGGAGTCCGCCGCAATGGGCCTTCTGGCTGGGCGTTTCGCCGCCGCAGAGCGACGAGGCGCGACCCTGCCCGCCCCGCCTATTGAAACCGCGCATGGCGCCCTGCTCAATCACATCACCGGGGGCGCCGAGGCGACGACGTTCCAGCCTATGAATGTGAATTTTGGCCTGTTTCCTCCGTTGCCGGAAGGCGTTCGGAAGGGCCGGAAAGGCAAGCGGGAACGAGCAAAGGCGTATACGGATCGCGCCAAGTCGGCCTGGGATGGCTGGCTGGCCGAGAATGCGTCGGCTCTGGCCGCCTGATGGTCACCAGGTCCGGCGCGCGGTGCGCCAAATCAGGCTGAGGCGGCGGGAAAACTCGGATTCGTCCGCCAGATCGTGAAACGGATCGAAGCCGGGCTTTGCGGCGAGTTTCAGGATTCTTGGCGCCCGCCAGCCTGCGCGAATGGCGGGGATCGCAGACCGGTTGACCTTGCGCTGCCGCGCCGCCTTCAGGGTTTTCAGCGCGCTCCCCGAGATGCTGTTGATGAAGCTGGATAGCGCCGGCGTTGAGGTCCCTTCCATCAGTGCGTTGCGGTCCGTGATCAACTCGGTTGGCAACGGCGCCGCGCCGCGCGACAGAAGGACGGGCAGCGCGCGAATGAGAGCCGCCGCGCCCAACGCGCTGCCGATATCCTTCGTGATTTTGGCGCCCTCACCGGCCAGATTGGGCGCGAGCGCGCGCGCGGCCAGCTCCATCAGCCCGCCGCTTGTATCCGCCAGATACATGTCGAACGCATTCCGATCGGCGAACGCATCCTTGTATAGATCGAAACTCCGCGCCGTTATCAGCGCGTCGAAGGGCGCCCTTGGCAGGCCGGCTTCGTCAATCAGCGCCGCAAGCGGCTCGACCACTTCGTGTTTGCGAATAGGCGCGCCTGCATAAATCTGTTCGATCGAGTCGCGCCACCATTGCAGGCGGATCTCTCCGATCATCGGTTCGGAGACGACAGAGGCCGTGCGCGCGACCTCCAGATTAAAGGCGTAGAGGGTGAACAAACGCTCTCTCTTAACCGCCGGCGCGGTCAATGCGGAGAGAAACCGGTCGGGGTCGCCCGCGCGTACGAGCTCCGCGCAGGGCGACAGCTCCGGCGCGGCCATGACCTCAGCCCTTCCGGGCCGGCGCCGCGGCCGGGGCGCCGTCTCGGATCAGCTTGAAATCGATGGCGTCAACCAGCGCCTGAAACGAGGCGTCGACGATATTCGGCGACACGCCGACGGTCGACCAGCGACGTCCCTGCCCGTCTTCCGAATCAATCAGCACCCGCGTCACGGCGTCGGTGCCGCCGGTCGTGATCCGCACCTTGAAGTCCACCAGCCTGAGGTCGTCGATATAGTCCTGATAGCGCCCGAGATCCTTTCTCAACGCCCGGCTCAACGCGTTGACCGGTCCCTGATCGGCCAGCGATTCCGGGTCGACGCTTTCCGAGGCGGAGATCACTTTGACGCCGTCGATCACCGCGACGACGACGGCTTCCGACACCGTCACCAGCTCCTGGCGCGAATTATGGCGTCGCTCGACGGTCACACGGAACCGCTCCACGTCGAAATATTGCGGGCGCTGGCCCAGAAACGCGCGCGCCAGCAGCTCAAAACTGGCTTCGGCGCTGTCATAGGCGAAGCCGCGCTCCTCCTGATCCTTCACATGCTCCAAGAGCGCGCCAAGGCGGGGATCGTCCTTCGAGACTTCGATTCCAGCTTTTGATAGCCGTTCCACCAGATTCGACTTGCCTGCCTGGTTCGACATCGGAACCACGCGCTGGTTGCCAACCACCGAGGGCGGCACATGCTCATAGGTCTTTGGATTGCGCGCAATCGCAGACGCGTGCAGCCCGGCCTTGTGCGCGAAGGCGGAGGCGCCGACATAGGCGGCCGCCCGATTGGGCACTCGGTTCAGGATCTCGTCCAGCATGCGGCTGACCATGGTCAGGCTGGCGAGCCCCTTCTGCGTCACACCGGTCTCGAACCGGCTGGCGTAGGGCTCCTTCAGCAACAGCGTCGGGATCAGCGAGATCAGATTGGCGTTGCCGCAGCGTTCGCCCAGACCGTTCAGCGTGCCTTGAATCTGCCGCGCGCCGGCGTCGACCGCCGCCAGCGAATTGGCCACCGCCTGCTCGGTGTCGTTATGGGTGTGGATGCCGACATTTTCACCGCCGAACCGATCGCTAACGAGCCGGGTGACTTGGGCCACGTCGCCGGGCAGCGCGCCGCCATTGGTGTCGCAGAGCACGATCCAGCGCGCGCCGCCCTCCATGGCCGCCTCCAGACACTTCAGCGCGTAATCCGGGTTCGCCTTGTAGCCGTCGAAAAAATGCTCCGCGTCAAACAGCGCTTCGCGACCAAGGCCGACCAAATGCCGGACGGATTCGCGGATATTCTCCACATTCTCGTCCAGCGAGATGCGCAGCGCTGTCTCGACATGAAAATCGTGGCTCTTCCCGACGATGCAGACCGCTGGCGTGTTCGCGTTGACCACGCCCGCCAGCACATCGTCATTGGCGGCGGAGCGCCCCGCCCGCTTAGTCATGCCGAACGCAGTGAAGGTGGCGCGGTTCAACGTCGGCGCTCTTTCAAAGAATTCGGAGTCCGTCGGGTTCGCGCCGGGCCAACCGCCCTCGACATAGTCGACGCCAAGCACATCCAGCGCCTCGGCGATCCGGTGCTTATCTTCAGCACGAAAGTCGACGCCTTGCGTCTGCTGCCCGTCACGGAGCGTGGTGTCGTAGAGATAGAGGCGTTCGCGGGTCATGCCTCCACCTCCGCAAGTTTTGCGGCGTCGAACGTAGGGGTCAGCTCCCACTCTGCGCCACCCGCCGCGTCCTTGACCATGACGCCCGCTGCGGTCAGCCCATCGCGAATAGCGTCGGCGCGGGCGAAGTCCTTTGACTGTCTTGCGACGAGGCGCTCAGTTAGCAGCGCGTCGATACGAGCTCCGACATCGTCCCCGTCGCCGGCGACGGCGCTCATACATTCAAGCGCAGAAAAGCCGAGCAGGTCGAGCCCGTCGACAAAGGCGGGCGTCGCCGCCGTTTTCTCAGCCTCCGAGGCATGATCGTTCAGCAGCGTTCCGGCCAGCTTGTCGAGCGCCCGAACCGCCAGCGACGTGTTGAGATCATCCGACAACGCCCCGACCATCTCGGCCGGCGTCCCATCAGCGTAATCATCATCTGCGTCCAGCGCTTCGGCGACGTCTAATGCGCGGCGCCAACGGGTGATCAGCGCCGTCGCCTCCTCGACCCGGCTGTCGGTCCAGTCGAGCGGCGCGCGGTAATGCGTCATCAGGATCACCAGCCGGATCACCTCGCCCGGCGTCGTTTCCCGCAGATCATGCACGGTTGTGAAATTGCCGAGCGATTTGGCCATCTTCTGGCCGCCCACCCGGATCATGCCGTTGTGGAGCCAGACGCGCGCGAAGGAGGATCCCTCACAAGCGCAGACCGACTGGGCGATCTCATTCTCATGATGCGGAAACTGCAGATCGGCGCCGCCCGCATGGATGTCGAAATCCGCGCCCAGCAGCGCTTCCGACATCGCCGAGCACTCGATATGCCAGCCAGGGCGGCCCTTGCCCCAGGGGCTTTCCCATCCGGGTTGATCGTCGGAGGACGGCTTCCAAAGCACGAAATCCATCGGATCGCGTTTATAAGGTGCGACCTCCACCCGGGCGCCCGCGATCATATCATCGGTCGAGCGGCCGGAGAGTTTGCCGTAATCTTCGAACTTGGCGACCTCGAACAACACATGCCCCTCCGCCTCATAGGCGAAGCCGCGCTCGATCAGGCGACTGATCATCGTCACCATGCCTTCGATATGCTCGGTGGCGCGGGGCTGATGGGTGGGACTCATCACGCCAAGCGCGCCCATATCCTCCAGATACCACTCGGTCGTCTCGGCGGTGATCTGGTCGATCGGCACGCCGCGCTCCTCGGCGCGGGCGATGATTTTATCCTCCACATCCGTGATGTTGCGGACATAGGTGACGTGATCGGGGCCGAAGACGTGGCGCAGCAACCGGAAGAGCACGTCGAACACGACCGCCGGACGAGCGTTGCCGATATGCGCCCGGTCATAGACCGTCGGCCCGCAGGCGTAGATGCGGACATTCGCCGGATCGATCGGCGCGAACGCCTCTTTTTGGCGCGACATGGAGTTGTGAAGACGGATCTCGGTCATAGTCTCTCGGCTCGCGGTGTTCCCGCGGCTGGGGCTAGCTGTTTTCCAGGACTTAGGAAAGGCGAAACCACGCCGCGGACGCTATGTCAGCGGATAATGCAGATCCCAATAAGGACGGGCGCGGTGTTCATGGCGGCAAATGGGCGTGTTAACGCCGCCAAAGTCAAGGATTTTTCGTCGATGTGGCGGATGGATCGCGGCAGTTCCGGTCCACCGCGCGCTACCCGCCCTTCGGGCGCCAGCCTGCCTTTCGCAGCGGATCGATGATCTGGCGCGCAAATGTTTCGTCGCTGAACAGATTAAGAAACAGAAGATCGACCCGAGCGTCTGGCCAGGCCGCGCTTAACCCCTCTGCCGCCTTGCGCGCCGCGTCGTGATCGCCCGCTTCGTAACTCGCTGCGATCAGATAGCTGACCGTCACCGGGCTGACCGGAGCGCCGCTGGCGGAGCTTTGCTGGAAGAGCGCCGCCGCCTTTGCGTACTGGCCGGTATGGAAATGGGCGGAGGCGTAGGCGTTGCGAAACACAAACCGCGCAGCATTGCTGCTTTGCGCGATCGAGGTTTCACCCAACGCCAGAACCCGTTCGAAATGCCCGGAAAAAAGTGCGATCAGCGAGTCGAATTCCAGCACATGCGGATCATTGGGTGAGAGATCCCGCGCCCGTATCGACAACCTGTTCGCAGTGTCGAAATCGCGCTCTGCGAAGGCGACCCAGGCGAGCGCGGACTGGCTCCAGCCGCTCGCCGGATTGAGGCGGATCGCGTCCTCGGCGCGCGCCTTGGCTCGCGCGATCACCTCGCTGCGCGCATCGCCGGGAGGCGACAACAGCGCTTGGGTCGCCAGAACCTGCCCTGCGCCCGCATGGCCGCCGAAATAATCCGAGTCCAACTCTCTCGCGCGTTCGAACATCGTGAGCGCGGCCGCAATGCGCTCCCTATCGATGGCCGGAAAGATGATCTCGCGCCCCTGCTCCGCCAGATTGACGGCCTGCAATGCGGCGGGCGATTTGTCGAAAATCGCTTCTCTCTCGGTCGAACGATTTGCAGACGTATTTGACTGGCGATCAGGCGGCGTCGGCCAGAAAGCCCGCAACGTCAATCCCGACACGATCACAGCCGCCACGCCGAGCGCAATGAGAAGGCGCCGCCGCTGCGGTCGCAGCGCCGTCGACGCGCCGATTTGGGCCTGCCGATCAAAATGCGGCGCGTATCCGCCCACCGGCAGACTGATGCGGATCGGATCCGAGGCCCCGGGTCCGTCATAATACTCGGCCAGTTTTCGGCGCAGCCGCCCGGCGTCCACCCGGACGACATTCTCGCGATCGCCGCCGTCGCTGGCGTCGTGGCCGTAGACATCGATGCCGATGGTCTTGGCGCGGACGCGGTCGGCGCGTCCTTCCGCCGCCTCTGTCACCACGTAACTCAGGAAGTCGCAAAGACGCGGCGATCCGGCGAGCTGCTTGCTCGACGTCGCTCGCTTCAAAGTCTCCTCGATCTCGTTGTGATCAAGTTCGCTCAACCCGCCGCCCCCAGAATTCTCGATCGTCGCCACACATCAACTAAATACAAATTTAATCAAATACTTACGTCCATAAACATCGCTTTGCGACACCGTGATATACGTCATGAAACTCCCCAACGCGTATAGAATCGGCGCAGGATGCCTGCAATGAGCACAGGTCCAACGCTATTCCAAGCCAGGTCCTATCGACCAGTGGATACGACATGATCCCGCTTAGATCCGCATTCGCCGGCAAATACGATCTGTTGCAGCAATTGCGAAACGAGAACTCGACATTC
The DNA here is from genome assembly GCA_963669265.1 of Paracoccaceae bacterium. Classification (GTDB taxonomy): domain Bacteria; phylum Pseudomonadota; class Alphaproteobacteria; order Rhodobacterales; family Rhodobacteraceae; genus SZUA-547. The sequence goes on from OY769916.1 coordinate 101,188, forward strand.
GCTGAGATATGTCGCGACTATGAATCTCTTTTGGCGGAGACCGAACGCCGCGAGAACGAAGCGGATGGCGGCGACCGTCATTTGTCCGATCTTGAGGATAGCCTTGCGGGACTCAAAGCAGAACTGGAACAGATGATCGATGACGCCTCAGATTCCACGCCAAACCAGGAGATTTAAGATGCCAATGAGATTGAAGGCGCGTTTCGCGGCGACGGTGATTGCCGTGGCGGCTGGGGCATTCGGCTTCGCCGCGTCGAACGCCAGCGCGGCGGGCGGCGGCGCGGTGGAGGAAGGCTGGTCGCCTACCGAACCTTATCCGCGGCAAGAGGCGTACTATCCGGGCACCGAAGCATTGGGGCCGGAAGAGATCCGCGTCATCGCCTGCGGATCCGGCATGCCGATGCCGCGCTCCAAACAGGCCGCCGCCTGTTTCCTGATCGAACTTGGCAATGGAGAAAAGTTCGTCTTCGACCTCGGCACCGGCTCGTTCACCACGCTTTATGCGTTGGGCATGCCGCTGGATTACATGACGAAGATCTTCATCTCCCATCAGCACGCCGATCATATGGGCGATCTGCCGACATTCTGGATTTATGGCATGCAGAATGGCCGCTCCAAACCGCTGGAGATCTGGGGTCCCGGCGGCGGCGGCATGCCGGAAAGCTGGGGCATGAAAGCGGCGACGGACGGCATTCTCAAGTTCTATAACTGGATGCTGGAGACCAGTAAGGGCGGGCTCGACACGCGGTCCTTGGCGATGACGGTGCATGAGTTCGACTGGTCGAAGATCAACAACGTGATCTACGAGGAAGATGGCGTTGTGATCCGCACCATACCGGCGATCCATCTGGAAGGCTCGGTCAGCTTCATCCTGGAATGGAAGGGCATGAAGATCGCCTTTTCCGGCGATACTCTGGCCAATAAGTGGTGGGTCGAGCATGCGCAGGGTGCCGATCTCGCGATCCATGAAAGCTTCCTGCCCAACGAGGACTTCGTCACCCGCTACAAGTTCCAACCAGCCGAGGCGATCTATGTCAGCACGCTGGTCCACACCACGGCGCCGGTGTTTGGCAAGGTGATGTCGCTGACCAATCCCCGCCGCGCCGTGGCCTATCACTTCCAGAACGACCCGGACACGCTGCCCGATGTCGTCTCGGAAGTGCGCAAGCACTATGACGGCGAGGTGGATTTCGCCGTCGATGGCATGGTCTGGAACATCACCAAGGAGGAGATCCGCACCCGCGTTGCGATGCTCAACTCGCAGCCCTTCCCGCCGCCCTCGGTGACGGCGCGCGAACAGGCGGCGCCGGGCGGCGAGAGATACGAGACGCCAGAATGGATCCTGCAGGGATACGCGTGGGAGACGCTGGATTTGATGGATGAGATCCACGCGGACTTCAACGAGACCTTCGGGACCGACTTCAAATTCCCGTTGCGGCCCAAAGAAGAGTAGTCATCTGAAACAACAGTCGCGCCCGGTTCGCCGGGCGCCGCTATTTCAGAGCTTCTTCAGCAAAGGCATCAGCTTCGCCATTTCCGGCCCGTGATCGCGGCCGGTCAGCGCACGCCGGAGCGGCAGGAACAACGCCTTGCCCTTGCGGCCGGTTTTGGCCTTCAGCTCCGAGGTCCAGGTTTTCCAGGTCGTCTCGTCCCATGGGCGGGGCGGAAGCGCGCCGAGCGCTAGGGCGACGAATTCCAGATCGTCCGGGTCAATCTGGGGCGACACTTCCCCTTCGGTGATTTGCGCCCAATCCTCAAATTCTGACCAGCTCTCCAGATTGCCGCGGACCGCACTCCAGAGTTCACGCGAAATATCTTTAGTAATATCAGATAGTAGCAGGCGAGATTTAATGTCATCGAACGCCAGCCCGTGCAGCGTCTTAGTGCTGATCAGCTTCAATTCCGCCACGTCGAACCGGGTTGGAGCCGCGCCGAACCGCGTGATGTCGAACCCCGCGATCACATCGTCTAGTGAGGCGCGGACCTCGATCGGATCGGAGGACCCCAGCCGCGCCAGCATTGCGACGATCGCCAGAGGTTCGATCCCGCCCGCGCGCAACTCGGCGATCGACAGTGAGCCGAGTCGTTTGGAGAGGCCCTCGCCCCCCGGCCCGGTCAGAAGAGAATGGTGCGCGAACTCGGGCGCTCTGCCCTGAAGCGCCGCGAAAATCTGGATCTGCGTCGCGGTGTTGGTGACATGATCGGCGCCCCGCACCACATGGGTGATCCCCATATCAGCGTCATCGACGACCGAGGCGATGGTGTAGAGCACCTGCCCGTCCTCGCGGATCAGCACCGGATCGGATACGGACGCGGCGTCAATCGACTGATCGCCCAGCACCAGATCCGGCCACTGGATGCGCGCATGGTCCAACAGGAAGCGCCAATGCGGCTTTCGCCCCTCGCCTTCCAGCCGGGACCGGTCCTCCGCCGTCAGATTGCGCGCTGCGCGGTCATAGACCGGCGGACGGCCCGTCGCGAGCTGCGCTTTGCTCTTCAGGCCAAGCTCCTGCGGAGTCTCATACGCCGGATAAAGCCGGTCGCTTGCGCGCAGTCTGTCGGCGGCCTCAGCGTAGAGATCCAGCCGCTCGGACTGGCGCTCCTCCCGATCCCAGGTCAGGCCCAGCCAGTCCAAATCGCGCCGGATTGCGTCGGCGAATTCCGGCCGGGAGCGCTCGGGGTCGGTGTCGTCAATGCGCAGAATGAAGGTTCCGCCCGACGCGCGCGCCAGCGCCCAGTTGAAAACGGCGGTGCGTATGTTTCCGACATGCAATAGCCCGGTCGGTGACGGCGCGAAACGAGTTGTGGTCACGACGGGTCCCGCCATTTGTTGGTCATTGGATAGCGCCGGTCCAGCCAGAAGGCGCGGGTTGACAGCCTCGCGCCCGGCGCGGACTGAAAGCGTTTGTATTCAGAGAGATAGAGCAATCTCTCAACGTGTTTGACCGTCTCGCGCTCATAGCCCGCTTCGACGATCTCGGCGACGCTGGCGTCCTGCTCGATCAGCATGTCCAGAATAGCGTCCAGCACCGGGTATGGCGGCAGGCTGTCCTCGTCCTTCTGGTCCTCGCGCAACTCCGCCGTGGGCGGCTTGTCAATCACGCGCGGCGGGATGACCTGACCTTCCGGCCCCTTCATCCAGTCGCGATGGTTTGCGTTGCGCCAGCGGCAGGTCTCGAATACCCGCGTCTTGTAGAGGTCCTTCAGCGGATTGTATCCGCCGGACATGTCGCCATAGAGCGTGGCGTAGCCGACCGCGACCTCGGACTTGTTGCCGGTTGTCAGCAGCATATGGCCGAACTTGTTGGAGAGCGCCATCAGGTAGACGCCGCGCAGGCGCGACTGCACGTTTTCTTCCGTCAGGTCGGGGGGCAGGCCTTCAAAGAAGGGCGCCAACCCCTCGCCAACCGCATCGACCGCGCCCTTGATCTCCAGCGTTCTGAGCGGCGCGCCGAGCAAGGTCGCCACCGCCTCGGCATCTTCAAGGCTTTCGGAGCTGGTGAATTTAGAGGGCAGCATCACGCAATGCACGTTCTCCGGGCCCAACGCATCTGCGGCGATCACCGCTGTCAGCGCGGAATCGACGCCGCCCGAGAGGCCCAACACCGCGGATTTGAACCCGTTCTTGCCCGCATAGTCACGGACCGACGTGACCATGGCGCGATAGTCCAGTTCCCACGCATCGGGAACCGGCGCCATCGGCGCCGGCGCGCAGACCCAGCCGTCGTTCTGGCGAGTCCAGTCGAGGATCATGAAGTCGTCCTCGAAAAACGGCGCCTGCCAGGCCAGCGAGCGGTCGGCGTTCAATGCGAAGGAGCCGCCGTCGAATATCTGATCGTCCTGTCCGCCCACCATATTTAGATAGATCAGCGGCAGGCCGGTCTCGACCACGCGGGAGACCGTGACATTCAGGCGAACGTCGTGCTTGTCGCGGGCGTAGGGAGAGCCGTTGGGCACGATGAAGATCTCCGCGCCACTTTCCTCCATCCCCTCGGCGACGTCCGAGTGCCAGATATCCTCGCAAATCGGAAAGGCGACACGCGCCGCGCCGATCCCGATCGGGCCGTTGACCGGGCCGGGCTCATAGAGGCGCTTCTCGTCGAACACATTGTGGTTGGGCAATTTGTGCTTGCGGAAGATCGCACGCACCGCGCCGCCTTCGAGCGCGAAATAGGCGTTGTAGATCAGGTCGTCCTCGATCAGCGGGCCGCCGATGCAGACGGTCAGGTCCTGGGGGACGTCCTTGGCCAGTCGCTCGATATGCGCAAAGCAATCCCGCGCAAAAGCTGGTTTGTCGACCAGATCCTGAATTTGGTACCCGGTCAGAAACATCTCGGGTAGCACCACCAGATCGGCGTTCGACGCCGCGCCGCGCTTTGCGGCGTCCAGCGCCTTCGCGGCGTTGCCGCCTAGGTCGCCCACGATCGGGTTGAGCTGCGCGACGGCGATCCTCAGACGTTCGGTCATAAAGGTCTCGGTCAGTTTTTCGGCGTTCGAACGCCCGGCTGCGTCGGGTGATGCGACGCACTTAACGGCGCAAAAGGCCCCGCCTCAAGCGCAAATATGCCGATTAGCGGCGTAAAATTGAGTCATTCCGCCCACTATCGCGCCACAAATCCGCCTCTTGACGATGTTTTTTGTTTTTATCCGCTGCGAACTTGGTAAATTTCGCCCGACCCTCTTGGGGGCTTTGCGAGAGTATCGTAGGTCAGTAGTAGTAGTATTAGAGAGCCCCAATCGCCATCAAGAGCGTCGCGGTCGTTAACCGCACGCGGGAGTAAAACCGCCATGACTTTCAAGACAACCATTATCTCATTCGCCGCCGTGGCCGCCCTGATGACGGCGCCGGCCGTTGCGCAGGAAACCTCTAGCGGAACATTCAAACTGCCGAGCGGGTTTGAATACACCGGCGAATGGGTCGACGGCCGTATGGAGGGGTTGGGAGCCGCGAAATATCCCAACGGATCCTCATATGAGGGGGCGTTCAAGGATGGCGCTCCGCATGGAATCGGAAAGATCACCTACGCCGACGGTCGCGTCTATGAAGGCGATTGGGTCGACGGCGCCATCACCGGCGTCGGCAAGATCACCTACCCGGACGGCGCTGTCTATGAAGGCGGCTTCAAGGATTACCAGTTCGACGGCACCGGCTCGCTGATGCGTCCCTCGGGCTACAGCTATAAGGGCGCATGGGCTGCGGGCAAACAGGAAGGCTCGGGCGTTGAGACCTATCCTGACGGCGCGGTCTATGAAGGCGCGTTTGCGGCCGGTCTGCGGCAGGGCGCGGGCGCCCTCACCCGGTCCGATGGATTCGCCTATGACGGCCAGTGGGCCGCTGGAGAGATCACCGGCGAAGGCGTTGCGACCTATCCGAACGGCGACGTCTATACCGGCGCGTTCGACAAGGGCCGTCAGCATGGCGCGGGCTCGCTGAAATTCGCCAATGGCGTCGAATACTCCGGCAACTGGGTCGAGGGCTCGCTGGAGGGCGACGGAGTCGCGCGCTATCCCGATGGCGCGGTCTATACCGGCGCGTTTGTGTCCAGCCGCCCGGAAGGCGCGGGCAAGATCGAATACGCGGACGGCGCCGTCTATGAGGGCGGTTTCGTCAACGCGCTGCGCGAAGGCGAAGGATCGATGTCCTTCGCGAACGGATCGAAATATGTCGGCCTCTGGGTCGCCGGGCGCCGCGAAGGCGAAGGCCGCATCGAGTACGCCAACGGCTCCGTCTATAGCGGTGGCTTCACCGCCGATCAGCCCGCAGGCAAGGGCGAGCTGACCTTCCCGGACGGGTTCCGTTACTCCGGCGATTGGAAAACGGGCGAAATCGATGGCGAGGGCGAAGCGGCCTATCCGAACGGCGACGTCTACAAAGGCGCGTTCAAGGCTGGCAAACGCCACGGCCACGGCGTGATGAGCTTCGCCAACGGCGCCGAGTATTCCGGCTGGTGGGCGGCGGACAAGCCTGTCTCGCAAGAGGATTACGAAGCGGCTGAGGCGAAAGCCGGCGAGACCACCAACGCTGCGGCCAACTGATCACGCCGATCAGTTGCTTGCGGAAGTCCCTGCGATTTCCGCTTTAATTCCGGCATGGCGCGGTTATATTGCGCGCCATGTCGAATTTAACTGACATCACCTTCGGTATTGCGCCCGCCCCGCTCGGCGGGCCCTTGGCGCTTCTACTTATCAGCCCCTGAACCGCGCAGGGATGCTTGGCGCGCGCGTTCAGGGGGAGCACGCCTCGCGCCAGACGCCTGAAACCGAAGACCCAAGGATCATAAAATGACTGAACAGACCGCAACCGGCGCACCTGCCGACTCCAATGCGCCGTCCGCTGCTCCGGACGCCGGCATGTCCGTATCCGACAAGGATCGGGTGCTGATTTTCGACACCACGCTGCGCGATGGAGAGCAATCGCCCGGCGCGACTATGACCCATGAAGAGAAGCTGACCATCGCCGGTCTGCTGGATGAGATGGGCGTGGACATTATCGAAGCGGGCTTCCCGATCGCCTCTGAGGGTGATTTTGAAGCGGTTAGCGAGATCGCCCGGCGCGCGGAGAGCAGCGTGATCTGCGGCCTCGCCCGCGCCAAGCCGATGGACATTGACCGATGCTGGGAGGCGGTGAAGCACGCCAAGCGCCCTCGCATTCACACCTTTATCGGCACCTCCCCCCTGCATCGCGCGATTCCTGATCTGACGATGGATCAGATGGTTCAGGTGATCCACGATACGGTGACCCAGGCGCGCAATCTCTGCGACAACGTTCAGTGGTCGCCGATGGACGCGACGCGGACGGAGTTCGATTTCCTCTGCCGCGTGATCGAGACGGCGATCAAGGCGGGCGCCACTACGATCAACATTCCCGACACCGTGGGCTATACCGCGCCGCGCGAAAGCGCAGATCTGATCGGCCGGCTGATCGCCGCGGTGCCGGGCGCTGACGAAGTGACCTTCGCCACGCATTGCCACAACGATCTGGGCATGGCGACGGCCAACGCTCTGGCGGCGGTCGACGCGGGCGCGCGGCAGATCGAATGCACGATCAACGGCCTCGGCGAGCGCGCGGGAAACACCGCGCTGGAAGAGGTCGTGATGGCGATCAAGGTGCGCAACGACATCATGCCGTTCCATACCGGCGTCGATGCGACGAAGATCATGAACATTTCGCGCAAGGTCGCCACCGTGTCCGGCTTCCCGGTGCAGTTCAACAAGGCGATCGTGGGCAAGAACGCCTTCGCGCATGAAAGCGGCATCCATCAGGACGGCATGCTGAAGAATGCGGAGACGTTTGAGATCATGCGGCCGGAGGATGTCGGTCTCAGCGAATCGAATCTGGTCATGGGCAAGCATTCGGGCCGCCACGCCTTTCGCGAGAAGCTGAAGGATCTCGGCTATGAGTTGGGCGACAATCAGCTCAACGACGCGTTCGTGCAGTTCAAGGCTCTGGCGGATCGTAAGAAGGATATCTTCGACGACGATCTGATCGCGCTGGTGGATGACGCGGGCGCGACGGCGGCCAACGCCCGAATCAACGTGAAATTCCTGCGGGTGACTTGCGGCACGGAGGCGCCGCAATCCGCCGACCTGATTCTGGAGATCGACGGCGTCGAACACCGCAAGACCTCGAACGGCGACGGCCCTGTTGACGCCGTTTTCAACGGGATCAAGGCGCTTTTCCCGCATGACGCCTCGCTGCAGCTCTATCAGGTGCATGCGGTGACGGAGGGAACCGACGCGCAGGCGACAGTTTCTGTCCGGCTGGAGGAAAACGGCAAGATCGCCACCGGTCAGGCCTCGGACACCGATACGATCGTCGCCTCTGCGCGCGCTTATGTGAACGCGCTCAATAAGTTGCTGGTGAGACGTGAGAAATCGGCTCCGGATAATGCGGCTTCAGACGCGCCGTAATCCAAGGGGCGGCGGGGCGTTCCCTCGCCGCTCTTCCCCAAGAATCAGCGTCTCAGAACGGCGAAGACACAACATTTCGCTTAAAACGACTCCCCATGCGCAGTATAACCGCTGGATACAGAAAAACGCCCGCGGGTCGCGATTCTCCCTAGCGGGCTACTAGGCGAGCAGGCGTATGTTCAATGGTATTCTCGGCATGTTCTCGTCGGACATGGCGATCGATCTAGGCACAGCGAACACTCTGGTTTACGTAAAAGGCAAAGGCATCGTCCTAAACGAGCCCTCTGTCGTCGCTTTTCACGTTCGCGACGGCAAGAAGCAGGTTCTGGCGGTCGGCGAAGAAGCCAAGATGATGCTCGGCCGCACCCCCGGCACGATTCAGGCGATCCGCCCGATGCGCGAAGGCGTGATCGCGGATTTCGACGTCGCTGAGGAGATGATCAAGTACTTCATCAAGAAGGTGCATCGCCGTGGAGCCTTTGCGGCGCCCCTGATCATTGTCTGCGTGCCCTCGGGGGCCACTCCGGTTGAAAAACGCGCCATTGAGCAATCCGTCCGGCAAGCCGGCGCCCGCAAGGCGCTGTTGATTCCCGAGCCTGTGGCCGCGGCGATCGGCGCGGGCATGCCTGTGACCGAACCGACCGGCTCCATGGTCGTCGACATTGGCGGCGGCACCACAGAGGTCGCCGTGATCAGCTTGCGCGACGTGGTGTATGCGCGCTCTATTCGCGTGGGCGGCGACAAGATGGATGAGGCGCTGATCGCCTATTTGCGTCGCAATCACAGCCTGTTGGTGGGCGAAAGTTCAGCCGAGCGCATCAAGCTGGCGATCGGCACGGCGCGTGAGCCTGCGGACGGTGTCGGAGAGATAATGGCCATTCGCGGCCGCGATCTGGTCAACGGCGTGCCCAAAGAGATCGAAGTGAACCAGCGTCAGGTCGCCGAGGCTCTGGCGGAGCCGGTTCAGCAGATCATCGAAGCGGTGAAAGTGGCGCTGGAGGCGACCCCGCCGGAGCTGGCGGCGGACATCGTCGATAAGGGCGTGATGCTGACCGGCGGCGGCGGCCTGCTCGGCGATCTCGATACGGTGCTCAGGGAAGAGACCGGCCTCGCCGTCTCGATCGCCGACGATCCGCTGTCCTGTGTTGCGCTTGGCACCGGCAAATCGCTGGAGCACATGCCGCAGCTGCGTCACGTTTTAATGGAAGGCCACTAACGCGTGTTTGCGTACTGAGCGGCCGGGACGACGGGAAGGACGGGCGCAGTGGCCCGCGATTGGCGAGACACGGACAGGCAAGCGGCGCTTCTGTTCCGGCGTGTGACGCTGGGCTTGGCCGTGATCGCCTGCGTCACCGCCTTCTTCCTGTGGCGCACCGACAATCCCCGACTGGTTCACCTTCGAACGGCCGTGACGGACGCCGCATCGCCGCTGATCGAGTCGACCTCCGCCCCCCTGCGCGGCGTTTCCGCGATGGTGGAGGATTTCGGCAGTTATCGCCGCGTGCACACCCAGAACAGAGAACTGCGCCGTGAAGTGGAGCGCCTGGCCGCCTGGCGCGAGGTCGCCCGTCAGTTGGAGCAGGAGAACGCGCGGTTGCGCGCGCTCAACAACGTGCGACTGGTGGCGAAACCCAGTTTTGTGACCGCAGAGGTTATCGCTGATTCCGGCGGCCCCTATTCGCAGACCAGTCTGGTGAATGTCGGCGAAAGGAACGGCGTCCTGGACGGCGACGCTGCGGTGGACGGCTCGGGCCTCGTTGGCCGTTTGGTCGGCGTTGGCGACCGATCCGCGCGGGTCATGCACCTCACCGATTATAACAGCCGCGTTCCCGTGATGATCCGGCCCAGCGGACGGACGGCGATCGTCGTCGGCGACAACACGGACGCGCCCGCGCTGCAATTTCTAAGCTCGCTGGAGGGCGTCGCGCTTGGCGACTACGTCTTCACGTCCGGCGATGGCGGCGTCTACCCAGCGGGCTTGCCGGTCGGGCGTATCGCGGCGCTTGGAGAGCGTGGCGGGAAGATCGCGCCCTCGGCCGAATATGACAGACTGGAATTCGTGCGTATCCTTCGCTACCGCCCGCCGTCTGGACCTGAGGAGCAAGGCGGAATCGTCTATCGCCGTCCCCAGCCTGAAAGTGACGCGCCGGATGCGCTGGCAGGCGCCGATCTGATCGAGGGGGCCGCTGATGCCCTTATCGACTAGACGCGCGCCGATGCGCATGGCGGGATTTGTCGCGATGGCCATGGCGGCGATCCTGATCGAGGTCGCGCCGCTGGGTCTGTCGGCGGGAGCGTCCTCCGCGCCGGATCTGGTCGCGGTGGCGGTGTTTTTCTGGGCGCTCAGGCGACCCGAGGCGACGCCGATCCTGCTGGTGTTTCTCGTCGCCATATTGCGGGATCTTCTGGCTGGCGGGCCGGTTGGCGCGGGGGCGCTGACGCTGGTGATCGCGGCAGTGATGGTGCGCGCCCGGAACGGCGCGCATTTGCCGCCGCATCTCGAATGGGCGCTGTTCGCCATTTTCGCGTTCGCCACGGCGTTTGGCGCGTGGCTGATGGTCTGGATCACCGCAGGCGGCGCGCCCGCCCTTTCGACTGTGTTGTCCCGCGCCGCTTTAAGCGTGATGGTCTACCCGGCGATATACGTTATATTTCAAGGCGTTTTCAGGGTTCGTTCGCGCGAAATGGCTGAACGGCGCGCGGCGGGAGGGTTCTGGTGAAACTCTCCTTTATCAAGAAAAAGAAGCGCAAGGCGCCTGATCCGTCGCGCCGGGCGCTGGTGCTGTTCGGCGCGCAGGCGGCGGTCATGGGCGTTCTCGCGTGGCGGATGCGTCAGCTTCAGGTGCTGGAGAGCGAACAGTATCTGACCCTCGCTGAGGACAACCGCATCAACGTCCAGATTCTAGCGCCGGCGCGCGGCCGCATCTTTGATCGCAATGGCGAACCGCTGGCGGACAACCGGCAGAATTATCGCGTTCAGGTCGTTCGGGAGCAGGTCAAAGACCCGAAGGAGACGATCCGCAGGCTGGGCGACCTGATCGATCTGCCGGACTCGACCCGCGAGCGGATCCTGAAGGAGATGGCTGGCAAAAGCGGCTTTGTGCCGGTCGTCGTCGCCGAGCATCTCGATTGGAAGGATTTCGCGCTGGTGAACGCGAACGCCCCCGCCCTGCCCGGCGTCGCGCCAGAGGTCGGCCTGACCCGCTTTTATCCCGAAGCCGAGGCCTTGGCGCATGTGGTCGGCTATGTCGCGGCCGTATCAGAAGAAGAGGTGGAGGCGGACAAGACGCGCGATCCGCTGCTTCAACTGCCGGATTTCAAGATTGGAAAGAACGGGATCGAACGCGAAGCGGAGGGGCATCTGCGAGGCGCGGCCGGCGCCCGCCGCATCGAGGTCAACGCCGTTGGCCGGGTGATCCGGGAACTGGATCGCAACGAAGGAGATGCGGGCGCCGATGTGAACCTGACCATCGATCTGGGTCTGCAACGCTTCGCCATGGAGCGGGTGATCGGTCAGAGCGTCTCCGCCACCGTGATCGATGTGGAGAACGGCGATGTGGTCGCCATGGCCTCTGCGCCCGGATTCAATCCAAACAGTTTCGTCTTCGGCATTTCGCATCGGGAATGGGGCTCGCTGACCTCGAACAAGCTCAGGCCCCTGACCAATAAGCCGATCTCGGATCTCTACCCGCCCGGCTCGACGTTCAAGATGCTGGTGGCGCTGGCCGGTCTGCACACCGGCGCGATTTCTCCGCATGAGACGGTATTCTGCAATGGGCGCTACAAGCTGGGCCGCCGGTACTTTCACTGCTGGAAGCGCGGCGGGCACGGGCATAAGGATATGCGCGGCGCGATCCAGCATTCCTGCGACGTCTATTTCTATGACATCGCCAAGCGCATCGGCATCGACGCGATCTCCGATATGGCGGCGAAGTTTGGCATTGGCGAGGCCGGCCCGCTTGAGATCCCGAACATCAAGTCGGGACTGCTGCCGACCAAGGCGTGGAAAGAGGCCAATCGCGGCGAAGGCTGGCAGGTCGGCGATACACTGAACACCGGCATCGGTCAGGGCTTTTTGCTGACCACGCCCCTGCAATTGGCGGTGATGGCGTCGCGGCTCGCCTCTGGCAAGCGCGTGCAACCGCGCCTGATCCGCGCCGTCGACGGGGTCGAACAGCCACCTGCGCCAGCGGAGGAACTCGGTGTTCGATCCGAAAATCTCGACGTGGTGCGCGACGGCATGAATCTGGTCTCCAACCACAGGCGCGGCACCGCCTACAGGTCCCGGATCGTCGAGCCGACGATGCTTATGGCGGGCAAGACCGGTACGGCGCAGGTGCGCCGGATCACGACGGCCGAGCGAGCCACGGGCGTCATCAAGAACCGGGATTTGCCATGGGAGCAGCGCGATCACGCGCTGTTCGTCGCCTATGCGCCGGTCGACAAGCCGAAATACGCGATCTCGGTCGTGGTAGAGCACGGCGGCGGAGGCTCAAAGGCCGCCGCCCCGATCGCCCGCGATATCCTGTTGCGCGCCCTCTATGGAACAGAACCTCCGCTAGAGGCGTATCCCTCGGTCCAGCGCAAGACCATTGAGGAGGAGCGCTTGCAGCGTGCCCTGCAGGCCGAGGCGATGCGTGCGGAGATGGCCGCCGTAAACGGCGTCGAGGGCGTGCAGATCTGGAGCGCGGCCGATATCGCTCTGCCGCCCCGCCCCCAGCCGCGCCCATTCGCAGAGCGCGTCGCGCAGGAGCGTCGGCAATGACCGATTTCGCGACCAATTCCGGCGATCATACGAGCCTTCTGGGTAAGTTGTTGCGCATCAACTGGCCGGTCACCCTGTTGATCGCGGTTATCGCCTGCGTTGGCTTCCTGACGCTCTATTCGGTTGCAGGCGGCGGGTTCGATCCATGGGCCAAACGACAGATGGTGCGGTTCGGCGTCGGTTTCACCGGCATGATCATCGCGGCGATGATCGATATCCGGTACTGGCGGATGGCGGCGGCGCCCTTCTATCTGATCAGCATCGGTCTTCTGGTCGCGGTGGAGTTCGTCGGCACGGTCGGCATGGGCGCGCAGCGTTGGATTGAACTCGGCCCGATACAATTGCAGCCTTCAGAAGTAATGAAGATCGCTTTGGTGATGGCGTTGGCGCGCTATTACGACTGGCTGGAGCCGGGCAAGGTCAACCGTCCGCTCTGGGTCCTGCTGGCGCTGGTTATGATCGCCATTCCTGCGGCGCTGGTGATGAAGCAGCCCGATCTCGGCACCGCCATCCTGTTGCTTGCGGGCGGCGCGACGGTGATGTTTCTGGCCGGGTTGTCCTGGTGGTACTTCGTCTCGATGGGCGCGGCTGTGGTTGGTCTGATTTCGGCTGTGTTCTCGTCGAAGGGGACCGAGTGGCAATTGCTGAAGGACTATCAGTTCCGCCGCATTGAGACCTTTTTGGATCCGTCCACCGATCCTTTGGGCGCGGGATATCACATCACGCAATCCAAGATCGCCTTTGGCTCCGGCGGGCTGACCGGCCGCGGCTTCATGCAAGGCACGCAAAGCCAGCTCAACTTCCTGCCCGAGAAACACACCGATTTCATCTTCACGACACTGGCCGAGGAGTTCGGCTTTTTCGGCACGATCAGCCTGCTGGGGCTCTATGCGCTGGTGATCCTGTTTTGCGTGCTGTCGGTCGTGGCGATGAAGCGACGATTCAACTCTCTGTTGGCGGGCGGGCTGACAATGACGTTCTTCCTGCTCTTCACCATCAACATGGCGATGGTGACGGGCTTGGCGCCGGTGGTTGGCGTGCCGCTTCCGCTGGTCTCCTATGGCGGCAGTTCTCTTATGGTGCTGCTCTTCGCCTTCGGCCTGATCCAGAGCGCCCATGTTCATCGCTATCCCAGTCGCGGAGAAACCGGCGACAGGCGTTGACACGCGGCGGGATCGGGGCGATGCGGAGGGCATGACCGATCCAATCGTTTTATACGCAGGCCACGACCATGAGCGGGACGCATATTTCAGCGCGCTGACGCGGGCGGCTTCGGCCGCCGGGCTTTCGATCGACCTGCGCGCGGACGCTGCCGATCCCGCCTTGGTCGATTACCTGATCTTTGAAAAGGGCGGACCGGTCGAGGACTTTGCGCCCTTCGCAAATCTCAAAGCGATCCTCAATCTCTGGGCCGGCGTCGAAGGGGTGGTGACGATCCCCTCTCTGCCCCGCGATGTGCCGCTTGTGCGGATGGTGGAGCGCGGACTGACCTGGGGTATGACAGACTATGTGGTCGGCCATGTCATGCGCCACCACATGGGGCTCGACCGCTATGTCCTGAACGAGCGTCCGCTCACATGGTTTGACGCGGACCGGCCGTTGCCGGACGGACGCGCGGTGGGTTTGCTGGGCCTTGGGCGTCTGGGCCGTGACGCGGCTGAGATGCTGGCGCGCCTGCGCTTTAAGGTGCTGGGATGGAGCCGATCGCCGAAACAGGCGGAAGATGTGATCTGCGCCCATGGCGACGAAGGGTTGCGCCAGGTCCTCGCTGAAAGCGAAATACTGGTGATCCTGCTGCCGCTGACGGCGGAGACGCGCGGCCTGCTCGACGCTGAGCGGTTGGACCTGCTCCCCCGTGGCGCGGCGATCATCAATGCCGGGCGCGGGCCGATTCTGGATAACGCCGCGCTACTGGATGCGCTGGAGACCGGGGCGCTTTCGCACGCCACGCTTGATGTCTTCGATCGCGAGCCGCTGCCGGAGGATCACCCCTTCTTGTCGCATCCGAAAATCACGGTCACGCCCCATATCGCCTCCGCTACCCGGCCAGAGACCGCCGCCGAGGCGATTATTAAACAGATTGCGCGGGCGGAACGGGGCGATCCGCTCGAAAATGTTGTAGATCGCGCGCTCGGCTATTAAGTACGCCCGAGATCACTCCCCGGAGACCGAGAATGCCGAGCACGAACCGTCCAAAAAGCGTGAATGGACGCCCACGCCTGATCAAGGCGCGGCGTAAGACCACGTTCTTGCAGCGGGCGCGGTCGAACTTTCTGACCGGTATCGTCGTCGTCGCGCCGGTCGTGATCACCGGATATCTGGTCTGGACGATCATCACTTGGGTCGACAACAAGATCGTCCCGTTGGTGCCCAAGGCCTACAATCCCGGCACGTACCTGCCGTTCGAGGTGCCGGGTTTCGGCCTGATCGTCTTTGTGCTGTTCACCGCCATTGTCGGGTATCTCACTCGAAATCTGTTTGGACGGCGGCTGGTGCATATGGGCGAGGCCTGGGTCGAGCGGATGCCGTTCGTCCGCACGATCTACAATGCGTTGAAGCAGATCGTCGAGACGATCCTCAGCCAGTCCAAGACCTCGTTCAAACAGGCCTGCCTGATCGAATATCCGCGCAAGGGTCTCTGGGCCATCGCCTTTGTATCCACCGACACCAAAGGGGAGTTGCCGAGCAAGATCGGTCGCGCTGAGATGGTCAGCGTGTTTTTGCCCACAACGCCGAATCCAACCTCGGGGTTCCTGCTGTTCGTGCCGCGCGAGGATGTCATCCTGATGGACATGTCGGTCGAGGAAGCGGCCAAGCTGGTCATCTCGGCCGGATTGGTGACGCCCCCCACCGCCGAGGAACGCGCCGCCGAGGCCGCCCGTCTGGAGGCGCTGACTCCGAAGAGCCGAGCTGCGCGCCGCGGGCCGTCCTCGCCGCCGCGTCGCCGCCGACCAAAAACCACCGCACAGTGACGCCGCAATGCTGACGGCCGCCGTCGCGGGTTTCCTGACCAGCTTTAGCCTGATTCTCGCCATTGGCGCGCAGAATGCGTTTGTGCTGCGTCAGGGGCTGATGCGGCGCCACGTGTTTCTGGTCTGCGTGATCTGCGCCGTCTCGGACGCTGTGCTGATCACCGTCGGCGTCAGCGGCTTCGGGGCGTTGGCCGATGTCGCGCCGTGGCTGCCGGAACTGATGCGCTGGTTCGGCGTGGTGTTCCTTGTGGGCTATGGCGCGCGCAGCTTCTGGTCCGCGCTCAAGCCAGGCAAGCTGGTTGCGGAGAATGGCGACGGCAAATCCGCGCTGGCGGTGGCGTCGACCTGTCTGGCGCTGACCTGGCTCAACCCGCATGTCTATCTGGACACGGTCGTTTTGCTGGGGGCGATCGCCTCCACCTATGAAGGGACTCACCGCGCCGTCTTTGGCGTCGCTGCCGCTTCGGCGTCCTTCGTGTTCTTCTTCTCTCTCGGCTATGGCGCGCGCTTGCTGTCCCCGTTCTTTGCACGGCCCGCCGCCTGGCGCATCCTTGATATCGGCGTCGGCGTCGTGATGTGGACCATCGCCTATACGCTGGCGGCCGGGGCCTGACCTGCCTACTCGCCCGTCTTGGACCACCAGATCTGCGGTAGGAAGCCGATCCAGTCTCCATAGAGCGGCACCGTCTCCGGATAGGTTAGGCGGGACGCGTGCGCGATGCGGCTGACCGGCGAATGCCAGAACGGAATTACGTAGCGCCCCATCGTCAGCGCCCGGTCGAGCGCCCTGACCGCGCCCTTGAAAGAGGCTTCGTCCTCCGCCGTCAGAAGCGCCGCAAGCGCCGCCTCGACCGCCGCATTGTCGACGCCCATGTAATTGCGCGTTCCGGGCGTCGTCACGCCATCCTTGCCCCAATAGAACACCTGTTCATTGCCCGGCGACAGCGATAGCGCCCAGCGATTGACGATCATGTCGTAATCATAGCCGTTCCGGCGCGCCTGATACTGCGCATTGTCGATCAGACGAACGCTTGCATCGATTCCCAGAGTCTTGAGACTTTCGGCAAACACGCTCGCGACACGCTCATTCTCTGAGGAGACGAGCAGGATCTCGAAGGTGAACGGATCCCCCGCCGCGTTGGTGAGAACACCGTCTGAGACCGTCCAACCGGCTTCGCCAAGCAATTTGACCGCCGCGCGCAGGTTCCGCCTGTTGCGGCCGCTACCGTCCGAAGACGGTTGCTCCAGCCCGTGATCCAAAGCGCCTTGGGGGAGTGCGTCGGCCACGGGGGCCAGAATGTCCCGCTCGACGCCGTTGGCCGCACCATGAAAACCCAGCGGCGAATTCGCGAAGTAGCTTTCGATGCGCTCATACGCGCCGGCGTTGAGGGTCTGGTTGATCCATTCGAAATCGAAGGCCAGCGTCAGCGCCTCGCGCACCCGGATGTCCTGAAAGAGCGGTCGCCTTGTGTTGAAGACGAAGCCGCGCATGCCGGTCGGGCGGCTGTTCGGCACTTCGGAAAATGTGATCTCGCCCGATTCTGCGCGGGGGAACGCGTATCCTGTCGCCCAGCGGTTGGGGTCACCGTCCCGAAAGACGTCGCTGATCCCCGCCGAAAACGATTCATACTGTGCGGCTTCGTCCCGAAAGAACTCATACCGAATCAGATCGAGATTGTGCATTCCCCGGTTGAATGGCAAATCCGCCCCCCAATAACCCGGGTTCCGGGTTAGCTCGACGAACCGGCCTGGCTCCATCCCCGTCACCGTGTAGGGACCGGTTCCAATCAGCGGCTCCAGCGTCGTTTCGGCGAAATCACGCTCCCGCCACTGTTTTTTCTGCAAAATCGGACGCAGGCCCAGAAGCATCGGGATTTCGCGGTCACTCGAGCTCATATTAAACCGAATCCCATGCTCACCTACCTGTTGGTAGGAATCCACTTTTTCCCAGGAATTTCTGAAATATGGCTGACCTTTCTCACTCAATATCTCCATTGAGAAGATCACGTCTTCGATGGTCACCGGCGCGCCATCCGAGAACGACGCCTCGGGCCGAAGGTGGAACTCCACCCAACTGCGGTCCGGGGCCAATTCCACGCTCTCCGCCAGCAATCCATAGAGCGAAAACGGCTCATCCCAGGACCGGCCGAGCAACGATTCCATCGTGTGCGAGCGCACCGCCCAGGGCGCGCGTCCCTTCACGATATAGGGGTTCATGCTGTCGAATCCCCCAAGATCTGCGAATGTGATGCGTCCGCCCTTCGGCGCGTCCGGGTTCACAAACGGCAAGTGCTGGAAATCCGGCGGCAGGGCCGGTTCGCCATACATCGCCAATCCGTGCGTCGGCTCCGCCGTTGCGCCCGGCGACAGCGACGCGAACCCCGCCATCGTCGCGATCAATATCGCGGCCGCTCGAATCATGCCTGCTCTCTCCTCTTCTGACGCTACTTTAAGAAGGGCAATCACCCTCCGTCGGTAAAACGTCAAATTTTCTCTTGCCTTGGGGCGCGAGGTTTATGTATGGTCTTTCTACTGCTCGATAGGTTTCTTGCCTGTATGAAACCTGCCTCAATTTAACTTGAACGCCCTCGGTCAAACGAGGGCGTTTTTTTCTTTTCTCACTTCCTATCTCCTGTCGGACAAATGGTGCGGCGCAACTTCGTGGATGCGGCGCGCTATAGACACGCCCGATGAAGCGCATGCGGCTCGAAGTCGTCCAAATCCGGACATATGCTGCGCTGCGCCTTTCCTATCGTCGCCCGCTTTATGGAGCCAGTTAACAATGACCAAATCGCTTGCAGGTAAATCCGCCGTCGTGACCGGCGCAAACTCCGGTATCGGCCTTGGGGTTGCGCGCTCTCTGGCTGAGAGCGGCGCGAAGGTCGCCATCAATTCATTTTCGGATCGTCCAGAAGACCATGAACTGGCCGCCAGCATCGCCGCTGAGACCGGCTCGGAGGTCATCTATATCAAGGCCGACATGTCCAAGGGACAGGAATGCCGCGACCTTGTCACCACGGCGCATGACCGGTTCGGAGCGGTCGATATTCTGGTCAATAACGCCGGCATCCAGCATGTCGCGCCGATTGAGGAGTTTCCGACGGAAAAATGGGATGCGATCATCGCCATCAACATGAGCTCGGCCTTTCACACCACCGCCGCCGCGCTGCCGCTGATGAAAGCCTCTGGCTGGGGCCGCGTGATCAATATCGCCTCGGCGCATGGGCTGACCGCCTCGCCCTATAAATCCGCCTATGTCGCCGCCAAGCATGGCGTCGTAGGTTTGACCAAGGTCACGGCGCTGGAAGTCGCGGGCCAGAACATCACGTGCAACGCGATCTGCCCCGGTTACGTACTAACGCCTTTGGTGGAAGCGCAGATTCCTGATCAGATGAAAGCTCATAATATGGATAGAGAGACCGTGATCCGTGAGGTTATGCTGGAGCGTCAGCCGTCGCGGCAATTCGCGACGGTTGAGGAACTTGGCGGCACCGCCGTGTTTCTCTGCTCGGCGGCCGCCGCGCAAATAACGGGCACGAGCATCTCTCTGGATGGCGGTTGGACAGCGCTCTAAACAGGATTGGATCCAATGAAGAAATCAACCTCTCAGAAGACGGTCAACCTGGCGCTGCAGGGCGGCGGAGCGCATGGCGCGTTCACCTGGGGCGTTCTTGATCGCCTTCTGGAGGATGAACGGATCCATATCGAGGGGGTCTCAGCCACCTCCGCCGGCGCGATGAACGCGGCGATGCTTAAAACCGGTTTGGAGAATAGCGGCCGCGAAGCCGCCAAGGAGTTGCTGGGTGAGTTCTGGGGGCGTATCGAGGACTGGCGCGGACCGTATGAGAACCCGTGGCTGCTCTACCTGCATGCGCTGGACGCCTCCCTGCCGACCATGGCCAAGGCGATCGCCGCGTCGCCTGCCTATAACTTTCAGGCCACGATGGCGCGGATGTTCTCTCCCTATGAGATAAATCCTTTAGATATCAATATGATGAAGAACATCATTGAGGATTTGATCGACTTCGATTCGATCTGCGCCGACTGCGACCCCAAACTGTTCATCTCCGCCACGAACGTGCGCACCGGCAAGATTAAGGTGTTCCAGGGGCATGAGATTTCGGCCGATGCGCTGCTCGCCTCGGGCTGCCTGCCGACGCTTTATCGGGCGGTCGAGATCCCGGACCCGGAGACGGGAAAGGTCGAAGCCTATTGGGACGGCGGCTATATGGGCAATCCAGCGCTCTTTCCGCTGTTTTACAACTCGGAGAGCCGCGACGTTCTGATCGTCCACATTAATCCGATCGAGCGGGAGGAGGTTCCCACCACCGCCGAAGAGATCCAGAACCGCCTGAATGAGATCAGCTTCAACTCATCGCTGCTCAGAGAATTGCGCACGGTCCAGTTCGTCAGCCGCCTGATCGAGGAAGGCAAGATCCGCAAGGGTGAGATGAAAAGCGTGCTGATCCACTCGATCGCCGACGACCATACGATGCGGCAATTGGGGATGGCGACCAAGATCATTCCCGACTCCATGGTCATTCGCGAGCTTAAGGCCGCAGGCCGGGCGACGATGGACAAGTTCCTCGACACGCATTTCGACGACCTGGGCGAGAAAAGCACCACGGACCTGCCGGCCCTCTACAGCTGACCGTCCTCGCCGCCAATATCGTCAGAGCGAGGTCACCCACAGGATCGTCGCGTCCTCTGCGGACGTGGAGATGAGGCAATGGCCCATCGAGGCGTCGTAGTAAGCCGAGTCTCCGGTCGAAAGATCGACGGGCGCATAGAGTTCGGTCAGCAGGCGAACCGAACCATCCAGCACCAACAGGAATTCTTCTCCGCCATGGCGTACCCATTGGCCGAATTCCTCAAAGTCTCGGGCGCGAATGACCGCTTTATAAGGCAGCATTTTCTTGCGAGTGATCTCGGCGGCCAGCATCTCATGCTCATAGGTGGCCGTCGGATGCGCGCCGCCCTCGCCTGACCGAGTGATCGCACGGCGGCCCATCACCTTGTCGCTATCGGACGGCGTGAAGAGCTGCGGTATGTCGATGCCAAGGCCACGCGCCAGTTTCTGCACCGCGTCGAAGGTCGGCGACATCTGCGCGTTCTCGATTTTGGAGAGGGTCGAGCGCGCCAGACCCGACCGGCGGGAGGCTTCCTCCAGCGTCCAGTCGCGCGCCTTGCGAATCTCGCGCACCCGCTCGCCCAGCCGGAGCGGCTCCACCGGCTCCGCCGGTTCATCGGCGGCGCGCGCGATTTGTAGCAGCGATGGCGTAGGATCGTCTTGTGTGGGCATCGAACAGTCTCCAATAACTGTTCAGCACATACGATAACGCGCGCGGCAAGGCGAGCGGAGGAGACGTGATGACAGACCCTGCGGAAAAATGGCGCGCCGGAGCCGAACAGAGCCTGTTCGACGAAGGGCCGCCGCCGCCCTGCCCGCCTCGGTTCAACATGGCGCGGCACACGCTGGCCGAGACCGCCGCCGCCCGGCCTGATGCGACGGCGCTGATCGTCGCCTCCGACCCCGAGGCGCCGCCGCATGAGGAATGGAGTTTCGCGGCGCTGGAAGACGCCGTGCTGCGCACAGCCGCCGGACTACGGGCGCGCGGCCTCTGCCGGGGAGAGCGCGTGATGCTGCACCTCGGCAACGTCTCGGAGTTCCCGGTGCTCTATTTCGGTGTGATCGCCGCGGGCGGCGTCGCTGTGCCGACCTCTTCGCAGTTGACGCCCGGCGAGGCGGGCGCGGCGGCGACGGAAGCCGAAGCCCGATTTATCGCGCTCAGCGAGGACCTGCCGATCGAGGGGGCGCCGGCACGCGCGACCCCGTTGGACATGTCGGACATCGCCGATCTCAAGACGGCCGACCCCCTTTCGTGGGACGACCCGGCGACAGACACCATGGCCGATGATCCGGCCTTCCTGGTCTTCACCTCTGGCTCCGCCGGGCGGCCGAAAGGAGTGTTGCACGCGCAGCGCGCGGGCTGGGCGCGGCGGATGATGTGGCGCGGCTGGTACGGGTTGACGCCAGAGGATCATGTTCTGCATGCGGGCGCGTTCAACTGGACCTATACGCTCGGCGCGGGTCTGACCGATCCCTGGGCTGTCGGGGCCGCGACCATGATCTATGACGGCCCGCCCGACCCCACCGTCTGGGGGCGGTTGGTGCAACGGTTTGACGCGAGCGTGTTCGCGGCGGCGCCCGGCGTCTTCCGCCAGATCCTTGCGCGCGGCGGCGACATGGCGCGGTTCCGCGGTCTTCGGTGTGCGTTGACGGCGGGAGAGATGCTGAGTCCGGCGCTGTTCGACGCCTGGACGGAGGCGACCGGCGTCCCGCTCTATGAGGCTTTGGGGATGAGCGAATGCTCCACCTATATCTCCGCCGGGCCGGATGCGCCGCCGCGCCCGGGCTTCGCAGGCCGGCCGCAAAAGGGGCGCAGGGTGGCGATCCTTAATGAAGAGGCGACCGGGCCTGCCCCGATGGGAGAGCCCGGCCTTCTCGCCGTCTCCCGCCGCGATCCGGGACTGATGCTGGGCTATTGGCGACGGCCGGAGGAGACGGCGGCGGCGATGCGCGGCGAGTGGTTCCTAACCGGCGACCGCGCCCGCATGGCGCCGGACGGGTATATCGCGTTTGAAGGGCGCGCCGACGACCTTATGAACGCGGGCGGATATCGCGTGACCCCGGCGGAGGTGGAGGAGGCGATGGCCGCCCACCCGAACGTGGCCGAATGCGGCGCGGTCGAGGCGCGGGTTTCGGACGCGCTCTCTATCATCGTCGCGCATGTGGTCCCGGCGGAAGGCGCATTGCTGGACGAAGCGGCGCTGAACGCGCAGGCGGAGGCGACGCTTGCGCGATACAAACGGCCCAAGGCATGGGTGATCACCGACGCCCTGCCCCGCACCGGAAACGGCAAGCTGCGCCGGGCGGATCTGCGGGCGAAGGGCGTTCCCAAGAAGACGTGAGGGTGCTTGAAACTCCGCCATGAACGTCCAATTGTGACGGCATGGTTCAACTCGACATCATCTCAGATCCGATCTGCCCATGGTGCTATATCGGCAAGGCGCGGCTGGACGCGGCCATAGAAGCGCACGGGTCCAACCCGTTCGACATCCATTGGCGGCCGTTTCAGTTGAATCCGGCCATGCCGAAAGAGGGCATGGAGCGGCAGGAATATCTCAACTGGAAGTTCGGCGGCGCGGAGGCTGCGGCGCGGATTTACGGAGCGATCGAGACGACGGCGAAAGCGACAGGGCTGGAGGTCAACTTTGACGCCATAACGCGCACGCCGAACACGATCGATGCGCATCGCCTGATCAGATGGGCCGGACCGACGGGCGCCCAAAGCGCTGTGAAACACGCTTTGTTTACGCATTATTTCGTCGACGGTCGGGATATCGGCGATTCCGTGGTGCTGGCGGACATCGCCGAAAGCGTCGGTATGGAGCGTGAAGTGATCGCCCGCTTGCTGGAGGGCGAGTCCGATCGGGAGGCCGTCGAAGCCGAGGACAAGACGGCGCGAGAGATGGGCGTCAATGGCGTGCCCACCTTCATCCTGGCCAGAGAATATGTGCTGACCGGCGCGCAGGAGACGGAGACCTGGCTGCGGGTGATGCAAGAGTTGGACGTGCAGTTGAAGGCCGAGCCGACGTAAGTCTGGCGACCGCCCTACGCCGCGGTCTTCGCCGCCTTGGCGATTTTCGCGAGATCCTGCGCGATCGAGAATGCGCCTTTCACGCGATCAGCCTCCGATGACCAATCACGGCGCACCACCACCTTGTTGTCCTTGATCTTTGCCTGGCCGCGCTGCGCCTGAAGAAACTCCACCAGCCCCATCGGATTGGCGAATTTGTCATTGCGGAACTGCACCGTGCCGCCCTTCGGCCCGGCGTCCAGTTTCGCGATCCCGGCGCGGCGGCACATCGCCTTGGTGCGCACGACGCGCAACAGCGTCTCGATCTCTTTCGGCGGTTTGCCAAAGCGATCATGCAGTTCGGCCGCGAAGCCCTCCAACTCGGTCTGGCTCTCCAAATTGGAAAGCCGCCGGTAGAGCCCCAGCCGAACGTCCAGATCCGGGACGTAAGCCTCCGGAATCAACACCGCCACGCCGAGATTGATTTGCGGCGCCCAGGTCTCGTCGCCTTCGGCCAGAGCGATCTCGCCGGAGCGGAGCTTGGCGACCGCCTCCTCTAGCATGTCCTGATAAAGCTCATAGCCCACTTCGCGGATATGGCCCGACTGCTCCTCGCCCAGCAGGTTTCCGGCGCCGCGAATGTCGAGGTCGTGGCTGGCCAGCGTGAAACCGGCGCCCAGCGTGTCGAGGCTTGAGAGCACCTTCAGGCGCTTCTCCGCCGCTGGGGTCAGGCGCTTTCTCGGCTCAGTGGTGAAATAGGCGTAGGCGCGCGCCTTGGAGCGCCCCACCCGCCCCCGGATCTGATAGAGTTGCGCCAGACCGAACATGTCCGACCGGTGCACCAGAAGCGTGTTGGCGGTGGGAATATCGAGGCCGGATTCGACGATAGTCGTCGCCAGCAGCACGTCGTATTCGCCGTCATAAAACGCATTCATGCGTTTATCGAGGTCGCCCGCCGCCATCTGTCCATGTGCGGTCAGGAACTTCACCTCCGGCACCTGCTCGCGCAGGAACTCCTCCGCCTCGGCGATATCGGAAATGCGCGGCACCACATAGAAGCTCTGTCCGCCGCGATAATGCTCGCGCAACAAGGCCTCGCGCGCGGTCACCGGATCGAAAGGCGAGACATATGTGCGCACCGCTAACCGATCGACCGGCGGCGTCGCGATGATCGAAAGCTCTCGCACGCCCGACATCGCCAGTTGCAGCGTGCGCGGGATTGGCGTCGCGGTCATGGTCAAGACGTGCACGTCCGAGCGGAGTTGTTTCAGCCGCTCTTTGTGCGAGACGCCGAAATGCTGTTCTTCGTCGATGATCAGCAGGCTGAGATCCTTGAACCGGATTCCCTTGCCCAGCAGGGCGTGGGTGCCGATGACGATGTCGACCGAGCCATCCTTCAGGCCGTCCTTCGTTTCCGCCGCCTCCTTGGCGCCGATAAAGCGAGACAGTTGCCGCACTTTCAGCGGCCAACCGGCGAAGCGCGCGGTGAACTCCTTGGCGTGCTGACGGGCGAGCAACGTGGTCGGCGCGATCACAGCCACCTGAGATCCGGTCATCGCCGCCACGAAAGCGGCCCTCAGCGCGACCTCGGTCTTGCCGAAGCCGACATCGCCGCAAATCAGCCGATCCATCGGGCGACCCGATTCCAGATCGGTCATCACATCCGAGATGGCGCGCAACTGATCGTCGGTTTCCTGATATGGAAACCGCGCGGCGAATTCCTCATAGAGTCCGCCCTGCGGCGAGAGCTTCGGCGCGGTGCGCAACGCCCGCTCGGCGGCGATGCGGATCAGCTTATCGGCGACATCGCGGATGCGCTCCTTCAGCTTTGCTTTCTTCGCCTGCCACGCGCCTCCGCCCAGCCTGTCCAGCAGCCCCGCCTCATGGCCATAGCGGCTGAGCAGCTCGATATTCTCCACCGGCAGATAGAGTTTGTCGCCGCCGTGATATTCCAGCTTCAGGCATTCATGCGGCGCGCCGGCGGCTGTCACGACCTCCAGACCCAGATAGCGCCCGACGCCGTGATCCACATGCACCACCAGATCGCCGGTCGACAGGCTGCCCGCCTCGGTGAGAAAGTTCTCCGCCCGCTTGCGCTTGGCCGGCTGGCGGATCAGCCGGTCGCCCAGAATGTCCTGCTCTGCGATGACTGCGGTCGTGTCGGTCTCGAACCCAGTCTCCAGCCCCCATATCAGCAGGGAAACGCCCCTGGTTTCGGCGACATCGCTCCACCGCGCGACCGGGGCCGCGTCGGTTACGCCGTGATCGGCGAGAAGGGTTTGCAGCCGGTCCCGCGCGCCGTCGCTATAGGACGCCAGCGCGACGTGTTTTCCTGAGTTGCGGCGCTCTCGGATGTGATCGGCCAGCGCGTCAAAGAGGTTAAGGTCCTCTTTCTGCCGCTCGGGCGCGAAGCTGCGGCCCATTCGGCCGCCCGCATCAATCACCCCCGGCCCGGTCGGCAAGGCGTGGGGAGAGAGACGGCGCACCGCCCTGCCCTCCAGCGCGGCGCTCCACGCGGCGTCATCCAGATAGAGCCGCTCCGGCGGGCACGGCTTATAGATCGGCGCCCCCATTGAGGATTTCTCCACCAACGCGCTTTGCCGGGCCGCGTAGTGATCGCCGATCGTGTCCCAGCGCGCGGCCCGCGCTTCTTCAACCTGATGGTCGAGCGCGACAGGCGCGCCCGGCAAGTAGTCGAACAGGGTCGCCAACTCGTCGTGAAAGAACGGCGCCCAATGCTCCATACCCTGATGCTTGCGCCCTTCGGTGACGGCCTCATAGAGCGGATCATCCAGACCGGCCGCGCCGAACTCATGTCGATAGTTGCGGCGGAATCGCTGAATCGAATCCGGGTCGAGCACCACTTCCGAGGCCGGAGCCAGTTCCACCCGGTCGACCTTCTCAATCGTGCGTTGGGTCTCAGCCTCAAACATCCGCGCGCCGTCCAGCACGTCGCCAAAGAGGTCGAGACGCACCGGGTTTTCCCAACCGGGCGGGAAGATATCCACGATTCCGCCCCGTACCGCGAAGTCGCCATGCTCAGTCACGGTGGCGGCGCGTGCGTATCCCATGCGCGACAGGAAGGCGGTCAGCGCGTCCATGTCGATCTGGTAATCCACCCGCGCGACAAAACTGGACCCCGCCACCAGAGCGGGTGCAGGCGTCATCTGCGTCGCGGCGTTGACCGTGGTCAGGATCACCGATTGCGCGTCAAAGCCGCCCGCCAGCGCCGCGAGCGTGGCCATGCGCGCCGCCGCGATCTCCGGATTGGGTGAGATCCGGTCATAGGGCAGGCAATCCCAGGCGGGAAATTGCATCACTGGCAGGTCGGGGGAGAAAACGCTCAGCGCCTCCGTCATCGCGGCGGCGCGCGCGTCATCTCGTGCGACGAAGACGACAGGGCCTTCGGCGCGTGCGATCAGATCTGCGATCAGCTTGGCGTCATAGCCTTCCGGCGCGCCGCCGATGGTGATCGTATCGGGCGCGAGGGGCTTCAATTTTTCGGCGACAGGGGGCATGGCGCGCGACGTAGCCCGTTCAGGCTCAGGCCGCAAGGCGGAGAGTTGATTTCAGCGATCTCGATTGATGTGCGCGCGGCGTCTCAGCCGCTGTAATGCCATTTGATGTCGCCGAGATGCATCCACAAACCAAATGCGACCGCCGCCCCAAGGCTGATCGTTCCCATGACTTGTTTGAAGAAGCGGATCTGGGAAATCCGCTTTAGCAGCGCCTCATCATCTAATTCGCTTTCGTGCAGTCGGCGGGCTTCGAACACCCGCCAAAAGGCGAATCCGCACATTGGCACGGCAAGGAATGCAAGGCCTTGCGCCATCTCATTCTTACGAAGCACGGCGAGTGTGAGTACGGCGGCGACAAGGAAGGCCTGCACCGCGCAGTCAAACAGCGGCGGGCGCTCTGTTTGTCGAACCGCACGGGCGATTGACCGCCGACCCAGCGTCGCCGCGAGCTTCCTATCCTCGTCAGACGTCTTCGCCCGGTTCAGCGCCCATTTCGAAACGCCGAAAGTCCAATTAGAGATCAACGACCAGAAAAATGCGCAAAAGATCCAGTACCAAACGCTTAGAAAAGTCGACGTGTCAAACATTCCCGCCCCAGCCGGTCTCAATGCTAATGCCCTTAAACAAACAACAGCCTGAGGGGAAGAGTGCATACCCCGCGACATTGCCGTTTTAACGGAAACGTGGCATCAGCCAATCATTCAGGAGGACCCGCTGATGACCACCGCCCCTTTCGCGCCGTTTCCATTCGCCCGTCCCCGCCGGCTGCGCCGAACGCCATGGATGCGCGATCTGGTGCGCGAGTCCCGGATTGGCGCGCAGGATCTGATCTGGCCGCTCTTCGTGCTGGACGGCGAAGATCGGGCGGAGCCCGTTCCCTCCATGCCCGGCGTCGAACGGTTGAGCATCGACCGCGCCGTCGAGGCCGTCGCTAGGGCCGCGGAGCTTGGAATTCCTTGCGTCGCCCTTTTTCCCTACACCGATCCCGCGATCAAGACAGAGGCGTGCGAAGAAGCCTGGAATTCTGACAACCTAGTCTGCCGCGCCACGCGCGCCATCAAGGCTCAGGTCCCGGATATCAGCGTGATGCTGGATGTAGCGCTGGATCCCTATAATGCGCTGGGGCACGACGGCATTGTGCGGGACGGCGTCGTGGCCAATGACGAAACTCTGGTGGCGCTGGAAAAGCAGGCGCTCTGCCAGGCGGAGGCCGGCGCCGATATCCTCGGACCGTCCGACATGATGGACGGCCGGATCGGCATGATCCGCCGCGCGCTGGAGGAGAACGAGTTCACCGACGTCGCCATCATGTCCTACGCC
The DNA here is from genome assembly GCA_963669265.1 of Paracoccaceae bacterium. Taxonomy (GTDB): domain Bacteria; phylum Pseudomonadota; class Alphaproteobacteria; order Rhodobacterales; family Rhodobacteraceae; genus SZUA-547. Next base: position 129,314 of record OY769916.1, read on the forward strand.
GCCAAATACGCCTCGGTGTTCTACGGCCCGTTCCGAGATGCGGTCGGCGCTTCGGGCGCGCTGAAAGGCGACAAGAAGACCTATCAGATGGATCCGGCGAACACCGACGAGGCGCTGAAGGAAGTCGCCATCGACATCTCTGAGGGCGCCGACATGGTTATGGTGAAACCCGGCATGCCCTATCTGGATATCTGTCGCCGGGTGAAAGACGCGTTTGGCGCGCCGACTTTCGCTTATCAGGTGTCGGGCGAATACGCGATGATCGAGGCCGCCGCTCAGCAGGGCTGGATCGATGGCGATGGCGCTATGTGGGAGAGTCTTTTAGCTTTTAAAAGAGCGGGTTGCGACGGAATTCTCACCTATTTCGCCGTCAAAGCCGCGCGCGCTTTGAAGGATGGATGACGCCTTTTTTCGGTCGCTGATAACGCGATTTTCACCGGGGAACTCCAGATCCGGCCTTCGCTTTTGACCCGCGCGGGCTAATTGTTCCCGAGACCTGTCAGAACGGAGGCGTCGATGCGTAGGTTTCTGTCTCTCTCCCTAGTACTTGCAGCGATCGCAGTCGCGCCAATGGCCCATGCGCGCAGTTTTGAGACCTCGGCTGGAACCGTCGATGTGACCCGCGTCGCGGGGCCTTTTCAGAATCCATGGTCGGTCGCCTTCCTTAGTGGCTCCGACGGATGGACTGGCGAGATGCTGGTCACCGAGCGTCCCGGTTTTCTCTATCTGGTCGACGCCTCTGGCTCGTCTGAACCCGTGCGCGGCGTACCAGTGGTGGCGGAGCGCGGGCAAGGCGGTCTGCTGGATGTCGTGGCGGCGCGGGATTTCGCGACCAGCGGAACGGTCTTTCTTTCCTACTCGGAGCCGGCGGATGGCGGCGCGCGCACCGCCGTGGCGCGGGCCCGGTTCGACCGCGACGCGCTGACATTGCGCGATCTGGAGGTCATCTGGCGCATGTCCACGGTCGTCAGTGGCGGTCGGCACTTCGGATCACGCATCGTGGAGGCGCCGGACGGAACGCTGTTTATCACCACTGGAGATCGCGGCGAGCGACCGATGGCGCAGGATCTCTCGACCCATATGGGCAAGGTGATCCGGATTAATCCCGATGGTTCGGTCCCTGCAGGCAATCCGTTTGTCGATCAGTCCGGCGCGCAGCCGGAGATCTGGTCCTACGGTCATCGAAATCCGCAAGGCGCGGGTCTGGATGCGGATGGAACCCTCTGGACCGTCGAACACGGCGCGCGCGGCGGCGATGAGATCAACCGGCCCGAGCCGGGAAAAAACTATGGTTGGCCCATTATCGCCTATGGGACCCACTATTCCTTCCTGCCCATCGGCGAAGGCACGGAGAAAGCGGGCATGGAGCAGCCCCTGCACTACTGGGATCCCTCGATCGCGCCATCGGGCTTGACGGTTTATGACGGTGATCTGTTCCCGGTATGGCGTGGCGATCTGTTGGTGGGCGCGCTCAAGTTTCAGCTTATTTCGCGCCTCGACATCAAGAACGGCGCGATTGTCGGCGAAGAGCAGTTGTTCCGAGGGAAATTCGGCCGGGTGCGGGATGTGCGCACCGGACCGGACGGCGCGATCTGGTTCCTGACGGATGAGGCCGAAGGCGCGCTCTACCGCATCGCCCCCGCGAATTAGTCGTCAGCTCAGGTCGAACGCATGTTCCCGAAGCGCTTCGAGCGGGCAGATTTCCAGCGCGGCCTTGTGGGTGGAGACGAGCCGAACCTTGGGCGCCTTGCCGGCCAGATAAGCTTCCATCCAGCGACTGGCGCAGAGGCACCAGCGATCCCCGGCCTTCAGGCCCGTAAACCCGTGTTCCGGCCGCGGCGTCGAGAGGTCGTTCCCCCGCGCCTTTGAATACTCGAGAAATGCGTCGGTCATCACCACGCACACCGTGTGAGAACCGGCATCCGCCGGCGACGTGTCGCAGCATCCATTGCGGAAAAATCCGGTCATCGGCGACATCGAGCACGGCTCCAGCTGTTCGCCGAAGACATTTTCCGACTGGGCGACTTCAATTTCGCGCATTTGATGGCCTCTCTCTGTGACACGCCCTATTTGCGCCGCTATCATACGCACACGTTCCACCGAAGAAATCGGCGATCGCGCGCTCCGCAAAGAAATCCGCGCGTTCAGTCGGACACGTTAAGGAGTAACGACATGTCGAGCAGGCGAACTTTCCTCATCACCTCGTTGATCGGCGCGCTGAGCGCCTTTGCTATCTACACATCCGTGCCAGAGCCCGCGATCGCCGCGGACCGGGACGTGATCGAGGCGAAAGTCTCGCTCGGCTTTCGCGAACTCTATGACTCGGTGCCCGGATCCCGCGAACTGGCGGGCAAGTCGAAGGGCGTATTGATGATGCCGGATGTCACCAAGGGCGGCTTTATCGTCGGCGGCTCCTATGGCGAGGGCGCGCTGAAGGTTAACGGCCAGACGTCGAATTACTATTCGGTCGCCGCTGCGTCGCTCGGGCTTCAGGCGGGCCTGCAAACCACCAAACACGCGGTGTTCTTCCTGACCGACGAGGCATTGAAGGATTTCCAGACCAAGGATGGCTGGGAGATCGGGGCCGACGCCGAGGTGACACTGTTGGATTCGGGCGCCAGTCTGGGCCTCGATTCCACGACCTATCAGACGCCGATCGTCGCGGTCGTGTTTGGCCAGTCCGGCGTTCTGGCCGGGGCCAGCATCGAAGGCGCGAAATACTCCCGGATCAAGCGCTAGGCGAGATCGCGCCTTTCGCCGCGGCGCGGATGGCGGAGATATTGGCGGCGTAGGCGTCTGCGCCGCCTTTGAAGATGGCGGAGCCCGCCACCAGCGAGTTCGCGCCCGCAGCCGCGCACGCGCCCGCAGTCGCCGGAGACACCCCGCCATCGACCTGCAGATGGATCGGCCGGTCTCCGATCATCGCGCGTATGCGGCGGATTTTCTCCAGTTGCGCCTCGATAAAGCTCTGACCGCCGAAGCCCGGATTGACCGTCATCGCCAGCACCAGATCCACCTTGTCGATCACATGCTCGATGACGCTCTCATGGGTCGAGGGGTTCAGCGACACCCCCGCCTTGCAGCCAAGCGCGCGGATCGCTTGCAGCGACCGGTCCAGATGCGGTCCCGCCTCGGCATGGATGGTGATGTAATCCGCCCCCGCCTTCGCGAACGCCTCAAGATAGGGGTCGGCGGGCGCGATCATCAGGTGGCAATCCATCACTGTCTTCACATGCGGGCGGATCGCGTCGGCGACCAGAGGGCCGATGGTGATGTTGGGCACGAAATGGCCGTCCATCACGTCGACATGGATCCAGTCGGCGCCCGCCTCCTCCACCGCGCGAACCTCCTGCCCCAATTGGGCGAAGTCTGCGGAAAGTATCGAGGGCGCGATCTTGATGTCGCGGTCGAAGGCGGCGTCGCTGGGCATGGGCGTCTCTCCTGCTGTCGCGGCCTTCCTTAGCGGGTCTCCGCCTTATCGGAAAGTCCCGCGCGCCGGATTTCCCGCCGCGACCGAAATTGCCGCGCTAGTCCTCGATCTCGTCGAACCGGCGACAATACTCGGTGACGCCAATCCGCAGGAAGATGCGATCGACCCAGGCGGTGCGGGCCTTCTCCAGTAACTCGGAATCGCCGCCGATCCGCTCGACCTTTCGCCAAAGCTCAAGATCGCCGCGCGGCGACCAGTTCGGCTCATTCAGCGCGGAATTGGGCAGCCGGTAGTGAAAGGCGGGTCGCGGCCGCTTGATTTTGCTGACTGTGGCCCGGTTGGCGGAGTCGGCGTCGAGCCACCCCAGCAACGGCCACATATCGAGGCCGTGATTGCGGGTCGGACACCAGAGGCCATAGAGCTTGATGAAGGTCTTCAGCGGTAACTCGCCCGCCCGAATTCTCTTGCTGAGCGCATAGGCGAACATCGGCGGATAGGGATCGACATATGGCGACGCGCGGCGCATCGGATCCGGCGCGACCCGGCGGCGAAGCCATTCCTCGCCAAACGCGTAGGCCGATGCGACGCGGACCGCCCGATCTGGATCGGGGGGATCAAGTTCGCAATTCAGATGCAGCCCGTAGGCGGCGAACGGCGTGCCCTTGGTGCCCTGCCCGCCCGCCTGGCGTAGCGCCTCGATGGCGGAGTCGATGACGCCCAGTTTACTCTCCGGCAAGGGCGGTGCGGAAAGCTCTATCGGCGTGATCAGAGAGGCGGCTTCCGCGGCCATTTCCCGCGCCTCGAACGCGTCCAGCATTTCGACGAAATAGTCCGGATCGTCCTCGGAGGGCATATTCGCGTACCGGCAATCCAACTCGATTCGCGACCCGTCCAGCGCGCCGCCCTCCAGATGCGCGACATAGGCGTCGCGGGCGATCGCCTTGCCGCCGACGCCGCGCGCGCTGGCGATGATTTCCGCAGCTTCGGGGGCGGTCATGCCGGCGAACTCGATCTCGATGCCGACGCGGCCGGGTTTTTGCTTCCCAGTGAGCGGCGGCATCATGGTTTTAGGCGCCGGATCAGGCTGGACGTGTCCCAACGCGCGCCGCCCATGTCCTGAACCTCTCCATAGAACTGGTCGACCAGCGCGGTGACCGGCAAGCGCGCCTTGTTGTTTTGCGCCTCGGTCAGGCAGATCCGCAGATCCTTGCGCATCCAGTCGACCGCGAACCCGTGCTCGAACTCGTCCGCCAGCATGGTTTTATAGCGATTCTCCATCTGCCACGATCCGGCCGCGCCCTTCGAGATCACCTCGACCACTTTCTCGCCGTCCAGCCCGGCTTGCTGGGCGAAGTTTAGGCCTTCGGCCAGTCCCTGCACCAGCCCGGCGATGCAAATCTGATTGACCATCTTGGTCAGTTGTCCGGCGCCGGACGGGCCCATCAGCTGGCAGGCCCGCGCATAGGCCATGATGATCGGCTCGGCAGTGGCGTATGGGGCCTCGTCGCCGCCGCACATCACCGTCAGCACGCCATTTTCAGCCCCGGCCTGTCCGCCGGAGACCGGCGCATCGATAAAGGTCAGTCCCTTCTCCGCGGCGTTCGCATGCAACTCGCGCGCAATCGCTGCGGACGCGGTCGTGTGATCGACAAAAATCGCGCCCGCCTTCATGCCCGAAAAGGCGCCGCCCTCTCCCAACGTGACTTGCCGCAAATCAGGATCGTCGCCGACGCAGCACATGACCAGATCGCAATCCGCGGCCGCCTCGGCCGGGGTGGCGGCGGCGCGTCCGCCATGCTCGCCCGCCCAGGCTTCGGCCTTTGAGTATGTGCGGTTATAGACGCTGACGTCATGCCCGGCCTTGGCCAAATGCCCCGCCATGGGGTAGCCCATCACGCCGAGTCCAAGGAAAGCAAGTTTCGCCATGTTTTCACTCCGTCCGCTACGGTCTAAGAAGAGGGGGCGCGTCAGTCGCGCGATTTCGTTTGGGACGGTGACCGCCACAGAGCGGAGCGTCAACCCGCTCTGCGAAAAAGGGCGGGAATGGCGGCAATGAATCTGGACGTGTGAATGGCGTGGTTCTTCCGATTGTTGACCCGGCTGATTGCGCTGGCGGCCATTCTGGGTCTGCTGGGCGTCGCGGTGGGGTATTACCTCATCTCCCGCTCTCTGCCGGAATACGACCAGACCCGTTCTGTCACAGGGGCCAGCGCGCCGGTTGAGATCATCCGCGACGCTTATGCGGTGCCGCACATACTGGGTCAAACCGACGAAGATGTGTTTTTCGGCCTGGGGTTCGCCCATGCTGAAGACCGGCTTTGGCAGATGGAGCTGTCCCGCCGCGCGGTTCAAGGCCGATTGGCTGAGTTGTTTGGCCCGCGCGCAGTGAAATTCGACGCCTTAATGCGCTCGCTGGAGCTGCACCCCTACGCCACCGCCGCGGTTGAAGCGCAACGACCGGCGGTCCGCGCCGCCCTCGCGTCTTACGCCGCCGGGGTGAACGCCCGCATCGAGGTGGTGAACAGCGCGGCCTTGGGCCGGGGAGCGCCAGAGTTTTTCGCCTTTCCCACGCCGTTAGCGCCCTGGACGGCGGCGGATTCGCTCGCCGTGATGAAGATGATGGCGTTTCGCCTCTCCGGCGCCGCCCGCTCCGAAACACGCCGGGCGCGGTTCCTGCTCAACACCTCGCCCGAAGACGTGGCGGATCTCTTCCCAGACTATCCCGACAGCGGCGTGATCGCCCTACCCCAATACGCCAGCCTGTTTCCCGGCGCGCGGTTCGCAGGTGCGCCGCCGATCTCGCGCGACCCTGTCACGGATATGTTCGGCCCGCCTGCGACGCCGGAGCTCTCCGGCGCCTCCAACGCATGGGCGGTGGACGGCGCGCGCTCGGCGACCGGCGCGCCGCTCTTGGCCAGCGACCCGCATCTGTGGCTGTCGGCCCCCAGCGTCTGGCATCTGGCGCGGCTGGAGTTTCCTGATGGCGGCGTGATCGGCGCGACGCTGCCCGGCGTTCCGGCGATCATCATAGGGCGGAACGAGAAGATCGCCTGGGGCTTGACCACGGCGAATATCGACGACCAGGACATCTTCATGGAGCGGTTGAACCCGGAAAACGAAGATGAGTACCTGACGCCCGATGGGTGGGAGCCGATCGAGACGCGGGAAACGCTGATCGCCGTGGACGGCGCGCCGCCTGTCTCCATGACGCTCCGGCGCACGCGGCATGGGCCGTTGCCGCCGCTGGATCAGTTCGGGCTCGCCTCCATCACCCCGCCGGGGCACGCGCCCGCGCTCGCCTGGACAGCGCTTACGTCCGCTGATCGCTCCATTGACGCGATGATGTCGCTGATGCGGTCTGAGACGCTGGAGGACGCGCAGGCCGCCGCCGCCTTGCATGTCGCGCCGGCGCAGAACGTGATCGTCGCCGATTCTAAGAGCGTCGCGATGTTTGTCGCCGGGCGGGCGCCGTTGCGAAAAAGCGGATCCGGCACCCGCGGGCGTGTCCCTTCGCCCGGTTGGACTGGTGAGCATGACTGGATCGGCTATGTCGAAGCCGAGAAGATGCCAAAGGCGCTGCGGCCGGAAAGCGGCGTGGTCGCGAACGCCAACAATCGCACCACTAACGCCAAATTCCCCGTCCATCTCTCTTACGACTGGGACACGCCCTACCGCATCCGGCGGATTGAAAAGCAATTGGGCGCGCGCAAATTCCATAGCGCCGAGAGTTTTCGGGCGTTGCAGAACGACGCGGTGTCCGAGATGGCGCGCTCGGTCCTGCCGCTCATCGCCAACGATCTCTGGTGGGGGAGCGAGGGTCATGAACCGGGCGCGCATCCCTCTCGCGCCGAGGCGCTGGAACTGCTGGCCGATTGGAACGGCGAGATGAGCGAGCACGATCCGGAGCCGCTGATTTTCGCTGGTTGGATGCGGGCGCTGACAGAGCGCCTGACGGCGGATGAGCTGGGCGCTCTCTCTGAAGAGTATCACGGCATGCGGCCCCTCTTCGTCGAGCGCGTGTTTCACGATGTCGACGGTGCCGCGCGGTGGTGCGACATCAACAAAACATCGCAGGAGGAATCCTGCGCCCATATCGCGGCGCTGGCGCTGGACGATGCGCTGACCCAGCTTTCATCGATGCATGGCGACGACATCTTCTCCTGGCGGTGGGGAGAGGCGCATATGGCGAGCCATATTCACGCGCCGCTGGGTCAGGTCGGGCCGCTGGGATGGTTCGTGAACCTCACGCAGGAAACCTCGGGCGGCGATTACACCGTTCTCCGCGGCGCGACCCGCGGGGCCGGCGAAAACCCTTTCCTGAGCACCCACGCCGCCGCTTTCCGCGCGGTCTATGATTTCGAGGATCTCGACAATTCGGTCTATATCCAATCGACGGGACAAAGCGGCCACCCGCTGTCACGCCACTATGACGATCTGTCAGAGACCTGGGCGCTGGGCGGATATATTCCCATGACGCTGAATCTGGACGACGCCCGCGCCGGATCGGTCGGGATCACCCGGCTAGAGCCGCAATAGATTAATCGGGAGCAGCGCCCGGATCGCGCGCGGCGGCCGCCCTATGCCCGGCGATGCTCTGCGCTTCGATGAACACGCGGCGAATCTCAGGGAACATCGTTTTGATGCTGTTCTCCATACTCGAGATCGCGGCCTCGACATCCTCAGAAGACCGGCCGTCCCGAAAATCGACCGACAGGGTCAGCAGCACGTCGTCCGGGCCAAGGTGCAGCGTCAGCAGTTCGTTGACCGACTGAACCCGCTGATCTTCGGAGACGATCTTGCGAACGCCGTCCCGCAGCCGGGGATCGGCGGCCTCGCCAATCAGCAGGCTTTTGGTTTCGATGGCCAGAATGATGGCGGCGATGGCCAGCAGGCACCCGATCGCGACCGAGGCGTAGCCGTCCAACACCGGCATATCGAGCACCTGCGCCGCGATCAGACAGCCCAAAGCGACGAAGAGGCCAAGCAATGCGCCGGTGTCCTCAAAAAGCACGGTGAAGAGCGCCGCGTCCTTTGAGCGCCGGACATAGGAGAACACGCCCTCGCTTCCGCGCCGCGTGTTGAACTCGATCCACGCCGCGCGCCACGCATATCCCTCGAAACAGATCGCGAGGCCCAGAACGATGTAGTTGACGATGGGACTTTCGACCGGATGCGGATGGCGGATCTTCTCCACCCCCTCGTAGAGCGAGACGCCCGCGCCGATGGAAAAGAGCAGGATCGCGACCACGAAGGACCAGAAATAGAGCTCCTGCCCGTAGCCGAACGGATGCTCGTCGTCGGCGGGCTTGGTGGAGCGCTTGACGCCATAGAGCAGCAATGCCTGGTTTCCGGTGTCGACGAGACTGTGCACACCCTCAGCGAACATGGCCGAAGCGCCGGTATAAGCTGCGGCGGCGAACTTGCTGACGGCGATGGCGAAATTGCCGATCAGCGCGATGACGATGACGCGGGTCGATCCCGATGCGGCCATGGTCCCCTCCCCTAAAGGAACAGCTCGCGGCAGGTTTCCAGCGCATCGATCAGCGCGTCCACCTCCGCCATTGTGTTGTAGAGGCCAAAACTGGCGCGGCAGGTCGCCGTAACCCCAAGATGAGTCATCAGCGGCTGGGCGCAGTGGTGCCCGGCGCGTACGGCGACGCCCTTGCGATCGACCACCGTCGAGATGTCATGCGGATGCGCGCCCTCCATCGCGAAGGAAAAGATCGCCCCCTTTGTGTCGGAATGGCCGTGCACCGTCAGCCAGTTCAAGCCATCGAGCCTCGCCTGTGCATAGTCCCGCAGCATGCGTTCATGCGCCGCGATATTCTCCATACCCAGACTGGTCAGATAATCAATTGCGGCGCCAAGCCCGATCATCTGCACAATCGCCGGGGTGCCGGCCTCAAACCGGTGTGGAGGATCGGCGTAGGTCACGACCTCTTTCTTGACCTCGCGGATCATGTCGCCGCCGCCGATAAAGGGGCGCATGGCGGCCAGATGCTCCGCCTTGGCGTAAAGCGCGCCGGACCCGGACGGGCCATAGAGCTTGTGCCCGGTGATGACATAGAAATCTGCGTTGATCTCCTGCACGTCGACGGGCGCATGTACTGAGGATTGGCTACCGTCGAACAGCACCGGCACGCCCTTGTCGTGCGCCAGCCGCGAAATCTCCTTCGCGTCGGTCACCGTGCCGAGCACATTGGACATATGCGTGACGGCCACCAGCTTCGTGCGGTCGGTGATCGCATCGGCGATGGCCTGCGGGTCCAGATCGCCCTTCGCGTCCACATCGACCCATTTCAGCACCGCGCCGTGACGTTCGCGCATGAAGTGCCAGGGGACGATATTGGCGTGATGCTCCATCACCGTCAGGATAATCTCATCCCCCGGCTGGATCTGCGGCTCCAGAAATCCGTGGGCGACCATGTTGATCGCCATGGTCGAGCCGGAGGCGAAGATGATCTCGTTCTCCTCCTTGGCGTTCAGAAAGCGCCGAATCTTCCCGCGCACCGATTCATAGTGGTCAGTCGCTAGGTTAGAAAGATAGTGTAAGCCACGATGAACATTGGCATATTCTCTTTCGTAAGCCGTCGTCACGGCGTCGATCACCGCGCGCGGTTTCTGCGCCGATGCGCCATTGTCTAGATAGACCAGCGGCTTGCCATGCACCTCTCTTGAGAGGATTGGAAAGTCTTCGCGGATGCGCTCTACGTCGTACATCGGTTTATCCAGGATAAGATGGCATCAAGCGCCGAAAAGCGCGCGGAAAATCGAAAGAACCAACCCCGCCGCCACGGCGGCGCCGAGAATGGATGCGATGACGCCGCCGACCACATAGAGCGTGTTCTCGAACCCGTGCACGGCGCCGATCAGGTTGCCCAGCAACCAGAATCCGACGATCACGGCGGCGATCGCGATCAGCGCGCCGATATTCGGCCCCAGCAACACCTCGGCCGCCGAGACGACAATGCTGAGAAGCGCCGTGCAGAGCGAGTGCCAGGTAACAGCGGCGGCGGTCTGTTGCAGGTTGCCGACGCCGCCCATGACGCGGCCAATGATGGCGCCCCCGAAAGAGAGCAGGATGATCTGGAGCACGGCGGCGGTCCCGGCGATCAGCACCAGATCCATGAAGGTGAACGAAATCGTTGTCGACGATCCGTCTTCCAGCGTGGCGCTGCCGCCAACGCCCTCGAACTGCTTGACCAAGTCGCCGTTCGACACGCGCATGATCAGACCGACCTGCAACATGTTCAGCGCAACCGCCAGACCGCCGACATTGAACGACACGCGAAGACTGTGATCGCGCGCCAGCAACACGTTCTTCGTAAAGCCGCGCGGGTCGCGAAACGTCGCGACGATTTCTTGGATTAACTGCGCCAGCACGTGCTTGGTCCCGTTTATGTCACGCCGCCCAATATCAGCGACAGGCCGCCGAAAATGACGGCGAGCGCAGCGACAGTCACCCCCAAAACGCCCCAGGCTGAGCGGAATTTATTCGCCATAGCGACGGCGACGCAGAACGCGTAGCCGAAAAAGGCCTGCCCCGCCAGTTCGACCGCCATCGAGACGTAGTGCTGATGCGCGACCAGCATCGCGATCAGCGTCGAGGCGAAGACCAAGGGCGCGGAGGCGAGCGCGGCCCAGAACAAGGCCGTGCGCGAATCCCTCCACGTCGCCTCTCCACCAAACGCGTTGGCGACAAGGCATGTCAGCGCCGCGAGCGCGTAAAACGCCAGCGCCCGGATCAAAACGCCGGACACGAACTCCGCCCCGACCCGCGCGCTGAGATCAGATGCGCCTGTCAGCATGTGCCCGCTGATGCGCGCGGCGAAGTAAATCCCGCAGGCCAGCATGAGCATCGCGAAGAGTTTCGTCTCGCCCGGATGGGCTGCGAACATGGCCTTAGTCGCGCCGCGCATGTCCCAATGGGCGCGCAGCACACGCCAAAAGACCCCGCCCTCGCCGAGCCGGGACGGAGGATCGCCCGGCTCGACAGGTTGCTTGGCGTTGATTGAGGTCTCGGCGCTCACTCGGTCAGGGTCCGTCGCGCCATCCAATCCGCAACGCGGTCCCGGATCGCATCGGCGATGGCGCCGTCTTCGATCTCGACGATGGCTTCGTCGAGGAACGCCTGAACCAGCATGCTCTGCGCCGCCTCTAAGGGCACGCCCCGCGAGCGCAGATAGAACAATGCGGTATCGTCCACCGAGCCGCAGGTGGAGCCATGCGAGCAGATCACATCATCCGCATAGATCTCCAACTCCGGCTTGGCGTTGAACTCCGCGTCGTCGGACAGCAGAAGCGCCTGGCTGATTTGATAGCCGTCGGTCTTCTGTGCGCCGTCTTTCACCAGGATCTTGCCCTGGAATACGCCCCGGGCCGATCCGCGCAGCACTTTCTTGAACACCTGACGGGACTCGCAGCGCAGCGCGTCATGGGTGATGAAGACCGTGTCGTCATGATGGAAATCGCCGTCGCCCGCCGAGGCCCCGGCGATATGCGCGATGGCGTCGTCGCCGGTGAACTCCACCACGACCTCATTGCGGGTCAGGCGGCCGTTGACCGTCAGCGTGAAGCTCTTGAACGCCGATTTCGCGCCAAGCCGGCCGAACGTGCCGGTGCCGGCGCTGCGGTCATGATCGCGGCCTTGCGCCCGTATGTGATGAAAGGACGCGCCGTCCTCGACCGAGACCTCCATCACCTTGTTGAACCGGGCGGCCGCCGGGCCGTTCTCTAACACCGTCGCCTCCGCGCCCTCCTCCAGCCGGATGACATGGCGGATGGCCGCATCGCTGTCCGGATCGGTGTGCAGATAGCGCAAATTGATCGGGCGCGGCGCCTTGCCGGTGACGCGAATCGCGAAACCTTCCTGCGCAACGGCGGTGTTTAGCGCCGCCAGCGGCCGGTGCACGGGGGCCTGACCAGCCGCCTCCAGCACGCCGAACACGTCGCGCGCCCAATGGATATCGGCATTCAGCGCGTCGCCAAGGGTCTGAAACTCCACGCCGTCCATCTCCGGCGCGTCGGAGAGGTCGGGACGAAATACGCCGTCGACGAAGATCAGGCGCAGCGCGTCCACATCCTCGAACACCGGTGTCGCGTCGGAACGCAAATCTTCCGATCGAAGCGGTTTGGGCGAGGTCAGCGCCGACGGATCGGTGAACTTCCAGTATTCGTCGCGCTTGGTCGGCGCGCCCATATCCAGCAGCCGGGCGCGGGCCGCAGCGCGCGCGTCAACCGTCCACTGGGCCTCGCCTTCGGGCGCAGGGAAAGCCTCCAGCAACGCCCCGGCGGACTCGGTCCTCGAGGCGCTGAGTTTCGCTTGCGCCGTCATTTACGCCACCGCCTTCAGGATGTCGGCGTAGCCGTCATTCTCGACTTGCAGCGCCAGCTCCGGGCCGCCCGTCTGCACGATGCGGCCATCCGCCATGATGTGCACCACGTCCGGCTTAATGTGGTCCAGCAGGCGCTGATAATGGGTGATGACCAGAAAGCCGCGATCCTCCGTGCGCATCGCGTTCACGCCTTTGGCGACGAGCCGCATGGCGTCCACATCCAGACCAGAATCGGTTTCATCCAGAACACACATGCGCGGCTGGAGGACCTCCATCTGAAGGATTTCGTTGCGTTTCTTCTCGCCGCCGGAGAAGCCGACATTGACCGGGCGCTTCATCATATCGGCGTCGATGTTCAGAAGCTTCGCTTTCTCACGAATGAGACGCAGGAAATCGGGGGCCGAGATCTCATCCTCGCCGCGCGCCTTGCGTTGCGCGTTCAGCGCGGTGCGCAGGAACGTCATGTTGCCGACGCCGGGGATCTCGACCGGATACTGGAACGCCAGGAACAGGCCCGCCGCCGCGCGCTCTTCAGGCTCGCTCTCCAGAATGTCGTCCCCGTCCAGCGAGACTTCGCCCTCGGTGACCTCATACCCGTCGCGGCCCGCAAGCACATAGGAAAGGGTCGACTTGCCCGATCCGTTGGGCCCCATGATGGCGTGCACTTCGCCGGCCGGAACCTCCAGGTTCACACCTTTCAGGATCTGCTTGTCTTCTTCTTCAAGAGAGACGTGCAAGTTTTTGATCTTCAGCATAGCTTTCCGTTTGCTCCTAGGCGCGCTCAGGCGAGAGCGCTCTCGTTGGTTATCCGGCGACCCGGTGGCCGCCGAATTGATCTTGATCGGGGACGCCCCCGAATGGATGCGGCGTTACGCCGGCTCGAACATTCCGCTGACGACGCGGCGCACGAATGGGGTCAGGCCTTCGGGGCCGACGCTGCGGTCGCGCAGATGGATCGTGGCGTTGGGTTGGCGGCTGCCGATCACGCCGATCAGCTCGCCGCGAATCCGGTCGTCCAGTCCGGAACCGATAATCACGCAGGAGATCCGCGGTTCGGCCTCCAACTGCGCGATCACTTCTTCCCGGTTATGGGCGCCGAGCCACTGCACCGGCATCGATTCCAGGTCATGGGCGGTCTTGCTGATGACGTCGCGAAGTTTGCCCACAAGAAGAACGACAGGTTTCATAATAATCTCCCTTAATTGGCGCGCTGGATTCTGCTGTTTCAGTGACCCGACTATAGCATGGCCAAGCTTAGCTCGTCCCTGCGGTGGATACGGCAGTTCCAGAGGCGGAGACCATCAGCATCGACCCGTTCTGACCGATCACTTCGTAGTCCAGATCGACCCCCACGACGGCGTTTGCGCCCATTTGCGCGGCGCGTTCCTCCATCTCCCGCACAGCGGTCTCCCGCGCCTTCATCAGTTCCTCTTCATAGGCGCCGGAGCGACCGCCGACGATGTCGCGGATGCCGGCGAACAGATCCTTGACCACGTTCGCGCCCATGATCGCCTCGCCCGTGACCAGGCCGTGATAGGCGGTGATTTTGTGACCCTCAAGCGATGGCGTGGTTGAGACGATCATTTCTGCTACTTCCACTATAACTGATCTTCGGTGGTGGACTAACCGACTATGATCATGAAGAAAATTACCGAAACAAGACCGATCACGGTCGATACAGCGATTGCTGTCGTTCTGCTTCCTCGACGCCGCGACGGCCAATCAATGATGTAGCCGAACAGCTCAAGAAGCCAATGCAATACGGCACCGAGAGGATCAGAAGTCATTACATGAGCTTTCCCGAAACTCTCATCTGTAACGTCATTGCCCAGAACTCCAATGATCCAGCAACTTGCTGCGCCGTCCGCTCCAATTAGCCCACGCTCCCCTCCAGGCTAATCGCCACCAGTTTTTGCGCTTCGACGGCGAACTCCATCGGCAGCTCCTGCAACACCTCCTTGCAGAACCCGTTGACCACCAGCGCCACGGCCTCTTCCTCATCCATGCCGCGCTGACGGCAATAGAAGAGCTGGTCGTCATCCACCTTGGATGTGGTCGCCTCATGCTCGACGCGGGACGAGTTGTTCTTGCACTCGATATAGGGAACCGTGTGCGCGCCGCATTTGTCGCCGATTAGCAGGCTGTCGCATTGAGTGTAGTTGCGGCTTTCCTTGGCGCGCGGATGCATCGAGACCAGCCCGCGATAGGTGTTCTGCGCCTTGCCCGCCGAGATCCCCTTAGAGACGATGCGCGACTTGGTGTTCTTGCCCAGATGCAGCATCTTGGTGCCGGTGTCGGCCTGCTGCATGTTGTTGGCGATGGCGATGGAATAGAACTCGCCCTGGCTGTTGTCGCCGCGCAAGATGCAGGACGGGTATTTCCAGGTGATGGCCGAGCCGGTCTCGACCTGCGTCCACATCACTTTGGAGTTCGCGCCGCGGCAATCGGCGCGCTTGGTCACGAAATTATAGATGCCGCCTTTGCCGTTCTCATCGCCCGGATACCAGTTCTGGACGGTGGAGTATTTGATCTCCGCATCCTCAAGCGCAACCAGTTCGACCACCGCCGCGTGAAGCTGGTTCTCATCGCGCATCGGGGCGGTGCAACCCTCCAGATAAGAGACGTATGCGCCCTTGTCGGCGATGATCAGCGTGCGCTCGAATTGGCCGGTGTTTTCCGCATTGATGCGGAAATAGGTCGAAAGCTCCATCGGGCAGCGCACGCCCGGCGGCACATAGACGAAGGACCCGTCCGAGAACACGGCGGTGTTCAGCGTCGCAAAGAAATTGTCCGTCGCCGGGACCACCGAGCCGAGGTATTTCTTCACCAGCTCCGGGTGGTCTTGAACCGCTTCCGAGATCGAGCAGAAGATCACGCCCGCTTTCGCCAGCTCGTCCTTGAAGGTCGTGCCGACCGAGACGCTGTCGAACACCGCGTCGACGGCGACCTTGCGGCCCTCCACCGGCGCGGCCTCAGCGCCTTCGACGCCCGCCAAAATCATCTGCTCTTTCAGCGGGATGCCGAGCTTTTCGTAGGTCTTCAACAGGTCCGGATCGACCTCATCCAGGCTCTTCGGCTTTTCCTTAAAGCTGGCCGGCTGGGCGTAGTAGTACTGTTCCTGATAGTCGATCGGCGCGATGTTCAGCATCGCCCAGTCCGGCTCCGTCATCTCCTTCCAGCGGCGGAACGCCTCCAGACGCCATTCGAGCAGCCATTCCGGCTCCTCCTTCTTGGAGGAGATCAACCGCACGATATCCTCGTCGAGGCCCTGCGGCGCGTACTCCATCTCCACATCGGTGGACCAGCCGTATTTGTACTTGCCCGAGATCGAGCGCACGGCGTCCAGCGTCTCCTGCTCGACACCCTCTTTGGCGTTCATATCGTCCAGAGCGGTCATGTGCGTATCCTCAACGGGTTAGGCGGCGGTCTTCGCGCGCCGTGTGTAGTGTTCGATCCATGTATCGGCGAAGGCCATGACCTCCGCCTCGGTCGTCGTCGGCCCCATGCTCACGCGGATGGCGGAGCGGGCCAGTTCTTCATCCCCGGTCATCGCCAGAATCACGCGGGACGGGCCGACCTTGCCGGAGGAGCAGGCGGAACCCGCGCTGATCGCAAAGCCGGACAGGTCCATCTGCATCACCTGCGTCTCGCCGCTCCAGCCGCGGATGGCGAAGCAGGAGGTGTTGGGCAGGCGCGGCGCGTCCTTACCGAAGATGATGAGGTCAGGCGCGGCTTCGGCAAGGCGGTCTTCCAGCGCGTCGCGGAGTTTCTCGACCCGGTCCCAGACCCCCGCCTCCAGATCGCGCTGCGCGGCCTCTGCCGCTGCGCCGAACCCGGCGATGCCGATGACATTCTCAGTGCCGGATCGGCGGCCCTGTTCCTGCCCTCCGCCCAATATTCGAAACTCAGTTACGTGACCGTTTTTGGTGAGAAACGCCCCTGATCCTTTCGGCCCACCAATCTTGTGGCTCGATACGCCCGCGCTTTCGGAGTCAGACTTGCCGAACCGATAGTTTAGTTTTCCAGCGGCTTGAACGGCGTCCTCAAACACCAACGCATTCTGTTCACGCTGAATCACTCCGGTTTCACTGTTCGCGACCTGGCGAGACGCGGCGCCGCCTACCGGTTCAATTATGCCGTTCCGATCGACTTTGATAATCGTCTCCGTCCATGCGGCGACACAATCATGTTCCGTCGGGCTGCTCGCACACATCATGCCTTTCAGCCCAATGGCCGCCGCCTCCGTCGCCCCGCTCGTAAACACCACTTCGCTGGGCTCGCAGCGGACCAGCGCCGCGACTTGGCCCCGAGCCTTCTCGATCACCGCTTTGGCGGCCCGTCCCTCGGCATGGACGCTGCTGGGATTGCCCACCAGATCCATCGCCGCCATCATGGCGGCGCGCGCCTCGGGCCGCAGGGGCGCCGTGGCGTTCCAGTCCAGATAGACCCTATGCCCGTTCAGGCCGGTCACGCATGCGCCTCCGCGCTCTCGCTGTCCAGCAGCTCGGCGAAATCCGGCACCGCCGGGCACGGGTTCAACTTGTTCCCGATGACGTCGGCGATCGTGGTCTGGTTCAGGAACACATAGACATGGGCGGAAAGCTGCTCCCATAGATCATGGGTCAGGCACTGGGCCTTGGAGCCGCCGCAGCCCTTGCCGGTGACGTCCTCGCAGCGCATGGCGTTCAGCGTTTCGTCCACGGCCGTCATGATGTCGGAAATGCGGGTCTCGCTCGCCGAAGCGGCCAGACGATAGCCGCCGCCGGGGCCGCGCACGCTGTCGACAATCCCGGCTTTCCGCAGCTTGACGAACAGCTGCTCAAGATATGGTAGAGAGATATCCTGACGCGTTGAAATCTCCCCCAGAGAGACAAGAGCGCCTTCGCCCTGAAGCGCGATATCCGCGAGCGCGGTGACAGCGTAACGTCCCTTGGTGCTGAGTTTCATGCCTGGTCCATCCAATTCTTGCGTCTAGAGGGCGGAATCGCGCCTAAAAGGGTAGAGCAGCATTGACCTTGGGCTGGAAGCCCTCTACCTGCCCTTCATGCGCGCCGCTTCCGACAAGACACAGCAAATTTAGAATGGTTCTAGGTTGCCTGACAGATTTAGTCAAGCATCCAGAGATCCGTTTATCAGGCGCGCGTTGTGGGAGCTTATTAGATGCCTGAAGTCATTTTTCCCGGACCAGAGGGTCGCCTTGAAGGGCGCCTGCATTCTCAGAAAGAAAAAGACGCGCCGATCGCGATCATCATGCATCCGCATCCGCAGTTCGGCGGCACCATGAACAACAAGGTCGTCTACAATCTGCATTACGCGTTTCATCGCCTCGGGTTCTCGGTTCTGCGGTTCAATTTTCGCGGCGTGGGGCGCAGTCAGGGCGAGTTCGATCAGGGGATCGGCGAGCTTTCGGACGCGGCGGCGGCACTCGACTATCTGCAGGCCATTCATCCGGCGGCCAAGGGCTGCTGGGTCGGCGGATTCTCCTTCGGCGCCTGGATCGGCATGCAGCTTCTGATGCGCCGTCCGGAGATCGAAGGGTTCATCTCCGTCTCTCCGCCTGCCAACATGTATGATTTCTCCTTCCTCGCGCCCTGTCCGTCCTCCGGCCTGATCATCAATGGCGAGGCCGACCGCATTGCACCGATGCCGGATGTGCTGAAGCTGGCGGAGAAATTGCAGGCGCAGCGCGGGATCACCATCACCCACACGACTGTGCCGAACGCCAACCACCTCTATGACCAGGGCATGGAGGAGATGATCGACGTGGTCGAGGGTTATGTGCACGCCCGGCAGCAGGAAAAAGCGGCGGCGGCCGAAGCCTGATAAGTCTTATTCTTGCGACAAAGGGCGTGCGATCTTCGCGCGTCCCTCCGCCCCGGTGACGCCGGGCGTCGACACCGGCAATCCCCGAAGCGCCCGCACCGCGAGGAAGGCGAAGGCCTGCGCCTCAATCATGTCGCCATCCAGTCCAACCGCTTCAGCGGCGTCGACCGGCGCGCCAAGTCGCTCTTGCAATCGCGCCATCATCGTCAGGTTCAGACGTCCTCCGCCGCAAACGATCCAGCGAGCGGGCGGCGCGGGAAACCGCTTCAGGCTCCACGCGACGCATTCGACCGTCAACGCGGTCAAGAGCGCCGCGCCGTCCTCAGTCGTGTGATCGGCGAGATCCAGCCCGATGATTGAGAACCGGTCCAGCGACTTCGGCCCTGCGACTTCCCCATACTGCTCTTTGAATGGCGCCAGCGCCGCGGCGACTTCATTGGCGCCGGCCAGCCCCTTTGCGGCCAGCGCGCCGCCGTCATCGTGCGAAGCACCGGTGCGGGATCGCACAAAATCGTCGATCAGCGCATTTCCCGGTCCGGTGTCGAATGCGATCAGGGCATCCGGCGCATGCGGATCAGGCGCTGTGGGATCGGCCCAGGTGACATTCGCGACCCCACCGATGTTCAGGAAAGCGAACGGGCCGTCCTCGCCGTTATCGGCGGCGATCCGCCGGGCGAGCGCAGCATGGTAAAGCGGCGCAAGCGGTGCGCCCTGCCCGCCCTGCGCCACGTCGTCGGAACGAAAATCCCACGCCACCGGCGCGCCGACCCGCTTGGCGAGCGCGGCGCCGTCTCCGATCTGCGTCGTCAGACGTTCCGCAGGTCGGTGAACAATGGTTTGGCCGTGAAACCCGACGACTGCGGGCGTGACGCCGGACGCATCGATCAGCCCTTCAACCGCTTCCGCATGACGACCCGTGATCATTCGCTCGGCCGAGCGCAACCAGCCGGGACGCCCGGAACGCAGACTGCCGGTGGCGGCCTCCCTCGCCGTCAGCAGTGCGGCGCGCAACTCCGCTCGTTCATTCTCGGCGAAGGCGCGATAGGCGGAGGGGCCGAATTCCGACACGCTCACGCCGTCGGTGCGCAATAGCGCGGCGTCGATCCCGTCCATGGAGGTGCCCGACATCAGGCCGAGCGCCCAAACCGATCCATGATTCGCCTCTGGCATGCCCTGCCCTTTTCTTTCGCGCCCCAGCCGCTATACAGCCCAGCGAGGCGCGTCGCCACAGCGGCGCGTCAGTATGGCTCGACGGACGCTCAAAATATGACATTCAAGCCCCGATCCGAATTTCTCAACGTTCTGATTGAACGTGGGTTCCTGCAGGATTGCACCGATATGGAGGCGCTGGACGAGCGTCTGAATGCGGGCGTGGTTCCGGCCTATATCGGCTTCGATGCGACGGCGGCCAGCCTGCATGTCGGCAGTCTGATGCAGATCATGCTGCTCCGGTGGTTGCAGAAAACCGGTCACCAGCCGCTGGTCGTGATGGGCGGCGGCACCTCGAAAGTTGGCGACCCCTCTTTCCGGGACGAAGCGCGCAAGCTGCTGGGCGAAGAGCAGATCGCCGCAAATATCGCGGGGATCCAGAAGGTCTTCGCCAGCTATCTGAGTTTTGGCGAGGGCGAAACAGATGCGCGGATGCTCAACAACGCCGAGTGGCTGGATCATCTGAACTATCTCGATTTCTTGCGCGATTTTGGCCGGTACTTCTCAGTCAACCGGATGCTCAGCTTCGATTCCGTGAAGCTGCGTCTGGACCGGGAGCAATCGCTGAGCTTTCTCGAATTCAACTACATGATCCTTCAAGCCTATGACTTTATGGAGTTGAACCGCCGCTATGGCTGTGTGCTCCAGATGGGCGGCTCGGATCAGTGGGGCAACATCGTCAACGGCATCGACCTGACGCGCCGGATTGTGGGCGCCGAGGTCTATGGCGTGACGACGCCGTTGCTGTCTACGTCCGACGGCAAGAAGATGGGCAAGACCGCCGACGGCGCGGTTTGGCTGAACGCCGAGATGCGCTCGCCCTATGAGTTTTGGCAGTACTGGCGCAACACCTCCGACGCAGATGTGGGACGGTTCCTGAAGCTGTTCACAGAATTGCCGCTGGAGGAGATCGCCCGGCTGGAGGCGCTTGAGGGGCAAGAGATCAACGACGCCAAGATAATCTTGGCGAATGAAGTCACCGCCCTCGCCCACGGGGCGGACGCGGCGGCGGCGGCGGAGGCGACCGCGAAAGAGACCTTTGAACAGGGCGGCGCCGGCGATGATCTTCCGACCATAAAGATCCCCGCGCATGAGATCCCCGACTATGGGCTTTCAGTGGGGCAGCTTTTCGTGCGCGCGGGCCTCGCGAAATCCGGCAAGGACGCCAAGCGGCTGATCGCCGAGGGCGGCGCCAGATTGGATGACGCGCCGGTGACTGATCCCGGTCTGATGATCACCGCCGACAGTTTCGCCGGCGGCGACCTGAAGCTCTCAGCGGGCAAGAAAAGGCACGCGCTCGCGAAACTGGGTTGAGACGGGCGGCTCTGGGGCTATTCGAACGCTTCCTCGCGTTCTCTTTGCCGCTCACGCCAGGTCTTTTCGTCCATGGTGTCGCCCAGCGCTTTGTCTGAGGGGCTGTCGCCTGTGTCCGCCGTGCTGGAGAAAATCCGCCTAAACGGTCCGATCGCCAACACGGACAGCGGATTGACCGAGATCTTTGGATCGCTGGCCGGACCTTTTAGCTCATAAGCGATTCCGAACACGCCTTCGCCTTCACCTCCGGTGAGGACTTCGCCCAAAAGCGGCACGGCATTGAAGATTCCGTTGATCACATAGGCAGGAGATATGGAGCCGCTGAGATCAAACGCCTCCCCCTCCAGATCGTAGGATCCCTGCGCCGTCAGCCCCACCGTCGGGCCGAACGCCGCAGCGTCGGAGACATAGATACGATCCCCTTCCGCTCTGAAATCGCTTTCAATCGTGGTGAACGTCACGCCGCCGCTGGCCAGTTTGTCCACGGCGCCGACGAGGGACGCGACGCTGAGCACTTCGGCGAGAACCGGCGCCTCGGTGACGACGATGTTTTCGATGCGCACTTCGCCTTTGATGGGCGTGTCCGGGCCGCTCAGTCGAAGGTCGAGCCGCAGATCTCCGCCTCGGCCGCTCTCCAGCGTGCCAAGAGCCTTTAATGCGCGTCCCGCCTGATCCGATTGGATGACCAGGCGTCCGCCGGAGTCTGAACCGGTATAGTCGCCCGTAAACGGCGCCTCGCCATTGATAAACCCTTTGAACGTCGCTTTTTTGTCTCCGTCCCTGATGTCGATCTGTCCGGACAGGGCGCTCGCCCAAAGCTTGCCGCTCAGATGGGCGCTGTCCGCGTTCAGCGAGATGGCGAGCGCCGGCGCGTCAAAGCCCGACGTGTCGGCCGCCCCTTCGCCGAGAAACGGCTCCAGGTCGACCGATGGCGACGAAAGATCGATATCGATCTTGTCTTCCGTCACTAGGACCTCGCCGGACAATTCGCCAATGCGATCTATGGAGAGACGGCTGATGGAGAATTGCGCGCCGGAGTCGCGAAGACTGATGTTGGCGGCGCCGCCAAAGCCCGGCATGTCGAGATCGATGTTAATGGATGTGACATCCGCTACTTCGCCGCTCAGGCTTAATGAACCGGGCGTGCCGATATCTTTGCGCCAGCCGATATTTGCGGTCTCAAGCAGCGCTTTAGAAAGATCCGCCCGCGCGGTGAATCGCGGCGGCTGATCGTCGATGAACGTCATTTTTCCTGCGACATAGGTCGAGCCGTCGCGAAACAGGACGCTGGGAACACCCGCTTCCAAAGCCTGATCACGCGTATACGTGGTCGAGAAGTCCAGCACCCGCCTTGGTCCCTCACTGACGACGAACATCTCGCGCCAGGTCACGTTGGCGGGCTGGCCGTTCACCCGGGCGCGTCCCGTCACCACCATGCCGTTCTGATCGGCGGTGAACGCCGCTTCATCTGCGCCGATCGCGACGCCGGAATTGGGGACAGACATGCTGACATTGGTCAGCGTCGCCTCCATGTCCAGCAGCACCTGCTCAAGCTTCAACGCGTTGAGCAAGGGGAACTCCAGTATCGTGACGGCCTCCACCTCTCCGCCCACATCGGCCGGCTTCAGGCCGAGTTTCGAGGGCAATTGAAGCGGCTTGTTCTCGATCACGTTCAATACGGCGGCGCTTGGCCCCTTGCCGCGAATGGTCGGACGAGCGATTGCGACGCGCTCAAACAAGTCGCGGATCTCAAGTGTTGAGCCTGAGATATCGATGACGCCGTCCTCCGTCGCGACGGCGGCGGATTCAAACTCTAGATGAAAGGCGCCGTTCCTGATCCCGGCTGAGCCTACCCCATCTATGATCGGCGGCATGTCGCCGAAATAGGTCGAATGGGCTTCCGTTAGATCGAACTCGAGCACCGCGTCCGGTTCGGCGCCTGGCGTCATCGACAGAGTGGCGCGCGCGTTTGGGATCAAAGCGTCGATCACGTTGGCGGCCACCCATTTCCGCGCATTCTTGCCAGCGATTCTAGGCCAGAGGCCGACGACCTGATTGGCTCGAAGGTCTTTGCCCGCCACTGACAGATAGACATGCGGTCCATCTTCGCCCTGAACGAACTGGCCGGATGTCGAGATTCGAGTCTTGCCGACAGAGGCGGCGCCCGCCGCAAAACTGAAGTCGTTCAACAAGAGCTTTGGCGCCGCGCTAAAGTCGAGCGACGCCGCCAGTCGCCCGTCTCGCAGCGTGACCCTCTCGTCGAACATGTCGGGTCTGGCGATGGTCGCTTGCAACGATTTAAGAGTGATATCTGCTCCAAGCGGCCGCCCGTCGGTATCCAGCTTCAACGCAGCCCCGCCGGAGAGCGCGGCGGTGACGCCAAGCGCGCTGGCCTCGAACGTCCCGATTTCAAACCGGTTGGTCGCGGCGTCGAAACCAAAGCTTGTGTCGACGAAATCCAGCAGGTGGTCCCGACCCTGGATATGCGCCACCACCGAATCCGCGCGTAAGGAACCCGTCATCGTGTGAAGCGAACCGCTCGGCGCCAGATCCAGATCCAGCTCGCCGTCCAGTGTTCCCTCGGTCGCCGTCAGCATTTCAAAGATGGGAATCTGCGTCGCCAGATCTTCCGCAAGAAGGTCGCTGAACCGCGCGTTAACCTGTACCTGATCCGCGGAACGCAGGCGCCGTCCGGTCAATATCAAAGAGGTTGGCGCATGCCCCTTCCCCGTCAGTGTAATTCTGGCGAAGGCGCGCGCGCCCTCTCCACCCGCCCAAACCCGAAGAAACGAATCCGGCGCCCGCCAGATCCTGCCGGATACCTCGTCGCGATAGATCAGATTGGCCTGCCGCACGGCGATGGAGTTGAGCGATGCGAAAGGGTCGCGTCGCTTCTCAGGAAACGCCAGCCCGGCCACGAAAGTCGAGAAAGCGTCGATGGGCGGCTCTTCATCCACAGTGTCTGGCGCGTCGGGCGACTGCGCCGCCTCTACAGGCGCGGCGCCCCCGATGCCGAACTTGAAATCGCCGTCCGCCGAGCGCGTCAAGATTGCGGTGGGGCCAATCAGCGTCAGGCTGGTCGGCGCGATCTTGCCGGACAGCAGCTTGCTTTGGTCGAAACGGGCGGAAAACCGCGGCGCGGACAGGATCAGCCGTCCATCAGGATCGCGCAGTCTCACGTCGCTCAACTGAACGCGCGGTTCGTCGCTGGCCTTGTGCGTGGAGATGATGACGCCGCCGATCTCGATCTCGCCATCGATGTTCTTGTTGACCGCCGCCTCGATCGTTGGTGCGAATGCGCTCAGATCAATCGGATCGCCTTGCAGGCGCACGAGCGCCGCGAATACGAGGATCAGCGCCAGGGTCATCGATTGGCCGACCAGCATGCCGATCGTATGCGCCGTCCACTTCACCGCGCCCCGCCGTTTGGACCGAGGTGGTTTCGGTATATTTTTTTTTGAGTTCTTCGAGTCCGGCGCGTCGCGACGGTCACCGCTCTCGCCGTTCTGTTCGGTGTCGGAATGACCGGTATTCGTCAATGCAGCGCCACCGCGATTATCAGATTGAAATTCAAACCCCACGCAGACATTTCAGTTTGCTCAGGAGCGCGCAAGCAGGCCCTTGACCCGCGCCATACAGTCTTACTTATTGCCGCGGAAAAGGAAAATCGACCACCGACATGCCGCGAGGGGCCGCCTTGCGCGCTTGCGGCGATCACAATCCGAGGAGACGAGGCCAAATGACCGACAAAGCGCTTGCGATTGGCGACGCCGCGCCCGAATTCAACCTGCCGCGGGACGGCGGCGGGCGCGTCTCGCTGGCTGATCTCAAAGGACAAATGGTCGTCCTCTACTTCTATCCGCGGGACGACACGTCTGGCTGCACGAAAGAGGCGATCGCCTTCACCGAAGCGCTGGAGGCGTTCAAAGCTGCGGGCGCCGTCATTCTGGGCGTGTCGAAAGACAGCGTCGCCAAACACGAAAAGTTCATCGCGAAGCACGATCTGAGCGTCACTTTGCTTGCGGATGAAGACGGCGCAGTGTGCGAGGCCTATGGCGTCTGGGTTGAGAAATCCATGTACGGCAAGAAATACATGGGGATAGAACGCGCGACGTTTCTGATTGATCAGGAAGGCGCGCTGAAACAGATCTGGCGCAAGGTGAAAGTACCCGGTCACGCCGACGCTGTACTGGCGACGATAAATGGCGAATAAGGCCCATCAATCACAATAATGTTGCGGTGCACAAATTAAATGCTGCAGTGCAGTTGATCAGAATGCTGCACTGCACATATAGTGCCTAATCGCCTGCGGGTCGGGAAAGGATTCGACTCCGCGGCGTCAGCTATTCGGGGGGAGGGTGAAGGTAGGCATGTTGAAGGCGATTTACAGAATCATAGCGCTCTCTCCGACGCTGTCGGTTGGAGGCCGCCGCAGATTTGCGGTGTTATTGGCTGCAGCGATGTCGGTTGCCGCGGTTCCGGCGATGGCCGAGTCGCAGGAGGTTCAGCCTGCCGAGGTTGAATCCACCGACGAGATCGCCCGCCATGATATTCCCGTCCACCCTGAACTGGTGAGCGCCGAGGCCCGCGCCAAGAGCAAACTCCGCCGCATGCTGAAAAAAACCGGGCTCGATCCGGAATTGATCATCGAGCGTGTGGAGCGGGAACTGGCCGCAGCCGGTGGTCCGTTCACGCCCTATCCGACCGACCCGAAAGTCGCCGAGGAAGCGGCCGCAGACGCCGACCGTAGGTTTCAGTCCATTGTCGGCAGCGTTGAGGAAGAGGCGCTAATTGACGTCGCCATGGTGCAAATTCCGTTTGGCGAACCGGTGACCGCCGATGGGCGCTACAGCAGTAAATTCGGATACCGCAAGGACCCGTTCAATGGGCGGTCCGCGTTCCATGCCGGCGTTGATTACGCCGCCCCTGAAGGCACGGTGTTGCTCGCCACCGCCGACGGCGAGGTCGTCGAGGCCGGCTGGCTTAACGGATACGGCAATCTGGTCCAGATTCGCCATGAATTCGGCTTGGAAACGGTCTACGCTCACCTGAACCAGATTCGAGTCGAGGTGGGCGATCAAGTCCAGCGTGGCGAATGGATCGGGGACATGGGCAGCACGGGCCGCAGCACCGGCAGCCATTTACACTATGAGATCCGCCAGGACGGGGCGGCGCTCGACCCAATGAAGTTCATCGAGGCTGGACGCGATGTTTACGAAGAGCAAAATTAACGACCCTATGGAATCCTCCAACGAGACGAGCGAACCGGCGGTTAGCCCCAAGCCCGCCGCCGTTGCGCCCTCTGAGCCGATTAGCGCGGCGAAGAAGCCGAAACCGGCGCCGTCGATGATTTCTTCCGACCTGAAAATCACCGGAAATATCGAGACGACCGGCGATATCCAGATCGAAGGCGAAGTGGAAGGCGATGTGCGCGCCAACCTGATGACGATCGGCGAATCCGCGACGTTGCGCGGCGAAGTCATCGCCGACGACATCGTGGTCAATGGCCGCGTGATCGGCCGCATCCGTGGACTGAAAGTGCGCCTCACCGCATCAGCGCGGGTCGAGGGCGATGTGATCCATAAAACGATCGCGATCGAATCCGGCGCGCATTTCGAGGGCTCGGTGCGTCGCCATGACGATCCGCTCGGCGAAAACGCCGGCAAGCCCGTGCGGCAGCTGGAAGATCGCACCAAGAAGACGGAAACCGCGACCGCCGCCGAGTAAGCTCGGCTCGTAAATTCGCGACAAAGAAACGGCAGCGCCGCGGTAAACTCCGCGGCGTTTTCTATTTTGGCCTCAATAAGCTTGTGTTCAGCGCGATGGCGGCCGCGATCAGAGCCAGCGGCGCGATCGCTCCCAACGCGATGCGCAATCCCCATAGCTCCGCCGCGGCGCCGATCGCTGGGGGTGCGATCAGCAAGGCTGTGAAGGCCACGAAGGCGACGGCGGCGACATTGCGCTCTTCCTCGCCGGCCGCCCCGCCTGCAGCGGAAATGGCGAGCGGATAGACGTTGGCGACGCCGATTCCGGTCAGGGCGGAGGCCGCCAGCGCCGGAAACAGCCCGGCCGAATTGGCCAGCAACACAACCCCGATCCCCGCCACCGTGGCCGATCCGGCGATCACCGCCGCCGGTCCGAAACGCGCCGCCAGACGATCACCTGAAAGACGCGTCGCGGCCATCGCGACGGCGAAGATAAAGAACGGCGCCGCATCCAGACCCGCCGCCGTCGCCAACACCTCTCGCGCGAACACCGCCGACCAATCCATCATTGCGCCTTCAATCGCCATCACGCCGAGCGGCAGCAGGCAAAGAACGGCGATCTCTTTGGACGGTAATGCGAAGGGCGGCGCGATATCGGGGCCACGCTCAGCGTCGGGCGGCGTCGCCATCGCGATCCAATACGCAATGATGGCGAATAACGGCATCAAAACAACCTGTTGCGCCGCAAAGCTAACGCCAATCCACGACGCGAGACCGCCGATCCCGGCCCCCGCGATTGAACCTAACGACCAGAAGCCGTGACATTGCGCCATGATGCGGCGTGCCTGGACGCGCTCCATCTCCGACGCTTTGGCGTTCATCGCGATCTCAATCGGCGCAACGGACAGGCCAACAATGAACAGCGCGCCGCCCAGTGACCAGGCCGACCACGCGAAACCGGGGATGATGAAGAGCAGAGCGAAGGCGGCGCCCGCGATCGCAGCGACGCGTCGCACGCCGAAACGTCCGATCAAGGCCGGTGAGAACAGGAATCCGATCAGGATGCCGACCGGGGCCGCGAACAGGCAGAAACCGAGGGTTCCCGCATCCAGCTCTAGCGATTGCTTCACATCCGGAATGCGCGGCAGCCAGACGGAAAAGATCGTCGCATTCAGAGCGAATACCAGCCTTATGGCCTGAAAACTCCGTGCGTCCGCCGTCGCTTCGGCTGCGCCAGCGCCAGCGCGGGCCGGGCCGTTCATTCTTCTTCCGTAGCTTCCGCCCGGCTTTTTCCGGTCACTTCCTGGGCCAGCGCGGCAGCCATGAAGGCGTCGAGATCGCCGTCCAGCACGCCCTGGCTATCCGAGGTCTCCACCCCGGTTCTGAGGTCCTTGACCATCTGGTAGGGCTGCAGGACATAGGAGCGGATCTGGTTGCCCCAGCCGATTTCTCCCTTCGCGTCATGCGCGTCCTGAATCGCCTGGGTGCGCTTCTTCATCTCCAGATCGTAGAGGCGTGCGCGCAGGGCCGCCATCGCATTGGCGCGGTTCTGGTGCTGGGACTTTTCGGAGCTCGTCACCACGATGCCAGAGGGCATATGCGTGATCCGAACGGCGGAATCGGTGGTGTTGACGTGCTGACCGCCCGCTCCTGACGACCGATAGGTGTCGATGCGGATGTCTTTGTCCTGAATGTCGATCTCGACCGTGTCGTCGATCACCGGATAGACCCAGACGGAGCTGAAGGAGGTGTGACGCCGCGCCTGACTGTCGAACGGAGAGATGCGCACTAACCGATGCACGCCTGATTCCGATTTCAGCCAGCCATATGCGTTGTCGCCCTTGATCTGGTAACTGGCCGATTTGATCCCCGCCTCTTCTCCGGCGGTCTCCGACATCAGCTCGACCTTATAGCCGTGCTGCTCCGCCCAGCGGACATACATCCGCGCCAGCATGCTGGCCCAGTCGCAGCTCTCGGTCCCGCCAGCGCCTGAATTGATCTCGATGAATGTATCGTTGCCGTCCGCCTCGCCCGAGAGCAACGCTTCGGTTTCCTTCTGCGCGGCGCGCTCTTTGAGGGCGATCAGAGCGGTCTCCGCCTCGGCGACGACTTCGGCGTCCTCTTCCATCTCGCCCAGCTCGATCAACTCCACCTGATCGTCCAACTCCTGCGCCAAAGCCTTGTAGCCGTCGATCGAGTCCGCCAGCCTCTGGCGTTCCCGCATGACCTTCTGGGCGCGGGCCGGATCGCTCCACAGATCCGGGTCCTCGGCACGGGCGTTCAGCTCCTCCAGACGCGCTTCCGCGGTCTCCCAGCCGAGGCGTTGGCGCAGAAGCTCCAGCGACTTTGAAATGTCGACGGTGACAGACTCAATTTCGGCGCGCATGACGGCCCCCGGCCCTCTTTGGAGGATGGATGAACGCAGCTAGATACCCATCGGCATCCGACAGGTAAAGATCCCGCGATGCTGAGGACGCGTCAGTAGAGGCCGCCGGATCCAGCGCCAATCGTCGGGCGTAGCGGAGGCGGCGGCGGAGGGGGGCGGCGAACTTGCCGATTGGGGGCGGCGCCCCGCGTGGTCGCGTCGCTGGTCGTCTCCGGCTGTGGCGCAGGCTCGACCGGGTCAACCCGGCTGTTCAACTCTCTGAGGCTAAACGCGTCATCGCCCGGAAAGCCGCCGACGATGGACCGGACCGGCGCATTGATCTCGGGCACGTTGGTGCTTGGGAAATACTCCACGGAAATGTTGCTGCCCGATGATCCGTCCGGCACGCGGCGACCGGTCGTCAGGCTGATCTTGACCGCGCGGGCGTCCGTCGGCGGGCTGAACGCAGCCTTTTCCCGATCCGCCATGGCGCGCTCCATGAACTCCTGGAACACCGGCGCGCACAGTCCGCCGCCTGTGCCGCCGCGGCCTAAGGGCTTGGGGTCGTCGAACCCCATATAGCAGCCGGCAACAAGATTTGGCGTAAACCCAATGAACCATGCGTCCTTGCCGTCATTGGTGGTGCCGGTCTTACCCGCGACCGGGAAGCCGAGCGCCGATAAACGCGCCGCCGTGCCGCGGCTGGTGACGCCTTCCATCATCGAGACCAGCTGATAGGCGATGATGCCGTCCATCACCTGCTCACCTGTTTGCGCGACGACCGGCATATCGCCGCCGGCATAGTCCAGCGCCACACAGTCGAGGCAATGCCGCTGATCGTGACGGAACACCGTCTCTCCGCGCCGGTCCTGAATACGATCGATAAGCGTGGGTTCAATACGCCGCCCGCCATTCGCAAACATCGCATAGGCGGTGACCATTTTATAAAGCGTCGTGTCGCCCGCGCCGAGAGAATAGGACAGCAAATGCGGCATTCGGTCATAAACCCCGAACCGCTCAGCATACCAGGCGACCAGGTTCATACCGACATCTTGCGCGATCCGCACGGTCATAAGATTGCGGGACTTCTCGATCCCGATCCGCATCGGCGAAGGACCATAAAATCGGTCAGAGTAGTTCTTTGGCTTCCAAAGATCGCCATTGCCCTGATCGACGACCACGGGGGCGTCGAGCACGATCGTGTTCGGCGTATAGCCTTCTTGCAGCGCTGCGGCGTAGACGAAAGGCTTGAAAGAGGATCCCGGCTGACGACTGGCTTGCGTCGCGCGATTGAAGACGCTGACCGCGTAGTCGAACCCGCCCTGCATCGCCAGAACGCGACCGGTGATGGGGTCCATCGCCATAAAGGCGCCCTGAATCTCCGGCGCTTGGCGCAGTGACCAGCTCTCGATTTCCTCAGAGTCGTCCTTGAGGTTGGGCGACAGATAGATCACGTCGCCAACGGACCAGAGCGCAGCGGCGGAGCCGAACTTGCCGCCAACCCAGCCTTTTTCATCGGCGTAAGACAGCGTGGCGGTCTCAGGTCCGTCAGGATCTTCCAGCCCCACGGTCGCAGCGCCATCCGCAATGCTGAGAACCACGCCGAGATCCCACCCGGCGAAGCCGCGCGGAACGTCGACTTCCGCGAGTTGCGGGCGCCAGTTATCGGCGCCCAGTTCCTCGATTTGCGCCACAGCCCCGCGATAGCCGCGTGACCGGTCGTATTTTTGTAGACCCGCCTGCAGCGCTTCTCTCGCATAGCGCTGCATATCCGGATCGATGGTGGCCCGGATCGCCAAACCGCCGCCATAGACGCCGGATTCGCTCATCTCCGCGATCAGTTCTCGCCGGATCTCCTCGCCGAAGTAATCATGGTCGGGCGCAGCGAAGCCGTTGCCCTCCACCAATGTGATCGGGATCGCCTTGGCGGCTTCGGCCTCTTCTTCCGTGATATAGCCGTTCTCCGCCATCTCGCGGATCACCACGTTGCGCCGGAACGTGGCGCTTTCACGGTTCTTCGGAAGATGCCGGGTGCTGGGCGCAGGGGGCAGAGTCGCGATGAACGCCGCCTCCTCAATGGTCAGTTCATCAAGGTTTTTGCCGAAATACGTCAATGCAGCGGCGGCGACGCCATAGGCCCGCCGACCGAGAAAAATCTCATTCAGATAGAGCTCCAAGATCCGGTCCTTCGAAAGGTACTTCTCGATCCGGTAGGACAGGATCGCTTCTTTGATCTTCCGCTCATAGGCGCGCTCGCCCGACAGCAGGAAGTTCTTCATCACCTGCTGCGTGATGCCGGACGCGCCGCGCAGCCGGGCGTCCCTACCTTGCACCTTGGCCAGAGTGAACTGCGCGATGGCTTTGGCGACAGCGAACGCGTCGACGCCGGAATGGGTGTAAAAATTCTTGTCCTCGGCGCTGATGAAGGCGTCCTTGACCCGCGCAGGGATCTCCTCGATCGGCGTGAAGAGACGCCGCTCGCGCGCATATTCCGCGACAATGTCGCCTTCGGTGGAATAGGCCCGGCTCATGGTCGCCGGCTCATATTTAGCCAGCCCTTCGGTGTCCGGCAGATCAGATCCGAACCACCAGATGGCGCTGATCGCCGCGAGCAGGCCAACAGCCAACGCGACCGTGGCGTTGGCGACCAATCCGGCCAGTCGAGACAGGAACTTCAACATTCGCAACTCAGGGCGCCGGCGAGCCGCGCCCTCTCCCAACCACATTCTCAGCTTGCATATAGTGCAGGACTAGGCCGCAAACAGCGGCGAAAGCAAGGCCGAGCCGTGTGATTCAGGCACAGTTTCGCGTCAGTGTGAAGCGCTACGGGCACGCTTGGCGGCCCAATTGTCGATCGCGGCCACGACGGCCGACACCGCCCTCTTGCGCCATTCCGACTTTTGCATGCGTTCCAAGTCGGTTTTGCTA
The DNA here is from genome assembly GCA_963669265.1 of Paracoccaceae bacterium. Taxonomy (GTDB): domain Bacteria; phylum Pseudomonadota; class Alphaproteobacteria; order Rhodobacterales; family Rhodobacteraceae; genus SZUA-547. Next base: position 161,423 of record OY769916.1, read on the forward strand.
GAGAGAAAACCGATCTCCAGCAGCGCCGAGGGCACATCGGGCGCCTTGAGCACCCGAAAGCCAGCCGAGCGCAGCGGACGCGTCTCTAGCACCCCGATGCTGCTATCCAGACTCTTAACCAGTCCTTTCGCGAAGCGTTGCGATTCGATCATGGTTTCCCGCTGCACGAGGTCGATCAGAACCCGCGCGACGTCGTCATCCTCATGGGTCAGCCGAACGCCCGCGATCACATCCGACAGGTTCTCTTGCGCGGCCAATTCCGCCGCCTCGCGGTCCGATGCGGCCTCAGACAGAGTGTAGACGGACGCGCCATGAGCGTCGCCAACCTCCACCGCGTCTGCGTGCACCGAGAAAAAAAGATCCGCCCGCGCCCGCCGCGCCCGCTCGACGCGCTCGCGCAATGGCACATAGACGTCCGAATCTCGCGTCATCACCACGCGATAACGGTCTGTCGCCTCTAGCTCCGCCTTCAGCTCGCGAGAGAACAGGAGCACCAGCTCCTTTTCGACCACGCCGCCTTTCATCGCGCCAGGGTCAATGCCACCATGGCCGGGGTCGAGCGCGACCACCAGCGGGCGCGGCCCGCCAATACGCGCGGGTTTCGGCCGGGGCGTCGGCGGATTGGCGACCAACCGGGCGTCGCTGGGCCAACCAGCGGAATTGGCGAACGCCTCGCGGCTTTGCGACGTGAGATCGATGACCAGCCGCGCCGGCCTCGCGCCCCGCGCTTCCAGCACAAAAGAGTTCGCGACTCGCGCCGGGCCCTTCAGATCCAGGACCATGCGGGATCGGCCGGGCTGGAAAAGACCGAATCTGACCGCCGAGATGGCGCCCGACGGCGGTTTCGGCGCGGAAAACCGCCAGTTCACCTCAGGCAGATCAATGACCACGCGATAAGGATTCTCCAACGTGAAAACGCGGTACGGCGCGGGCTCGGAAAGCTCCAGCACGATGCGCTGAGCGCCGTCATTCTCTCCGAATCTGAGCTTGAGCGCGTCGACCGCATGCGCATGGGAGATGAAGGTCGCGATCATGATGATCGCAAAGGCCATCGCCAATAGCGCAGTCGCTGGAATCGAAGCGGCGCGCCGAAGCACGCCTCTACGGTCGCTCATTTGCCTGTTCCGCCTCGTTAAAACACCAAAAACACCGCTGACTGTTTATTGTTAGGGCGCAATCGTAACGATCGCGTCTATGTGTCAGCCAAATCAGTATAAACCGGCTAGGGCCTGAAAATCCAATTGGCAATCCCTACCTGGACTGCATAGTATGCGATTGTTGCGCGAAGCGCGCGCGCATCGGCCGAATCGCCGAAAGCGTGTTTTGCACTGCGCACAAAGAGAATTCGCCGAAATGGCGTATGCGCGCCGGAGACGGATCATTCCGCCGGCCGCCCGAACGACGAAGACCGCGATGCGGTCCTGCATATGAATGCGCGCCTTGGCGGCGATGTCCCGTTCGCCGCGAAGCGCGAAAAGGTGAAAATAACGATGGCCGACGCCGCCAAACGACGAGGATCGCGCTTAGTGCGGATACAGATCCCGCTCGCGCGCCGTTCGGACGCCTCCGGCCTCACCCCAACAATGTTGACGACGCCCCCCCCGCGCCAAGGCGCACCAATCGGGCGTGGTCCGAAAAGAGATTCATGGCGAAGAAAATGCTTATCGACGCCACGCACCCGGAGGAGACCCGGGTCGTGGTGGTGGACGGTTCCCGCGTAGAGGAATTCGATTTCGAGTCGCTGAACAAGCGGCAACTCGCGGGAAATATCTATCTCGCAAAAGTCACGAGGGTCGAACCGTCGCTTCAAGCGGCGTTTGTGGACTATGGCGGCAATCGCCATGGGTTCCTCGCCTTTTCGGAGATCCATCCAGATTATTACCAGATCCCGGTTTCGGATCGCGAAGCGCTTCTGGCGGCCGAAGCCGAAGCTGCCGCCGAGTCCGAAGACGAAGACGAGACAGCCGATGCGAATGGCGGCGGAGCGAAAAGCTCTGGCCGCAAGCGCCGGTCCCGCTCCCGCTCCCGAAGGCGCAGATCCCGCAAGGGCGCGCCAGTAGAGGCGACGGCGGAGACGGAGTCGGAGACAAATTCCGAGGAATCTGTCGAAAGCGCCAAAGCAGAGAATGCGCCGGAGGCCGTCGTCGAGGATGACGCCGAACCCGCTGTCGAAAGCCCGGATGCGTCTGAGGCGGATCAGGCTGAGGCCCAATCTTCAAACGCTGAAGAGACTCAGGACATCGCCGAAGAAGCGGTGGAATCGCCCGTTGAAGAGGTTGCCGAGACCGCGCCCGCGGAGGCTGCTCCGATCGAAGCGCCTGAGATGGACGCCGAATCCGATACCGCTGCTGATGAGACGCCAATCGTCGCTGAAACATCTGAAGAACCGGAAATTAGCGCCGACGACACCGATGCTGGCGAAAGCGAACCGAGCGAAGACCATATCGAAGAGCCTGCGGACGATTCGAAAGCGCCGCCTCGCTCCATGGCGGAAAGCGCCGGGACGGAGAAAGACGCCACGCTGACAGGCGACGCGCCTGCCGACGAAGCGCAGGACGATGAGGCGGAAGCCGCGCCGGCTGACGTGGCTATGGCGGAAGCGTCAGAAACGCCCTCTGAAGACGCGTCTGTCGAAGCGGTTGAAGTCGCCTCGAACGACGCTGAAGACGCGCCTACTGTGGAAACGGATGCTTCCGATGCCGAGGAATCTGTGGAAGCGGCATCGACAGACGACGCCTCAACCGAAGATTCGCCTGTTGAGTCTGGTGAAGCGGCGTCTGCGGATTCTGGGGCCGACGCCTCGTTCGAAGCACAGGCCGAGAACGATCGCTCGGACGACGACGCGGACAACGACAATGAGGACGAGTCGGATGACGACGAGGCCGACGCCGAAACGCCTGAGGAGCCCATCGAATCCGTAGGAGCGTCCGATGAAGAGGAAGAGGTTCGCCCCCGCCGCCGTCCAGTGCGCCGCTACAAGATCCAGGAGGTCATAAAACGCCGCCAGATCCTGCTGGTGCAAGTCGTCAAGGAAGAGCGCGGCAACAAAGGCGCGGCGCTGACCACCTATATCTCGATCGCCGGCCGCTATTGCGTGTTGATGCCGAACACCGCGCGTGGCGGCGGGATCAGCCGCAAGATCACCAACGCCTCGGATCGCAAACGCCTGAAAGAAATCGCGGGCGGACTGGAGGTGCCCAAGGGCATGGGCCTGATCGTGCGCACCGCCGGCGCCGAGCGCACCAAATCCGAGATCAAGCGCGACTATGACTTCCTGCTGCGCCAGTGGGATCTGGTGCGCGACATGACGCTGAAATCAGTCGCGCCAACGCTGATCTATGAGGAAGGCAGCCTGATCAAACGCTCGATCCGCGATCTCTATTCGCGCGAAATCAGCGCGGTTCAGGTCGAGGGAGAAGCGGGATATCGCGAGGCCAAGGACTACATGAAGATGCTCATTCCTTCGCACGCGAAGAATGTGCAGCCCTATCGCGATCCCACGCCTTTGTTCATCAAGCATCAGGTCGAAGGCTACCTGAACTCGATGTTCAATCCGGTCGTGCAGCTAAAATCCGGCGGTTATATCGTGATCGGCGTGACCGAGGCGCTGGTGGCAATCGACGTCAACTCCGGCCGCTCGACGAAAGAGCAGTCGATCGAGAACACGGCGCTCAAGACCAATCTTGAAGCGGCGGAAGAGGTGGCGCGCCAGCTGCGACTGCGCGATCTGGCCGGGCTGATCGTGATCGACTTCATCGATATGGAGGAGTCGCGGAACAACCGCGCTGTCGAGAAGCGTTTCAAGGAGCGGCTGAAGAACGACCGCGCGCGGCTGCAGGTCGGGCGCATCTCCGGCTTCGGACTGCTGGAGATGTCGCGTCAGCGCCTGCGTCCGGGCATGCTGGAGGCGACCACGACCCCCTGCCCGCATTGTCACGGTCAGGGCATCGTACGCTCTGACGAGAACCTCGCGCTCTCTATCCTTCGGCAAGTGGAGGAGGAAGGCGTCAAGCGGCGCTCGTCCGGGCTGAAAGTGATCGCGCCGGTCGCGGTCGCCAACTACCTGATCAACAAGAAGCGCGACAGCGTTCTGCAGGTCGAAAGCCGTTATGGCGTGCGGGTGGAGATCGAGGGCGATCCGGTTCGGATCGGCACTGATTTCTCGGTTGAACGCACCAATGAGACCCTGCCGTCAGGCAAGGCTGTGGCGGAAGCCGTCACAGCGGATCCGGCGCTGATGGATGTCGAACCAGCGGAAGTCCCAACGGAGGCCGCGCCCGCGAATGACGACGACAAGTCTGACGGCAAAAAGCGGCGGAGGCGTCGTGGACGTCGCGGCGGTCGTCGGAAGAACACGGAGAATCAGAACGGCGAAGCAACCGCAGAGGCAGCGTCTGAGGACCAGGCGCCGTCAGAAGAAGCTGCGCCCGTTGACGAGTCTGCGCCCGCCGGGGAGTCTCGGCTGACGGTGAAAGAGGATGGACCTTTCGGGCTCTCGGTCGAGGCCGCTACGGAGTCCAGCATCGAAGTCGCGCCGCCGCTTGTTACCGATGACGCGACCAGCGATGCGCCGGTCGAAGAGGCATCGGTTACGGACGCGCCGCTGGAGGAGGCGGACTCCGTTGCCGAGTTGGGCGCCGATCAAAGCGTGGAATCGGATGAGGCCGCAGCCGATTCCATCGACGAGGCCGTCGAAATCGCTGAGGAAAGCGTCTCTGATGAAGCGGCGTCCGCCGATGCGGAAACGGATCAGATCGAGGAATCCGCCGCCGTTGTGGAGCCGGTAGACGCTGAGGAGGCGGCGGATGAACCCCCTGCCCCGGCGCCGGTCGAAACCGCGCCGCCAAAGCCTAAACGCACAGGCTGGTGGAGCATCGGTCGCGGCTAATCACCACCGATTGTCGAAACTTAGCACTGCGAACAGCGGGCGGCCCTAAACGGCCGCCCGTTTCGGTCTCAGCGCTTCCAGTTCTTCAGCCGCTTCGCCCCCTCAATCATTTCGTCCGTCGTTCTGGCGAAGGAGAACCGCATCGTCCGATCGCCTCGCTCCGGATCGAAATCATGCCCCGGAGTGGCGGCCACGCCCGTCTCGGCCAGCATCCGGTCGCAAAATGCCTGCGAGTCGTCGGTCATGTCTGAGATATCGGTGTAGAGGTAAAAAGCCCCATCACAGGGCGCAAAATCCTTGAACCCGGCTTTGGGCAGTTCTTCCAGCAATATCTCGCGGTTCTTTGCATAGACCTCGACATTCGCCTCCAGCTCCTCTTCCGCGTCCAGGGCGCCGAGCGCGGCCACCTGGCTGGCTGTCGGGGGGCATATGAAGAAGTTCTGCGTGAGCCGTTCCACGGTGCGGATATGGCTCTCTGGCACGACCATCCAGCCGACGCGCCACCCAGTCATGGAAAAATATTTTGAGAAGCTGTTGATCACCACCACGTCGTCCGCCACCTCCAGCGCGGTGACCGCGCGCTGGCCGTAGGTGATGCCATGATAAATCTCGTCGGAGATGAACGCCGCCCGCCGCAACCGGCACGCCTCCACCAGCGACGCCATCGATGCGCGATCCAGCATGGTTCCCGATGGGTTTGCGGGGCTTGCGGCCAGAAGGCCCTGCACCGGACCGCTCTCCGCCTCAACCTCGGCGAGCAGATCTGGCGAAGGCTGAAAACGGGTGTCAGGCCCGGTCTCCAATCTCACAGGTTCGAGGTCCAGACCCTTCAGAATATTGCGATAACTCGGATAACCGGGATCGGCGATGGCGACTCTGTCGCCCGCATCGAATAGTGAAATGAACGCCAGCAGAAACCCGGCGGACGAACCCGTTGTGATAACGATCCGCTCGGCGGGCACGCTCAATCCGTGCCAGTCGCGATAGAGTTTGGAGATGCGCTCGCGCAGGGCGGGAAGGCCAAGCGCCACCGTATAGCCCAGAGGATCGCGCCTCAGTTCGCGTTCCAGCGCTTCGACGGCGCGCCGCGGCGCGGGCGTGCCCGGTTGCCCCACTTCCATGTGAATCACCGAGTCGCCAGCCGCTTCTCGCCGCCGCGCCGCCTCCATCACATCCATCACAATGAACGGATCTACGACGCTTCGCCTTGAAATCTTCATTTCCAGCCGCCCTTATGTCCTAGGGATGGTCAGTTTCGTTCGATAGAGCCGCCGCGCCCAGCTGGGTCAAGGCTATCGTTGCGCGTAATGCGTTGGTCAGCCGGCCCCAATGAGGATCAGTGACTATGAGTTTTCGTAGACGCGCCGCCAATGTCATCCGCCGCTCCGCCAGAAAATGCGGCGCCGTGCTGGCCATGAGCGCCGCGATATCGATGGCCTCGGGTCAGGCGCTGGCGCTGACATTCATTCGCGACGCAGAAATCGAGAGCACGCTGGCGCGGCTGACGGCGCCGGTCTTCAAAGGGGCCGGCATCAGCCAAAGCAGCGTGAATATGTACATCGTGCGGGACCAGACGCTGAATGCGTTTGTCGCGGGCGGCGCGAATATCTTCCTTTTCACCGGGCTGCTCGATCAGATCAAAACGCCTGAAGGGCTGATCTCGGTGGTCGCGCACGAAACCGGCCATATCACTGGCAATCACCTTGCGCGGCGCAAGATCGTCTCGGAAAATCTGGCGGGCCCAGCGTTGATCGCGTCGATACTGGCCGCCGCAGGCGCCGCTGCGGCGGGGTCCGCGTCTGGCGCCGTCGGCGCGTATTCCATCGGTCAGGCGACCGCGCAACGTTCACTTTTGGCGTATTCGCGCGGCGAAGAGGCCTCGGCGGATCAGGCCGCGATCACCTATCTGGAAAGAGGCGGGATCGATCCCAGCGGCATGCTGGAGGTGCTCAACCTTCTGCGTGGTCAGGAGTTCTTCTCGACCCAGCGGCAGGATCCCTATCTTCGGTCGCACCCTTTGAGTTCGGATCGCTATAACTTTGTCAGCGAGCGCGTCGCGAAAAGTCCGTTCAAAGGCCAGAAGGTGTCGGACGAGCTCCGTTATTGGCACGACCGCATGCGCGCCAAGCTGGCGGCGTTTCTCGATCCACCCGATCTTGTGCTGCAACGCGTGAAGGACGATCCCGGAGAGATCGCCACCCTCAGCCGCGCGGTCGCCTATCACCAGCTTCCCGATCGCACAAAGTCGATGGCGGAGGTCGACAAGCTTCTGACCATTCGGCCGAACGATCCCTATTATCTTGAACTTGCCGGTCAGTTTCTGCTCGAAGTCGGCCGGGCGGACGAAGCAGCGGTGAAATATGGCGAGGCGTTGGCGCTGGCGCCGAACGAGACCCTGATCGCTTCGGGGTACGGACGCGCCTTACTGGCGACCGGCGACCCGGCGAATGAGAAAAAGGCTTTGAATGTGCTTGAGCAGGCGGCGGCGGCCGATCCGGCGGATTCCAGCATGCGCAGCGCCCTCGCCCAAGCCTATGCGGTCGGCGGGCAACCCGCCATGGCCTCCCTTGTAACCGCCGAGCGTTATGCCCTAGGGGGCTCCATGGAGGAGGCGAAGCGATTTGCGTCGCGCGCGCTTCCGGGGCTGCCTGAGGGCGGATCGGCCTGGCTGCGCGCGCAGGATATTCTGCGCGTCAGCAAGGATGCGAATTAGAACTGTGCGTGGCGATCGAGTGATCGCCGCCTCGATGAGGAGAACTAAAATGCGAGCGTCTCGATTTGCGTATCTTCGGCGGTGTTCCGCCGCTCTGACCGGATTGGCTTTGCTGGTCGCGTCGCCCTTTGGAAGCGTCACGGCGCAGGAAGTGTTCAGCGCCGATGAATCCGAAGCGATCGGAGAGGAAGTCAGGCGTTACATTCTGGAACACCCGGAAATTCTCGTCGAAGCGATGCAAATCCTTGAAGAGCGCCGCCGCCTCGCCGAAGAGGATCGCCGGCAACAGGTCTTCTCCAGCCTCTCAGACGAAATTCGCAACGACGGGTATTCGTTTGTCGGCGGCAACCCGGATGGCGACATCACGGTTGTCGAGTTCTCTGACTATCGTTGCGGCTATTGCAAACGCGCGCATCCCCATGTGAAATCGATGCTGGAGAGCCATCCCAACGTGCGCTTCGTCGTCAAGGAGTTCCCGATTCTCGGCCCCGACTCGGTTGTCGCCGCGAAGGCGGCGTTGGCCTCGCTGCAGCAGGAAGACGGCGAACTCTACCCCGCTTTCAATGACGCGTTGATGACTCAGGGCGGCCCGCTGAACAAAAGAACGGTGCTAAGGATCGCCGAGCGCGTCGGCCTTGACGCCGATGAGCTGGAGGTCGCGATGGAGGCGCCTGAATTGCAGGCGAATATCGACCGGACCTACGCGCTGGCTGAGCAGCTGGGCATTTCCGGCACGCCGTCCTTCATCATCGGAGATCGGGTCGTCCCCGGATATATCGAAGGTCAGATGATGGCGCGGATCATTTCTGAACAGAGGGCCATTGCGGCGAACTGACCTCCAGTCAGAATTCAGGCTATGTCTTCTCACGGCTTCGTTCCCGAAGTATAAGCCGATTTCATTGCGTTTGCGCGGTCTGGCCGTCGCATCGCCAACAACCGCGAAGGGACTGGGGTTATGGGCAAATCCTTTGATAGCGACGTTGAGTTCATCAGCGCGCTGGCCGAATTGGTGAAAGAACAGGACCTCGCGGAAATCGAGGTCGAGCGCGAGTTCGGCGAAGACGATGAGCTTAAGGTGCGTGTGACGCGCTACTACCCGTCTCAGGGTGCCGCCGCAGCGCCTGCGCCGATCTCCGTGCCAGTGGCTGCGCCCGCAGCGCCCGCCGCGCAGGCGCCAGCCCCCGCGGCGGCCGAGCCGGAAGCGCCGGCGGCCGCAGATCCCGCGCTGCATCCGGGCGCGGTTCCCTCACCGATGGTCGGCACCGTCTATCTCTCGCCGGAACCGGGGGCGGACAATTTCGTCAAGACCGGCGACACGGTGAAAGAGGGTCAGACGCTGTTGATCGTCGAGGCCATGAAGACCATGAACCAGATCCCCTCGCCCGCCAGCGGCGTCGTGAAAGACGTTCTCGTCACGAACGAACAGCCGGTCGAGTTCGGCACGCCCCTGATGATCATCGAATAAGCGCAGGGCGGGATCAGCCAGATGTTCAACAAAGTTCTGATCGCCAATCGCGGCGAAATCGCGCTTCGAATTCACCGCGCCTGCCGCGAGCTTGGAATCAAGACCGTCGCTGTGCATTCGACGGCGGATGCGGACGCGATGCATGTCCGCCTGGCGAATGAAAGCGTCTGCGTCGGCCCGCCTTCGGCGACGCAAAGTTATCTGAACGTCCCTGCGATCATCACCGCATGCGAGTTGACCGGCGCCGAGGCGGTTCATCCGGGCTATGGCTTTTTGTCCGAAAACGCGAATTTCGCGCAAATCGTCGAAGAGCATGAGATCGCCTTTATCGGTCCGACCGCGGATCATATACGGGTCATGGGCGACAAGATCGCCGCCAAGGAATCGATGATCCGCCTGGGCGTGCCGTGCGTTCCGGGTTCGGACGGCGCGGTCGAGACGGTTGAAGAGGCGCAGCGGATCGGCGAGGAGATCGGCTATCCGGTCATCGTGAAAGCGGCTGCGGGCGGCGGCGGACGCGGCATGAAAGTCGCGACCTCGCGCGATGACATGGAGACGGCGTTCCGGACCGCGCGCTCGGAATCCAAGGCGGCCTTCGGGGACGACGCGGTCTATATCGAGAAATATCTTTCGCTCCCCCGCCATATCGAAGTGCAGGTCCTCGCCGACGGCAAGGGCGGCGCGGTGCATCTGGGAGAGCGCGACTGTTCGCTTCAGCGACGCCATCAGAAAGTGCTGGAGGAAGCCCCCTCGCCCGTCATCGACCAGAATACGCGTGAAGAAATTGGCGAAACTTGCGCTCAGGCGATGCGCGATCTCCAATATCGCGGCGTCGGCACCATCGAGTTCCTCTATGAGAATGGCGAATTCTACTTCATCGAGATGAACACGCGTCTGCAGGTCGAGCACCCGGTGACCGAGGCGGTCTATGGCGTCGATCTGGTGCTGGAGCAAATCAAGGTCGCGGCGGGTCGTGATCTGGATCTCAAGCAGGAAAACCTGATCCCGCGCGGCCATGCGATCGAGTGCCGTATCAATGCGGAGAATGCGCGAACCTTCGTGCCGTCGCCAGGCACCATCACCAGCTATCATGCGCCGGGCGGGTTGGGCGTGCGGATGGATAGCGCGATCTATCAGGGCTATCGGATCCCTCCGCACTACGACAGCCTGATCGGCAAGCTGATCGTGCATGCCGAGGACCGGCGGAAATGCGTCCGGCGACTGGAGCGCGCGCTGTCCGAACTGGTCGTCGACGGCGTCGACAACACGTCGCCGCTGTTCATCGATTTGCTGCGTGATCCGGACGTGCTGAATGGCGATTATCACATCCACTGGCTGGAGCGCTGGCTGGATCGCAACTGATCCGCCGTCTCTGTCGCTGCTTGCGCTGAGCCTGTCCGGCGGGATTGGCGCCGCGACCGACTTGATCTACACTTTTGATAGGGCGAATTGCGCCCCCCAGAGGTAGAGCGCGTACATATTTCATGTCTCGTCGTCAGGACGATTTTGAGCTCACGCCGCACTTGATCCTGCGGGCCTATGCCGCTGGCGTATTCCCTATGGCCGACAGCGCCGAGGCGACCAGCGTCTTCTGGGTCGACCCAAAGACGCGCGGCGTGCTGGATCTGGACGCGCTTCACATCCCTCGCTCTCTGAAGAAACGGGTTCTGAAGGGCGGATTCCGCGTCACCCATGATCAGGATTTCAAGGGCGCGGTCGCAGGTTGCGCAGGGCGCGAGTCGACATGGATCAACGCAGAGATCCGCCAGCTTTTCGCCGAACTCCACGAGCTTGGCTTCGCCCATTCCGTCGAAGTCTGGCAAGAGGATGAGCTGGTCGGCGGGCTCTACGGCGTGCGGCTCGGCTCCGCCTTTTTCGGTGAAAGCATGTTCAGCAGCGTCTCAGACGCGTCGAAAGTCGCGCTGGTGCATTTGGTCGCCCGGCTGAAATTCGGCGGGTTTACACTGCTCGATACTCAGTTCGTCACCGAGCACCTGTCCCGTCTGGGGGCGACGGAAATCTCCCGCAAGGCGTATCACCGGCAGTTGGCGTTCGCGCTCGACCGGATCGGCGATTTTCACGCCATGCCTGACGATACGCCTCCTCAGGAGGTTTTGCAGCTCTGCAGCCAGACGTCATAGCGCGGATGGTCAAGCGCGGAGAGCGCTGGGCTGGATGCGAACATCCAGCCTGAGAAGATCAGATCAAGTCCCTCCGGCCGACCGCCGTCAAAGATTTGCAGGAACACCGCGTGTTCTGCGCCGCGCATCTGGCAGGATTCGACGGCGATGCGAAGACGCTCGAACGCCGAGTCTTCGCCCGTGGCGGCGTCAAATTCGACGATTTCGCCGGTCAGCTTGTCGAGGCCCCGCAAGGTCGCCGCGTCCGCTGTCTGAATGGGCGTCAGAGCTTCAATCTCTGACTCCTCGACCTCCTCGATCGCCTCAACCTCCACATTGGCGGCGGCGTCGCTTTGCTGCGCGACGGTTGGCGAGAACGCCAATGCGAACAGGATCAGAAAGGCGGAAAAACGGGTCATGTCGGGGTTCCTGCAAGCGTCGCCGAAAGTCTGAGTCGAGAATAGTCCGCCGTCCACTGGCCGGATTCGTCACGCAACGCCGGTGCGAGCAAACGCGCCGCCTTCTCTCTCGCGGCAACCTGGCTTTCTGATGGCAACATGGCGAGCGCGGGCGCAGCCAGTGTCTCCAGCCATTGCGTCATGTCTGAGCCGATGGGCGTAGGACGGGGGATCAACTCGATCCGCTCGACCGACAGTCCAGCTCTTGCGCATACAGCGGCGTATTCGTCCGGCGTCGGAAAATACCAGACGTCCTTGAGATCGGTCTCTATGCCGTAGTCGCTCGCCAGCACTGCGGTCAACGCGGTCCGAATTGCGGCGACATTGCCGAACCCGCCGAACTCGGCGACAAACCGCCCGCCCGGCCTCAGCGCACGTACGACGCCAGCGGCGACCGCCTCCGCGCGCGGAGCCCAATGTAGGGCGGCGTTGGTGAACACGGCGTCAAATTCCGCATCGAAAGACAAACTCATCGCATCGCCGATGCGCGCGTCCACGCCTCGTTTTAGAGCGGCGGCCACCATGTCGGTTGATGAATCTATGCCGACGACGACGGAACCTGCGGCCACAATCTCCGCCGTCAGGGCGCCGTCCCCACAGCCGAGATCCAGAATGCGTTCACCAGCGCGTGGATTCAGCCAGGCCAGAACGTCTCCGCCAAGATCCGAGACGAACCGGGCGTTCTTCTCGTAGAGGTCGGCGCTCCACATCTCATGGCCCATGGGCTCAGCCACCGCCCGAGATCGCCTTGCCCACCAGATCAAGAATGTCGATTGAACCTTGTGTGTAAGTCAGGTTGTCGCCCGCCACCAGCATCTCATCCGCCGCGCCCGGCTCGATGGAGACAAAGGCGCCGCCGAGCAGGCCTTCTGAGGCGATTCTGGCGGAGGAATCCGTCGGGATTTCGACATCATTGCGGATCGAGAACGCGACCTTGGCGTTGTAGGTCTGCGGATCCAGCGTCAGCGATGTCACGGTGCCGATCTTGATGCCCGAGATCCGAACATCCCCGCCGATGGTCAGGCCATCCGCCTTGCGAAACGCGGCCGACACTTCGTACTCGCCGCTGCCGACGGCGACATCCGTCCCTTGCGCGGTATAGGCGACAAAGCCGATCGCCGTGGCGAGCACCAGCGCGCCGACCAGAGTCTCAGCGACATTTCCAGTAGCAGTTGTCATTTTTGAATTCTCAGTCGCCCGGGGTCCACGCTTCGTAATCGCCGACCACCCGTGGTCTCGTCGAGGGGGTCACCACGCTGCCCGGAGGATGATAGGCGTCCGCGGTCCCCGTCATGTTTGGGGTGTGATCCCGCTCCCATGTCTTACGGGGAAGCGGCGCATCAGTCGGCGCCTCGTCGAATGTATGGTGCAGCCAGCCATGCCAGTCGGGCGAGACACTGGACGCCTCGGATTCGCCGTTGAAGATCACCCAGCGGCGGGAATCATCCGCATTGCGGTAATAGACGTTGCCGGCCTCGTCCTCGCCAACCCTGCGCCCGTTGCGCGAGGTGAAGAGCCGAGTGCCGATGGTGTCGCCATTCCACCACGTGAAGATCTGCTTGAGCATGTTTCCGCCAATCCGTTGGATTTGAACGCCGACTATAGGGCCTGAGAGCGGATACAGTCCAGTCCCTGCGCCGGTCGCACAGCGGCGGTCTCGTCAGAGAGGCGGTATGTCGCCCTCCTCCTTGGCGCGATGAAAATCGGCGACGAACTCGTCGAGCGAGCGAGCGGATATAGCGAGCCGAAGCCCCCGCATAAGTTCTTGATAATAATGAAGGTTGTGCCAAGTCAGAAGCGTCGCGCTGATCATCTCCTGCGCTTTAAAGACGTGATGTAAGTAAGCGCGGCTATATTTCTGGCATGTCGGACAGGCGCAATCGTGATCCAGCGGGCGCGGATCCTCCTGATGGCGGGCGTTCTTCAGGTTCAAAACGCCGCGCCGGGTGAAAGCCTGCGCCGTCCGACCCGAACGTGTCGGCAGCACGCAATCGAACATATCGACGCCGCGCTGGACAGCTCCGACGATATCGTCCGGCTTGCCCACCCCCATAAGGTATCTGGGTTTGTCTGCAGGAAGCATACCGGGCGCATAGTCGAGCACCTCGAACATCGCCTCCTGCCCTTCGCCGACGGCGAGTCCGCCGAGCGCATAGCCATCAAAGCCGATCCCGCGAAGCGCCTCCGACGATTCCTCGCGAAGATCCCGATAAAGGTTGCCCTGTTGGATGCCGAACAGGGCGTAACCCGGACGGTCGCCAAACGCCGCCTTCGATCGCTCGGCCCAGCGCATGGAGAGGCGCATGGAGTCGGCCGCCGCGCCCTCCTCCGCCGGATGCGGCGTGCATTCGTCGAACGCCATGACGATGTTCGAACCCAACAGGCGCTGAATTTCCATCGAACGCTCTGGCGTCAGCATATGTGTCGAGCCGTCAATATGGCTCTGAAACTTGACGCCCTCCTCCGTCAGCTTGCGCAGTTGAGACAGGCTCATAACCTGATAGCCGCCCGAATCCGTCAGGATGGGCCGATCCCAATTCATGAATTTGTGCAGCCCGCCAAGCTTCGCCACCCGCTCCGCCCCCGGACGCAGCATCAGGTGATAGGTGTTGCCCAGCAGAATATCCGCACCCGTCTCACGAACATTTTCCGGCAGCATCGCCTTGACCGTCGCCGCTGTACCCACCGGCATAAAGGCGGGCGTGCGGATTTCCCCACGCGGCGTCTGAACGACGCCGGTTCGCGCATGGCCGTCGATCCCATGCACGGCGAAGCTGAATCCCGCGCTCATCCTGAGCTCCAATCATTTAATTGACGCATTCTCGTCGCAGACACATTGCGTGGTCGCGAAACGGGTCTAGAGTTCGGCCATACCCCAAAACTCAAAAGGAGGACAGAATGTCGAAGTGGATTTACGTCGCTGCAATGAGCGCGGCGGCGCTTGTCACTGGCGCCGCCCATGCGGAAACGACGCTCGGCCCGCGTCCGTTGTTTCTCGTTGACGCGATGGACGACGGCGCGCTGAAAGACAAACTGAAATCCTGCGCTGGAGACGAGATGACGCCGCGGCTCTTTTCCATCGGTCATCGCGGCGCGCCCCTGATGTTTCCGGAGCATACGGTGGAATCCAACACCGCCGCCGCCAGAATGGGCGCCGGCATTCTGGAATGCGATGTGACCTTCACGAAGGACAAGGAACTGGTCTGCCGCCACGCCCAGAACGATTTGCACACCACGACCGATATTTTGGCGGTTGATCTAGCGGCCACCTGCAAGACACCCTTCGCACCGGCGTCCGGTGATCAGGACGCCAACGCGGAATGCCGCACGTCCGAGATCACTCTTGCTGAATACCGTACGCTGAACGGCAAGATGGACGCCGCCGACAGTTCCGCGACCACGCTTGAGGACTATATGAACGGCACCGCGGCGTGGCGAACGGATCTTTACGGCGAGCATCAGGGCACGCTGATGACCCATGCGGAGAGCATCGAACTCTTCAAGTCGCTTGGCGCCAAGTTCACGCCGGAGCTTAAAAGCCCGGCCGTGGAGATGCCGTTCGACGGCTTCAGTCAGGAAGACTACGCTCAGAAACTCATCGACGAGTACAAGGCGGCGGGCGTGCCGGCGTCTGATGTTTGGGCGCAGTCCTTCAATCTTGAAGACGTCCTCTACTGGATCAAGGCCGAGCCTGAGTTTGGCGCGCAGGCGGTCTTTCTCGACGGGCGCTACGACGATGAGCGCTTCGACCCCATGAAGCCTGACTCGTTTTCGCCCACCATGGCGGAACTGAAGGAGATGGGCGTCAACTATATCGCGCCGCCCATGTGGGTCTTGGTGACGTTGGAGGATGGCAGGATCGCACCGTCCGCCTATGCGAAGGCGGCCAAGGCGGCGGATATCAACATCATTACATGGACCCTGGAACGCTCCGGTCCGCTGAAGTCCGGCGGCGGATGGTACTACAAGAGCATCACCGATGCGATCTCCGGCGACGGCCAAATGTATGAGTTGCTGGACGTTCTAGCGCTAGACGTTGGCGTAAAGGGCGTGTTCTCAGACTGGCCAGCGACTGTCACCTATTATGCGAACTGCGTGGATTTGAACTGAGTTCTTGTGAGATGTATCACGAGCTTGGGCCGCCTCGCCTCCACTTGGCGGTCCACCCAATTCGTTGTCGCTCTGAAGAGAATACGCCTTTCCATATTGCCGTCACTTGTCACTATTATGATTGGGCGGATACGCCGCCGATACTCTTGAAGTGTGTCGAACGACTGTAGATTTTCCGCAACGCAGCAAACTCAATAATGACTCTCCGTATATTGAAGCGCAGGCATTTGAACGATATGACGCGCCGCGATCCGGCGAAAACGCTTTTTCGGAAAGGGTTTTCCTGCAAGATAGAATTGCAACAGACAGTATCCAGGAAAAGTCTCGTGTTTCATTGTACGGCCATCAGGCTCATACTGCCAGTAACTAGGACAAAATACACCCTAGGGTAAGTAATTAAGTATGGTTCATTTTACAGTTCAGTCAAAAATCATCTGCCCGTGGTCGCACGAAGCCAGGCTCCCAAAAGTGTTGGTGTCCAAGCGCGATGCGTCGCTTCTGCGCGAGAAATCTGAAAACCTAAGGATCGCTGTAAAGAGTCGCGGAATATTTGGTGTTATTTTTGGAGTGATCCGAATTAGAGCCCAGGAAGATTTTCCAGTAGGAACAAAAATCCTCGCGTCCGAATCTAATTTGCTATCTTTTCAAATAAACTATAAGAAATCGTGGCCAATAATATCGTTTGGAGCGACATCCGAGTGCATTAAGAAAACTAATTTTTTGTTTGTTGGCCGCTGTCCGCTTAATAACTCTATTACGGTAGAGTTGAATTGCGAAAAAGATGCAGCCGCATTGAAGCAGCCGTTTGCCGAACTGGTCCCGGTGCCAGGCGTCGTCGACGGCGCGCGCCCCAAGAATCGACACATTGAAGAGATTTGGGACGCTGTTTCATCTTTGACTGCAAGCTCTAGCGATATTGAGATCGATCGGCAGTGGCGAGATTTGATGGCGTCAGATCGCTGTAAAAACTCAAGAGAACACTTTCTATGGCTGAAGTCGGCAATACTTGTGGATGCGTTGAAATCTCGAAACTATCGCCTGAATAGAAATCGTCTGCGAAAACTGCGGCAGTTATTGGCGGGAGAGTCTGAGCTCGGCAATTTCAACGAGATCCTTGCCTATATTAATACCAAGATTAGTCCGGTGATCATTGGACCCCACGGGTATCGCGTTGCTCCAAGTCAGGTCAATCAGCACGAATTGTTCGCTGAACTTTCTGAGATGATGAACTTTTTGAAAGAGAGAGGGTATCCGGCCTTCCTGAATTCGGGAACTTTGCTGGGACTTCATCGAGACGGCCAATTGATTCCGCACGACGATGATCTCGATATCGGCGTCTATTTCGGCGACTGTTCGATCGATGAACTTGTAGAAGAAAACTCGAGTCTTTTGGCGGAAGTCGAAAAGAGATACTCTTTTATTTTCAAGGGTCTTGGCGCATTTGGCGCGGTGAAATTGAAGAGCGGTGTCGAAGTCGATATCTTTCCTGCTTGGTCCAGTGGCGACAAATTCTATGTGTATCCGTATATGTTTGGTGAACTCGACAAGTCTGAAGTGATCCCATTGAGTAAGGCGCCTTATTTTGGATCAGAGCTTGATATTCCGAAAGGTGTCGAAAGTATCTTGGCTGTAAACTATGGAGAAAGCTGGAAAAATCCGGATCCTATGTGGAAATTCGACTGGCGCGGATCCAAGAAGCGTTTTCATGAGTTTTTGGGCGCGCAAGCGGAATTCAACAAGCGGAAAGAAACAGCCGGAACATGAAAACCGCGATCACCTATGGAACATTCGATATGTTCCATATCGGACACCTGAACATCATACGTCGTATTCGCGAACATTGTGACCGATTGATCGTTGCGGTTTCGACCGACGAATTTAATGCGGGCAAAGGGAAGAAGGCGTTCATTCCCTTCGAAGATCGGGTAGAGATCGTCAAGGCCTGCCGCTATGTCGATAAGGTCATCCCAGAAACGTCTTGGGAGCAAAAGCGAGAGGATATCCTTCGAGAGAAAGCGGATATCTTCGTGATCGGCGACGACTGGAAAGGCAAGTTCGATCATTTGAGCGACATTTGCTCGGTTATGTATTTGTCCCGAACGCCCGGCGTATCATCGACCATGCTTAGAAAGATCAGAGCGAGCGCCCCAGACGAGTGACAGAGCAGATCGCTCGGCCACGCATTCTGCGGCCCCATCTGGACCATTGCGGCCCGCTCACCTATATCTGACCCAAATACTAGAGTTTGGAGTTGAGCGCATGGATGCGTCGACTGAATCTTCCCAACCCGCCGAAGGCGAGCCGCTGATTGGCCCATCGAGCGAGGATCATCCGCTTTATGATGACATCGTCGAGGCGTGCCGCTCAGTGCATGATCCGGAAATCCCGGTGAATATCTACGATCTGGGCCTCGTCTATCAGATCAAGATCGATGAGGAGAACAATGTCGGCGTGCAGATGACGCTGACGGCGCCGGGATGTCCGGTCGCCGGAGAGATGCCAGGATGGCTCGCTGACGCGATTGCCCCCCTGCCCGGCGTGAAAACCGTGGATGTGCAACTGGTTTGGGAGCCGCCCTGGGGCATGGAGATGCTCTCTGACGAAGCCCGACTCGAACTCGGCTTTATGTGAGGCGCGATATGTTCGGAGTTCCCGGAGCTACGCCAATCACGATGACCCCTGCCGCTGTCACGCAGATCCGTAAACTGATGGACGGATCCGAAGGGCGCGTGCAAGGCCTGAAGATCGGCGTCAAGAAGGGCGGCTGCGCCGGCATGGAATATGTCATGGAGTACGCTGAGGAGGTCGGCGAACACGATGCTGTCGTCGAGCAAGACGGCGCCCGCGTGTTGATCGCCCCCATGGCCCAGATGTTTCTGTTCGGCACCGAGGTGGATTACCAGACGTCTCTGCTGGAATCCGGCTTCGTGTTCAACAATCCAAACGTGGTCGACGCATGCGGCTGCGGCGAGTCGATCAAGTTCGCTGAAGCCGACGCCTGACGCTGACCATCTTATGGCGGTCAGCAAAGAAACTCTTGAATACGCGAAAGATCTGTTCGGCGGGCTTGGACCGGTGACCGCCAACCGCATGTTCGGCGGCGCGGGTCTCTACTCCGAGGGCGTCATGTTCGCCCTGATCGCGTTCGATGAATTCTTCATGAAAGCAGATACTTCCCTGGCGGCGAAGTATGAGGCTGCGGGGTCCGAGGCTTTCGTCTATGACACCAAGAACGGCCCTCGCCGCATTGGCGGACTCTGGCGCCTGCCGGACAGCGCGCTGGACGATCCCGACGAGGCGCTCGACTGGGCCCGGCAATCATTATCTGTGGCGTTGGCCGCGAAGAAAAATTGAAGCGAGGAACATATGACCCGACGCAAGATCGCCGCAGGCAACTGGAAAATGAATGGGCTCGGCGCCTCGATCGCAGAGCTTGAGGCGTTGAAGGAGGCGGACGCCTCGAATTGCGACGTCATTCTGTGTCCTCCCGCGACGCAGATCGCAGCCTTCGCCGCCAACGCCTCGGGAAGCGCCGTGCAGATCGGCGGACAGGATTGCCATACGGCCGCCTCAGGCGCGCATACGGGCGATCTTTCTGCTGAGATGCTGGCGGATGCGGGCGCCAGCGCCGTCATCGTGGGCCATTCTGAACGACGCTCAGATCACGGAGAGAGCGACGCGGCCGTACGCGCCAAGGCCGAGGCCGCCTATCGCGCAGGCCTGCTGGCGATCGTTTGCTGTGGCGAGACTGAGGCGGAGCGTGACGCCGGTAAGGCCGTCGATGTCGTGACTGGTCAGCTTGCGGGCTCCCTGCCCGACTCGGCGACGGCGGTGTCCACGGTGGTCGCCTATGAGCCGATCTGGGCGATCGGCACGGGGCGCGTGCCTGAGAATTCGGATATCGCGGAAATGCACGACGCCATCCGCGCTGCGCTGACCGCCCGGTTCGGCTCCGATGGCGACGGGATGCGCATACTCTATGGCGGCTCGGTCAAACCGGGCAACGCGGCCGAGATCTTCGGCATCTCAAATGTCGATGGTGGCTTGGTCGGCGGCGCCAGCCTCAAGGCTGCCGATTTCAGTGGCATCATCGCGGCGGCCAACGGTTGAACGGGGCGCCAGGACGGCAATGAAGTTCAAAGATCTCGCGGAGCGGCAGATCAAGAAGGCTCAGGCCGAGGGTCAGTTGGATGGCCTGAAAGGCGCTGGAAAGCCGCTGCCAGACGAGGGGCATGGAGATTTCGCTGCTGCGGCCGGTTTTAGGGTCATGGCCGAGGCTGGCGCGCTTCCAAAAGAGATTGAGCTGAAGAAGGCGGTCGACCAGCAACGCGCGGTTCTGCTCGCGGAAACCGCGCCTGACGCACGCAAGAGAGAGATGGCGAAGCTTGCAGATCTGGAGTTGCGATTGGCTATAGAAGTGGAAGCCCGGCGCAAGTTCTACAAAACCTCCGGCGCATAAAAAAGGCGGCCCTTGCGGCCGCCTTTCTCGTCCCTCGCGAATTCTTTCGCGTTATTAGGCCATCTGGCCTTTCGCCTGAGCGATCCAGTCGTCGCGGAACGCGCGGCCTTTGAAGCTCGTCAGGTTCTCGTCGACCCACTGCAGCTCTGCCTGGCTGAAGCCAGCGATCTGCTCGAAGGTGTAGATGCCGAGACCGTTCAGCATGCCCTCAAGCTTCGGGCCAACGCCTTTGATGAGCTTCAGGTCGTCGACTTTGGCCGGCGGCGCGTCGAACAGCGTCGCGGGGCGGTCGGTGGCGGCTTCAACCTTGGCCGGGGCGGCCTCGATTTTGGCTTCGACGGTTTTGGTCTCGACCGGGGCCTGCTTCACGGCCTTGGCCTTCGGCTTCTCGATCGGCTCGACCTTCACTGCCTTGGGCGCCGCAACAGGCTTCGGGGCCTCGACCTTCTTCGCGACTTCGGCTTTCTTGGGGGCTTCAGCCTTCTTCGCGGTCACGGCTTTTTTCGGCGCAACAGCTTTGGCTTTCGGCTTGGCGGCCGGTTTGGCTTTTTTCGCCGGCTTTACGACGGCCTTCTTGGGCGTCAGAAGGTCAAAGTTCGGGGCGAAAGCCTGATCGAATTTGAACATGTCGGCGTAGCGGTACTTCACACCGAAAAGCGGGGCCATCGGCGAGAAGCTCATCCAGAAAGAAACGTCCAAGGGGTTGCCTTCGACCGCCTTTCCGGCAAACGGGTTGTAATTCATCATTAAGCGCTCCTGATTTTTGATTGCCGGACAATACGCATAACGCGTTGTGCATTGCAACAAAACTTATTCGCCTGTAAATGCTTGCGGTCACCTGTTGTAAATTGGTTCGTAATTTCCATTTGCACAAGCCATCTCTGAAGTCGAAAATCACGACTTAAACCCGAATTTCTTCATTTTCTTCAACGCTTAATCCGTAATATACCGCAAGGCGTTGCAGGGCGATCTTGAGAACGACTTTTCCAGATCTTGCGGACCATCCCATTCGTCGCTCGGTCGATTCCAAGCCTTCCAGAAAACAGCATGCGCGCAACGCAGCATCGGACAGTCCGGGGCCAAGCGCGTCCATCGCCGCCGCGAATCGCTTGCGCGCGTCGGTTGGCCCCATCGCCGGAGAACGCGCGCCAGGAGCGTCGCCGGATGGCGTGAGAAAGCTGCTCCAGTTCTGCGCAATTCGAGGTCCGATTTGCGCACGTTCAAAGTCGTCGCGAAGGCGTTCGCCCGCTTCGACTTCCGCCTGGGTCAGGAACCGCGCGCCGTCGGGACCTTTTCGGCGCGCCAGCCAGCCGAGCGGGCTTTCGCCGATATTGACCCTTCGGGTCCTGGGCTTGCCGGTGTCCTCATCGGCAAATCGGCGCTCGCCATCGAGTTGGTGCTGATAGGCGAAGGCGCTTGGGCCATCCTGTTGCGCTGATTTTTCCCGCGCCCGACCGGTCAGCCTCGCCAATCGCGCGCGTCCCATCTCTGTGATCTGGTACTTGGCGGCGCCGCCCTGTGAATGACGCCGAGCGATCAGATCATGTGAGCGCATCCTCTCGAGGAGGTCCCGATGCGCCATGGCGACGGGTTTCGCATAGTTGTTCGAGGGGCTGAAGACGCCGGCCTTATCGACGCCCTTCGCCGCGAGGAGGAACGCATTGTCCTCTTCCAGCTTGCGCAGAATATGTCGGCACTCACGATCAAACGCGTTTCTGGACTGCGCGGAGAGCGATTGGTCGCGTTCGTTCGTGGATTTGGTTTCTGACGACGAGATGGCGTTGGATTGGACCATGTGACCCCCAAGGTGTTTCAACAAACCTCGTCTTAAGGTTGTAATATTAAGGCCGCATTATCCACCGCAACGCCTAATGGACAGCGTCGGCGCTTAGGGCGGGCCTTGAGCTTTAGGCCGAGAGTCGCGCTAAGCGTGTGTAGGTCGCGACGGGCCTGGTGGAAATTCGAAGGAGAACAGGATGACGTTTCAAGCCAAGACCGGTCACTTCGAGCAACCGGCTACGGTGATTGAATTTCCAAAGGCTGTGCGCGGCGAGGAGGTTGCATGCGCCGCTGGAAGGAAGGCAAATCAACTGGGGAGCGCCAAAAGTGATCTGCGTAGACCGCCCACCCTTATCCGGGCGGCGAAATGGCGGGCGGCGCGATATCAGCGCGGCCGCGACCTGCCCCGCCTGGCGTCGGGTCTCGCCTCCATGCGCGCTGGATCCAGCGGTTTGCTCGCTCGGTTGATGGAGATCGAGGACGAATGCTGGCGGGCTCTGAAAGATGGCGCTTCGGTCTATACGCCAGAGCGTCACGTCCTCGCCTTGGCGGCGGTTTTGGCTGAGCGAAGACCCGTCTAGCTCGTCTGGACAGAGGGAGCGACGCTGAGTACCGTCCGCGCTCGCAATCCGTCAGACCTTCGCATGGATCATCCCCTCCCATGACTCACTCGATTCCGGCCGAGCACCAGAGAGTGCTCATCATCGATTTCGGCAGCCAAGTGACGCAGTTGATCGCGCGGCGGCTGAGGGAGGCGGACATCTATTGTGAGATTCACCCGTTCAACAATGTGGACGCGGCCTTTATCGCCGGTTTCGGACCCAAGGCGATCATCCTGTCAGGCGGGCCATGCAGCGTGACGGACGCGGACGCCCCCCTGCCCCCGATGGAGGTGTATGAGGCGGGCGTTCCCGTTCTCGGCATTTGTTATGGTCAGCAGGCGATGGTCAGCCAACTGGGCGGCAAGGTCGAGGGCGGTCATCATCGGGAGTTCGGCCGCGCCTTCGTCACCCTTCAGCAAGATGCGGCCCTTTTCGAGGATCTCGCGCCGATCGGCGAGACCGAGGAAGTCTGGATGAGCCATGGCGACCGGGTCACCGCGATGCCAGACGGGTTTCGCGTGCTCGGCGGGTCCGAGGGCGCGCCCTACGCCATCATCGCTGACGAGGCGCGCAAATTCTACGCGGTGCAGTTTCATCCCGAAGTCGCCCATACGCCCAACGGCGCGCGGATGCTGCGCAACTTTACCCACGCCATCGCAGGGTTGACCGGCGACTGGACGATGGCGGCCTATAAGGACCAGGCGATCGAGGCGATCCGCGAGCAGGTCGGCGACGCCAAGGTGATTTGCGGCCTCTCGGGCGGCGTCGACAGTTCCGTCGCCGCGGTGCTGCTCCATGAGGCGATCGGGGATCAGCTGACTTGCGTCTTCGTTGATACCGGCATGATGCGGATGAATGAGGCGGATGAGGTCGTGAGTCTCTTTCGCGACCATTACAATATCCCGCTGATCCATTCGGACGACTCGGACCTCTTCATCGGCGAGCTTGAAGGCGTCACCGATCCGGAAGAAAAGCGAAAGACCATCGGCAGGCTGTTCATCGATGTGTTCGAGAAACACGCCAATGAGGTCGGAGACGCGAAATTCCTCGCCCAGGGCACGCTCTATCCGGATGTGATCGAATCCGTGTCCTTCTCTGGCGGGCCGTCAGTGACGATCAAGAGCCACCACAATGTCGGTGGTTTGCCTGAGCGGATGAATATGGAGCTGGTCGAGCCACTGCGGGAACTATTCAAGGACGAGGTCCGCGCTTTGGGGCGAGAGCTCGGTCTGCCGCAGAGTTTTATCGGTCGCCATCCCTTCCCCGGCCCCGGGCTGGCGATTCGCTGCCCCGGCGAAATCACCCGCGAGAAGCTGGCGATTCTGCGCAAGGCGGACGCCGTTTACCTGGACGAAATCCGCAATGCGGGTCTTTATGATGAGATCTGGCAGGCCTTCGCCGTGCTCTTGCCGGTGCGCACCGTGGGCGTCATGGGCGATGGACGCACCTATGAATATGTCTGCGGACTCAGGGCTGTAACCTCGGTCGATGGCATGACTGCGGACTATTATCCGTTCCCACATGACTTTCTCGGACGAGTCGCGACTCGAATCATCAATGAGGTGAATGGTGTGAATCGAGTTGTCTATGATGTAACCTCCAAGCCGCCCGGAACGATCGAGTGGGAGTAATGGAGTATGCGTGCGTGGCGTTTTTATGAGTTTTTACTGATCGCTATGGCGATCATTTCAACGACTGTCTTCACTCAATCCGCGCACGCTGAGGCGCTCTCTGAAGAGAACTCGGTCGTGGCGCAGGCGGGGTCCTCCTCCTCCGATCCGCTGCCCGTGGAAGGGCCGTCCGGGCAGCCTCAATCATTGGATGATATTCTGGCCAGCGCGGGTCTTGCCCCCCCAGACACCGCGTTGCCGGAGCAATTGCTGTGTTTCGGTAATGAGCCGTTCTGGTCGCTGACAATAGAGGGCGGAGTCATGGCGGCCTACAACACGCCCGAGCAGGAACTCGCGCAGTCTTACACCGTGGAAGAAGCGCATACTGCACGCGGACGCCCCGAATATCCCATAGCTCTGGATCTGAACGCTGGCCTGAAAACCGGTCTCGCGGTGATCAACTACGAGGCGTGTTCCGACGGCATGTCGGATGCGACCCATCTCTGGAGTTCCCAGATCTATCTGAAAGACCAGAGCGGAGCGAAGTTGCTGACCGGATGTTGCCGCGCGCCTTGAGCGGCCTGCGACGCTCCAATTCCTGAATCTCTTGTTGCGTGACGGGTTTGCCCCCACGCCCTGCCGTGCTATCCGCCTTGTGGAGGGTCGAAACGCCGCCAACGAAATTGGCGGGAATTGAGGAGCACACCATGAATCTCGATGCTATTTCGGCGGGTGAAAACCCGCCTTCGGATATCAATGTTGTCATCGAGGTCCCGATTGGCGGCGAACCGATCAAATACGAACTGGACAAGGATTCCGGCGCGCTGGTTGTCGATCGCTTCCTCTATACGCCGATGCGCTATCCCGGCAATTACGGCTTCGTGCCCCATACACTGTCCGATGACGGGGATCCGATCGACGTTCTCGTGGCCAACACCCGTGGTATTGCACCGGGCGCGATCCTGAACTGCACCCCAGTTGGCGTGCTGGTGATGACGGACGAGGCTGGACAAGACGAGAAGCTGATCGCCGTGCCGAGCCTCAAAACGACCCAGCGCTACAAGAATGTGCGGAACTACAGCGACTTGCCGGATATTACGATTCACCAGATCGAACACTTTTTCGAGCACTACAAGGATCTCGAAGGCGACAAGTGGGTGAAAATCGACCGCTGGGGTGATCGCGAGGAAGCTGAGTCGATGTTGATGGAATCGATTCGCCGCTACGAAGAATCATCGTAACGCTTAGGCGGCCCGGTCAGGGCCGCCAACCGCGCCAGCTGCGCAAGTTCAGGCATTTCGCGCTCGCGAAACGCGCCTGCGAACAACTTAATCCAATCAGACGCCAAATTGCCGCGGCATTCGCTTGAAAGCCTGCGCGGTTTCCGCTCTTTTGCGCCGCAGGGAACAAGGGAGTGAACGTCAATGGCAATACTCGCAATCATAATCTGCGGGGCGTTTTCGATCGTCTATGGCGCATGGGCCATCAAATCGGTCCTGGCGCAAGACGCCGGAAATGAACGCATGCAGGAGATCGCTGGCGCGATCCAGGAAGGCGCGCAAGCGTATCTGACGCGGCAATACACAACCATCGCCATCGCCGGAGCGGTGATCTTCGTCATCGTTGCGGCGCTTTTGGGCATTCCGGTCGCCATCGGTTTTCTGATCGGCGCTGTGCTTTCGGGCGCGGCGGGCTTTATCGGGATGCTGGTCTCCGTTCGGGCCAATGTGCGCACGACGCAGGCCGCCAGCCAAAGCCTGAGCGCGGGTCTGGACGTCGCCTTCAAGGCCGGCGCTGTCACCGGCCTTCTGGTGGCCGGTCTCGCGCTTCTCGGCGTGGCGCTTTACTACGGCATTCTGACGGGCATCGGCGGGCTTGAGCCGAGCGACCGCACCGTGATCGACGCGATGGTCGCCTTGGGCTTCGGCGCATCGTTGATCTCGATTTTCGCGCGTCTCGGCGGTGGCATTTTCACCAAGGGCGCTGATGTTGGCGGCGATCTGGTCGGCAAGGTCGAGGCGGGCATTCCCGAGGATGACCCCCGCAACCCCGCCACCATCGCCGACAACGTGGGCGACAACGTCGGCGACTGCGCCGGCATGGCGGCCGACCTCTTCGAGACATACGCCGTGACCGTCGTTGCGACCATGGTGCTGGGTTCGATCTATTTCTCCGGCACCGATCTCTTGGACTCGGTGATGCTGTATCCGCTGGCGATCTGCGGAATCTGTGTGCTGACTTCTATCGCAGGCACGTTCTTCGTGAAGCTCGGGGCCAGCCAGTCGATCATGGGCGCGCTCTACAAAGGGTTCATCGCGACCGGCGTGCTGTCTCTGATCGCGCTCTATCCTCTAACCGCGATCATCTTCCCCGACGGCATGTCGACGGTGTTTGAAGCGCCGGGCGCGACCTTTACCGCAATGGATCTATTCTGGTGCGGCGCCATCGGCCTGCTGGTCACGTCGCTGATCATCGTAATTACCGAATACTACACCGGCACCAACTACCGCCCGGTGCGCTCGGTGGCGGAAGCCTCGATCACCGGTCACGGCACCAATGTGATCCAGGGCCTCGCGGTCTCGCTTGAAGCGACCGCCATGCCGGCCATCGTGATTATCGCGGGCATCATCGTGACGTTCCAGCTGGCTGGCCTCTTCGGCATCGCCATCGCAGTGACGACCATGCTGGCGCTGGCGGGCTTCGTCGTGGCACTGGACGCCTTCGGCCCGGTCACCGACAACGCCGGCGGTATTGCCGAGATGTCGAACCTGCCCTCCGAGGTGCGCTCGACCACCGACGCTCTGGACGCCGTTGGCAACACCACCAAGGCGGTCACCAAGGGCTACGCCATCGGCTCCGCCGGCTTGGGCGCGTTGGTCCTGTTCGCGGCCTATACCGAGGATCTCAAGTTCTTCGCGGCCAATGCGACGCCGGGAAGCTATTTCGAGGGCGTCAGCGTCGACTTCTCGCTGGCCAATCCTTACGTCGTCGTCGGCCTGTTCTTCGGCGGCCTGCTGCCCTTCCTCTTCGGGGGCATCGCGATGACCGCCGTGGGACGCGCTGCGGGTTCGGTGGTCGAGGAAGTGCGCAAGCAGTTCCGCGAAAAGCCGGGCATCATGGAAGGCACTGAGAAGCCGGATTATGGTCGGGCGGTCGACATGCTGACGCGCGCGGCGATCAAAGAAATGATCGTCCCGTCGATGCTGCCGGTGCTCTCGCCGCTGGTCGTGTTCTTCCTGATCAACTCGATCGCGGGCAAAGGCGCGGCGTTCTCCGCCCTCGGCGCGATGCTTCTAGGCGTGATCATCACAGGCCTCTTCGTGGCGATCTCGATGACCTCGGGCGGCGGCGCTTGGGACAACGCCAAGAAGGTGCTCGAGGACGGTTTCACCGACAAGGCGGGTGTCGAACACGTCAAAGGGTCCGAGGCGCACAAAGCGGCTGTGACCGGCGACACCGTGGGCGATCCCTACAAGGACACCGCGGGCCCGGCGGTGAACCCGATGATCAAAATCACCAATATCGTGGCGCTTCTGCTGCTGGCCGTTCTGGCCCACTAAGCGCAGCGACGATGCGAACAAAGCGCCCCGGTCGAAAGGCCGGGGCGTTTTCATGTCTGGCCATCGTCCGCGACACGGGGTAATCGGCGATAGGACATGAAGTGAGAGATCCGATGCACGCCGCCCTGCCCGATCCAGACGCCTACCTTTCAGCGCCCGCCAAGCGGATCGCGCTGTTCGGCATGTCGGGCGTCGGCAAGACGCGGATCTCCAAACTGCTGCGCGATTCCGGCGACTGGTTCCACTACTCGGTCGATTACCGAATCGGCACCCGGTATCTGGGCGAGCGGATCGTCGACAACTTCAAAAGCGAGGCGATGAAGAACCCGTTTCTGGCGGACCTGTTGCGGTCGGACTCGGTCTATATCGGCTCTAACCTGTCTTTTCATAATCTGGCGCCGCTCTCGACCTATCTCGGCAAACCGGGTGATCCGGACAAGGGCGGGATCCCGTTCGACGAATATGTGCAGCGCCAGCGTGAGCATCGGGAGGCGGAGATCGCCTCGGTCGCCGACAGCGCGCATTTCATGAAACGGGCCGAGACGCTGTACGGCTATCCGAATTTCGTTTGCGACACGTCGGGATCAATCTGCGAAATCGTCGACCCCGAAGACCGGAACGATCCGGTGCTGAAGGGCCTGTGCCAGGTTGCTCTGCCGGTTTTGCTTCGCGGAACCGAGGAGCACCGCGAGCAACTGGCCCGACGGTTCGACGCCGCCCCGAAGCCAATGTATTACAACGAGAAATTTCTCCGCAAGAAATGGGGCCAGTATCTGGACGCGGAGGGTTGCGCGCCGGATGCGGTCGACCCGGACACATTCATCCGTTGGGGATACCGCAAGCTGCTGTCGCATCGTGCGCCGCTCTATGACGCCATCGCGGGGAACTGGGGCGTGTCGCTCGACGCGAACGATGCGGCCCTCGTCGCAAGCGCCGAAGAGTTCGACGAATTGGTCGCACGCGCCCTCACTGAAAAGCGGATGCGCGCGCAAGCGTGACCGCCCCGGCCTTGCAGGCGTTCGCTTTGGGCCTTAACTACCCGCCTTCACATCTCTTTTCAGGTTCAACCGATGCCCATCAAGATTCCATCCTCGCTCCCCGCCCATGACGTGCTCGCGCGCGAGGGTGTGATGGTGATGTCTGAAGAGACGGCGAAGAGGCAGGACATCCGGCCGCTGGAGATCGCGCTTTTGAACCTGATGCCCAACAAGGTGCGAACGGAAACGCAGCTTGCGCGGCTGATCGGCGCGACCCCGCTCCAGATCAATCTGACGCTGCTTCGGATGACGGAACATCGCTCGAAAAACACGCCGCTGGAGCATATGGAGGCGTTCTACACCACATTCGCCGAGGCCCGGACCCACAAATATGACGGTCTGATCATCACCGGCGCCCCTGTCGAGTTGCTGCCATTCGAAGACGTGCGTTACTGGCGAGAATTGACGGAAGTCTTTGACTGGACCCAGACCAACGTTCATTCAAGTTTCGCGATTTGCTGGGGCGGTCAGGCCATGCTGCATCATTTCCACGATGTCTCGAAGCATGAACTTCCGGCCAAGGCGTTCGGCTGTTTCAAACACCATAACTGCCGGCCGAACTCTCCGTTCCTGCGCGGCTTCTCAGATGAGTTCACTTGCCCGGTCAGTCGTTGGACCGAGATTCGGGAAAACGAACTGCCGTCGGACGCCGGTCTGAAAGTCCTGATGAAGGCCGACGAGACCGGGCTTTGCATGGTCGAGGATCCCGGTCGCCGCGCGCTCTATATGTTTAACCACATCGAGTACGACACCTCGTCTCTGGATGAGGAGTATCGCCGCGATGTGGCCAAAGGCGTCCCGATAGAACCGCCGGCAGGGTATTATCCGGGGGACGACCCCTCGAACCCGCCTGAAAACCGGTGGCGCAGTCACGCGCATCTTCTGCTCGGCAACTGGATCAACGAGGTCTATCAGACCACGCCCTACGATCTGAACAAGATCGGCGACTGATCTGAACCATGTTACGCGTTCTTACCGGCGGCTTTCGGCCTTGCGGCGCGATATGTCGTTCCCCACATCCTGACTCTGGATTAAGGGAGAGAGCATGATCGACGCGGTGGGTGAGACGTTCTGGACCGGAGCAGAATCCGGCTTGCCGGACCCGGAGCGCGACAGCCAGTTCTACGAGGGCGTCCCGACCCGTCGACTGGTCGCGTTCTTTGTCGACGTCGTCATCATTCTGGCGATCGACGCCGCTGTTTTTGCGATTCTGGGCGTGATCGGTCTGGTGACCTTCGGTCTCGCCTGGCTGCTGATCGGCGTCGCGTGGTTCGCGATCGGATTTCTCTATCGCGTGTGGACGTTGGGATCAGGGCAATCCGCGACGCCGGGAATGCGGCTGACGGGAATCGAGATCCGCAACGCTGCTGGCCGGCGGCTGTCCAAGGGCGAAGCCGCGATCCACACAGGCGGTCTCTATCTGGCGCTGTTCTTCCTGCCGCTGCAGATCGTTAGCGTCCTGATGATGGGGTTCGGCGCGCGCGGTCGCGGTTTGCACGACCTGCCGCTGGGATCAACCGCGATCAACCGCCCGGTATGACCGGGACCTAGAATTCACCTGCGACCGCGAGCCCCGATCAACATTGATGCCAGAACGGCGTCTGTTTGCTAACTTTGGGGGTGGAGGTTTAGGTTCTGGAATCAAGATGACCCGCCACGACGTTACGCTAAAGCCGCAATTCTACCTGACGGCGCCGCAACCCTGCCCCTATCTGGAGGGGCGGTTGGAGCGGAAGCTGTTTACGGCCTTGCGCGGGTCCTCCGCTGCCACCATCAACGATGATCTTACCCTTTACGGCTTTCGCCGCAGTCAGGCGGTCGCCTATCGCCCGGCCTGCTCAGGCTGCTCGGCCTGCGTTTCCGTGCGCATCGTGGCCGACGCCTTCCAGCCGTCGCAAAGCCAGCGCCGGGCCATCCGCAGGAACGCCAAGTTGGAGCGTCGTCTGGCGGACCCCTGGGCCAGCGAAGAGCAATACGCCCTGTTCCGCGCCTATCTGTCGGACCGGCATGCGGATGGCGGCATGGCGGATATGGACGTGTTTGATTTCGCTTCCATGATTGAGGAGACCCCGGTCCGAACGCGGGTCATCGAGTATCGCGATCCCGAGGCGGAGGACCCGTCCGCGCTGGTTGGCGCGGTGCTGACCGATATGCTGGCCGACGGCATGTCGATGGTCTACAGCTTCTTTGACCCGGATTACGCCAAGCGCAGCCTTGGCGCGTATATGATCCTCGACCATGTGAAGATGGCGCAAAGCGCCGGGCTTCCTTACGTCTATCTCGGCTATTGGGTCGAGGGCAGCCAGAAGATGGCCTACAAGGCGCGCTTTCGCCCGCTTGAGGGGCTGGTGGACGGCGTCTGGCGCGAGATCTCCGCAGAAGACTAGAATTCGCGCATTGACGTCGGCCTGTGATCCTCGCCCGCCGCTGTGAGCGTCAGTTGCGTCCGGCGTCCGCCGGTGGTACCTCGCGCACGCGCATTTCAACCGCCTTCATCACCATTCTGACTATCGGAGCCGCCGATGATTCCCCGCTATTCCCGCCCCGAAATGGCCGCGATCTGGTCGCCGGAATCGAAGTTCCGCATTTGGTTTGAGATCGAGGCGCATGCCTGCGACGCGCAGGCGAGACTGGGGGTGATCCCCGCCTCCGCAGCCGAGGCGGTCTGGAAGGCGAAGGATGTCGAGTTCGACATCGACCGGATCGATGAGATTGAGCGCGAAGTGAAACATGACGTGATCGCGTTCCTGACACATCTGTCTGAGCATGTGGGGCCGGAAGCGCGGTTCGTGCATCAGGGTATGACCAGCTCCGACGTGCTGGACACTTGCTTCAATGTCCAGCTTACGCGCGCGGCGGATATCCTGATCGCCGACATGGATGCGCTGCTGGCGGCGCTCAAGAAACAGGCCTTTGCGCACAAGGACACGGTCTGCATGGGCCGAAGTCATGGCATCCATGCGGAGCCGACGACGTTCGGTCTGAAAATGGCGCAGGCCTACGCCGAGATGGAGCGCAACAAGAACCGGCTGGAGAAAGCCCGGTACGAGGTCGCGACCTGCGCAATCTCCGGCGCGGTCGGAACCTTCGCCAATATCGACCCGGCGGTCGAAGAGCATGTGGCGGAGAAAATGGGTCTGGTCGCTGAGCCGGTTTCGACCCAGGTGATCCCGCGCGATCGCCATGCCGCGTTCTTCGCCGCGCTCGGCGTGGTAGCGTCTTCGGTGGAGCGTCTGGCGGTTGAGGTCCGTCACCTGCAGCGGACCGAGGTGCTGGAGGCGGAGGAGTATTTCTCGCCTGGCCAGAAAGGCTCCAGCGCCATGCCGCACAAGCGCAACCCGATCCTGACCGAGAATCTGACCGGCCTCGCCCGCATGGTGCGCGGCTACGCCCTGCCCGCGATGGAGAACGTCGCACTATGGCATGAGCGCGACATCAGCCATTCCAGCGTCGAACGCATGATCGGGCCGGACGCCACCGTAACGCTGGATTTCGCGCTGGCGCGGCTGACCGGCGTAATCGACAAACTGCTGGTCTACCCGGAGAATATGGAGAGGAATCTCAACCAGTTCCGCGGTTTGGTTCACTCGCAGCGCGTACTTCTCGCCCTAACTCAAGCCGGCGTCAGCCGTGAGGACGCCTATCGGCTGGTGCAGAGAAACGCCATGAAGGTGTGGGAGCATGGCGCTGATTTCATGGCGGAATTGAAAGGCGACGCCGAGGTCTCCGCCGCGCTCAGCGATGCGGAAATCGACTCTCTGTTTGATCTCGCGCATCACACCAAGAATGTGGATGCGATTTTCAACCGCGTCTTTGGCGCGTAGTCGGCGGCGTCGGCGCTCGCCACGTAGGCGAGCGCCGGTTTTCTGGGATCAGTCCACCTCGTTAAGGATCTGCTCGCGAGCCACGCCGATCAGGCTCGACATCTTTTCACGAAGCTCTTCTTCCGAGACGTCTGCGCCGAGATCGCCTTTTACCTTGCGATAAACGTCCTCGTCGCCGACCTCCTCCATGTCTGAGATCACGACATCCTTGGCGTAGGATTCGGCGTCGGCGCCTGACAGGCCCAGTTTCTCCGCCGCCCACAGGCCAAGAAGCTTGTTCCGGCGCGCATTGGCCTTGAACTGCATCTCTTCGTCATGCGCGAATTTATTCTCAAACGCCTGTTCGCGTTTGTCGAAAGTGGTCATGGCTCGCCTCTTCTTTGTCTCGCCAACCCGGTTGCGACGCCATCCGCGCGGTGCAGACGGATTCGCAACGCTTGTATGCTCAGGAATAGATATGAAAAGTCTGACGTTTTCCACAATCACTTCAACGTTGCGCCGCCGATAAATCGATCCTGAATTCCCGGCCGTCCCGGATTTGAGCTGCTTGCGGGATCGTCCATGGCGCCCTATAAGCGCGCGCTTGCGCCCGGCTATTTGTATGCTGAGGCGCTGAATTCTTCGGAGATCCACATGGCCCGGCGCAGAATGGTCTATGAGGGCAAGGCCAAGATCCTCTATGAGGGGCCAGAGCCCGGAACGCTGATTCAGTATTTCAAGGACGACGCCACCGCGTTCAACGCGGAAAAACGCGACGTCATTGAGGGCAAAGGCGTTCTGAATAATCGAATTTCCGAACATGTGATGTCAGCGCTGAACTCGATCGGCGTGCCGACGCATTTCATCCGGCGCATCAACATGCGGGAACAGCTGATCCGCTCGGTTGAGATCGTTCCGCTTGAGGTCGTCGTGCGCAACGTCGCGGCCGGATCCATGTCGAAGCGTCTCGGCATCGAGGAAGGGCAGCCGCTGCCGCGCCCGATCGTTGAGTTCTATTACAAGGACGATTCGCTCGGCGATCCGCTGGTGACCGAAGAGCATATCATCGCCTTCAACTGGGCGAGTCAGCAGGACCTGGACGACATGGTCGCGCTCGCGTTGCGCGTGAATGATTTCATCTCCGGTCTGTTCATGGGCGTCGGCATCAAGCTAGTCGACTTCAAGATTGAGTGCGGCCGGATTTGGGAAGGTGATTTCCAGCGCATTATCGTGGCCGATGAAATCAGCCCCGACAGCTGTCGTCTTTGGGACGTCAAGACCGGCGAAAAGCTGGACAAAGACGTGTTTCGCCGCGATCTCGGCTCGTTGAGCGACGCTTACGCTGAGGTCGCGCAGCGCCTTGGCATTATGCCGAAGAACAGCAAGCCAAGCGCTGGTCCGAAGCTGGTGCACTGACGGCGGCGGGCGGAGAGAACCGATGGGCGAAGCCTTTAAAGCGCTGTTCCTGGGTTGGTGCGCGCTGATTGGCCGAACGAAGTGCTACATCCTCGGCTCGCTGCTGCTGTTCTTTTCTGTTCTCTGTTGGGTCAATCTTATCAAGGGCTTCTGGCCCGATGTTCTGTCGATTCCGTTCGCGATTTTCGGGGGATTGTACCTGCTGGTCGGCGCGTTCTGGAACCATCTGGAGCGCGACTGACGCCTTCCCGTCCCGCCCGCGCTTGCGCTAAGTTGGCGACATGGTTCGAAGGATTGGATTCGGCGACTCGAAACCCAGAGACTCCGTCAGCCGGCGGCGCAGCGTCTTGGTTCGGGATCGCGAACAGACGGCGCGCGACGAGGCGCCAAAGTGGTCGAACCGGCTGGAGCCGCCGCCAAAGAAGACCCGACGCCTTGGAAGGCTTACCTACCTGATTGTCTTGTTCCCGCTGATATTCGTGGGTTTTGGCGGCTATATGCTGTTCGACGCCATCCGATTTATAGGCGTGGCGCAGGAGGCGGTCGGAACCGTCGTCGATATCGACATTCACTCCGATTCCGACGGGACCACTTATACGCCGACATTTCAGTTCACTGATGAGGGCGGTCAGATACGGACCGGCCGGACCCATATCTCATCAAGCGGATACGACTACGCCATGGGCGCCCAGGAGGAAATTCTCTTTGATCCGCACGCATTGGATGCGGATGTGCGCGTGAATGGCGTGTTTTCGCTTTGGGGCCTGCCGGTGATATTCTCGACGGTTGGTTTGTTGGTCTTCGCCGGCCTGCTGTTCGGTCTGCGAATGTCCCGCAACCGTGCGAATGCGTAAGGGGGGAGCATGGCGCGCAAGGTCGGATTTGGAGGCGGACGGCGCAGCGTCTTAGGGCGCAACCAGGATTCGGTGGAGAGGCGTTCGCGAGACGATGACTCGCGGGATCTGGATACGCCGGATTTGAAGGCGTTCGAGGCGCAACTCACGCCCAGCCGGGGCGACGGCAAAGCCGCGATCTTTCTTGGCTTCACGCTCATGTTCACCATACCGCTGATCTTCGCTGCGATCGGGGCCTATCCCATGCTCGGAGCGCTCAGCTTTCCCGAGCGCGCGCATGAGGTTCAGGCCGAGATCACGGGACGAACCGCTGTGCTGCCTGAGGGTGAGCCTGAGCGCGTCACCTCGATCACCATCGCCTATGAAACCCGCATCGGCAGCCGTCTAACGACCGATGTGGCGACAAACGCGCCGCTCGATATCGGCGAACAGGTGATCGTCTTCTATGACCCGGAGGCGCCCCGCTATGTGCAGCTCGACCGCGAGGTCACGTTCGGCGACGCGCTGGACCGGGTCGGCGACCGGATCTACTTCACCTATTTCGCACTCGGCTTTATCTGCCTCGTCCTCGTAATGCTGATAATGGTGTTCGCGGGGGGGCGGAAAGGTCGCCGCTGACACTCGACCTTGCGCCGCGCCTGCGGTATTTCGCGAGGAAATCAACGATAGAGCAGGATTCGCCCATGCGCGCCCGTGTAGACGTCACCCTGAAGACCGGCGTTCTCGACCCCCAGGGAGAGGCCATTCGCCAGGCGCTTGGCGCTCTCGGCTTTGACGGCGTGGACGGCGTGCGCCAGGGCAAGGTGATCGAACTGGATCTTGACGAGACCGACGCCGTCGCCGCCGAGGCCAAGGTGCGCGAGATGTGCGAAAAACTGCTCGCAAACACCGTGATCGAGCAATACTCGATCACCATCGGCTGATCCCATGGCGCTGCGGAAAAAAAAGGGACGGGGCGAAAAGTGGCTTCTGCTCGTTTTTTTGCTGCCTGCGCTGTTCCTGTTTTTTGGCGCCCGGTCCGCGCTTTATCGTTATGAGCAGGTGCAACTGTCTGAGCAGACGGATGTCACCATCTACGAGGTCGAGCACGAGACCTACACCTATCGCGACAGCGACGGACGCACGCGGTCCGGCGAGCACTGGCGCTATTCGGTCGAGTTAGAAGTGGATGGCGAAACCCTTCATCGCTATGTCGTCGAGCCGAATTTCGATCTGGAGATGATCTGGCACAATTCAGACGCCATCAATCCGGAGATCTACGCCAAGGGCGCCCGCCTGCCCGTTCTGCTGCGGCGGGATCTGGACTACGCCGTCGCCCATGACGATTTCTGGGCGATCTATCTGACGCCGATCTTCCTGCTCGGCTTCGGGTTCTTCGCCTTGCTGATCTGCCTGCCCGTCATTCTGATCGTGCGCAATCCGATGCCGAAGATGGATCCGATGAAACGCGAGGAGCTGATCGCGGAGATGAAGAGAAGGAAAGACAACAAATGAGATCGGCTGTCATCGTCTTCCCCGGCTCCAACTGCGACCGCGACATGGCGGTGGCTCTGCGGCAGGCCTCGGGCAAGGACCCTGTGATGGTTTGGCACAAGAACGCGTCACTTCCGGACGGTCTGGATATGATCGCCCTGCCCGGCGGTTTTTCCTTTGGCGATTATCTGCGCTGTGGCGCCATCGCGGCGCGCTCGCCGATCATGCGGGCCGTCGCCGACTTCGCCAACAAAGGCGGGTTGGTTCTGGGCGTCTGTAACGGCTTTCAGGTGCTGATCGAGACCGGATTGCTGCCGGGCGCGCTGATGCGAAACGCCGATCTTAAATTCGTCTGCCGTACGGTGGCGATGACGGTGGGCGACGCGCACAGCCCTTTTCTCCACGGCTACAAGCCCGGCGATACCGTGCGTTATCCCGTGGCGCATCACGACGGCAACTATGTCGCCGATGACGCTTTGCTGGAGAGGTTGGAAGGCGATGGAAGGATCGCGTTCCGCTATCTGCCGGGCGACAACCCCAATGGCGCGCAACGCGACATCGCCGGAATCGTCAGCGCCGACGGCCGGGTGTTGGGCATGATGCCTCATCCCGAACGCGCGGCGGATGCAGAGCTAGGCTCGACGGAAGGATCGCCCTTTTTCGCGGGGCTTGTGAGCGCGATGGAGACAGCCTGAAAATCCGTCTCCTACGCTTCTATCTTCGCCGCCGCCTGAGCGCCGCGCTCGCCGCTCCATTGGCCAGCGCAACGCCCAGACAGGCCGCCGCCGCCGCCAGCCAGCCAGCGACGCTGATCGTCTCTCCAAGTACGGCCCACCCGCCCAAAGCGGCGAAAACCGGCACCAGCGCCGTGAAGGACGATGCGCGCACCGGCCCCAGACATTTGGCCGAAAAGGCGAATGCCGCCACGGAGATCGCCCCCGCGAGAACCCCTTGCATCAGCGCGGCCCACGCGATGTCGGCGATCGGCGCCTGTGGGATGCCAGTCTCCCAGAACAACGACCCAATCAGCAGGAACGGCGTCGAATAGAGGCAGACATAGGCCGCGGCCTCGACCCCGTTCAGGTTCACGCGCCGATAGGCGATGGTGAAGGCGGACCAACTGACCGCCGCCGCCAGCAGATAGGGCGCGCCGGAAAGGACGCCGGGTTCGCTGTCGAGGAACGCGGGAACCAGCACTAGGCCGACGCTGAGGCCGATCAGGCCCAAGCCGATGGACCTCTCGACGCTGAACGGGCGGCGATCAATGAACTTGTCCCAAATCGCCACGAACAGCGGCAGCAAGGCGGGCGTCAACGGCGCGAACAGCGATGCGGGCACGGTTTGCAGCCCCTTGGCGGTCAGCAGGATAAAGGGTCCGCCCCAGCCGATCGCCATGATCGCCAGCAGCCACGGCGACTCGCCGCGCGGAAACAGGCCACGCCGCAACCAGAACGGCGACAGAATCAGTGCCGGGATCGCGTTTCGCAGGATCGAGAGGCCGAGCGGAGTGAACTGGCTCGCCGCGTCGCGGGTGGCGACGATCCATGAGGCCCAGATCAGCACCGCGAGCAGAATCGCGGCGTATCCGGCGAGCTCGCTCGCTCCGACGCCGTTTTGGCCGGCATTATCCGTCATGCGCTGCTTCTCTCTCGGCCGTCTCTGGGTTTTCACCGCGCGCCGCAGCCTCTAAGAAGCTAGGCGACTCGCCCAACCCCCTTTCGACCGGATCTCAGATGCATCAAGAACCGCAAGTCGATCAGGCGCTCGCCGCCGATCATGGACTTAAGCC
This sequence comes from Paracoccaceae bacterium, assembly GCA_963669265.1. Classification (GTDB taxonomy): domain Bacteria; phylum Pseudomonadota; class Alphaproteobacteria; order Rhodobacterales; family Rhodobacteraceae; genus SZUA-547. The sequence goes on from OY769916.1 coordinate 199,559, forward strand.
AGACGAATACCAGCGCATTCTGGATCTTCTGGGCCGCACGCCGAGTTTCACCGAGTTGGGCGTCTTCTCGGCGATGTGGAATGAGCATTGTTCCTACAAGTCTTCGAAGAAATGGCTGCGCACCCTGCCGACCGAAGGGCCGCAGGTGATCTGCGGGCCGGGCGAGAATGCCGGCATCGTCGATATTGGCGACGGTCAGGCCGTGGTCTTCAAGATGGAGAGCCACAACCACCCGTCCTATATCGAGCCGCATCAGGGGGCCGCGACCGGTGTCGGCGGCATCCTGCGCGATGTCTTCACCATGGGCGCGCGCCCGATCGCGGCGATGAACTCGCTCTCCTTCGGCGAGCCGGATCATCCCAAGACCCGACATCTCGTCAAAGGCGTGGTCGAAGGCATCGGCGGCTATGGCAACTGCTTTGGCGTGCCCACCGTGGGCGGCGAGGTGCGGTTCCATCGCGGCTATAACGGCAATTGCTTGGTCAACGCCTTCGCCGCCGGGCTGGCCGATACCGACAAGATTTTCTACTCCGCCGCGTCCGGCGTCGGCATGCCGGTGGTGTATCTCGGCGCCAAGACTGGCCGCGACGGCGTTGGCGGCGCGACCATGGCCTCGGCCGAGTTCGACGATTCGATTGAAGAGAAGCGCCCCACGGTGCAGGTGGGTGATCCCTTTACCGAGAAGCGTCTGCTTGAAGCCTGTCTGGAGTTGATGGATTCGGGCGCGGTGATCTCAATTCAGGATATGGGCGCGGCGGGCCTGACTTGTTCAGCAGTCGAAATGGGCGACAAGGGCGACCTCGGCGTCGCGCTGGATCTTGAAAAAGTGCCGGTGCGCGAAGACCACATGACCGCCTATGAGATGATGCTCTCTGAGAGTCAGGAGCGCATGCTGATGGTCCTGCGGCCCGAGCAGGAGGCTGAAGCCAAGGCGATCTTCGACAAATGGGATCTGGATTTCGCCGTGGTTGGCGAAACCATCGCTGAGGACCGGTTCCTGATCCGCCTGAACGGCGAGGTGAAGGGTGACCTTCCGCTGAAGGCGCTGTCGGGCACCGCGCCGGAATACGACCGCCCGTGGGAGCGGAGCCCCCTGCCCGCAGAGTTGGGTGAGATTCCCGAACTCGACGTCGCTGAGGCTTTGAAGGCGTTGATCGGGACGCCAAACTATTGCTCGCGCCGTTGGGTGTGGGAGCAATACGATCATCAGGTGATGGCCGATACGGCCGTCGGCCCGGGCTCTGACTCTGCCGTCGTGCGCGTGCATGGCACAAAAAAGGCGCTCGCCTTCACCTCCGACGTGACGCCCCGATATTGCGCCGCCAATCCGTTCGAGGGTGGAAAACAGGCGGTGGCGGAAGCCTATCGCAATTTGTCGGCGACCGGCGCGCGCGCCCTCGCCTCCACCGACAACCTCAATTTCGGCAATCCCGAGAAGCCTGAGATCATGGGCCAGTTCGTCGGGTGCGTGCAGGGGATCGGCGCGGCCTGCTCGGCGCTCGACATGCCGATCGTGTCGGGCAATGTCAGCCTGTATAACGAGACCGACGGCGCCGCGATTCCGCCGACCCCGACGATCGGCGGCGTCGGCCTTTGCCCGGTTGGTCGCGCGCCGACGCCGATGGGCTTTCGGGCCGCAGGATCGGAGATCTGGTTGATCGGCGAGACCACCGGTCATCTGGGCCAGTCCGCGCTTCTGAAAGAGCTATGGGACCGCGAGGAAGGCCCCGCCCCGACCGTTGATCTGAACGCTGAGGCGAACAACGGGACATTCGTCCGCCGTGCGCCCGAGAACGGCCTGATCAGCGCCTGCCACGACCTTTCAGACGGCGGTCTCGCGCTCGCCGTCGCCGAGATGGCCCTTGCCGGCGGAATAGGCGCTTCGATCGACGCGCATGACGCGCTCTCCGCCGCCGAGTGGTTCTTTGGCGAAGATCAGGCGCGTTATCTGGTGGAAGTCCCCGCAGGCCGTGCTGCGGCGTTCTCTGAAGCCGCCGCGGCGGCGGGCGTCCCGACGCGGAAGGTTGGCGTGACCGGCGGCGAGGCGATCATATTGGGCGCGGTGTCAGTGCCCCTCTCTGAGGTGAGAGACGCCTATGAGGGTGGGTTCGTGCGGCTGATGGGAGAGGACGCCTGAAGTCCCCTCGCCAAGCTCACGTCTTGCCTCCGCCGCTGCGGCGATCTACATCCTCGGATGACGCCGCATTTTGGATCAATGGGAGCACGCCTCATGGCGATGGACGTCTCTGAACTAGAGCATCTGATCAAGGACGCTTTTCCGGACGCCAAGATCGAGATTCAAGACCTCGCCGGCGATGGCGATCACTACGCCGCGAACATCGTGTCCGAGAAATTCAGCGGCAAGAACCGGGTGCAGCAGCATCAGATGGTTTACGCCGCGCTAAAGGGCAAAATGGGCGGAGAACTGCACGCGCTCGCCCTGCAAACCAGCGCCCCGGAGTAACCCCCGTCCCCGGGGAACGGAGAATGATATGACCGAGACCACCGCAACCGCCATTAAGGCTGATATCGACGCCAATGACGTGGTGCTGTTCATGAAGGGCACCGCGACCATGCCGCAATGCGGGTTTTCCAGCCGCGTCGCCGGGATCCTGACCTATATGGGCGTAGAGTTTAAGGACGTGAACGTTCTTGAAAGCGACGAGGTGCGTCAGGGCATCAAGGACTTCTCGGACTGGCCGACCATCCCTCAGCTCTATGTGAAGGGCGAATTTGTGGGCGGTTGCGACATCATCACCGAGATGACGCTGTCTGGCGAGTTGGACCAGTTGTTTGAGACCGGCGGCATCGCCTTCGACAAGGATGCGGCGGCGAAAATTCGCGAGTCCAACAGCTGAATTGCATGCGGAGCGTTGGGCGTTCGGCGCTTGCGACGCGATAATCTGCCTTTGCGATCGGTCAGGCGGCCCTCCGGGGCCGCTTTTTCGTATACGCAGCAGAACGCACATTCACCTGCATAATTATTAAATATAAGATAGTTGTCTGACTTTCTTAAAGTAAACGCAATCCTTGCCCGGCTGCAAACCAGCGACGCAAACGCCTCGATGGCGACGAAGGTGATGGCGAGGTGTTGACCTCGCAGGGGCGCACCGATAATTACGCAGCGCTGCTGTTGCTGGGGAATAGTTTAACGGTAGAACAGCGGACTCTGACTCCGTCGGTCCTGGTTCGAATCCAGGTTCCCCAGCCAAAGCTCCCCGATTTTTAGTTGCGAGGACGCCTGTCCGCGCACAATGGTGTGCGCTAGCACGCAAACGTCAAATGAACGCCGATTGCGATACGTTTCTTTGGTTAGCGTTCCAGGTTCTTAATTCGGTTATCCAGGTTTTTAAGGTTCTTTTTCACCCACTCTGTTTGGCTCTTTTCGTATTTTCCCATATCGCGGCCATAGTTCTGCAAAGACTTTGCCAGGTCGTCGATTTTCCTGTTGATGTTGTCGATATAGCGATTTTGCTGAACTTCCCAATCGAGGGTGGTTTTCTTCTCCGCCACGAATTCTTTGCGAAGTTTCTTGAGCTCCTTCTCAAGCTTTTGCGCAAGTTTCAGCGCTTGAGCAGCTTTGTCGGCCATAGGAGTTCTCCTTTTGACTCACCTGCGCTAGTTTAAGGTTGTTGGCGCTAAATCCCAAAGGAGCCTGAATCGATGGCTCAGAGACGCGGTAGTTGCGGTAGTCAGAGCGAAGCAATGAAGGGCGAACTCACGCGGTTGGAACGCGCCGAGGCGTGGGCCTGTCAGCGCAGCCTAGAGATTGTCGGCACGGTCGTCGCGGTCTTGCTCATTGGCGGTGTGATCTGGGCGCTTGTGGCGTAGAAGAGGGCTGAAGCGCCGACTGAACGGTTCAGCGAGCGCTGAATAGCTGGAGAGTGCAGCCAAAAATCGCCGGACGGTCGCGCGGCCCGTCGGATGAGCTTCGTATACACGACTGAAGTTGCGGAGAGAAAAAGTAGAGCGCCAAACCGGCGGTCACGGCGGCGGCGGCGATCAAGGTTTTGGCTTTCATCGCTTCTCGCCCAATACCGTCGATGCCCGGCTATCGTCCGGCGGCTTGAACAACGCCCAACACGGACCTTGCGCCGCCACGGTTATGGCGGGCGCGTTGACGAGCTTTAGGGCAGCGGCGCAGTTAGCGCCGCAGCCAGTCATTCGTCGCGATAGACCTTTTCGCGACGCTCATGCATTTCCTGGGCTTCCAGAGAGAGCGTGGCGATCGGTCTGGCGTCGAGACGGCGGAGACTGATCGGGTCCCCTGTCTCTTCGCAATAACCGTAATTGCCCTCTTCGATCCGACGAATCGCAGAATCGATCTTTGCGATCAATTTGCGTTGCCGGTCCCGTGTGCGAAGCTCCAGCGCACGATCCGTCTCAGCAGACGCGCGGTCGGTGATGTCCGGAAGACTGCCTGTATCTTCCTGCAGCGAAACGACTGTTTCACGGCATTCATCAAGAATGGACTCGCGCCAATCGAGCAGTTTCTTGCGAAAATACTCGCGTTGCCGCTCGTTCATGAACGGCTCGTCCTCTGACGGCTTGTACGCGCCGTTGAGCACGTTTGGTGAATTCATGCCCGCATACCCTTACCATCGACTCAAGTGGCTCGGCTTATAGGGGTATGAATCCGGATTGTCACCGGGTCCCAAGCAAATTCCCGCCGAAATTCAGACGCAATCTCATTTCGCAACATCGAAGCGCCCAATCCAGCGCCAGGATCCAATCTGCGAGAACGTTCGATCCAAAATTCAAATGGAATTCGCGCGATTTGCGGCGAGCTTTTACCTTTAAGGCGCCGCAATCGCCCCAAATTGGCCCTTTGGACTCATTCTGGCCACATTTTTTTAAGGAAAAATATCGCGCATTATCAATTGGTTGAATCAATGTCTTTAAGTTCTGCATGAAAATATGGTTTCGAAACAACGTGAAACCGGATACCTTAGTCATAACAGAGTTTTACAGGGGCTCTTTTACATGAGGTTTCAGGCAAGACCCGGACTGGGGACGGGGATGCTGGCTGGTGCGCTGTGCGCGATCGTCGCTGCTTGCGGCGGCGGCGAGGTCGAGACCAGCTCCACCCCGCTGGCTGAGAAGCCCGTCTTCCCCACGACGGGGTCCGCGATTGTGGACGGCGCCGTTCTGCGCTCTAACGCCAACATCGCCGATGACTTCGTTGAGCTTGTCTTCCGCAACGAGCAGGGCCGGTCGCGCCCTTACCTTTCCCGATGGGAAGATCCGGTTCGCGTTCGCCTGGAGAGCCCTCAACTCGCCGCCTATTCGCCGTTCCTCGATTCCTTTCTGAAGCGAATGCGCAAGAGCGCCGGGGTCGATATCGCGCGCACCAAATCGAGCAACGCCAATATTCACGTTCGGATGGTCGAGCCGAATGAAATGCGCCGCACGCTCGCATCGGCTTTCTGCGTCGTCGTGCCGGCGGACGCCGAATGGTCGGAATTCGCCAATTCCAATGACTCCGGACGATTCCGCTGGAGCAACAAATCGGAACTGACGGAAGCCACCGTTTTCATACCGGCCGATGCGGTCCCCTTTGAGGTCAGGCTCTGCCTGATGGAAGAGATCACCCAGGCGCTGGGTCCCGGAAACGACCTCTACCGGCTCGCGGACTCGATCTTCAACGATGATAACGCGCATTCGGCGCCGACCTCGTTCGACATGCTCATTCTGCGTACGCTCTACGATCACCGGATGAAGCCCGGAATCAATGAGGACGACGCTCACGAGGTCGCGCTGAACATCCTTGATGAGGTGAATCCCGCGGGCCGCACCATCGCCGCGGAGGAACAAACGGAAGACGGCAACGCCGCCTGGCGCCGACTGATGGTTCTGAGCTTCGATCGCCGCTTTACGTTGCAGGAGCGGGAGAGTTTCGCCCGGCAGGCCCTCGCCCGCGCCAAAGCCTTCCCTGTCGGCGATCATCGTCTGCCTTTTTCCCGCTATCGTCTGGCGCTTGCGGTCTCGCCTGAGCGGCCCAATGAGGCGGAAGTCATGCTGCGTCTCGCGATCGATGAATACGAGCATACGCTCGGCGCCGATGATATTCGCGTGGCGAGTGCGCGCCTGTACTACGCCAAGCATCTGAACAGGCGCGATGATTTCGCCGCAGCTCTTGCAGAGATTGAGGCCGCCCTGCCCGTCCTAGCAGCGCACGAGACCGAGAGCCGTCTCGCCGAAGCGCTGAAAGAAAAGCACGATGCGCTCTATGGTCTTGGCCGCGATGATGAGGCGATCGACGCCGCGATCCTGTCGCTTGACTGGAGCCTCTATGCGCTCGGCCCCGATTTTGGCGATCTCGCCGCAATTCGGGCTCAGCTTGGCCGCCTAAAGAACTAACGTCCCTCGTCCACTCTCCAGAAGCCCACAATTCAAAAATTTGTGGGCTTCTGGCTTTTCTTTGCGGAATGGGACATTAATTTTTCGGGCCATCAGCCTCTACCGTCCCTGCGTGTTGGAAATTCGGCGCATGCCCTCACTATTCCCCTCCATCCGCCCTTCGACCGCCCTGCGCAGCGGCGTGCTCTCGCTCGCCGGCTTGACGCTCGCCGCCTGCGCCGCCGGAGGGCTGCGCACGGAGCCGTTTGAGGTGGCGCCCAAGCCCGCCATCCCCTCGACCGGCGCCGCGATCAATGCGCCGATCTATGGCTCGAATGCGGATCATGCCGACACGCTGGTCGAGCTCTACTTCCGCACGGAGTGGGACGCGACGCGCGAGGGATTGGCGAAATGGGATGGACCGGTCACCGTGTCCATCGACTCTTCGACGCTGGATGACTACGAGCCGTTTCTGGAAGAGTATTTGGCGCGACTGCGACTTGAAGGCGGCGTGGATATCAGCCTCGCCTCGTCCGGCGATGGCGCGATCTCGATCGTCACAGCGCCGGCGGAGGAGATGCGCCGCACATTCGCAACGGCCTTCTGCCTCGTCTCGCCCGGCCGTCTGTCATTCTCTGAGTTCGTCGCGTCGCTATCAAATCCGGATCTGATCGACTGGACGCAAGTGAACACAATCGAGGCGGCGACGGTGTTCATTCCGGTCAACGCCTCACCTTTCCAGGTGCGCGCCTGCCTGATGGAGGAAATCGCCCAGGCGCTCGGCCCCGGAAACGACATCTTCTATCTCGCCGACTCGATCTTTAACGATGACGGCGCGCATATGCGGCCCACTTCGTTCGATATGCTGGCGTTGCGCGTGCTCTATGATCCAAGACTCTCGCCGGGCATGCCGCTGACCGAGGCGGAGCCAATCATTCGCGACCTGCTCGACATATACCGGCCAGAGGGCGCAGGCGTGCCGCGCGGGCCGACATTTATGGCAGCCCCCGAGTGGAAGGACACGATCCTCGCCAGCAGCGCCCATGGCGTGCCTGCGGCGACCCAACTCGCCATCGCCGAAGAGGCCGTGAGACTGTCCCGCGGCTTCTCCTCGACCGATCCGCGCAGAGGCTTTTCGTTCGAGCGGCTGGGACGCGCCTATCTCGCGCATCGGAAGCCTCAGAAGGCCGAGGTCGCGTTTCGCCGCGCCATCGCGGCCTATGAGATCTCTGTCGGCGATCAGGATGTCAGAGTCGCCTCAGCGAGGGTCGGTTTGGCCAGAGCGTTGAACGCACAGGGGAAAAGCGGTCAGGCGCTGACCCAGGTGGACCTCGCTATGCCCGTGCTGGCCGCGCATGACACCGAAGACCTGATCAGCGCCGCCTTTATGGAGCGCCACGCGGCGCAAGCGACATTGGGCCAACGGCGGCGGGCGCTTGAGACCGCATTGATCGGCCTTGACTGGTCGCTCTATGCGCTTGGCGCCGACTATGGAGAGCTCGCCGAAGACCGAAAGGCCTATATCGAGGTCTATGAGAAGACCCTGAAATGATTCCGATCACCGCTTTCGTCGCAGGGTTCGGCCTTGGCTACTACAAAGCCGCGAAAGCGAAGCGCCTTTTGCCAGACCGGATGTTGCAAGGCGCCATTTTCGCGATCATCGGATTTTTGGCGGCGATGGCGTTTGGGCTGTTGCTGGAGGCCATGCTCCGCACATGACGAGATCACGAGTTGCGTGAAATCATGGCCATCCGGCGAACAAAACCCCATATACCGATCCATGGCGCTGCTTCTTAAACTCCTGCCCTTTCTGCTGGCCATCGGCTATGCGCTCGCGATCTGGCGCGGATCGCGCGGAAAGCTGGAACGGGAGTTGAAGAAGAACTCCACGCTCATGGACGATGTAGAGATCACGAAACGGCTGAAGCGGCTTGGCGCAGTCGTCGATATTCCGAAGTTGAACGCCTATGTCTATGAAATCCCGGCGATAAACGGATTAGCCTCACCCGATGGGCGGATATTCGTCACCCGCGGGCTGATGAACTGGCATCGATCGGGTCTGTTCTCCGCCGATGAGATCGCCGCCGTCTTCGCCCATGAACTGGGCCATATCGCCTTGGGGCACCATCAGCGCCGCATGACCGTCTGGGCGGCGCAGAACGCCGCGCGCGTCGCACTGATCATGCTGCTGGCGCGGTTCGTGCCGGTGATCGGCGTGATAATCGCCAACACGCTGGGCAATCTGATCGTCGCGCAACTGAGCCAGGCGGATGAGTTCGAAGCGGACGCCTACGCCACAGCGCTCCTGACGCGCGCGGGCCTTGACCCGACAGCGCAGGTGCGCCTGTTGCGCAAGCTCCAGCGCATGGGCGACGGCGCCGCCGCCGCTGGCCCGGCGTGGCTGCTGAGCCATCCGCCGTCCGAGGAGCGCGCGAAGCGTATCGAGGATCTGATCGACGCCTGGAAAGGCGATCCGGCCGACGCCTTGCCGCCCGCGAGCGGTTAGTCGGGCTGAGCGTCCTCCGCGGCCGTCGCCCATAGTTTCGCGAGGCGCGGCAGGCCCGCCCGCTTCAGAAGTCGCCGAAAATCCTGTGGATCGCGCCCGGCAGCCCGCGTGCCGGCGCGAACGCCGTCCAGCACCCGCATTAGCGCGGCGTCCCCATTCGCCCAGAGCGCCCAGAGGAACGGGTCCGGCGCGACGCGCTCGATCCCATAACCCGCCAGCGTACGGCGCGGAAAATCCTTGATGTTGAGCGTCAGGATCAGAATCGCCCGCCCCTCGATCGCGGCGGCCAGCACATGCGCGTCATCTGGATCTGGAAGTGAGATCTCACGCACATGTGCCTCCCACCCGTCGACCTCCGCATCCGGCCAGCGCGCGCGCATCAGCGCGATGTCGCCATTGGCACGCGCCTCGCCCTCCGAGCCGCCGCGCCGCTTGGCGGCGCGGGTCCATTCCTGCAGGACACGTTGAGACCAAAGCGGTTTGAACAGGTTTTCTGAGGCCGCGCCGAGCACCACCTCTCGCATGATCACCGGGGTCAGAACGCAGGCGTCGATCAGCACCCGCTTCGGCATCACTCCAGCCCCAGAAACAGGACCTTCAGATACGCGCTCTCGGGCAGCATCGGATGTGCGGGATGGTCCGGGCCGGCGCGGCCCGTATGCACGATGGCGCCACGCCGACCAGCGGCGGCGATTCCCCGGGTTGAGGCCGTGCGGAAGCTCTCCAGATCCGCCGCATGGCTGCAGGAGCAGAGACAAAGCCAGCCGCCGGGCTTCACAAGCTTGGCCGACAGACGCGCCACCTTCTCATAGGCGCGCAAACCGTTCGAGAGCGCCTGTTTGGACGGGGCGAAGGCGGGCGGATCGCAGATCACCACATCGAAGCTTCGCCCGTCCCGCGCCAACGCGCGCATGGCGTCGAACGCGTCGCTGCGGAGCGTCGAGAAACGGTCAGAGACGCCGGATCGCCGGGCGCCCTCCTCCGCCAGTTCCAGCGCGGCGGCGGAGCCATCCACAGCCAGCGCTGTTTTCGCGCCCGCCGCCAGCGCCGCGAGGCCGAACCCTCCGACATGGGAGAAGACGTCCAGCACCTCCGCGCCGCCCGCGACGGATGCGGATAGCCGCGCCGCCAACGCATGATTGGGTCGTTGATCAAAGAACAGCCCGGTTTTCTGACCGCCCAACAGATCCGCCATATAGGTCGCGCCATTCATCGGAACGGGGATCGGCCCCTCGAGCGATCCAGATGCGACGCGCGTGACATCGTCCAGCCCTTCCAGCGCGCGGGTGCGCGAGCCAGCGTTAACCACAATGTTTGAGACGCCCGAAACGTTTGTCAGCGCGTCGATCAGCGCGTCCAGACGCGCATCGGCCCACGCCGCGTTCGGCTGGATGACGGCGACGTCGCCAAACCGGTCGATGACGACGCCGGGCAAACCGTCCGCCTCCGCATGGACCAGACGATAGAAGGGCGTGTCGAAGAACGGCGAGCGCAGCGCCAAGGCGCGGCGGAGCTTGTGGCTGAACCAGTCCGCGTCGATGACCGCTGTGGGATTCGGGTCGATCAGCCGTGCGGCCAGCGTGGCGCCGGAATTGACGGCCACCAGCCCCAACGGATGGCGTTCCGCATCCTGCAATTCCGCCAGCGTTCCTGGGGCCAGCGCTTTTGTCCGCCGGTCGAGCACCAACTCATCGCCATAGACCCAGGGCGCGCCCTGTTTGAAGCGCCCGCCGCGCTTCGGGCGCAGCCGCACTACGGGTCGCGCGGACGCGTCGGCGTCAGTATTGTGGTCGGCCTCGGTCACGACAGGGCTCTCCTCGCTCCGCACCAGATCGGAGAGGCTGGGTCTTAGACCGCATGCGTTGAAAGCGAAAGCCCCATGGGCGCAATCTGTCGCCAGTATGACGCCGATCAAAGCCGAGCGCATGTCGGGGCTGTAACCCAATGTCGCGGACGACTATATCTTCGCACGTCTGGCTTTGGAGAGACTTTTTGACCTTGTTCTGGATCGTCGCCGCGCTCGTGGCGCTCGTCGTTATTGCGATCATCGCGCGGCCCCTTTTGCGCCCGCCCGTCGGCGCGCAATCCCGCGCGGCGCATGATGAGCAGGTGTTCCGTGATCAACTCGCCGAACTGGATCGCGACGTTGCGCGCGGCGTGCTGGCCGAAAGCGAGGCCAAGGCCGCGAAGGTGGAAGTGTCCCGCCGCCTGCTCGCCGCCGCCGCTGAGCGCGAGCGGATGGAAGGCCCCTCCCCCGCGCCCCGGTCTTGGTCCCGGATGCTCGCGGTGTTCGTCGCTCTCGCAGCGCCGATTGGGGCGACCGCGCTCTATTTCTCGATCGCATCGCCCGGTCATCCTGACCAGCCACTCGCCGAACGCCTGGCCAACGCCCAGCAACCGACGACGCAGGCGGAGGTGGAGCGAATTCTGGAGGCCGAAGGATATGACCCAGAAAAAGACGCGCTGGCCGCCGATCCTTCGCTGGCTGAGTTCACGCCGCTTGTCGACAAGCTGCAGAGCGTCGCGGATTCGCGCCCGGACGACCTGCGCGGCGCGCAGCTTCTGGCGAATTCGCTCAGGCGTCTCGGGCGGTTCTCTGAGGCGTGGCGCGCCTATGCGCGGATTATTGAGATCAACGGCGACGCCGCGACAGTCGACGATTATCACGCGCAGGTCGAAGTGATGATCTATGCGGCGGCCGGGTTCGTCAGCGACGACGCGCTCGCCGTCTCAGAGGCCGGAGTGGCGCGGTTCGGAGAGACCGGCACGCATTACTACGTCGCTGGGCTTCACGCCGCCCAGCGTGGCGCGCCAGACCGCGCGCGGGCCAGCTGGACTCAAGCCCTCGCCGCTGAACCCGCGGGATCCCCCGTCGCAGAAGCCGCGCAAGCCCAGCTCACGGCTTTGAGCGCCATTGAATCTGGCGCAACGTCGCCTTCGTCCGACACAGAGCCCGGCCCGAGCGCAGAGGACATGCAAGCGGCGTCGCAGATGTCGTCGGAGGACCGGCAAGCGATGATCGAGAGCATGGTGGAAGGATTGCAGGAACGGTTGCGCGACGAAGGCGGCGATGTGGATGAGTGGGCGCGCCTGATCCGGGCGCTCAGCGTTCTGGGCCGCGCGGAGGACGCCAAATCCGCCTATGACGAAGCGATAGGCATTTTCCAAGGCGACCCGACCGCCCTCTCCTTTCTGACGGAGCAGGCGCTGCTGGCGGGCGTGCCCACCGAATGACCCTGATTTTCGACGACATGTCCGCGTTTCACGCGACGCTCCCGAGAAGTGGCGCGCTGATCGGGCTGGATCTTGGGACCAAGACGATTGGCGTCGCCGTCAGTGATCCGCGCCGATCCATAGCCACGCCGATTGAAACCATTCGACGTTCGAAATTTACAATTGACGCCGGGGCTCTGGACGCGCTGGCGAAAGATCGTTTGGTTGTTGGCTTTGTGATCGGTCTGCCGCGAAATATGGACGGCTCCGAAGGGCCGCGCTGCCAGAGCGCTCGCGCCTTTGCGCGGAACTTCTCGATCCGTTGGTCTGGCCCGATCGCGTTCTGGGACGAGCGCCTCTCGACAGTCGCCGTTGAGCGCACGCTGATCGACGCCGACGCCTCTCGCAAGCGGAGAGCGGAAGTGGTCGATAAGATGGCGGCGGGTTACATCCTGCAGGGCGCGCTGGATCGCTTGGCGGCGCTGGAATCCACCATCAATGACGCCGGGCGCGAGGCGTAAGGCGATGGCTGCTAAACACAAGCAAACCCATGCAGGCGCCGAATCGCCTTGCGTAAATATCTGCGTTATGCACCCGCGCGCGGAAATTTGTGCAGGTTGTTATCGCACGGCGGAAGAGATCAACGACTGGATGATGATGTCCACCGAGGACCGCCGGGCTGTTATTGCCGATTTACCCAGTCGTGAAGCGCTTTTGAAGCAGCGCACTGGGCGTCGGCGCAAGCGGCGCGCTGACGGGTAACGCAAAGCGTCGTAAAGCGAATAGCGGCGCATTTAGTCCGTATGGTTCATGATCCATTAATCTTGGATTCCCGATAAATAGAGACATATCGAATCCGAAGGCGTTTCGATCGCCGTAGCGTTAACGACGCCTTCTAGAACTTCGGTTCGGTTCAGGTTTGAGTTCCTCAAGACCTTCAGTTCGCGTGCATTTCCACGGTTGATTGTTTCAACACGCGTTAGTTGTGCGTGGCCGCCGGTGGGCGCAGCCCCACCTTCCGCCGTCACTCCCATAATCTGTCTGAATGCATTTCTGGCCTCTGGAAAAATACCGAGACATGAATAAAGTTCTCTCATCTTTGACGCTGATTGCAGGACTCTTCGCCGTGGTCGTGATGATGACAGATGCGTTTCCCTACGCTGTGAACGGAACGGAGGATCAGTTTCGACTCGTGGTGCTGGGATTTCTGCTCGGCGCGATGCTCATCAGCCTAGTCGGTGATCTGCCGGCCGTGGCCCGCAAAGTCGCTCAGCACGTTTCGGTCCTGTCGGCGGCCTTGTTCGGCGTGCTAATCGCCTATGGCTATCGCGATCAGGTTCCGGAGATCTATGAGCGCTTTAAGGCGCAGATTTCTCCGTCCGTCGCGGTTTCGATATCAGAAGACGCCGTTGAGTTGCGCCGGGGATGGGATGGCCACTATTACGCCTATGCTGATGTCGATGGAAAAGAAGTCGCGTTCCTCTTTGACACAGGCGCCTCAGTGGTCGTGCTACGGTATGAAGACGCCGAGACCATTGGCTTCGCCGTCGACGAGTTAAGCTTCTCCACGCCGGCCTTTACCGCAAACGGCCGCAGCTATGTCGCCTCCGTCGAGTTGGATCTCATCAAGCTTGGCTCGGTGGAATTCCGCGATGTCGACGCGTATGTGGCCCAGCCGGAAAAACTGTCGCATTCACTGCTCGGCATGAACGTCCTGAACCGACTTGAAGCGATGACCTTCACCAACAACCGGGTCATCCTGCGTCAGTAAGCGCTCCCGATGCGTTCGCAGGCGTCCTTTCCATCACTTTTGACAGAGCGACGTCGAACAGTTCCAATCCCGCGCCGGGAAGATGCGCGCCTTCACTGAGCGTGCGCCGCCAGCCCCGTGCGCCGGGCCGCCCCGCGAATAAATGCAGCATGTGCCGGGTGATCTGCGTCAGCCGTGCGCCTTTCGCAAGTTCATCGGCGATATAGGGCCGCATCGCCAGGGCCGCGTCCTCGGCGCGAGTATCCGGGCCAGCGACGCCGAATATGCGCCGATCCGACGGTCCCAGAATCTCGGCCGGCGTATGATAGGCGGCCCGACCGATCATCACGCCGTCCAAACCGGCCGCCAGAAACGCCTCCGCTTGGTCCAGAGACTTAATGCCCCCATTGATTGAGATCGAAAGGTCCGGTCGTTCCGTCTTAATTCGCACGGCCAGATCATAATGCAGCGGGGGAACGTCCCGGTTTTGCTTCGGGCTGAGACCCTCCAGCCAGGCCTTGCGGGCATGGATCGCAAAGACGCTTACGCCTGCTACCGCAACTTGATCGATGAAGTCCGGCAGTACGATTTCCGGATCCTGGTCATCGACGCCGATCCGACATTTGACGGTGATCTCGGGTCCATGGCCTCCCGCCGCCTCCATCATCGCCACGACGCATTCGGCGACCAGTTCCGGCGTTCTCATCAAGCAGGCGCCGAACGCGCCGGATTGAACCCGGTCCGAGGGGCAACCGACATTGAGATTAATCTCGTCATAGCCATAGGGCAGCGCGATCCGCACCGCCTGCGCCAGCATGTCCGGATCTGACCCGCCAAGCTGCAACGCGACGGGATGCTCTGCCTCCGAATAGGTCAAGAGGCGTTCTTGAGGTCCGTGGATCAGCGCCGCCGCCGTGACCATCTCTGTATAGAGAAGCGCGTGCTTGCTTAAGAGACGATGTAGATACCGACAATGCCGGTCAGTCCAATCCATCATCGGGGCGACAGATAAACGCCTGTCCAATGTCTTCCGCGACATAGTGGCGATTTTCCCTTGTGTAGATTGGGCAAACGGTGCGGACGGTGCAGTCGTGTACCAGTCTTGTTTAAATTGTGGTGCAGTCAATATAGATGGCTATATGAACCGGATTTGCACCGGATGGAGGTGAAAAGCAAATGGCGAGCATCTGCAAGTGAGCCTCCCCCACTGAGTTGGTCCACCGTTATTTTTAGGAAACGGAGGATCAGAGATGGCGAACAAGCGACACAAACCGGAGGAGATTGTCACCAAGCTGCGGCAGGTTGAAGTGCTTGTCGGGCAAGGCATGGCGCGGGTGGATGCGATCCGCGAGATGCGCATTGCTGAGCAAACCTACTACCGATGGCGCAAGCAGTATGGCGGGATGGGAACCGACCAGCTGAAGGAACTCAAACGGCTTCCGAAGGAGAACGAACGGCTGAGAAAGGCGGTGTCCGACCTCACGCTGGACAAGCTGATCCTGACGGAAGCCGCACGGGGAAACTACTAAGCCCCGCCCGCCGTCGCGCCTGCATTGATCATGTTCGCGGCCGGATCAAGGTGTCGGAGCGCCGTGTCTGCCGCGTTCTTGGCCAGCATCGTTCGACCCAGAGGCGCCAGCCACAAGGCCGGGCCGACGAAGAGCGCCTGGTCGCGGACATGATCGAACTGGCGCGCCAGTATGGCCGCTACGGCTATCGCCGGATCGCAGCTCTGCTGCGAGACGCGGGCTGGCTGGTGAACGACAAGCGCGTCGAGCGCCTGTGGCGACGGGAGGGGCTGAAAGTGCCTGCAAGGCAACCAAAGAAGGGGCGGCTCTGGCTGAATGACGGATCATGTGTCCGGCTGCGGCCGGAGCATCGCAATCACGTCTGGTCCTATGACTTCGTCCATTGCCGGACCGATGATGGTCGGGCGTTCCGGACGCTGAACATCCTTGATGAGCATTCCAAGGAATGTCTGGCCATCAAGGTGGATCGCAAGCTGAACTCCACCGATGTCATTGATGCGCTCACCGACCTGTTCATCCTGCGCGGCCCACCCGCCTTCATACGCTCGGACAACGGTCCTGAATTCGTCGCCCAGGCTGTCCGGGACTGGATCGCGGCCGTCGGCGCCAAGACAGCCTACATCGAGCCGGGATCGCCGTGGGAGAACGGATACTGCGAGAGCTTCAACGCCCGATTCCGCGATGAGCTGCTCAACGGCGAAATCTTCTACAGTCTGCGCGAGGCCCAAATCCTGATCGAGCAATGGAGGCGACACTACAATACGAAGCGCCCACACAGCGCCCTGGGATACCGACCGCCAGCGCCGGAAAGCTTCGTTCCAATGGACCGGAGACCAGCCGTGCACTAACAATCAAACCGGACCAGTCAGGCGGGGCTGCTCACAAGGTTCAGCGGGCGGACGGGACCAGCGCGCCGCGGACGTTCTCGTCGCAGCGCGAGGCGAAGCTATTCGGACTTCAATGCTGAAAACGGAACAAGCTTCGAGTTCTCGCTCACAAAATAAATTTTCGAGTCCTAATACTGACCGGCCTCCACTTACGCAGCTACCTGTCATGTAGCACCTGAGACGTCCTGAACGGCAGCCGGGCGAGGCCGGAGCCCGTCGATTGCGTAGACTTCGACTGGCGTCGGCGCGATCGTCTCGGGTTCTGGCGGGCGGTAGCCGAGCGAGCTGTGGGGCCTACACCCCTCGTGATACATCATGGCAGGACTGAACACCTAGGTAAGCCGTCGTCACTGTGAGGCCGCTATTCGGCAACACATTCCCCCCCGACTTGCGCGCCAAGGTTCAGTTGAGTCGGTTCTGGACCGAACAGATACCCAGTCGGATTAGGGCTCATCGCGGTAAGTGTTGTCGCAAAGAGGAGTGAAGCATCGTCCGCAACATCATTGCGCGCGCGTCCGCGGTTTTCGACCATGTTGCCCGTAAGGCTAAAGCCGAGCTGCTGCATGTAGTGGGATGCATTAATCATATCTGCGGTTGGGACGCCACAGCTATGACGATAGGAGACAAGAGTCTCATAAACATAGAAGTTCGGGAGGAAATAACCCATGCCACCTGAACGGAGATAGATAGTAGGCGTGATTTCAATTCCCCTCGCAATCCAGTCTGCTATAATGTCAGCGGCATCCTGTTCGAGCATCTCATTCCAATCGCGAAAATCTCCCGGAACAACGAATTCATACTCTGCAAAGGCTCGATCAAGCCCTGGCAGCCGTGTCAAAGGCGCAGGATTCACGCCAACGAAAACAACGACGGCCACCATGACTGCCTGCCATCCGAGAAGCAGTGCAGATAACGCAGGGCGTGGGTTCGCCAATGCTAGCGATAAAAGAAGGGCGACGCCCATTAGGTACGGCACGAAAAGCCGGTAGCCGAACATCATGTGCTGGCCGGACGCGCGACTGGCATAGATTAGAAATAGGACCGCGCTGATAGCAGCGCCCCGGAGGATTGATTTTGATAATAGCGCACGTTTTGCCGATGACTTGGGCCAAGCGAGGAGTGCGATGAAGACCACCCCAGATAGGAGTACAAAGTTGAGAAGCGCGGAAAGACTGTCAATAGGGGCGCGTCCACCAAACGCAAATTTTAGGTAAAAGGAAGTCGGAAAGATATCGCCATAATAAATTGCTGAGAACAGTATCCAACTTGACGCCAAGGCGACGCATAGCAGTGCGCTGAGCCAAAGGATCGGTCGGCGGTACTCAACCACTGCAATAGCCAGCAGAACCGGCGCAGTCACGAGAACGCTGTCGTAGCGGGTCACGAACATTAGTGCGGCCAGAATACCGAGCCAGACGAAATCGGGGGCTTTTGCCGCACCAACCCGCGTTAATACCGCGAGCCGCGAAGTGAATAACGTGGCGAAACAAGTCAGTAACGCCGTCTCCAAGCCACCAACTGTCCAAAGCACGAGGAACGGAGAGAACAGCGATAGTGCCGTGAAAAGCACCAACGCGTGCCCGCGCATACCTGTCTCGCGAAGTGCTGCGAACCAGCCAGCGAGCACGAGCAGTGGCGCAATGAGCCGATAGCTCCTAACCGGATCAAGCCCGAAATACGCCAAAGCCGTCTCAAGCAGCGCATGTAAAGGAGAGGTTAGCGCTGTTACCCGTTCACCAAGATTGAAGACAAGCCCATTTCCAGCCGCCGCATTCAATGCATAGCGCCCAACGATGTATGCGTCGTCTGCGACAAACGGCCAAGAAAGAGCGCATAAAGCAAGGAAGATTATCGCGCAAATAGTGATCGCCGTACCGTCTAAGTTGCGTGAGCGGAGTTTACCGAGTTTTTCATTAGCGAACATGTTGGGCAAATTTGTGATTACTCAGGCGTTAGTTTGATGAATTCGTCCCGAGAGGGAAAATTTGATATCCGAGTATCCGATCTCGCGAAGCCTTTGTGACGCGCTCACGACGTATGGTCAACATGCAGGTAGGCCTTCAGGTTCCGTGTCTGGAACGCCATTCTGTAGTTGGCGTCAAGGAATGCCGCCAAATCCGGCAGCGTTCTAAGAGCTTCGTCGGACGCCATCGGTTCGACCGGGTTTGCATCGTTTCGAGCAACTATGAAGACCACAGGCGGTTCCTGGGCAATTTCATCTAGGAACATTTCGCTCAACCTGGCGAAGTATTCGGGATGGGTCTGGGCAAGTTGAGGGTGCCAAATTGGTGCGTCGGCAAAACTTGGGCCAACGAACATTCGTTCAGAGAATATATAGATTTGACTTTCCATGCCCCAAATGAAAATCCGATCATCAGGATCAGTTACCGACCTTACCCATGCGGCCATCGCTCTGGATTCGCCCGGTCCCGCCTTGCCGCGCATATGAAATCGAGTATCTCGCCAATCTGCTGAAGACTTTCCGGCGAGCGCCATGCCTTGCTCGAACAGGCGCGGGCCGAATATCTGAAGCGAGCCTAATATTGTGACTAACACCAAGAACGTCGCGGCGGCTTTGCTTAAAAGACGCCCGTTTTGGTAGATCACCCCAAAGCAGGCCCCCAGAAAAAGAGCAGTCGATGCTGCGACCGGTACAGCGTGATAGGCCCAACCACGGCCCTGAAGAACTGCACCGAGAAACGCCGTCGCCAGTATGGCCAGCAACGCGATGGGCAACCGCAAGTTATGTCTGGGGAGCGAAATTAGAAACGCGGGCAACAATAGAGCAACGCTGTAGTACAATGAGATCAAGACACAAAAACGCAGCAATGCCTCCAAACCGGTCAATCTTCGAAAGCCGCTATATGCGAAAGCGCGATCGACAACGGAAGCCTTAACCGCGGGCCATGCATCATGGAGTGTTAGGTAGGCCGTGGGCAGGGCTAAGAAAGCAGTTCCACCGAGAGAGATCCACAGCGCTCGACGCAAGAAGGTGCTAGTCGACTTGCTCTCGATAATTAGCAAGAGCCCGCTAGGCAGTATGTAGATGGCAGCGCTGGTTTTGGTGAAAACTGCTGCAGCTAAAAGAGCGCCAGCAAGAAAGTTCAGAAGTTTTCGATCAGGTGCGTACGCAAACGTCGCCATCGCCGAAAGAGCGAACGTGAACGCAATGCCGTCCTTTTGGGCGATTTCCCACCATCCCATCGTCTGCGGCCAAAGTAATGCCGTAAATACGGCTGCACCGTTCGCTGCCGCGTTTCCGACGGTTGAGCTAACAAGACTGTATCCAGCCAGAATCGTGAGAAGCGCAGTTAGGAAATGCACTATCCATGGCGTCAGAAGGGGAGCACCCGTTATTGCATTCAAAAAAAGATATAAGAAACCAAGGCCAGGAGTATTAACGACCGCAATATCACGATACATGACACTTCCATTTTCAAGCGCCATAGCAACAGTGAGCCAGTTCGATTGATCGCGTCCAAGTTCGCTCGACGCCGATGGCAACAGCAAGATCGCCGCAAGCAATAAGGACACGAGGAGAAAACGGTGTCTTGCAACGAAACTCACCGGCTCGGCTTCCGTTGAACGTCCTCTAGAATTCTTCTCTGCGAAGCCAGCATGTCCGCCAAAATACCGCTCATGAATAGCTGCACGCTTAGGATCAGGAGCATCGCCCCGATGATGATTGCCGCCACATGTTGTTGAAACGTACCGCCGGAAAGCTTTTGGATGAGCACGTAAACTTCAAGGCTGAACCCGAGAATTGCGAATATCCCTCCAAATGTCGCAAAAAAATGGAGCGGCTTTTTTACGAAGAGCCCGAGGAAAGCCACTGTGCAAAGATCAAGAAAGCCTGTCCAGAAACGCGACGCTCCATACTTGCTTTTTCCAAAGCTGCGCTTGCGGTGGATCACGCCAAGCTCAGTGACCAGCATCCCGTTCAGGTGCGAAATTTGCGGAATGAAGCGGTAGAGGTCGCCGTAAAGATTCAATGATTGCACTACTTCTCGTCGCATGATCCGGAAGCCACTATTCGTGTCATGCAGATCCAGACCAAATAGCTTACGAAGCAAGAAGTTAAAGGGTCGAGACGCGATTGCCTTGCGCGGCTCATTGTCCATCCTGCCAATCTTTCTTCCGATCACGAGATCGAACCCGCTGTGGAGCTTTTCGAGAAGTCTTGGGATTTCGGCCGGGTTGTCTTGAAGGTCGGCATCGAGAGTGACGATCAATTCGCCCTTTGCCGCCAAAAAACCCCGGTTGTAGGCTTCAGATTTACCCATGTTTCGTCCAAGCCGAACGATCTTGATGTTGTCGTGTCCCTCCTTCGTTTGTTGCATAACTTCAGCAGTGCTGTCAGTCGAACCATCATCGACCCAGATGATCTCATAGCTACAATCGATCTCGTTCATCACCCAGTGGATTTCGTCCGCCAGGATTTCGATCGACTCTTCTTCATTGTAGGCCGGAATGACAAGGCTGAGAGTAGATGATTCTGTCACAGGATTTTCCTCAGTTTTCCCTTGGAGTTGTAGGGGAGCGCAGCACCATCAATGCTCCAAAAGCAGCCAATAGAAATTCGCCTGCTGTCATAATGATCCGCAGCGCAACGGCCAGTGCGATTGATGCGACTGGGCTGATACCAATGAATGTTAGCCAAATGGATATAGTGGATTCCCTTACGCCAGCTCCCGACGGCGCGATGAGAACTAAAAAGCCTGCTATTAAGCCGCCAATAGTTGCTGCAGCAACCTGTGCCCACGTTCCAGTCCATTCGGGAGCAAATCCTTGAACGAGTACATAGCCGGTTGTACCGAACATCAACCAAACAAGTGCTAGCAAAATGAAATTAATCGCAAGCGCGCCAAATGGTTGATACATACCGCCTCGGACGCGGACCTGCCATTTAGCTGGCAAACGTTTGAGGATTTGTTGGCTTGCTGCAGTGTAAATCAACGCCAGAGCCAAGGCAATGACTGGCGCGCTGGCAACGCAAATCGCCCACCCGAAAGCCGCCTCGCTGACGACGTAAGCTGTAAGCATGATTAGTGCGCCAATGACTTGGTAGGCAATGAGGAAGACGAGTGAGTAACCTGCGATCTGATAAGGATCTGCGCCCCGACCTTTGGCCAGATACGAAAGGCCGCCTATCTGCCAGACCTTCCCGGGAAGGTATCTTCCAATAAAGGACAACGAATAGATCCCGATACCATCCCAAACTCTGATGCTCTCGGCGACCTTTCTCGCCCCCATCGCCCACGCCAGGCCGTGGAGTCCATGCGCTACGAGAACCAATACTGTGGCCAGCAAGATGTGCTGGATAGGTAGTGCGGGCCATTCGACAGACTGAGTCTTTTCTACGGCATCCCAAACCACCCATCCAAAGAGACCAAGACCTAGGAAGAGTCCGATTGGCCGTAGCAGCAATTTATGCTCCGTCATCGTCTTCAGAGGCATTGGATTTGGGCTGCAGGAATTCGTCCAGCCAATCGAATTGAGTGGCCGCCAATTGTTCGACGTCGTCCTTATGTTGGGCGTATGTTGCGCTGATCGCGTCGCGACTTTCGAGAAGTCCGGCGACAGCTTCTGAGATTTTATCGATGGTCATGTTGTCGGTGCCGATAAAGCGGCTTTCACCTCCGAACATGGCCATGACTTCCTCGTATTTGTGGCTCCACCCAAGAACGAGGGTTGGCGTACCTAGGCTCAAAGCGGCAACCATGGCATGGAAACGGCTCGAAACTAGTGCGTCCGTCCTTGACAGCAGTCTGCGGATCGCAGCCGTGTTCACTACATGTGTTACTAGATGAATGCGGTCATGGTCCGAATTCAATTTACCCTGCAACTCTTCGATGATCGGGATATCGTTGTTCCGTGTGGAAGACGTGCCTTCGCGACAAGCGTTTGGAAACACGACGACGCGGTACCCGTCTCTTATCAGCCGCTCGACGATGACCGCGATGGCATCAATGTAATTTTGGCCCGCCTTTTTTAGAAGTCCCGCGACAACTGAACTGACCGAGATCGCGATTATTTTCTCGTGACTGGCCGACAATTCGGTTATCAGACCGTCCAATCTATCGGTCCACTTCGGAACAAGCGCATAGTCTTCGCGATAGAGAAAGGCGATATCGGCTGCGATTTCCGTTCTTTTTGCTGGGGCGGTCTTTGTGATTAGCTCCATTGTGGTCTCGCCCCGAGCGAAGATTTTGTGCATTCGACGGAACAGAAAGCGAGCAACACTCCGAGTCGAAAGTGACCGCATCGGCCCCATGGCTTGGGCCAATTTCACAACAGGAGTTCCCGTCAACATAGCGGGCCAGTTGCAGAGTAGATTGAACGGTAGGAACTTCTCGCGCCCATCCGCTATCGAGATACCTGAAATGTCCAAGACGACCGTTGAATTCCGGATTTCGCGCAAGCTTGTAGGCATCAGGATGTTTGGAACTCGCAGGCCAATGCGCCGAGCAAGGCCGTCCAAAATGGCTGGCGGTGCCGAAAGAATGAGCGCCCGAGGGCTTGCATCGACGACCCGGACATTCGGCGCAAGGCAAGCTGCTATGTCAGGCTTAGGTAAATAGGAATGAATGACAAAATTGGCATCAGGAAAGCGTCTGGACACCTCACCAATGGTTGTTTCAAGCATAGCCGCGGCGCCCTGATTTCCGGTAATGGTAGCGCCGATAATTGAAACCTGGCGATTGTCGGGATAGCGTCGGTAACTGTATGAGTTGAGCTCTTGCAACGCTTTGAAGCCGTATATGCGTACTTTGATCTTCCAGAACGGCGTCTTTAATAGCGTTTGCTTGGCTTTCGGGTCGCGCAAAGTCCAAAGCGCATTCGATACACCCATTTTGGCAATCAGCTTCTCCAGAAAACTGACCGGGACGTGGAGCCTATCGTTGATTGTGTGGTTGAGGCTGTGCGCAGCTCTAGCCCGGGCGCTTACATTATAGTGGTACAGCATCCCTCGGCTGTTTCCCGAAAGGACGTGCGCTGGATTCAGACTGTCGCAATCGAGAGCGTCGCAAGCAGCACCAAAAATCTTCTCGCCTGCCTGTGTGCGAACCACGCAAATTGTAGGCTTGATTTCGTTATTCTTCTCTCTCGTCGCCCACGAGTCACCAAGCGAGATGTCTGCATCATACCCAAAATGGTCAAAGCATGAGAGGCACTTCTTCTCGGAGAAGTAGTGAAGGTTTTGTAGATGTGTGAATTGACGTGTCGACGCCTGAACCGGCGTCCCAACTTTGGGCGTCATAGTCAGCGTGCCGCGCCAAAGTCCCGTGCGATAGCTAAAATCTGAGAGGTCTTCCCATTCGAAACCCTGCCGGGCGCAGGTGACTTCGGTCAAATCGGGTAGCGAGTTGTGACCACAAAACAGAGCGAAGATACCGTATACTTTTTCAGCAAGCACGGGATCCTTCGAAATGCGCCGTCTCAAATAAGTGGCGTCGCAGGGCAGCGCCACAACTGCGAGCTGCCCCTCGAAGCTCTTAATAAGCGGCATCGCATCACGGGCAAAATGGGCTGGGGCATACCTGCTTGTGCGAGAAGCTAGTACATCTCTCGCGACTTGTGCGATGAAGGGTTTGGCATAGGGACGACCTTCTCGGGTGCCCATCTTCCATACAAGCGCCCCGTCGATCGATCCTGCGTGAAGGAGTTCGATTAGTATTTGAGAGGTTGTTCCTCCGGATGCCGCCCCACCGCGAATTTCAGGATCCCGACTATTGGTGATGTAGCATCTTTTGTGGGATCCTAGAAACCGCGCAACATCTGCGTTGGACCACTTACTATCCACGATGCATAAAACTATTCGGATCGGTTGTATTCGGAGAAGCGCACTTCCCAATTCGACTTCGCAGGTCAACGGATAAGATTTCTGCTAGACCTCGGAATTGATCGCTTTTCACCACTACCTCTTTCTGGCATTTACTGTTGGTTCAGATACTCGACGCTGTGGCAGATCTCTTGTTATAGCGCTATGGCCAGTAGGCATGATCATAGTGACGAAGTGATTACCTGTACCCTCGAAGGTCAAGTTTTTCAAGAAACGGGCCTGTCCGTCGTCAGATGAATTGGGCGTCCTGATGTGAAGGCCAGTTGGAGAATCTGGTTCATCTGGTTTTAGGTTACGCGGCCTGCTGTTGATTGATCAAGCGGCGCTGTTTCAGGGACTGTTCCTTGATCTTTCTCCTTTCGCTGAGGATGGTGTCGCCGCGCCCAAAGTAGATGTCGGCCGGGGTGAGATTGCCGATGCTCTCATGATAGCGTCGGTGGTTATGGTGCTCGACGAACGCCTCGACGGCGTGCTACAGCGCGCCAGGCAGGTAGTAGATTTCCAGCAGGACGCGGTTCTTCTGGGTCTAATGCCCGCGCTCGATCTTTCCTTGGGTCTGGGGATGGTGCGGCGCGCCGCGGACATGGCCCATGCCGCGCTTGTCCAACCAGTTCGCGCGATCGCTAGAGATATAGGACGAGCCGTTGTCGCTGAGCAGCCTGGGCCTGTGCCGGACCGTCGCCGCATGGCAGCCCGACGCCGCCAGAGCGTCCTCCAGCGTGGCGGTCACGTCCGCGGCCTTCATTGTCGCGCAGAGGCGCCAGGCCACAATGTATCAGCTGTAGTAGTCCAGGATCGTCGAGAGTAATACCAGCCCCATCCGACGACCGTGAGGTAGTGAAGTCGGTCTGCCACAGCTCGTTGGGACGCGTGGTCTTGTCCCGGAACTCGTCGGTCGCCTTCACGACGACGAAGGCGGGGTTGGTGATCAGGTCGTGCGCCTGGAGAAAGCGATACCCGTTCGTCGGGCGGTCCTTCCACCGGAAGGCCCGCTGTTTCCTCCTCATCCTCTAACACGAAGTGCTTTTCTCTGTCGGTGAACCGCACCACCAGCTCTCGCGGCGACAACTCCGGCTCCACCAAGGCCAGGCGGACGATCCTCTCCCGTACTTCGTCGGGAATGCGGTTCCAGACCTGGCCCGGGTGCGGGAAGCGATCCTAAAGTCCGGCTTCGCCGGACGAGAGGTGCCGATCATACCACCGGTAGAACGTGGTCTTGGGAACGCCCAGCTTCTCCAGCGTTCGCTTCACCGGCAAATGGGACTGCTCGACGAACCGGATGATATCCAGCTTCTCGGATGCGAGATGCCTCATTCATTCGACCATTGCCCTCGAACCAATGGCGGACAAAGGTATCATTCGTCCCCATCTCCGATTATGCTTTTTTGAGCAATCGGTTTTCGAGGGTGAGATCTGCTACCGCTTCCTTCAGCGCCGCGGATTCGGCGCGGAGTTCCTTCACCTCGGGGCTCGTCACCTGTCGCGCGGTGTCGCCGGCCAGACGCCGCTTACCAGCCTCCAGGAATTCCTTCAACCAGGAATAATACAGGCTCGTCGCGATCCCTTCCCGCCGACATAGTTCAGCGACTGTTTTCTCGCCACCCAGGCCCTCGAGAACAGTGCGGAACTATTCATCGACCGAGTGACGATTGCGCATCTTTCGGCGGATGTCTTAGACGACGCGGTCGGCCGTCGATTTCGCCGTCAGGGGTTTCCGTCTCATCTCCACTCCTTGGTGGTTGCGATGAGACCAAAACCCTCCGTTAGACAATCACATCAAATCCGCCCATAGGCGCTGACGTGAGACACGCGCACCCAACTTTGCGCGTCGACGTGGTCGTAGCCGCCTAGGTCACCGACTCATAGGTTCTGAGCCAGATGCGGATCGAGGCTAGTTGGACGGAGGCGAGGAAGTTGTCGTCGCGCTTATCGTTACGGGTGGTCACTGCGCGAAAGTGATTGAGTTTGTTGAAGAACCTCTCGAAGGCGTTCCGCTGGCGCTAGATCCACGGGCTGAACGGGAAAACCTCGCGGCGGGTCGAGAGCGTCCTCACATTGGCCCAGGCGCCGCGCCCGGCCAACGCCTCGCGCAGCCTGTTGGCGTCGACGAGCACATGAATTTTTGCGGTCAGCCCGCCCCGCGAGCGGCCCAGGCAACGGGATCTCTCGCTTTTTTTGACCGTTGGCGGCGTGTTGATGCACCCGCACCGAGGAAGCGTCTATCATCTGCACATCGCCGTCGGTAGCCTCTGAGACCGCGGCCAGAATGCGCGCCCAATGGCCAGCCCTGCGCCACCAGGTGAACTGATCCACGCAAGTTGTATACGTCAATGGCGCGCCGGAATGTCCGCCCACGGCGCCCCCGTCCTGAGCCGCCAGAAAATGCCGTTCAGCACCCGCCGGTCGTCGACCAGAGGCTTGCCCGCACCTTGGTCGGCAACAAGGGCTGGATCACCGACCACTCGAACTCAGGCAGATCAAAACGCGCCATGCCTGCCTCCTGCTCTTTGCAGGTGGTGAATCACACACACGCGGCGATGGAAATCCCGTTTATGGGTATGTGACCTAGTCGAACTCCGCGAAATTTTGTATGCGCGCCACGCCGAGCTGGGTTTCGCCGGTTCGGGTGGTGGGCAGGGGCCGCGGCCCCAGACTTCTAGTAGAACGGAAACTGCTGGTACAGCCTGTGCACCGGCGGCGCGCATGCACAGCTAATTGTCCTACAAGAACAATTTTTCTTCACGCCGGATGCACCGAATTTTGCACCGTTCTGACGAAGAAAAAATCCGAAAATTAACAAAGGCTTAATACCGACCTTCGGTCCAATCCGTCATCGGGGCGACGGAGATGCGGCGATCAATCGTGTTGCGGGTGGCGATCGTCATATCTCTTAGCCGAGACGGTTTTGAAGAATGCGAAGAAAGATGTCAGAGGCGGGTCGTATCAGCGCGTCGGGAAAATCGAAATCCGGGTTGTGGAGCGCCGGTTGAGTGACGCCTGATCCGATCCCAAACATCGCAGACTTGGCGGCGCCGGCAAACAAGCCGAAATCCTCCGACCACCGCATCGGCGCGTTCATCAGCGTGCGGGGTGTTCCCAAATCGCGCAGCGCTCGCGTGACAATCTCGACCGCCTCGGGATCGTTCTCGGTAGCGGCGAAATCCTCCGAATAGTTAAAATCAACCGCCAGACCGTCACGCTCCGCCAGTCTCGCCGCAAGCGCCTCGCACTGCTCCGCCAATGCGGCGACGCCCGCATCACCGGAACTGCGCAGCGTGACCATGACCTCGGCGTGTCCCGGCAACACGCCAAATGAGGGATCGCCAAGGCGCGCATGGCAGATTGTCGTTAGCCTGAAACCCTCATCGCCGATCGCGCCGCGCGACAGATCCGACGCGTCCCGGATAAAATCGCACAGCGCGTTTTGCGGCGTAACGCCGGTCTCCGGCTGCGAGGAATGCGCTGTGCGCCCAGTGAACCGTATGCGCGCGCCACGAGACGCGCAGGCGAAGGCGCCTTGTTTGATCCGCACATGGCCCATTTCGACGCCCGGAAAGTTGTGAAGAGAGAAGGCCAAGTCCGGTTGAATGTTGATGAATTTCTCATCGGCGAGAACAGCACGCGCGCCATCACCTGTCTCTTCGGCGGGCTGAAACAGCAGGACAGCCCTGCCAGAGTTCGGGCGTCGCGCCGCCAGACGATGCGCGACAGCGCAGAGGATCGCCATGTGGCCGTCATGTCCGCAGAGGTGCCCCTTGCCGTCCACCTCCGAACGATGAGGCGCTGCGCTGTCCTCCTGAATGGGCAGTCCATCCAGCTCGCAGCGCAGCAGAACCGTCTCTCCGGGGTCCCGCCCCTCAAAGACGGCCGCGACGCCCTGCCCGCCCAGTCCAGTGATCAGATGATCGGGCGAAAGCGCGGACAGGTGCTCGGCGACATTGGCGGCGGTCTCGATCTCCTCGTTGGATAACTCCGGCCGCCGGTGCAGGTCGCGCCGCAATGCGATGAGCGCGTCGAGTTCCGCCGGTGAAAGAGCGGGATAGGTCATCAGGCTCACCCGCCTAGTTTCCGGCTTTGGGATAACCGGTGAAGTCTTTGACCCGCCAGATCTGATAAGGGTGCGCGCGGTCGATGAAGGTTTGGTCCTTGCCCTTCTCCAGAAGCTCGCTTTCGGCGAACGCGGCGGCGATCTTGCCGCCCTTGTGGTTTTGCACGATCAGCAGCATCTCACGCGTATCTCCCTGCCGCAGGGACGCGACCATCTCATAATGGTTGTGCACCTCGCCGCTTGGGTTCCAGACTGCGATGCCCTCGACGCCGAAACCTCCATGCCACATGCACTCGGCCAGACGCCGGCGATTGTTGGAGATGATAACGTTGATCCCCGTCTCCTCCATCGCGCGCGCGACATGGCCGCAGAACTCTGCGGCGGGCCGCGACTTCTTGAACGGATCGAATGTGCGTTTCAGGTTGGCGGCGTCGGAATGATAGAGCGCCGCGAGGCCGGTGAAAGCAATCATCGCGGATACACCGATCGCGCCATGGATCAATAGCCACTTGCTCTGGTTGAGGTCCAGCAACCAGGCCGCAATCATCAGGGAGCCGCCGACATAGGCCGGCGCCGCCCAGTTCGGGTTGGCGCCGCCCAGCAGCGCTTTCAGGGCGATGGCGACGATCAGGGGCGCGGTCAGCCACATCAACAGGCGATAGCGCCACTCATCCAGCCATGACTCTCGTTTGACGAACATCAGTATCAGCGCCGCGAAGGTCACAGGACCGAAGACGCCGAATTGAGCGCCGATAAACTCGGCCATGTCTCCGGGCAGGAACGGGTTTTCGCCAACCGAGGCGTTCTCGCCCACATGGGCGATGGTGGCGAAACTGTTCAGCGCGTTCCAGACGAGGTTTGGAAAGAGGACGACCAGCGTTCCGATCACGGCGTAGACCGGACCGCGTATATTGAGCGCGCCCTCTCGCGAGAAAAGCGCGTATCCCAACCCCGTCGCATAGAAGGCGACGCCGGTGTATTTGCCCATCATGCCGGCGCCCACGGCCGCGCCGCAGAGCGCCCACCATTTCAGCGCGTCGCGCTCAGACACGTCGTCCAGAAGCGCGCGGACGAGGCAATAGAGCGCCAGCGCCCAGCCCGTCATCATCACGGGGTCCGTGCTCATGATGTTGGGCGAAATCACGACGCCCGGCACGGCGGTGTAGACCAGCGCGGCCCAGAACCCGGTTCGGGCATCGAACAACCGTCGTCCGGTGGCGTAGAGCAGCCAACCGATCCAGGCGTGCAGGACAGGAATGATCGCCCGCAGGCCAAATTCGTTCTGACCGAACAACTCTGTCGTGATGCGGATCAGCCAGGCGGCGAGCGGCGGCTTAGAGTAGTAGGAAAAGGCCAGCGCCTCGCCATAGGTCCAGTACTGCGCCTCGTCAAAATGAACCGGCGCCAGAGCCAGCGCGTTTATCGCCTCCCGCAACAGACAAACCGAGACCAGCAGCACAATGGCGCGCAGCCGCCACACGTCGTCAGAGACTACGCCCCTGGAGAATAACGACTCGGTTTGTGACGCAGGCATGCGGATCTCCGGCGGCGACCATATTGGCGGCGATGGGTCTCGTCTGAGACTTGTTTTCCTTCATCGGTCCGAAGGGCGCAAGCGTTCGCCGGAAATGTGGCGTATATCGCTTTAAGTGATCGGCCGAACAGACTATCTGTCCCCGACTGGGGCAATGGTGGGCGGATCTATGCGAACGGAAGAGAACATCTCGGCCAAGGGCCAGATGATCAAGCTGGCGGACTATCTGCCGCCGGATTGGTTGATCGACGAGGCCCGCCTGAGTTTCGATCTTCACCCTAGCGAAACCCGGGTTTCCGCCCGCCTCTCCATACGCCGCAATCCCGCCCGCGCGCATGAAGGCGATGCGGACCTCTATCTTCTGGGGCGCGGCCTGAAACTGGACACGGCGCGTATCGATGGCGTGGCGCTCGGCCTCAATGAACTGTCGTTGACCGATGAAGGGCTGACTGTTCCGGCCGCGAAACTGCCCGGCGACGCATTCGTGTGGGAATGCGAAACCACCGTAAATCCCGCCTCTAACACCGCTTTGGAAGGGCTTTATCTGTCAAAAGGGGCGTTTTTCACCCAGTGCGAGGCGGAAGGCTTTCGCAAGATCACGTATTACGCCGACCGTCCCGACGTGATGACGGTGTTTCGCGTGCGGATCGAGGCCGACAAGGCCGCCTGCCCGGTGCTCCTGTCGAACGGCAACCCTGTCGCTGCAGGCGATCTGGAGAGCGGACGGCACTTCGCGGAATGGGATGACCCCTTCGCCAAGCCGTCTTATCTGTTCGCGCTGGTCGCTGGCGATCTCGTTTCCATCGAAGACACGTATACGACCGGGTCGGGCCGCGACGTGACGCTGCGCATATTTGTGCGTAAGGGCGATGAGGATAAATGCGCCTACGCGATGGATTCGCTAAAACGCTCCATGCGCTGGGATGAGGAGGCCTATGGCCGCGAATACGACCTCGACCTCTTCATGATCGTCGCCACCGATGATTTCAACATGGGGGCGATGGAGAACAAGGGCCTCAACATCTTCAACTCGAAATACGTGCTGGCGAGCCCGGAAACGGCCACCGATGCGGATTACGAGGGAATCGAAAGCGTTATCGCCCACGAGTATTTCCACAACTGGACGGGCAACCGCATCACGTGCCGAGACTGGTTTCAGCTCTGTCTGAAGGAAGGGCTGACCGTGTTTCGCGATCAGCAGTTTTCAGAGGATCAGCGCTCCGCCCCAGTGATCCGCATCGGCGAGGTCAAAAACCTGCGCGCGCGGCAGTTCAGGGAGGATTCAGGCCCCCTCGCCCATCCTGTCCGGCCCGAACAGTATATCGAGATCAACAACTTCTACACGGCGACAGTCTATGAGAAAGGCGCGGAGATCATCCGCATGCTGCGCCTGCTGATCGGCGAGGCGACCTATCGGCGTGGCTGCGATCTCTATTTCAACCGACATGACGGACAGGCCTGCACGATCGAGGATTGGCTCGCCTGCTTTGAGGAGGTCTCAGGCCGCGATCTCGGACAGTTCAAGCGCTGGTATTCTCAGGCGGGCACGCCGCGTGTCGCCGTCGAAGAACAATACGACCCGCAACGGCAGACCTATGCGCTCACTTTCCGGCAAAGCACGCCGCCGACGCCCGGCCAGCCCGCGAAAAAGCCGGTGGTCATACCCGTCGCCTTTGGTCTCCTTTCGCAGTCGGGCGCGCCGATCGCGCTGGTCGGCACGGATGAGGATGTCGATGACCCCTACACACGCGTGCTGGAACTGACCGATGTCGAGCAGACCTTTGTCTTCGACAATGTACCGGAAGAGCCGGTGCCGTCCTTACTGCGGGGGTTCTCGGCGCCGGTAAATCTGGAGCGCTACGTCGCCAATGAAGAGCGCGCCTTTCTGCTGGCGCATGATCCCGATCCCTTCAATCGCTGGGAATCGGGCCGCGCCTATGCGCTCGACGTTGCGCTTGCGATGGCGTCCGACTTCGCGCGGGGCAGTACCAAACCCGCGCCGGAAGCCTTTACGGACGCGATGCGATCCGCCCTTGTCGATGAAGCGTTGGACCCGGCTTTCAAGGCTCTGGTTTTCGATCTTCCCTCTGAAGATGAGCTTGCGCGAGAGATGCACAGCCTGACCGGCGCCGCCGATCCGGAGGCGATCCATGCGGCGCGGGACGCGTTAACGCGCCAACTGGCCACCGCCCTCTCGTCCGAACTTCTTACTGTCTATGAAGCGATGGTGTCGCGCGGACCTTACGCGCCGGACGCGGAAGACGCTGGCAAACGGGCGCTGAAGAACCGCGCGCTTGGCTATCTCGCGCGACTCGACCGCCCCGAGGCGCGGGAATTGGTCGATGCGCAGTTTCGCGACGCGGACAACATGTCGGACTCGCTGCCCGCCCTCGCCGCTCTGGTCCATACCGGCGCGCCAACCGCCAACGCGTCTCTCTCGGCGTTCTATGACCGTTGGAGCGAAGATTCGCTGGTGATCGACAAATGGCTGGCTGTGCAGGCGACCGCGCCACGTCTCGATACGCTGGACCGGATCAAGACACTCACCGGACACGCGGCCTTTGATTGGCGTAATCCGAACAAGTTCCGCTCGCTGATCGGCGCGTTCGCGATGGGGAACCCAAGCCGGTTTCACGCCGCAGACGGGTCAGGTTATCGGTTCTTCACCGACTGGCTGTTGAAGCTCGATCCCGTGAACCCGCAAACCGCTGCGCGAATGACCGGCGCGTTTGAGACTTGGCGGCGCTACGATTCCGCGCGTCGTAACTTGCTGCGAGGTGAGTTGGAGCGGATCGTAGCCACGCCTGAATTGAGCAAGGATACGCTGGAAATCGTGGGTCGGGTTCTGGGCGATTAACACTCCGAATTCGACTGGGCGTCACCCCGCTAGCCGCACGGCCTCCTCAAACAGGATCGCGTGACGTTCCGCGACGGCGCGTTTGTCGTCATCGTAGCCACCGCCTAAAACGCCCACCACCGGCAGGTCTTGCGCGCGGCACATGCTGAGCGCCAACCGATCGCGCCCCCGCAACCCGTCATCCGACAACGACAGACGCCCCAGATGATCGTCTTTGTGGGGATCGACCCCTGCATTGTAAAACGCGATGTCGAACGGCCCCGCCGCCAGGGCCTGCGAGATCGCGGAGCGCAGCGCCGACAGGTATTCCGCATCCTCCATCTTGTCGGGCAGGCCAAGATCAAGATCCGACGGCGGCTTGCGCAGGGGATAATTTTTCTCGGCATGGATCGAGAGCGTGTAGACCGCGTCGTCCTCCGCGAACACCTTCGCCGTGCCGTCGCCCTGATGCACGTCTGCGTCGATCACCAAAGCGCGTTGGACCGTTCCTTCGTCCAGCAAGACGCGCAAAGCCACCGCGACATCGTTGAAGATGCAGAACCCCGCCCCGCCCTCTGGCGCCGCGTGATGCGACCCGCCGGCGCCGTTGCAGGCGATCCCATTCTCCAGAGCGATCCGCGCCGCCATCAGCGTTCCGGCCGAGGCCAGACGCGAGCGGCGGACCACATGCGGCGTGCGGGGCAGACCGATTCGGCGCTGCTCTTCCACCGTCAGGGTTAGCGACAACGCCCGCTCGACATAAGCCGGATCATGGGCGCGCTTCAGCGCATCGACCGGGATCGGTTCTGGCTTGATGTAGCGCCCCTCCTCTATCAATCCCCGCGCGATCAGCGACTCGCGCAGATAGCCGTATTTCGACATCGGGAATCGATGATCCGGCTTTAGCGGCGCGACATAGTCCGGATGGTGAATGATCGGCAGAGCCATGCGTGCTCCCTGGGAGGGGTTCTCGGAGTCTAGCCAATAATGGCGCTGAAACGCTCTCTGACCAGCTTTTGCGCTGAGGCCAGTCTTTCTCCCAGCGCCTCGAAATTCGCCGATCCCGTCGCCTTGGCCAGAATATCGCGCAAGCCCGCACCCGCGGTCTCCGGATCGATCATATCGCCGGTCACGACCCGGGCGGCCTGTTGCGTCGTCGCCTGCAACGCATAGGCGTCGCGCAGGACCGTCGCGTCGGCGGCGCTCAGCCAGCCGCATTCGGCGAGCTTCTCCAGCTTGCCGTCGGTATTGCGGGGGGCCTTCAGCGCGTTCACCAAGACGCCGACCTGCGCGATGAATTCGATGTCGACCAGTCCCCCGCGCGTATGCTTCAGCGCCCACTGGTCTTGCAACAGTTTGGCGTTCGCCTCGTCGATGCGGGCGCGCATCTCCAGCGCGTCCTTCATCACGGTTTTTTCGTCCCTCGGCGCAGATAGAACGGTGCGCATAGCGTCCTCGACGTCTTCGGCCATCGCGGGCGGCCCTGCGACCACGCGCGCGCGGCTGAGGGCCATATGCTCCCAGGTCCACGCCTGCTCCGCCTGATAACGCCGAAAGGCGTCCAGCGCCGTCGCCACTGGTCCCGAGCGGCCGGATGGGCGCAGACGCATATCTACCTCATAGAGGCGGCCCTCCGCCGTCGGCGCCGTCAATGCGGAAATCAGCGCCTGCGTGAACCGAGCGTAATAAGGCGTTGAACTTAAGGGGCGAGGCCCGTCCGAGCCCTCCTCGCCCGCCGCGTCATAGACGATGATCAGATCCAGATCCGACGTCGCGGTCATTTCCCGACCGCCCAGACGCCCAAGCCCCAGCACGACGGCGCCGCGCCCCGGCGGCGGACCGTGGCGGCGGGTAAATTCCCGCTCGACCAGCGGATGCAGCACCCGCAGCGCCGCTTCGGCGATGTTCGAATAAGCGTGCCCCGCCGTTCGGGCGTCCAGATGGCCACGCAGGATCTGCACGCCAACCTGAAAGCTGTGTTCCTTGGCCCAACGCCGGATTGCGTCGAGCTGCCGTTCATAGTCGTCGTCTTCGTCGTCGAGAAGGGCCAGCAGTTCCGCCTCTATCGCCGCGCGCGGCGGCGGCGGAGCGAAGAAATCCGTGGTCAGAACCGCTTCGAACACCGCCGAGTTGTGCGACAGATACTCCGCCAGATGCGGTGCGGCGGCGCAAATCTCGATGGTCAGCTCGAGCAAATGCGGATTGGCTTCGAAAAGCGAGAAGAGCTGCACCCCGGCGGGCAGACCCGATAGAAAGCGATCGAACTGCGCCAGCGTCTCATCGGGGTTCTGGGACTCGCCGATCTCCTTGAATATCATCGGCGCAAGTCGGTTCAGCCTGTCGCGCGCCCGGTCCGATCGCGTCGCGGCGAGCGCCCCCGACCGCCAGCGATCCAGCGCCGCCTCAGCCCGTTCGGGGTCGCTGAATCCCTGCTCCACCAGCCGGTTGGCGGTCACGTCCTCGCCCGCGCCGCCACCAGGCCCTGTTTCCTCGTAGAACGCGTTCGCGCTGCTATGGACGTGATGCATGCGGGCGGTGACTTCGGACGTGAAGGCCTCCACGTCCGGCCACCCGCCAAGGGCCGCGATCCGCTCCAGCCCTTCCTCGGACGAGGGAATGATATGGGTTTGCGCGTCTTCCAGCATCTGGATGCGATGCTCTAATGTGCGGTGCGCCACATAGGCGGCGTCGAGTGTCTCGCGCAGGCCCTCATCGATCCAGCCGCCCTCTGTCAGCGCCCTGAGCGCGCCGCGTGTCGTCGGATTGCGCAACGAGGGCTCCCGACCGCCAAGGATCAGTTGCTGGGTCTGGGCGAGGAACTCAATCTCCCGAATGCCGCCGGCGCCGATCTTGATGTCATGGCCCGGCGCCTCCAGCGCGCCATGGCCCTTGTGCTTGCGGATCGCCTGTCGCATCCGCATCGCGTCCTCGACCATGGCGAAGTCCAGATGGCGCCGCCAAACGAAAGGTTGCAGCCGTTCCAAAAACGCGTCGCCCGCCGTCTTGTCGCAGGCCGCCGCGCGCGCCTTGATATAAGCCGACCGCTCCCATGTCCGACCGAACATCTCGTAGTAGCGTTCGGCGGATTCCATCGCCAAACAGATTGGGGTGGAGCCGGGATCGGGCCGCAACCGCAGATCGGTGCGAAAGACATAGCCGTCGGCGGTGCTTTCCGACAGCGACTTGACCAGCCCTCTGGTGGCGCGAACCAAACCGGTTTTAACGTAGGCGTAATCCGACGGATCCCATTGCGTCTCATCAAACAGCGGGATCACGTCGATATCGGATGAATAGTTCAACTCGCGCGCGCCGTGCTTGCCCATCGCCATCAGCACATAGCCAGAGTCCAGCGCGTCGCCGTTTGACGCCGGCAGACGGTCTGCGGCCTGCTGGGCGCTGATGTGGGTGCGCGCGGCGACCTCCATCGACGTGTCCGCCAGATCGGTCAGAGCGTCAGTGACGGCCTCGAAGTCCCAGACCCCTCCCAAATCCGCCAAGGCGATCAGCAACGCGCCGCGCCGTTTGCCAAGGCGAAGCGCAGGGTCGAGCACGCGGGCGGCTTCACCCTCGACGGCGCGGATCTCGGCGAGAATGTCGCTGAAGACGCTCTCTGGGTCCTTGGTGAGCGCGTCCATCGCCCATGTAGCCTCCCGCTCGATCAGGCCGGCGAGATAGGTGGAGGAGCCTGCTGCGCCCCGCAGAACGGCGCGGAGCGGCGAGTCCTCCCCCGCCTCCGCCATTCCTTCAGACGCAAGGATAGAAGCCGTCTCGACCCCCTTGGCCTCGTCATAGGCGCGGGGAGCCTGGGTGATGCGGGCGGAGAAGTTATCGGCGCGTGTCATGGGGACAGGCTTCCCCCGCGCGCCTCTGCTGTCAACCGGCAGGCGCGGCGCGAACCGTCTCAATGCGGGATTGCTCCGGCTCCGGCGCCGGGCGGTGGACCGCCGCGACAAGCGTGAAGCTGATCAGCATCAGCAGATACCAGGACCCGAACTTCTCAATCGGCACCATGCGCCAACCATCGAACTGGTTTGGATAGACCCAGGCCCCTGCGAAGGTCCCAATGTTCTCGGCGAACCAGATGAAAAGCGCGACCAATGCGAAACCGACCAGCAGCGGCATCCGCAACCGCATATGGCGCGGCGTATAGTAAATCCAGCACCGCCCCCAAAGCAGCCCAGCGGCCACGAACAGGCCATAGCGAAAATCCCACCAGAAATGATGGATGAAAAAATTCGCGTAGATCGCCAGCGAGAGTAGCCCGATGGCCCAAAGTGGAGGGTGCCGCATGAAACGGAATTCGAAGAGTCTCCAGACTCGCGCCAGGTAACTGCCGACCGCTGAATACATGAAGCCAGAAAAGAGCGGCACGCCGCCGAGACGGATCAGATTCTCCTCCGGATAGGCCCAGGACCCGACATGGGTTTTGAAGATCTCCATCGCGGTGCCAACGATATGAAAAATCAGGATGACGCGCGCCTCTTCCCAGTTCTCCAGTCTGAAGATCAGCAACGCGCCCTGAATCGCGATTGCGCCAAAGAAAAGAAAGTCATAGCGAGCCAGCGCCGCGTCCGCTGGCCAGAACAAATACGTGCCAAGGATCAGCGTCAGCAGTGCGCCGCCAAACAGGCACGCCCAGGCCTGTTTCAGGCCGAACCACCAGAACTCGATTATCGCCGCACGTGTCATGCCAGCAGGGCTAGGATCGAAATCGGGCGGCTAAAAGGCGGTTCTAATGACCTTTGAAGTCGGGTTTGCGCTTTTCCGCGAAGGCGGCGAGGCCCTCCGCCAGATCGTGACTGCGCCCAGCCTCTGACTGACACGCCGCCTCGACCGCGAACTGGTCCTCCAGCGTGTTGCAGAGGCCCTTGCGCAACGCTTCCTTCGTCAGCCGATAGGCGAGCGTGGGTCCGGTCGCCAAACGCGTCGCCTGTGCGGACGCCGTCTCGATCAGCGCGTCATCGTCGCACACGCGCCAGATCAGGCCGATCCGCTCCGCCTCCTCCGCCGTGATCGGCTCGCCGGTCAGGCACATGGCCATGGCGCGCGGCAGGCCGACGAGGCGGGGCAGCCAGAAGGACGCGCCCGCCGCCGGGATCAGACCGATTTTGGCGAAGACCTGCGAGAATTTCACCGACCGGGCGGAAAAAACGATGTCACAAGAGAGGGCCAGCCCGACCCCCGCCCCCGCGGCGACGCCGTTGACCGCGCAGACCGTCGGGATCGGGCAATGGGCGACGGCTTTTAGCATCGGCTCAAACTCGGTGCGCAAGAGCTCGCCCAGATCGATCTGGGTCATATCGCCGTCCGAGGTGATGTCATGCCCGGAACAGAACCCCCGCCCTGCGCCGGTCAGCAACAACGCCCGCGCACCGTCTTCTGGCGCGCGAAGGACGGCTTCCGCGATCTCCCGCCGCAGCAAGGTGTTCAGACTGTTGAGCTGATCGGGGCGGTTCAACGTGATGGTCGCGACATCATCCGTGACGTCGTAGAGGAGATGCTGAAAACTCATTGAGGGATCCGGATAGCCGCGCCAATTCTCGATAAGGGCGCATGATGCGCCAAGCCGCGCCTCATTCCTTCAGGAGCGCGTCCAACTTCCGCTGCTCCTCCTCCGTCAGCGCGGCCGTCCCCGCGCCCGTGGCGACCCTTCGGTTCTGCTTGGTCAGCACGCGCGCGGCGGCGATCGCGCCAATCAGCAGGAACAGCGGCCCGCCGAACCAGAGGACGGCGTTCTTGGCGTCGAAAACCGGCTCCAGCAGGACAAATTCGCCATACCGGTCAACGACGTATTGCACCGTCTCTTCATTGGTGTCGCCCGCCGTCAGCCGCTCTCGCACCAACAGGCGCAGATCACGCGCGAGATCGGCGTTGGAATCATCGATGGACTCGTTCTGGCAGACGAGGCAGCGCAGACCTTTCGAGATTTCTCTGGCGCGCTCCTCCAGAACCGGATCATCCAGTTTCTCATTTGGCTGAACGGCGAGGCCCGGTTGCGGACCCAGCATCAGTCCTGCTGCCAGAAACAGTGCGGCGATCATGATACGCGCCATGGCGGGTCCTTTCTACTCGGCCGGAACAGCGCCCGTCGGGGCGGCGCGTTTCTTGCGCGCGGCGGCGCCGACGCGATAGCGCCGATCCGCGACGCTGAACAAGCCGCCTGCCGCCATGATCAGCGACCCCAGCCAGATCCAGGCCGCCAGCGGCTTGACATAGGATCGCACGGCCCAGTCGCCGGACCCCGCCTGTTGATCGCCCAGCGTGATATAGACGTCGCGCGCCAGATTGGAGTCGATGGCCGCCTCCGTCGTGGGCATCTGCGCCACCGGATAGAAGCGCTTTTCGGAACTCAGGACGGAGACGACGTCGCCGCCCAGCTTAAGCGTGAACACGCCGCGGGTGGCGGTCCAGTTCGGCCCCTTCACCTTCTCCACACTCTCAAAGACAATCTCGTAGCCTGAGATTTCGATCACATCTCCCGGTTTGGCGAGGCGGATATCCTCGGCTTCCCAGGCCGAGACCGCGGCGATGCCCAGCACCGTCAGGCCGAAACCCGCATGGGCGATGGTCTTGCCCCAGTCGGATCGCGGCAGGTTGCCGAGACGCCGCAGGCTTTGCCCCACGGGGATCCGTCCCAGCCGCACCCGCTCGGCGACATCCGTCAACGATCCGAGAATCAGCCAAGTGGCGAAGGCCAGTCCTACAGGCGCGAGCGGCGCGGCGCCTTCCTGCAGCGCGAACACCCCGGCCATCATCGCCAGCGACAGGCCGATCGCGATATAGAGTTTCGGCATGACCTTGCGCAGATCGCCGCGTTTCCACGGCAGCATCGCACCGACCGGCAGCACGAGGATCAGCAACATCATCATCGGGGTGAAAGCCTTGTCGAAGAACGGCGCGCCGACGGAGATTTTCTCGCCCGTAGTCATCTCCAGGATCAACGGCCAAAGCGTGCCCACGAAGACAACGCCGCAAGCCACTGTCAGGAAGAGGTTATTCAGGATCAGCGCCCCCTCCCTGCTGACCGGCGCGAAAACGCCGCCCGACCGCATCTGCGGCGCGCGCCAGGCGTAGAGCGACAATGATCCGCCAATCGCGACGAAAAGGATCAACAGGATGAAGAACCCGCGCGTCGGATCGCTGGCGAAACTGTGCACCGAGGTCAAAAGGCCCGAGCGCACGATGAACGTGCCCATCAGGCTGAGCGAAAACGCGAGGATCGCCAGCAGGATGGTCCAGTTTTTCAGCGCGTTGCGCTTTTCCACCACGACGACGCAATGCAAGAGCGCCGCCGCGATCAGCCACGGCATGAAGCTGGCGTTCTCAACCGGGTCCCAGAACCACCAGCCGCCCCAGCCGAGCTCGTAATACGCCCAATAGGATCCCAGCGAGATCCCGATCGTCAGCGTGATCCAGGCGATCAGAACCCAAGGCCGCACCCAGCGCGCCCAGGCGGCGTCCACGCGCCCCTCGATTAGCGCCGCGACAGCGAAGGAGAAGGCGGTCGAAAGGCCCACATAACCGAGATAGAGAAACGGCGGATGGAACGCCAAACCCGGGTCCTGCAGCAACGGGTTCAGATCCGCGCCGTCGACCGGCGGGCGCACAAGGCGCTCAAACGGGTTCGACGTGAACAGGATAAAAGCCAGAAACGCTGCGCCGACCATCGCCTGAACGCTCAGCATCCGCGCTTTCAGCCCCGGCGCCAGCTCCCGGCCGAACACCGCCACCAGCGCGCCAAAGAGCGCGAGAACCATCACCCAGAGCAACATCGAGCCCTCGTGATTTCCCCAGACGCCTGAAACTTTGTAGAGCATCGGCTTCAGCGAATTTGAATGTCTTGCGACCAGCGCGACCGAGAAATCCGAGGTCACGAATGCCCGCGTCAGAGCGGCGAAGGAGACTGCGATCAGCAGAAACTGCGTGATCGCCGCCGGCGCCGCCATCGCCATCCAGTCAGACCAGCGGCGCTGGGCGCCCACCATCGGCGCAACCGATTGCACCAGGGCGACGGCGAAGGCGAGGATCAGGGCGAAATGGCCAAGTTCAGCGGTCATGTGGTCCTAGCGTCCTCGTCGTAAAGCCTGAGCGCCCGTCTCAGCGCGTCAGCGGCTATGAACACACACCCGATGCGGATGTGCAAACACCATTGGCGATCAAGAATTGGGCATCCAGTGCCCGGCCTCCTCCAGCGAGTCCTTCACCTCCTTCGGCACGTAAGACTCGTCATGCTTGGCGAGGATTTCATCCGCCTCGAAGACGCCGTCCTGATAGTAGCCGCGCGCGACCACGCCCTGCCCTTCCCGAAACAGATCCGGCACGATGCCGGTGAAGGTGACGGGTATGTTGGCCACGGTGTCGGTGACCACAAA
The DNA here is from genome assembly GCA_963669265.1 of Paracoccaceae bacterium. GTDB lineage: Bacteria > Pseudomonadota > Alphaproteobacteria > Rhodobacterales > Rhodobacteraceae > SZUA-547. The sequence continues at coordinate 240,416 of OY769916.1, forward strand.
CTTATGTGTGGCGCCGGTCTGCCAGCTGCCCTCGGCCACAAGGCCGCCGATGCGCAGATAGGTGTCCGGCGACGGCGGTGTTTCGGCGATCTCCGTCGGGGTGCGAAAGAAGGAGGCGGCCTCCTGCGTTCCGAGCACAGCGAAAGCGCTCGCGCCGGTCAACAGCGCCAGACCCGCGCTAACGAGGATGATTCTGTGCTTCTTTTTCCGCGTCATCACCATGATCTGCGCACTCCGATAGCTGTGATTTGCGCTTTCTTAATCCGGGTTCCCGTCGGAGTCATTGATCGACCGCAAGCCTTCCGCCTTGTCGCGGCGCGCCTGTCGATCAAGGCTAATCGCGGCGTTGATCTCCGCCCCGAAAATAATCGACGCGCCTGTGACATAGAAAAACAATAGCGTGATTATGACTCCGGCCAACGCGCCATACGTGATCGTGTAGTTTGGCGCAAACCTCAGATAGATCGAAAATGCCGACGCCGCGCTCATCCAGATCACGCCGGTCGCAATCACCCCCGGCAGCAGCGCCAGCGTCTTCAGGCTATGGCCCGGCAACAATCGGTGCAGGAGAAGCAGGAATCCGGCCAGCACCAGCATCGCGACGACATAGAGCAACGTGCTCGTCCCGAAGGGCAACTGCATTTCCAGATACTGGCGCACGAGCCCGCGGAGCAACGGGCCGACGATAATAACCAGACCCAGGGTGATGAAGACGGCGGTCGCCACGAAGACGAGGATGACGCTCAGGCCTCGCGTGATCCAGAACGGACGCCGCTCTTCGGCGTCATAGGCGCGCTCAAAGGCGATCCGAAACGCCTCGAAACCTGTCGATGCGACCCAAATCGCGCCGATGGCTGAAAGCGTGACGACGCCGCCGCCTGGTTGGCTCAGCACTTCTCGCGCGACCGGCTGGATTGTGAGCGCGATGTGTTCGGGCAGAAGCTGGAAGAGGTAGTCGATCACCTTGTCGCTCTGCTCCGCCCCGATCATGTTGCCCGCGAGCGCAGACGCGAAGATCAGGAATGGGAACACCGCCAATAGCGAGGTGTAGGCGATATAGCCCGCCATCGCGCTGCCATCATGACGCCCGTAGCGCATGACCGCCCGGCCCGCGATGCGGAACATATACAGCAGATTGCGGGTCATGCCGCCTCGCCCCTCTGTGACTCACCTGATAACATAGCAAATACTTGAGGTTATTGGCGAGTTCTCATGCCGAGCGTCGCCATCAGGGGAAGAGAGGCGCCGCCTCCAGCCCCATTGTCTCCGGCAGACCAAGCATCAGATTGGCGTTCTGCAGCGCTTGTCCCGACGCGCCTTTCATCAGGTTGTCGAGCGTGGAGATAATGATGCTCCTGCCCGGCCTCCGATCCGCGACAACGCCGATATGACATAGGTTTGAGCCCCGAACCTCATGCGAGCGCGGAACACTTCCCAGCGCCTGGACATGAATGAAGGGTTCGTGTGAATATCTCGCGGTAAGCGCCTGATGTATCGCCGACGCTTCACCTTTCACGTAAATCGTCGCAAAGATCGCCCGGTTGATCGGCGCCAGATGCGGGGTGAAGGCGCACACCACGGGCCGACCCGCCGCCTTGGAGAATTCCTGATCCATCTCGCCCATATGGCGATGACCGCCGACGCCATAGGCCGAGAACCCCTCAGAGACCTCCGTGAAGAGCATCGCTTCTTTCGCGCCCCGCCCTGCGCCTGAGACGCCGGATTTGGCGTCGATGACGATCTCGTCGGGGTCGATCACCCCCGCATAGAGGAGCGGCAGGATCGCCAACTGAGATGTGGCGACATAGCAGCCCGTATTGGCGACCAGCCGCGCGCCTTTGATCTCTTCCCGATAAAACTCCGGCAGGCCGTAGACGGCGGTCTTTTGCAATTCCACGGCCTTGTGCTCAAGCCCGTACCACTTGGTGTACTCCGCCGGGTCGCGCAGCCGGAAATCCGCAGATAGATCAACGACTTTCACCGACTCCGGCAGCGTCGAAACCAGATCCTGCGTCGCGCCATGCGGCAGGGCGCAAAACACCAGATCGAGCGATGCGAGATCCACATCTTCGATCCGCTGCAACACCGGCAGCTCCAAGTGACCAAGATGGGGAAACACCTCCGCCATCGTCTTTCCGGCCTTCCGGTCGGCGGTGAGCGCATGGATCTCCATCGCAGGATGCGTTGCGATCAGACGCACAAGTTCCGCCCCGGTGTAGCCGCTGGCTCCGAGGATGGCGATTTTGTTAGGCGCGTCCGTCATGTCTCACTCCACCTGTCTCCGGAGCGTTCGCTCCGGTCTGCGACGCGCGTCACTACCGGACAACGCGTCGCCGGGCAATATTTTAGCGCCGCCGCGCGCGGGCTCATTTGGCGTCAGGCTCTGACAAAGGGCCGATGTGCGCCGAGTAGATTTCGCGCCTGCGCGGTCACTCGGCCGGGATCACCTGTCGTCAGGCGGATCTCTTCGCCGCGCGCGCCCGCGAACTCCGGATGGCGCGCCAGATAGTCGGCCAGACTTTCCGCCGCAATGGACGCCTGCGAGATAATCTTGGTTTCATCCGGCAGCACGTCGCGAAAGGCGTCCTCCACCAGCGGATAGTGGGTGCATCCCAGCACGGCCGTCTCAGGCGCTGGCATGGCCTTCAGCGCATGATGCGCCGCAAGCTCCGCGATCTCCTCCGCCAAGCCGCGCTGCCCCTCCTCCAGAGCGTCAACCAGACCGGGGCACGCCGTCTCAAGCACTTCGACGCTCGTGGCGCGAAATCCGAGCTCTCGCGTGAATGCGCCGCTGGAGACCGTCGCCTCCGTCGCGAACAGCGCGACTCTGGACACCTTGGCGGGTGTGGGCGGTCCCAAATAACCCCAGGGGCGTCCCGTAAGCGCCTCGATCACCGGGACGAACACCCCCAGCACGCGCTGTTCGGACCCGGCGAAGGGCAGCCACTTTTCCTGCATCCAGCGGAGCGCGACGGCCGAAGCCGTATTGCAAGCCAGAATCACCAGATCGCAGCCCTGATCGAACAGAAGATCGACGCCATCGGCTGTCAGACGCTTGATTTCCTCTTCAGACCGGTCGCCGTAGGGGGCGTGCGCGTGATCGCCGAGATAGATGAACGCCTGCTCAGGCAGTCGCGCCTCAAACGCCCGCAACACGCTGAGGCCGCCCAGACCTGAATCGAACACGCCGATCGGGCTTGCTGGGGAAAGTGAGTTTGAACCCATACTAGAAATGGCCAAGGATTGATGGGGTATTCTGAGCCTCTACGCTCAAGCCAGACATAACGTCGCCTTCCCTATCGCCGCAGTAAAGCCCGCTCGCCGCGCACATTCACCGCGTCCTAGGAGCCGGTGAGATGCGCAGCCGACTCCCAGAGTATCACCACGCGCCACTGTTGCGATGCGCCAAACTGCTCCTAAAGCGAGCTGAAATACAAAAGGGCCGCCCCGGCGGGGCGGCCCTTTCCAGAGTTTTGATTGAAGCGTCTTAGCGCTTCGAGAACTGGAAGCTGCGGCGGGCCTTGCGGCGACCGTATTTCTTACGCTCGACGACGCGGCTGTCGCGGGTCAGGAACCCGGCCGCTTTCAGGGCGGGACGCAGTTCCGGATCATAAAGGCTCAGCGCCTTCGAGATGCCGTGCTTCACCGCGCCGGCCTGACCGGACAAACCGCCGCCCTTGACCGTGGCGATGACGTCGAACTGCCCGTCGACGCCGGCGACCTTGAAGGACTGGCCGACGACATCTGCAACACCGGACGTGCGAAATACTTCGCCAGATCCTTGCCGTTGACGGTCACTTTGCCGGACCCGGGACGCACCCAGACGCGCGCGACGGCGTCCTTGCGCTTGCCGGTGGCGTAGGACCGGCCCAGCTCATCGCGCTGGGGCTCGCGTTTGATCGCTTCTTCGGCGACGACGCCTTCCGCGCCGTCGACGGCGCCCTGCAGGTCGTCGAGGGACTTGATCTCTTCGGCCATCGTCAAGCGCTCCGCGTGTTCTTGGGGTTCATGGATTTGACGTCCAGCACTTCGGGCTGCTGTGCCTCGTGCGGGTGCTCTGCGCTGGCGTAAACGCGCAGGTTCGACAGCTGCTTCCGGGTCAGCGGACCGCCCGGCATCATGCGCTGGACCGCCTTAAAGACGACGCGCTCGGGGAACTTGCCTTCCAGCAATTCCTCGGCGGTGCGGGACTTGATGCCGCCCGGATAGCCGGTGTGCCAGTAATATACCTTGTCCGAGCGCTTCTTGCCGGTCAGCTGGATTTTGTCCGCATTCACGATGATCACGTTGTCGCCCATATCCATATGGGGCGTGAACGTGGCCTTGTGCTTGCCGCGCAGACGCATGGCGACGATCGAGGCGAGGCGGCCAAGAACGACGCCCTCAGCGTCGATGATGATCCACTTCTTCTCAATGTCGGCCGGTTTGGCGGAGTATGTTTTCATCTCTTCCGTCCGTATGTCCGTCCGTTCGAACCCACATTGGGATCCGACTGGGTTGAATTCGAGACACGCGAACGGATTCCCCCGCACGCGCGACTGGCGGGGTTCTACTTGTCGTCGCCATCAAGTCAAGCCGAAAGCATCCCAAAAAGATCAATAGTTTCAGAATAGTGAATGCGCGGTACTTGAATACCGCTAATTAAGTTTGCGCTCCTGAGATCTCCTGCCGCGCCGGATACGCCGCCTCAAACCGGGCGCGGACGACAAGGGCGAATAGGACAAGAGCCGCCGCCTGGTGGATCAGAGCCCAGTGCAGCGGGGCCGCATTTAGAACCGTCACGACGCCGATCGCTACCTGGCCAAACGCGACCATCAACGCCCAGTTGGCCCAGTTTTTCGTCGCGACATGCGCGGATCCCCTGGCCTTGAGCCAGAACACCGCCACGGCGAAGAAGACGAGATACCCGCCAACGCGATGATTGAACTGAACCAGCGCCGGGTTTTCGAAGAAATTGGTCCAGAGCGGCGCATAGTCGAAACTCTCCGATGGGAGGATCTCGCCCCCCATCATCGGCCAGTCGATATAACCGCGTCCCGCGTCTATTCCGGCGACCAGCGCCCCCAGCAGGATCTGCGCGAACAGCAGAACGACCACCAGGCCGCCCAGTGTCGTCAGGCCGCCATCGCGCCGGCGCCGCGCTTGCAGCAGCTCCCAATCCTCGCGCCGCAACTGGCTGACATACCAGATGATGACTCCAAACAGCGCAAAAGCGAGACCAAGATGGATCGCGAGCCGGTATGAGGCGACGGTGATCCGCTCATTGAGGCCGGAGGTCACCATCCACCAACCGATCGCGCCCTGAATGACGATCAGCGCGCCAACGGCGAACAGACGACCGCTCCACCCTTGCGGAATGCGCTTGGTCGCGGCCAGCAAGAGGAATGGCAGCAACCAGACCACAAAGATCAGACGCCCGAGCTGCCGATGGCCCCATTCCCAGTAATAGATCGTTCGGAATTCCTCCAACGTCATATCCGGGTTGAGGACCTGAAATTGCGGGATTGTCTGGTATTTCGCGAACTCGGCCTGCCACGCCTCCGCATTGAGCGGCGGCAGGACGCCTGTGACCAGATTCCACTCGGTGATCGAAAGCCCGCTTTCGGTCAGGCGCGTTAGCCCGCCGACCAGAACGATCAGCGCTATCAGACCGGCCAGCACGATCAGCCACCGCGCGACCAGACGCCGATTGGCGCGCTTTTTGGCCTCCGCCGCGTCGGGCGCGGGCGTGGCCGCCTCGATCGGCGTATCCGCGCCGACTTCTTCGAACACAAGCTTCTTAGACATGGGCTAAAGCGTTCCTGATTTCTGCGCTTCGCATGTACCGTCCGGCGGCCGAGGCGGCAAGCCTAGCCGCGCTTGCGCTTATTCGAGAGCGCGCGGATGACGCCTCTCATCGTGCGAACATCCTGATCGGTCAGTGGCGCGCGGCGGAAGATATTGCGCAAATTCGCCTGCATCGAGGGGCGCTTGTGCTCCGGAAAGAAGAAGTGAGCGTCCTCCAACTCTTCCTCCAAATGGACGAGCATGCGATCCACATCGTCGGAGGTCGCGGGCGCTGTTTTCCCCGCCGCTTCTACGACCGGGGCTTCCTCGCCGGTCAGACGGCGCCATTCATAGCTCAGCAGCAGCACGCATTGTCCCAGATTGAGCGATGCGAATGCGGGGTTCACCGGTACGCTGACAATGGCGTTGGCGCGCACCACATCGTCATTCTCCAATCCGGTGCGTTCTTTGCCAAAGAGGATGCCGACCCGCTCCCTGCACTCGGTCATATCGCGCATCACCTCGCACGCGCGCTCCGGCGTATAGACGGTCTTGACCATCTCTCGGGGCCGGGCCGTGGTCGCCACGACGTATTGAAGGTCGGCCACCGCGTCGGCGGTGCTCTCATAAATCCGCGCGTTGTCGATCACCGGAGTCGCGCCCGACGCCATCGCCACGGCGCGCTCATTTGGCCAGCCATCGCGCGGAGAGACGATCCTGAGGTCGCGCAGCCCAAAGTTCCACATAGCCCGCGCCGCCGCGCCGATATTCTCCCCCATCTGGGGCTCGACGAGGATAATCGCGGGCCCGGAAGGGCTCCACTCCGCTTCGTTGCTATGATCGGTTCCGGCCATGGCGGGCGTCTAGCCGCACAAACCCGTCGGAGCAAGGGAGAAGCGTTGCAGATTATTAACCATATGGTTAATATTTGAGGGATCTACAGGGAGAATCGATATGGCTGGCACGTTGACAGGTGGGTGCCTCTGCGGAGCTGTGCGCTATGAGATTTCAGCAGAACCCATGATCGTTCTGAAGTGCCATTGCCTTGTGTGCCGCAAGATATCCGGCGCGGGACACTCGCCCTTCGCAGCCTTTCCAAGAGACGCGGTCAGCATCACGGGCGAGGTCAAAGGGTATGACGGACTGGCTGATAGCGGCGCGCACACGACACATGAGTTTTGTCCGACTTGCGGCGCACCACTCTTTGGTCGAAACGGTCGGATGCCGGATCTTCTCGCCGTACGTCTCGGCAGTCTGGACGACCCCAACAGATTCACGCCGATGATGGAGGTCTACGCCAAGCGAGAGCTTGACTGGGACAAGGTGACCGAGGGATTGCCAGCCTTTCCCGAAATGCCCCCAATGGAGAGCTAGATGGCGATTGACGAAGGCGCGGCGCAGATCTTTCGCGACGATCTGGCCGGGACCGACGGTATATCAGAGCGACGCATGTTCGGCGGCCTCTGCTTCATGCTGAACGGCAACATGCTCTGTGGCGTTAACAAAGATGGCGGCATGTTCCGCGTCGGCAAAGACAACGAAGGCGCCGCACTCGCCGTCCCCGGCTCCCGACCGCTCGGTTTCACCGGGCGCAAAATGGGCGGGATGGTCGAAGTTTCAGAGGATGCGCTGGCCAACGACGAGACGCGAGGCGCGTTGCTGGCCCTGGCGCTGGCCTTCGCCTCCGGCCTGCAGGCGAAATAGCGCTTACAACCGCCGCAGCCACAGGCTGCTGCTGGGCGCGCCGGTGCTAGGCAGCGTGGCGATCGCCGGGCGGTCTTCCGCCTTCATGCGAGTCGACGCAAAACGGCTGGCGAAGACCACTTCCGCCCCCATACCTGCAATCCAACCGCCCAGTCCGGACTGCTCGGCGTAGCCGCGCCATTTCCAGTCCCGGGGATAGGGATCGGGCAGAAACACGTCGTGGATATGCACGAGCACACCCGGCTTGAGCGCCGGGAGAATCCGGTTCAATTGAATATCCACGTCCGAACCCTCGGCCAGAATATGGCTCGAGTCGAACATCGCGATGTCACCCGGCTCCAACGCGGAAAACAGCGGCAAATGCGTTTCAGAGAGCACTTCGTTCCGCCAGTCGACCGGCAGATCCAGCAATGCGGCGCGGGGCGCGGGGTCGATGCAAAGATGCGTAGCGGCAGCGCCAGAATCCTTCAAGGCGCGCGCCAGGAATCGGGTGGAATGGCCAGAGCCGACCTCGATCACGCGTTTCGGCGGCGCTGACCGAGCGAGCGCATAGGCCGCGGCCGCGTCCAGACGCGGATACCAGTCCTGCGCCCAGCGAGGCTCCGGCGGCGGCCCTTCCAGCGCCGCGAGATCCGCGCCATAGACGTCAATCAGGTCAAGGACCTGATCAAATGCCGGGCGACGTTCGGCCAGCAGCGCCTCGATTTCGGCGTAAGGCCCGGGCATGTCCGGCAGGCTTTCGGCATAGCGATAGGGAATGAACAGGCCCCGCCGACGCAACCCCAGAACGGTCTGAAGGCCCATCAGGCGTTTTCTCATCCGAATTCTCGCCGACTCTCCCACCGGAGGCTCCTACTTTTCCCGCTTAGCGCGGCATCGGCCGAGATCAGACTGACCGCAAGACCAAAGTCGCAGAGAGACGCGGATATCACGATCCACCGCGTTCAGTCGCGATCATGTCTGTGGGAGACCGGCTCCACATGAGAGAAGTCCACATCGGGACGGCGCTCGGCGGCGGCCTCGTTGAAGTGCTCTGCAATATGCGGGTGGGACGCCAGCAAGTTCAGAAGATCATCGCGATCCAGCATTAAGAGGCGGGTGTCATGCGTCGCCGTCGCCCAGGCGGTGCGCGGTCCGTGTTTCAACAGGGAGCGTTCTCCGAAGAAGTCGCCGTCCTGCAGAACATAGACTTCCTCCTTGCTGACCCGAATTTCGACCTCGCCCCGATCGATGAAATAGAGCGCATCCGCCGGCTCGCCTGGCGTCATGATCACCGAACCAGCCTTCGCCACCTTCGCCCGTAGCATCGTCATGATGTGGGAGATCTCGACCGCGTCCATCTTGGAAAACAGCGGCGCCCGGGCGACCATGCCCCAGGTCACGACAAAGTCGCGCCGCTTGATCTCTTCGCTGAACCCGGTGGCTAAAATGCCGATCGGCAACGCGGCCATGCCCAGACCGAAAATCATCACCAGACCGCCGAACAACTTGCCCGCAACCGTGACTGGCGTGACGTCGCCATACCCGACCGTGGTCAGCGTCGCCAGCCCCCACCACATTGAGGCGGGGATCGACCCGAACTCCTCCGGCTGAACTGTCCGCTCCATGTGGTACATCAGCGTCGAGGACGCGATCAGCAGCCCGAGCATGACCACGAAAGAGGCGAACAACGACCGGCTTTCATGCCGAATCACGTTGAAGAGCGTCGTCAGCGCCGTGGAGTAGCGCGTGAGTTTGAAAAACCTCAACAGCCGGAACACTCTGAGCGCGCGCAGATCGATCGTCGTGAACAGCATGATGTAGAACGGCAGGATCGCAAGCAGATCGATGATCAGATACGGGTTGCGCATCGTTCTCAGTCGGCCGCGGATCGGCCCAAGCTCCGCAACGAAACGATCCGACGTCACGCACCAGATCCGGGCGACGTATTCGATGGTGAAAATGGCGACCGAGAAGATCTCAAAATAGAGAAAATTCATGTGGTGGCGGGCATAGATCGCCGGCACCGTCTCCACCACCACGGCGATCACATTGCATATCACCAGAGTGGCGAGGAACCAGTCGAGGGCGATGCTGCCCCGATCCCGGCCCCGGCCAAGCTCCAGCAGTTCAAACGTTCTGTCGCGCGCGGAGGTATAAGTCATGCGGGCGAGCATAAGTCGAAGCGGCGCCCGCTTTAAAGAGGCGCCGGACGCAAGCGACGCAATTCGTCACTGCGCCGCGATATGCGCCTCTTCCAGCGCGCGTTCGACCGCGGCGATCGCGTCCGTCGCCTTTGACGGATCGGCGCCGCCGGCCTGCGCCATATCGGGTCGCCCGCCGCCGCCCTTCCCGCCCAATTCGGCCGCGGCTACCCGGACCAGATCGACGGCGGAGACTTCTCCGGTCAGGTCGTCGGTGACGCCTACGGCCACCGCCGCCTTGCCTCCGGTATCGGCGACCAACAAAACGACGCCCGATCCCAGACGAGTCTTATGCTCATCGATCAGGCCGCGCAGATCTTTGCCGGAAACGCCCGTCAGGCTTTGACCCAGGAACTTCCGCCCGCCGACCTCTTTCGCCTCGGGCTCGGCCGCGCCGGACCCGCCCGAAAGCGCCAATTGCTTGCGTAGGTCGGCGATCTCTCCCTGAAGCGCCTTGCGCTCCGCCAGCACCTCGCGCAACCGAGACGGCGTTTCACTAGGCGCGGTTTTCAGCTCGGCCGCCACCCGCGTGAGCAAGGCGTCGCGCCCGGACAAATGCTCCAGCGCCGCAGCCCCCGTCAACGCCTCGACCCGGCGCACGCCAGAGGCGGACGCGCTCTCCGCTGTAATCGCGAACAGGCCGATATCGCCGGTGCGCGCGACATGCGTGCCGCCGCAGAGCTCCAGCGAATAGGTCCGTCCGGCGGGGCCGGCCTCGCCCTCGGGGCGGTCGCCCATAGAGACAACGCGCACCTCATCGCCGTATTTCTCGCCAAACAGCGCGCGCGCGCCGACATCCTGCGCCTCATCCGGCGTCATCAACCGTGTCGTGACGGAAGAATTCTGCCGGATATAGGCGTTCACTTCGGCCTCGACGGATTTCAACTCTGTATCCGCCATCGCCTTGGGATGGGAGAAATCGAACCGCAGGCGATCCGGCGCGACCATTGAGCCGCGCTGGGCGACATGCTCACCGAGCGCGCCGCGCAGCGCCTCATGCAAAAGATGGGTCGCCGAGTGGTTGGCGCGAATCTCGCTCCGCCGCGCGGCGTCGACGATCAGCTCCGCAGCCTCGCCCTTCGCGATCTCGCCGTCTTCAACCTTAACATTGTGAACAAAGAGATCGCCCGCCCGCTTCTTGACGTCCGTCACGCGCCCGGCGCCGGAGGCCGTGCGAATGACGCCATGATCGCCGACCTGTCCGCCGGATTCCGCGTAGAACGGCGTCTGGTTCGTCACCAGCCAAACGACATCGCCAGTCGCGGCGACGGATTGCACTTCAGCGCCCTCGCCCACGATCGCCTGGATGACGCCTTCGGCGCGTTCGGCGTCGTATCCGAGGAACTCTGTCGCCCCACCTTCATCGCGAATATCGAGCCAGATCCCATCCTCCGTCGCGTCGCCGGAGCCGGACCACGCCGCACGAGCCTTGGCTTTCTGCGCCTCCATGGCGGCGGTGAACCCGGCCTCATCCACGGTTCTGCCCCGTTCCCTGAGCGCGTCCTGCGTCAGGTCAAGTGGGAAGCCATAAGTGTCATAGAGTTTAAACGCCGCCTCGCCGGGCAAGGACTCGCCATCCGCGATCCCGTCAAGTTCGTCGTCGAGCAAACGCAATCCCCGCTCCAGAGTCTTGCGGAACCGGGTCTCCTCCAGCTTCAGCGTCTCTTCGATCAACGCTTCGGCGCGGGCAAGTTCCGGGAACGCCTGCCCCATTTGCTCCACCAGAGCCGGAGTCAGTTTCCACATCAGCGGCTCGTCGACGCCCAGTTGATGCGCATGCCGCATGGCGCGCCGCATGATCCGCCGCAGCACATAGCCACGACCTTCATTCGACGGCAAAACCCCGTCGGCGATCAGGAACGAGGTCGAACGCAAGTGATCGGCGATTACCCGGTGATGCATCTTGCCGTCGCCATCCGGGTCGACGCCGCTGGCGTGGGCCGACGCCTCGATCAGCGCCCGCAACAGGTCGGTGTCGTAATTGTCATGCTTGCCTTGGAGAATTGCGCCGATGCGCTCCAGCCCTATACCCGTATCGATCGAAGGGCGTGGCAACGACTCCCGCCGGCCGCCTTCGAACTGCTCGAACTGCATGAAGACGAGGTTCCAGATCTCGACAAACCGGTCGCCATCCTCATCCGGAGAACCCGGAGGGCCGCCCGGAATGTGATCGCCGTGATCGTAGAAAATCTCGGAGCATGGGCCGCACGGCCCCGTCGGACCCATGGACCAGAAATTGTCCGACGTCGCGATGCGAATGATCTTTTCATCCCCGAACCCGGTGACCTTTTTCCAGATCTCCGCCGCTTCCTCGTCGTCGTGGTAGATCGTGACGAGCAGCTTGTCCTTTGGAAGCCCGAAATCCTTTGTCAGCAAATCCCAGGCGTAGGGGATCGCCGCTTCTTTGAAATAGTCGCCGAAGGAGAAATTCCCCAGCATTTCAAAGAAGGTGTGATGGCGCGCCGTATAGCCCACATTGTCGAGATCGTTGTGCTTGCCTCCGGCCCGCACGCATTTCTGCGATGTCGCGGCGCGCACATAGTCCCGATGCTCCTGCCCGGTGAACACGTTCTTGAACTGAACCATGCCCGCATTGGTGAACAGCAGCGTGGGATCGTTGCGCGGTACGAGCGGCGACGAGGCGACGACCTCATGCTCGTGTTTTGCGAAAAAATCCAGAAACGTCCGGCGGATTTCATTGAGGCTCGCCATGGCGCGCGCATCTCCGAATGGCTGCCCGAAAACGATCGGGCGCGGGGTTGCGATCGCGGCAGGTCTTAGCGCCTGTCAAAGTGCAAGTCCACCAAAGCGAAAGCGACCCTGTTGATAGGGCCGCCCATGGCGCTTGCGACGTCTCCGACGAAAGTTCGACCGGTCAGGCCTCAATTACATCCGAACTTTCAGGATCGGCGGCCAGATCGAAATCCAACCCATGCGCCGCACGAATCTTATCTTCAAGCTCCAGCGCGATATCGCGGTTGTCTTTCAGGAACAGTTTTGCGTTCTCCCGCCCCTGCCCGATGCGGCGATCGCCGTAGGAGAACCAGGACCCGGATTTGTCCACCACACCGGCCTTGACGCCCAGATCCAGCAACTCGCCGGTTTTTGAGACGCCCTCGCCATACATGATGTCAAATTCGACCTCGCGGAATGGCGGCGCCACCTTGTTTTTCACGATCTTGACGCGCGTCGCGTTGCCCACGACTTCGTCGCGATCTTTCACGGCGCCGATGCGCCGGATATCCAGCCGCACGGACGAATAGAATTTCAGCGCGTTGCCGCCGGTCGTCGTCTCTGGACTGCCAAACATCACGCCGATCTTCATCCGGATCTGATTGATGAAGATGACCATGCACTTCGAGCGGCTAATCGAACCTGTCAGCTTGCGCATCGCCTGGCTCATCAGCCGCGCCTGTAGGCCGACCTTCTGGTCGCCCATATCGCCTTCCAACTCCGCCCGCGGCGTCAGAGCGGCGACCGAGTCGACCACCACGACGCTGACCGCGCCGGATCGCACCAGCGTATCGGCGATCTCCAGCGCTTGTTCTCCCGCATCGGGTTGCGAAATCAGCAACTCATCGACGTCGACGCCCAATTTGCGGGCGTAAACCGGATCCAGCGCATGCTCGGCGTCGATGAAGGCGCAGACGCCGCCAAGCTTCTGCTCTTCAGCGATCGAGTGCAGCGCCAGCGTCGTCTTGCCGGAGCTTTCCGGTCCGTAAATCTCGATGATCCGGCCACGCGGCAGCCCGCCAATGCCAAGCGCGATATCCAGCCCCAGCGAGCCTGTCGGTATCGCCTCGACATCCATCGCCGCGCCGCGCTGCCCGAGTTTCATGATCGAGCCCTTGCCGAAGCTACGCTCAATCTGAGCAAGGGCGGAATCCAACGCTTTTTGCTTGTCCATATTCATCCCGTCGGCAAGTTGAACCACGTTCCGCGCCATCGCACTCGATCCTTATTCCACATGCTCAAAAGCTCCGCAATGCGATGTATGTTCTTTTGATGTTCACGTTTTGTCAAGAACTAAACCAGAACAACCGTCGATTTCCATTTGTTGATAATGAGATAGCGTCGTATCGCTTTGGCTGACGTCTATCCTTCGCGTCGGCCCCGCCGCGGCGTCCTTCACAGCGCCGACCAAATCACGCAAGGCGAAGGGTTTGCTGATGAATGCATCGGTCTTTCTGATCTTTCCGTCGCCGCGAAAAATCTCCTCCGCATATCCGGACATGAAAACCACGCCCATGTTGGGGCGCCCCCCTCGGGCCTCCTCCACCAGCGCCGGTCCATCCAATTCAGGCATGATGACGTCAGAGACGATCACATCGATCCTATTCGATCCGTCCCGCAAATAGTCGAGCGCGTCGAGGGGCGTTTCTGCTTCAGTGACCCGAAAGCCTCGCTGTCGCAGCGCGCGAGCGGCCAGCATCCGCACCGCCTCTTCATCCTCGACGATCAGAACAGAAGCGTCGCCTGTTAAATCCGTGTGAGCCATCTCATTCGGCGCCGCAGTCTCCGCCGCCCCGGCGAAGCGCGGCAGCAGGATACGGAACGTGGCCCCCTCGCCGGCCTCGCTGTCGCAAAAGATGAAACCTCCGGTTTGCTTGACCACTCCATAGACGGTGGAAAGGCCCAAACCCGTCCCTTCGCCCACTGGTTTGGTCGTGAAAAACGGCTCAAAGATGTGCCGGCGCGCGTCCTCGTCGATGCCGACGCCTTCATCGGAAACCTCGATTTCGACATAGTCACCCGGCGCCACCACCGCGCCGTCGCGCGAAATCGGCTCGGCCAGCCGCTTGTTCGTGGCCCGGATCAGCACCTCTCCGCCGCAGGGCATCGCATCGCGGGAGTTAACAACCAGATTGACCAATGTTTGCTCCATCTGACCCGGATCGGCGTTAACGAGCCACAAAATCTCGTCGACCTCCAGTCGAAGGCTCACCCGTTCGCCCACCAATCGGCCCAACAGCTTGGAGAGGTCCTTGATCGCGTCGCCAAGATCGATTGCGCGAGGGCGCAGCATTTGACGCCGGGAGAATGCGAGCAGTTTTCGAACCAATTCAGTGGCTCGGAGCCCGGTCTTATGAATCTCTCCTAGGGCCGCATAGTCCGGATCGCCAACATCGCGCGCCTGAAGCAACAATTCAGTTTGGCCGTTAATAACGGTCAGCAAATTGTTGAAATCATGAGCGACGCCGCCCGCCAATTGACCTACTGCCTGAATTTTTTGGGATTGAACAAATTGCTCCTCCTGCGTCTTCAACCGGGTCGCATCCATCACCGACGAGATCAACGCGGCGTCGGGATCGGCGGGACAGGCGAAAGGCGCCAGCTCGATCCGAAAGAACCTCTCCCGCCCGTCCACCTCCGCCTGCGTCAGCTCCCACCCCGTATTTGCGCCCTGCGAGCCGAAGGCTGACAAAGCGCTGGAAACTCGTTCCCGCATCGGGCGACCCAGACCAGTTAGCGCGGTGGAGAAATCCACTCCGGCCTCGGCCAGAGCGCCCAGAAGACGGCGCGCCTCGGCATTGGCCCGGCGCACCCTGCCCCGCCGATCGAGCACGGCCAGAGCGACGGGCGCGCGCTCAAAGACCGGATCGCCTGCGACGGGTCGTGCTGCGGGACCTCGGTCTCCCGAAGATAGGACAAAGGTCCAGAGAACATCCCCCGAGGGCCGTGGGCGCGCGGAGACCGCCAGCAATTCCCCGCCTTCGACATTCTCCGCATAGGGCGCGCCCGTCTCCACCGCACGCAGCGCTCGATATACGAGCGCATCGGGCTCCGTGGCTTCAGAAAGGAACGCGGCCACACCCGGCGGAGACGCCTCCGCCACGCCGACCGATCGCCGCGCTCGATAGGCCAACATCGCGTGGTTCATTCTGAGGACCGCGCCATCGGCGTCGGTCAGCGCCATTGGCGCATACGCGCGGTCGAACGCTTGCGCATCCGCGATACCGCTCGATGGCCCCTTGCCTAGCAACCGCCGCGCGCGCGGACCCGGCCCTTTGCGAACGCCGCCAACTGCGACCGGCCGATCGCGTGAGCGGCGTCGCGTCAGCATGCGACGCCCGAAGAGATGAGGTCTCGCCGCGTGCGGCTCAATTGATTGATCATCGTCATAGCGACGACACCGTCGCGCCGCGCTGGTTAATGAAGCGTTAATGGCGGCCTAATCGCGCCTTTTGAACGCCGCGACATAGAAACCGTCGCCCAGATCCGCGCGTGGCGGCAGTCGTAGACCCAGACCAGTCGCGGGGGCCAAATTCGGGTCAGAGAGGTTTTCCATGGGAAGAGGCGCTATGGTGAAATCCAGAGCGCGCGCCAGAAACGCCTTCGCCGCCGCCTCGTTTTCCTCCCACAGAATCGAACATGTGGCGTAGAGCAAGGTTCCACCGGGCTTCACCAAACGCGCGCCCATATCCAGCGCCTCGGCCTGCGCCTGGATCAAAGCGTCGATTCGTGATGGCGTCAGGCGCCATTTCGCATCCGGATTACGTCGCCACGCGCCGGAGCCCGAACAGGGCGCGTCCACCAACACCATATCGGTGGCGCCCTCAAGCGTGTCGAGATCAGAGGTCGCGACCAGATCCGGGATCACCCCCGCCCGCGCCGCGCGATCGGGAAGGTCCTTCATCCGGCGCGCCGCCACATCATGCGCGATCAGACGACCCATGCCTTGCATCTCGGCCGCGAGCGCCAGAGTTTTGCCGCCGCCGCCGGCGCACAGATCGATCACTGTCGTCAAAGGTCGAGCGCCTGACAGGCGGGCGACGGCCTGGCTGGCGGCGTCCTGAATCTCGATCAACCCGTCCTGATAGGCGCTGGACCGCGCGACCTTTCTGGCGCCCTCCACCACGCGTAGGCACCAAGGCGAGAACGGACCTGGACATGTCTCGATTCCCTCCGCCTCCAGCGCCTGCTGTGCTTCGGACACCTCTGTCTTCAGCGCATTGACGCGCAGGTCCAGCGGCGCGCGCTCCCATAGAGCGGCAAGCACTGAAGCAAACTCGTCACCAAGCGAATCTCTTAGCGGCGCCTCCAGCCAGTCGGGAATGTCCAGCCGCTCGGTGTCTTTCATCGCCGGAGTGGCGGCCAGCGCCGAACGCTCCGCCGCATTCAGCGGCGCGGGCGCATATCGCGCGCCTGAAAAGAGCGCGTCGAGATCTCCGCCGTTCAGCATCGCATGCGCCGCGACGATGGCGCGGCCCGACGGGCCCCCGCCAAGGGCCGCCAGAGAACGCTTTTTTCGCAGGCAGTCATACACGATGTCCGAGATTGCGGCGCGGTCCTTGGAGCCCGCATAGCGACTCTCGCGCCCCCATCGGGCGAGCAAGCGGTCCATGCCCTCATCCGAGGCCGTCCACCGGTCCAGAAGCTCAATAGCGGCTGAAAGGCGCGCGGCGGGGGTCATGCTGGTATCGCCTGCTCAGCACTAGCTATGGACCAGACAAATCCGGATGCGGCCGGCGTTGTCGTTCAACGAGCTGTCGCTATCGTTGATTCGCAGTTCCAGCTCGCCGGGCAATCTCGCGCGCTGACCGGCGACCAGCCCGGCCAGCAGTTTCGCCGAGAAGTCCGCCATGGACCCTGTGTCGCCGTTCGGCAGGCGATAGAGCATCACGCCAAACGGATAGCTCTGATCGAACTTGTACGCGGTCCAGACTGCGAGCTTTTGCGCCGCCTCGCCGACATGCCCTTTCACGCCGACCGGCGCGACGGACCCTTTCAGCACAGTCCACGATCCCTCGGCCGCAATGTCGACAATGGCGCCGCTGGGCGCCGGCAGACTCTGCCATCCCTGCCGCGAATCCACATAGAGGCAATCCTTGCTGACCGCCTGCGCCGCCGCGCCGCCCGAGGAAAGCGTGACCGCCGCCAGCACCGCGACCGCGGCGCAGAGCCTAGCTGACGCGATAATTCGGCGTTTCGCGCGTGATCTGAACGTCATGGACATGGCTCTCCTTCAGCCCGGCGCCCGATATCCGGACAAAGCGGCAATTGGTGCGCATATCCGCAATCGTCTGATTGCCTGTATAGCCCATCGCCGCTCGGAGGCCGCCCACCAATTGATGCAGAACGCCGCTGGTCAGACCCTTGTACGGCACCTGCCCCTCAATCCCCTCCGGCACCAGCTTGTGGGTGTCTGAGACCTCTTTCTGGAAGTACCGATCGGCGGAGCCGCGGGCCATCGCGCCGACGCTGCCCATGCCGCGATACGCTTTGTAGGACCGTCCCTGGTAGAGGAACACCTCGCCCGGCGCCTCCTCGGTGCCCGCCAGCATGGAGCCGATCATGGCGCAGTCTGCGCCCGCCGCGATCGCTTTGGCCAGATCGCCCGAGAATTTGATGCCGCCATCGGCGATGACGACTTCGCCGGTCTTCGCCGCCTCATTGGCGCAGTCGGATATCGCGGTGAGCTGCGGAACGCCGACCCCGGCCACGATGCGCGTCGTGCAGATGGAGCCCGGCCCGATTCCGACCTTCACCGCATCGGCGCCCGCGTCCAGCAGCGCGCGCGTCGCCTCCGCCGTCGCGACATTTCCCGCGACGACCTGCACCGCGTTCGAGGCCGTCTTGATCCGCTCCACCGCCTTGGAGACTAGCGCCGAGTGGCCATGCGCCGTGTCGATCACGATCACGTCCACGCCAGCATCGATCAGCGCCTCTGAGCGATGATAGCCGTCATCGCCCACCGTTGTCGCCGCCGCGACGCGCAGGCGCCCCATCTCATCCTTGCAGGCCTGCGGGTTCAGCACCGCCTGTTCGATATCCTTGACGGTCAGAAGACCCACGCAGCGATCGGACGCGTCCACGACAAGCAGCTTCTCGATCCGGCGCTGGTGGAGGATCTTCTTCGCCGTGTCCAGATCGACCGGTTCGCGCACCGTCGCAAGCTCCTCCGCCGTCATCAGCGCGTGCACTGGCGTGTTTGGATCATCCGCGAAACGTATATCCCGATTGGTCAGGATGCCGACCAGCGCCCCGTCGGAATCGACCACGGGAAACCCGGTGATGTTGTGGCGGTTCTGCAGTTCTTTCGCATGAGCCAGCGTCTGATCGGGGCGCAGCGTGATCGGCTCATAGACGATTCCGGATTCGAACCGCTTCACCCGGCGGACCATCGCCGCCTGCTGATCCACCTCCAGGTTTCGGTGGATCACGCCCAGACCGCCCGACTGGGCCATGGCGATCGCCATATTGGCCTCGGTCACCGTGTCCATGGCGGATGAGATCAGGGGAATGTTCAGACCGATGCTCTTGGTCAGACGAGTCGTGGTCTCCGCCTCTGTCGGCAGCACCTCGGACCGGCCCGGAACCAGCAACACATCGTCGAAAGTAAGCGCCTCGCGAATCTCCATGGGGGTCTCCTGCCGCCGGATTCGATTTGGCACGTCCCTATTTCATGGCGCGGCGCGAATGGGAAGCCGTAATCGCCCGTGCGCATCGATTTCGGATCAGATTACCGGTGCGCGGAACAGCTCTCCTTCTTTCGCGGCCTTAGCGAAACGGTATCCGACATAGAAGGTTATCAGCGTAACCGCGACAAGTCCGCCCGCAGCGATCGAATCCCAGATCGCGCCGATCCGATTTTCCGCCATGACGAAGCATGCGCTGGAGAACGCCGCGAACGGAAAGGTGAAGGAGGCCCAGAGCGGCGTCCACCCGCCCTCGGTCAGCCACGGCGCGCGCGCCAGCAGAACGACGGCGACCAGGGCGGCCATCGTGAAGAAGATCGCTTCTAGATTGTCGGCCTTGAACGCCTCTGGCAGCGCGTCATGCGCCACGACCGGAAGCGCCACCGAGGCCAGTATGATCGCCAATGGAGGCCTGACAGGCGGTTGCGGCCAGCCGCGTGTAAATCGCGCGACGATCGGCCCCGTCAAAATCGCCCAGATCAGAATCGCGACGACGAAGAGGATCGTCGAGACGAACTCATAGCCCAGGGGCACCCCGGCGATTGGCGCCAACACCTGGCCGACGAAAGGCACATAAAGCGCCGGCGTGAACGGCCGGGCGCTCTTCGGCATATGGATCATCACCTCGATCAGAAGCGCCGCAATACAGACATGCAGAAAGACGCCCGCAATCCAAAGCGCCCGCGCCAGATCCTCCGCCACGGGCAGGTAGGCGAAGCTCATCAGCATCATCGTCATTGGAGCGGCGGACAGCGCGCCACGTCCCGCAGGCGACCGCAGATCCTGTCTCAACGCGGCGGGCTCGGCGATGATTTTGCGGATATACAGAAACGCGGCGATCACGAACAAAGGAGAGATCAAGCCGATCATCACGTCGCCGATCGCGCCGGGATAGCCAAACGTTAGCGCGCCGCGTTTCCAAGCCAGCGCCAGCCCGGTAAATCCCAGACAAAGCGGAAAAAGCGCTGGCGGGGTGCGGGCGTAAAGGGGCAATCGCGTCGGAAAGATCGGCGGCGGCATGGCGTACTCGAACTCGTGGCTAGGCGTCTTCTACAAGGGGGTCATCGCGTTCGACGCGGAACCCGGTGGCGACAACATACATCTCGGCCGAATCCTTTCGGCTGGCGGGCGGCTTGAAGTGCTGCACCTTGGCGAATCGGCGTTTCAGAAGTGTGAGCAAGTCCCCTTCCGCGCCGCCCTGCAGCACTTTGGCGACGAATGCGCCCCCCTCGGTCAATACATCGAAGGCGAAATACGCCGCCGCGTCACAAAGCCCGATAATGCGCAAGTGATCCGTCGCGCGATGGCCAGAGGACGCGGCCGCCATGTCGGAGAGAACCACGTCGGCGGGGCCGTTCAGAGCCGCTTTGACCGCATCGTCGGCGCCCTCGTCCAGAAAGTCGAGCAGCAACACCTCGGCGCCGGCGATCGGTTCGACCTCTTGCAGATCGACGCCAAGCGCGAAACCCACAGGCTTTCCCTTCCGTTCGCCGTCAGAGTTGATCTTTGGGATCGCGACTTGCAGCCAACCGCCGGGCGCGCAACCCAGATCGACGATGCGGGCGCCGGGGGTCAGAAAGCGAAACTTCTCATCGATCTCCAGGATCTTATAGGCCGCGCGGCCTCGATAGCCGTCCTTGCGGGCGCGATGCACGTAGGGATCATTAAGTTGTCGCTCCAACCATTTGGTGGAGCTTATCTTTCGGCCCTTGGCAGTCTTGACGCGACGCTTCAGCTCTCGCTGGCCGCGCCCCGAGGCGCCGCTTTCACGCGCCATTGCGCCGATCTCCGTTCGATGGCGGCGCGCCGGTGGTCTGCATCAGGCTATAGAGAAGCCCCTCGCGCAATCCACGATCGGCCACGCGGATGCGGTGACTGGGCCAGGTCATCATGATCGAGTTCAGGATCGCCGCGCCCGACATGACGAAATCCGCGCGATCAGCGCCGATGCAGGGCATGGCGGCGCGTCCCGAAAACCCCGCCATCAGAAGTTGCGCCGTGACGTCGAGCAGCGCGTTGGAGCGCATCCACATCCCGTCCACCTGCGACCGGTCATAGCGGGGCAAGCCCAGATGCACGCCCGCCAACGTCGTCACCGTGCCCGACGTGCCGAGCAATTGCAGCTTTGCGACGCGGTCGGGCGTTGCGACGAATCCGTTGGTCGAGAAATTCGCCAGCCGCTCGGTGAACGCTTTGCGCATCCGCTCAAACCGGGCGAATTCGTCTCCGAACCCGTTGAACTGGTCGTAGAGCGTGGCGACGCCCAATGGAACCGACACCCAGTCGGCGATATGGGCCTCCGCCGCGCGCGACCGCGCCAGATCCTTCGGTCGCCCCCGCCCCGGCGGCGCCAGCGCTTTGACCAGACTGCGTCTGCGGGATGACGGCACGGTGGAGAGATCCACCCAAATCAACTCGGTCGACCCGCCGCCGATATCGAACACCAGCAGGTGCTCCGCTTCCGGATCGGTCAGCGGCGCGCATCCCGCGACGGCCAGCCGGGCTTCGTCCTCGGTCGAGATGATGTCGATGCGCAGGCCGGTCTCTCGGCGTACGCGATCGACGAATTGCCGTCCGTTCTTGGCGCGGCGGCAGGCTTCTGTCGCGATCACGCGCGCGCGGACCCCGCGATGGCGGCGCATCTTCTTGGCGCACACCTTCAGCGCATCGATGGTCCGGTCCATCGCGGCTTGCGACAATTCCCCTGTCCGAGAGACGCCCTCGCCGAGTCGAACGATTCGCGAAAATGCGTCGATCACCTCAAATTCGTCGCCCTTCTGACGGGCGACCAGCAGGCGACAATTATTTGTTCCGATATCGATCGCGGCCAGAATCTGGCCATCCTGATTCGGTTCGCGTTCAACCGTTTCATGGGCGTCGCGCCCGTCTGACGCCGCCCCTGCGGTCCCATTGGCGCTTTTTTTCACTGCGGCGGGCGTCGCGCTGGACCGGTCCGAGCCGGCGCCTGAGCGCCGGGTCTGACGTCGCTTGTCGGGCGAATCTGGGTCGGCCGCATTTGCGCTCACGTCGAGGGCTCCGGTTCACGTTTAGCGCCAGAACGTAACAGAGCAGCGCGCGCCCGCAAGACGGCTCGGCGATTTCCCCGCGCATTTGGCGCTGTTTTTGAGACTTCAGTTGCCACGGTTGGACGGTTGTAACCGCCGTTGGGCCTTGCGTGAAATCGGGATTCCGTGGTCTTCCTGACGCTGGAAACCTCTCATTCGATGGAAGACTTCGCGATGGATGCGCCAACACCGACAGAGCCTCCCGCCCCCGCGCCGGTCTCCTGCTATATCCGCACGCTGAATGAGGAACGCATGATCGAACGCGTTGTGCGCGCCGCCCTGCAATGCGTTGACGAAGTTGTAATTGTGGATTCGGGCTCGACCGATCGCACCAAGGAAATCGCCACCGCCGCCGGCGCGACAGTCTATGACCAACCCTGGCTCGGAAATGGCGGCCAGAAGCGCGCGGCGGAGGAGCACGCCCGCAATGATTGGCTGCTGGATCTGGACGCGGATGAGATCGTCACGCCGGAACTGGCGGCGTCGATACGAGCGCTTTTCGCCAATGGTGATCCCGCCGCATCTATCCAGGAAATCGAGCTGGTGACGGTGCCGCCCTACGGGAAACGCTGGAGCAATTTCTCCCTCGCTTACCGGCGGAAACTCTATGACCGGCGTGTGATTCGCATGCCCGACCACAAGGCGTGGGACCAGTTGGATGTGCCGAAAGATGCAAAGATAGGCCGTCTGGAAGGCGCGTTGGATCATCACTCCTTCCGGGATTTCGCCCATATCATCACCAAACTGAACAATGTCAGCGGCGTTCGGGCGCGCGAAAGCCGGCTGAAGTCCCGATTCTCAGTCACGCTGCGGGTGCTGATCGCGATGCCGTTCTATTTCCTGCGGCATTACTTTTTGCGCGGACTTTGGCGCGCTGGTCTTTATGGATTCTCCATCGCCTGGGCGGCCGCGATTGGACGTTGGCTGCGCGACGTCAAGATGTTGGAGATGCATTTGAAGGCGGAGGGTAAAGCGTGCCCGGATTATGAGACCGGGTGAGCCTCAACCGTCTTCGGCCGGTTCGACATCTTTCAGGAACGGACCGATGCTGAGGGGCCAGACCGCCGCGGCCCCGCGTTCCAACGCGGCTTTGCCCATGGTCTCGCGCAAGACGTCGTCCAGCACCAGTCGATTAAGCGCCGCCGCCACAGCCGCCTGATCGTTCCCGTCGCAAAGCAGCCCGGCTTTTCCATCCTCAACGGCATCGGCGGAACCACCGGCCTCACCGGCGATCGCCGGAACGCCAAAGAATGCGGCCTCGGGAAAGACGATGCCGAATGTCTCCGCATAGCCCTTGATCGCTCGTGTGGGCATGACAAAGAGGTCCGCCGTGGCGTAGAGCGCGGATTTTCTCCCGCCATCAACGCGTCCGGCGAAGCGGACATGCTCGGCGACGCCCAAGTCATCGGCCAACCCTTTCAGCCGGTCGCGGTCCTCGCCCGGGCCTGCGATGATGAAGCGGATCGAGGATCTGGATTTTGCGAGCTCCGGCAGGCACCGGATCACAGTGTCCAGTCCCTTGCGGGGATCGAGCCGGGACACGCTGATCAAACGAGGCTCGGCGCCGTCCCAAAGCGCTTCCGCCCAGGCCGTATCTTCCGCCTCGGGTTGGACCGGCATGTCGATCGGCGGATGCCTGACGACGGTCTCAACCCCGGGCGGGACGTACTGCGCGATCCGGTCCTGCGTATATCGGGAGTTCGCCAGCACTTTGGTTGCGGCGCTTAACGCCTTGAAAATGCGCTTATGTTTGGCGGCGTTTGGCTGTGCCGGGTACTCATTGCCATGCGACCACACGATGACGGGAAGACCGGCCTGTCGCAGGACGCTTTGATCCAGCATCTCCAGGCTCTTCCAGCTGTCCGCGAATACGCCTTCGACGCCGCCGGATCGAATTATCTTTGCGGCGGCGCGGGCTTTCAGCCGTCGCCTCAACGGCTTCAGGCCGCCAAATCGGCGGATGGCGTAGCGATCGCGCATGGTCTGATCGAACTCGGCTCTCTCGGCATGGGCGTCGGCGTAGACGAGCACCTCTTTCCCATTGGCGGCCAGCTCAAAGGCCAGCCCGCCCATCAGTCCCTCAATGCCGCCTGAGGTCGGAGGAAAGCACTGCGTAAGGATCAGGATCATAGCGCCTCCTAACGACCCGGCGCGCCAGACTCCGAACGCCTAGCGGACGAACTGGGCTAACTGGCCTTGGCCGTCTCCGCCATCGGCTCCAAGCCCAGCGATCGACTGACCGCATAGCAGAGGTCCGGCTTGTTCAGCGTATAAAAATGGATGTGACCGCATCCGTTCGCGACCAAGTCCTGACACTGCGCCTCCGCAACCTCGACCGACAGGCGATCCGCGTCCGCCTGATCCCTGACCTTGGCGTAGGCCTCGGTCAATGCCTGCGGCACGGTCGCCGCGCACATATCTGCGAATTTCCGCATCTTGTCGAAATTCTCAATCGGCAAGATCCCAGGCGCGATTGGCGCGTTGATGCCCGCCTTCTCGCACTTGTCTAAGAAGCGATAAAACGCCTGATTATCGAAGAAGAATTGCGTAATTGCCTTGTCGGCGCCCGCATCCAATTTGCGCTTCAGGTTGTCGATATCCGACTTGGCGGACATCGCCTCCGGATGCGTCTCGGGATAGGCCGCGACGGCGACCTGCAGATCGACCGTGGCGCGCAAAGATTCGACCAGTTCCGCCGCGCTGGCGAACCCGTCCGGATGCGGCTCGAACCTGTCGGCGCCCGCTGGCGGATCGCCCCTCAACGCCACGATCCGGCGCACGCCGATCTTGGCGTAGGCGCGCGCGACGTCGAGCGTCTCTTCTCGGGTTGCGCCGACGCAAGTCAGGTGCCCGGCGATGGAGAGGTCGGTGCGCTCCTTGATCGCCTTGATCGCCTTCATCGTCCGCTCGCGCGTCGAGCCCCCCGCGCCGTAGGTCACCGAGACATAGCGCGGGCCAAGCGGCGCCAACCGCTCCACCGACCGCCAAAGCTGCGCATTCGCGGCCTCGCTTTTGGGCGGAAAGAACTCGAAGGATATCGACGGCGTATTGGCGCTCGTCGAGCCGGACGGGGACATCAAACTGCTCCGATCATGCTGTTTCCCGCCGTTCAGCGGGCGGTCTTCTCGGCGAGGCGCGGACGATAATGGCTTGAATGCGGGTGAACAACCGCTAAAACCGGCGCCGCTTCAGCGCTCAATTTCGTCTATGGGAGGCGCATATGCCCCAGCTCACCATCGTCTACTGGCGCGATATTCCCGCCCAGGTCATCGTCGGCAAAGGCCGCCGCGCCGCCAAGATTCAGCTTTCTGAGCGGTTTGAGCAGGCGATCGACCGATGCGCGATGAAAGTCGGCGCCAAGGACGAAGACGCCTATCTGGCGGAGTGGCGCAAGGCCGCGCCGGTTGAGGTCGAGGGCGACGCAGCGGATATCGCGAAAGAGGCCGCCGAGCGTCTGGAGCGGGACTTTGATCAGGCGCGGATCAAGACGCTGATCGAGGCCGAGGGCTGGGATCGCGGCGGCGACTGACTCCGCATTCCGTCCGCTCCTTACCACGCCTTCTTTCCACCGGCGTCCCCACGGTCTATAGGGACGGACCACATTTCAAGGATCCCGCGCCATGACCCGCACAGTTGTCGAATCCAAGACCAAGACCGTCACCATCGGCTTTGATCAGCCCTTTTGCGTGATCGGAGAGCGGATCAATCCGACCGGCCGCAAGAAACTTGCCGCCGAACTGGAGGCCGGGGACTTCTCGACGGTCGAAAAAGACGCGCTGGCGCAGGTCGCAAGCGGCGCGTCGATGCTCGATGTGAACGCGGGCGTGGTTTATAACTCCAACCCCAACCCGAATGAGACCGAACCGCCCTTGATGCGGAGCATTATCGAACTTGTTCAGGGGCTTGTGGACGTTCCTCTATGCATCGATTCCAGCGTTCCCGATGCCTTGGAGGCGGGATTGGCGGCGGCCGAGGGACGCCCGCTTCTCAATTCGGTGACCGGCGAGGAAGAGCGCATGGAGCGCGTCCTGCCGCTGGTGAAGAAGTACAACGTGCCGGTGGTTGCAATCTCCAACGACGACACTGGCATTTCCGAGGACCCCGAGGTGCGCTTCGCCGTCGCCAAGAAGATCGTCGAGCGCGCGGCGGATTTCGGCATCCCCGCCCATGACATCGTGGTCGACCCTCTGGTCATGCCGATCGGGGCCATGGCGACAGCGGGCCAGCAGGTCTTCGCCCTGGTTCGGAAACTACGCGAAGAGCTGAAGGTGAACACCACCTGCGGCGCCTCGAATATCTCTTTTGGCCTGCCCAACCGGCATGGCATCAACGCCGCATTCCTGCCGATGGCGATCACGGCGGGCATGACCTCGGCGATCATGAACCCGGTGCGCCCGCAGGAGATGGAGGCGATCCGCGCCGCCAATCTACTGATGAACAACGATGCGCATGGATCGGCCTGGATCGCGGCCAATAAGCCGCCTGCGGCGGAGGGCGACGCCCCCGCCCGTGGTGGACGTGGCGGTCGCGAGGGCCGGCGGCGGCGGCGCGAGCGGGCCTAGCGCCGCGCGAGCGCCTCCACCCCGTTCAGGATTTCCTTTTCAGCGGCCAGCGACGACTGGCAGGTTCGCGTAGGCTGCGTGCCGAGCGCCGAGGTCGAACTGATATCGACCGTGGCTGGATTATTCGTAGTGAAATCCCAGACATGTCCGGATTTGTTCCGCACCACATAGCGGCTTGAGACCCGGATCTCTGTCTGCGACTCGCTCAGGGACCGGACACGCAGGTTCATTCGGGCCCTTAATTCAAGTCCCTGATTCGTGCGCGCCGCATATGGCGTCGTGCCGCCGGTGTCTTCGGTCCATGTGCCGCAATCGACGAATCGCGCCATGTTGCCATCGCCGAACCCAAGGGTCATCAGACCCGAATCCTTCTCAAAATTGTCGATGGTGAAGAACGTCGACGCGGCGTAGTCGATCAACCCGTTCCAGGTCTCATCATACCCGGCGTCGACGACGCGCCGGTCCTGCAGCGGCGCGTTCGGAACAGGCGGCGCGTAGCCGAAAAGCCCCGCGCCCGCGCAGCCGGCGAGCAACCCCAGAACCACGGCTGGCGCCGCGAATGAACTCAGTCGTTTTGACACGCGGCGCATCTTCTCTCCTTTGTGGAAGTTCAGGGGTCTTAAGCTGGGATGGCGGTGGACGCGAGAGGTCGTAGCGCTGATACTACGCGAAAATTTCGATTTACGTTAACACCCTGTGGCGGAGTGTCCCGGTATGGAGCAGCGTCTGTCCCTGATCACACTCGGCGTCGAAGATCTGGCGCGTTCGCATCAGTTTTACGTGGATGCGTTCGGCTGGAAGGAGCATCCGGGCCCCAAGGGCGTGGTCTTTTTCCAGATGAACGGAGTCGTTCTGGGCCTCTATCCACGGGTTGAGCTTGAAAAGGAGACAGGCGAAAGGATGACCTATGCGCCCGGCCCGTCCAGCCTGTCCTGGAACGGCCGAAGCGAGGCGGAGGTGGATGAGGCATACACGCACGCCGTCGCCAATGGCGCCCGCGCCGTCAAAGCGCCCGAAAAAGTGTTCTGGGGCGGATATTCCGGCTATGTCGCCGACCCGGACGGACACCTGATCGAACTCGCCTACAATCCGTTCTGGAGCATCAGCGACGACGGCGCGGTCTCCCTCGAATAGCGGATCGACTTGCGCCCGCCTTTCCGCCAGCGCAACCTGCGCAAGCAATTGAGACAGGCGTGGCGAACCCGGCAGATGAAGATCACCGAGCAAAGCAAAGACCATTTGGTTGTGCGTCACGTCCCGTGGTTCATCGGTGGAATCATGGCGGTTTTGGGCGCCGCGAGCCTCTACGCGTCGATCTTCAAACCCGACTCGTTCACAAGCACCGCCGAGGCCATTCTTGTGCCGACATTGGGCGTCGCCATGCTCGGCGGCGCTTGGTGGTTCGCCCCTATCGTGACGCTTGTGTTCGAGCGGACCGGCGCGCGCGTGACATTCCGCGAATCCCGACTGCTGCGCCCCAGCGAGAAGATCTTCGACCTCCGCCGGGTCGAGAGAGTCCAGCTTCAGGCGAATTGGAGCGACGGCAGCCGCCTTACCCGGCTTGCCCTCAGGACGGAGGATGGCGTCACGCCGCTGGAGACCGGTTATACCAGCGCCGATCGGAAAGAGATCATGAAGGCGATCAACGCCTGGCTCGCGGGCGAGACGCCGGACATGGAAAATAGACCTCAAGAACCAACGGTACGCCGATGATATCGAACGCAAAAACATGGATTGAATCGGTCAGTTCAGACCGTTTGGAGGTGCGGCATCGATCGGGACAGGCGTCGTCGACTATGTATCTGCTGTTTGGCGGGTTCGCCGCGGCCTATGCGGTGGTGGGAACCGGCGATCTTCGCTGGGCGACCGGCGCCCTCGCCCTCGTCAATTTCTACGTCGCATGGTCGAAAACCTCGCTGGTGACGATTGTCTTCGACCGGCCCGGAGGCGTGGTGACATGCGGCGAGCGGCGCCCGTTGCTGGCGCATGAAGCGGAATTGCCCTTGCGGGAGTTTCTGGGGGCCCAGCGGTCGCCCTCACTCAAGGGCCGCGACAGTGAGCAACTGGGACTCGCCACTCGCGAAGGGCGGCTCATTCCGATCGCGGCGAAAGTGGCGCCCGAGGTCTCGGCGGATCTCGCTAAGACAATCGACGACTGGCTCGAAGGCAAGCACGGGTCAGATCCCACGACCCGCGCTTCAAACACTTAGCGCAGCGCCGCCGTCATTAATTCTCGGCGCCCGTGTTGACCATCGGCATCAGCGCGTTGGACCACCCAACCATGCTTTCGGGATAAAGTTTCACGTTCTCGATCCCCGCAATCTCGGAAAGCGCGAACCAGTTGGTCGCCGCCCAATGCCCTGTGTTGCAAAAGCTGACCAGCACCTCGCCATCGCCGGGCGTCCCGTCATAGCCCGCGTTGCGCGCGATCTCCTCCGCCGCCTCCGGCGTTGAGATCATCTTGTAGTGATCCGGGCCAAACCAGCTCGAATGAACCAGATTCAACGCCCCTTCCAGCGTGCCCGCCTGCGCCGCCGCGCCATGCTTCGCGTCGCCCTCGAAAAATTCCAGCGGCCTTGCGTCGACCAGATGCGCGTCCGAGCGCCCCTCGACGACGTCGAGCACGCCGTCGCGGGTCAAGAGCCATTGATCCGACAGGCGCGCCTGCATCTGGCTCGGCTCGGCTGCGACCGGATCCGTCGACAGCGTAAGCCCGGCCTCCGCCCACGCCTGAAGGCCGCCATTCAGAATCGCGATCTGCTGCACGCCAGCGGATTTCAGCGTCCAATAGACCCTCGCGGCTGCGCCGAAATCCGTGTCGCTCTTGCCCGCGTACGTCACGATGACCGGCTTCTCAGGCGTCACACCCAACGACTGGAGCAGCATGGTGAGCTGCTCATCCGACAGCCTTCGGCCCGGGTCCTCGCGCGGACCGCGCCACAGGCCATAGGGTGCGTTGACCGCGCCGTCGACATGACCTTCGGCATAGGCGCCGGGCCCGCGAATATCGAGGATTGTGACGTTGCCATCCGCCATTTCGATCAATTGCGCGGGCGTCAGCAGTTTTTTGCCGTCCGCGCCCTGCGCCGCCACAGGCTCCTGAACGACGCCAAAATAAAGCGCGACCGCGCCCGCCACGAAAAGCAGCGCCGTCGTCATGAGTCCGCGTCTGGTCATGTCATCTCTCCGGCAAGGATTGGTCTTTGATTGAAGATTCGTCCTGTCGCGCGAACAGTCCAGAAAAATTCCCGTGACATCGACCGGCTCAGCGCCACTCGCCAGCGCCGTCCGGGTGCGTTAATCACGAGGCCGGAGCAGCTTTCGTGAGACCCCAATGACCGATAAGACAGATCCGCTGGTGATCTTCACCCCGTCCGGAAAGCGGGGACGCTTTGCGCCGGGCACGCCGATCCTGCAAGCCGCGCGCGAGCTGGGCGTGGATCTGGATTCGGTCTGCGGCGGCCGCGGGATCTGCTCGAAATGTCAGGTGACGCCATCTTATGGCGAGTTCCCGAAACATGGCGTGACCGTCGGCGATGAGGCGCTGAGCGCGTGGAACGCCGTCGAGGAGCGCTACAAGTCCAAGCGAGGCCTGATCGACGGGCGCCGTCTGGGTTGTCAGGCCGCCGTTCAGGGCGATGTCGTCATCGACGTGCCGCCCGAAAGCCAGGTCCACAAACAGGTCGTCCGGAAACGGGCGGAGGCGCGGGAGATCGTTCTCGATCCCGCCACCAAGCTCTACTACGTCGAAGTCGAAGAGCCGGATATGCACTCGCCGACGGGCGATTTGGAGCGGCTCTTCAAGGCGTTGGAGGATCAATGGGGGCTGGTGGGCGTCACCGGCGACCTGCGAGCCGTTCAGGGGCTGCAGCCGGCCCTGCGCAAGGGCGACTGGAAGGTCACCTGCGCGATCTATTCCGGGCGCGGTCTGCGACCCAGCAGAATCATGCAGGTCTGGCCCGGCTATTACGACGGGGCGATCCACGGCGTCGCCGTCGATGTCGGCTCCACCACTATCGCCTGCCATCTGTGCGATTTGCGGACCGGCGAGGTGTTGGCCTCCTCCGGCCTGATGAACCCGCAGATCCGCTTTGGCGAGGATCTGATGAGCCGCGTCAGCTATGCGATGATGAACCCCGGCGGCGCGGCGGAGATGACCAACGCCGTGCGCGATGCGCTGAACACGTTGATCGGCCAGGTCGCCGAAGAGGCCGGCGTCGACCGCGCCAACGTCTTTGAGGGCGTCTTCGTCGGCAATCCGGTGATGCATCACCTGTTGCTGGGCATCGACCCGGTGGAGCTTGGCGGCGCGCCTTTCGCGCTGGCGACTTCGGACGGGTTGACGCTTTGGGCCAGCGAAATTGACCTGAACATGCATCCCGACGCGCAGCTTTATATCCTGCCCTGCATCGCAGGACATGTGGGCGCCGACGCCGCCGCTGTGGCGCTCTCGGAAAGCCCACATCGGCAGGATCGCATGACGCTTGTCGTCGATGTCGGCACCAATGCGGAGATCATGCTGGGCGACAAGGACCGCCTGCTAGCCTGTTCATCACCGACCGGTCCGGCCTTCGAAGGCGCGCAGATCAGCAGCGGTCAACGCGCCGCTCCGGGCGCGATCGAGCGCGTCCGCATTGATCCGGAGACCAAGGAGCCGCGCTTCCAAATCATCGGCTGCGAAGCCTGGTCGAACGCGGCGGCCTTCGCTGGACAAGAGGTCACCGGCATCTGCGGCTCGGGCATCATCGAGGTGATAGCCGAGATGCGTCTTGCTGGGATCCTCGACGAAGACGGCGTGATTGGTTCGGCCGAGCAGACCGGCACGCTGCGTTGCGTCGCTGATGGGCGCACCTACGCCTATCTCGTGCACGAGGCGGAGGACGGCCGGCGTATTCTTGTCACGCAAAACGACATACGGGCGATCCAACTGGCCAAGGCCGCGCTCTATGCAGGCGCGCGATTGCTGATGGATCAGATGGGTGTTGAGACCGTCGAGCGCGTCGTGTTGGCGGGCGCGTTCGGCGCGCATATCTCGCCTCTCCATGCGCTGATTTTGGGCATGATCCCCGATTGCGAGCTGGAGGACATCTCTTCGGCCGGCAACGCCGCAGGCACCGGGTCGCGCATCGCTCTGCTCAACGCCTCCGCCCGGCGGGAGATCGAGAGCCTTGCGCGGCGCATCAAAAAGGTGGAGACGGCGGTCGAGCCCCGCTTTCAGGAGCATTTCGTGGCCGCCATGGCTCTGCCCCACAAGACCGCGCCTTATCCGCGTCTAGAACAATATGTGCGCCTGCCGGGCGCCTCCTTTGGTGGCGGCGACCGGGACGCGCCGGAGGGCGCAAGGCGGCGAAGACGGCGCGCCAAAGCGTAAGGATCGAAAAAGATTAAGGGCCGGCGAACCGGCCCTTTTTTGTCTGTCAGAAACTGCTCATACGGATTACCGGATTTCGCCGAAGCAGATATTCTTCACTTCGACGAACTCGTCGCAACCGTATTTGGAGCCTTCCCGACCCAGGCCGGACTGCTTGACGCCGCCGAATGGCGCGACCTCTGTTGAGACCAGTCCCGCGTTGACGCCGACCATGCCGGTTTCCATTTTTTCCGCGACGCGCCAGCACCGCGTGACGTCCTGCGAATAAAAATACCCTGCCAGGCCGAACTCACTGTCATTGGCCATCGCGATGGCCTCCTCCTCCGTCTTGAACCGGAACAGGGGCGCGACCGGCCCAAAGGTCTCTTCGCTGGCGACTTTCATCTCCGGCGTGACGTCAGTCAGGATCGTGGGCTTGAAGAACGTGCCGCCCAACTCGCTGCGCTCGCCGCCCTCGATCACCTTGGCGCCGTGGGAGACTGCATCGGCGATATGGTTCTCGACCTTCGCAATGGCGGCCTCGTTGATCAGCGGACCGGTGGTCACGCCGTCCTCGGCGCCGTCGCCAACCTTCAGCGCGCGGGTCTTCTCGGCCAGCTTCTCCGCAAACGCGTCATAGACGCCGTCCTGAACATAGATCCGGTTGGCGCAGACGCAGGTCTGTCCTGCGTTGCGGTATTTCGCAATCATCGCGCCCTCGGCCGCGGCGTCGAGATCGGCGTCGTCGAAGACAATGAAGGGCGCGTTGCCACCCAACTCCAGCGAGACTTTCTTAATCGTGTCCGCGCTCTGGCGCATCAGAATGCGGCCGACGCGCGTGGAGCCGGTGAAGGTGATCTTCGCGACCTTCTCATTCGCGCACAGCTCCTGCCCGATATCCGCGTCCATCGTGCCCGGAATGATGTTGAAGACGCCCGCCGGAATGCCCGCCCGATCGGCCAGAACCGCCATGGCGGTCGCCGACAGCGGCGTCTGAGAGGCGGGACGGCCGACAAAGGTGCACCCGACCGCCAGCGCCGGGGCCACTTTGCGGGCGATCATCGCGTTGGGGAAATTCCAGGGCGTGATGGAACCGACGACGCCGACGGGTTGTTTGATGACCACGATGCGCTTGTCCCGCAAATGGCCCGGAATGGTGTCGCCATAGATGCGCTTCGCCTCTTCCGAAAACCATTCGAGGAAAGAGGCGCCATAACCGATCTCGCCCCGCGACTCGGCCATGGGCTTGCCGTTCTCCGCCGTCAGGATCGTCGCCAGATCGTCGGCGTTCTCCAACATCAGATCATGCCAACGCCGCAGCAGCGCCGAACGCTCCTTGCCGGTAAAGGCGATCCAGTCCTCGCGCGCCGCATAGGCGGCGTCGATCGCGTCGCGCGTCTGCGCCACGGTCATATCCGCGACTTCGGCCAGTCGCGCGCCGGTGGCGGGATTGGTCACTTCGAACGTCGTATCGCCGTCGACGAACGCGCCATTGATATAGGCGCGCGTCTCCAGGAGCGACGGATCATTCAGGCTCAGGGGGTTTTGCTTCAACATGCGGGGTCCTCCATGTCGGTGAGTATAGGTCTGCGGCAGGCGATAGACCAATTCTTCAGCCCGGTCGCTGTGACGCAGTATCCACTTCGTTGCAGAATTCTTCGGCGCGCGCGGTATAGATTCGGCCGACGTGACTCGTTGGGCGTAACTAGGCGCCCCAAGCGAGAAAATCCAGCGCTAGGGAATGGAGATTAAATTGACCAGCACCGATGTCGTCGACTTCGCAACGGACGTGATTCAAAGCAGTGAGAGAGACCTCGCCGCCGATTTGCCGGATTGGGAGATCGAGGGGTCCCCCCAGCATAAGACCGAACTGCGGTTTCAGGGCGCGGACGGCAATCTGATCGCAGGCACCTGGACCAGCACGCCGGGCAAGTGGCGCGCTTTCGGCGGCAAGGACGAATTCTGCCAGATCGTGTCAGGGCATTGCCGCCTGATCGACGACAACGGCGTCGCCAAGGACTTCAAGGCGGGCGATTCCTTCATGATCCCCAACGGGTTCAGCGGCTATTGGGAAGTGATCGAGACGACGACGAAGCAATTCGTCATTCTCAATCACGATTGAGTCCTTACGCCATCAAACGACAGAACAGCCGCAGCTCTTTCGCCGGATAAGCGGCTGTTTCATTTATCGCCGTGTACGTTGAGACTTCGCGACATCCGCGCAAAGACAGCCAAATCGTCTGGACTATTGGTGGGCCCGGCAGGACTCGAACCTGCGACCAAACCGTTATGAGCGGTCCGCTCTAACCAACTGAGCTACAGGCCCCCAACAGACTTCTCGCAGCGGCGCTGCGATCCCCGCTCTTACGCATATGGCGAAACAGCGTCAACGCGGGATGCGTTATACTGGTTTCGCACCGGTTGCGACTGCGCTAGGAGAGGCTTTGGATGACACCCGACAGCCGCGATGGAGCCTTCCGACTATGACAGACCGCCGCAACGCCCTGACGTATAAGGACGCCGGTGTGGATATTGACGCCGGCGACGCCTTGGTTGAAGCGATCAAGCCCGCCGCCGCCGCCACCAACCGGCCGGGCGTCGCCTCTGGTCTGGGCGGGTTCGGCGCTCTCTTCGATCTCAAAGCCGCCGGATATCAGGACCCGGTGCTCGTCGCAGCCACGGATGGCGTCGGCACGAAGTTGCGGATCGCCATCGGCACCGGGCGCGTCGAGGGCGTCGGCGTTGATCTAGTGGCCATGTGCGTCAACGACCTCGTCTGTCAGGGCGCGGAGCCACTTTTCTTTCTCGACTATCTCGCCACCGGCGCGTTGGAGGTGGGCGCGGCGGCAAAGATCGTGACGGGAATAGCCAAGGGGTGCGAGGGAGCGGGCGCGGCCCTGATCGGCGGCGAAACGGCGGAGATGCCGGGCATGTACGCCGATGGCGACTTCGATCTCGCGGGCTTTGCGGTTGGCGCGATGGAGCGGGGCGGCGCCCTGCCCCGGCCTGTCCACGCTGGCGACGTGCTTTTGGGTCTGACCTCCTCCGGCCCGCATTCCAACGGCTATTCGCTGATCCGCAAGATCGTTGAGCGTTCCGGTCTCGGCTGGGGCGTGGATTCGCCCTTCAGCGACGGAACCCTGGGAGAGGCGTTGCTGACACCAACCCGCATCTATGTCCCGGCCGCGCTAGCGGCTGTCAGGGCGGACGCCGTGTCGGCTTTCGCGCATATCACCGGCGGCGGCCTGACCGAAAACCTGCCGCGCGTCTTGTCGAATGGCATGGGTGCCGAGATTGATCTATCCGCCTGGTCCCTGCCGCCCGTCCTCAAATGGCTGATCGCCGAAGGGGAAATCGAGCAGGCGGAGGCGCTGCGCGTCTTCAATTGCGGAGTCGGTATGATCGCCGTCTGCCCGCCGGAGAGAGCCGCCGCCGCCCGCGCCGCGCTGGAGGGCGCAGGCGAGAACGTGGTAGAGATCGGCCGCATCGTCGAAGGAGACGGCGTCGCCTATACGGGCGCGCTGGCATGAAACGGCGCATCGCCATCCTGATCTCAGGGCGCGGCTCTAACATGACCGCGCTGCTAAAGGCGTGCGAGGCGCCGGACTATCCGGCGGAGGTTGCGCTCGTCCTCTCCAACGTGCCGAACGCGCCGGGCCTTCAAAAAGCCTCAGCCCTCGGCATTCGCACAGCGATCGTCGATCATCGCGCCTACCCGCATGACCGCGAGGGCTTTGAAGCAGAGCTGCAAGAGAAAATCGACGCCGCGGATATCCAGCTGATTTGTCTGGCGGGCTTCATGCGGCTTTTGACCCGGGGCTTCACCGAGCGTTGGCGCGGAAAGATGATCAATATCCACCCGTCCCTGCTGCCCGCCTTTCCCGGCCTCGACACCCATGCGCGCGCGCTGGAGGAAGGCGTGCGGTTTCATGGCTGCACCGTGCATTATGTCAGCGCCGAAATGGACGCAGGCCCAATCATCGCGCAAGCTGCGGTGCCAGTGGCTGCAAATGACACGCCGGATGCACTTGCGGCGCGGGTTCTGCAGGCCGAGCACAGGCTTTTCCCCCATGCCTTGCGCATGGTATTGGATGGCGTGGCGGAGATAGACGGCGAGCATGTGAATTTGACCGGCCCCATGGCCGAGGCTCCAACGCCGAATTCTGTCCTGAACCCGCCTGACTAGGGTCCGCGACCGGCCCACCGGATTAGAGTTCCAAACACGATGCGACTGATCCTGCGACGAGAAAACCGAGAGAGAGATAAACGGGCGCCTCTTACCCCGGCGGCGGCGGCGCGGCTTGTGGAGGCGGGATGGCGCGTCTACGTGGAGCGCAGCGCGTCCCGCATCTTCTCCGACGGCGAATATGGCGCTGCCGGATGCCAGTTGACCGACCCGTTGAGCTGGGTGAACGCGGGATCGGACGATCTCGTTCTCGGCGTTGGGCCCCTACCCGATAACCCGGAAACGCTCTCAGCGACGTTTGCGCATAGCTCCCGGCTGTTTTCGGAACCCGCTGGCTGGCGCGATCAGATGGCGCGTTTTCAGCACGGCGGCGGGCGGCTTTACGACATAGGCGCGTTCAAGGACGCGGATGGCCGAAAACTCGCGGGCAATGGCCGCATGGCGGGCTGGCTGGGCGCGGCGATCGGCCTGGGCCGGTTCCTGGGACGGCGGCTGCGTGAACCCGGTCCAGAACAGGGATTGGTGCCATTTGACGGCCACGACGAGTTGATGGACCTGTTGCGGCCTTTAGCGCAGCGCGCCGATCCGGTGTCTGTCGCAATTATCGGCGGCAACGGTCTCGCGGGCGCTGGCGCCGCCGATCTTCTGGGCGATCTGGACGTCGCGTTATCGCTCTGGGATCGCGACGCGACCAAGGACCTCGCCACGGACCGCGACTTGCGGGATGAGCTTTTCGGCCATGACATGCTGATCAACTGCGCCGCGCCCACCGGACCGGATCTGCTGCTGGCCTCGCAGGAGGATCTGAGCAGCCGCGCTTGCCGGATTCAGATGATCGTGGATGTCAGCTGTGATCCTGAAAGCCCGTGGAACCCCCTGCCTGTCTACGCCGAACCGACGAATTGGGATGCGCCGATCCGCGCGCTCGGGATGAACGGTCGCGGCGGGCTGGTTGAAATCGCGGCGCTCGACGACCTGCCGGCTCTTTTACCGCGTGAGAGCTCCGCCGAGATGTCGGATCAGTTGGTCGGCCTGCTTCTGGACTATCCCGTTGGCGGCCCGTGGCGTCAGGCGGCGGCGATGTTCGACGCCGCGCTCTCCCGTTCGGCGGAGATCTGATTTCGCGAGATAGCGCGTGCCGCAGGCAGCGTTCGCTAATGACGAAGCAAAAACTGCCGCCCGGAAAATTCCGAGCGGCCGTAACTCTTGGCGCGATAGTCGCGAGGCGATCCCTTCGCCGCGCCCCGCGAACTTTTAGCCTTAGCCGACCAGTTCGAGGCCAGAGAAGTAAAAGGCGATCTCCACCGCGGCGGTCTCGGGCGCGTCGGAGCCGTGCACCGAGTTCTCGCCGATCGACAGCGCAAACTCCTTGCGGATGGTGCCCTCGTCGGCCTCCGCCGGGTTGGTTGCGCCCATCACTTCGCGGTTCTTGGCGATCGCGTCCTCACCCTCCAGCACCTGCACGACGACAGGCGCCGAGGCCATGAATTCGCAGAGCTCGCCATAAAACGGACGCTCCTTGTGGACCTCATAAAACTGACCCGCCTGCGCCGGGCTCAGATGGATGCGTTTCTGCGCGATGATGCGCAGGCCGGCGGCCTCGAACTTGGCGTTGATCGCGCCGGTCAAGTTGCGGTTGGTCGCGTCGGGCTTGATGATGGAGAGCGTGCGCTCGATGGCCATGGGAACGGTCCTTTTCGCGTTGAAGAGCTGCGGGCCGAACGGCCCAGACGATGTCGGATGATTGTTGCGGCGCGCAATAGCACAGGGTTTGCGCCCATGAAAGCGCATATCGCCCCGCTCTTGACGCGGAGGAACGCGCCTGTCACTTCCACGCTCCACCCGCAATCAGACAGGCCGCTGGCGTCTTCATGCTCTCAATCCGCGACATCAGCTTCTCGATGGAGGGCCGCCCGTTATTCGAGGGCGCCTCAGCGCAGATCCCGACCGGCAAGATCGTCGGCGTCGTGGGCCGGAATGGCACGGGAAAGACCACGCTCTTTCGCATGATCCGGGGCGAACTTCCGCTGGATGGCGGAGAGATCGAAACCCCGCGCCGCACGCGGATCGGCGGCGTGGCGCAGGAAGCGCCCGCCAGCGACGACAGCCTGCTGGACACCGTGCTTGCGGCGGATGAGGAGCGCGCGGCGCTGTTGGCCGAGGCGGAGACCGCGGCCGATCCGCATCGCATAGCCGATATCCAGACCCGTCTGGTGGATATCGATGCGCATTCGGCCGAGGCGCGAGCCTCGGCGATCCTGAACGGTCTGGGTTTTGACGCCGACGCGCAAAAACAGGCCTGCGCCGAGTTTTCCGGCGGATGGCGGATGCGGGTCGCGCTGGCGGCGGTGCTCTTCTCTCGTCCCGACCTATTGCTGCTTGATGAGCCGACCAACTATCTCGACCTTGAGGGCGCAATGTGGCTGGAGAATTTCCTCGCGCGATACCCGGCGACTGCGCTTGTGATCTCGCATGACCGCGACCTCCTAAACCGGGCGGTCGGCGGCATCCTGCATCTGCATAACCGGAAGCTGACCTTCTATACCGGCGGCTATGACGATTTCGACAAGCTGCGGCGGGAGAAACTCGCCAATCAGGCGTCCGCCGCAAAAAAGCAGGAGGCCGTGCGCGCCCATTTGCAGAGCTTTGTCGACCGGTTTCGCGCCAAGGCCACCAAGGCTAAACAGGCGCAGGCCCGACTGAAGATGCTGTCCAGAATGGAGCCGATCGCCGCCGAGATCGAGGGCGGCGTCGCGCCTTTTCAGTTCGAGACGCCAAAGGAACTCGCCCCGCCAATCCTGTCGCTGGAGGATGTGAGCGTCGGCTACGGCGGCAAACCTGTGCTGTCGAACCTGTCGCTGCGGATCGATCAGGACGACCGGATCGCCCTACTCGGCGCCAATGGCGAGGGTAAATCAACCTTTGCGAAGCTGATCTCGGACCGGCTGGCGCCCATGGATGGCGACCTGCGCGCCGCGTCAAAGCTCAAGATCGGATTCTTCGCGCAGCATCAGCTGGATGAGCTGACCCGAGGCGAGACCCCGATCGATCATATCCGGCGGTTGCGACCGGAACTACCGCCCGCAAAGCTGCGCGCCCTACTCGGCGCCGGTGGGCTGGGCGCGGATGCGGCGGAATCGCCGGTTGAGAACCTGTCGGGCGGCCAAAAGGCGCGACTCTTGATGCGGTTGGCGACGCTGGATGCGCCGCAAATGATCATCCTCGACGAGCCGACAAACCATCTGGATATCGAAAGCCGTGAGGCGCTGATCCGGGGCCTCTCCGACTATGAAGGCGCGGTGATCCTGATCAGCCATGATCCGCATCTGGTCGAAGCCGTGGCCGACCGGCTGTGGCTGGTCAAGGACGGAGCAGTCAAACCGTTCGATGGCGATATGGAGGACTATCGCACTCTGCTCATTTCTGAACGCAGCGGTGGAGGAAACGGTGGTGGCCGCGCCGCGAAACAAGCGAAGAACGCCAAGAAATCGCAGCGCCGCAACGCCGCGAGCATCCGAAAGGAAGTTGCGCCGCTGCGCGCCGAACTGAAAACCGCCGAGGACCGCGTCGCGAAATTGGAGGAGATGCGCGAGAAGATCGATTCCCGCCTCGCGGATCCCGACCTCTACGAGAAGGGTCCGGCGGAAATTGCGCGCCTGCAAAGAAAACGGGCGGAGATCATCGCCGGTTTGGAACGCGCGGAAACGATGTGGCTGGAGGCGGAAGAGCGTTTGGAAGCCGCAAAAATGGCGGAATGACCCCATTTATAGCCACAATGCGGCGAGCCCCCTCGCACCAGCGCCGTAATACGCCTATATTTTGGGTCATGGTCGCATTGTGTTCTATCTATGATTGAGTCGTGATGTTTTCGGACCCGGATTCACAGGCCCGTTTCTTTTACCTCGCCATCATTGGTTTGATGGCGGCGGCTTGGGTCGCTCGCATGTATCGTGGCAGGCTTGGCCAGGGCGCCCAGCACGCGATGATCTGGGTGCTGATCGTCGCCGGTCTGGTGATCGCCTATGGCTTTAAGGACCAGTTGCGCCTGCAATTGCTGCCGGGTCAGACTGTGCATATCGACGAGGATACGGTGGCGCTGACGCGTCGGGACGACGGGCATTTTCACATCATCGCGCTGGTCAACAATCGGGATGTGGAGTTCCTCGTCGACACCGGGGCCACGCATATCGTGCTGAACGCCAGGGATGCGGAGCGCGTGGGGCTGGACCCGGACTCGCTCAACTACACGCAACGCGCGATGACCGCCAACGGCACCGTCCGCGGCGCGCCGGTGACGCTGTCGAGCATCAAGTTCGCGGGCTTCGAGGATGAGAATGTGCGCGCGACGGTCAACGAAGGAGACTTGCGGGTCTCGCTTCTCGGTATGCGCTATCTGTCCCGCTTTTCCCGCATCGCGATCGAGGGCGACCGGATGGTCCTCACCCGCTGACGCGCGCTGCGCTTGACCATGGCGCCGGCGATCGATAGCCCAAGGTCATGGTCGAGATTTTTCTCACATCCTTCGCCACCTTGTTCGTCGTGGTGGATCCTCCGGGATTGGCGCCTCTGTTCGTCGCGCTGACGACCGGCGCTTCGCGCGAGCAGCGGCGGTCTTACGCCTTTCGCGGTGTCGCCGTTGGCGCAGGCGTTCTTCTGGTGTTTGGCTTTTTCGGACAATCGGTCCTGAATCTCATAGGCGTCGGCCTGCCGGCGTTTCGCATCGCTGGCGGCCTGATGCTGTTCTTCATCGCCATGGAGATGCTGTTCGAAAAGCGCGGCGAGCGGCGCGCCAAGACGACCCATGACGACATGGAGCACAGCGGGCCCGACAGCGACCCATCAGTGTTTCCTCTGGGTACGCCGTTGATCGCAGGACCCGGCGCCATGGCCTCGATGATCCTGCTGATCGGTCAGTATTCGGGCGATATCGCCGCGCAAGCGGTGGTGTACGCCGCCCTCGC
The DNA here is from genome assembly GCA_963669265.1 of Paracoccaceae bacterium. Classification (GTDB taxonomy): domain Bacteria; phylum Pseudomonadota; class Alphaproteobacteria; order Rhodobacterales; family Rhodobacteraceae; genus SZUA-547. Next base: position 281,612 of record OY769916.1, read on the forward strand.
CTGCGTGCTGGCGACGGCGCTGGCGCTCTTTCTCGCCGGGGGTTGGATAGAACGCCTTGTTGGACCGACCGGGATCGGGGTGGTGACCCGCCTGCTGGGCGTCTTGCTCGGCGCGCTCGCGGTGCAATTCGTTCTGGATGGGTTGAAGGCCTATGGCGCATTCGGAGGCGCTATCTGACACCAATCGCCTGTTATTGTCTCGTAAGCAGCGTCCCGGATGGCAATTCACCAAATGCGCGCTGGTAATCGGCGGAAAAACGCCCACGGTTATTGAATCCGCAACCAAACAAAACCTCGCTGACAGTCATATTGGCGCGTGGAGGCGCAACCAGCATTCGACGCGCATGCACCAGCCTATAAGCCCTTATGAACGCGGCGGGGGTCAGGCCAAACCTTTCCCTAAAAGCGTATTGCAACGTTCGCTCGCTGGCGTTCGCCACTTGGCAAAGCGCATCGGTCGACAGGCTGTCCAGATCCGTGGATTCGATGAACTCCAACGCCCGACCTAACGCGATGTCGCGCGCCCTGACCGAGGGCCGGCGTATCTTCAGCGCCTCGGATGGCGACAACCAAGCCGAAACCAGCGTTATGGCGACTTCACGCGCTTCGCCATCAGTGAAGTTGAGCGGATCGTCCCTGAGCGAACGCAAACGTTCGCGCAATACTTGAGCCACTGGCGCCGGTATCGAAAAGGTCTCTCGCCGAGCAGCAGCCGATGGCGCCGGTATTCGCAGAGATTGGCAAAGCGCCTCCAACTCAGCTTCAGCGATCGAGATCGTGTAAACCTCGAAATCAGTTCCGGAAATCGATTTCAGTTCATCGCCGCTCTGATAGACCACAACAGTGTCGTTGGCGACATCCTGATTGCGCCACCAAAGACGCTTTAGATCACTGCCAAAGACAGCAAAGGTTATCCGGTTCGCAGGCGGCGCGCCGCTTTGGTCAAACGCGGTGTGGAACCGCGCATACGCGAAATCAACAGATGCGCAGGAAAACTGCGCAATCCGCCCGGCTTCGACGGGTTGCTCGCGCTGGATCGGATGAAAGCGCAAATCCCATAGCGCAACCGCCGACCGTAACTCGTCAATGTCACGAAAACGGACGTCGATAAGCGGCGAGACTCTGTTTCGAACAATGGCGTCCATGACATTGAGATTTGCGGTTTCTGGACCACCCTACAAGCGTAAACCTGTTAGTTATATTGAGAGACAAGGTTCGCCAGCATTGGGTCGGCTGGGCCGTGCGAATCGACGCGGAACGCGTCGCCACACCAAAATCAGAGGATCATAAGCTGTGATCTGGATGCTCATATATCTCGCAAGTCTAGGCTGCGCGCTATTTATCGGGTTTCTCTATTTCCGCGATCTTGGCGATGTCAGCCAGATGGTGCTGAACGTAAAGCGCGAAAACATGATTCGTTTCATCCGAAACGAGTACCGTCTTCTGGGAATTGGTCTTGCCGCCTTTGCGGTCTCGGTCGTCATGTACCTATTCTTCGACGCCGCGCCTGGCTGGCTGTTCATGCCCTCGGTTCTTCTGATTACGCTGCTCTATGGCTTTCCCTGGGCGTGGGTGCATCTGGGACTTCGAAACCAGAAAGGGACCGCCAATTACTTCTCAATCGCGGAGGCGAAGGAGTGGGTCGCGCCCCATAACAGCGTGATGGTGATCGAGAATAACGGCGTCGCCCGCGCGCATTCCAACGATCAGTTGATGCGCCCGCATCTCGCCGGCACCGCCGACGGCCTGAACGGTGAGAACGTGGTGATGACGTTCTGCGCCATGACCAATCTGGGCATCGGCTACACCCCGGAGATCGAGGGGAACAAGCTGGATCTCGAAGTGCTCGCCCAGCACGGCAACAACCTGATCCTGCGTGACAACAACACCAGCGAACCTGTTCAACAGATTCTGGGTTTCCGAGAGCGCGATACGGACATGTCCGGCGATGGCCCGGTCTGCCCGCTGCGCCCCACGCTGGCGATGAAGCCCTGGCCCACCTTCCGAATGACGTTCCGGGGGTTCGAGCGGGCGTATCCCGATGGCGTCGTATTTCTAAACAAGCCCTCCAAGAACCCGGTTCTGAAGCTGTTCGACATGTTCACAGATGTGATGTTCTCGTGGGGCATCGGTCGGCAACATCGCGAGGCCGCGCCGGTGATGGGAGATATGGATCTCTCGGACCAGCGCCTGCCCAACAAGGCCTATATCTGGGGCATCAATCTGGGCGACGACGCCGTCTGTTTCACCGATGATTTCGTCATGTTCCATGACGGGCCGGTCAATACGACCATCAACGGACGGCGTATCGTGCTCGCCTGGCACCCGCTTTACGAAAGTCTGGGCGCCTGGTGGAACGACAGCGGCGCGCCGATCACCGACATCGACTTCTTTGGCAAGTCCGATCAGGGCCAGCTCAAGCGCGTCGAGCACCTTAAAGCAGGCATGTTCTGGCATGTCTGGGCGGAGTTTTTCCCCCACACCGACATCAATCGCGTTGACGCGGCCGACGATCCGGCCGAGCCTGCGCCCAGCGAAGACAGCTCATCCTCGGATGCGATCAAGGAGCACTCTCAGTGACGAAACTATGGACTCTCGCCGCGGCGTTGTTTGCGGTGGCTCTTCCCGCCGCCGCGCAGGACAACATCGCCAAATATTCGCCGACTGAGCCCTACCCCTCTCACGACGTATATTACCCGGGCACCGAGGCATTGGGCGCGGATGAGATGCGCGTCATCGCCTGCGGCACCGGCATGCCCCAGCCGCGTCTGAAGCAGGCCGCCGCCTGCTTTCTGGTGGAGCTTGGCAATGGCGACAAGTTCATCTTTGACATGGGCTATGGCTCCTATGACCGGCTGTCGGCGCTGGGCATCCCGCTCGATTATCTGAACAAGGTCTTTATCGGCCACTTGCATCTGGATCACGCCGGCGACTTCCCGATGTTCTACTATACGCGCGGGATCAACTCGGGCCGCTCAATCACGCGGCTTTGGGGTCCGACCGGCGTGAAGCCCGAATGGGGCACGCAAACCTGGTTCGACAAGACCCGTGAAGCCTGGGCGTGGGAGGAGGCGAGCCGCGGCGCCGCTGTCGATGCGCGCGCGCTTGAGGTTGAGATAAACGAGTTTGACTGGACCGCGGAAAACGCTGTGATCTATGACGAGAACGGCGTGCAGGTCCGCACCATCCCGGCGGTCCACGCCGACCAGTCCGTCAGCTTCATTCTGGAATGGAACGGCCTTTCCTTCGCGTTCTCCAGCGACACCAGCCCGAACCGCTGGTGGGTCGAGCACACTAAAGGCGTGGACCTTTCCATACACGAAGCGGTGCTGCCTGTCGAGATGTGGATCAGCAAATACAACCTCGATCCGATTGGCGCGGTGATGGCAGGCACGCAGGCCCATACCCCGCCGCAGGCCTTCGGAAAGGTAATGGACCTGACGAAGCCGCGTTTGGCTGTCGCCTATCACTTCCAGAACGACGCCGAGACCGCGCCGGTGATGTTGGAGGCGATCCGGGAGACCTATGACGGGCCGCTGGACCTCGCGACGGACTTCATGGTCTGGAACGTGACGAAGGATGAGATCCGCACCCGGATGGCCATTCCCAATCACGAGCGCTTCCCCGAGCCGGCGCTGAGAGAGTTCAAGCGCTCAGAAGTGCAGGCCTATGAATGGACCGCGACGACGTTTGACGGTTATGAGCCGGAAACGGCGGCGGTGATCAACAAGCTGGTCGATGCGTTCAACGAGCAGTACGGAACGGATGTGAAGCCGACGACGACGGCGCCGCGCTGATCGCGCCCAATAGTGGCCGCATGAATTGAACAGGAAGCGGCGGTTTATCCGCCGCTTTCCGCTTTTTTGATCCATCGACCGGCGTCGTCCTGCGCCCAGTAAATCGCCTTCAGACCCGCATCTGAGACGGCTTTCCAGTCGCCGCGCGCTTGTCCCACGGCCTGTTCGTCATGGCCGTCGAACATCAGGATCACGCGCTCAAACTGGTTGAAGGTGTTCGTGGAGGCCTCTGCGCCGTCGACCAAAAACAGGATCTGAGGCGCGTTGGGCCGCTCCTCGCCCGCGGTCAGATAGATCGGCTGCGTCTCACCCGGACCATCCTGCGCTCCGCCATGAGGCAGGAACGCGTCATCCCGATAAGTCCAGAGATGTCCGTTCAGCGCCTCCGCCCGCTCACGAGAGCCGGTCTGAACCACGCCGCGCCATCCGCGTTGCAGCGTCTTCTCCAACAGCTCCGGCAGCGCATATTCCAGGGGACGCCGGGTCAGATGGTAAAACAGCACTTCGACCAAAGGCTTAGCCCTCGAACTTATCCCGGATCAGCTGGTCGAGCGCGCGAACGCCCCAGCCCGTCGCGCCTTTGGGCGAAAGCGGCTTGGCCTCTTTGGAGAGCGCCACCCCCGCGATGTCGATATGGATCCACGGCGTCTCATCCTTGACGAACCGCTTCAGAAATTGCGCGGCGGTGACGGCGCCCGCCGGCCGGCCGCCGGAGTTTTTCACATCCGCGACCCGGGATTTCAGTAGCTTGTTATAGGCGTCGTCAAGCGGCAAGCGCCACGCGTTCTCGCCCGCTGCGCCGCACGCCTCAGCGAACGCCGCCGCCAGATCGTCGTCATTTGAGAAATAACCAGCATTCTCCGTCCCAAGCGCGACGATGACCGCGCCAGTCAGTGTGGCGAGATCGATCATCGCTGCGGGCTGAAACGCCTCCTGCGCGTGCCACATGATGTCAGCCAGCACCAACCGGCCCTCGGCGTCGGTGTTGATGACCTCGATCGTATCGCCCTTCAGCGAGCGGATCACGTCCCCTGGCCGCTGCGCCAGACCGTCCGGCATATTCTCCACCAGCCCGACGATGCCGATGACATTGGCCTTGGCCTTGCGCCGGGCGAGCGCGCGCATCACGCCCGCCACAACGCCGGCACCGCCCATATCCATGGTCATCTCTTCCATGCCGCCTGGAGGCTTCAACGAGACGCCGCCTGTGTCGAACACGACGCCTTTTCCGACCAGCGCCAGTGGGGCCTCGTCGCCGCCGCCCATCCATTTCATCACGACGACTTTTGAGCGAGACGCCGAACCCTGCCCCACCGCCAGAAGCGCGCGCATGCCCAGCCGCTCCAGCGCATCTTCGTCCAGCACTTCAACCCGCAACCCGAGCGCCGCCATCGCGCCAAGGCGAGAGGCGAATGTTTCGGTCGTCAAAACGTTGGCGGGTTCATTGGTCAAATCGCGCGTAAAGAACACGCCGTCCGCAAGCGCCATCAACGGCTGGGCGGCTTTGGCCGCCTTCTGCGGCTTCGCACAGCGCATGCGCAGCGCGCCGCCGACATCGTCCTCGTCACCGGTTTTGTGCTCGACAAACGCGTAGCGGCGCAACGCAGCGCCAAAAGCCGCCTCTGCGACGAGATCGGGCGCGCCCAGTCCATCCGCCAGAAAAATCGTCTCATGCCCGGCTGTTCTGGCGCCGACCACGCCGCCGATTTTGCGCGCGCCCCCTGCGTCCAGAGGTTCATCGCCGACGCCGACCACAATGATCGCGTCAGCGATCAGACCCGCCGGAAACAGCAGCTTCTCCGCATCGCCCAGCTTAGCCTTGAAACCCGCCGAGGCCGCCAGTCGAGAGATCGCGCCAGCGCAGGCCTTATCAAGCGCCAATCCCGCCGGAGACAATTCGCCATCCTCCGTCACCGTGACGACCAGCGTTCCCGCAAGCGTCGCAAGATCCCCAAAGTCCGGGTCTGAAAACGTAATCTCGATCGGTCGCGTCAAAGTCTGTCCCTCGCACGGCGGCTTGCGTTTCTATTGAGTGACAGGTAACGCCATAAAGGAGGCTGCGCCAGCGCCAAGGCGCTCAAAATAAGACCGGGATCGGCCGAACCTCGGCTACGATGAATGATCTTCCGACTTTGGGACGAGCAGATCTTGATCGAAATTGATAAATACCTTTTTCGTTCGCTCCTCGGACCTTTCGCGTTTTTCGCGATCGTGTTGACCGGTCTGGTCTGGCTGACACAATCTCTCGGCATAATCGACACCGTGGTCAACCGAGGCCAAAGCGCGATCGTGTTTGTCGAACTGACGCTGCTGCTGCTTCCCACGGTCTTGTCCGCCGCGCTCCCTATCTCCGCGTTCGCCGCCGCGCTCTACGCTATGCACCGCCTCTATGCGGAATCGGAAATTGTGGTGATGCTTTCGGCTGGGATGAGCGCTGTGCGGCTTGCACGTCCGATCGCGCTGTTCGGCGCGCTGGTCATGGCCGCGATGTTCTTCGACACGCTCTATTTGATGCCAACATCGTCACAGCAGATGAAGACGCGCGTGGCGGAGCTGCGCGGCGACCTCGCTACAGCGCTCATTCGGGATGGCAGGTTCCTGAATCCGTCCGAGGGCTTGACGGTCTATGTCCGCGAGATCCCGAAAAGCGGCGACCTGCTGGGTGTTTTCGCTCATGACCAGAGAGATCCAGTAAAGCCGCTGACTTATTCCGCCGAGCGCGCCGCCATGGTGATGACGGACGAAGGACCGCGCCTGATCATGTTCGATGGAATAGCCCAAACGCGTGACATAGAATCGGACGAGCTTTCCGTGCTCCGCTTCGAGCGGTTCGTGTTCGATTTGGCGACATTTGTGAAGGATCCTGAAAGCCGCGGTCGCAAGCCGAGCGAGCATTACATTCACGAACTTTTGAATCCGCCAGAACGCTTGAAAGGTAAGGCTCGGGCCAAATGGCTGACGGAAGGATACGAGCAGATCACCGCTCCACTCTACGGATTGGCGCTGCCGCTGGTTGCGCTGGCCGTGCTGTTGGGCGGCGGGCATCGGCGGCGCGGCTATGAGCGTCGCATCGCCGCGGCGGCAGGGATCGCGCTGATGGTGCGCCTCAGCGGATTCGCGATCAAAGGCGCGGCCACCAGCACCGCGTGGCTTGCCCCAGCGCTCTTTGCGCCGCCACTGATCGCCATCGTGGTGTCCTGCCTCGTGCTCCTCAGTGGATCCCGCGCCCATGCGCCTGTCGTCTCGCCGTCCAAGGAGGCGCGCGCGGCATGAGCTGGACGCTGTCCCGATACATCGCGTCGCGTTATTTCAGCGCGCTTCTGCTCTCTATTATCGCGATTTTGGTCATCGTGATCATGGTCGACCTGATCGAGCGACTCAGAGGAGCGGAAGTTGGATTTGCCTCGCTCTTATGGCTTTCAATCCTGCGCGCGCCGACACTCGCCGCCAAGGCCTTGCCATTCGCGGTGATGCTGGCGTCGATGATCGCATACTCCAGGCTGGCGCGCAGCAGCGAGTTGACTGTGGCCCGCGCGTCGGGACTTTCAAGCACCCGCCTTTTGGCGCCGAGCGCGATCACCGCGATGCTGGTCGGCGTCTTCGCATTCGCGGCCTATAACCCCATCGCCGCCGCGATGGCTGACCGCTACGATGTGCTGACGTCCCGGATTGGCGGCGACGTCAATCGCTTAGCGGTGTCCAGCGAAGGCGTTTGGCTCAGACAGGGCGACAGGAGTGTCCAGACGGTCATTCACGCCCGTTCAGCCAGCGCCGCAGCGACCGAGTTGTTCGACGTGACGTTCTATGAGTTCGCGGGCGGCGAAGAACTTGTCCGACGGATCGACGCCAAGAGCGCAAACCTCACTGTTGGTTCCTGGCTTTTGAACGACGTCGATTACTGGGACCTGACGCTCGGTGACGCTATCGCCCGCGTCCCGCTTGAGTTTCATCAGGTGCCGACGGCCATCACCCCTTCAGAAGTCATTGAAGGCGTCGCAAGCCCAGATACGATTTCATTTTGGAGACTCCCGGAATTCATTGACTCCCTTGAGGAATCCGGGTTCTCGGCGCGCCGGCACCGAATCCATTGGCATGCGCAGTTGACAGCGCCCCTGTTGTTTCTCGCCATGATGCTGATTGGGGCCGCGTTTTCCATGCGGCCAGCCCGCTTTGGCGGCCTTGGATTGATGGCGCTGGGCTGTGTCGTCACCGGCCTTGGCTACTATTTTGTCTCTGACCTTATTCTTGCATTCGGTTTTTCCGGCGGCGCGCCCATCATTGCGGCGGCTTGGGCGCCGCCGGTCGCGGCGCTGTTTCTCGCGGCGGGATTGCTCCTGCATCTTGAAGACGGGTAAGACAGGCGTGGGACGAGGGGCGGAGCAGAACTCGATGACGGCGCAAAGACCGCGACGATCAGTCATAAGCGAAACCGTCATGGCGGCAGTCGTCGCCTGTTTTATCTCGCTTACTGCGGTCCAGGCGCAGGATCTCGACGATTTGAGCGCAGGCGCTGAGGAAGACCAGCCAATCGCGCTGGTCGCCGATGAGGTGACATTCGATTCGAACACTGGGATCGTCACCGCCCGCGGCGCGGTGGAGGTCTATTACGGCGAACGCACCCTCACCGCCGACGAGATCGTTTACGACTCAGAAAACGATGTGTTCAACGCCGAGGGAAAGATTGCTATTCGCAATCCCGACGGCACGATCCTCTATGCAGAAATCGCTGAGCTGGACGGCGATCTGCGCAATGGACTTGCGCGTGGCGCACGGACGGTCATGGCCGACGGCTCCCGGATGTCCGCGGTCGCCGCGCGACGTATAGACGGCGACACGAACGCGTTGTCGAGAGCGGTCTTCAGCCCATGCGACGTTTGCGCATCCGATCCAGAGCCGCTTTGGCAAATCCGGGCGCGCCGTGTGGTCCACGATCAGATTCAGAAGGAAGTTTTCTACGAAGACGCCGTGTTTGAAGTTGAAGGCGTCGACGTGTTCTGGATGCCGTATTTCAGTCATCCGGATCCAACCGTCAAGCGCCGCTCGGGCTTTCTAACCCCCAGCTTCCAAAGCTCGACCACATATGGATACGGGATCAAAACTCCCTACCATTATATTCTTGGCCCCAGCAGCGACATCACCCTGACTCCATTCGTCATGTCTAATGACGGCTTGATCATGGAGGGCGAATATCGCGCGGTAAGAGAAACAGGTTTCTACGCATTCAGGGGCAGCGTCACGCAGAACGACTTCACCGGCGAAGACGAGATCCATGGCCACCTGTTCGGCAGAGCACGTTTCGACGCTCCCGCAGATTTCAAGTATGGCGGCGATATCGAGGTTTCCTCAGACGACGCGTATCTCAGACGCTTCGACTTCACCAGTCGCGACCGTTTGACGTCCGAGCTGTTCCTGCGCCGGTTCCAAAACGATGGCTTCGCCTCGATCAGCGGTCTTTATTTCCAGAGCAACCGGTCGGACGAGCCGCAAGAGGAGATTCCGGTCGTTCTGCCGGAAATCCAGCTTCGGCAGCGTTTCGACGCTCCTTACATTGGCGGCGATCTGTTCGCCAATGGTGATGTTCTGGCGCTGTCCCGGGAGGAGGGTCGAGACGTAGTTAGGCTCTCCGCTGGGCTTGACTGGGAAGATAGCTTGGTTTCGGAGACTGGTTTTGCCTTTCGAGGCTTTGCTGAAACCCGCGCGGATTTCTATGCCATTGATGACGACCCGACGACGGACGAGTCCAGCATCAGCCGGGTTTTGGGACTGGCTGGCGTCGAAGCTCGATATCCTTTCGTTCGCCAAGGTCAGAGAAATACGCAGATATTCGAGCCGATCGCTCAATTTATCCTCGCCAACGAGGGTGGAAACCCGGAAGGCATCCCGAACGAGGACAGTCAGGAGATCTCCTTCGACGACACCAACCTTTTCGCCACGTCCCGCGCGCCCGGGTTGGATCTTTGGGAAGAAGGCTCCCGCATCAACATGGGCTGGCGCTACGAATTACTCTCCGATGGCGGCCTGGATCTCAACGCAAGCGGCGGTCGTGTGCTCAGGTTCGAGGAGGCGAGTGAATTTCCGGACGGCTCTGGACTACAGGGCACAAATTCAGACTACGTCGCCGCCTGGGGTTTAGCTTATGGCGACCTTTTCCGCTTCACCAATCGATTTCGGATGTCGGATGATTTCGAACTCGCGCGCAATGAAATGCTCGTCGAGCTTGATTACGGTCGTTGGGACGCCAACGCATCCTACGTGCTTTTTGAGGCCGATGCGGACTCGATTGTCACCGAAGACCGCGAAGAGTTCGCCTTTGGCGGAACTGTCGATCTGACGCCTGCATGGTCTTTGTCGGGCGGGTTCAGGTATGACGAAGTGGCCAACGAGCTTTTGCGCGCCAGTTCGGGGCTCGTCTGGAGCAATGAATGCGTCGAGGTTGACTTTAGTTTGCGCAGACGTTTCACAAGCAGCACGGGCGCGCCCTCTTCCACATCTTTTGGATTGGAAGTGAAATTGCTTTCCTTGTCTCTGGCGAAGGAAGACCGCAAGAGACACCGCGCGTGCGGATCATAGGCGATGAGAACAAAGATGATGACGCCGGTTAAAACACTCTGCCTCGCGATTTGGGCCAGCGCCGCAATATTGGCGGGCGTCCCGCAAACGGCCAACACGCAAACGCCTTTCGAGCCGGCGGCGGTCGTCAATGACGAGGCGATCACGCGTTTTGAATTGGATCAGCGCGTAAGAGCGCAGTCCGCTTTGTCCGGCGCCGAACCAAGCGCGGCGATGGCGCGCGCGGTTCTCGGCGCCCTTATTTCCGATCGACTAAAGATTCAGGCCGCGCGCGCCGCTGGTGTTTCTGTTCCCGATGAAAGCATAGAGGATGGTTTCGACACACTCGCGAGGCAAAGAAATCTCACTCGTGATCAGTTTTTTGCATTGCTGAACCGCGCCGGCGCATCGAAACAGACTGTGCGAGACCTTATTTATGCGGAAATCGCCTGGCGTCAGGTGATCCGGCAAAGATATGGCGCACGGGCTCGGGCGAGCGAGGCGGATGTCGAGCGTGAGATGCGACTCATCAAGGGCGAACCGGAGGATGGCGCGCCCGATGGTTCGTCTCCCGTGGCCTCCCGCGTCTACGAGGTCGGCTTCCTGGTGGTTCCGGCCCCTGCGAACGCCGACGCTCAGGAAATCACCGATGCGAGAAAGCGTCTGAACGACACCCGCCCCGAGATCGAGAGCTGCGCCGCGCTCGCGAACCGAGCCGATGACTTCGGCCCCGGTTCCGGCATACGGGCCAACCTGTCGCTTGAAGACATTCCGCCGCCTTTGGATCAGGCCGTCGCCGCTCTGGTGCCAGATCAGTTCACGGATCCGACCCGTATGACCAACTCCGTCGTGATGGCCATGCTCTGTTCGGTTGAGAACCAGGACGCCGACGATGCGGAGACCGAGGAAGTCCGGCGCGATCTGGTTCAGAGGAACTTTGAGCGCTACGCGGACGCCTATTTGCAGGAATTGCGGCGCGAGGCTGTGATCGAAATCCGATGAGCGCTATCAAGCGCTCTGATCGGCTCTCTGTAACGGCGCCCGTCGCCTTGAGCATGGGCGAGCCGTCCGGCATCGCCGCTGAGATCACGATCGCTGCATGGCGCTCCCTCAAGAACACCGGTCCGGCATTCTTTGCGATTTCGGATGTCGAACATCTCAGCGCCTCCGGGGACGCCCCGATCGCTGTTGTCTCAGATCCGTCAGAGGCGACAGAAGTCTTCCCGCATGCATTGCCGGTGATATCCGAGCCGTTATCAGAGCCTTCGGTCCCAGCTGAGCCGTCGTTGCAAAATGCGGCCGCCGTTATCCGTTCGATCGAGCGCGCCGTCGGATATGCGCGGTCCGGCGCGGCCTCCGCCATCGCAACGCCTCCCATCAGCAAGAAAGCGCTCTATGACGGCGCCGATTTCGCCTATCCCGGCCATACAGAGTTCCTGGCCGCGTTGGGCGGGGTAGACCGGTCCGTCATGATGCTGGCTGGCGAGGACCTGCGGGTCATTCCCGCCACGATCCACATTCCCCTGTCGGAAGTGTCGGGCGCGTTGACGACAGACCTGATCGTCGAGACCGGCCTGATCGCCGACAAGGCGTTACGGCAGGATTTCGGCCTCAACGCCCCGCGCATCGCCGTGGCGGGCCTCAATCCCCATGCCGGTGAAGGCGGCGCCATTGGGCGCGAGGATATCGAGATCGTCGTGCCCGCAATCGAGACGCTTCGCGCAAACGGCGTTCAGGCCGCAGGCCCCCTGCCCGCAGACACCATGTTTCATCCAGCGGCGCGCGCGCGCTATGACGCGGCGCTCTGCATGTACCACGATCAGGCGCTGATCCCGATCAAGGCGCTGGCCTTCGACACCGGCGTGAACGTCACGCTTGGCCTGCCCTTCATCCGCACGTCCCCCGATCACGGCGTCGCCTACGACATTGCGGGACGCGGAGAGGCCAATCCGGCCAGCATGATCGAAGCGATCAAACTGGCGGCCACGCTTGCGGCGAATCGAGCGGCGGCGTGAGCGCCCTCGCCAGCGATGGGCTGCCGCCCTTGCGCGATGTGATCGCACGCCATGGACTCGCCGCCAGAAAATCTCTCGGTCAGAACTTTCTGCTGGACCTAAACCTGACGGCGAAGATCGCGCGGTCCGCAGGCAAACTGGATGATGTCGAGGTGTTCGAGGTCGGCCCCGGCCCGGGCGGCCTGACCCGCGCGCTTCTTGCCGCTGGGGCCAAGCGGGTCGTCGCTGTCGAGCGAGACGCGCGGTGCCTCGACGCGCTGGCGGAGGTGTCGGCGCATTGGCCCGGTCGTCTGACGGTGATCGAAGGCGACGCGTTGGAGATCAATCCAGCGGATCACCTTAACGGCCCGGCGAAGATCATCGCCAACCTTCCCTACAATATCGGCACCGAGCTTTTGATCCGGTGGATCGCGGGCGACGCGTGGCCGCCTTTCTGGGACTCGGCGACGCTGATGTTCCAGAAAGAGGTCGCGGAGAGAATCGCGGCGACGCCCGGAACCAAGGCGTTTGGCCGACTGGCCGTCCTCGCGCAGTGGCGCTCCACTGTCGAGATTCCCTTCACCGTGTCGCCCCAGGCGTTTACGCCGCCGCCAAAGGTCACCTCCGCGATCGTAAGGTTCTCGCCGCGAGAGGAACCGGTCGCCGTCGCGCACCGGGCCACGCTGGAACGCGTCACCGCCGCGGCGTTCAATCAGCGGCGAAAAATGCTGCGACAGAGCCTGAAAGCATTGGGCGGAGATCCGAGAGCGCATTTAGACAAGGCGGGCATCGCCGAAGAACGGCGCGCTGAAACCCTTTCGATCGAAGAGTTTTGCGCCTTGGCTGAAAGCTACCGCACATAAAAACGCCGCCGCTCTCATTAGAAAGGCGGCGGCGCTTCGTGAACTCAGTTCGATTTTTTATGCGCCCTCGGGCGACGCGTCCTGTGCGGCGGCCGGTTTTTCGACCGGTTTCTCCGCGTCGCCGCCGGCGGGGTTGGCCTCGGGCGCGGCGGCGTCGACGGCAGACGCGTCAGCCGCTGGTTTCGCTGCGCCATTCTTGGGCGCGCGGGGTTTACGCGTGCGCGTCGGTTTCTTGCGCTCGCTCTCTGGCGTTTCCACGATCTGGGTGCTCTCGCCGCCGTCAAACGTCGCCATGCCGTTCACATCGGAAGGCTGGGGCGCAGGCTCGGCGTCAGGCTGTAGCGCCGAGGTTTCCGCCGGCGGCTGCGCGCCGTTCTGCTGCGCCTGAGGAGTGGCTTGCGGCTGCTCCTGCGAAACCTGTGGCTGCGGCTGATTTTGCGGCTGCGTGTTGTTCGCTTGCTGCGCCTGCTGCGCGTTATTTTGCTCGCGGCGCTCATTCGAGGCCGCCTGCGCCGCGGTCAAAAGGCGCGAATAGTGCTCAGCGTGCTGCAGGAAATTCTCCGCCGCGACCCGGTCGCCCGATGTCTGCGCATCCCGCGCCAGCGCGTTGTACTTGTCGATAATTTGCTGCGGCGTCCCGCGCACCTTCCCCTCAGGGCCGGAGCTTTCATAAACACGGTTAACGTTGTTGCCGACGTTCTTACGATTGCTTTTACCGCGAGAGCGGTTTGGTTTTTGTGAAGATCTCATACTGCTTTTTCTCGGTCGGTCGCCGGTCATTTTATGACTCGCAGGACGCCAACGCCTGTGCGTTATCGCACACGACACTTGGTCAGGAATATTCGGGCCTCTATACGGGCGCGCGCTGCCCCTCGATCGGCGAATTCGCCTATCGCGATCCGCTTCGAACACGCAAGATGAGCCTATACCGCTCTGGCGGCCTTTCTCAACAGGAAATCTCAGAATCGTGCGTTTCAGGCCTTTGAAACGTGATTTATGCGCATCGAAAGGCATCTTTCGCGGCCGTCGAGGTCGCTATGCCGCATGACAGGCGTGAATCCCCGAGCATCAAAAATGGCTTCAACCGCCGCCGCCTGGCCTGCGCCGACCTCCAGTATCAGACGTCCGTCTGGCGCGAGCGCGTCGCCAAGTTCAGCCGCGATCCGACGATAGGCCCCCAACCCATCGCCGCCGGGAGAAAGCGCCTGGCGCGGTTCGTATTGGCGCACGCTCGGCGACAGTTCCGCCATCTCCGCTTCGGAAATGTAAGGCGGGTTGGAGACGATCAGATCGAAGCTCCCGTCCACGCTTGCGACCCAATCGCTTTCGATCAGCGCGACCCGGTCTGCGACGCCGAGGGTGGCGGCGTTACGCTGCGCGATCGCCAGCGCCGCCGCGCTGATATCGACGCCGACGCCGAGCGCGTCGGGCCACTCCGCCAACAGTGTCAGAAGGATACAGCCGGACCCGACGCCAAGATCGAGGATTCGGCCCGCCGGGTCGTGTTCAAGAGCGGCGGCGATCAAGGTCTCGGTTTCGGGCCTTGGGTCGAGCACATCGGGCGTGACGGCGAAAACATGTCCCCAGAATTCGCGCTCACCGATAACTTGCGCCACTGGGCGGCCCGCAACTCGTTCCGACACCGCCTTCTGGTATCGCGCCGCCTCCTCCGCGCTCTGCGGCGTGTTGAGTTCCGCCGTTAGCGACGCCGCGCTCAGACCCGACGCCCAACGCAAGAGCAGCCTCGCGTCGCGGCCCGGATCGCCATCGCCCTTTCCGCCGCGCAGCCGCGCCGTCGCTTCCGCCAGAGCCTTCGCGCGGGTCACGCCTCCAGCGCCGCCAGTTTCGCCGCCTGCTCGGCCTCCGTCAGCGCGCCAGTCAATTCGCCAAGATCGCCCTGCATCACCTGATCGAGCTTATAGAGCGTCAGGTTGATCCGATGATCCGTCACCCGGCCCTGCGGAAAATTATAGGTTCGAATCCGCTCGGACCGATCTCCCGATCCGACCTGCCCTTTGCGTTCCGCCGCGCGGGCGTCCTCACTTTCACGCCGTTTCAGATCGAACAGTCGTGCGCGCAGCACCTCCATCGCCTTGGCCCGATTCTGGTGCTGCGACTTTTCAGACGCCAGAACAACGACGCCAGTCGGCAGATGGGTGATGCGCACCGCGGAATCGGTGGTGTTCACATGCTGGCCGCCGGCGCCCGAGGCGCGCATCGTGTCGATACGGATCTCGTCTGGGCGGATGTCGATATCGACCTCCTCCGCGCGCGGTAGAACCGCCACCGTAGCGGCCGACGTGTGGATGCGGCCGCCCGATTCCGTTTCCGGCACGCGCTGAACGCGATGAACGCCGGATTCATGCTTTAGCGCCGCGAACACGCCCTCGCCGGTCACCTCGGCCACCACTTCTTTATAGCCGCCGAGGACCGAGGCGCTTTCCTCCAGAACGGCGACGCGCCAACCGCGCGATTCCGCGAAACGTTGGTACATCCGAAAGAGGTCGGCGGCGAACAGAGCGGCTTCATCACCGCCGGTCCCTGCCCGGATCTCAAGAATCGCCGGGCGCGCGTCGGCGGCGTCCTTCGGAATCAGAGCGAGCCGCAGCGCCTGCTCCGCCTCCTCCCGACCGGCGTCGATCTCGGTGATCTCCTCTTCCGCCAGCGCGCGCATCTCGGGATCGTCCAGCATCGCCTCAGCCGCCGCGCGATCCTCGATCATCGTCTGATATGCGCGGATGCGCTGCACAACCGGCTCAAGCTGCGCGTATTCCCGCGACAGCGCCACATAGGCGCTGGGATCCGCGCCTTCGGCCATGCTGGCTTCTAGATAGGCGAACCGGTCGAGGATCTGGTCGAGCGTGTCGGTCTGGATCATTTTGCTCGTTTCGCGCGCGCCGCCGCCAAGGTCAAGGGGCCGTTCTGCAGTGCGCGTATGCGCAAATCGCCGAATATGCTATAATATGCGCATGTGGAAACTGATCGGCCTCTCTGTTTACGCGGGCCTTCTGTCCGCGACGTCGGCCATGGCGGGCGAGCCCTCACCGATGAGTGCGCCTGTTCTCGACAGCGCCGCCGCGGAGACGGACAACGCTTTCAAATCCTGCGCCTGCCGGCATCCGGACGGCTACGTCATGTTGGGAGAGACGGCCTGCATGCATGTGCAGGGCGAAAGCTACATCGCACGCTGCGAAATGGTGCTGAACAACACGACATGGAAGAAGGTCAAAGACGGATGCGGCGCGCCCGACGCGCTGTCGTCACGATCCCTCGTTCAGCGCCTCGCTGAGCTGGCCGAGCCAGAGATCGATCCGCGCCTTGTTCACGCCAAGATCATTCGCCCCGTAAATTGATTGCGAAAACACCGCCACCGTCGCACGACCATCAGGCGTGCCGATGGCCGTGACCGAGATATAATCCGGAAACCGCATATATTTTGAACGCTGAACATAAGTCGCCCACATATCGGTCGGCGAACCGGCGGCGAGCTTGGTGCGCGGCGCGCTCATCGCGACTTCATCAAATGCGATCATCACATCTCGTGGCGTGGCGTCAAAAATCTCGCCCTCTACGTTCGGCGCAGTAGCTGCCGCCGCTTTCGGAGCGACCAAATACTGATAGCGCTGCTGCACCTCTTTCACGGTCAGCGGATCGACATGAAACTCCACGGGATTCTCGCCTATAACGAATAACTGCGCCGCAAGCAGACCATAAGCAAAGACCGCAAGTGCAAGTAATGTATAGAATATCCGCCCAACGAGTTTTCGAACGGCCATCAAAAAACGCCTTTAAGAATTACAATCGCGAACCCATCGCATACCGCTTTTTATATTAATTCAGATATAACGTCTAAGATGTTGTCGAAAATGTGTTTTTAGCCGGTCGGTCCAGTTTTATTCTGCGGCCTGAACCGCATTGTCCGTTCCCGCTCCGGCCTGCTCCGCAGCTTCGGCCGCGCGCATTTCCGCCTCTCGTTCCACCGCCTTTTGCTCGACGAGGGAAACGATGTGATCGACCATTTTCTCGTTCTCGATCTTATGGTCCTGAACGCCAGACAGATAGACCATGCCCGATCCCGCGCCGCCGCCGGTGAACCCGATATCGGTTTCGCGCGCCTCGCCCGGACCGTTTACGACGCATCCGATAATCGACAGGGTGAGCGGCGTCTGAATATGCGCCAGACGATCTTCCAGAATGCCAACCGCCTTGATGACGTCAAAGCCCTGCCGGGCGCAGGACGGGCAAGAGATCACGGTGACGCCGCGACGCCGCAATCCAAGCCCTTTGAGAATCTCGTAGCCGACCTTCACTTCTTCAACCGGGTCCGCTGAAAGAGAAACCCGGAGCGTGTCGCCAATGCCCGCCCAAAGCAGCGACCCCATGCCAATCGCAGATTTCACTGTGCCGGTCTGCAATCCGCCCGCCTCGGTGATGCCAAGATGAAGCGGATAATCACAGGCCTCAGACAGGCCATGGTAAGCCGCGACCGTCATGAAGATATCCGACGCTTTCACCGAAATCTTGAAGTCGAAGAAATCATTGTCTTCCAGGATGCGCGCATGATCGAGCGCACTCTCGACCATCGCATCTGGGCAAGGCTCGGCGTATTTCTCCAACAGGTGCCGTTCAAGCGACCCCGCGTTGACGCCGATGCGCATCGAGCAATCATGGTCCTTGGCGGCCTGCACCACCTCTCGCACGCGTTTCGAGTCTCCGATATTGCCGGGATTGATACGCAGGCAGGCCGCGCCTGCTTCGGCGGACTCGATGGCGCGCTTATAGTGAAAGTGGATATCCGCCACGATCGGAACTGGCGACTCGCGCACGATCTCACTCAATGCGGCGGTTGACGCCTCATCCGGGCAGGACACGCGCACGATATCGGCGCCCGCTTCCGCACAAGCTTGGACCTGTTCGATGGTCGCTTTCGCGTCGGACGTCAGCGTGTTGGTCATGGTCTGCACGGAAATCGGGGCGTCGCCGCCGACCTCGACCGAGCCGACTCGAATCTTCCTGCTCTGGCGACGTTCGATGTCGCGCCATGGACGAATGCTCATGCCCACTCCGATATGGCCTATCCAACGATCTGGACTACCGCTGATATAGTCGGCGTGTGGCCGCATGTCGACGTCGCCTGAAAACCAATCGACGTCGAAGCAGGATTAACCACGTCAGGATTCTAGAGGAAGCAAGAAGACAGGATGCCGACTGGTCAGCCGCGCTGATCGGTCGCCGTGTGTTCAAGAGAACCTGTTTGGCTCGCCGCACGCTGAAAACTCGCGCCCGGAGCGCGCGGGTAAGATGTGCGGATCTGATCCGGGTGTAGAGCAATGCCGCTTTGCACAACGCCTTTGCGACCCATCGGCCCAAACGCCTCGCCATCCACAAAGATCAGGACGCCGCCCGCATTTCCGACTTTAAGAATGGCGTCGACCTGCGCGGAGGGCAGATCATAGCTTTCGCCCGGCGACATCAGGCCGCTGAAGAGCACACCGACGCCCGGCGCCTCGACGCGCACCCAGGCTTCCTCAATGGCGCGGATCTCGACGCCCTTAGCGACGCCCGCGACCGGAACAAGATCGTTGCTCGGCGTGGCGTCTAACGGAGTGGCGTTCGCAAAGGCCAATGGAATCGCTGCTGCTTGAGCGCCGGACTCGGTTGGCGCAGGCGCGGCCGGCAAACCATCGCCACCGGTTCTGAGCGCGACCGGCGCCAAAGACTTCGCGAGCACGGCGGATGCGGTCGGCGCGCCAGAACGCGCGAAAACACCCGCTGTATTCGGGTCGATCGCGGCGATCGGGCCATCGGCGGAGGAGAACCCGAGCGGCGCCGCCTCTTCATTGCGATAGAGCTGCGCCAGCACACCGTCATCCTCGTAGACGGAGGGATCGATGGTGGCGATCTCGCTCGGTCGCCGCGAAATCGCCGACAGCGAGACGGCGGCGACGGCTGTCGCTTCCGCTGGGGCGGACGCGACCTGCTGCACATTCTTCAGAAACGTCCATCCGCCATATCCGATGCCGCCGACCAGCGCCGCCACGGCGATGATCGACGCCGACGCGCTGATCAAGGGGCCGAAATCAAATCCCGGACGCCGATCAAGAACCGACGCCAGATCGCTGGCGCCAAAGGGATCGTCGGAAGCGGAAAGACCTCGGTTCGCAGACGGTTTCTGCGTCTGCGCGGCCATGCGCGCACGTGCGGGCTGAAATCCGGACTCTTCGCAAAAGCGGCGATAAACCTCTTCCGGATCCAGTTTCAGGTATCGGGCGTAGGAGCGAATGTAACCGGCGACAAAGCTCTTGTTCTCGATCGCAACCGGGTCCGAATTCTCGATCGCGTCGATATAGCAGGCCTTGATGCGTAAATCGCGCTGAACGTCAAACAGGGACTTGCCGAGGCAGGCCCGCTCTCCTCGAAGCTCGTCACCAAGCCTCAGCTCATAGGAGTCGAACCCCTTGAGTTCACGCTGTTGAGGTATTGTCATCGACTGCTCTTGACCCGGATGCACATTCCGGCGTTACGCATTTGTTTTTCATACTTTCACTCGCCCGCCTCGATACTAAGCGAAGACGCCGCATTAAGGAAGCCTATATCACCCGATAAATAGCCGAAACTCCGTAAACAATTACGTTCATGCCGTGGGTACGGAGCGAGATTCCGGCGAAAATTCGACGACAATATGACCGTCGGCGACCAATCCGCGCCGTCGCTAACGCCGGTGTGAAAGATTCGCAAGCGGAAGCCACGGCCGTGGTCGCTGCGCATTGAGCACCTGCGCAATTCGCGCATTCTCATCGTCGCTCGGTCAGTAAATGAAACGGATCTGGTCGACCCAATATTGTTCAAGCTGCTTCAGTTCCGCATTCATCCGGGTCATCTCGGCGGGGCTCATCAGCGCCCTCCGGCCGATCTCTTCGTGATGCCGCTGGAATAACCCCTCCACCACCCGGCTGACGGCCATGCCCTTCTCGGTCAGGCTGACGCGGACGGAGCGTCGATCGACCTCGCACCGCTTGTGATGCATGTAGCCTGCGTCCACCAACTTTTTGAGATTGTAGGAGACGTTCGAGCCCTGATAATAACCGCGCGATTTCAGCTCTCCCGCCGTCACTTCGTTGTCGCCAATGTTGAACAGCAATAACGCCTGAACCGCGTTGACGTCGATATGCCCGAGCCGCTCGAATTCGTCTTTGATGACATCCAGCAGCAGCCGGTGAAGGCGCTCAATCAGCGCCAGCGTATCGACATAGAGCGGCAAAAGTCCGTCCGACTCTTGAAACCGCGCCGCCGGGATGGCGACCATCGTAGTCATGATTGGCACTCCCGCATCCGCTATTTCCCACATCCGGACTACTTCGGGAATTGCAAAGGGAGCGTTAAGATTGCGGGGTAGAGCGCTCAAACAGCCATAAATTACGACTTTAAGAGCATATAAATTGACGAAAAGTCGAGATCGCCGCCGCCTTGATCGTCGACGAATTCGTACATCCGGGTCGCCATCTCACCGAGCGGCGCCGATTGGCCCGCGCCCTTCACCGCGACCATCGCAAGGCGCAGATCCTTGAGCATGAGCGACGCCGCAAAACCCGCCTTGTAGTTCTTGTTGGACGGAGCCCCCTCCACCGGCCCCGGCGCCGGGCAGTAATCGTTCAGCGACCAGCATCGCGCCGTCGCGGTCGAAGAGATGTCGTAGAGCTTTTGCGGATCCAGACCCAATTTATCCGCCAGCGCGAAGCCTTCCGAAACACCGATCATCTGGATCGCCAGCATCATGTTGTTGCAGATCTTGGCCGCCGCGCCCGCCCCGGACGGTCCGGCGTGCAACACCCGGTCGCCCATAATCTCAAGAACGGGGCGCGCGAAATCGAGATTCTGCTCTGATCCGCCGACCATGAAAGTCAGGGATCCCGCCTCCGCGCCCGGAACGCCGCCCGACATCGGGCTGTCGAGCATACGCAGGCCCCGGCTTTCGGCCTTTGAGGAGAGCTCTCGCGCGGTTTCCACATCGACCGTGGAGCAATCGATGAAAAGCGCGCCGGTCGGCGTAACGTCAAATGCGCCCTTCCCGCCTTCGTCGCCAAGACACACGGCGCGCAGATGCGCCGCCGCCGGAAGCGCTGTGATAACGACGAACGCGTCCTTGGCGGCCTGGGCGACGGTGTCGGCGACGCGACCGCCCGCGTCCGTAAATCCGGCGCGCGCGTTTTCGGACAAGTCAAAGCCGACGACCTCGAGCCCGGCTTTCAACAGGTTGCGCGCCATCGGCCCGCCCATATTGCCCAGACCGATGAATGCCACTTTTGTCACGCCAACCTCCTCACCGATCGCCCGAACCGAATTTCAGGCCGGAATGCCTAGCCAAGGCCGTGGAACGCTTTTACCCGATCCAGCGCTGGGGAAATCGCGCTTGGCGTCTCTCCGCGTCCGCAGACCCATGCATAGAGATCCTGATCATTCTCTTCCAAAAGCGCTTCGAACTCATCCATCTGGGCTTCGGGAAGATCGGCCAGCGCTTTGTCGGCGTAGGGGCCGAGCAGAAGATCCATCTCTTTCATCCCGCGTCTCCAGCAGCGAATGCGGAGCCGTTTGATGCGCGTCTCATCCTGCATGGCCGTCCTCCTTCTGTGCGCATCCTAGCGAGCGCGACTGTCGCTGCAAGGGAACCGCCTCAATCGGGGTCCGGCAAATCAAAGAGCGCGCGGGTCGCCGCCGAACTTCGCTTAGCCAGCGCTTCTGACGTCTCGCCCCTGAGCGCGGCCGCCGCCTTACAGATATGCGGCAGGAAGGACGGCTCGTTCCGGTTGCGAGATGGTTTCTTGGCGCCCTCCCCGTCCAATGGCCAAGGCATATCGCGGGGGTAAAGAAACGGCGCGTCGGTCTCCAAGAGCAACCGGTCGCCGGGGATCATCCGCACTGAGTCCCGCAACGCATCGCCGCGCCGTTCGTCACAAAGCCAGCCGGTGACGCCCAGATGCAATCCGCGATCCAGATAGGCTCGCGCCTCTTCCGGCCCTCGAGTGGAGCAATGCAGCACGCCGCGCACGGGCGCCGCCTGGTCCAGCATCTCCAGCATCCGCTCATGCGCCGCGCGTTCATGCAGAAACAGCGGGAGACCGGTCTCCACCGCGATTTCCAACTGGGCGGCGAAGGCGCGCTCCTGAGCCTCCGGCGCCGAGTAGTTGCGATCGAAATCCAGACCACATTCACCGATGGCGACCACTTCCGACCGTGTGGCGAGAACGCGAATCTCCGCGAAGACCGTCTCGTCCCAAGCATCTGCGTGATGTGGGTGTACGCCCGCCGTCGCAAAAACCACTCCCGACCGCGTCGCCGCCAGCTCGGCCGCATCATGCGACGCCGTCAGGTCTGTGCCTGTCGCCATCAACTGACGAACGCCAGCCTCACGCGCGCGAGCGATCACCTGATCCCGGTCCGTATCGAACCGGCCCTTGGTCAGATTCACGCCAATGTCGATCAGGTCGAGCATGGATTGGTCGTCGCCCCATTCGAAGATCACATGAACCGGGTGGCGCTCTCGCCGCCCGCGCCACAGGATGCGTCAAACAACTGGATCGGCAAAGCGAAGAAGAAGACCGCGCTATGACAACGCCCAAGGAAATGACGACCCGCGCGTGGCTGGAGCTGATCGCGCTCTCGGTGATTTGGGGGGCGTCCTTCTTTTCAATCGCGATCGCGTTGCGAGAAATGGGACCGCTGACCTCGGTGCTTCACCGCGTCTTTTGGGCGGCGTTGCTTCTTTGGATCATTGCATTCGCTCGTGGCGCTCCTATTCCAAGGGGGTGGCGCGTTTGGGGCGCGTTCCTGGTGATGGGGTTCCTGAACAACGCCGCGCCCTTCACGCTGATGGCGTGGGGCCAAACGCAGATCGAGACCGGACTGGTTTCGATCTTCAACGCCTCCACCGCGATCTTCGGCGTCGTCGTCGCGGCGATCTTCCTGGCCGACGAACGGTTGACGGCGCGCAAGGCGCTCGCAGTCGGCTTCGGATTCGCGGGCGTTGTCTCCATGGTCGGTTGGCGAGAACTGGCGACGTTCGATCCCAGAAGCGTGGCGCAACTCGCCGTCGCGCTTGGCGCGTTTTCCTATGCGTTGGCGGGCGTCTGGGCGCGGAAAAAACTTGGTGATCTGCCACCAATCATCAACGCCGCAGGGATGCTGACCGGCGCCACGCTGCTGATGACGCCTGTCTCTATCATAGCGGAAGGCGTCCCCTCCCTCGCCATCTCGGTCGATGCGTGGCTGGCGGTCGCCTATTTCGCGGGGCTCGGAACGGCGGGCGCATACCTGCTTTATTACCGGGTGCTCGGCATGGCCGGCGCCGGAAACCTGCTGCTCTGCACGTTGCTTGTGGCGCCAGTCGCCA
Source organism: Paracoccaceae bacterium (assembly GCA_963669265.1). Lineage (GTDB taxonomy): Bacteria > Pseudomonadota > Alphaproteobacteria > Rhodobacterales > Rhodobacteraceae > SZUA-547. Next base: position 305,202 of record OY769916.1, read on the forward strand.
TCGTGCTCGGCTGGGCGTTTCTCGGCGAGCGGCTGGACTCCGCGGCCTTTGTCGGCCTCGGCCTGATCGCAATCGCGCTTTTGATCCTTGACGGCCGGATTCCAAGAGCGGCGCGCGCAGCGCTTGCGGCCCGGTTGAGACGGGGGTAGGACGAAGCTGACACAGGCGGCAATGGAGCAAACCGATGGCCTTCCTCTCAGACAGTCTCGCCCGCGTGAAACCCTCGGCGACCATCGCCGTCACAACCATGGCCGCCGAGCTGCGCGCCGCTGGCCGCGACGTGATCGGTCTTGGCGCCGGAGAGCCGGATTTCGACACGCCGGACAATATCAAGGCCGCCGCGAAGGCCGCCATTGACGCAGGCAAGACCAAATACACGCCCGCCGACGGCATTCCTGAGTTGAAGCAGGCCATCGTCGAGAAGTTCAAGCGCGACAACGGGCTGGATTACACGACCAAGCAGATCTCCGTCGGCACCGGCGGAAAGCAGATCCTTTACAACGCATTGGTGGCCACTCTGAACCCCGGCGACGAGGTTCTGATCCCCGCGCCGTTCTGGGTCAGTTATCCGGATATGACCCTGCTGGGCGGCGGCGAGCCGGTCATCATCGAGACCTCGATCGAGACCAGCTTCAAGATGACGCCAGAGGCGTTGGAGGCCGCGATTACGCCAAAGACCAAATGGCTGATCTTCAACTCTCCCTCCAACCCGTCCGGCGCCGGCTACACCCATGACGAGTTGAAAGCGCTCACCGATGTGTTGATGCGTCATCCGCAGGTCTGGATCCTGTCCGACGACATGTATGAGCATGTGGTCTACGCGCCCTTCGAATTCGCGACCCCGGCGCAAGTGGAGCCCGGCCTTTATGATCGCACGTTGACGGTCAACGGCGTCTCGAAAGCCTATTCCATGACCGGTTGGCGCATCGGTTATGCCGGCGGGCCGGAGGAGCTGATCACCGCGATGCGGAAGATACAGTCGCAGTCGACCTCGAACCCCTGTTCGATCAGCCAATGGGCGGCGGTCGAAGCGCTAAACGGCGACCAAAGCTACATCACCGAGTCGCGCGCACATTTCCAACGCCGCCGGGATCTGGTCGTGGGCCTGCTGAACGCCTGCCCCGGCCTGCAATGCCCGACGCCTGAGGGCGCCTTCTATGTCTATCCGTCGATCAGGGCGCTGATCGGCAAGAAAACGCCGAACGGCGTCGAGATCACCGACGATCAGACCTTCTGCACCCAGCTGCTTGAAGCCGAAGGCGTGGCGACTGTCTTCGGCGCAGCCTTTGGCGCCAGCCCGAATTTCCGCGTCTCTTACGCCACATCGGACGAAGCGCTGACCGAGGCCTGTGGGCGGATCAAGCGGTTCTGCGAAACGCTAGTCTGACGCGGTCGCAAACACGCCGAAAATCAGCGCGCGGAGCCTGCCCGGCTCCGCGCCGCGTCGCTGGAAATAAGGGCGCAAGCCCGGTCTGAGTTGACCTTGGGCGCCGATTTCGTGCACAACCTGCGACATCCGATTGTTGCGGTGCAAGACGGGCGCCGTCGCAGATTGATCGCGGGAGGCTTTCCATGGAGTTGGCGGCGAGGACGACCGAACCGGCCACAGCAACCCCACAGTCGCATCTTCGGCGCGACTGGACTCGCGAGGAGGCGGCGGCGATCTACGATGCGCCGTTCAACGATCTGCTGTTTCGCGCGCAAACCGTGCACCGCCAGAATTTCGATCCAAACAAGGTGCAAATGAGCCGCCTCTTGAGCATCAAGACCGGCGGCTGCCCGGAGGATTGCAGTTATTGCAGCCAGTCGGCGCGCAACGGCTCATCGCTGTCCGCCTCGAAACTGATGGAGGTCCAGCGCGTCCTCGCCGAGGCGAAAAAGGCCAAGGACGCGGGCGCCACCCGTTATTGCATGGGCGCGGCCTGGCGCAGCCCCAAGGACCGCGACATGGACGCGGTCGTCGCCATGGTCGAGGGCGTCAAGGCGATGGGCATGGAGACATGCATGACCCTTGGCATGCTCTCCGACAATGACGTCTTCCGACTGAAGGGCGCAGGGCTGGATTACTACAACCACAACGTCGACACGTCCGAGCGCTACTACAAGGAAATCATCACCACCCGCACCTACGCCGATCGTCTGGATACGCTGGATCGCGTGCGAGAGGCCGGGATCAATGTCTGCTCCGGCGGCATCATCGGCATGGGCGAAGAGAAAGTAGACCGCATCGATATGTTGGTGACGCTTTCGAACCTCGCCGAGCATCCCCAATCCGTGCCGATCAACATGCTGATCCCGATTGAGGGGACGCCGCTGGCCGATATCGAGCAAATCGACCCGATCGAGTTCATACGCACCATCGCCACCGCGCGGATCATGATGCCGGAAAGCTATGTGCGGCTGTCCGCCGGCCGCACCGAGATGAGCGACGAGACACAGGCGCTGTGCTTCTTCGCCGGCGCGAACTCCATCTTCGTTGGCGACACGCTGCTGACGGCAGACAATCCGGAAGAGGATGAGGACAGCGCCCTCTTCGCCCGACTTGGCGTCAAGCCCATGTCGCTTGACGAGCACGCATGAACGGACAACTCGACCGCTATCAGCGGGTTCTCAGCGGTCTGGAGCGAAAAAGCCGCCGCAGGTGCTTGATCTCCAGAACCGGCGTGGACTTCGCGTCGAACGATTATCTGGCGCTCGCCAGTTCCCCGTCATTGCGCGGCGCGGTGCTGAACGCGGTTGAACGTGGCGTGCCGGTCGGCGCTGGCGGTTCTCGCCTCTTGCGCGGCAATGACCCCGAGCACGAGTTTCTGGAGGATGAAGCCGCGGCGTTCTTCGGCTCCGAGCGCGCGCTGTTCTTCGGCGGCGGCTATGTGGCGAATTTCGCCATCCTCACCACGCTGCCGCAAAAGAGCGACCTGATCGTTTGCGACGAGTTGATCCACGCCAGCTGCCATGAGGGCGTCCGCGCAGGACGGGCCGAGGTGGCGATGGTCCGGCATAACGACGCCACGGGTTTCGAGGACGCTATAAAGGCGTGGCGCCAGCGCGGCGGTTTAGGCCGCCCGTGGATCGTGGTCGAAAGTCTCTACTCGATGGATGGCGACATGGCGCCGCTGGATGAGTTGGTCACGATAGCCGACCGGCACGACGCTTTTCTTCTGGTCGATGAAGCGCACGCCACCGGCGTCTACGGACGAGATGGTCAGGGCCTCTCCGCCGCCTATGAAGGGCGGGAGAATATCGTCGTGCTGCACACCTGCGGCAAGGCGCTGGGCGCAAGCGGCGCATTGGTCTGCGCCTCTCGAACGATCTGCGACTTCATCATCAACCGGGCGCGCCCATTTATCTATGCGACCGCCCCCTCGCCCGTGGTGGCGGCGGCCGTGCGCGAGGCCTTGATCCTCCTCCGGACGGAGCCGGATCGACGCGCGAAACTCGCCGCTCTGGTTGCTTTCGCCAATGCCGAAATCGAAAGCCGGTGCGGAGTCTCGCCCAGCGGATCCCAGATCCTGCCGGTCATCCTCGGCGACAACCGCCGAACCATGGATGTGGCCAAGGCGATGCAGGCGCGCGGCTTCGACATTCGCGGCGTCCGGCCGCCCACTGTGCCGGAAGGATCGGCGCGGTTGAGGATCGCCATCACGCTGAACGCCGATCAGGTAACGATATCTGATATGCTGGACGCGTTGGCCGAGGAACTGGAAGAGCATCCGCAATGACCCATCGGATCGTCGTCACCGGAACCGACACCGGGCTTGGCAAAACCGTTTTTGCGGCGGCGCTGACCCGCGCGCTCGACGGGTGCTATTGGAAACCGCTTCAGTCCGGCACCGAGGACGGAACGGATTCCGACTGGCTTGCGCGGCTCGATCCGACGAAGTCCGACCGCATCCTGCCCGAAGGCTATATCTTCAAGACGCCGGTCTCGCCGCATCAAGCGGCGGAAATCGACGGCGTGACCGTGGACGCCGATGCGCTCACCCCACCGGAATGCGATCGCGCGCTGGTGATCGAGGGTTCCGGCGGATTGATGGTGCCTGTGACCCGGCAAACCCTGTTGATCGACGTGTTCGCGCGTTGGGCCATGCCGACCGTTTTGGTCTCTCGAACCGCTTTGGGAACGATCAACCACACCCTTCTTTCCATCGAGGCCATGCGCCGACGTAAGATCCCGATCCTCGGCGTGGCTTTCGTCGGCGAGGAATACGCCGAGACCGAGCGTGTGATTTGCGACTTTGGAAACGTCAAGCATCTCGGCCGTCTGCCGATGGTGGACCCGATGACCGCAGAGCAGCTTTCGGGCGCCTTTGACGCGCATTTCAATATCGCCGATTTTGCGTCTGGGGCGCCGACGACATGACGAAATCTCCGGTCTGGCACCCGTTCACCCAACACGCGATCATGCGGGAAATGGTCGAGGTCGCGCGCGGCGAAGGCGCCTGGCTGGAAACGCCGGACGGGCGACGGATTCTGGACGCTATCTCCTCCTGGTGGGTCGTCACCCATGGTCATCGCCATCCTCATATCGTCCAGGGGATCAAAGATCAGGTCGACAAGCTGGATCAGGTGATTTTCGCCGGGCATACGCACGAACCGGCGGAAAAGCTTGCGCGACGATTGGTCGAGATCACGCCGGATACCCTTCAATACGTATTCTTCTCGGATTCAGGCTCCACTTCCGTCGAAGTCGCCCTGAAGATGGCGTTGGGCTTCTGGAAACACACTGGCGGAGACCGCGACCGCATCCTCGTCCTGGAAGGCGGTTATCACGGCGATACGATCGGCACGATGTCGGTGGGTGAGCGCGGCGCGTTCAATCAGCCCTATGAGCCGCTTTTGTTCGATGTCGACACGGTTCCTTTCCCTCACGCCGGGCAAGAGCAGGCGACCTACGACGCCATCGAAGCCGCCTGCAAGACGGGCTTGACCGCCGCCTTTCTGGCCGAACCGCTGGTGCTCGGCGCTGGCGGCATGCTGATGTACCCGCCGAGCGTTCTGGCTGAAATGAAGCGGATCTGCGAGGCGCACGACACGCTCTTTATCGCCGATGAGGTGATGACCGGCTGGGGACGCACGGGCACGCTGTTCGCCTGCGAGCAAGCCGACGTTCAGCCGGATATCGCCTGTTATTCCAAAGGTATCACCGGCGGGTCGATGCCGCTGGCCGTGACCATGTGCCGGTCCGAGATTTTCGACGCCCATTACTCGACCGACCGCAACCGCACGTTCTTTCACTCCAGCTCATACACCGCCAATCCGATCGCCTGCGCCGCCGCCGTCGCCAATCTAGAGGTCTGGGACAAGGAACCGGTTCAGGAGCGGATCGACGCCCTCGCCGCCTCTCACGACCGGCGGCAGAAAGCATTCGAAAACGACAATCGTTTTGAGAATATTCGACGCGCCGGAACCATCGCCGCGATGGATATCAAGGTGAGCGACAAGGGATATTTCTCGGAGATTGGTCCGAAGCTCTACGCGCATTTTCAAAGCCGGAACCTGTTGCTCCGCCCGCTTGGCAATACCGTCTATGCAATGACGCCGTATTGCGTGACCGAAACGGAACTCGATGCGATTTATGACGCGTTTTCTGAAGCGGCGGATCTGTTTGCATGACCCATTCTCGCCGGTTCGGCGGCGGATCTGAGATCATCGGCTTCGGCCACGCCGCCCCGGATCGCATCGTTCCCAACGCTGAGATTGAAACGCGCCTCGGGCTGGAGGCGGGCTGGATCGAACGCCGAACCGGCATTAGAGAGCGCCGCTACGCGGCCCCTGGCGAGGCGCTGACAGATATCGCCGCGCCCGCTGCCGAGATGGCGCTGTCGAGCGCAGGGATCGACCGCGCCGATATCGGCCTGACCTTGCTCGCTACGTCGACGCCGGACCACCTTCTGCCGCCCTCCGGCCCCTTGCTGGCGCACAAGCTGGACCTGCCGAATGCCGGCGCGATCGACATGGCCGGCGCCTGCGCGGGCTTTCTCTATGCGCTGACCTTGGCCGACAGCCATGTTCGCGCGCGGCGGGAATCCGTCCTCGTCGTGGCGGCCAACATCCTCAGTCGGCGCATCAACCCGGCGGAAATCGCAAGCTGCGTGCTGTTCGCCGACGCCGCCGGCGCGGTCGTTTTGGCGCCCCACGAGGATCTCGCAAAGGGCGTCGTCGCAGTGGATCTCGCCTCTGACGGCGCGCATTACGATCGAATTCGCATCAAGGCAGGCGGCAGTCGCAATCCTTATGCGCCTGACACCCCGCGCGAAGACATGTTGATGGAGATGGAGGACGGCCGCGCCGTGTTCGCCAAGGCGGTCGAGGTGATGACCGCCAGTTCGCTGAAGGTTCTGTCTGAGTCGGGCATGACGACGGATGATGTTGATCGATGGGTACCGCATCAGGCGAACTCCCGCATATTCGGCGCGGTCCGGCGAAACCTGGAGTTGGGTCAGGACAAACTCGTCTCCACCGTGGCCGAATTTGGCAACAGTTCCGCCGCGACGATCCCGCTGTCCCTGTCGGTCGCCCATCAACAGACGCCATTCCAACCCGGCGAGCGCGCATTGCTTTCTGCTGCCGGGGCCGGTTTCGTCGGCGGCGCGCTGGTGTTTCAGTTCTGAACCCGCCGCATCTTGACCCCGCCCCTCACTCGGCATACCCAAGGCGCGTTGCGGGCGTAGTTCAGTGGTAGAACGTCAGCTTCCCAAGCTGAATGTCGTCGGTTCGATCCCGATCGCCCGCTCCACATAACTCTCCACACGTTTGCGTCATCGCCCGCCTGCCCGCGTTGACACTTGGCATGTCGGGCACCACCGTTCCCCTGAGGAACCGCGTCGCCGCAACGCCGAGAGGATCATGAACCAACCCGACCACTATCCTGCGTCAGATGCTGAGACGACGCCCCTCGCCCCGTTTTCGGATCCCGACTGGACCGCAAATGGCGAACGCCGGGCCAGCGTCTCGCTCAGGTCTCTGGACACGCTCTGGTTCAACACCGGCACGCTCTGCAATATCGAATGCGAGAATTGCTATATCCTCTCCAGCCCCTCTAACGACGCCTTGGTCTATCTGACCACGGCGGAGGTGGAGCGTTATCTGGATGAGATCGCGGCGCTCGGCTGGCCGACGCGGGAAATCGGCTTCACCGGCGGCGAGCCGTTCATGAACCCGGAGATGCCGCAGATCACAGAGGCCGCCCTGTCCCGCGGCTTCGAGCTCCTGATCCTGACCAACGCCATGCGCCCGATGATGCGCCCCCGCGTCAAGGCGGCGATGGCGTCTCTGATCGCGACTTATGGCGACAAGTTGACCTTCCGCATCTCGCTGGACCATCACGATCCGTCGAAACATGACGAAGAGCGCGGGTCCGGCGCCTTTGACGCCTCCCTGGAGGGCATGCGCTGGCTGCGCGATCGCGGCGCGCGGATGGCGGTCGCGGGCCGCACCCGCTGGGGCGACGCGGAAGACGATATGCGAGTCCGGTTCGCCGACCTCTTTCGCGCGGAATGCTTCGACATCGATGCAGACGACCCCAGCGCGCTCGTGCTTTTCCCGGAAATGGATGAAAAGGCGAAAGTTCCTGAAATCACAGAGTCTTGCTGGGGTATCTTAAACAAGTCTCCCGATGCGGTGATGTGCTCGAACGCCCGTATGGTCGTCAAACGCCGCGGCGCGTCCGGGCCGGTCGTTCTCGCCTGCACGCTGCTGGCCTATGACGAACGCTTTGAATTGGGAGAGACTTTGGCCGAGGCCGCTGGGGCCGTGAAGCTGAACCATCCCCATTGCGCGAAGTTTTGTGTGCTCGGCGGCGCGAGCTGCTCCGGTTAGACAGCTTTACCTATTCCGGAAATTCGACCGGGCCGCCCTGTTTGGCCCAAGTCGAGAATCCTTCGCGCAGATGCGAGGCCTCAAAACCCATATCTTGTAGCGTCGCGGTCGAGAGCGCGGACCTCCAGCCAGAAGCGCAATGGAGCACAAAGCGCTTCTCCTGCCCGAAAATCTCCTTGAAATACGGGCTTTTCGGATCAACCCAGAATTCCAGCATCCCGCGCGGACAGTGAAAGCTGCCGGGAATGTATCCGGATTTCTGACGCTCCCGCACATCGCGGATATCGACGATCACCACATCCGAATCGTCAACCATGGCGATAAGATCCGGCGTCTCGATTTCCGTGATCCGCTCTCTGGCGCTAGCGACCATCGCGGCCACGCTTGTCGTCAGCTTGGGCATTAAACCAATTCCTTTCGCCAGATCATCGACGCCAGAGCGTTCAGCGTTCGGCCAGCGCGTCCTCCAGCACAGCCATGGCCTCCGCCGGATCCACATCGCGCGCGACGAATGCGTCGCCGATCTCGCGCATAAGGATAAAGACGATCTGGCCCGCGTCGACCTTCTTGTCCCGCCCCATCAGGCCGACAAGCGCCTCGGCGCCCGGCAGATCGCCCGGAACATCCCTCAGACGCGCCTTCATCCCCATATCCTGAAGATGCGCGCGCACGCGGCTCGGCGTCTCCTGCGAACAAAGGCCCAGACGCGCCGACAGATCCGCCGCCAGCCCCATCCCGATGGCGACGCCTTCGCCATGCAATAACCGATCGGAATAGCCCGTCGCCGCCTCCAACGCGTGTCCGAACGTATGGCCCAGATTGAGCAGCGCGCGCTCGCCTCGTTCCTTCTCATCCCGCGCGACGATATCCGCCTTCATCTGGCAACTGTGGCGGACAGTGTGGATGCGCGCGGCGACGTCGCCCGCCTTCATCGCCGCGCCGTTCTTCTCCAGCCACTCGAAGAATTCCGCATCGCCGAGAGCGCCATATTTGACGACCTCCGCGTATCCGGCGAGTAGTTCGCGCTCAGACAGTGTCGAGAGCGCGTCGATATCGGCGAGTACAAGTCTAGGCTGATGGAACGCGCCGATCAGGTTCTTGCCATGGCGCGAGTTAACCCCCGTCTTCCCGCCGACGGAGCTGTCAACCTGCGCCAGTAGCGAGGTGGGGATCTGGATGAAATCAACGCCTCGGTTAATCGCGGCGGCGGCGTATCCCGCGAGATCGCCTATCACCCCTCCCCCCAATGCGATCAGAACGTCATCGCGATTGAAGCGCGCCTCCAGAAAGGTCTCGACGACATGTTCGAAATTCGCCAGCGACTTGGTGGATTCACCAGGCGGCAAGGTGATCGAAACCGTCTCGATCCCCTCGCGCATCAACGCCGCGCCCAAAGGCTCTAAATATAGGGCCGCAACCGCCTCATCCGTTACGACGCCGACGCGTGCGCGCTTCAGAAAGGGTTTGCAGAGCGCGCCGGCCTGCGGGATCAAATCGGGGCCGACATGAATATCATAGGCCCGGTCGCCAAGCGCGACGTGAAGCGGCGTGTTCGTCATTTACTGGTCTTTCGTCGCAGGCTGGAACGCCCCGCTGTCCTTCAAAGTGTCGATAATGCGCGCGACGACGGCCTCATGCGGCTCTCCGCCAATGCTCTCCACCGAAAAAGCGGACTGGCTGTAATATGGCGTGCGCGCCTTGATCAGATTGCCGAGAATTTCTCGCGGATCGCCGGTCAGAAGCAGCGGGCGGGTCTTGCGGCGGGACGTGCGTTCGACCAGCACATCCAACTCCGCCGTCAGCCAGACCGTTACCGCCTGTTGGTTCAGCAATGCGCGCGTCTCATCATTCACGAAGGCGCCGCCGCCCGTCGCCAGCACGCTGGGGCCGTTGCCGATCAGGCGCGCGATCACCCGACGCTCGCCATCTCGAAAATGCGCCTCGCCATGATGTTCGAAGATCTCCGCGACGCTCATGCCTGCGGCGAGCTCGATCTCTTCATCCGCATCGTAGAACGGCGCGCCGAGCTTCGCCGCCAGACGGCGCCCGACAGAGCTCTTCCCCGCCCCCATCAAACCAACCAGCGCAATGGTGCGCGCCAGCGACGGGGTCACAGCCTCAGACGGCGCGGCGTCCGCGACCGCCGGCGCTATGGCCTGATTGTTAGCGTTCCCCGTCGTCACGTTTGATCCCTCCGGATATTGCGGCGGCCCGCCGCGCCCGATAGGCTTGCGACGACGAAGGTTGCGGCCGCACTGCGACCGCACCGACCGGCTCTTTAGACCAGCTTCGCGCCAGAGGCAAAATATGGACGCCCCTGAACGGGCGATGCGACAATGGGCAGGCTCCTGAGACTATTGCTGCTTCTCGCCACAATGGCGGCCGCAGGCGGCGCAGTTTACATCTACATTTTCGATTTACCGCCGCCGACCCAGTCGGTCGATAAGGACGTGAGTAATGCACTGTCGGACCGTTAATGCGGCCCTTTGCGGCCTCGCAGCGCTTGGCCTCGCAGCGCCGTCGATCGTCCATGCCGAGCCGCGCGGCGTCATCAACTGGCTTAACGAGGCCGCCGAGACGCCGGACGTCGTTGAGCCTGTCGCACCCTTTGAAGGCGTAAGTCCGGATGGAGAGACTGCCCCCAACGGCGATTCGCTCGATCCGCTGGACGCCGCGGCCCCTCTGACCCCGCAAGAGATCGAAACCGAACCCGTCGCTGGCGTCGTCGCCGATTCCGCCGGGCTAATCACCGAAGGTGAAGGCGGATTCCCAGTGGATTTCTGGAAAGGCGTAACGGCGGAACGCGCGCGAGCGCTGTTGCAGCAAGTCGGACCCAGCGGGCTGCGTTCTGTCAATGAGCTGGCCCGGTCCGCATTGATCACCGCCGCCTCGGCCCCGTCGGCGGCAGGAGAGGACGGCGAAATCATCACCGCGCGGGCGCAGGCATTACTGGAGCTCGGATCGCCGCAAGACGCTTTGGCGCTGCTTCGCGCCTCTGGACTGCGCACGCCCGAGGCGATGGCGCTGCAATTGGACGCCGCCGCCCTGATCGGTGAGGACGGCGAGGCTTGCGCGCTTGCGCTGCGATCTGAAGCGCTTGCGGATCTTTCGGCGCGGCGCGTCTATTGCCTCACCCGCACCGGCGCCACGCAGGAAGCGTCTCTGGCCCTAGCGACGGGCCGGGATCAGGGACTGATCCGCGAGGCGGACGGCCTGCTGCTCGAAGCGCTGATCGAACCCAGCTGGGCCGAGTTCGCCCGTGCGCCGGACCGTGTTCAGGACCTCACGCCGCTTCGGTTGGCCGCCCTCGATCAGATCGGCGTCGCCCGTCCCTCGGACTTTGGATTGCTCGCGCCGCTCGCCATGCGCTGGGCGGATATGCGGGAAGATGCAGCGCCGCGCGACCAATTGACGGCGGCCGAGCAACTGGAGGAGGCCGGCGCGCTTCCGACTGAGAAACTGCGCGAACTCTACAGCGCTTACACGCCGGCCGAATCCGGCGGCGTCTGGGGCCGTGTGGAGGCATGGCGGAACGTGCGCGACGCCCGCGGCGCCTTTGAGCGGATCGACGCCGCGGTCGACGCCTATGACCGGGCCGCGCTTGACGGGCGAAACCGCTCTATGGCGCGTCTGCTGGCGCCTTTGTTGGATAGCGCGCGCCCTTCCGGCGACAACCGGACGCCCGAAGTGCGCCAGTCTCTGGCCATCGCCGGGAATTTCGACGACGCCGCATATTGGTTCTCTGCGCCGCCGACAATCGGTCAGCGCGCCGCCGCGATGATCGCTGCGCCGCAATCGGCCTCCAATCTCGGCAAAGCGCAGCTCGCCGCGCTCAGAGCCAAGGATTCGCTGGGCGACCTCGCGGCGGGTCAGCAACTGGCGGCGCTGACGGCCTTTGGCTTCATTGAGCGCGAATCCCGTTTCACCTCCACATCGGAAATGCGCGTGATCGTCGAAGCGCTGGAAACCGGCCAAACCGCCGAGGTCTTATTCGCGGCGCTCAACTACCTCGCCCCCGGCGAGGAGACGCGACCGGAACCTTTCAGCGCAGCGCTGACGGCTCTGATCGCATTGCAGCGAGAGGAAGAGGCGCGCCGCATCGCACTCGAAGCCTTCGCGCCCGCGCTCTGAGCGATCAAGCCGCATGGCTCGCATACCCGCGAACTGGGCGTCGCCCTATCTCGACGCGCTGGCGGCGGAGCGAGACGCCTCCCTCAACACGCTGAAAAGTTACGCGCGCGACCTGTCGCACTACAGCGAGTATCTCGCTGGTCGAAACATCGCGCCCGCGACAGCGACACGCGCAGACGTCGAGGCCTATCTGGCCGATCTGGAGGCGCGCGGCCTCGCTCCTGCAACCCGTGCGCGGCGGTTATCGGCGCTCAAAGGCCTGCACCGTTTCGCGTTTGAGGAGGGCTGGCGAGAGGACGACCCAGCGGCGATGATCTCCGGCCCTGGCAAACCGCGCCGCCTACCCAGAACGCTGAGCGTCGAAGAGGTTGATCGCATGCTGGCGGCGGCGAGAGAGGCCCCGGCGAGCGCGGGAAAGACTCGCCTGATTTGCCTGATTGAACTGCTTTACGCCAGCGGCCTGCGCGCGACCGAACTGGTGTCATTGCCCGTCTCGGCGACGCGCGGGGATCCACGAATGATTCTGGTGCGCGGCAAAGGCGGTAAAGAGCGCCTCGCCCCCGTCTCTGCCCCCGCCCTTGAGGCGCTGACCGCGTGGCTGGCGGAGCGCGATGCGGCTGAGGACGCGCGCGTAGCGAAGGGCGCGCGGCGCTCTCCGCATCTCTTTCCGTCCTCCGGCAAGTTGGGCCATCTGACCCGCGAGCGGCTGTTCCAGATCATCAAGGATCTGGCGGTGCGGGCGGGCGTTGATCCCTCAAAGGTCTCTCCACACACGCTGCGGCACGCCTTCGCGACGCATTTGTTGGCCAATGGCGCCGATCTGCGCTCGATTCAGCAGCTTCTGGGTCATGCGGATATCGCGACGACCGAGATCTACACCCATGTGCTGGAGGAACGTTTGTCGGAACTGGTGCTTACAAAGCATCCGCTCGCGAAGAAGCAGCGATAGCCCACCCGGCCCCGCGCGGACGCCGCATCACATCCGGCAGAACGTCCTCATTCGGCCACCAGCCGGTCTCCAGCGCATCGGCGTAGCCTGAGGGCAAACCGGCCGAGCGCATCGCCATGGCCGCGCCGACATGATCGTAGGAAAGCCGCTCCAGCCGCGCCTCGCCTCCCTCCAACACCGCGAACCAGCAGTATGGATCGCCATTATGCGCGGGCATGCCTATCGCACCGGCGTTGATCCATGAGACCCTATCCAATCGCCTCTCGAATGGCACACCGGAATGGCCGCATATCACACCGTCAACTGCGCCAATATCCCGCTCCAGGTCTTTGATTTCACGCCGAAATACGTATTGATCGTCTGTTGGCCAAATGAATTTACTGACCTCTGACGCGCCGCCATGGATCACCGAATAGCGCGCGCCTGCATGGGTGAATGAGGCGCGTTTCGGCAGGCTCGCCAAATAGAGGCGGCTGTCTTCGCTGATCGCCGCATCTGCGTAGCTGAACCAGCGGGCGGAGAGCAGATCGCAGGCCGAACCGTCCGCGAACCCGCAACCGCAATCCGGCGCACGCTCGCCCAGTTGGATATCCGTGTTCCCCGCGATCACATGGCAGCCGCTCTTGACGATGCGTGAGACGACCTCCTCCGGTTCCGCGCCATAGGCGCAGAGGTCTCCAGTGCAGATCATCCGTTCCGCGCCCACGCCTTGGGCCGCGCTCCAGTCGAACAGGGCCTCCAGCGCGCGAAGATTCGAATAGGGCCCGCCAAACAGAACTAACGGGCCTTCCAAATCGCCCAGATCGCGCAACATCGCCGCCAATTCGGCCTCCCTATCAGCGAATCCGGGCGGGCGGCGCTTGATGCCGCGACCCTCGCCCCCCATAACTTGCCGAAACTACGACGATCCTCAAGGAGTTGGGCATGGACCCCACAATCTGGTGGACAGTCGCGGCCATCATCGGCCTGCTTCTGCTCTCCGCCTTTTTCTCTGGTTCCGAGACCGCGCTGACCGCCGCCAGCCGGGCCAGCCTGCACAAGCTCGCCGAAGACGGCTCAAAGGGCGCGGCGCGCGCGCTCAATCTGACCGAAGACAGCGAGCGGCTGATCGGTGCGATTCTGCTGGGCAACAACCTGGTGAACATTCTGGCGGCATCTCTGGCCACCAACGCCTTTCTGCGGCTGTTCGGCGAATCCGGCGTCGCGCTCGCGACAATCGTAATGACGCTGCTGGTGCTGATTTTCGCCGAGGTCGCGCCCAAGACCTACGCCATCACATACCCGGAAAAGGCCGCGCTTCGCGTCTCGCCTGTCATCGCGATCATCGTGCGCCTTTTCGCGCCTTTCGTGGCGCTGGTCCGCGTGATCGTGCGAGTCGCCTTGCGCCTGTTCGGCGTGCGCGCCGCCGCCGACGCCCGCATCCTGACCGCGCATGAGGAAATTCGCGGCGCCATAGATCTGCATCACTCCGAAGGCGCGGTGGAAAAATCCGACCGCGACCGGCTTCTGGCCGCGCTCGACCTCAGAAACCGGGAAGTCGAGGAGGTGATGAAGCATCGGCGTAATATCGAGACCATTTCAGCCGATGCGCCAGCGGATGAGATCGTCGCCTTTTGCCTCTCTTCCCCCCACACCCGCATTCCGATCTGGCGGGATGAGCCGGAAAACATCGTCGGCGTGCTGCACGCCAAGGATCTCCTGCGCGCGGTCGATGCGTCCGTGCGCGAACAGGGCGGTCTGGAGCTGGGAATGGCGCGGCTCGACATCGACGACATCGCCATGGAGCCTTGGTTCGTGCCGGACACCACGCCGCTGGAAGAGCAGATGCGCGAATTCCTGCGTCGCCGCTCGCACTTCGCGCTGGTCGTCGATGAGTATGGCGCGTTGCAAGGCCTGATCACGTTAGAGGACATTCTGGAGGAAATCGTCGGCGACATCGCCGATGAACTAGACATCGATGTGGAAGGCGCGGAGCGCGCGGAGGACGGCAGTCTGAATGTTGATGGCTGGATGACCATCCGGGATGTGAACCGCCTTTGCGACTGGCGCCTGCCGGACGACGAGGCGACCACGATCGCCGGGTTGGTGATCCATGAGGCGCAATCCATACCAACCGTGGGACAGGTCTTTGTCTTTCACGGCTTCCGGTTCGAGGTGCTGGAGCGCAAGCGCCATCAGATCACGCGCCTGAAGCTAAAACTGCTCCAACGTTGAGTTGATCCACTGACAGTCTGTGAAGCGAATTGTCTCAGGCGGAAGCCGCGGCTCTAAGGATTGAGCCGCGCGACCGCCCAGTCCTCCGCCTCCGGATCCGGGCGAATCCAGCGAAACCGGTCATGCAGGCGAAACTCGCCATCCGCCCAGAACTCGAACTCCACCGGGCGAATGCGAAACCCGCCCCAATGCGGCGGCAACGGCGGATCAAACGGATGGCGCGCCGCGATCTTGGCCACCTCGGCCATCAGCGCGGCGCGGCTCTCCAGCGGCTGCGATTGGCGCGACGCCCATGCGCCCAGACGGCTCTTAAGCGAGCGCGACTTGTAATAGGCCTCGGATTGTTCGGGCGAGACGCGTTCGATCGGCCCACGCGCGCGCACCTGCCGCCGCAGACTCTTCCAATGCATCACCATCGCCGCCTTGCCCGCGGTCGCCAATTCGACGCCTTTAGCGCTTTCAAAATTGGTGAAGAACACCAGCCCGTTGGCCTCAATCTCTTTCAGCAAGACCATGCGAACATTGGGCAAACCGTCCGCATCGACGGTTGCGAGCGCCATTGCGTCGGGGTCATTCGGCTCAGAACTCTCCGCCTCAGCCAGCCAACGCCGCGCCAGTTCGAACGGGTCATCGCCCGCGAATTTTCCTTCCCGTCCGCCTGAATCTCTGGTTACGCCCATCGTCAAATTCCCGCTCTTTGCAGTCTCTCTGGCGCCGCAATTCGGGTCACGTTCGCCGCACCCCACCCTGCGCCAGACGTCGATCATCTTGCCTGATCCTATGATATAACCTAAAGCCCAAGGATAAGAATGCCGTGCAGGCGGCCGCGCTAAAAAAGATCGAGAGGGACTCGCAGATGAATTCGTCAAACGGAATCATGGCTGGAAAGCGAGGCCTGATCATGGGCCTGGCCAATGACAAGTCCATTGCCTGGGGCATCGCAAAGGCGTGCCGGGACGCCGGCGCCGATCTGGCCTTCACCTATCAGGGCGACGCGCTGAAAAAACGGGTTGTGCCCCTCGCCGATCAGTTGGGCTCCGATATCGTCCTTCCCTGCGATGTGACCGACATGGAGTCCGTGGACGGCGTATTTGAGTCGCTTCAGGAGCGTTGGGGACGGCTGGACTTTCTGCTGCACGCTATCGCCTATTCCGACAAGGCCGAGTTGAAGGGGCGCTACGTCGACACCTCGTTCGACAATTTCCAGTTGTCGATGAACGTCTCCTGCTATTCCTTCACGGCCCTCGCCCAGCGGGCCGAAAAACTGATGACCGATGGCGGCGCGATGGTCACACTGACCTATTACGGCGCAGAGCGCGTGATGCCGCACTACAATGTCATGGGCGTCGCTAAGGCGGCGCTGGAGGCGTCTGTGCGCTATATGGCGGTCGATCTGGGGCCGAAAAACATACGCGTGAACGCCCTTTCGGCTGGCCCGATGAAGACGTTGGCCGCCTCTGGCATCGGCGACTTCCGCTATATCCTGAAATGGAACGAGCTGAATTCGCCACTCCGCCGCAACGTCTCGCTGGATGATGTCGGCAATGCGGGCATGTATCTGCTCTCGGACCTCTCGTCGGGCGTCACCGGCGAGTGCCATCATGTCGACAGCGGCTATCATGTCGTGGGAATGAAAGCCGTCGATGCGCCGGATATCGACGCCACCAACAAAGGCTGATCCCGATGGCTGAGCAACTGCCGCATGAGAAGGGCTTTCACGTCTCCTGGGACCAGCTTCATCGCGATTCGCGCGCGCTGGCCTGGCGACTTGACGGGCAAGGCCCTGACGGCAAAGGCGGCTGGAAAGCGGTTGTGGCGATCACCCGCGGCGGACTGGTTCCGGCGGCAGTCGTGGCGCGAGAGCTTAACATCCGCGTCGTCGACTCGATCAGCGTCAAATCCTACGACCACCAGAGCCAAAGCTCTGTCGAGGTGCTGAAATCGCCCGACCCATCGATCATTGGCGATGGCGACGGCGTCTTGATCGTTGATGATCTCGTGGATACCGGCAAGACGCTCGAAGCGGTGCGCACGCTCTACCCCAAGGCCAACTACGCGGCGGTTTACGCCAAGCCCAAGGGCCGACCTATGGTGGATACGTTCATTACCGAAGTAAGCCAGGATACCTGGATCTTCTTCCCCTGGGACATGGCGCTGCAATACGTGCAGCCCTATCGCGGAGAAGACTGAATTTTAGCCAGAATCGTCACGGCCCGCGCCATCCTTGTGTGGAGGGTGGCGCGGGCCGTGCTTCGTCCCGTTGTTGTGTGTCATCAGCGGGAAGGTAGTCTGTTTGTCGTCGTCCAGCGGCCGCGGGAATCAGGGGGGACTTGAATGACCCGCGGCGGGGCCTGACGTTCGCGCCGGGCGTTGGGATCACGGCGGGCGGCGTCGGCCCAGTCAAATGCGATGGCGCGCGCATGGGCTGAGATACCGCGAAGGTCATCGCCCAGCCCCGCCTTCAGACGCGCGATCAGATCTTTCGCGATCTCGCCGCGATAGCCGGTCAGCGACTGGGACCCGATCGCATTGTCGAAGTTGAGGATCTGCTCTTCGGCCGCCCAGCGAAACTCTTCAACGGCGTGCTGTTTTCTTTGCGTGACGAGGTCCGCGACGATGCGGGAATAGGTGCGCACCACCTGATCTTCCTGCATCTTCTCGGGCAGTTCGAACACCGAGAACTGGACGCCCTCATGCCCGCCATCGATTCCCGGAACGAACATGATGTTGTTCGAGAAATCGACGCGCGCCTTACGTAGACCGCTATCGGCCGGCGGGTTGATGGCGAGGGACTCGAAGTCTCCGGTGATGTCGATCACCGCGGGATCCGCGAGTTGGGATACGATCGAGAACGCCGTTTTCAGCGCGTGAACATCACTGGCGGTGACCGTCCGGGGCCGCGTATTGGCGTCGTTGTTCTCGCCTGTGAAATCGGAATGAACTTTGACTTGGGTCTGCTCATCGCCGTCCAGAGCACGCTCGCCAATCCAAGCCAGCGCTTCCGGAATGCTGTTGAAGGGCCGTTCTGCGACCTGACGGGCGCCCTCCTCCGAGCCCTCCACCTTCTCATGCAGCACGACCATGAAACGTGGAAACGCTTTGCCATGCGTGGCGTGCATGTAATCGGAGAGCGAACGGTCGAAGCCCGCATAAATGACCTTAGAGACGGTCGCGACGCAAAGGGTGCGTGCCTCCCGGCCTTTGGCTTCAAATCCGACCTCAATCAGGGGAACACGCACAGCGTCCTGCGAAATCGGTCCGGCGATCAGTTCATCAAGTTTTGTCATCGTTGGGTCTCACGCGTTGGGGGCGTTGACCCTAGATTGCGAGAATTCGCCTCACATTTGAGCGAAATCGTAATCAAACCTATACATAGCCGTATATACTTTAGAGATTAATCACAATTAACCTAATAACCCATTGTTTTAATTGAATTTATTAACTTAGAATAGATTAATATGGCCCAATAAGCCGTTGTTATCGCCCGCGAAACAGCCCGCCCAACACGCCTCGCACCAAAGACCG
Organism: Paracoccaceae bacterium; assembly: GCA_963669265.1. Classification (GTDB taxonomy): domain Bacteria; phylum Pseudomonadota; class Alphaproteobacteria; order Rhodobacterales; family Rhodobacteraceae; genus SZUA-547. Next base: position 323,839 of record OY769916.1, read on the forward strand.
CGCCACTTGGGATCCGACGGTGCGGGCCACCGATTTGGCGAAGGCCTCCCCCACAGATTGCCGCGAAGACCGGCGCTTGGGCGCGCTTTTCCGGCGCGGTGTCGAGGCCGGTTGATAGCGCCGGGCTTTCTTATACTCCCGCTCACGAGAGGACGCGCTTCTTTCGGCTTCCTCCGCTTTTTCAGCCGCCGCATCCGCGGCTTTGGCCTGCAGCCGCTCAAACGCGGACACGCGATCGGTAGTCTTCTCATAGAGTCCGGACAGGGGCGACGCCGCGATCACCGCCTTACGCTCAACGGGACTCGCCGGTCCGATCCGTGAGGATGGCGGCCGGATCAGCGTTCGCTGGACCATTGACGGCACGCCCTTGTCCTCCAGCGTTGAGACCAGAGCCTCGCCGACGCCGACCTGCGTGATCGCCTCCTTGGTGTCAAAGGCTGGATTTGGGCGGAATGTTTCCGCCGCCGCCTTCAATGCCTTGCGATCGCGAGGCGTATAGGCGCGCAAGGCGTGCTGAACGCGGTTGCCGAGTTGGCCGAGAATGTCATTCGGCACATCCGCCGGATTCTGCGAGATGAAATAGACCCCCACACCCTTCGAGCGGATCAGCCGCGCCACCTGCTCCACCTTGTCGAGCAACACGCGTGGCGCCCGGTCGAACAGAAGATGCGCCTCGTCGAAGAAAAAAACGAATTTCGGCTTCGCGGGATCGCCCACCTCAGGCAGGTCTTCAAAGAGTTCAGACAACAGCCACAATAGAAATGTGGCGTAGAGCCGAGGCGCGCGCATCAGCTCATTCGCCGCCAGTACATTGACGCGCCCACGACCGTCAGGCTCGATCGCGATCATGTCGGACAGATCCAGCGCCGGTTCACCAAATAGCCCTGCTCCGCCCTGGTTCTCGAGCACCAGTAGGCGTCGCTGAATGGCGCCGATCGACGCTTTCGAGACATTGCCGTACTCAACCGAAAGCTCTGCCGCGTTTTCTCCTGCGAAATTCAGCAGCGCGCGTAGATCCTTCAGGTCGATCAGCAGCAGCCCGTCGTCATCAGCCAGACGGAAGCAGATGTTCAGCACGCCCTCCTGCGTGTCATTGAGCTCCAGCAGCCGCGCCAGCAACAGCGGCCCCATCTCGGTGATGGTCGTGCGCACCGGATGCCCCTGACGGCCGAAGAGGTCCCAGAACACCACCGGAAAACTCTCATAGCCATAATCATCCAATCCGATCTGCTCCGCGCGGGAGATCAGCTTGTCGTGCAATTTGTGCTGAGGGGAGCCGGCCTGACTAAGCCCCGACAGATCGCCCTTGGCGTCAGCCAGAAACACCGGCACGCCGGCGTTCGAGAACGCCTCCGCCATGATTTGCAACGTCACTGTCTTGCCGGTGCCCGTGGCCCCCGCGATCAAACCGTGCCGGTTGGCGTATTTCAACAGAATGGTCTGGGCGAGGTCATGCCCGTCGCCACTGGCGCCGCCGCCCAGAAACACCCGATCCGTCTGGCTCGTATCAGACATGCTCGCCCCCAACTATTGTCATCCCAAGCGCGTTAGCACTCTGCTTACTGAAAATCTCGTGAAAATTGTGACGGGATCCTTAGATTGCGAAAACTGTTGTTAACCGTTCCAGGGGACACTGGCTTTGTCCCGTCCATTTGGCGGACAAATACGGGGCATCTCCTCCCTGTGACTGCCGCGCCACCCTCTGGCGCGGCCCTTTTTCGGCGATTTGGGCCCCGAAACGCTCTACAGCATGCCAAATCCGCCAAAAAGCCTTGACCCCGCACGACTGCATTGACTAGCGTCCGGTTCGAGATTGGCTTGTCCAGTCCGACAGGGAAAAACGAACTAATACGAAAAGGGCGCTCCGGTTGGCGGCGCCCTTTTCAAATCAGCGTTCCCGTGTCGGGTTCCAGTTGATTCCTCGGTCCCTGTCAGAGACAAGTTGCGGACCGACAGTCTCGCGCGTCGCATGCAAAGTCAGTTTTCAGGAGACCACATGAACTTTCTCAAAAGCGCAACCGCGGCCGCCGCGTTCGGCCTTGCAGCGATATCCACGGCCCAAGCGCAGGAAAGCGGCGTCGTGACGGCGACACATGGCGATTGGGAGATCATCTGCTCTTCCACGGACAACAAGCTCTGCGTCATGCAGCAGGCTCATAAGAGCGCCGAAGGGCGCCCCCTCGCTGTGATCAAGATTGCGCGCCTTGCGGATCGCAACCTTGCGGATGGGACAAAGATACCGGCGCAGCTTGAGGTCCTTGTTCCGCTTGGAGTGGTTCTGACCAACGGGCTCAGCTTCCAGGTCGACTCCAAGGAAAACCGTATCGCGCCCTATCGGTTCTGCGCGCAGGCGGGGTGCAGGGTGCTGGAGCCGATCACGGACTCCTTCGTAGCGGAAATGAAAGGCGGCAACTCGGCCAAGCTTTCCTTCCGGACTGTTGACGGAAAAACACGCGAAGCGCCGATGTCGCTGAAGGGTTTCACCAAGGCGTATGACGCGCTAACGCCAACGAAATAGCGCCGCCGTACGTTCGGAGTTTCGGATAGTAAAACGGTCGCCATAGGCGGCCGTTTTTTTATTCAGACTGAACGGAACGCCAGCACCGCGTTCAATCCGCCAAACGCGAACGAGTTCGAGATCGCCGCGTTCACCGTCGAATCTCGCGCTGTGTTTGGAACGATATCCAGATCACAATCAGGATCAGGCTCCGAATAGCCGATTGTCGGTGGGATCACGCCCTCGTTGAGAGCCATCAGGACCGCCAAGGCCTCCAGAGCGCCCGCAGCGCCGATGCCGTGCCCGTGCATGGATTTGGTCGAGGACACCATCAGCCTGTCCGCATGCGCGCCGAACGCGTCTCTCAGCGCCACGCACTCGCTGCGGTCGTTCATCGTAGTGGCTGTGCCATGCGCGTTGACGTATCCGATATCCTCCGGCGCCAACCCGGCGTCCTTGAGAGCCGTCTGAATCGCGCGAGACGCCCCGTTTGGATCCGGTTGCACGATATCGCCCGCATCCGAGGACATGCCGAAACCTGCTATCTCACCCCATATATGCGCGCCACGCGCCTTTGCGCTCTCCATATCCTCAAGCACAAGCACCGCAGCGCCCTCGCCCTGCACCATGCCGTTGCGGGTCTTGCAAAACGGGCGACACCCGTCCTTTGACATCACGCGCAGCCCTTCCCACGCCTTCACTCCGCCGAAGCAAAGCATGCTCTCCGCTCCACCGCAGACTGCGACGTCAGAGATGCCAGAGCGGACAAGATGAAACGCCTGCCCGATAGCGTGGTTGGAAGACGAACAGGCGGTCGAAACAGTCCATGCCGGACCTTTGATGCCATAAGCCATGGATAACTGACTGGAGGCGGAGTTGGGCATGGTCCGCGGCACCACGAACGGATGAACACGGTTTTTGCCCTCTTCGTAGACCGCCCGATAGTTCTCATCGAGTGTACCAAGGCCACCGAGGCCGCTGCCGATGACGACGGCAGATCGCAAACCAAGCTCCTCGGTCAATTCAAGGCCAGAATTCTCCATCGCTTCCTTGCCGGCGACCATGGCCATCTGAGAAAACCGATCGAGCAGCACGATCTCCGAGCGACCGAAATAGTCTTCGGCTTTAAAATCCTTCGCCTGACCGCCGATCTTGACCGACAGTCTTTCAACATCGCGAAATTCAAGCTCGCCGATCCCGCAGCGCCCCTCGCGTAATCCTGAGAAATGGGCATCCCGTCCGACGCCCAAAGCTGAGACGACTCCGACGCCCGTGATCGCGACCCGGCGCATACCCATTCAGGCCTCGGCGGCTTTAAGCGCGTCGATCGCCGTGGCGATCGCGCCGACATTCGAGATGTCGAACTCCGAGGATGCAGGCTCATTCGCATTGAAAGGCACGGAGATATCGAAGGTTTCCTCAATCGAGAACACGATCTCGACCATGGCGAGCGAGTCGAGGCCAAGTTCCTCCGGCGTCGACTCCGACTTCACCGCATCCAGATCCAGCATCGCCTGTTCGGCGATAATTTCGCGGACCTTAAGCTCGGTGTCTGAAGACATTGCGGGCTCCCTCGTTAGAACAGGCTTCACATCTAGCGTGTGGGCTCAATTGCTGAAAGGCGTTTCTTTAGCTCGCGAACGGTCTGGAACAGGTCGGGCAACCGCTTTTGCGCCGCCACGATACGCGCCGTATCGCCGGCGGGAAGCGCCGGCAGACCAAGAAGAACAGAGCGCGGAGGCACATTGGCGCCGACGCCGCTATTGGCGCCGATCACGCTGTCCTCGCCAATCTTAATATGATCCGCGATGCCGACCTTGCCCGCCAGCACCACCCGGTCGCCAATTTCCGAGCTTCCGGCGATGCCCACGTGCCCGCACAACATGCAGTGTTCGCCGACCTGGACGTTATGGCCGATCTGCACAAGGTTATCGATTTTGGTGCCCGAACCGACCGTGGTGTCGATCATCGTCCCCCGGTCGATGGACGTGTTGGCGCCGACTTCCACGTCATCGCCCAACACAACAGCGCCCAGCGAGTGAATGCGCGCCAGTTCGACATTGCGCACCTCGTCGGTGATCGCCTCGCCCGATTTGGCGGTTTCGACCGAGCCCTTCTCTGGCGTCACGAAAGAGAATCCGTCCGATCCGACCACAGCGTTGGGCTGCAGGATCACACGGGCGCCAATCCGAACGCGCGCGCCGACCCGCGCCCCGCTATGGATCAGCGCATCCGGCCCAATGGCCGCGTTTTCACCAATCGTTGCGCCCGCAAGCAGGCGGCCGCCCGATCCGATGGTCGCGCCCGGTCCAACGACGCAGAGCGGACCGACAGAAACGCCCTCCCCCAGCGACGCAGTTTCGTCCACGACCGCTGAGGCGTGGACGCCCGCCGGCGCATGAATTGGATGCGCGAAGGCCGTGGTGAGCTTTGAAAGCGCATAGCGAGATCGGCCCACAAATATGGCCGCCTCGAGCCCCAGATCCTCCCAAGGCGCGCCCTCCGGCAGGATCGCCGCCTTGGCGCTCGATTCCTTCACGGCGTCGAAATATCGGGGGTCCATCGCCAGCGCGATATCGGTTGGACCGGCCTTGCCGGGATGCGAGGGGCGCGCGACCTGCAGAGCGACGTCGCCTGCGGCCTCGGCGGATAGCGCCGCAGCGATTTGGGATATCGTGTAGGTCATGACGCGCCTCGAACCATTTCAATGGCGTGCTTAGCCGCGACCACGCGCAGGAGGCAAGACGTAAGCCGACTCTGGCCCCGAATTCGATCGGAAGAACTACAGATATATCAGCAGAGAGATCAGCGCAGCGCGACCCCTTCGGCCTCCAGCGCCGCGGCGACCAACGCATCGCGTCCATAGACATCCGGCAGGAAATCAAGCGCCCCATCAGCATTCAGTCGCGCGGTACGATAGGTCAGATGCACCGGTACTTTCTGTTCGAGCGTGATCCACTTTTCCGAGGAATAGGCCAGCATGCGACGCATGAATGCGGTCGGATCGTTGGATTGCCACCCTAACAGTGTCTCCGCCAACTCCATCGGCTTCTGAACCCGGACGCAGCCATGGCTGAAATCGCGGCGCTCGCGCTGGAACAGCCTGCGCGACGGCGTGTCGTGCAGATAAATCGAGTGCTTGTTCGGAAACAAGAATTTCACATGGCCGAGCGCGTTGTTATCGCCCGGATTCTGCCGGATCGAGTACGGGAAGTAGCTCGCCGAATAGCGGCTCCACGGGTTATAAGGCGCCGCCTGAACCGGTGTCGCGTCCGCTTCTGCGTCCTCGTTCGCCGTCGTGGAGACCGGCTGTGGCCGCGTGGAGGGCGGTCTGTAGGCGGCGTTTGGATCGGTCTGGGCGAGCACTTGCCCCGGCTCCGCAGAAACGGATGTCGGCGTCGATTGTAGCGGCGCGCGCGGCGGCGAATACCCCTCCCACGGAATCGCGGTCATGTTGTTTCGCGACAGATAGCTGGGATCGTTCTTCAAACTCGGCAGGATCTCTTCGCGGGCGATGCTTTTCGGAACATTCCAATAGGGATTGAAGACGACATACTCCATCTCATCGCTGAATTCCGGAGTCTGGTGCTTCTTGGATTTCCCCACGACGACGCGAGAGTCCAAAATCGACTTGTTGTTTTCGAACAGCGTCATTTCGAACGCCGCCTGATTCACCAGAATATGGCGCTTGCCGAGATCCCAATTGTACCAGCGCAGTCGCTCCAGGTTTACGGCGATCTGAGCGATCCGGCCACGCGGCGACTGATTGAGCGAGGCCAGAGTACGCGATCCCACGATGCCGTCATCCTCAAGTCCGCGATCCGCCTGAAACAGTCGAATGGACTCTTCCAGCGCCACATCGATGCGCAACGGATCCTCGGCTGCGACGCCAACCGCGTAAACCGGCTCAAAACCAAGCGCTGTTAGCCTCTCGCGCAGCGGGCCGACGCGCGAATCCCGCATGCCGAGTTTCAACGTCCGGCCGGAGGGAACCTCAGGCCCCCACGCGTCTGGGTCGACCGACTTGGCCTCCACCAACGCCGTCAAAAGAGCTGTGTAAGCGTCGTTCTTCGGCGCGAGGTCAGCGAGAAACGTCTCTACGTCCGTCGCCATCGCCGCTTCGCGCAGCAACGCGCCGGTGTTGGTGCGTTTTGGATAGACTTCGATCTCTGGCGCAATTCGAACCGGCTCCAATAGGCCGGACGATACATCGCGCGCGTAAAGCGCAAACGCCGCCGTCAGGTCCGCCTCAAACATATCCGCCTTGGAATCCGTCGCTCCGTTGAGGCCTTTCAGTCGTGTCATCAACGCGGCAGCGTCATACCGCCCCGCCGGCAACGCATGCGCCTCGGCGCCGGATAACGTATCAAGAAGCGCTTCCGCCTTGCCGTCCGTCAACCAGACCGGCGCGCCGCCACGCTCTTCATAGACGCCGCGCACCGCATCAGCGGACTTCGCGTCTACGCCGGAGGTTTCCAACGCCTTGTCGAGCGCCACCGCGATGGAGGAACCTGAAAACGCCGACACGCTGGCCGAGCTGACAGGTTGCTCCAGCGCCGCCACTTTGGTCACCGTGACACGTTTAGCTTTGATCGGGGCCTCGGCGGCGGCCGTTAAGGGGAAAGCCGCCAGCGCAGACAAAACAATCGCCGCGCGAACTGAATCACTTGAGCGCAATTTCAACTCCTTGGGGAACGCCCATAACAGACACGCAATCTAGCATGTAACGTTTCGATAACCCGCCTTTGCCACAGTTCTGGCGCCAAACTTGACGTTTTTTCGCCAAAACGTGTGATAAACGCCTCATCTGACGAGCGAATCGTATGCGTAAATGTGGAGAATCCGAACCAAAGCCAAGGTCAATGCAATTGTTTGATTCGGACTATCTTTCTTAACCAAAATATGGCATATACCGCGCCATATATTGAGGCCCCGAAAAGCGGGCCAAGGGACGTGAGGGACGAAATTGTCGAGCAGTATCTCGAAGACGTCGCGTTTTGCGCGACGTGAAGCTCTAAAGTTAATTGGTTTGGGTTGCGTCGCTGCTACTGTTACGACCGCGCCGACCCCCTCTTTCGCAGCTGCGCCGGCAATTGTGACCGGAGCCGGCGATATTCGCTCTCTCAATCTTTTCAATGCGCGAACTGGCGAGTCGCTTCGCACGGTGTTCTGGATCGAAGGCCAGTATGTCGCCGAGGCTTTCTCGGAGGCCAACTGGTTCCTGCGCGACTGGCGCGAGGATCAGGCGACGAAAATAGCGCCCAAGACTCTCGACATCATTTCCGCCGTGCATCAGCGACTGGAGACGTCAGAGCCGATCGAGGTTCTGTCGGCCTACCGCACGCCGAAAACCAACAACATGTTGCGGGCGCGCAGCCGCTCGGTCGCCCGGGACAGCTATCACATCAAGGGCATGGCCTGTGACATTACGCTGAAATCGCGCTCCATGCGTCAACTGCGCCACGCGGCGCTGGATCTGCATGGCGGCGGCGTCGGCGGTTACCGCAACTTCGTCCATGTCGACAGCGGGCCGGAGCGAAGCTGGGGCCGCCGATAAGCGACGCTCCCACCAAGCCGCTCAGGGACGGGTCGCGCCGTCCCCTTCCACCAGATACTTAAACGACGTGAGCTGTTCGGCCCCAACGGGTCCGCGCGCATGCATCTTGCCGGTCGCAATGCCGATCTCAGCCCCCATGCCGAACTCGCCGCCATCCGCAAACTGCGTCGAAGCGTTCCGCATCAGGATGGCGCTGTCGAGCTGCGCGAAAAATGTCGCCGCGACGTCGTCATCCTCGGTGATGATGCAATCGGTGTGGTTGGAGCCGTAGCGATCGATATGGCTGATCGCCTGGTCCGCGCCGTCGACGACTTTGGCCGCGATCACCATATCGAGGAATTCCTGCCCCCAATCGCCATCCGTCGCCGCCGTCACCCGCGGGTCGAGAACCTGAGTCTCCGCATCGCCATGCACGTCGACGCCCGCGTCCAACAGGTCGTGAATGACTTCGGCGCCGATCTCCAGCGCCGCCCGGTCGATCAGCAGGCACTCCGCCGCGCCGCAGATGCCGGTGCGCCGAGTCTTGGCGTTCAGCGCCACGCGCCGGGCTTTCGCTTTGTCCGCTGCGCCGTCGATATAGACATGACAGATGCCTTCGAGATGCGCGAAGACGGGCACGCGCGCTTCCGCTTGAACCCGGCCGACCAGGCCCTTGCCGCCGCGCGGCACGATCACGTCGATATACTCGGTGGCGCGCAGCATCTCTCCCACAAACGCCCGATCCCGGCTGGGCGGGCGCTGCACCGCGTCCTCAGGAAGACCCGCCGCCCGCAACCCTTCCTGCAGGCATTCCAGAATAGCGCCCGAGGAGTGAAAGCTCTCAGACCCGCCGCGCAGGATCGCCGCGTTCCCGGACTTCAGGCACAGGCCCGCCGCATCCGCCGTCACGTTCGGGCGGCTTTCATAGATCACGCCGATCACGCCGAGGGGCGTGCGCACGCGCTTGATGTGGAGGCCATTGGGTCGGTCCCATTCCTCCATCACCGCGCCGACAGGATCGTCTTGCGCCGCGACGGCGCGCAGACCCTCCGCAATTCCGGCGATGCGCTCTTCGTTCAGAAGCAGCCGGTCCAGCATGGCTTTGGAGAGGCCCTTCTCGCGCCCATAGGCCATGTCTTTTTCATTGGCGGCGAGTATATCCGGCGCGCGCGCCTCAACCGCGTCCGCAGCGGCCTCCAGCGCTTTGCGCTTGGCCTCGCCCGATACGGCGGCCAGTCGCCGCGCAGCCGCCTTGGCGCGCGTGCCGATCTCGGCCATCACATCGGCGGCCGTCTCCGCCGTGCTTTCTATTGCGACGTCCGTCATACGCCCCTCCATAAAACCATATCGTCCCGATGCGCCATCGCGGCGCGGCCGGGATATCCAAGCAGTTCTTCAATATCGCCGCTTTGGCGACCCGCAATCACCTGCGCCTCGGCCACGCTATAGGCGACCAGCGCCGCGCCAAGCTCAGCGCCGTCTTCGGCCCGGATCGCCACCGGATCGCCGCGTTGAAAGGCGCCTTCGACCCGCTTGACCCCTGCGGGCAACAGGGACTTGCCCCGCTCCAACGCACGCGCGGCCCCATCGTCCACTATCAGGGCGCCGACTGGCTTCATGCCCGCGATCCATTGCTTCTTGGCCGATGCGGCGTCTTCGCGCGGCAAAAACCAGGTCGCGGTCGCGCCCTTCTCCAAAGCGCTTAGAGGATGATCCACCGCACCCTTCGTGATCGCCATAGCGCAGCCGCCGCGCATTGCGGTTTTGGCCGCCAGCAGCTTGGTGATCATCCCGCCCTTGGCGCCCTCGGTGCCGGAGCCGCCCGCCATCGCTTGTATCGAGGGGGTCAGATCCCGCACGACCGGGATATGGCTGGCGCCGTCGAAATCCCGTGGGTTCTTGTCATAGAGCCCGTCCACGTCCGACAGCAGGATCAGCGCATCCGCGCCCGCGATCTGCGCGACCAGCGCCCCCAACCGATCATTGTCGCCATAGCGAATCTCGTCTGTCGCCACGGTGTCGTTCTCATTGACCACCGGCGTCACGCCATTCGCCAGCAGCGCCTTCAAGGTCGCGCGTGCGTTCAAGTACCGCCGCCGGTTCTGCGTGTCGTCCAGCGTCAGCAGCACCTGCGCAGAGATTACGCCATAGGGTGCCAGCGCCTGCTCATAAGCGCGTGCGAGTCGGATCTGACCCACGGCTGCAGCCGCCTGACTCTGATCCAGCGTCAGCGCGCCTCTGGGAAGCTTCAACGCCCGCCGTCCCAAGGCGATTGAGCCGGATGAGACGATGACCACATCGATCCCGCGCCTCCGCAGCGCCGCGATATCCTCGGCGAGGCTCGCCAGCCAGTCGGCGCGCAGATCGCCGGTGTCCGCATCCACCAGAAGCGCTGAGCCGATCTTGACGACCAGCGTCCGCGCCGAGGTGAAGCGCTGAAGCCCCTCGTCTGCGATCTCCATCACGGACGCCATGTCTCAGGCTCCTGCAACGCTTCGCGCTCCGCCTGACGGTCATCGACGATGCAGGACCTGAGCGCGCGCAACGTATCCGTCACGCCCTCGCCCGTGACGGCGGAAAGCGCTGCGACATCCTCCGCCCCCGCATCCCGAAGCGCGGCGAGCTTTTCCTCGCGCTCCTCCTCGCTCAGCGCATCGGACTTGTTCAGCCGCACCGCGCGGGGTTTGTCGATCAGGCCCCCGCCATATTCCGCCAACTCGCCCATAATGACGCGATAGTCTTCGGCCACGTCCTCCGACGTGCCGTCGACCAGATGCAACAGCACCGCGCAACGCTCCACATGGCCAAGGAACCGGTCGCCAATGCCGCGCCCCTGATGCGCGCCGGCGATCAGGCCCGGAATATCCGCCAGCACGAACTCGGCCTTGTCGACGCCGACGACGCCAAGATTGGGGTGCAGCGTGGTGAAGGGATAGTCGGCGATCTTCGGCCGCGCGTTGGACGTCGCGGCGAGGAAAGTCGATTTCCCGGCATTGGGCAGGCCAACCAGCCCGGCGTCTGCGATCAACTTCAACCGCAGCCAGATCGTCCGCTCCACCCCCGGCTGGCCGGGATTGGCGTTGCGTGGCGCGCGGTTGGTCGAGCTCTTAAAATGCAGATTGCCGAAACCGCCATTCCCGCCCTTGGCCAACTGAACCCGTTGACCCAGCGTGGTCAGATCCGCCAGCATCGTCTCCTGATCCTCATCGAGGATCTCGGTTCCCACCGGCACTTTAAGCGTAACATCCGCGCCGCCATGACCCGTGCGTTGGCGGCCCATGCCGTGAATGCCGTTCTTGGCCTTGAAATGTTGCTGATAGCGATAGTCGATCAGGGTGTTCAGACCATCCACCGCCTCGGCCCACACATCGCCGCCCTTGCCGCCGTCGCCGCCATCGGGGCCGCCGAACTCAATGAATTTCTCACGCCGAAAGCTGACGCAGCCCGGGCCGCCGGACCCGGACTTGATGTAGACTTTGGCGAGGTCCAGAAACTTCATAGTTCTTCCCTTCAGCGCCTTGATAGGCGCGGCGCCGCGTCACCGCAACTCAGCCGCCTCGCCCGGCCGCCCACTTGACGCGCGCCAGCGTGCAATGCTGCGACGGCGCCATCTGATTGCGCGCAGGACAAAATTGCTCGAACTCATTCCCAAAGACGAAGCCCGTCTTCTCCAGCACGCGCCGCGACGTCAGGTTGTCGAGAAACACGTCCGAGGTGATGCGCGCCAGCGCCAGATCCGCAAAGCCCTCATCCACGACCGCCCGCACAGCTTCGGTCGCGACGCCCCGCCCCCAGGCGGGCGCGCCCAGCCAGTATCCGAGACGGCGCTCATTGGTCTCGCCGCGTTCCCGAAGGCCGACGACACCCACAAGTTCGTGCGTCTCAGAGGCCGCGAACGCGATCGCATAGACCGTCTCCATCAGCTGACCTGAGAGCGCGCGCTCGATGAACGCCTCGGCCGCGCCCGGCGGATAGGGATGCGGCACGCGCGCCAACATACGCGACACGTTCAGGTCGGCGGCATAGAGCGAGATGGGACCCGCATCCTCAGGTCGGAGCGGACGCAGGATCAGTCTTTCGGTCTTCAGCGTATCGCGCATGTGTCGCGCTCCCCTGATCGCGGGGGGTCGAAGCGGCTGGTCCGAAAATGAAAAGGGACCGGCCACCGGCCGATCCCCCTTGAATCTTCGGTTCGGCCTGAGGTTATTCAGCAGCCTCCGGCGTCGGCAGGACCGAGATAAAGGTCCGGCCCTTGAGGCCTTTGTGGAATTTCACGGCGCCCTCGGCGGTGGCGAAGATCGTGTGATCCTTGCCCATGCCGACATTCTCGCCCGGCCACCATTTGGTGCCGCGCTGGCGGCAGATGATGTTGCCCGGAATAACGGCCTCGCCGCCATATTTCTTCACGCCAAGACGGCGGCCGGCGGAGTCGCGGCCATTGCGGGATGAACCGCCTGCTTTTTTATGAGCCATGGGTCGGTCTCCTCTTACTCAGCTTCACTGCCGGCTTCGGCGGCGTACTGTTTCGCCTGCTCGATCCAGCCGTCGCGCTCAATGCGGCCCTTGAACGAAAGCTGCACATCGATATAGGCGATTTCCTCGGCGGTCCACTCAGCGATCTGGCGGAAATGGTAGATGCCGTTCGCGTTGAGTTTCTCTAGCAGTTTCGGGCCGACGCCGGAGATCTTCGTCAGATCATCCGCTTCACCGTCTGCCGCCTCCAGCAGGTTGGAGGGTTTCACGCCAACGACAGCGGGCGCTTCCTCCACCGCAGCAGGCGCTTCAGCCTTTGCCGCTTTCTCAGCTTTGGCGGGGGCCTCGGCCGGCGCCGCGGCGGCGACCGCAGCGACGGAGACGGAGCCCGCGCCAAGGGCCGCTTTCACGCCCGATGCGTCCGCGCCAGAAGCGAGGATGTCGAGCACCTTCACCTTGGTCAGATCCTGGCGATGGCCTTTTTTCCGGCGCGACGAGTGCTTGCGGCGGCGGCGCTTGAGATTGATCAGCTTCGGGCCGCGCGTAGCGCCCATTACCTCGGCTTGAACGCCGGCGCCGTCGACGAACGGAGACCCGACGGTCACGTCGCCCTCGCCGCCCAGCATCAGCACGTCGTTGAATTGAATGGTCTCGCCGGCCTCGGCCGCGAGTTTCTCGACAATCAGCACATCGTCCTTAGCGACCTTGTACTGTTTGCCGCCAGTCTTGATGACTGCGAACATCGTTTCGTCCTTTTGCGACTGCCGCGTCCTTCGGCGCCGGTCGACCCTTGGTTCGGGCGTCCCGGTCTTTTGCGCGAATTGCGCACCTCGAACAGCGCGCCCTGTCGGGCGTTATTCCATAGTTTCACCGCCCACGAGGAAGCCCCGTGTGCGGAGCGCGGGTTATCGGTTCGAAGACTAAGAATGTCAAGACCGAGATAATTCTTCGAGCATCTGATCGTGCGAAAAATAGAGTCGACCCATTTCACTGTCCCGCCTGGCAAAGCCGTACATGGGAACGAAAACATACCCAACTTGAGTCCCGAATGGGCTCCGGTCGAAGGCCACCAGATGCCAGTTCACGCCACTGCGAAATGACGCGGGTGAATGCAGTAACGCATACAAGCTTCGGTCGAGACCGTCGAATTCGGTCGTACCCGGAGGAAGAACACGCACCCGAAATCGTACGCGTCCCGACCTTACCGGTCCGTTTTCGAAGTCTCCCCCCTCCAAGACCGCTTCGTGTTTGTATAGCGCCTTTTGCATGTTGAACCTGCGCCCTGGTGCATATACGGCCCAAATCTCGACTCTCAGATTCTCCAATAGGGCGAAGCGCCGCTCTCTGACTTCAACCGTTCCGGTGATCTCATCGAGCAGAGCGTAGATTTCTTGATGCGGCCGAATACGAAGTGAGCCGCCGTCACGACGCGGCAAGTGCCACCTGTAGAGACCTATCGAAAGGATCGCGACGAGGATTGAAATCAGCGCAATTAAGGAAAAACTCAAACGAATGGCTCTAATAAATTGGTTGGAACTCAGTCGCCACGTTTGGCGGGTTGAATATCGACTGTCAGTACAGCAACGGTCGCCGACCTTCGACAGGTTTTCAAGCCCCCTTGCGCCCCTTCCCGCCCGCCGCTAAACATCGCGCCGCGTCGGCCAGACGTCAGCCTGCGGAGAGGTGCCGGAGTGGTCGAACGGGGCGGTCTCGAAAACCGTTGTGGGGGCGACCCCACCCAGGGTTCGAATCCCTGTCTCTCCGCCACTTCTATTCCAGATGCGTCAACGACTGTTTACGCCGTGCCTCTCAAATGCGGTTCGTGTTATCACCCGTTGCTTTCCACAATCGTCACCGCAACGCTGGACGCGCCTATGTTTGGGATATTCTCGAAGCTGAACGACAAGGTTTGCGAGGCGGAGCTTGAACAGCGCGCAAGCGAACTCTCAACCATCGTCAACGACATCTCCGACATGCGAGCGCGAGAGCTTCATCAACTTGGCAAGCGAATGGCGAAGCTGGAGCAGGATGTCGCCGAGACCTACAAGGCCCCGCCATCGGACGTCTTTCCCTGCTCCAACCGGTGCTGGAAAAACCGCGGCGCGATCATCGGGGACTTGAAGGCGACGGCCAAAGGCATGAAGCCAAATCTCCAATCATTGGACCCGGCCGTAAAGGAGAGAGGGCGCCATATGCGTCTGATCTGCAGCCTGCTGACGACCGCGTATCGCGCCGCCATTTTGGAGCATGACACCAAATCTCTTGTCCAGCGCTGCCGAGACCTGCGCATCTTTGCAGCCGATCTGGCCGAGGCGCTCAAATCAGCGGGACATTCTGAGGGCGCCGCTCGGACGCTCGAAGAGTCGCTGCTCGATATTCAGCAGAGATGCGCGTCGCTCCGGTAATTCTGGAATTCACCATATTCGACAATTGTCTCTTGAAACACGGATCACGATTGAACGTCGGTGAGACGCGCCTCTCTCACCGAACCAGACCTCTGCCCGACGCACATCGCCTTGTGCTCCTGAGCAACATTTCCGAAGCCGATCTCGACCTGCTTGATCAGAGTGTTTCACGAGACAGTCTTTCCCCTCAAAGCGAATGGAAACCTTGACAATCAGGGACAAAATCGGCTCCTTGCGTTCAAGGAGCGGGGATAAGCTCAAAAGCGCTGACGGTGTCGCACGTTGCGCTTTAAGTAATTTGGACCTCTGGGAGGATCAGCATGGCCGAAATGCGCCAGCCGCCAGCCGAAATCGTTGCGAACACTCACATAACTGACGCCAAATATCGAGAAATGTACGAGGCCTCGATCTCCGATCCGGACGGGTTTTGGGGAGAACATGGCAAGCGGCTTGACTGGATCAAGCCCTACACGAAGGTCAAAAACACCTCTTACGCCTACGAAAACGTCTCCATCAAATGGTTTGAAGACGGCGAGCTGAATGTCTGCGCCAATTGCGTCGACCGCCATCTGGAGACCCGTGGAGATCAGACGGCGATCATCTGGGAGGCGGATGAGCCCGGCAACTCGGTGCACATCTCCTACAAGACGCTACATGAGGAAGTCTGCAAATTCGCCAATGTCCTGAAAGCGCAGGGCGTCGGCAAAGGCGATCGCGTCGTCCTTTATATGCCGATGGTGCCCGAGGCGGCCTATGCGATGCTGGCTTGCGCGCGCATTGGCGCGGTGCACGCCATCGTCTTCGCCGGGTTCAGCCCGGATGCGCTGGCGGACCGGGTCAACGGCTGCGAGGCCAAGCTGGTCGTGACCGCTGACGAGGCGCCCCGCGGCGGCCGCGTCACGCCGCTAAAGACCAATGTCGATAAAGCGCTGGCCAAATGCGACGCCAGCGTGAAATCGCTGGTCGTGCAACGCACCGGCGGCGATGTGCCGATGCAGGCGGGCCGCGACACGTTCTATGGCGACGCGGTCGCCAATGTCAGCGCCGACTGCGCGCCGGAGGCGATGAATGCGGAGGATCCGCTCTTCATCCTCTACACCTCTGGCTCGACCGGGGCGCCGAAAGGCGTGCTGCACACGTCCGGCGGCTATCTGGTCTACGCCTCGATGACGCATCAATACGTCTTCGACTATCATGATGGCGACATCTATTGGTGCACCGCCGATGTCGGCTGGGTCACCGGCCACAGCTATATCGTCTATGGTCCGCTCGCGAACGGCGCCACCACGCTGATGTTTGAGGGCGTGCCGACCTATCCCGACGCGGGCCGGTTCTGGGCGGTCTGCGAAGAGCACAAGGTCAACCAGTTCTACACCGCGCCGACCGCGATCCGCGCGCTGATGGCCAAGGGCGACGAGTTCGAAAAGGCGCATGACCTCTCCAGCCTGAAGATCCTCGGCTCGGTTGGCGAGCCGATCAATCCGGAGGCCTGGAATTGGTATGACAAGGTCGTCGGCGGCGGACGCTGCCCGATCGTGGACACCTGGTGGCAGACCGAGACCGGCGGCATTCTGATCACCCCCCTGCCCGGCGCGACCGCGACCAAGCCCGGATCGGCCACTCGGCCCTTCTTCGGCGTGGACCCTGTGATCCTGACCGATCAGGGCGAGGAAGTTCACGGCGATCCGGCCGAGGGCGTGCTGGCGATCCGCGACAGTTGGCCGGGCCAGATGCGCACGGTCTATGGCGACCATGACCGGTTCGTCTCGACCTATTTCGAGATGTTCAAGGGCTACTACTTCACCGGCGACGGCTCTCGCCGCGATGAGGACGGCTATTACTGGATCACCGGGCGCGTCGACGACGTCATCAACGTCTCCGGCCACCGGATGGGCACGGCGGAGGTCGAAAGCGCCCTCGTCGCGCATCCCAAGGTCTCCGAGGCCGCGGTGGTCGGCTACCCGCATGACGTGAAGGGGCAAGGCATCTATAGCTACGTCACTTTGATGGAGGGCGAGGAATACACCGAAGAACTCCGCAAGGAACTGCGCGACTGGGTGGGGACGGAGATCGGACCGATCGCCAAGCCCGACCTGATCCAGTGGGCTCCCGGCTTGCCCAAAACCCGCTCTGGCAAGATCATGCGCCGCATCCTGCGCAAGATCGCCGAGAATGAGTTTGACGCGCTGGGCGACACCTCGACCCTCGCCGATCCGAGCGTGGTGGATGATCTGGTCGACAACCGGATGAACCGCTGACGCGGCACAACTCTTCACCTAAATTAACCGAGCGCCGGGCCCTTACAGGTCCGGCGTTTTCCGTTTCTGCAGGCTCAACCTATGGCGGATCTGTAACGCCATTCGCAAAATTTGTTGCGATGCAACAAATTCATGACCCAGATCAAAGCGTATACTGTCCGATCGTCTCAGAACCGTCGCGAGAAAGCGGGCGGCGCGTCGCCGACTCGCAAAATCTGGAAGCGACGGAGAGATCAAATGGCGCATATGGCGAAGGGACTTGGCGGGGCTGTTGTGGCCGCCGCCATTTTGGCGACACCGGCGATGGCGGACGGTCTGGGCCTGCCGCTTGAGGGGTCATTCGGAGAAAACGGTTTCGATCGCTACGTGCCGCCTCTCACTAACCCAATCTTCAACGAAACGCCGTTCATCACGACGGAAGTCAAACCGCTCTACGCCTATCACGAGACGCATGATGATTTCGCTGGCGGAGGCGCGAATGTTCAGGTTCTCGCGTTGCAGGCGCGTCTGGCGATCACGGAAGAGCTTGGCTTCATCGCCACGACGGACGGCTACACCTGGATCGACTGGGACAGCTCGGTGGGGCTGGAGGATGAGAATGGCTGGAACGACATCGCCATCGGTCTGAAATACGCGTTCCTGAACAACCCGAAGGAAGGGCAGATCGCGACGGCCGGTCTGCGTTACACGATTCCGGTCGGCAATCTGGACGTCGACGAGTTGGATCTGGATCTCAACGGCATTGGGGCAGGATACATCAATCCGTTCGTCTCGGGCGCCAAGCTCTGGGACAAGACCCAGGTGCAAGGCATGCTGGGCGCGCAGATCGCGCTCGACAGCGATGCGACCACATCGCTGCTCGCCTCGGGCCATGTCGACTATGAGGTTTCGCCCGGCTTCTATCCGATGCTGGAGACGAACCTGTTCATCCCGATCGACGGCGGCGAGCAGATCGACACCGGAACCGCGCTGGACGAGCTGACCGGCGCCGACATCATCGATCTGGGCTCTAGCGATCCGGACACTATCTGGACCATCGGCGGTGGCGTCCGCTACGCGTTCTCGGACAACGCCATGCTCGGATTGGGCGGCGACTACAACGTCCTGGAGGATGACAACCACGCCTATGGCTGGCGTCTGCTGGTTGATCTGGTTCTGCACTACTGACGACTGCGCAACAATTGCGGCGGCGGCGATCACTTTCGCCGCCGCACCGTTAAACCACATTCGGTAACCGCCCTCTTAAGCCACCCCGAATTCCGACGCGGATTTACCGCGAACAGTCTTGACCGCGCGCGGGTCAGAGGCTTCGTTAGCGTATGCTGACCGGAGCCGTGTCATGAACTCGCCCCCCGATTCTGAACCCACCCCGCTCGACATCGAGATCGGGGCGCGCGAGGAGGAGATCGTCGGCCTCTGTCAGGACCTGATCCGCATCCCCACCGTGAACCCGCCCGGCGACGCCTACGAACCCTGCGCCCGGCTGCTGGGCGACCGGCTCAAGGAACGTGGCTTTGACGTCGAATATGTCCGAGCCGACGGCGCCCCCGGCGACAGCGACAAGCACCCCCGCATCAACGTGATCGCCCGGCGAGAGGGCGCGTCCCCGGGCCCTTGCGTGCATTTCAACGGCCATCTCGACGTGGTGGAGGTGGGCAAAGGCTGGACCGTCGATCCGTTTGGCGGCGACGTGAAGGACGGCAGGGTCTGGGGCCGCGGCGCCTGTGATATGAAGGGCGGCGTCGCGGCCATGGTCGTGGCCTGCGAGGCGCTCCTAGACCTCGACCCCGCCCTGCCCGGCGCGCTGGAGATCTCCGGCACCGTCGATGAGGAGACCGGCGGCTATGGCGGCGTCGGCCATCTCGCCCAACTCGGCTATTTCTCCAAGCCGCGCGTTGACCATGTGATCATCCCAGAGCCGCTGAACGTTGATCGCGTCTGCCTCGGCCATCGCGGCGTCTGGTGGGCCGAGCTGGAGACCAAGGGGCGCATCGCCCATGGCTCCATGCCCTTTCTCGGCGATTGCGCAGTTCGCCATATGGGCGCGGTGCTGCATGAGATCGAGACCGACCTGCTGCCCCGCCTCGCCGCCAAGCGGACAGAGATGCCGGTGGCGCCGGAGGGCGCGCGGGCCTCAACCCTCAACATCAACTCGCTCCATGGCGGTCTGAGCGAGGAATTTGATGGCCTGCCCTCGCCCTGCGTGCCGGATAGCTGCCGCATGGTGATCGACCGGCGCTATCTGATCGAGGAGGATCCGGAAGAGGTTCAGGCCGAGATCGGCGCGATTCTGGAAAGGTTGAAGCAGACGCGGCCCGGTTTTGATTGCGACATCAGAGAGGTGCTCAGCTTTCTTCCCACCATGATCGACGCCGCGGCGCCTGTTCCGCGCGCGCTCTCGGCTGAGATCGAGCGGGTGTTGGGCCGCCCGGCGGAGCCTGTCGTCTCGCCGGGCACATTCGACCAGAAACACGTCGTGCGCATCGGCCATCTGGAGGATTGCGTCGCCTATGGGCCGGGAATTCTGGACCTCGCCCATCAACCGGACGAGTGGGTCGGGATCGATGATATGGTGGCCTCGGCCAAAGTCATGGCGGGCGCGGCCCAGAGGCTATTGAAAGGCGAGGCATGACCGGATTTCTCTCCACCGGCGCACGCAACCTGATCACCGATGTGACGGGACTCGCGGTCGGCAACGCCGAGGATCAGGCGGCGCTGACCGGCGTGACCGTCGTCCTGCCCGATGCGCCGACGATCGCCGCCGTGGATGTGCGCGGCGGCGGGCCGGGAACGCGAGAGACCGAGCTCTTGGACCCTGCGACGACGGTCGAGCGCGTGGACGCCATCACTCTTTCGGGCGGCTCGGTCTTCGGTCTCGACGCGGCGGGCGGCGTGGTGAATTGGCTCGCGGCCCAGGGACGCGGCTTCGCAGTCGGAGACGCGCGGGCGCCAATTGTGCCGTCGGCAATCCTCTTCGACCTCTTGAACGGTGGAGACAAGGACTGGGGAGAGACTCCTCCCTACCCCGCTCTCGGGCGGATGGCGGCCATGGAGGCGCGGCGAGACTTCGCCCTCGGCAACGCCGGCGCCGGCCTCGGCGCGACAGCTGGCGTGTTGTCGGGCGGGCTGGGCTCGACATCGGTCGTTTGGGAGGACGGCGCGCGCAAGATCACCGTCGGCGCGCTGGTCGCCGCCAATCCGCTGGGATCGGTGCTCATTCCAGGCGCGGATGTATTCTGGGCCTGGCCCTATGAGCGGGACGGCGAGTTCGGCGGCAAACGGCCGAACAACCCGCCCGTCGATCTGGATCACGCATTCCCGACCGAGGCGCGCGCAAACACGACGCTTGCGGTCGTCGCCACCGACGCCGCGTTGACCCAGGCGCAGGCGCAGCGGGTCGCGATGATGGCGCAGGATGGTCTCGCCCGCGCCATCCGCCCGGTGCACACGCCATTGGACGGCGACATCGTCTTCGCCCTGTCGACCGGCGATCAAGCGTTGGCGGACCCCCTCGCCGATATCGCCCGCATCGGCATGCTGGCGGCGGACTGCGTCGCCCGCTCCGTCGCGCGCGGCGTCTATGAGGCCAACACGATCGGCCAATTCGTTAGCTATCGCGACCGATTTCGCCCGGCCTGATTATCTCGCCTGATCACCCGCCCTGAATCGCGCAGGTTGCGCTGGCGGCGAAGCTGTGCCCCTTTGGCGGCAGTTCCATTTCACCGTTTCAAACAGAGCCGTCCCATGCCTGATTTCTTCGCCATCGAGAACCTCGCCAACCTCGCCGTCCTGATATTTCTGCAAGCGGTGCTTGGTTTCGACAACCTTCTCTACATCTCCATCGAATCCAAACGCGCGCCGATCGAAGATCAGGCCAGCGTGCGCCGCATCGGCATCGTCATCGCCATCGCGCTGCGGATTGTGCTGCTGTTTGCGATGGTGATTCTGATCGCCCGGCTTCAGGAGCCGTTCTTCTCGATCAACCTGCCGGGAATCATCGAAGGGTCTTTCAATTTTGCCACCATCGTTTTTCTCTTGGGCGGCGTATTCATCATTTACACGGCGATCAAGGAAATCGGACATTTGATGACCGTGCAGGACATTGATCCCGATGACGGCGGATCACGAAAATCCGCTGGTCAGGCCATCTTCATGATCGTGCTGATGAACCTCGTGTTCTCCTTTGACTCGATTCTATCGGCGCTCGCGATCACAGAGGTCTTCTGGGTTCTCGCTTTGGCGATCATCATATCGGGCGTCGGCATGATGCTGTTGGCCGACCACGTCTCGGAGTTCCTGCAACGCAATCGGAAATACGAGATTCTGGGCCTCTTCATCCTGCTGATCGTCGGCGTGGTGTTGCTCGGCGAAGGCGGCCATGTAGCGCATCTGACCTTCTTCGGACACGCGGTGGAGCCGATGGCGAAGTCCACATTCTACTTCGCCATCGCCGTGTTGGTGATCGTCGACCTGCTGCAGTCGGGGTTCCAGAAGAAACTGGAGCGTGAGCGCAAGGAGGAGAGCGACTATTTCCCCGAAGCGTAACGCTTAGTCCGGCAACGCGACGATGCGATAGAGGCTGATTGCGAGCTCGCTGAGACCGACATCGCCGAACGCTGAGGCCAGATGGTTGTGGATCGCGCCAGAGCGGTAGACTCCGCTCAGCACGCGGTCCACTTCCAGCCGCAGGTCGCTCTCTCCGCGCTTCATCGCCAGCGCATAAGGTTCAAAGGAAAACTGCCGGCGGGCGAGCTTCACCGCCTTCTTGGGCCGCATGACGCCCAGTTGATAAATCAGGATCGCTTGATCGCCGAAATACGCGCTGACCTCGCCGGAGAGGAGCGCATTGAGGCCGGATTCGTGATCATCAAACTGCACCAGCGGCGAGCTGAGGTTTTCGGACGCGATCAGCGCCTCGACGACGCCGACCGTCGTGGTGCCTTTCAACGCGCCGATTGGCGCGCCGTTCAGCTCCGCAAGGGTTTCCGGACCGTCGCTCAATAGCACGGCGCTCGATCCGTCAGCGAAAAACGGGATCGAGAAATCCAACGTCTCTCGCCGCTTCAACGTGACGGAGGTCGGACCGCAGTGAATATCGGTCTCCCCCTTCTCCAGCGCATCGAAGCGCGAGGCCGCCGTGACGGGGACATAGGTGAATTTTAGATCTTCCAGCCCAAGACTCTTCCGAATGCCCTGCGCCACATCCTGACAAAGCCAGACTGCAAGCCCGGTCGGCGCCCCACTTTTGCTGCGATAGGAGAATGGAGGCGCGCTTTCGCGGAACCCGATGCGGATCTCGCCACGTTCTTTGATCCCGTCCAGAACGCCGCCGGCGAACGATGGCCCAGCGCCGATTGCCGCCAGCGTAGTCAGAACGCCCAGTGCGATAGTCCGAATCATTGTCGTTTCCTCATCCGTGCTTTTCTTTGACCGGCAACCTACCGGCGGCGGCGGGAATTACCAGCACCAAGCGACCGATTGCGCCGCCCGCTCTTGCCGCGCGCGCCGGGCCATCCTAGAACCCCCGCGATGTTCTTCCCAATCTGAGCGGGACCCAAGATGACTGAGCTTGCCTATACCGAGCCGAAACCCAAAACCTATCATGGCGCGAAGGACGACTGGCAGGTCGTGATCGGCATGGAGGTGCATGCGCAGGTCGCCTCGAAATCCAAGCTCTTCTCTGGCGCGTCCACAGCATTCGGCGCGGAGCCGAACTCCAATGTCAGCCTCGTCGATGCGGCCATGCCGGGCATGCTGCCGGTGATCAACGAATTCTGCATCGAGCAGGCGGTGCGCACCGGGTTGGGCCTAAAGGCGGAGATCAACACCCGCTCGGTTTTTGACCGGAAGAACTACTTTTATCCCGACCTGCCGCAGGGTTATCAGATCAGCCAGTTCAAGGACCCGCTGGTTGGCGAAGGAGAGGTGCTGGTTGATATCGAGCCCGGCGTCGCCCGTAAGGTGCGTATCGAGCGCATCCATGTGGAGCAGGACGCCGGCAAATCGATCCACGACATGGACCCGGAATACTCCTTCGTCGATCTCAACCGAACCGGCGTCGCGCTGATGGAGATCGTCTCCCGCCCTGATATCCGGGGACCGGAGGAGGCGGCGGAATACGTGCGCAAGCTGCGCCAGATCATGCGCTATCTCGGCACCTGCGACGGCAACATGCAGGAAGGAAGCTTGCGCGCGGACGTCAACGTCTCCGTCTGCCGACCGGGCGAGTATGAGGACTATCGCGAGAGCGGCGATTTCAGCCATTTGGGCACGCGCTGCGAGATCAAGAACATGAACTCGATGCGCTTTATCCAGCAGGCCATCGACTACGAGGCCAACCGCCAGATCGCTCTGCTGGAGGATGGCGGCGCGGTGGATCAGGAAACCCGCCTCTATGATCCCAACAAGGGCGAGACGCGGTCCATGCGCTCAAAGGAAGAGGCGCATGACTACCGCTATTTCCCGGACCCGGATCTGCTGCCGTTGGAGATCGAGCAAGACTGGATCGACGGCATCGCCAAGACCCTGCCCGAATTGCCGGATGACAAGAAGGCCCGGTTCGTGGGCGATTACGGCGTCACCGAATACGACGCCTCGGTTCTGACCGCCTCCAAACGCAACGCGGATTTCTATGAGGAGGTCGCAAAGGGCCGGGACGGCAAGCAGGCCGCCAACTGGGTGATCAATGAATTGTTCGGCCGCCTGAACAAGGAAGGCCACGGGGTTGAGGACTCGCCCATGTCCGCCGCCCAGCTCGGCGGGATCATCGATCTGATCGCCAAGGGCGACATCTCGGGCAAGATCGCCAAGGACCTCTTTGAGATCGTCTATGCTGAGGGCGGCGACCCGGCGGAGATCGTCGAGGCGCGCGGCATGAAACAGGTCACCGACACCGGCGCGATCGAGAAGGCCGTGGACGAGGTGCTGGCCGCCAATCCTGAGAAAGTCGAACAGGCAAAAGAGAAACCCTCAATGGCCGGATGGTTCGTGGGTCAGGTGATGAAAGCGACTGGCGGCAAAGCCAACCCGAAGGCGGTCAACGAATTGGTGCGCAAGAAGCTGAGCGGCTAACCGGATTAATCCGAATCCGGAATGACCAGATCGACCGCCCCAGCGGTGACGTCCACCGTCGTCTCAACCGCCGTCGCGGCGACGGACACCGTCGCGTCGGCGACCGAGTAAACCGCGCAGCCTGACAGGCCGACCGCGACCGCCAGCAGCGCCGCAACTTTGAACCGCTTATCCATGGGACAACGCCTTTAGCCTCAAGTTTTGTTGTTTTTGTGTTCGATCAGCATAGCCGACATCGCCCAGCCTGTCGCCCTACCCCTCGGCGGAGCCCTTAAGGGACAGGCCAAGCGCATGCACCCGCTCGTCAAGTTCGGCCTTGAGCGCGCCATAGACAGCGCGCTGGCGCGCCACCCTGCCCTGCCCGTCAAACGCAGCCGAAGTCATGGTGACGTGAAAATGCGTCTCGCCCCCTTCGCGCCAGCCGGAATGGCCCGCATGGCGGTCGCTCTGATCCTCGACCTCCAGCGCGATCGGATCGAACGCCGCCTCTAGTTTGCGGCGTATTCTCGCTTGCATCGTTTCAGTCACGTTATGTTGGCCTTTATTCACTTGGCGTGGGCGCCGGAAGGTTTAAACTTAACGGTCGATTGAGCCAACGAGTCATCTAGGAAACAGCCCCCTGAATGTCACGCCGTTCGCCCCTTGACTATGACATCAGTGTCGGCGCCGACAAGCGCCGTCGCACGCGTCAGCGCGGCATGTCCGGCGCGTTCGAGACCAGCAAACGCGTCTGCGACTGGCCCAACTGCGAGTCGAAAGCGGCCTATCGCGCGCCGCAGTCTCGCGATCGTCTGGACGACTTCTACTGGTTCTGTCTGGAACATGTGCGCGAGTACAACCGATCCTGGGACTATTTCTCAGATCTTCCGGATGATGAGGTCGAGCGTCGGCTAAGCGAAGAGAATGTCTGGGAGCGCCCGACCTGGAAATTCGGCGAGCAGCCCAAGAAACCGCTCGGCGCCAGCCCGCATGCGGAGGGCGAAGCCTGGAAGCGCTTCGGCTTCACCGACCCGATGGATGTTCTGGGAGAGAACGCGACGATCAACCCCGGCAGCCGCAAGGGGGAGACGGTCCGACGGCGGCGTGTTCTGCCTCCGACCGAGCGGCGGGCGCTCGACATCCTGCACGTAAAGGACGACGCGTCGAAGGCGGAGATCAGGCAGTCGTTTCGCGAGCACGTCAAAGCCGTACACCCGGATATGAACGGTGGCGATCGCTCTGAGGAAGAACGCCTGCGCGAAGTCCTTTGGGCTTGGGAGATCCTTAAGGTCAGCCGGAATTTCCGCGACTAGCGCCAGTCTGACGCTATATCGTGACCTGCCCGCATTTGAGCTGCGACAGAGGGGCGCCTCTTCGCACTTGCACAATTAACACATATATATGACAAGACGCGGGTTTTGTAACGGGTGGTCTTAACATAGCCGACCGAAAGGACGACTTAAGGCGGACCACTGAAGGATAGCTCTGATGGCGGATGGCGCGACAATGGAAGCGATGATGCGGGAACCGACGGTCGAAATCTCTGTGCGGGAGGTTTTCGGCATCGAAACCAATATGGTTGTCAAAGCCTTTCCGGAACCCACCGAGATCGTGCCGGAGATCGACCCGACCTATCAGTTTGATCGCGACACCACGCTCGCGATCCTGGCGGGTTTCGCGCATAACCGCCGCGTAATGATCCAGGGCTATCACGGCACCGGCAAGTCGACGCATATCGAACAAGTCGCCGCGCGGCTGAACTGGCCCTGCATCCGGGTGAACCTGGACAGTCATATCAGCCGTATCGACCTGATCGGCAAGGACGCCATCACTCTTAAGGACGGCCAGCAGGTCACTGAATTCAAGGAAGGTATGCTTCCCTGGGCGCTGCGCAATCCGGTCGCCATCGTGTTCGACGAATACGATGCGGGCCGGCCGGACGTGATGTTCGTGATTCAGCGGGTTCTGGAGGTCGACGGCAAGCTGACGCTACTCGACCAGAACGAAGTGATCCGCCCTCACCCCAGCTTCCGGCTGTTCGCCACCGCGAACACGATCGGTCTGGGCGACACGACCGGTCTCTATCATGGCACGCAGCAGATCAACCAGGGCCAGATGGACCGCTGGTCGATCGTCACCACGCTCAACTATCTGGAGCATGACGCCGAGGCGGACATCGTTCTCGCCAAGCTGCCCGGATACGATTCCACCGAGGGCCGCCAGATGATCGCGCATATGGTGACGGTCGCGGACCTCACCCGCTCCGCATTCATGAACGGCGATCTCTCGACGGTGATGAGCCCGCGCGCCGTGATCACCTGGGCGCAGAACGCCGAGATCTTTGGCGGCGATGTGGGTTTCGCCTTCCGCCTCAGCTTCCTGAACAAATGCGATGAGCTTGAGCGCCAGACCGTCGCGGAATTCTATCAGCGCTGCTTTGGCGAGGAACTGCCCGAGAGCGCCGCAAGCGTGAGCTTGGGCTAGGCGCGGTTAGGCGAGCAAAGGCGCATGACCGCCAATTCGGATAATCCCAACGAGGCCTTCAAAAAGGCGCTGGCCGAGGCGACGCGGGCGATGGCGAATGAGCCGGAGCTCGCGGTGTCCTATACGACGGACCCGCCGGGCGTCAGCGACAACGTCGCCCGCCTACCGGTGGTCTCGCGTCGGATGCCCCGCCACGAGGTTATGTTGGCGCGTGGTGAGGCGGACGCCCACGGACTGCGGCTCCGCTATCACGACGCCGCCATGCATGAGCAACTCGCCCCGACCGGAGAGATCGCGCGCGCGATCTATGACGCGGTTGAGGACGCACGCGTCGAAGCGCGCGGCGCGCGTGCCATGCCGGGCGTTGGCGACAATCTGGATGTGCGTCTGGAGGAGGAATCCAAGCGGCGCGGTTACGCGGAGATCAAGAATTCGGCCGACGCCCCTCTTGCCGTCGCCGCCGGGCTTCTGGTGCGGGAGGTCATCAGCGGCCGTCCCCTGCCCGAAAGCGCTCGCAACGTTCTCGATCTCTGGCGAGGTTTTCTTGACGAAAAAGCCAGGGACACGATCGGAAAGATCGCCAATAGCGCGGCGGACCAGCAGGATTTTGCGCGCCATGCCCGCGACTTGATCACCGAACTTGGCTATGGAGATCAACTGGGCGACGCCCCTGACGACAGTGATGCCGACGAGCAGGAAGGCGAAGACGAATCGCAGGATGACGAGTCGCAAAGCGATGACAGCTCGGGCGAGGAGCAACAGGACGAATACGCCCCTCAGGACGCCAGCGAGGACGGAGACGATACGGAGACGACGTCCTCGATCGAAGAGGCGGAGGATGACGAGGACGGCGTCGAGCTGGAGTTCGATGACGAGGGCGAAGAGCCGCCGATGCAATTCCCGCCGTTGGAGAATGTCAGCGAGGCCGATCCTGGCTACGGCGTCTTCACAACCAAATATGATGAAGTGATCGCTGCGGAGGACATTTGCGACCGGGAGGAGCTGGAGCGTTTGCGCGGCTTCCTGGACAAGCAGCTTGTCCCGCTCAAGGGCGCCGTCTCGCGCCTCGCCAATAAGCTGATGCGCCGCCTTCAGGCGCAGCAAAATCGGGCGTGGGATTTCGATCAGGAGGAAGGCATGCTTGATGCGGGCCGGCTCGCCCGCGTGGTGTCGAACCCGCTGACGCCGCTCAGCTTCAAATGGGAGCGCGACACCGATTTCCGCGATACGGTTGTCACGCTGCTAATCGACAATTCCGGCTCCATGCGCGGCCGCCCGATCTCCATTGCGGCGATCTGCGCCGACGTGATGGCGCGGACGCTGGAGCGCTGTCAGGTGAAGGTGGAGATCCTCGGCTTCACCACGCGCGCCTGGAAAGGCGGCGAGAGCCGCGAGGAATGGCTCAAGGCCGGACGCAGCCCCAACCCCGGCCGGCTGAACGATCTGCGCCACATCGTCTATAAGCGCGCGGATGCGCCGTGGCGGCGCGCCAAGCTCAATCTGGGCTTGATGATGCGCGAAGGTTTGCTGAAGGAAAATATCGACGGCGAAGCGCTGGAATGGGCCGCCAAGCGCCTGTCGGCGCGGCCTGAGCAACGCAAGATCCTGATGGTGATTTCGGATGGCGCGCCAGTGGATGACTCGACGCTGTCATCCAACCAGTCGAACTATCTGGACCTGCATCTGCACAACGTAATCTCTATGCTGGAGAAACGGAAATCGATCGAACTGCTGGCGATCGGGATCGGCCACGACGTCGCCCGCTACTACCAGCGCGCCGTGACCATCACCGATGTTGAGCAATTAGCGGGTGCGATCACCGAACAGCTTGCGGCCCTGTTCGATACGGACCGCCACGCGGCCGAACGCGCTGAGCGGCGCTCCAAGACCCAGCAGCGCAGCCGCGCGCGTTATTAACCCGGTTAGCCCCTACATTCGCGGCGCGGGAAGCTCCGGCGGCAGAACGCCCTGCGAGACGACGGCTGCCCCGATCGCACCCCTGAGGGTCTGCGCGACGGCTTCGAACGGCGCTTCGATCGCGGTATGGGCCAACGCCCGGATATTTCGGACAAAACGCTCGGCCATGCGGTCCATCTCCTCCAGTTCCGCTCGCATCGCGTCCTCGCTGAGATCGCCGGCCGCATAGGCCTCGCCGATCAGCAGCGCATAGCGCGCAATGGCGTCGGCTTTGAGCTTCGAATAACCGGCGGCGCCTTCCGCATCGGTCTTTAGGATGCGCGTGACGGTATCAGCGATCTCACCGGCGACGTCTTCAATTGGATTGGTCATCGGATGTCTTCCTTCAGCGGCCGCGGCTGAGAATGCCGCGTTCATAGATCAATGCATCCCGCAGCGCGTCTTCGAGCGCGAGACGCCCCAACGTGACCACTGAAGGGGAAAGTCCAGGCGCAGGCGCTGCACGATCGCGACTTCTCAGGCGGTCCAGCACACCCAGATAGTCAGTCATATAGGCAACGGTCGCATTCTCCAGATTTCGCTTTCCCTCGCCGTTCGCTGCGCGGCCAATAACCTCCCGAATACGACTCTCCGTCGATCGGCTCGCGGCGCGAACGCGTTCCGCGATCACATTGGAGGGAGTAAACCGCGCCTCGGCGCGTGATCGGATCTTAGCGGCGCGGGCGGCGAGATCGGCGTATCGGACTTCCCGCGCGGGCAATGTCCCGGCCGCGAACGCATCGCTGCTGGCGAACAGCGTCCTTGTGTCCCGCTCCAACGCCTCCAACTCGGCGATCAGATGCGGGTCCTGCGTGGGCTCGATACGAACCGCGCAAGCGGCCAGCAGGGCGAGCAGAACGACGGATAAGGTAGTGCGCGCCGCGAAGACGCGGCGTCGGTGTATGTGCATATTGTCCTCGGGCACCAAACCCCGCGCCAGTCGCGCGGGCGGCCGGCAATCTACCGCCGCCTGGTTAACGCCGGGTTCGGGCCAGTTGGCGCGCTATGCCGTCATATCTGGATCTGGTTTCTTCCGCCGTCGCAGGAAGAACAACAGCAGACCGGGTATGGCCAGCATCGGCGCCAGCGGCCATGTCAGCAGTGTTAGCATCACCGGATCCCAGAGCACGGGCGAGATATGGCGCTCAATGGCCGGCTGGATAAGTTGCAGGCTGTTGGGATGGACCTCAAACCAAACCTCGCCCAACGCACGCAGCCGGAATCCGTCCTCCGCCGCAGCTGCATCGAAATACAACGCGGCCGCACCGAGTAAAATCAAGATGAGTCCAATGATTCTAAGCAAAGCGTCCTCCTGCAAAAACGAACATGGCATGTAACGATCGCAGGTCTCGATCTCAATACGACCGATCTGCGCTTGCGCCCTATGGGGTGAAATGTATAGATGGCGCCGCTTCGCGGAGGGGTGGCCGAGTGGTTGAAGGCGCACGCCTGGAAAGCGTGTATAGGGGCAACTCTATCGCGGGTTCGAATCCCGCTCCCTCCGCCAGAAAGCCTTCTCAGCAGCACTCTCATTATCTCAGTTTTACCGTAAAGTCAGGCACTTATTTTCTCCCCTGTGCTCTTGAATTCTCTGGTATCTTCTCACTATCTCAGTTTTAATGTTGGGAGATGTGTTGGGAGATGACGATGGGAAAGCTCACAACCAAGAGAGTCGATAGTCTCAAAAAACCAGGTCACCACGTCGACGGAGACGGCCTTGCTCTTGTAATCGGCAAGCGCGGCGGAAAATCCTGGGTGCTTCGGACTATGGTTCAGGGCAAGCGTCGGGATATTGGCTTAGGTGGAATCACCTGGGTTTCGCTTGCTGAAGCCCGTGAGAAAGCCAGAGAACTGCGCAAGGCCGCGCGGGAGGGTCGCGACCCAATTGCAGAGAGACGCGCCCAGCAAGCCTGTCCGAGTTTCGAAGATGCCGCCAGACGAGTGCACGCCGATCAGATCGTCGGACAAGCTACAAACGACAAGCACCGCGCCCAATGGATCAATACCCTCCGCGATTATGCGTTCCCGCACATCGGCACCCTACCCGTTCGGGATCTAACTCAGGCCGACATTCTCAAAGTGTTGGCGCCGATTTGGACCGAGAAACCAGAAACCGGTCGCCGGGTTCGACAACGCATCAGGACAGTGCTCGATTGGGCAAGAACCGCTGGCCATTTCGAGGGCGTCAATCCGGTTGAAGGCGTTGAGAAGGGACTGGCCCGGCAGAAAGACCGAGTGAAGCATCATGCGGCGATGCCGTGGGATGGTGTGCCCGCCTTCCTAGCCGAGCTTGGTGACGGCGTTTCCTCAGAGGCGTTGAAGTTCCTGGTCCTGACCGCGGCGCGCACAGGCGAAGTGATCGGCGCTAAGTGGTCGGAGATCGATCTGGATGAGCAGATGTGGGTCATTCCAGCCCATCGAATGAAGGCAAAGCGCGTGCATCGCGTGCCTCTGACCGATGAGGCGTGCGAGGTTCTTAAGCGCGTGCAGCCTCTCGATGACGATTTCGTTTTCCCCGGCCAGAAGCGCGGCAAAGGGCTCTCTAACATGGCGATGGCCCAACTCCTGAAGCGCATGAAGCGCGAAGGCATCACGATTCATGGTTTCCGATCGAGCTTCCGTGACTGGGCAGCTGAACGCGGTGGCATGCCGAGTGAGATCGCCGAGCTCTGCCTCGCCCACGAAGTCGGAAGCGCCGTGGAACGCGCTTACAGGCGCTCTGATCTATTCGAACAGCGGCGCACCCTCATGGAGCGCTGGTCGCGGTTCTGCGTGCCGGCATCGGCCGATGTGATCGAGATTGGGGGGCGAGCGTGACCGAAGACAGCTCTGAAGTCGAAGCCAGGTTGATGCAGATCCTTGAACCGATCGGCATCGAGACCGCGTTGCGTATCGACGCAAGGCCTTTCAATAGGCTGCGCCGGATAGACTGGTGGCACCAAGCCAACACCCCGGTAGATACTCAAGAAGCAAAGAAGGCGTTCGACACAGTTTGTGAGGGGCTAGCAAACGCCGTCACAGGCATCATGGGTTTAACCGACGTCCACAAGGAAACCGTGAATTTCTGGAGTTCCACACGTGATGAGCGGGCGAACTCATCAGGCTGTCCGGACCGGCTAGACGCACTTTGCGAACTGTCGTCGGAACTGGCGCAAGGACTTGAGGCGCTTCAGTACGAGATCCAGTCCGAGATCGACTTCATCGAGGAAGTTTTTCGCGAAAACAATCCTGACGGCAACACGCGAGGTCGGCGTCCAGCCCCCAAACCTTACCGGGCCGCGATCTACGCCGTCGAATTGTATGTTCTGGGAATGGGCGAAATGCCCACCTGCAACACGTCGCAAGGCGGAAAGCCATCAGGCCTTTATGCGCGAAAGCTCTCCGAAGTGTTCGAGCTTTTGAAGCTTGGGGAGGGTTGGCACGATCGCGGAACGTTCGCAATAAAGATGCTTGAAAAGCCGATAAACGACAAGAATGGCGATGCTTTAAGAATGGACAACGGGTTGCCAATTACCCGCTTCACACGACTTCTAGAAATGCGGCGGCCACGGCCTTTTCACGAAGCCGCGCGTCGTCGCAGGATTAGTATATTCGGCGACCTGCTTACCGATTAATTTCCGAATCTTTCGATATATCCGGTTTCGATCCTGCGTCTCGGTTCTGGTTCAGTCTCTCCCAAGTCCTCACGACCAACCTTGGGAGACCAGAAATGCATGAACGGTTGCTCACCGTCGATGAATTGGCCGACACGCTCTGTAGCGGTCAATCCTCAATCTATCGGTGGATCAAAGAGATGGAAGGCTTTCCTCAACCGCTTCGGCTTGGCCGCGCAGTCCGTTTTCGGCAATCCGACGTCGATAAGTTCATCGCTGAACGCGCCCAGGCAAAAGCCGACGCCGCTTGATCAGGAGCGGCGAGTATGCGGGCGGATCGGTTAGATCGCGTTGGGGCGAACATTGCCCTGGTCCTGCGCCTTCTGCGGCGTGGTGATCGTCCATCCGAATTAACGCATAGGCTAGCGATCCTGTTGGAACGCGACCTTGGCCCGTGCGAGCGGTTGCTCTTGGCTGGTGCGGCTACTCAGTCGATGGATGAAACCGCTCGCGTCGACATGTTCTCATCTTTCGACGCGCCCGACGATTGGCCCTTTCCCGGCGTAAGTCGTGAGACGTTCCGTCAGGCCGCTGATGATTATCGCCGCTGGCGGGACCGGAGCCCGCGAAGATGACGATCGAGTCCGCCCCATGAAGGTGAACACCGTCCAGATGCCCGGTGACTCGCTGGCCGGTCGCGCACAGCAAATCCTTGAGTCACTCGTCAATGCCGGCGAAGTGGAGCCGTCGCTGAACTCCCGATACTTGGTTAAAGGGTGGTTGGCTCAAGGCGGCCTCTCGGTGCTGTTCGGCAAAGCAAACGTAGGGAAATCCTTTCTTGCTCTCGACATAGCTCATCACGTTGCTAAAGGCGCGCGGTGGAATGGATGCAGAGTTGCAAAGGGCCAAGTCCTCTACATTGCAGCGGAGGGCGCCAGCGGCTTTCTAAATCGGGTTTGCGCGCTCTCAGGAGACGCCACAGCTCTTACTATCGTTCCCGTCTCGGTGAATTTTTCCCAACCCACTGACCATGCAGCTATCGCAGACGTCGCCAACCACTTGACCGCTTCCCGTGAGCCGGTGCGGATGATTGTGGTTGATACACTTGCTCGGGCGATGAGCGGCGACGAAAACACGGTCGAGGCGATGGGCGCCGTGGTCCGCAATCTGGATGCTCTCCGGGCAAGAACCGGCGCGCACTTGATGCTTGTGCACCACTCCGGCAAGGACGCGAGCAGAGGCGCCCGCGGACATTCGTCGCTTCCCGCTGCGGTCGACACAGAGATAAGCCTGACCGCCGAAGACGGCGTGATCGAAGCGAAAGTCACACAACAGCGCGATATGAAAGGTGGTCTGACATTTAGCTACAGACTGCGAGAAGTAGAACTCGGCAAAGACGATGACGGCGACCCGGTAACGACGTGCGTGGTCGAGCCGTGTGAGCCGGTCGAGAAGAAGCCAAAACTGTCCGGCCAGCAGCAAATTGCGCTCGAAGCGCTGGACGAGGCTTTATTGCATGTCGGGAAGATACGAAAAATCAACGGCTTGCCGTCCGGACAACACCGGACATGTGAACTGTCCGAGTGGTCCGACTTTTGCGGACACTGCGGACTCTCTGACGGCGACAAACCGGACAGCCTCAGACGTGCCTTTGAGCGCTCAAAAAAGAAGCTCTTGGAGCTCGGAATTGTCCGAGAGTTCAACGGCTTCGTGTGGAGGACTGGCAAATGATCACCCTCCCTCCGGACAACTCGGACAAGTTCGGACAAACTCAATTCGTCCGTTTGTCCGAGCCACTAGCGGACGGTCCGGACAAGGGACCACCCCTTAAAGGGGTGTGGTCCCCCTTGTCCGTCCGAGTGTCCGCGCTTGGGAATGGCCTGAACTCATCTCGCTCAGTTTCGGGCGTCCATCCATTTCAATGACAGGGATTCGAGGTAGCCATGGGACTCGTTGAAGCACAAAACCCCGTCCAGCCGATCGGCCTTGGTGAAGGGTTCGACCTGAATCCAGAGACGGATGCGCCGGCCACCAGGGAGACGCTTGGCGCGGCCTTCGAACGCGGCAGCGAATTTGGATCAGCGCTGGCGATGGATCGAGTGCTGTTCCAGGCGCCGCCAGTCGATCCGGATCTTGATCCGTGGGCTGAGATCAACGGATCTGAATACGAAGATGAGTGGCGGGCATTCGTCGGTGTTCGAAACCGCGACCAATTGGAAGCGATGAAAGTGCAGGTCAACAGAGAGCGAGAGAACGCTCGAACTATCGCCGCCTCCGGAACACTGGGCGCAATCGCTGAAATGGCCGCCGGGCTCCTTAGCCCTGTGACGCTGCTACCGGGCGGCGCGGTCATCAGGGGCTTCAAGGTGGGCTCCACCGCCGCCCGCACAGCCCTTTCGGTGGGGGCCGCGGCGGGAGGGGCTGCCGCGGTTTCTGAGGCGGCTCTACAGGCCACGCAGGTCACTCGCACCCCGGAGGATTCGGCGATCGTCATTGGCGGTTCTGTGCTTCTCGGAAACGTTCTGGGAGCGGGTATTGGGGCAAAGGTGGCACGCTCCGAGTTCCGGGCCATGTCCAGGGGGCTCGAGGAACTCGACGATGTGCTTGCGGGTGTTGACGACCAACTCAGATCGGCGGGCGCCGCACAGGTCGGCGTGGAGAACCTGCGGCTGAAGAAGGAAGACGTCATCGCCATGCTACCAATCATCAACCGGCAAGACCCGCTAATCCGAACGGTGCTGTCGCGCTTCCGCTCCGTTCGCGAAACTTCCACCCAACTCGCCGAGACGCCCCTTGAATTCGAGGTCAATGCGGAAGGTATTTCGCTGGCCCCCGGCGGGTCCGTGGAGACCGTTGTCAAAACAAAGCAATCCCGCCTCTCCCGTCCGATCGAGGAAACGGATCGCCTCTATGCGGATTACTGGAAGGATGGGCCTGTCGGTCGGTTTGGAACCTTCACGTCACCGATCGAGGCCAACATGGGCCACCTGCTTGGGCGCTCAGAGAAACTCACGGCGAAGCAATTCCGGGAAGAGGTCGGGCGCGCCATGATCCGCGGTGATCAGCACCCCATACCTCAGGTGCAGAACGCCGCCGGCGCATGGCGTCGGTATCTCTTCAACCCGCTCAAGAAAGAGTTCGAGGAACTAGGCGTCTTCCCTGAAGACATCACCCCGGACACCGCCGCCTCCTACCTCACCCGGATCTACAATAGGAAGCGCATCATCGCGGAGCGTCCACGGTTATCCGGCATTCTGTTCGGGCGCTTCAAGGCGAAGCAGCAACGGACGATCAAGGCGCTTCAGGACGCGGAACTCGCCAAGTCGGACGTCGCCATCAAGGACCAGGACCGCACCCTGGCCGATATGACCGACGGCGAAATCACGGCTCTTGTGGACAAGACGATCAACAACATCCTCGGGACCAGCGAGGGGCGCGTTCCGTTCGACGCGGATATCTCACACGCCAACCCGCTCCGAGCCCGCGTTCTCGACATTCCGGACGAGGCGATCGAGGCGTTTCTCGAACGCGATATTGAGATCATCGGGCGCAGATATTTCCAGACGCTACAGCCTGAGGCCGAGCTTCTCCGACGCTTTGGCGATGTTGAGATGACCGCTCAGAAACAGAAGATCAATGACGAGGCCGCGGACCTTCTGAGGGCGGCGACGGACGCTAAAGAGCGAAAGGGCATTCAGGCCGAGAGAGATGCCGCTGTCCGTGATCTCGAGGCGATGAGAGACAGGATCAGGGGCGTCTACGGCTTGCCGATCGATCCGGAGGCCATGGTGATCCGGGCGTCGAGGGTGGCGCGCAGCTTCAACTACATGCGTTTGCTCGGCGGAATGACTGTCTCTGCGATTCCTGACATCGCCCGCCCTGTCATGACCGAAGGCTGGGGCCGGTTTTACGGGGAAGGCCTGAAGACGATCGCAACGGATTTCGGGCGAATGAAGATCGCGGCCGGTGAGTTGAAGGATCTCGGCGCCGCGCTTGATCTGGCTCTCGATAGCCGGGTGATGGCCATTGCCGACATCGGCGACGCTTATGGTGTCGGGACAGGCTTTGAGAGAGGCGTCCAGGCGGCGTCGCAGCGATTCACCATGCTAACCGGCATGAGCCATTGGAATGCGGGGATGAAGCAGTTTACCGGGGCGCTGATCATGTCCCGAATCCTGAAAGCGGCGAAGAAGGTCCAGAGGAGCGCGGCGTCGAAAAAGGACATGGGCCGGCTTGCCGCGTCGGGCATCGACCGGACGCTTGCGATGAAGATTGCGGAAGAGTTCGATCGGTTTGGCGACGCCGGCGGAGACCTGTGGTTGCCGCAGACCGGTGACTGGACCAACAAGGAGGCGCGCCAAGCCTTCGCCTCCGCTGTGGTGCGTGACGTAGACCGCGCGATCGTTACTCCTGGGCAGGATCGTCCTCTGTGGATGTCCAACGAACTTGGCCGGGTGATTGGTCAGTTCAAAAGCTTCGCCTTCGCCAGTGTCCAGCGCACCGCCTTGGCCGGGCTTCAAGATGCGGACGCCGCGACGCTCAACGGAATCACGATGATGATGGCCTTGGGCGCCCTGACTTACGCCATCAAGGAACAACAGGCCGGGCGCGAGGTATCGGATGACCTCGCTATCGTGATCTCGAACGCCTTCGATCGCTCGGGACTGATGGCCTGGCTGGCGGATGCGAACCAGATCGTGGAAGCGGCGACCCGCGGGCGAATTGGCATCGCCGCACTGACGGGCGAAGAGCTCAGCCGCTACCAGGCGCGCACGGGCATCGGTGGGATGCTGGGGCCCACGGCTGATCTGGCCGCCGATGCGACGATGCTGTCAGGCGCGGTGTTCGCCGGCGATCTCAGAGAGTCGGACATCCGCAGAGCGCGGCGGCTGTTGCCTCTCCAAAACCTCGCCTATCTGCGCTGGCTATTCGATCAGATGGAGAGGAGTTCAGCTAGCATACTTGCGGCTCAGCGTTGATCCCGCCAAGGTAGCGAGAACTCGGAGGCATTCACCATGCGGTCGGTTCTGTTAGCGTTAGCTTGTCTGGCTTCCTTCGAAGCGCCAGCCAGTGAGTTAGACGAACTCCTGAGCGCAGCAATATCGTTGAAGCAGGCTCACGTTGCACGTTCT
Organism: Paracoccaceae bacterium; assembly: GCA_963669265.1. Lineage (GTDB taxonomy): Bacteria > Pseudomonadota > Alphaproteobacteria > Rhodobacterales > Rhodobacteraceae > SZUA-547. Next base: position 361,223 of record OY769916.1, read on the forward strand.
TACGAGAGGTGTAGATCTCATGGACGTTCAGATACAGTTTGCCGTGACGCGCTAAACGCTCTCCATCCGAGAGAGATATCAGCACTCGCTCGGCTGGCAGAGCATCTAGTTAATGTCGACGAGACAGAGCTCAGCGGAGCTATGGCCAGCTGTTACGATCCGAGCCACGATTACCAAGACCTAATCGAGTGCTGGGAGCGGCTCGCCACTCATCTTGATCAAGAGCAGGAAATTGTTCTCACCAAGCAACAAAGTTTTCAGTTGAGTGACCTTCCAAGCAAATTGAGCTCGCTTGATCCTTTGGAGAGAAAATCGCTTGTCCTATGCGTGCGGGCCGCCGTCAAAACGAATTTCAAGGAAACCGTTGCGCACAACTTACAGGCTGGGGGCGCTGAGGCAACATGGGCGTTGAAGGTCTCTGCCCTTGAGAGTTACTTCATGATCGATGTGGCCCGTGCAGCTGGATGGGCCGAAATGAAAGAATACTATTCGTATGAGGCTCGCGATTTAGAGGCGCTCATCCGAAACAAAATCGATTCAATCGAGTATCGTCAGGCCGCTAAGAGGAACGAACGTCGACTGGCCTCGGCGCTCGCACCGGAAACTTCAAGGCAATCGCTGCACGCCAGTAACTTCTCCAAGCTGAGCGAACTTTGTGACGACGTGGCTACGGCGGTCATCGGCAAGGCAAAAGTGGCCGCATCGCAATAGCTCGCTCAGCGAGTCTCAGGCGCATTGGGTGGGCGGCGTTCGCAAGTCGGACATTCGGAAACTGCGGCGGATGTTGCCGTTGCAGAACTTGTTCTACCTCAGGCGACTGTTTGATCAGCTGCAGGGTGGAGCGGCACAGGCGCTCGACCGCTAGCAATCATCAATGAATGCCGAGCCTTCGTCGCTCTCGCTTCCTCTAAAGTCATCCATCAGAGCCCGGATCATGCAAAAGCCGACAGCCTCGAAAGTCTTAGAGCTCCCAGAAGATATGACCGAGCCCTCATAAGCGGCAACAAGCCGTTCAGGCGTTGATCTCTCGGCGTCGATTATCGAAGCGAAAAATATCGATCGGTCACGGATTGCCGGACAGGGATGTAGCCGGTGACACCGTAGGTGGGCGTCGTGTAGGTTGTCGCTGTATAGCTCCCGCCGTAACCATAACCAGTTGTGTAGGACGTACCCCCTCCGGTCTGTCCATACTGAGGCAAGTACGACGTCGATTCTTTAGTCTCGCCGGCGCCATAGCTGATCACACCTACGTATTTCGGGCCGTCTTCAATCTCGACGCGGCTGAACCCATGTTGCGCAAGGCCGCGTGCCACTTCGGACGCATAGGCCTCCCAGGCAGCGCTGCCATTTTGATCACCTAATGGAACAATCGCGATCGTGCTGCCGCGAGTATCCGCGGGCAAGCTGTCGAACTTCGTGTAGTCGGATTGGACACTCGCACAAGCTGAAATCAGCGCCGCCAGCGCAAAGGCAAATTTCTTCATCAATCTCTCCAACAAATCCACCGCGAGAATATCAAGCCAGTCGAGAGTGAAAAGGCCGATGCAACGGAAATTCGTCTAATGACAAAGCGCAGGTTCGCTGATGAATACGACAGCGCGCAGGAACGGGGGGAGGTAGCATCCCAATCCCGGCATCCCGGCAGCGTTCCGAAAGGGAACACTGCTCCTGCAACGGCGGCCGATCTCGGCGTTACTCGTAAACAAGTCCACGAGGCTCGTAAGATTCGGGATGCCGAAGAAGCCAACCCTCCGAGCTTTTCAAAACGGCCTTTAGGAGCGCCGTTAAGCCTTGGCGGACGCCCTACCTTGCGTCAACACGCCAACGCCCGTGAGCGAGTCCCTCAGAGAGTGTCAAGGACATTCGGGACGCGAACTCCATTTCGGATCGAGATCGCGCGGCAACGCCCGCATCTGACCGCTCAAATTCATGCTTGGGAAGCCTTGGACCTGGGATCTTCTTCAACCATAGGACAAACGGTTTGAGGTGTGCATTTCTCACCTAAGTCTATAGTAAAACGGCAAAATCGGCATTGGGATCAACGCGGATTCTCGGTCCAGCCACACAGCTTGACCTACCCAAAAAAACTACGCTTGCAGAAATCAGGGTATTATCCACCTAGAGCCCCTTTTGCTTGCGATCTTGCGTGAATTCCGCTGGTAGGGACCATTAATCTAGGGCAAAATCAATTGAAGAAGACAAACAGCCCCGCGAAGGGGAAGGAACCCATGTCCAATCCGGTCGGCTGGCTGTGAGCAGACTAGCCTTCAATTACAATGACGAAGAGCCGGCAGTCAGACCGATCTCGCCCCTGCGGGAAATGGGGGCGTACGAAGCCCTTTGGTTGGAGACAGGATCGTCTTTTAAGAAGCTGGCCGAGAAGTTCGCGAGCGATCCAGATGCATTGCCCTCAGACTTCGTTTCGCCGGAAATTGCGATGGAGACGGGTCAGCGTGCGATTTCACGGCTAGCTGAGAAGGGTATTGAACGCTTCGGCGTCCGTATCAATCGTTCCGGAGATTACCCGCCCCGTCTTCGTGATGCCCGTCATCCCATAGAGCTGCTCTACTACCAGGGCACTTGGGAGCTTTCCGAACTGCCATGCATGGCCATAGTTGGATCGAGAAAAGCTAGTGAGGACGGCGTTAGACGTGCTGCGAGGCTTGCCCGGGAACTCGTAAAACGCAACTTCGTCGTCGCGTCTGGCCTCGCAACGGGCATAGATGCGGCTGCTCATCGCGCTACACTGGAAGCGGGCGGCCGGGCGATAGCGGTGATTGGAACGCCGCTTGGCGATTACTATCCGAAGGAAAACAAAGACCTTCAGGATTCCGTCTCTCAAGACCATCTACTGATTTCACAAGTCCCTATTCTCAAGTACGAGGTTCAGCCATTTCCGTCTAAGAGGCTCTATTTTCCGGAGCGTAATGCGACTATGAGCGCGCTAACGCTAGGCACGATCATAGTCGAAGCCGGAGAGACGTCGGGGACACTGACTCAGGCGCGCGCTGCGCTCTATCAGGGCCGAAAGCTCTTTATTCTCGAAAGTTGTTTTCAGAACCCGCGGATCACGTGGCCTGCCCGTTTCGAGGCTGAAGGCGCCGTGCGAGTTCGCGAGCCAAGTGATATTTGGAAAGCTCTTGCCTGATAAGAAGTTTCAAGTAGTTGACGATTCCATTCGCGAGCAGCACACGCACTTGCTCCCGAAAGATACATGCTACTTTTTTCACGAGTATGCTGCAGGTGCTGGATTCGGGGCAGGTCCGGGCAACGATCTCATCTCAAACCTGAAGAAGCCGCCAAGTAGACGAGGTCGAGCTGAATACCGTTATAAGGAATGGGCAATTAGCGAGTGCGCGCGCTTAATCAAAAGCAACTTGAGTGAAACATGGCAACGCGACGCGACATTCGTGCCGGTGCCATGCTCAAAGGCGAAAGACGACCCCGAATACGACGACCGCATGGAGCAGATTTGCCTCAAGATTTCGAACGATGTTCGCCCGATTATCGGACAATCCTCCTCAAGAACAGCCTTTCATGCTGGGGGCACACGGCTTCCTCCCCAGCAATTGATTTCTCAGTGGATTGTGGACGAGTCGTATTTGGAACCGCCACCAAATTTGATCGCGATCGTCGACGATGTCCTCACCAAAGGTTCCCATTTTCGAGCGATGTCGACAGTGCTTGAAGAGCGTTTTCCTGACGTCCCTCTCTGCGGCATATTTATCGCTCGTTGCGTCCACCCGGACACCGCTCGCGACACCGATCTGCGCTGGTAGCGAGATCTGCTCCGATACACCGCGAGAACCTCTACTTCAAAGTCAGTGTCGGGTTGCCCGCGGAGTTAGGTGGTCTTAGGTCCGAGATCGACAATCCAAGCGTTCCAGCAATCACCGCTGGGCTGAGATTAAGGTCATCCATGATAGTTGGCCCGTCTAGTGCGCCCCCGTCGATCGCAAGTCTGACCGCTCTTTTGAGCATCTGTGGATTTTCGACTGCCATCTCTGCGTCCAACGGCTCACGTGTTCTCCACGTATTGTAGCTGAGTTGCTTGCGCAGGTTCAAAACCTGCCGCTCAGTGAATATCCCGAGATCAGCGCACCGATAAATCTGCGCAGCGATGGCTACTCTCCAGCGTTCCTTGAGCGGAATGAAGTTCGAAAGGCGGGTCGAAAATACTTCGTTGGGATAGCTTTTGCGGGGCAGCAAGAATGCGCCAGCAAATCGGTTCGCTTCCATTTCAACACGGCTCAGCACTTCCTTGTCCAAAAGCTCTTCCTCACCAATGCCCTGATGAAGAACCAAATGCCCGAGTTCGTGGGCCATGTCGAAGCGACGCCTGACGGCTGTCGTATCGTCTGCACCAGTTATGATGAAAGGTCGACTACCGCTCCAATAGGAGAAGGCATTAACTTTGCCAGCCGTAACGGGAAGATGCGCAATGAATACACCGCGGCTCTCAATTAGTTTGATCAAATTCCCAATCGGCCCAGCTCCCAGGCCCCATTCTGCCCGCACGGCCTCGGCGGCAGCCTCAACTTCTTCCTCAGAGTATCCGTCGCCAACAGCCGGAGGTGCCAGTCTCGGGAGTTGAGGGTCTGGAAAATTGACGAACTGATCTAGATACGCCGCAATGGCCGCCATCCATTCAGTGAGCACATCACATTGATCATTGCGTTTGTTAGTGGCCGCGCCAAATGCCCTGTAGGTCCGAGCACTAATCGGACCGAATGCGCCGAGCTCCGGCGCAACAAAGTAAGAGACAGGCTGTTCGAGCTCGCGCGAGATTAAGCCAAGCGTCTCTGCCTCTGGCGACTTCGCGCCCTGCTCGTAAGACGAGATTGCTTGGCGAGTAAGACAGATGGCGCGCGCGAGGTCCGATTGCGTCATCGCTTTTGCGCGGCGCGCCTTCTTCAGTTTTTCCGGATTAAGCCTTCTGGCGGCAACTGAGCTAGAGCCGAAAAGCGGCACAACATTTTCAGACATCGCCGTTGTCCCGCGACCACCTTTCAATCTCCTGCTTGAGTGACAGAATCGCCTCTTCGTCTTCGGCCTCCACCGGCGGGAGGTCATCCGCGACCAAATGCGGCGTGAGCATCAAATTGGGCGTGCGATAAAGCCACCTTCGCTTCTCCGGATGAGCCATTCCGACATGCGCGAAGTCGGGCGCCTTGTGACCGTGTGCGAGCACAAATCCGGGAACGCCCTCAATTTTGCGCTCCTCGTCTATCTCAGGAAAAAGGGAGGGCGCGTTGGCGATCGCATTGTGCTGTCTAAATCTGACGTGCCGCGGTGGTTTCGATGGATCGTCGACGAGGCTAAGCGTCAATGTTGCCGCTTCAGTCCTTATCCGTAGGTAACGGCCAGTCGGCTGGTCGAACCAAGCCCAACTACAGTCGAACGGCCATTGGCCGGTCGCTATGAGCTTCTCAAATGCGAGGTCCACGGCCCAAGCGCGGATTCGCCCACGCTGATCTTTCGCCGAAGTCACATCCAGTATCGGATCCTCAGACGCCAGCTTTTCGGCAGCCGAGTAAGCTTGTTTGAGAGTGGTGGGAATCAAGGCGCGTTGCGCCGGTGAGATCTGGTCATTCAAAAAATGACCCGCTTCAACGTGAAAAGGCATGGTTTCCGCTCGATTTGGTTGTTATCGCCTCACCGCAACCAAATCCGAATTTTCCGACCATTTGTCAACCAAAAATGAGAACAAAGCGAGATTTTTGCTCAAAATTATTCAGAACCGTTGGCACCCAAAGTCGAGAGGCAGGGCCTTCAATACCCTACGCATGCACGATTTTTCGGGGCGGGGTGGGGTAGTCGCGTCAGATCGCGAAGGGGTGCCCCCTAGGCCGCTTGGTCCTCGTCCTGCTCACTTTTATTGTCAGGTTCATCTGGCTCGCAGTCAGTCACATCCAGCGCATCGCCGTAGTCGTAGCCTTGGAATTCGCCGTAGTCATAATCGACGAATGCGTGTGTTACACGATGTCGCGAATCCACCCGCTTAACCGGCGCCAGTCCATCAAGCCCGGCCAGCCATTCAGTCGCCTTCATTCTGACGTGCTCAGAGTCGGCGTTCTCAGCCAGATGCTCCATCCGTGCAAAAGCACGAAATGCCGCTGACGATCGCAGCGCTTTTGATTCCTGCTTAAGAAGCTCGAGGGTGTTTGGCTTTCTGAGCGCCACGTAGAGCGCGTTGTCGGTCATGCCTGCCGCCTCGGCCGCTTCTTTTCGGGTCATGCCAGCCCAGACCATCAAGCGGATCGCCGCGGCGGCTTTACGGCCCACTCGCGGCAATCTCTTCGGCTCAACGGGGAAAACGTCGGTTCCATTTGTCATGCTGGAATGATGCCGTCGGCCCTCTGAAAGTTCGATGCACAGCGGCAGAACTGGAAGGATTTAGACCAAAGGCCGCTTTCGCATCTCTTCCGCAGACATCCGATCGACCAATACTACCTCATCGTCCGAGCGGAACATGTTGGCCTGCGTCCAGCGGTTATCTCCCTCCGATTGGTAGAACACAGCTTCGATGAAGCGGTATCCGGCTGCGGCGAACTCGCCCTCGGTGAGACCCTCTGCGAAGATCTTGGGAATGCGCTTGCCATCGTCAGATAACGATCCGTCAACGAAGACGCGGATTCCATCGACCGCACTTCGCTGAACCCTCACAGCACCGCCGTCAGGGGCTAAGTAGACGTTGTCCGCCCGGTACCCTGGTTCGCTGTGGACGATGGCCCAATCGCCCTCTCCGACGCCTCTCAGCCAGCAATCGTTGTTGATGACGCGCTCGATGGTCAGTTCGGCTGGTTGCGGCGCGGCGCGGCTCTCAGAGGCGCATACAACCGGCAGAGCGAGCGCCGGCCCCGATGCTTTCAGGAAATCACGCCGCCGCATAGCCAGCCTCCGCAATGCCGCGAGCAGCTGTCCGCATGGCCTCAATGAGTTTCACGTCCATCCCGTCAGCCCACGCGACCTGAGCATCAGGATCGACACGAACTTTGCCGTCAACCAACTCACCGTCGGCAAATAGGTACGCAGCCAACTCCAACTGACCAATCAGTCCCTCGATCGTCGTCGCCTGCGCATTCGCCAGATCATCTCCGGCGTCCCACCAAGCGAGATAGAGTCGTTCACCTTCCGGAGACTCCCCGTCCCCGCCGGCGCTTATGTGCGCGGTCCAAGCTTGGTGAGTGACTAGCCAACGCTTGTAGGCCTCTACGGCGGGATCAGGCCCGTTTGCAGCCGACGAACTCGCCATTGAAACAAGGGGAACGGCAGCGCTTGCGGCAAGGGCGGCGCGTCGGGTCATTAGGTTCGACATTGAGTTTCCTTTTCGCGTTCTCATATGCTCTCGCGAGAAGGGTCGATTTGGCGCCGGGTGTTGGAATTTCTGTTGGGAGACTTCTACACCTCCCTTCCTATTCCCATAGTTTACAGCGGCTTACCTGAACTAATAGGAAGACGCTCCCTCCGCCAGTTTTCTCCCAAAGACCGTCGCGCCTGAACTCAGCATGAGCCATGTCAGGCCACGCAATTCAACTGTCGCACCCAAATGAATAGATGCGCGTCCCTTCGGATGCTCGGCGCATGCGTCAATCATGAAGAGTGCAGAACAACTCTCCTTCAATCCTGAACAAAGTTCCTGGAATTTTCATCACTCAGACCTAAGGTCGAAAACTCCCTTTGAGGTCAATGGGAAAGCTGTCTTTCCGAGCCCATGAACGGCGAATCTGTCCGTCAGATTTCGCGGCGGCGCGCGGTTTCAACGCCTTCAGTTTAGAAATTCTGAACCGGGTTGATTTCGCGTCGGCGAAACAGCCGCCCCGAACTGTCTCACACAATCTCACGACTGTCTCACCTTCACGCATTTTGAGACGCTTATTTTGTGTCGCACGCCCGCTCCGATTTTCAGAGTTGTCGTATCGGCGTCTCCGCCGTCTCCTTTCTTGACAAACAAGCAGTACAAAACTGCGATGGGGAGGACTGTCAGATGGCGCCACCGCGCGACGTACAGTTGTGGATGTACTCCCGTATGGTCACAAACCGTCGCTTTGAAGAGACCATCGCAAAGATCTATTTCGAAGGCAAAACGCCCGTATTCAACATGGCCAACGGGCCGATTCCGGGCGAGATGCATCTCTCCGATGGGCAGGAGCCCGTGGCGGTTGGCGTCTGCGCGCATCTCAACGCCGAAGACATCGTCACCGCCACCCATCGGCCGCATCATCAGGCGATCGCCAAAGGCGTCGATCTGAACAAGATGGCCGCCGAGATATTCGGCAAAGCGACTGGCCTGTCCGGCGGCCGCGGCGGCCACATGCATCTCTTCGACACCAACGTGAATTTCGCGTGCTCCGGCATCATCGCGCAGGGAATGGGCCCGGCTTTGGGCGCCGCGTTGTCCCGCAAATTGCAAAGCAAATCCGGCGTCGCGGTCGCCTTCATCGGCGAAGGCGCGGTGAACCAGGGCGCCTTTCACGAAGTGATGAACCTGGCGTCGGTCTGGAACCTGCCATTCGTCTGCGTCATCGAGGACAACGCCTGGGGCATTTCGGTATCGAAGACCAATTCAACCGCCATCGACAACAACGCCGATCGCGCCGCCGCTTACAGCATTCCAGGCAAGCGCGTCGAAGGAAACGACCCCTACGCCATTTACGAGGCGGCCGGTGAAGCCATCGCCCATGCCCGCGCCGGCAAAGGGCCGTCGCTTCTGGAAGTCGAGACCTATCGTTTGGCCGGTCATTTCATGGGCGACGCCGAGGGGTACCGGCCAGAGGGCGAAAAGGATGCGCTCATCGCGAAAGACCCAATACCGACAATGCGCGCGCGCATGCTGACGGACGGAATCGCGACCGACGTAGAGCTTGATGAGATCGAGGCGGAGGCAGAGCGCCGCGTTGAGGCGGCGATAAAATTCGCTCGCGAAAGTGATGATCCAGCGCCAGAGGACGCGCTGACTCAGGTGTTCGCGAGTTGACCGGTAATTCGGATCTCACGACGCGACGCGTCGATCCGTTGACGGCGATTTGCGCTGAAATCGAGGTGTTTAAAGCATGATTCCTATGGTCTTCGAACACGCTGGCGAAGGCATCGCCTGGGAGGAGAAGTCGCTCGATGTCGGGCGCGCATCTCTCAACCTTTGGCGCGCGGAAGACAATGCAATCATCGTCCCAAAGGCGTGGGAGCAACGCGAAAACTTCCAAGAGATCGGCGTCGAGGTGGCGCGCAATGGCTGTCCCATTTACGCTCGTCCCGGCGGCGTCGGCGCCCTTCCGCAAGGCGCCTGCATGCTGAACCTGGCGCTTATAGCACCGGTCAAACCCGACCTGAAACCCGATGACTGCATTCGCGAAGTCTGTAGCGCGATCTCAGAGGCGCTCAATCGTTTCGAGGTTTTGACCGACTTCGATCATGTGAACGGCGCGTCGGGCGACAGCGCCTGGAATGTGACCGCCGCTGGCAAGAAGCTGGCTGGCGTCACGCAACGCTGGAGCGAGAAAGACGGGCGCAAAACCGTGCTGATCCAAGCGGCGATCATGGTGGAGCGCCCGTCTGACGACGTTTGGGCGATCTTCGAAAAGATCCAACACATGGCGGGGCCGCCGTTTGTCTCGCGGCCGGAGGCTCATGTGGCGCTCAATGAACTCTTATCCGCAAAAATGCGCATCCAATCCGTCTATGGAGCCCTAGTGCGGGCGGCCGAGGATCGATTGCCACGAATTCTGACGAACCATCAACAGGCGGCGTGAAGCGTCTGGCCTACAACAAGAAACCAACAGGAGAGAAAGATGACTATCCGCTTCCATCGACAAAAAACACCGGATCAGGAGCACTTCGGCGTCAATCGCCGCATGTTCCTGATGACCACCACTATGGCGGGCGTCGGAACGGCCGTGATGATGAGCAACGCCAGCCCGGCCTTCGCCGCCGCCTTGAGCGAGGACGAGTCGGCGATGGTTCTGCAGATGGTGCAAGATATCTATCCGCACCCCGACCTGCTGAAAATTGAACACTACCAGGCGATCGTCGACGCAATCGCGGCGTCCGCTGACGGCGACGCCGAGATGGCCGGTACTCTGCGCGACGGCCTGAAGAAGATCGACGAGCAAGCCCGGAAACTCTTCGGCGCCAACTACACCGACGTCGAAGACGGGGACGCGCGTGAAGGCGTGCTTCGCCATTTCCAGGGCGAGGGCTTCTTCCAGAACGTGCGCTGGACCGCCTATTTCGCGATCTATGACAACAAAGAGATCTGGCCGCTCTTCGGATACGAGGGCTCCTCTGTTGAGCATGGCGGTTACATCGATCGCGGATTCTCCGACATCACATTCGTTCCTGAAGGCCCGAGCCTTGAAGAACGTACGGCAGCAGCACAGCGCTAAGGGAGAGCGAAAATGGCTACATTCGAACTCAGCGACGATACTGTTGTCGTCATCATAGGCTCCGGCGCCGGCGGCGGCACCGTGGCTTACGAACTTGCCGAAAAAGGCATCAAGTCAGTAGTGCTGGAGGCCGGCGGGCCCATCGATCTCGGGGATATCGAGAACGATGAATGGGCGATGTTCAAAAAGATCTCCTGGCTCGACAAACGCTATTCCGGCGGCGGCTGGCACGGCGCGCTCAATCACCCGACGCTGCCCGCATGGATCGTGAAAGGCTACGGCGGATCGTCCGTGCACTGGGCCGGCGTTTCGCTTCGCTTCAAGGACTTCGAGTTCAAGACACGCACCACCTACGGCGAGATCCCGGGCGCCAATGTCGAGGACTGGCCCGTCTCACTGGAAGAGATGACGCCTTGGTACGAAAAGGCGGAACAAAGCATGGGCGTGACCGGTAAGACGACCGGGATGCCGCATTTGCCCTGGAACAACGGGTTCCGCGTTTTGGCGGAGGGTTGTCGCCGGACAGGCCGCACCGACTACGCCTCGGGTCCGATGGCGATCAACTCGGTTGAGCGCGACGACCGTCCGTCCTGTCAGCAGATCGGCTTCTGTATGCAGGGCTGCGCGATCGGCGCCAAATGGTCGACGAATGTCAGGGAGCTTCCCCGTGCGGAAGAATCCGGCAATTGCGAAGTCCGCACCAACGCCATGGTTCTCCGGATCGAGCATGACGACTCCGGCAAAGTCACCGGCGTCGTTTATGCGGATGCGGATGGCAATGAACAGTTGCAGAAGGCGCGCGTCGTCTGCGTCGCGGGCAACTCGATCGAAAGCCCTCGCCTTCTGCTGAACTCGGCGTCCAACATGTTCCCGGACGGCCTAGCGAACTCCTCCGGGCAGGTCGGCAAGAACTACATGAACCACACGACCGGTGGTTGCTATGCGGTGATGCCTGAGAAGGTTCATATGTTCCGCGGCACCTCGGTGGCCGGCATCGTCGCGGATGAGGTGAAACATGACGCGGCGCGCGGCTTCGCAGGCGGCTACTATCTGGAGTTCCTGTCCCTCGGACTGCCATTCATGGCGGCGTTCCTTGAGCCGGGCAACACCGGTTGGGGCCGCAGCGTCGCGCGCGCGCTTGAGCAGTATGACCGCATGTCCGGCGTTTGGGTTCTCGGTGAGGACATGGCGCAGGAGCAGAACGCGATCACACTGCATGACAGTGAAGTCGACCAGTACGGACTGCCCGTGCCTGTGGTTTCGAAAACGCCGCATAACAACGACTATGAGATGACGGCGCATATGTATGAGACGACGGCGCAGATCTACGAGTCCGTCGGCGCCACCGATGTCTATGAATTGCCCGCCTATCCGGCGACGCACAACATGGGCACCAACCGTATGCACGCCGACGCCAGCAAAGGCGTGGTCAACGCGTTCGGCCAAGCCCATGACATCTCAAACCTCTTTGTGTCGGATGGCAGTCAGTTCACGTCGTCCGCTGCGTGTAACCCGACGCTCACCATCGTGGCGTTGGCGATCCGTCAGGCCGACTACATCGCCAAGGAGATGGGTGCGAACAACATCTGAGTAGTACGGTTCCTCCCTGGTGCGGCCGGGCTTTCGGGCTCGGTCGCATGGGTGGGGGTCGCTCGACGTGGCGGGTCGAATTGTCGGAACGCCGCGAACCACAAGTCAGCAACAATATGGGGAGACGACTATGTTCAAGACCTTGAAATATGTGACCTGCGCGGCCCTGATCACGCTGGGCGCGCCCGCCGTGGCGAACGCCCAGATGCCGGGTATGCAGGGCAGTCAGCATATCGGCATCACCGTGCCGAGCGTGGACGAAGCCGTTAAGTTCTTCGTGGACATCATCGGCTGCGAGTCCTTCTTCTCCTTCGGCCCGTTCGGACCGTTCGAAGATGACTGGATGACCGATAACCTGAACGTCAATCCGCGCGCGACTATCGATCTGATCACAGTCGTGCGGTGCGCCAACGGTCCCGCGTTTGAGATCTTCGAGTATTCCTCGCCCGATCAAAACAAGACTCCGCCCAAGAACAGCGACATTGGCGGCCATCACATCGCCTTCTATGTCGACGACATTCAGGTTGCGACCCAGTATCTGCGCGACAATGGCGTCAAGGTTCTGGGTGAACCGCATCCGCTGACCGGAACCCCGCTGGAAGGCGAGGACTGGGTCTACTTCCTGTCGCCCTGGGGCATGCAGATGGAAATCGTCAGCTTCCCAGACGGCGTGAAGCACGAAAAGGAAACCGACCAGAAGCTCTGGGACCCGCGTTCCTGATCGCGACGACGACATAACGTGACAGGCTCCGGCATGACCTTGCCGGAGCCTCTTTCTTAAGGCGGCAGATTATGTGCGTGAAACTCCACTCGATTCAGAAGCTATGCGAAGGCGGCCTGTTGGCGCTCTTGGCGGCGCTGTTTGTGCTTTTCGGTCTGTCAGAGACCGCGCATGCGCATTTCAGCTATTCCGACCCCCGTGTGCTTCATGTCGCCGAGCGCGAAGACGGTCAGGTAATCATCATGATCCGCATGCCGGCCCCGCTCGCGTTGCTGCCGGAAGATTGGCGAGGCACGGAGGAGACGCGCACGCCTCCTTTCGCCCGGAAGGTGGGCGATGAGACAATTCTCGACATCAACGCCGTCGCCGCGAGAGATGCCGCATTGCGCGATCTCCTGAACGATGGATTGGTGTTTTCTCTTAACGGTGGTCCGGTCGAAACCCGCGTCGAAGAGTTCCGTTTCTGGAGCGATAACGCGCGCCCGCGTTTTGGCACGCTAAAGACCGCGCTCGCCGCCTTTGAACAACCCGTCGACGGCAGCGAGGGAACGAGAGCGCCCTATTTTGATCTCACGCTTGATGTGCTGATGGTCGCGCCGGACGCCGAGTTAAACCGCGCAGTGCGTCTGGAATCCCAGCTTGGCCGCAATTTTCAGGTGATGGAGAAGCTCGGAACCGTCACCAAACTGCACAGAAACGACACCACAGAAACCCTCGCCGGTCTGGGTCTTCTGGACGCTTCCTATCCAAAGATCGCCACCAAGATGGAGATTTTGCTCAACGCCGCCTTTATCGGCGCGGAGCATATATATCTCGGGCTCGACCACCTCGCGATGATCTTTTTGATCGCGATCGCCGGTTCGAATTGGCGACAGGTGCTGGGCCTCGCCACCTCATTCACCCTGGGCCATATCGTGACGCTGGCTGCGGGGCTCTATGGATATGCGCCGTCGGCGGCTTGGTTTGTGCCGCTTGTCGAACTGGGCATCGCCGTCTCAATCATCGCGGCCGGCATCGTCATCTTCTTTCGACGAAACCACACCGTCAACTGGATTGGTCTGTTCGTCATCGGAACGATCCACGGCTATGGTTTCGCCGCCTCCGCCTCTGAGGCGCTGTTCGCCGGAGATTTCGATCCGCTGGTTCTGGCGGCCTTTGCGCTCGGCTTGGAAGTCACCCAATTCGCTGTCTATGGGCTCGCCCTGCCCCTCATCATTTACGCCGACCGCAACTTCTCTGAAGCGCGCTTTGAGTGGCGGCGCACTGTCGCGGTCAGCATCGCAGGTCTGGCGGGGATCGTTGTGGTCATGCGCCTCTATGAGGCGTCAAACGTGTTCGGGATCACATAGCGACGCCGTTCAAAAACAGCTTCTGACAAAACGCTTTGAGTCCAAGCGCGTGTTCGGAACGCGATCCCGTTATGACGGGCGCGAAATGCCGTGCCGCTTCATTTTGCGGTGAATCGTGGCGCGGCCGATCCCAAGCTTCCGGGCCGCCTGAGACACGTTCCAACGGGCGCTTACCAACGCATCCATCAGCATCGCACGCTCGCTATAAGGCGTTTCCGACGGTGCGCGGCCGCCGCGATCATTGGCCGACGGCCGAGCGGATGACTCGACGAAGACCGGAGAGGCGCGAAGATCGATCAACGAAATCCGACCGCCATCGCCTTCCAGCAACGCCTGTTGCAGGACGCTGCGCAACTCGCGCACATTGCCCGGCCAGGCATGGGATGCGATCGCATCAATGGCCTCTGGCGTGATCTCGACTTTTTCTCCGGCGAGACGTTCCGCCAGCGAATTCGCGAGCGTATCCAGGCTCTCCCGCTCACGCAGCGGCGGCAGTTCGATGCGCGTGTTGGCGAGAAGGTAATAGAGGTCTTCCCTGAAGCGCCCATCCTGAACCGCATCCATCAGTGGATGACTGGTGGTCGCCAAAATACGCAGATTGGCCACCAGCGGATCAGATTCGTCGCTGGTTTCGATCTGAGTCAGCAGATTGCACAATTCCGCCTGCGCATAGGCGGGCATCTCATCAATCTTATCAAAGACAAGAACGGACACACGCCGCCCGGCGTCTTGCAATGCGCCAACGAGGCGCGCCTGCTCCATGATCGACCGGATATATTCCTGATCGCTGTCATGTTCGCCCAATACGGTGCAGTCGACGGTCAAAACCTGATCCGACCTCAACTCGGTGGCGTCAAACAAAGCGGCGACCATCGCCGATTTGCCAGAACCGGATTCGCCTTCGATCACGAAGGGCAGCGCCCGCAGGAAATGCGCTTCAGCCCGCGCGCAATTCGTCTCCATCGTCGCGCTGCCAGCCGCGAGATCCCGGAACGAGGGAGAGAGCCGCGACGAACGGGCCGCTGTGCGAACTGCGATTGCGGGGTCAACCATCCCTGACCGCGAGAAACTTTATCGACCGACGCCTGCACGGACAGATTCACACTGGGGCCGTCCGCAGCGCTCACGCTCACCATCCGCTCCGGAACGCGGTCAAGCGCATGGACGTCGGCGCCAAACGTCGCGTCAAATGGCTTCCCGCGCAGCTCGAACGGGTCCGCCATGCCGGCTAGCACATGGGCGTTCGCAGTCGATCCCAAAATCATGCCCGCCTCATCGACGGCCACCAACTCGTTGCTGCGCATAAGATCGATATTGCCCGGCGAAGATACGGATACGATTAGGGAATCGCCGAACTGACGCTCAAACAGTATCCGTTGAACCCGATCCGACGCCGCGTGTAGCAACTGGCTCGCGAAGAAATAGTCCGAGGCGTTCCGGCGGTCGACCATCGCGACATTAAGCGCGCCCACCATCTGGTTGTGCGCATCGAACAGCGGCACCGCGGTGCAAGCGAACAGGTTCAGCGCCGAGAAGAAATGGTCCCTGCCCCGCACAGTGAAGCCTCTGCCATGCGACATCGCCATCGCGATGCCGTTGGTTCCGGCGATACGCTCATCCCAGCAGGAGCCGAGGGCAATGCCGTGCCTCTCGAACACCGGCAATTCGGACGACTTAGTATCAAGGCGAACGAGAACGCCGTCCGAATCCGCGACTAGGAAGCTGTGACCTGCGTTGGATATGACTTCCGCGGCCTGCCGAAAAACCCCCAAACGACCGCCGGTTCGCTCGACCAATTCGTCCAGTCGGGGCGCAACTTCAGACGGCTGCAATCGAAGGATGGGCTGTGAAGTATTGCGCGCGAGCTTGTGCTGGCGATCACAACGATCCCAAGAATCGTTGACCGCATTCTCCGCTACAAATCTCGTTTCAATTTCGTTCATTGCGGCCTTATCTAGTCCAAGAGCAGAGAATCAGCAAGAAATTCGCCAAAACTGCTCAAACTAAATTCCTATTTTTTCTATGTATTAGGCTGATTTTAAGGCGTTTTCTGAGATCGCCCACTTCATTGCATTTGTAACCAGCCGGTGGAATGTGGGGTTCTCGAACACCACGTGATCATGGCCGAACTGCAGATAGGCGATCGGCGAGTTTCCGGCGGTCTTGGTCCAGCCCACCAGGTTGCTGCCGCCCGGGTGATCGCGAAAGCCTACCCCGCCGTAGCGAAACCGATTGGCCGTGAACTCGAAATCGCTGCGCAGCAGCGGCGTAACATCATCCTCGAGCACGACATACATGTAGACCTCATCCCGGATCGGGAAGGTTTCCGGGAAACCCTCGACGATGGGATGATCCGGGTTCAGCACGCTGATCGTCTGGTTTACCCGAAAGCGATAACCGGAGCCCGGATACTGCGTGCCGCGTAACTCGCCAGGCAGGAAGTGATAGCGGCCGCCGATGATCTCAGCGAATTCCGGCCAGGTGGGCCAGCTGCCAATGGCGTGATGCAGGAAGACCATCGGCTTTCCTTCATCGAGCAGCGCCATGAAGTTCTTCTTAAACGCCTCGCTCGGATCGTAGACCGCGAAAGGCGGATCGCTATGGGTGAAGACGACGCCCGGCATGTCGTAGAACACGATCAGATCGAACGGCTTGGTCCCTTCGGGCGTCAGCACCGACTCCGCCGCAGGATGCTCGACATGCGTCCATTCGATCACCGTATCAGGGTCCGGTTTGGACATGGCGTCGATGGAGGCGAAGAACGGCTCGCGCTCAAAGGGATGTCCCTTGGTGACGAGCAGCGCGTTGATTTGTTTCGGCATATTCGCCTCCTCGGGTGTCAGTAGTGTGGATAGGGAGCCCTTACTGAGCCCCTACCGAGTGTTTTGCCTTGCGCGTCGATTGCAGCCCTCTAGGCGACAATATCGACGCGAAGGCTATTGAACCGCGTTCGAAGTCACCGCGTAACCATGGCTTTGGTCGACGCCGCAGCCTCTTGCATGTCTTCCGGCTCGTTGTAGTTGGTCGCGTGGGGCACCGCGGCGCCGCGGATCAGTCCGGGACGCGCCTCAAGCTCGGCCAACCAGCGTTGCAGGTTCGGATACTCGTCGATGCTGACGCCAGCCCAGTTGTGGATCCGGGTCCAGGACCAGTTCGCGATATCCGCGATCGAGTAGTCCCCGGCCAGGTACTCGTTGTCGGCCAGACGCGCGTCGAGAACGCTGTAAAGGCGGCTCGTCTCGTTCTGATAGCGCTCGATCGCCGCCGGAATCTGCTCCGGGAAATAGCGATAGAACACGTTGGCCTGTCCCTGCATCGGGCCAAGTCCGCCCATCTGGAACATCAGCCACTGGATCACCTCCGAGCGGCCCTTGGCGTCGGTCGGCAGCAGCCGGCCGGTCTTTTCCGCCAGATAGATCATGATCGCGCCGGACTCGAAGATTGCGAAATCGTCGTTGTCGCGGTCGATGATCGCCGGGATGCGGCCATTCGGGTTGATCGCGATATAGCTCGGATCTTTCTGCACGCCCTCGGTGATGTCGATGGCGTTCAGGTTATAGGGAAGCTCCAGCTCCTCGAGGGTCGCGGACGCTTTCCAGCCGTTGGGAGTCGCCCATGTGTAAAGATCAATCATTGTCTTAACTCCATTTGATCGAGCAGCCCATGCTCGGAATCTGTTCGCGCGGGCCCTGCCCGGTCTCGGCGACCTGGCGCATGGCGTTGAGCAGCTCTGTGTTGCGATTGACGGGGTTGCCCATGCGCGCATCATCAAGACGACCGCGATACTGAAGCTCGCCATTCTTGTTGAAGCCGAAGAAATCCGGCGTGCAGACGGCGCCATAGGCCTTGCCGACGCTCTGGTCCTCATCGACCAGATACGGGAACGGGAAACCGTAATGCGCGGCGAATTTTTTCATGAATTTCGGCCCGTCGCTTGGGACGAAACGGTAGTCGTTCGACATCACCGCCAGCACGTTGACGCCCTCATCCATCAGGATTTTGGTGTCATTCGCCAGGCGCTCGCCGATGGCCTGCACATAAGGGCAATGGTTGCAGATGAACGCGATCAGCAGGCCCTTGTCGCCAAGGTGATCGGACATCGTGAAGCTCTTGCCGTCAGGGTCCTGCAGCGTGAATTCAGGCGCCTTCCAGCCAAAGGCGCAGATCGGGGTGTCGAGCAACATGGGAGTCTCCGTTTCGTCAGTGTCGTGTTCGGTTCGAGATCCGGGGACCCCTCGGAGAACCGGACCAGCGCTGTGGGAGGGGGGCGCTGATCCGGCCCTTTGGTCGCGAGCCCGGGAGGTGTCCTGGGTCCGCTCAGTCGGATTACGCCGCTTTGGCGATGTCCGCGGACCAGGCGTTCGGCGCGAACGCGTCGTCCAGCTTCGTCTCGGCGACGTGGTTGGTGTAGTTCGAGATGGTCTTCAGCGCGGTGCCGAGGATCACTTCAAGAACGGTCTGACGGGTGTAGCCGGCGGCGAGGAACGCCTCGACCTGGGCGTCCGTCGGCCAGCCGCGGCTCTCGTTGATGACGGCGGCGAAGGAGCGCAGCGCCTCAAGCTTCGGATCGGCGATCGGCGTGTTCGTGCGCAGGGCCTCGATCACGTCCTCGGAGACGCCGCCCATCTGCGACAGCGTGGTGTGCGCCGCCATGCAGTAGACACAGCCGTTCAGACGGTTGTTGGTCATCAGAATGATCTGACGCTCGGTCTCCGTGAGGTTGGTCTTGTCGAAGATGCCGGCCAGCGTCATGTAGCCTTGCAGCTCAGCAGGGGCTTCCGCCATCGTGGCGAGCAGATTCGGCACAAAGCCAAAGCCGTCCAGCGCGCCCTGCAGGATCCGCTTGGAGCCTTCCGGGGCGGAGTCAATCGTGTGCGTGGTGAAGTTGGTCATAACATTGTTCCTAGTGTTTGCGTTGGCGCAGTTTGTTTATACCATTTGGTATAGACTAGCATTTAGGGGTCTATACCGCCTGATCAACACTAAGACTCAAGAAAATGTTAAATCAGTTCATGCCATTGGTTTTATGGTGTTTTTCATCATCCTTCGTAGCCGGGTACTGAAGTCCCACCCTCAGAATCGCTTCACCCGCGCCTTCGCGCGGGTGATCGCTTGCAGTGATGATTGATGCGTCGGAAGAGATCCGAAAGGCGGTAGGGCTTCAGGCGGCGATCTGATCGAGCGCCTGCGTTCGGATCGCCTGAAGACCTTCGCTGCCAAAAACGCCGCGGGCAAGAACGCGGGTTCCCACAACCTGGCTGAGCAGAGACTTGGCGACATTGGCGGTGTTCAGAGTCTTGGGGACGTCGCCGCGCTCTTTGGCCAGCACCAGAAGCCGCTCGAAGAACTGCTCAAAGTCCAGCAGCGCTTCTGCAACCAGTTCCTTGATGTCGTCGGAGTGGTTCGGAAGCTCCAGAGCTGTATTCACCAGGAAACACCCTTTGTGCTCCGTATCCGCCTCACTCTCGGCGATCAGACTGTCGAACAGCGCCTGGATGGCCATGATCGGGTCATCCATCTCTTCAAGCTGCTTCAGAGCCGCCTGCCGGTTCTCACGGTCATATTTCAGGATAGCGCGGACGAAGAGCTCTTTCTTGCTGCCGAACGCATTGTAAAGGCTGCCCTTGTTGATCCCCATCGCCTCGACGAGATCGGAGATTGAGGTCGCCTCATAGCCTTTCAGCCAGAACACGTGCTTGGCACGGTCCACAGCCTCATCCACATCGAACTCTTTAACCCAAGGCATCTGCCTGTCCTCAAATCGTTTTGCGGTACATTACATAGACTGTTTATAACGTCCGTTCAATATCCATTGGTGTGCAACGCAATGTTTCATCGCCCAGCACATCAGCAAATCACGAATTTTCTGCATAAAAAATAAGCCTAAAAAACGAATCGCCGCGTTGCAATATAACGAAAAATTCGGATGACGGCGACGCGCTGTTCACGCGATACGCCAACGAAACAAAGCGTTCAGATTTGGATGTCAGAGCAGGTTTTCGCGGGTCAAATCAGCGACGTCAGAGAAAATAACATCGATTTTTCCAGTGCCGCGATCCCGTGATTCGGAATCGATTTCCATCGATCGCGCGCGCCGGATTAGCGGAGATGGATCGGAAAAGCGCGGACCAATGAAAACGGCGGCGCGCTAAAGACGCAATCTCGCACGGAAGTGGTTTCATAAATGATACGGGAATTGGCTGCGTCTCGTGACGAGCGCAGCTGGAAATGCGCTCACGGAGCCTTCGAGGCGCTATGACGCCCGCCCTCTTCTCAAGGACGGGCGCTAGAAGAGTGATGTTAGCGGATCACATGCACCGCACATGCCGCGTGACGGACGACCCTCGCGGCGTTGGAGCCGATCAGATAATCCCCCAGTCCCGGACGGTGTGAGGCCAGAACGATGCAATCGGCCTCCATATCGGATGCGGCGTCCAGAATCGCGCGGCTGGCGTGACCGACGATCACTTTCGTCTCGACGTCGACGCCCGAGAGTTTCGCGACTTTCTCCAATCCGTCCTTGGCGTAAGCGCGGTTTTTGGCCGGCAGGTCGGGCGGAAGCTCGGCTGCGACGAAGCCCTGAAAATCTTCCACGACATGCAGCAGGGTGATCTTGCCGCCTTCAGCCCGCAGGCTATCGGCAACCGAGATCGACGCCGCTCCATCCCTCTCTTCGTCGAGCGCGATCGGCACGAGAATGTTCTTGTACATGTGAATCCCCTTGATTGATGTCGAAGGGGATTGTTTCGAAGTCGCGGGACGCGCGCATTGACAGAGATCAGGTTGCCGAAACCGTCAGAGCCGTTTCCAGATCCGACCCCGGTCGTCTTTCGAGATCAGCCGTCGCGACGTCTCCAGACTCTCGCTCAGGCTGGCGGCGATATAGGCACCGCGCTTCATGGTCTTGAGCACCCGGTTTTCGAACTTGCGCTGCATCTTCTCGTCGCTGAACGGACGGTAATAGTAGATCACGTCATAACCGCCGTAATCGAACTTGAACGCGTCTTCCATGAAGATGTCCTCGTCGAGATCGAAGAAGTTCTTCCCGGCCTCGACATATTCCGGAACAATGTCGAAGCCTGAGATTTTCTCAAAGCAGAACCGGTCGGTGGCGCGCAGCAAATGCAGGTTCCGGCCATGACCGCACCCCACTTCGAGGAAGGAGACCGGCCGGTGCGGCTTGTCGGTGTGCCGATAATCGGCGTCATTGGTCAGACACTTTTCCAGCGTGAACATCATATCGAAGAATTCGTCGATATCGATCGGGATATAGCTGTAGGCGCCGGTTTGCGTCTCCGCGCCCTCGATCGACGCGACTCCGATCTGCGTCAGGGCCGCGCGCAGGATTTTGTTTTTCTCATGCGCGTTCTTGGCGGCAAGGGCGAATTCGTCGATTTCCTCCAGAGCGCGGGAAAGCGCGAAATCGTCGCTAATATCTTCAAAGCGCTCCATGGCGGCCCCCGTCCCTTAATGTCTGAGCTTTTGGCGTTTCTCGCCATTCTTCCCTTAGTTGGAGTTTGAGCAAACCCCGTCGCGCTCCGCCACTGTTAATTGAAGTCGTGCGCGATTTGACGCCGAAAGGCCGCAAAGTGGAACACCCGCCAGAGCGTCATTGCGCTATGACCGATCCAGCGGCTATGGCTAAAGCTTCACAACCAGAACGCACCCACAATGCGGGGAGATCCACACATGAGTTTCAGAGCCCTGATCGTCGACAAAGACGAAGACGGATCCACCCATGCGTCCATTCAGGAGATCGGAGAGGACCGGCTACCCGATGGCGACGTCACCGTCGCGGTCGAATACTCCACGCTGAACTACAAGGACGGTCTCTGCCTGACTACAGGCGGCGGCCTGGTGCGCGAGTATCCTCATGTGCCGGGGATCGACTTTGCGGGCATCGTGGAAAACTCAGACGATCCACGCTATGCGCCCGGCGACCGGGTGGTGCTGACCGGCTGGCGCGTCGGTGAAATCTGGTGGGGCGGTTATGCGGAGAAGGCGCGCGTCAAAGCGGATTGGCTGGCGCCTTTGCCCGATGGCCTGACCACGCGGCAGTCCATGGCGGTCGGCACCGCAGGCTTCACGGCGATTCTCGCGATCATGGCGTTGGAGGATCACGGCCTGAAGCCTGAGAATGGCCCGGTGCTGGTCACCGGCGCCTCCGGCGGCGTGGGCTCGGTCGCGACGGCCACGCTCGCCAATTTGGGCTATGAAGTCGCCGCCGTCACGGGCCGGCCCGAGACCGCCGACTATCTGCGGGAACTGGGCGCGACGCAGATCGTGCCGCGCGAGGACGTTGCGGAGACCGTGAAACGCCCTCTGGAGGCGGAGACCTGGGCGGGATGCGTCGACGCCGTCGGCGGCGCGATGCTCGCGCGCGTTCTGGGACAGCTAAAATATGGCGCGTCGGCGGCCGCGATCGGTCTGGCGGGTGGCGCGGGCCTTCCCGCCACCGTTGTGCCGTTCCTTCTGCGCGGCGTGAACCTTCTGGGGATCGACAGCGTGATGCAGCCGTTCGAGAACCGCGTCCGCGCCTGGAAGCGGGTCGCCAGCGATCTGCCCTTCGATAAGCTCGAAGCCATGATCCAACCTGCGAAACTGGAGGACCTGCCCGATCTCGGCCCAGCCATTCTGAAAGGCCAGGTAAAGGGCAGAATATTGATTAACGTCAAAGACTGACCCCACGCGCCGTGACATTTTTGAACACCGCAGCGATTGCTGCGGTGCAACTCTGCGACCAGATGGCATTCGCACAAGGGGGTGCGCTCGATGGTGAATCGGGATAAATAAGCAAAAAAGACGCCGCAGCCAGCGATCATGCGGCGCACGGATGGAGATCTGAGCCATGGATTATGAAGCCTTCTTCAAGAAGGAACTCGACGGCCTTCGCGACGAAGGCAACTATCGGGTCTTCGCAGATCTCGAACGTCGGTCCGGCTCTTTCCCCGACGCCACCCGTTATAAGAACAATGAACAACAGGACGTAACTGTCTGGTGTTCCAACGATTATCTGGGCATGGGCCAGCACCCCACGGTGACCGGCGCCATGCAGGAAGCCATTGACCGCTGCGGCGCGGGCGCGGGCGGCACGCGCAATATCTCTGGCACGAACCACTATCATGTGCTGTTGGAGCAGGAGCTTGCGGATCTGCACGGCAAGGAATCCGCGCTACTATTCACCTCTGGTTATGTGTCGAATTGGGCCGCGCTTGGCACGCTTGCGTCGCGCATGCCGGGCTGCGTCGTACTCTCGGATGCGCTCAATCACGCATCTATGATCGAGGGCATTCGCCATTCGCGCGCCGACAAAGTGATCTGGCGGCATAACGATCCGGAGGATCTGGACCGCAAACTGGCGGCGATCGAGCCCGGGCGTCCGAAGCTGGTCGCATTTGAGAGCGTCTATTCGATGGATGGCGATATCGCCCCTATCGCCGAGATTTGCGACGTCGCCGACAAGCACGGCGCGATGACCTATATCGACGAAGTTCATGCGGTCGGCCTCTACGGTCCGCGCGGTGGCGGCGTCGCTGAACGCGAAGGGCTGATGGATCGTCTGACCGTCATTGAGGGCACGCTGGGCAAGGCGTTCGGCGTCATGGGTGGATACGTCGCCGCCTCTACCGCGCTGTGCGACTACATCCGCAGTTTCTCCAGCGGCTTTATCTTCACCACCGCCCTGCCCCCCGCCGTGGCGGCCGGCGCACGCGCCTCGATCCAGCATCTGAAAAACAGCGAGATGGAGCGCGCCGCGCAGCGCGCCCGCGTCAGATCGCTCCGCGCCAAGCTGGACGCGCGCGGCATCCCGCATATGAGCAATCCCAGCCACATCGTTCCGGTGATGGTCGGCGACCCGGTGAAATGCAAGTTCCTGTCTGACGTTCTGCTGGACGAGCACGGGATCTATATCCAGCCGATCAATTATCCGACGGTTCCCAAGGGCACTGAGCGTCTGCGGATCACCCCCTCGCCGGTGCATTCAGAGGATGACATCGACCGGTTGGTCGATGCTCTGGAAGGACTGTGGCGGCAATGCGCCCTCGCCCGCGCCGTCGCCTGACCCTCGCGTGACGGGCGAGACTGGCGACGATCGCCTGATAACCGCCATTCTGCCGGACGGCGCGCTCGCCCCTATCGACAAGATGGAGGCGCATCGCATCGGCGCGCAGCATCTGGCGATCTCCATCTTCGTATTTGCGCCGAACGCCGCCGGAAAAGACGCACTGCTGATCCAGCGCCGCGCAGACGACAAGTATCACTGCGGCGGAATGTGGGCGAACACCTGCTGCACCCATCCTGACTGGGGAGAAGAGATCTCCGCCGCCGCGGACCGCCGGTTGGAGGAGGAGCTTGGCCTGCGCACGCCTTTGACGCCCACCACCGTGATCAACTACCGCGCCGATGTCGGCGCAGGACTGATCGAGAATGAGCGGGTGCAGGTCTTTGTCGGTCGTCTGGATTCGCAGCAAGTCGCGGTCGCGCCGAATCCCGCCGAAGTTTCAGAAGTTCGCTGGGCGTCGATCGATGCGCTGTTGCATGAGGCGCAGACGACGCCGGAGCGCCTGACGCCATGGTTTCGCATTTATCTGAGCCGTTGGGACGAATTGGGCCTTGATTGAGCGCGGCGCTTCGGAGCGCCCGTCACTTTTTTCTTTGTAGGTCTGGATTGAAGCCCAATACTGGCTGATGCGCCTGATAGGCCGGAAAGGGTCTCCAAAAGCGCTTTGAAGTGGGCGCAGAACTGAAATTGGGGGCGTCGATGAATCTCAAGGAATTGTCGCAAATCCTGAACCTGTCGCAGACCACTGTCAGCCGCGCGCTGAACGGGTATCCCGAAGTCAATGAGGGCACGCGCCAGCGTGTGATGCAGGCTGCGCGTCAACACGGATATGAGCCCAACGCGGCGGCGCGGCGGCTGGCCACCGGCAAGGCCAACGCCATCGGCTGCGTCACCGTCGCGGACGACGGCATGAGCCCGCACTTCATGGAGTTCCTGGCCGGCGTCAATGAGCAGGCCGGCAAGGAGGATCTGGATGTCGTGCTCGCATCGGCGGAACAGGGCGAGGAGGAAGCTGCCTATCGCCGTCTTGCGGGCCATGGACGGGTTGATGCCGTATTTCTGTTTGCGCCCAGCAAAAGCGACCCCCGGATCGAACTGCTGCAAGAACTTAACCTGCCCTTTATCGCCTATGGCCGAGCGACCGCGATCGATTTGGAGTACCCCGCGCTCGATGCAGATATCGAGACCGCATTTTTCAACGCCTCCCGATTGCTCACTCAGCTGGGCCACAAATCCATAGCGTTGTTGAATGGTCCCAAGGGCCTATCGACGTCATTGCAACGCGACGCCGGATTCCGCCGCGCGCTGAAGGAAGCTGGCGGGAAACCGCCACGCGACAAGGCGCTCAACGGTGACCTCTCCGAGCGGTCGGGATATAAAGGCGCCTGCCGGTTACTGGATGCGGACTCGCCGCCGACGGCCCTCCTCTGCGCCAGTCTGTTCTCCGCCAAGGGCGCGGAGCGCGCGGCCATCGAGCGTGACCTGACGATCGGCGCCGATCTCTCGCTGATCGCACAGGATGACGGGTTTCCGTATCTTGACGCCGAAACCTTCAGCGCGCCGCTGACGACCGCCCGGGCGCCGCTGCGCAAAGCTGGAAAACGCGTCGCAGAACGTCTGAGCGCACGCATCAAAGGCGTTGAAAAAGAACCGAAAGTGGAAGTTTGGACTGCTGAACTGGTGATGCGCGCCTCGATCGGCCCGCCCAAATCCTGAAGCCCATCAAAACTTGTTCAACGGCACTTTCAGATAGACTTGGCCGTTATCTTCCTCCGGCGGCATGTCGCCTGCGCGCATATTCACCTGTATCGAGGGAATAATCAGGCGTGGCATGCCAAGCGTCGCGTCCCGCTCCTCTCGCATGGCGACAAACTCGTCTTTGGTTTTGCCACCGCCCACATGCACATTGCTCGCCCGCTCTTCGGCGACCGTCGTCTCCCAGGCGAATTCATCGCGCCCCGGCGCCTTGTAATCGTGGCAGAGGAACAGGCGCGTCTCATCCGGAAGGCTTAGCACCTTTTGAATGGACTCGTAGAGCTCCGCTGCGGACCCGCCTGGAAAGTCACAGCGCGCGGTGCCGAAATCCGGCATGAACAACGTATCGCCGACAAAGGCGGCGTCGCCGATCACATAGGTCATGCATGCTGGGGTGTGGCCCGGCGTATGCAGCACGAAGCCGCTCAGGCCTCCAATCAGAAACCGGTCCTGCTCCTTGAAAAGATGGTCGAACTGACTGCCGTCGCGCTCGAATTCAGTGCCGGCGTTGAACACTTTGCCGAAGATCTTCTGCACGAGGGTGATGTTTTCTCCGATGCCGAGCTTCCCGCCCAGTGCGTCCTGCAGATAGGGCGCGGCCGAAAGGTGATCGGCATGCACATGGGTCTCCATGATCCAGGCGACGTCGAGACCCTGCGACGTCACATAGGCGATGATCTTGTCGGCCGACGCGGTGGAGGTCCGACCCGACGCCTGATCATAATCCAACACGGAATCTATAATGGCGCAGGCGCGCGAGTCCGGGTCGCGCACCACGTAAGAAACCGTGTTGGTGTCTTCGTCGAAAAAGGCTTTCACTTCTGGAGTCACAGCGATCCTCCCGGGTTCTGCCAGCGCCTCTTCCCCTCCGACATATATATGGTGACGAGCGACCCTTATTTCACGGGGTTACGCCGCCTCTACCGCACGTTTCGTCATCACCCCGGCCAGATGCGCGCGATACTCCGGCGTCCCGTGAAGATCGCCGATCATCTCGCTGGAATCCGCCGAAATCCCGTCCAGAGCGGATGCGGAAAAATTGGCCGACAGAGCCGCCTCGGCTTCGGTCCAGCGGAACACACCGCCCTCGCTTGCTCCGGCGATCGCGACGCGTACGCCGTCCGGGAACTTGGCGACGAAGGACGCCGTCAACGCGAAGCGAGAGGCCGGCTGCAGGAACTTCTGATACGCCGCTCGCTCTGGCGTTGGGAAACGCACGGCGGTGATGATCTCTCCCTCTTCCAGCGCGGTGTCGAACATGCCCTGAAAATAATCGTCCGCTGCGATCTCCCGCGCATTGGTGACGATGGTCGCGCCCAACGCCAGGCAAGCCGCCGGATAGCAGGCGGACGGGTCGTTATTCGCGACCGAGCCACCGATCGTGCCCATATTGCGCACTTGCGGATCGCCGATCCGTCCCGCGAGTCGCGCCAGCGCCGGTATGGCGCCCTGAACCACGCTGGAATTCGCCACCTCGGAATGGGTCGTCGCGGCCTTGATGGTCACGCTCCCGCCGCCAGCTTCGATTCCTTTCAGCTCGGCGATCCCGGTCAGCGACACCAATTGGGATGGCATGGCGAGCCGCTGCTTCAACGTCGGTATCAGCGTTTGCCCGCCAGACAGCGGTTGCGCGTCCTCGACCTTCAGCGCCTCAATGGCGTCGGAAACCGAATTGGGCCGGATGATCTCGAAATCATACATCGCCTGTCCTCCCTACTCTGCCGCCGCGGCGGGTTGCGCCGCCTGAATCGCCTTCCACACCCGGCTGGGCGTGAGCGGCATATCGATTTCATGAACACCCAAGGGCGCGAGCGCGTCCAGCACCGCATTCACAACGGCAGGCGGCGCGCCGATCGCCCCCGCCTCTCCGCATCCTTTCACCCCAAGCGGGTTATGGGTGCAGACGGTGAACACCGAATGATCCACAACGAAATTCGGTAAATCATCCGCGCGCGGCAACGCGTAATCCATATAGGATGCGCTGAGCAACTGGCCGGACGCATCGTAGACCGTATTTTCCAGCACCGCCTGGCCGACGCCCTGCGCGACGCCGCCATGCTGCTGACCGGCGACGATCATCGGATTGATCACGACGCCGAAATCATCCGCCGCGGCGAAGGAAAGCACTTCGACCTTGCCGGTGTCCGGATCCACCTCCACCTCACAGCCATAGGCGCCAGCGGGATAGACGAAGTTGACCGGATCGAAGAAGGCAGTCTCTTCCAGTCCCGGCTCCAGCGTGTCCGAGGGATAGTTGTGCGGAACATAGGCCGCCAAGGCCACATCGCCCCAGGCCACCGACTTATCCGTGCCAGCGACGGTGAACTTGCCGTCCGCCAACTCGACATCCGCTTCCGAGGCTTCGACAAGATGCGCAGCGAATTTCTTGGCTTTGGCGATGATCTTGTCGGTCGCACTCGCGATCGCTGCGCCGCCAACCGCGCCAGAGCGAGAGCCATAAGTGCCCATTCCAAAGGGAACCTTGCTGGTGTCGCCATGCACGATTTCTATCGTATCGGCGTCGATACCCAGTTTGTCCGCAACGATCTGGGCGAAGGCTGTCTCGTGGCCCTGACCATGGGCGTGGGTGCCGGTGAACACCGAGATGCCGCCGGTGGGATTGACCCGCACGGTTGCGCTCTCATAGAGCCCGGCGCGGGCCCCCAATGCGCCGATCAGTTGCGACGGCGCAAGACCAGAGCACTCCACCCAGGTCGCGCATCCGAAGCCGCGCAGCTTGCCATTCGCTGAAGACTCCGCCTTACGCGCGGCGAGCCCCGCATAGTTCGAGATCTCCATCATCTTGTCGAGCGTGGCGTGGTAGTTGCCGGAGTCGTACTCCACCGCCAGCGGCGTCTGATACGGGAATTCACCGGGCTTCACGAAATTCTGCCGGCGGATTTCGATGGGATCGATATTCATCTCCATCGCCGCTTTGTCGACCAACCGCTCCAGTTGATAGGTGCACTCGGGCCGCCCAGCCCCACGATAGGCGTCGACCGGCACCGTGTTGGTGAAGACGGCCTTCACATTCACATAAGCCAGCGGCGTCCGGTACGGGCCGCCCGCGGCGGGACCATGCAGATAGGTCGGCGTCACCGTTGCGAACAACCTGAGATACGCGCCCATATTGGCGTAGGTCTCGGTCCGGAACGCCAGGAACATCCCCTTCTCGTCCAGCGCCATTTCGATCGTGGTGACGTGATCACGGCCTTGCGCGTCCGTGACGAACGCCTCGGTCCGAGTCGAGGTCCATTTGACCGGTCGGCCCAGCACCTTGGCGGCGCGTGTGACGAAGGCTTCCTCGCCATAATGGTAGATCTTGGACCCGAACGCGCCGCCGACATCCGGCGCGACCACCCGAAGCTTTGTCTCTGGGATGTTGAGCACGAAAGCGCCCATCAACAGGCGAATGACATGCGGGTTCTGGCTGGTGGTGAAAAGCGTGTACTCGTCGGTGCCGGTGTCATACTCGGCGACCGCGCAGCGCGGCTCCATCGGATTCGCCACACAGCGGTTATTCACAAGCTCCAGCGTGGTGACATGATGCGCCGTCTCGAACGCAGCGTCCACGGCGGCCTTATTGTCCTCAAGAAAACCCCAGTCAAAACAGAGATTTGAGATCAGTTCCTCATGCACCTTTTGCGCTCCGTCCTCGAGCGCTTCCTTCATGTCCGTCACGGCGGGCAGTTCGTCGATCTCGACCTCGATCGCCTCAGACGCGTCGCGCGCCTGCTCCAGCGTCTCAGCGACGACCACGGCGAGGCCCTCGCCGACATGGCGTACGAAACCTTCGGCGAGGATCGGATGCTTTGGCTCTTGCTGGGCGGAGCCGTCGCGGCTCGTCACCTGCCATGCGGTCGGCAAGCCGCCCGCATCGGCGAAATCCTCGGCCGTGAAAACCTTTAGTACGCCGGGCATGCCCTCGGCCGCGCTGACGTCAAGCTTTGTGATCCGCCCATACGCCACATCGGAGCGTAGAAAATGCGCATACGCCTGACCCGGACGGTTGATGTCGTCGGTGTACCGGCCCACGCCCGTCAGGAACCGCTGATCCTCGCGGCGCTTCATGCTGCCGCCAATTCCATCATGCTTTGTCATAGTCATCCTCCCTTTGGTTGGCTGGCTCTGTCGGCTTACTCAGCCGCTTGAGCTTCGCCACGCATCACCGCGGCGGCCGCGAGGATGGATTTGACGATGTTGTGGTAGCCGGTGCAGCGGCAGATATTGCCCTCCAGCCATTCCCGCACTTCGTGCTCGGTGGGGTTGTTGTTCTGCGCCAGAAGATCAGCGGCCGACATCACCATGCCAGGGGTGCAGAACCCGCATTGCAGACCGTGATTGTCCCGAAACGCCGCTTGAATGATCCCGAGCGAGCCATCTTCGTTGGCCATGCCTTCGATTGTGCGCACATCCGCGCCGTCCAGCTCCTGCGCGAACACGGTGCAGGCTTTGACCGAGGCTCCGTTCACATGCACCACGCAGGCCCCGCATTGCGAGGTGTCGCAGCCGACATGCGTTCCCGTCAGGCGCAACCCTTCCCGCAAAAAATCAACGAGCAGCGTGCGGCCCTCAATCTCACCCGAAACGGATTTCCCGTTCACGGTCATGGATACTGTTGGCATCATTCTCTCCCGGTTGGTTTCGCAGCGCGCTTGTTTTTCTTTTAAACGCGTTCTGCGTCAGCCCAATATGCGCTTGATCAGGCCTTTCTTCTTCTCCTCGCCGTCGGCGTCTTCTTCGGAACCTGGGGCGGAGGCTGAATCGTCTTCCGGCTCAACGCCTTCGACCTTATTTTTGAACGCGACGAAAAACTCGCCCGCCAGTTTCTTGGAGACGCCGTCCACCAGACGAGCGCCAAGCTGGGCGAGCTTGCCGCCGACTTTCGCGGTGACCTCATATGTCAGTTCTGTGCCGTCCTCGGCTTCCGTCAGGGCGACCCGCGCCGATCCTTTGGCGAACCCGGCGGCGCCGCCCTTCCCTTCCCCCGACAAAAGATAGCTCTCCGGCGCGACCATGTCCGAAAGCTGGACCTCGCCCTTGAAGGTGGCTTTGACCGGTCCGACCTTGGCTTTCACGACAGCGTTGAATTCTGTGTCGGATGTTTTCTCAAGGCTCTGACAACCGGGGATGCTCGCCGCCAGTACTTCCGGATCGTTGAGCGCGTTCCACACCTCCTCCCGAGAGGCGTTGATCACCTGCGAACCGTTCAATTCCATGTTTTATGCATCCTGTCATCGCCTTGGTGGATCACGTAAATCCGCTGGAATGAAATTGATCGTAGACGCGCCGGCATTCGGCGCCAAGCATTCATCCCTGAATGTTCCACAGACCGGGTCGCCGCCCAAATAACAGTACGGTTATCAGCGCGCCGCATCAGGGCAACGGCAACGGATCGGAGCCGCTGGGCTGCCGATACCCGCGCTGAAACGCAGGGCGCGCGGCCAGCGCAACATACCAGCGCTTCACATTGGGAAAGGCGTTCAGATCGATCATGTGCCGCTCATAGCGGCTGACCCACGGCCAGATCGCGAAATCGACGACCGACAAAGCCTCCCCCACGACGTAGTCGCGCCCCTCAAGCCGCTTATCGAGCACGCCATAGAGCCGTGCGGCCTCTTTCTCGTAGCGCTCCTGCGCGTAAGGCGACTTGCCAGGATTGTAGTAGCTGAAGTGATGCGCCTGCCCGAGCATTGGACCCGGCCCGCCCATCTGCCACATCAACCACTGCATCGCCTGCCACTTCTGATCGCCTTCCGGCATGAAACGCCCGGTCTTCTCTGCGAGGTAAAGCAGGATCGCGCCAGACTCGAACAGGGACATCCCGATTTCGTCGTCCACGATTGCGGGGATGCGATTGTTGGGGCTGATCGCCAGAAATTCGGGCTCGTGCTGTTCGCCTTTGCCGATATCGACGGCGTGAACCTCATATGGAACGCCCAGCTCTTCGAGCATGATGGAGACCTTGCGCCCATTCGGCGTATCCCAGGTGTAGAGATGAATCATGTCGCGAGGAGCCCTCAACCTATTCTGAACCAGTGAAATGGCGCGCAAACGGTCGGCGCGACCGCAGAAAAACGATAAGAAGAGAGTTTTAAGGAGAATACCGGAGATTTCCAGCAGATCTCTCCTCTTGCGAACCAGGGCGGGAGCCGTCGGGTCTTTGCCTGAATCCTCAATACTTACCCATCAACTATGTTGTTTTTTAACGATAAATACGATTTTCCCGCGTGATATGGACGAGGATCTGCAGGTCTTGTATGAATCGAACCGCCCAAACACATCAGGACAACATGACTGACCAATTAAAACTCGCCCGAATTGACGATTTCGACAATGATTTCGCGGCGAGCCCGCCGGTTTTGCATTGCGAGTCGATCCGTGAACGCTGCGCTCAGCACAATTGGAAGACCGAAGCGCTGGCGCAGCCGGGCCTACGCTTGTTCATCTGGATTGAATCGGGCGGCGGCCGCGCGGTGATCAGCGGCGCGCGATACGCGCTCGCAGCCCCCACCGCGATCCAGATCCCGCCGCACGCGGTGCACAGTTTCTCGTTTGAACCGGACACCGAGGGCTGGATCGTCACCGCGCCGGAAGAATACGTGGCGGCGTTGTTCGACCAGCAGCCCCAGCTGGGCGCCGATCTCGCCGCCGCTTCGGTGTTTCGGCCTCACGCGCCAGAGACCGTGAGCGCGCTCTTCTCCAGCGTAGCGGCCGAGCATCAGACGCCGCGCAGCGCGCGCGGCTCCGTGATGGGCGCGTGGCTGACGCTGATCGCCTACGCATTCGCGCGCGCAGCCGAAGCGCGGCGTGATCAGGCCGAGGCCGGCGCCGATCGGCGTCTGACCCTGGTGCGACGTTTTCGCGAGCTTCTCGACGGTCTGGACGGCAAGAAAATGTCCCTCACCGATATCGCTGCGCAGCTCGGCGTGACGACCACGCATCTGACCCGCGTCTGCAGGGAAACAATCGGTCAGCCCGCCTCGGCGCTGATCGAGTCGCGCGTGATCGCCGCCTCCAAGCGGGATCTGGTGTTCACCCCGATGACCGTCGCAGAGGTCGGCTATCGTCTGGGCTTTGCGGACCCGGCGCATTTCTCCAAATTCTTTTCGCAGCGCACGGGATCGACGCCGAGCGCCTTTCGCGACATGATGCGCCAGCGTCTGGAGGCGAGCACGCCCTCCGACGAGACGATCGCCAAGTCCGCGTAGCCGCGTCCGCTGAGATCGCGTCATCAGGAACCTGAAATTTGGAGAGCGCCACGATGGACGGCGATGAAGCGGGCGGCGCTCTGGACACCCGCGCCTTTCGCGACGCTTTGGGGTGCTATGGAACAGGCGTCGCCATAGCGACCACCAAATCCGCCGCTGGCGAGCCCGTCGGGCTGACGATCAATTCGTTCTCCTCGGTCTCTCTCGACCCGCCTCTGGTGCTGTGGAGCATCGATCTGGGTTCAGGAAGCTTGGCGGCGTTTCGGGAAAGCTCTTCTTTCGCAATCAATATCTTGTCGGATGGTCAGGCCGACATCGCCCGGCTGTTTGCGCAACCCGGCGTCTGCCGGTTCAGCACGACGCCCCACACGACCACCGCGCTCGGCCTGCCGCTGATCGACGACGCTCTTGCGACCTTTGAGTGCTCGGTCGAAGCGCGCCATCCCGGCGGGGACCACGAGATCGTCGTGGGACGGGTCTTGCGCATCACTCACGCCATGCTGGTCAAGCCGCTTCTTTTCTGGCGCGGACGTTTCCGGGGCCTGAGCGAGGCGTAAACATTGGATTTTGCATAGTTCGCAGCCGTGATAATATTTGCCATGGCTTTGGCTTGCTGCGGTGCACAACTACAATAATTCGCGTGTCTTTTTGAAAAGTTCTGTCCGTTGTATTTTGTTGAATTTGCGCCGAAACAGGCCATAGTTGGCGGCGATCCACAGCGTTAGCGAGTGATCGCGAAACGCCAAATAATTGCTTACGGTTTGTCAGAGAGTTTCACTGCAATTGTGAAATCTAGGACGCCTTTGCGAGTCAAAAACTGAGACCTGTCTCAGAGAGGGGGAAATCTAAGCCACGCTGATACTCGCCTTCCTATAGATTTCTGCACGCTTCAGGGCCCCCGAAAACACGCGCCATTGCGCGCCGACAGCCCAGCGACAGACAGGTCGGCGACTAGTCCACAATCCAAACAAGATGAAGGCGGCCCGCAATGCGGGCCCCGCCTCGCCACGAAACTAATAGATGAGACGACGGAGGAGCATATGACCGACGCCAGCGATCGGCCCGATCTCGATCCCACAGAAACCAAAGAGTGGTTGGACGCCGTTGAAGACGTTATCGACCGCGATGGACCAGAGCGGGCGCACTATCTGCTGGACAAGGCGGTCGCGACCGCCCGGTCCCACGGCGCCACCCTGCCCTTCGGCGCGACCACGCCTTACGTCAACTCCATCCCCGTAGATCAGCAAGTCCCCTATCCGGGTGATCTGGAGAAGGAATGGCGCATCCGCACGATCAATCGCTGGAACGCGATGGCGACCGTAGTGGCGCGCAACAAGATCAGTTCGGAATATGGCGGCCATATCGCCTCCTTCGCCTCATCGGCGGTGATGTACGATATCGGCCTGAACCATTTCTGGCGCCCCCGCACGGCGGATCAAGGCGGCGATCTGGTGTTCTTCCAGGGTCACGTCGTTCCCGGCATCTACGCACGATCCTTTATGGAAGGCCGCATCTCGGAAGAGCAGTTGGCCAATTTCCGCTCTGAAGTCGGCGGCAACGGGCTCTCCAGCTATCCGCATCCCTGGCTGATGCCGGATTACTGGCAGTTCCCCACGGTTTCGATGGGCCTCGGCCCGCTGACCGCGATCTATCAGGCGCGGTTCATGAAATATCTGCACAATCGCGGCCTGATCGACATGGGCGACCGGAAAGTCTGGGCGTTCCTCGGCGATGGCGAGATGGATGAGCCGGAGAGCCTCGGCGCGCTGTCCATCGCCGCGCGCGAGGGGCTCGACAACCTGATCTTCGTGGTCAACTGCAACCTGCAGCGCCTCGACGGTCCGGTGCGCGGCAACGGCAAGGTGATCCAGGAGCTTGAAGGCGAGTTCCGCGGCGCAGGCTGGAACTGCATCAAGCTGATCTGGGGCGCAGGCTGGGACGACCTGCTGGAGCGCGACACCACCGGCAAACTGCTCCAGTTGATGGAGGAGACGGTGGACGGCGACTATCAGTCGTTCAAGTCGAAAGGCGGCGCCTACACCCGTGAAAACTTCTTCGGCAAGTATCCCGAGACCGCGGATCTGGTCAAAGACATGTCCGACGAGGACATCTGGCACCTACAGCGCGGCGGTCATGATCCGCTGAAGGTCTACACCGCGTTTGACAGGGCGACAAAGACCATGGGCCAGCCGACGGTGCTGTTGATCAAGACCGTCAAAGGCTATGGCATGGGGGAGGCTGGCGAAGGCCAGAACATCACCCACTCGCAGAAGAAGATGGGGCATGAAGCGCTCGTCGCCTTCCGCGACCGGTTCGAGATCCCGGTCTCTGACGAAGACATCGACAAGGCGCCATTCGTGCAGTTGGACGACGAGCAGAAGTCGTACCTGACCGCGCGCCGCGACGCGCTGGGCGGATCGTTCCCGCAGCGGGTCTACAAGGACGTCAAACCGCTCGAGATCCCGGATTTGTCCGCCTTCGCGCCGATTATGGCCGACACGGGCGAGCGCCAGGTCTCCACGACGATGGCGTTCGTGCGCACGATCAACACGCTCTGCCGCGACAAGAAGATCGGCAAGCAGATCGTGCCAATCGTGCCCGACGAGAGTCGGACATTCGGTATGGAGGGCATGTTCCGCCAGCTCGGCATCTATAATCCCAAGGGCCAGATCTATAAGCCCGAGGATGCCGATCAGTTGATGTGGTACAAAGAGTCCAAGACCGGTCAGGTCCTGCAAGAAGGCATCAACGAAGCCGGCGCCATGGCGAGCTGGATTGCGGCGGCCACGGCGTATTCCGTGCACGGCGTGCCGATGGTCCCCTTCTACGTCTACTACTCGATGTTCGGGTTCCAGCGGATCGGCGATTTGGCATGGGCGGCGGGCGACAGCCGCGCCCGCGGCTTCATGATCGGCGCCACCGCCGGTCGGACCACGCTGAACGGCGAAGGCCTGCAGCATGAGGACGGCCACAGCCATATCCTGGCGGGCACGATCCCCAACTGCATCAGCTACGATCCGACCTTCGGCTACGAGTTCGCGGTCATCGTGCATGACGGCCTGCGCCGGATGTATGTCGATCAAGAAGACGTGTTCTATTACCTGACGACCGAGAACGAGAACTATCACCACCCGGCGATGCCGAAAGGCGCCGAGGAAGGGATCATCAAGGGTCTCTATCAGTTCTCCAAAACCACGCGTCCGGGTAAAAAACACGTCAATCTAATGGGTTGCGGCGCGATCTTCCGCCAGGCCATGATTGCGAAAGATATGCTGAAGGACGATTTCGGCATCACCGCGGATCTTTGGGCGGCCACCTCGATGAATGAGCTGGCCCGCGACGCCCAGGATTGTGAGCGGCTGAATCGTCTGGACCCGACGGCGAAACCGAAAGTGCCTTACGTCACTCAGGCGCTGTCGAAAGCCAAAGGTCCGGTCATCGCGGCGACCGACTATATGAAGAACTATTCGGAGCAGATCCGGGCTTATGTCGAGCAGCCCTACCATGTGCTCGGCACCGACGGGTTCGGCCGCTCTGACAGCCGCGAGAACCTGAGGCGCCACTTTGAGGTGGACGCCAACCACATCGCCGCCGCAGCGGTCTACGCCCTTCACAAAGAGGGCGCGGTCACCGCCGCTGTGCTGAAATCTGCGTATAAAAAATACGAGATGGACGCATCCAAACCTAATCCGCGCACGGCCTGATCGGCGCAACGACAAGATAGGGATAGGAATATGTCGACGATCGAAGTGAATGTGCCGGATATCGGCGATTTTGATAGCGTACCTGTCATCACGGTGTTCGTGTCCGCCGGCGACGAAGTGGCCGAGGACGACGCTCTGATCGAGCTGGAGTCGGATAAGGCGACGATGGAGGTTCCCTCGCCGTCCGCCGGCAAGATTGTTTCAATGGCGGTCAAGGAAGGCGACAGCGTCTCCGAAGGCTCGCTGATCCTGACGTTAGAGGTCGGAGAGGTCTCTGCGCCGGTCGACGCGCCGCATCCGGGCGGCGTGCAGGAGCCCGAAAGCTCTTCGCCGCCGGTCGCGCCTGCGCCCGCCCCTGCCCCCGCGCCTTCGGGCGAGAAAACGGGTGGCGTTCTGGCCCCGGTCGACGAAGGGGGCTTTTCCAAGGCCCACGCCTCCCCCTCCGTGCGCGCATTCGCGCGTCAGCTGGGCGTCGATCTCGCAACAATAACCGGCAGCGGTCGCAAAGGCCGCATCCTGCGCGAAGACATCACCGCTTCGTTCAAGACCACCGCGGCGCCCGCCGCCGCCGCCGCCGCACCTGAGGGCGGAATGGGCATCCCGCCGATTCCGGCCGTCGACTTCTCCAAGTTCGGCCCGGTCGAAGATGTGGACATGCCGCGGATCAAGAAGATCTCTGGCCCGGCCCTGCATCGCGCCTGGCTGAACATCCCGCATGTGACCGTCGACGAAGACGCCGACATCACAGAGTTGGACGCGTATCGGAGAGAGCTGGACGCCAAGGCCAAAGAGGAAGGCTATCGGGTGACGCTGCTGAGCTTCGTCATCAAGGCCTCCGTCTCGGCGCTGAAGGATCATTGGGAGGTCAACTCCTCGATCCATCCGGATGGCGACAAGCTGATCAAGAAGAACTTTTACAATATCGGCTTCGCGGCGGACACGCCGCAGGGCCTTATGGTTCCGGTGATCAAGGACGCGGACCGCAAGGGCATCGTCGAGATCTCGAAGGAACTGGGCGATCTTTCCGCCAAGGCGCGTGAGGGCGCGTTGAAAGGCCCGGACATGCAGGGCGCGACGTTCACGATCTCCTCGCTCGGCGGCATTGGCGGCACCGGCTTCACGCCGATCGTCAACGCGCCGGAGGTGGCGATCCTGGGCCTGACCCGCGCCAAAATGCAGCCGGTCTGGAACAAGGCGAAGGAGGAGTTCGAGCCGCGTCTGATCCAGCCGCTGTCTCTGTCCTTCGATCACCGCGCCATCGACGGCGCGCTGGGCGCCCGTTTCAACGCCAGACTGTCCTATCTGCTCGGCGACGTGCGCCGGCTGATGCTGTAAAGGGGCCGCGAACATGTCCACGATTGAAGTCACAGTTCCGGATATCGGCGATTTCACCGATGTCCCGGTCATCACAGTGTTCGTCGCGGTTGGCGACGTGGTCTCCGTCGAAGACGCCCTGATCGAGCTTGAATCAGACAAGGCGACGATGGAGGTGCCCTCGCCAGCCAACGGCAAGGTCGCCAGCATTGTGGTTAAAGAGGGGGACTCTGTCTCGCACGGCTCGCTGGTCCTGACGCTTGAAGGCGAAGTCCCTGCGCCACCGCCCAAACCGTCGGCGGGCAGCGAGATCGAGGTCAAGGTCCCGGATATCGGCGACTTCTCGAACGTGCCGGTCATCACCGTCTTCGTCAACGAAGGCGATGAGGTCGCGGAAGAGGACGCGCTGATCGAACTGGAGTCGGACAAGGCCACGATGGAGGTGCCTTCGCCCGCAAGCGGCAAAGTCGCCTCGATCAAGGTCAAGGAAGGCGACAAGGTCTCGGAAGGCGCAGTCGTTCTCACGCTGGTCGTCGCCGGCGGCGCGCCAGCGGCAGAAACGGCGCCAGCAACGGCTGCTGCCGCTCCTGCGGCTCCGGCTCCCGCGGCGGTGCCGGCTCCAGCCTCTAAGGCGACGACCAAAGGCGATCATCACGCCTCCGTCGTGGTGCTCGGCTCAGGGCCCGGCGGTTACACGGCGGCCTTCCGCGCGGCGGATCTGGGTCAGGACGTGATCCTGATCGAGCGCGACTCTTCACTCGGCGGTGTCTGTCTGAATGTCGGCTGTATCCCCTCCAAAGCGCTTCTGCACGCGGCCAAGGTCATCACCGAGGCCGACGAGATGGGTCATTTCGGCGTGAAGTTCACCAAGCCGAAGGTTGATATCGACGGGTTGCGTGGCTGGAAGGAAAGCGTCGTCAAAAAACTGACCGGCGGTCTGGGTGGTCTCGCCAAGGCGCGCAAGGTGAAGGTCGTAAACGGCTATGGCAGGTTCACCGGCCCGCATATGATCGAGGTGGACGACAACGGCAAGAAATCGACCGTTTCGTTCGACCAGTGCATCATCGCGGCGGGGTCTGAACCCGTTCAACTGCCCTTCATCCCGCATGACGATCCGCGGGTGATCGACTCAACAGGCGCGCTGGAGTTGCAGGACATTCCGAAACGCCTGCTGGTTCTGGGCGGCGGCATCATCGGGCTGGAGATGGGCTGCGTCTATGATGCGCTCGGCTCGAAAGTCACCGTCGTCGAGTTCATGGACCAGATTATTCCTGGCTGCGACAAGGACATCGTCAAGCCGCTCCATAACCGCATCAAGGGCCGTTATGAGAACATCTTCACCAAGACGAAGGTGACGGCGGTCGAGGCTCAGAAGAAGGGCCTGAAGGTGACGATGGAAGGGCCGGACGGGCCGTTCAGCGACACGTTCGACAAAGTCCTCGTTTCGGTCGGCCGCCGTCCCAACGGCAAGTTGATCGATATCGAGGCGGCGGGCGTCGCCGGGAACAATCAGGGCTTTATCCCGGTCGACAACCAGCAGCGCACCAATGTCGGGCATATCTACGCCATCGGCGACGTCGTCGGACAGCCAATGCTCGCCCATAAGGCGGTGCATGAGGGCAAGGTCGCGGCGGAAGTCGCCGCCGGTCACAAGCGCGCCTTTGACGCCCGCGTGATCCCCTCGGTCGCCTACACCGATCCGGAGGTCGCCTGGGTTGGCCTGACCGAGGCCCAGGCCAAAGAGCAGAAGATCAAGTTCGGCAAAGGGGTCTTTCCCTGGGCCGCCTCTGGTCGCTCGCTCAGCCTTGGTCGCAGCGAGGGCATCACCAAGCTTCTGTTCGACGAAGAGGACGATCGCGTGATCGGCGCCGGCATTGTCGGCCCCAATGCGGGCGATCTTATCGCCGAAGTGGCGCTGGCCATCGAGATGGGCTGCGACGCCACCGATCTCGGCCACACGATCCACCCGCATCCGACCTTGTCTGAGACGGTCAACTTCGCGGCGGAGATGTTCGAAGGGACGATCACCGACCTCATTCCGCCTAAGAAAAAGAAATAACCGGCTGGGATTGAAACCCAATTACGAAGGGCGCGGCTTACGGGTCGCGCCCTTTTCTTTTGCCCCTTGCCCTCGCCGGTCAAGCCGGATTAACTGCGCCTCATGATGACTTCGCGCAATCAGCTGTGGTGGTGGACGTCCTAAACGGGCGGGCCTCGGCTATTTCGCGTGCGAAATTGGAATGAGACAGCCGCCTTGGGGTCCCCGGGCGGCTTTTTAGTATTCCAGCGCCCCGACCCCGGGCGGCCCTATAGGAGTATGGAGCCATGAACGCGGCTCAACTGACGGAACAGGACCGGTTCGAAACCGAGGGCGGCGTCACGATCGAGCGTCATCGCGAGCAGATCGCCTATGAAGGCGCGATTGAGCCGTTTATTGATGGGCTGGATTCGCGGCGTGGCGCGGTTTTTTCCTCCAACTATGAATATCCGGGCCGCTATACGCGTTGGGACGCCGCGATCATCGACCCGCCGGTCGCCATCGAAAGCCGGGGCCGTGCGATGCGCATTCGCGCCCTCAATGACCGGGGCGCGCCATTGCTGGCGATGATCGGCGAAGCTCTGGACCGCTGTGATGAGATCGCCGAGCGACAGGATGCGCCGGGTGAAATCCGCCTCACCGTTCAGCAGCCCGATCGTATCTACGCTGAGGAGGAACGGTCGCGCGCGCCCACGGTGTTCTCCATCCTCCGCGCCATCGCCGACCTCTTTCACACGGAGGACGACCGCGACCTCGGCCTCTATGGCGCCTTTGGCTATGACCTCGCGTTCCAGTTCGATCCGGTCGACCTGAAATTGGACCGCCCCGAGGATCAGCGCGATATGGTGCTGTTCCTGCCCGATGAAGTGGTGATGGTGGACCATTACTCGGTGCTGGCGTTTCGCGACCGGTACACATTCTCCAAGGGCGGCCAGACCACGGCGGGCAAGACGGGCGGCGGAGAAGCGCAGGACTTCACGCGCGCCGAAACGACGCCGGGCCGCGGCGATCACAAACCGGGCGAATACGCCGATCTCGTTCGCCTCGCCAAGGAGAGTTTCAAACGCGGCGACCTCTTCGAAGTCGTCCCCGGCCAGACTTTCTATGAACAGGTGCCCGACAGCCCCGCCGCCGTGTTCCAACGCCTCCGCGCCATCAATCCCTCCCCCTACTCCTTCTTCATCAATCTGGGCGACGACGAGTATCTGGTCGGCGCAAGCCCTGAGATGTTCGTCCGCGTGCAGGGACGCCGGGTGGAGACCTGCCCGATTTCAGGCACGATCAGGCGCGGCGAAGACGCGATCGAGGACAGCGAGCAAATCCTGAAGCTCCTCAATTCCAAGAAAGATGAGAGCGAACTGACCATGTGCTCCGACGTCGATCGCAATGACAAGAGCCGGGTGTGCGAACCAGGCTCCGTCCGGGTCATCGGACGCCGTCAGATCGAGATGTATTCGCGCCTGATCCACACCGTCGACCACATCGAAGGCCGGTTGCGCGACGGTATGGACGGGTTCGACGCCTTCCTCTCTCACGCCTGGGCGGTGACGGTGACGGGCGCGCCGAAGCTGTGGGCGATGCGCTTTATCGAAAACCATGAGAAGAGCCCGCGCTGCTGGTATGGCGGCGCCATCGGCATGGTCCATATGAACGGCGATATGAACACCGGCCTGACGCTGCGCACCATCCGCATCAAGGATGGGGTGGCCGAGGTGCGCGCCGGCGCCACGCTGTTGTTCGACAGCGATCCGGAGGCGGAAGAGGCGGAGACGGAGCTGAAAGCCTCTGCAATGCGCGCGGCGATAAGGGGCGATAGCAACGCCTTGGGCGCCGATACGGAGCGCGGCGCGGAAAAGGTCGGCGCTGGCGTCAAGGTCCTGCTGGTCGATCATGAGGACAGTTTCGTGCACACGCTAGCGAATTACCTCCGCCAGACCGGCGCCGAGGTCGTCACCATCCGCACGCCGGTGCCCGATGCGGCGTTCGAGGAGATCAATCCGGACCTCGTCGTGCTCTCCCCCGGACCCGGCTCGCCGCAGGATTTCGGGACCAAAGCGACGATTGAGGCGGCGCGGGCGCGGGATCTGCCGCTCTTTGGCGTCTGCCTTGGTCAGCAAGCGATCGCGGAGGCCTACGGGGGCTCGCTGGGCGTTCTGGACATTCCCATGCATGGCAAACCCTCCCGCATTCAGGTGACGGAGCCGGGGCGTCTGTTCAACGGGCTGCCGGAGGAGATCACCATCGGCCGCTATCACTCGCTGCACGCCAAGATCGACGCGCTGCCGCCGGAATTTCAGGCGACGGCGGTGACCGAAGATGGCGTGGTGATGGCGATCGAACATCGCTCAGACCCCGTCGCTGCGGTGCAGTTTCACCCTGAATCGATCATGTCGCTGGGCCGCGACGCCGGCATGCGGATCATCGAGAACGCGGTCGCCAGCCTGCCGAAGCGCAATTGACCGTGCGTAAGTGAGAGAATCGCTCTAAATCTCTGTCATTAAACGACATTGCGGGGAATCTCGACTCTCCTCGCGATGCCGCTATAATCAGAACATTACAGGAACATTTAGACTCGGAACAACAGGCCATGCGTCGACGCATCGTCTCACTTTGGCTCCCGCGACTGGCGGCGGAGCGGATCACGCGCCGGTCCGGCGGGACGGAGGCGCCCTTCGCCGTCGTGGCGGAGGAGCGCGGCGCGCTGGCCCTGATCTCCCTGAATGCGGCCGCCGAAGCGGCGGGGCTGACGCGCGGCATGGGCCTGACCGACGCCCGCGCCGTGCAGCCTGACCTGCTCACCCGCCCTCACCAGCCGCAGCGCGACGCCGATTTCATCGCGGCGCTTGCGCGTTGGGCGGGACGGTTTACGCCATGGGCGGCGCTGGATCAGGCCGATCCCGGAACCGGTGCGCTGGCGCTGGACGTGACCGGCTGCGCGCATCTCTTTAGCGGCGAAGACGCGATGCTGGAGGAGATGTCGGCGCAACTCTCGGATATGGGGCTGACGGCGCAGGCGGCGTTGGCCGACACGCGCGGCGCCGCTTGGGCGCTGGCTCGGTTCGGCGGAGTTGCGGCCCCGGCGACGCGGGACGGCGACGACATCGCGCAGGACGCCCACGCCACCCGGGTGCGCGCGCCCCGCCGCAAGAACTGGGCGAAACAGGTGGCGGCGCGGGCTGAACATGGCGGCAAGCAGGCCCTCGCGCCCCGTATCGCAGAACCGGGAGGAACCCGCGCCGCGATCTCCGCCCTGCCCGCCGC
This sequence comes from Paracoccaceae bacterium, assembly GCA_963669265.1. Lineage (GTDB taxonomy): Bacteria > Pseudomonadota > Alphaproteobacteria > Rhodobacterales > Rhodobacteraceae > SZUA-547. Next base: position 404,611 of record OY769916.1, read on the forward strand.
CGCGCTAAGAATCTCGCCAGAGGCGGCGACCGGTCTTTCCCGCCTTGGCCTGCGCACGATCGGCGATCTGGCGCTGCTGCCCCGCGCCGCGCTGGCCCGGCGGTTCGGCGCGACGACCGTGCGGCGGCTGGATCAAGCGCTGGGATCGGAACCGGAGCCGGTCTCTCCCTTGACGCAGAGGGCTCCGCTTTCCGCCCGGCTGTCGCTGCCCGAGCCGGTCGGCCAGACCAAGGACATCGCCGCCGCGCTCGACCGGCTGCTCAGGCGACTCTGCAAACGGCTTGAGGACCGGCGCATGGGCGCGCGGCGGCTGCGGTTGAGCATCTCTCGTGTCGACGGCGCCGATCAGAGCGTAGAGATTGGCCTCGCCCGCCCCTCGCGCGATCCGATGCGCATCGCGCCGCTCTTCGACCGCAAGATCGAGGAGTTGGACTCCGGCTTTGGCGTGGACGCCGTGCGCCTGATCGCGACGCAGGCCGAACCGCTCGCCCCGGTGCAGCATTCCGGGCATATGGAGGCGGGGGCCGAGGGCCGCGCGCGCCTGTCCGGGCAAGGCGAGAATGAGGCCTTCGCCGAGCTTCTGGGCCGAATCGGCAACCGCATCGGGTTTGAACGGATGACCCGCCCCCTGCCCGCCGACAGCCACATCCCCGAAAAGGCGTTCAGCATCGCCGCCGCCGCCTATTCCAGCCCAGCCGAGGATTGGCCCCGCCCGCCGGGTCCGCGCCCCCTGACGATCTTTCGCCCGGAACCTCTGGATGTGACGACGCCCGACAACCCGCCCCGCGCATTCCGCTGGCGGGGGCTGGAGCGCCGCGTCGCCGCTGGGTTCGGACCCGAGCGGATCGCCCCTGAATGGTGGCTGGACGATCCTGAATGGCGCAGCGGACCGCGCGATTACTGGCGGGTGGAGACAGAGGCCGGCGCGCGGATCTGGATTTTTCGCGCGCTTCGGGCCGAGCGGGCGCCATACTGGTTCGCGCATGGGGAATTCGCATGAGGAGGCGAGGACATGAAGCTGCGCGACGCCACGGAAGCGGACCTGCCCGCCATCGTGACCATGCTGGCGGACGACATGCTGGGAGAAGCGCGAGAGACGCCTCCCGCGCCGGGGGACGCGGTGGATCCCTCCTACCTCGCCGCCTTCACCCGGATGCGCGATCAGGGCGGCAACCGGTTGCTGATCGCCGAGCAGGACGGCGAGATCGCCGGGTTTTTGCAATTGATGATCCTGCCGGGCCTGTCCCGGCGCGGCATGACCCGCGCCCAGATCGAAGGCGTGCGCGTCAGCAACGCCTTTCGCGGTCAGGGCGTCGGCGAGCAGATGATCCGCGAAGCGCTGGAGATCGCGCGCGAGGAAGGTTGCGCCCTCGCCCAGTTGACCACCGACGCGCGCCGCGAGGACGCGCACCGCTTTTACGAGCGGCTCGGGTTCGAGCGCAGCCATGTGGGGATGAAACGGGCGCTCTGACGTCGCGGCGGAGGGCGCTCTGATGCCCTTCGCCGAGCTCTCCGCCACCTCCAACTTCACCTTCCTGACCGGCGCCTCGCACCCGGAGGAGCTGGCCGCCCGCGCCGCTGAACTGGGGCTGGAGGCGTTCGCCATCGCCGATCGCAACTCGGTCGCGGGCGTGGTGCGCGCCTTTTCCGCCCTGAAAGAGATGGCGCGCGCGCAAGCCGAGGGGGAAGCGCCTGTCCTGACCATCCGTGAAAGCTCCAATCTCGGTCATGCGGATGTGGTCGCGCGGGCCGAGGCGCTGGCGGCGAGGGTCGCGCCTCGAAACAAGGACGCCCGCCGCGATCCGCATGACGACAGCCCGGCCAGACGCAAGGCCAAGGCCCTCGAGTCCCGCTCTCAAAGCGCCTTGAACAAGGACGGTCCGACCAAACCGGACCCGCCCTCTCCGCCATCGCCTATTCCCGGTCCCCTGCCTCGGTTGATCCCCGCCGCCCGGCTGGTCCCGGTGGATGGGCTGGAGATCACCGCCCTGCCCACCGACCGCGCGGCCTGGGGACGGCTCTGCCGGTTGCTGACTCTTAGCAAGCGGCGGGCGGAGAAAGGTGCATGCCTGCTCCACAAGGCGGATATCGCGACATGGGCGACCGGTATGATCCTGCTGATCCATCCGCCCGATCCGCTGACGGCGACGCCGGAGGAAAAGCGCCAGACATTGGAAGAGATCGCGGACTGGGCGGCGTGCCTGCCCGGCGACGTCTTCCTCGCCGCCGCGCCCTGTTATGACGGCCGCGACAGCGAGCGGCTGGCTCGACTGGCGAAACTCGCCGAGGCCGCCGGCGCGCCGATGGTCGCCACCGCCGCGCCGCTGATGCATGTCGGCCGACGCAAAGCGCTGGCGGACGTGCTGACTTGTATCCGTCAAGGTGTGACCATAGACCAGATCGGCAAATCGGCGCTGGTCAATTCCGAACGCCGCCTGCGCTCAGGGGTGGAGATGCGTCGCCTTTTCGGCCCCCACGGCGCAGCGGTGGCGCACACGGTCGAGATCGCAGGGCGCTGCCGCTTCCGCCTCGACGAATTGAAATACGAATATCCGGATGAAGTATCGGATGGCGAGGATCCGCAGGCGCGCCTGGAGCGCCTGACCCGCGAAGGATTGGCTGAGCGCTACCCGGATGGCGCGCCGCTCAGGGTGAAAAAGCTGGCGGAACATGAACTCGCACTGATCGGCAAGCTTGATTACGCGCGTTATTTCCTGACCGTGCGCGATCTCGTCGCCTTCGCTGAAAGCCGTGACATCCTTTGTCAGGGGCGCGGTTCGGCGGCGAACTCCGTGGTCTGCTACGCCCTCCGCGTCACCGCGATCGGGCCGGAAATCGCCTCTATGGTGTTTGAGCGCTTCGTCTCAGAGGCCCGCGACGAGCCGCCGGATATAGATGTCGATTTCGAACACGAACGCCGTGAAGAAGTGATCCAGCACATCTATGAGCGCTATGGCCGCCACCGCGCCGGGCTCTGCGCCACGGTGATCCATTACCGCGCGCGCCGGGCGATCCGTGAGGTCGGCAAAGCCATGGGCCTCTCCGCCGACGCGGTCTCCGCCCTCGCCAGCCAGATCTGGGGTTGGTCCAGCGAGAGCGTACGCGCCGACCGGATTCGCGAGGTCGGCCTCGATCCCGACGATCCGCGCCTCGCCCTGACGCTGGATCTGGTGGATCAGATCATCGGCTTCCCCCGCCATCTCAGCCAGCATGTGGGCGGCTTCATCATGACCAGCGGGCGGCTGGACGAGCTTTGCCCGATCGAAAACGCGGCGATGGAGGACCGCACCGTCGTCGAATGGGACAAGGACGATATCGACGCGCTCGGCATCCTGAAGGTCGACGTGCTGTCGCTGGGCATGCTGACCTGCATTCGCAAGGCGTTCGACCTGATCGAGCGCCATCACGGCGCGCGCTATTCGCTGGCCACTCTGCCGCCCGAGGACCCTGTCGTCTATGACATGCTCTGCGACGCGGATTCCGTCGGCGTCTTTCAGGTCGAAAGCCGGGCGCAGATGAACTTCCTGCCCCGGATGCGCCCGCGCAAATTCTATGACCTGGTGATCGAGGTCGCCATCGTCCGCCCCGGGCCGATCCAGGGCGACATGGTGCATCCCTATCTCCGCCGCCGCAGGGGCGAGGAGCAGGTGACCTTTCCCTCGGACGAATTGGGAGAGGTGCTGGGCAAGACCCTCGGCGTGCCGCTCTTTCAGGAACAGGCGATGCAGATCGCCATCGTCGGCGCCGGGTTCTCCCCATTGGAGGCCGACCGCCTGCGTCGCGCGCTGGCGACGTTCCGGAAATCTGGCACGATCCATACCTTCCGCGAGCGCTTTGTCGGCGGCATGCTGGCCAAGGGCTACAAGCAGGATTTCGCCGAGCGTTGCTTTTCCCAGATCGAGGGTTTCGGCGAATACGGGTTTCCCGAAAGTCACGCGGCCAGTTTCGCCCTGCTCGTCTACGCCTCCGCCTGGATCAAGAAACATCATCCCGGCATTTTCGCCTGCGCGCTGCTGAACGCCCAACCAATGGGGTTTTACGCCCCGGCGCAGATCGTGCGCGACGCCCGCCAGCACGATGTGGAGGTGCGTCCGGTCTGCGTCAACGCCAGCTTCTGGGACAATGTGATGGAGCCGGACGGCGGCGATGGCCTCGCCCTGCGGCTGGGGTTCCGCCAGATCAAGGGAATGAAGGAGGAGGACGCCCGCTGGCTCTCCGCCGCCCGCGGCAACGGCTATCGGGAGGTGGAGGATGTCTGGCGCAAGGCCGGCGCCGCCCCCCGCACGCTGACGCTTCTGGCCGAGGCTGACGCGTTTCGCAGCCTTGGCCTCTCGCGCCGCGACGCGCTGTGGCGGGCCAAAGCGGTGACCGGCGACCAGCCCCCGCCCCTTTTCGCCGGCCTTCTGGAGGGCGAAGGGATCGTCGAGCCCGCCGTCGCCCTGCCGGAGATGAGCGAGGGCGAGGAGGTGGTCGAGGATTATGTCTCCACGCGCCTGACGCTGCGCGCACACCCGGTGGCGTTGCTCCGGCATGTTTTAACTCCGCAGCCCGTCTCCAAGTGATTGCGCCCATCCCGATGGGCCATGCCGCGCCTCAGTTCGGCGGCGGGAAGATGACCGGGATGGAATCCGTGTATCGGAATCCGTGAATATTGCCATCGCAGCTGCTCGGCACCCCAATCCTCCAGAAAGCCATGCGGCCTGCGAGCTCGCTGAGATTTCCTACGGCGGGATCGAACGCCCAACTTACCACACCGTTCACCGGCGCCGGTCCAATAAAAGCGGTGTGCGTACCGGTCTGCGGGCCGGCCGCAGTGGGATCATAGAAGCATCCCCGCGTAGAGGAGATGCAGAACATATAGCGATCCGCATTCGGCGACGCGTCCCACGAAAATGTCGGCGTGTAGGAGCTCGTCGGGCCATTCGGCGCAAGCGAGGTCGCGAGTGGCTTGCACCATCTGAGCCGCCTGGGTTCCGCCGAAACGCAATTCTGGCCGCCCGACGCCGCGCATGCCCTGACAGTCCAGTGCAGTTGTTCATCGCCCTGCATGGCGGTCTGCAGCAGCTGATCTCCGGCGAGGCTGGTCTCTACGCTCGGATCCAAAAGGCCTGGCGCCGACAAGCCGAGGCGGCGCGCAGCGGAGAGATCGTCGCAAATGGAACTCGAAGCGTCTCCAACGCAAACATCGTATCGGGCTGTTGTCACAGCGCCGTTTGGCGTCGCATGCGCCCATTCAAAGACAATGTCGGCGGGCAGTTGACCGCGCGCCGTCTCAATCTCGGCATCGGCCGCTGGCGAAATCAATGTAGGCGGGTTGGGAACACCGGTTGATGCAGACGCGCTTGTGACTGGCGTCACGTCCCCTGAGGCGCTCTGAGGATCGCCCGATGCAGGACTGGCGTCGTCGCCGGACGCGGCGCATGCGGAGATAACGCATGCCGCAAAAAGGCGCAAAATAGGATTCTTCATAAATACCCCCTCGGCAATAGCGGGCGGCCCTAGAGATCCTCGCTCCAATCCAAATTGCGCCCGTGTCCCCAGACGCTTATTCACCCGCAGAAAGTTGGGTCAGTCTTAAACTTATAGCAGATTCCTAGACTTACTTCACCGAAGCGATCAACAGCATCGATGATCGCCGAGAGTGAGGACGTCAAAGAATACCCGATCCACCAAACGCCGGATTGGTTGACCTTGGGGGTGTTCACATTATGTTCTTTATTATGAACAACGCGCATGATCACATCCCGCGCCCGCCCTCCTGCCTGCAATGCGCCCGGCTGATTGAACCGCCAAACGGCGCGCGGGTGACCGTGGCGGGCCTTGTGATCGTTCGCCAGCGCCCCGGCTCCGCCAAGGGCGTGATTTTCGTGACGCTGGAGGATGAGACCGGCATCGCCAATATCGTCATCTGGGCGAAGACCTATGAGCGGTTCCGGCGTCAGGTGATCGCCGCGCGTCTGATGCGGGTGACGGGGCGCATCCAGCGCGAAGGTCAGGTGATCCACGTGGTCGCCGACCTTGTTGAGGATATCTCGCCTCTTCTCGATGAACTCACGCGCTCAGACCGCAAACTAAACGGCGCCGAGGCCCATGCGGACGAAGTTCGCCGTCCGGTATCCGACAACCGTGCTCCGGGATCGGGACACAAGCCGCGCGCAAACCACCCCCGAGAACAGGCGAAACGGCTCTTCAACTAGCGTCCGGCGCCGGAGCGTTGCGCACGCCGCGCCTCCTCGCTATCGACAAAGATCAGCGCCCCCTCTGCATCAAGCGCGTAAACTGGGTCCAAGGGCATCTCCTCGATCGGCGTCACGTCATCGGTGATCGAGCGTAAGACATAGTGCCGGGTCACATGGACCGAGGGTTCCGTATCGACAACCAAAACCGCATGCGGATCCCGTCGGCCGTTCTCCGTCAAATATCCCACGAGAAGATGCATGCGTTCCGGGGGCCAGCCGAGCTCGGCCAGCGTAGCCGCCTTGACCAGGGCGATATCCTCACAATCCCCGCCTTCCTCCAACGCTTGAACGGGATCCGCCCAATAATCGTCGACATGATAATGCTCGTAATCGTCCACATAGGCGACGTCACCGTTGATCACGGCGTTCAGAATTTCGATCTGCCGAAGAGACAAATCGCCATCGCGTGGAAAAGACGAGAACTGCAACCGCCAGCGCGCAAGACGGGGATCGTCGCCATGGCGCAGCGACTCAATATGCGCCAATCGACGCTCATCCCAGGCGCTCAGCTTTTGGGTAAGCTCCTGAAAATGAAAATGAATAACGGGCCAGCGCTCGAATGCGGCGGCTGGCCATGACACGGCCAGAAAGAGCAGAAGATACCCAAATCCGCGCATGCCCACCAACTTCATGAAAACCGGCCTAGCGTAACTCGAACGCGAGTGCGATCAAGTCCGCATCCCAAAAAATGTGAAGGGCGGCGCCCCCGCTCCGCCCTTCACGCCGCCCCGTAGGCGGCTAACCCGACGCTGACCCAACAGCAGCAGTCGAGTTATCTAAAGACGTCAATTCGTGACGTCGAAAGTAGCTCTTGTCACACCAAGAGTATCTCGCACATTGGCCAGACCCTGCCTGACCCAAACTGGGACAGATACAGCAACGCCAAACGCGCTGGCGTTTTCGGGGGCGTCACACGGAAAAAACACGCTCAGATCATTAACCACGCGGACAGACTGCTTCTGCCTGTCAAAACTATTCTGGCCCTGCACGCCTTCGACGCTGTCGCCGCGCCGCACCGCTTTCGCCTTGATGTGGGTCGACTTCTCAGCACCGCATCCCAACTGGATATCCGCTGAATCCCGGATCAGAACACGATCCGTATCGCCATAAAGATAAAAAACCCGCGCTTTGTACTTGTCGTTGCGGCAGGACGAGCCTTCACAGAACGACGCGACTTCTACGCCATCCGCAGGATCGAGACGCCAAAAATCAAACACTTGAACGCTGGCGATAAAGCCAAAAAGCAAAACCCACGCACAAATTATAAATTTAGCCATGGTGGGGCTCCATGAATCGGGTTTCAGTGGTTAAGAATTTGCCAAATTTTAGCCGAATTAGGCAATAAACCCGACCAAACCTATGCATGCTGATGCATAACTTCTAAGAACATGGTCGAAGTTACCGCCCTAACCATCCGAAATATCGAAAACTTGTCGAAACAGATAATCCCGGCGAAACGATATCGCCGGGGCCTGAAATGTGGCTCTCCGTTTGAGTAGGAGGGCGATCAGCCGTCGAACGGTACGCCGACAAACCTCAGATCGCCGCCTGAGCTGAGAAGCAGGATCACCGGCTTGGACCCCCCTTCTTCGCGCGCGCCCGCCTCACGCGCCGCTTCGATTTTCTCCAGCGCTGCGGCCGGACTCTCAACGCGTTCCTGGGCGACCTCAACCAGAACGTCGCCCGGACGAACGCCTTTCTCCGCGGCAGGACTGCCGCCTTCCACCTCGGCGATCAGCACGCCTTCGATATCATTGCCGATATCCAGACGCGCACGGTCAGCGTCGGTCAGGGGCGCCAGCGTCATTCCAAGCGCCTGAACCTGGTCGTCGTCTTCGCCGGACGTGGTCACACTGGCGGTTCGGGTCTCACCCTCTTCCAGCAAGCCGACCTCAACCAAAACCGTCTGCGTCTGACCTTCGCGCCAGACGACGACGCGAACGGATTGACCAACTGGAGTCTCGGCGACGATCCGCGGAAGGTCGCGCATCTCAGCGACCTCCTTACCATCGAAACGCAGCACGACATCGCCCGTTTCGATTCCGGCGGCGGCTGCGGGACCTCCCTCGCTGACGCCGGCGACCAGCGCGCCAGAGGGTTTCTCCAGCCCCAGCCCGTCGGCGAGTTCGGGCGTAACCGTCTGAATTCGCACGCCCAGCCACCCACGCCGGGTCTCGCCGAACTCACGCAACTGGGCGACGACATTCTTCGCCAAAACAGAGGGAACCGAGAACCCGATGCCGATGGAGCCGCCGCTGGGCGAAATGATCGCGGTGTTCACGCCGATCACCTCGCCATCCATGTTGAAGAGCGGCCCGCCCGAGTTGCCGCGGTTGATGGCCGCGTCAGTCTGGATGAAATCGTCATATGGCCCGGCGTTGATATCGCGATTGCGCGCCGAGATAATGCCGGCGGAGACGGATCCGCCGAGACCGAACGGATTGCCGATCGCCAGCACCCAGTCGCCCACGCGGCTGGCGTCGCTGTCGCCGAACGATACAAACGTCAGCGCCTTTTCGGTTTCGACCTTCAACAGTGCTATGTCGGTCTTGGGATCACGGCCGATCAACGTCGCATCAAGCGAGGTGCCGTCAGGAAAATTCGCGGTAATCTCGTCAGCTTCTTCAATGACATGATTATTGGTGACCACATAGCCGTCGGCCGAAATCACAAATCCCGATCCCAACGACTGCACTGAGCGCGGCCCCCGTTGTTGCGGAAGCTGGTCGAAGAAGTCCTTGAACAGATCCTCAAACGGGCCGCCCGGCGGGATCTCGGGCCGTCCGTCCGGCGCTTCGACCCGCTGCGCAGTAGAGATATTGACGACGGCGGGGCTCAGCTTTTCCGAAAGATCGGCGAAGGTCGCCGGCGCGCCAGACGAAAACGCAGGCTCTACGGCCAGTGGCGCAAGAACAATGCCTGCGGCCAGAGCGAATGCCGTCAACGTGGTGGATCGGTTACGAACGGATTGTGCAAATCGAAGCACCGGACTCTCCTTCTGTAATCACGCGATCAGTCGACTATGGTCCAACGTATCCAGAACGGCCATGTTGCGCCGTTCCGTAGCGTTGCGCCAAACATAGCAGCCAAAATTGAGGCGAAACACGCCGGAAATATGACCAACCCCCTTGCGGCTCGCGAGCCTGTGAGCGACCGCTCACGAAACGTCATCGCCGCACGACCCAGAGGATTACGAACCCGGAGATAGCGACGACAATCCCCACCCGGCGCACCAACTCCGGATCGGCGCGCGATACTTCGGCCGCCGCACGCCGCATAAAGTCGGGAAAGGCCGCATAGGCGGCGCCTTCCAAGAGTAACAGAACGCCGATCGCGGCAATCAAGTCGGTCAAGCTCCAACCCTCCCCGCGCGACCGGCGCTCGCAATTACTGCTGTGTTCCGTCCCGAGCCTTCAAGTACTCAAAAAACTCGGAATCGGGCGAGATCACGAAGCTCGACTTCTCCCCCGGCAACGCCGTCAGATAGGCCTGCATCGACCGGTAGAATTCAAAGAACTCCGGATCGGCGCCGAACGCTTTCGCAAATGTCGCGTTGCGCTTGGCGTCCGCTTCACCGCGGATGATATCAGACTCGCGCTTCGCTTCTGAGACCAGCTCAACCGCTTGCCGGTCGGCCGAGGCTTTGACCCTTTGCGCCGCCTCTCGACCGCGCGCGCGTTCGTCTGCCGCTTCCCGTTCACGTTCGGCCTGCATACGATCATAGGTCGCCTGCAGGTTCTGCTGCGGCAGGTCGGCCCGTCGGATACGCACATCAACGATATCAACGCCGAGCGCCAAGGCGTCAGCCCGGGCCGTATCGCGAATCTGCAACATCAACACGACGCGATCCGCCGAGAGAACCGCATCCGAAATAACCGAACCCAGAACCTCACGCAGCGAGGCGTTGAGAATCGATTGAAGCCGGGATAGCGCCGCGACTTCGGTCTGCACCGACTGCCGGAATTTCACGGGATCGGTAATCCGCCACCGGGCGAACGCGTCAACCACCAGACGACGATCGTCGGCTGGCGTGACTTCCAACTCCAGCGTTTCCAGAGACAGGATGCGGCGTTCAAAATACTCGACCGTATTGAAGGGCGGCGGCAGCTTGAACTTCAGACCCGGCTCGGCCTCGACCCGATCGACGCGACCGAAGGCGAGGACCAGCGCCTGCTGACGCTCATCGACGATGAAGACGCTGGACAATGCCGCGACGACGAGAATGGCCAGCGCGGCCAGAATGATTGGAGCGCGCTTCATTGATCCGTCTCCCCGCTGCGACGCAGCTCATTAAGCGGCAGATAGGGCACGACGCCCGAACCGCTTGATCCGCCAGTGCTCTCATCGATGATGATCTTATCGGTGTTGCCGAGCACCTCTTCGAGGGTCTCAAGATAGATCCGCTTCCGCGTCACATCGGGCGCTTGCGAGTACTCCTCAAGGATCGAGGTGAAACGCGCCGCCTCACCTTCGGCCTCGTTGACCACACGGGCGCGATAACCTTCCGCCTGTTGCAGCATTTGCGCGGCCTCACCACGGGCGCGGGCCAGCGTCTGGTTCGCGTAGGCCTCCGCCCGGCTTTCCTCCGTCACACGGTCCTGCGCGGCGGCCTGCACGTCGCGGAACGCGTCGATCACCTGGTTCGGGGGATCGGCGCGGTCGAAGTTGACGCGCTCGATGAAGATGCCGCTCTCATAACTGTCCAGAGTCAACTGGATCAGATCCCGCACATCCTGACTGACGATGGCGCGATCACGGTTCAGGATCGGGCTGAGTTCAGACCGGCCGATCACCTCGCGCATCGCCGACTCAGACACCGCCTGAATGGTCGCCGAGTGATCGGAGAGGTTGAACAGGAACTTGGCCGGGTCAGCGATCTTCCAGACGACCTGGAAATCGATATCCACGATATTCTCATCGCCGGTCAGCATCAGTCCACGATCAGACGAGCGTGTCGACGTGGTGTTGGAGCCGATATCGATGATGTTCTCTCGCGTAACCGGCAGAACCTCGATGGTCTGGATCGGCCAGATCGCCACCGCCAGACCCGGAGGAGCCGTCTTTTCATAGCGGCCGAGCGTCAGGACGACGCCCGCCTCATCCGGCTGAATGCGATAAAGCGAAAGGCCCGCCCAACCGACGAATACCGCCGCGATGGCCAACAGAATTCCGGCGCGCGAGACACCTCCTCCGCCGCCGCCAGAGCGACCGCGGACACCGCCGCCTCCACCGCCGCCGAAGACGCCTTTCAGACGTTCCTGACCTTTTTTGAGCAACTCATCGATGTCGGGCGGTTTCTGTCCGCCGCCGCCGCCTCCGCCGCCCGAGGGGCCGCCGCCCCAGGGACCGCGATCACCGCCATTGTTGCCGCCGCCGTTCTTGCCTCCACCGTCGCCGCCCCAGGGGCCGCCGGGTTTATTGCTCCAAGGCATTCGGTCTCCATCCTTGCTTTGGCCGTCTCCGGCCTAAAGTTTCCGGCGCTCGGTTTACTCCGACGCGCGGGGCGGCGCAAACCGCTTCTCAGAAATTCTAAGTGGTCCTATGTCGGGGCGCATCAAGTCCTATCTCGGCGCGTGGCCAGCGTGGAGGATTCAGACAGATCAAGCAACCGGATCCCGCATGGTCACCAGTTCCTCAGCAGCCGTCGGATGCACGGCGACCGTGCGATCGAAATCCTCCTTCGTCGCGCCCATTTTCACTGCGACGCCAGCTAGTTGAATCATCTCGCCTGAGGCGTGCCCCATAATATGCACGCCAAGAACCCGGCGAGAGGCCTTGTCCACCACCAATTTCATCAGCATTTTTTCATCGCGGCCCGACAATGTGTGCATCATCGCCCGAAACGTCGAGCGATAAATCTCCACGTCATAGCTTTCCCGCGCCGCTTCCTCGCCCAGACCCACCGTGCCGATCTCGGGCTGCGTGAACACGGCGGTCGCGACGTCGGAATGGTCGGCCTTGGTCGGACGGGAATCAAACACGGTTTCGGCGAACGCGGCGCCTTCGCGGATCGCGACCGGCGTCAGCGCAAGCCGGTCCGTCACGTCGCCCACGGCGTAAATCGACGGGACGGAGCTTTGCGACCAGTCATCGACGACGACCGCGCCGCTTTCGCTAAGCTTCACGCCCGCCTGCTCCAGACCGAGATCCGCCGTGTACGGCTTGCGGCCGGTCGCATACATCACCAGATCGGTTTCCCGGGTGTCGCCATTTGCGAGCGTCAGCGTGTAGCCATTTGAATTCTCTTCGATTTTCGCGATGTCCGAATTAAAGAGAAGATCAATTCCCTTGGCCTTCATCTCCGTCGCCAGATGATTGCGGACGTCGCCGTCAAATCCCCGCAGAAACAGATCCCGGCGGTAAATTTGCGTAACTTCGGCCCCTAGACCATTGAATATGCATGCAAACTCGCAAGCGATGTAGCCCCCGCCGACCACCGTGACCCGCTTCGGCAGATCGGGCAGGTGAAAGACTTCATTCGACGTTACCGCGTGTTCGGAACCCGGGAAATCCGGCACGAACGGCGCGCCGCCGGTCGCGATCAGAATATGCTTGGCCGTGATCTCGCGCCCATCCGCCGCCAATTTCACGGTATGAGGATCCACGACTGTGGCGCGGCAGTGAAACAATTCGACGCCGGCCTTGTCGAGGTTTCCCTCGTAAACGCCTTCCAGCCGGTGGATTTCCTTGTCCTTGGCGGCGATCAACGTCGACCAGTCGAAACTGCGATCGCCCACGGCCCAACCGAACCCTTCAGCATCCTCAAACATTTCGGAAAATCCGGATGCGTAGACGAGGAGCTTTTTCGGCACGCAGCCGCGAATGACGCAGGTGCCGCCAAAGCGGTATTCCTCGGCCAAAGCGACCTTGGCGCCGTAATTCGCAGACATTCGCGCCGCGCGAACGCCGCCCGACCCTCCGCCGATCACAAACAGATCGTAGTCAAACTCCGCCATCAAATTGCTCCTGGACGTGATCGTCTCTCGGAAGTTACGTGCGCCGCTTTGTGGCGGAACTAGTCGTCGTCGTCGTCGCCCACATATTCAATGATGTCGGAAGTTCCATCCTCTCGGCCGATCACGACCACGTCAGCAACGTTGATGAACAAGCCCGTTTCGATTACGCCGGGGATCTGATTGAGCGCGCCGCCGAGGTCTTCCGGTTCTCCGATTCGTCCAAGATGGAGATCCAGGATGAAGTTGCCCTCATCGGTCAGATAGGGCTCATCGCCATGCAGCCGCAGCGCCTGTCTGGAGCCGTCCACGTCAAATTCTTCGAGAGTCTCGGCGATCAGCGCCTGCGTGATCTGCCAGCCAAACGGCACGATCTCCACCGGCAACGGAAAGGCGCCCAACTCCTTCACCTGTTTCGAGACGTCGGCGACCACGACCATCTGGTCCGACGCGCACGCGACAATCTTTTCCTGCAAAAGCGCGCCGCCTCCGCCCTTTATCAGGCGAAGCTCCTCGTCAAATTCATCGGTGCCGTCGATGGTGACGTCCAGCCAACCGGCGTCGTTGAGCGTCGTCAGCTTGATCCCGCAGTGTTCGGCCAATTCGCCGGTGCGGATCGACGTGGGCACGCCGGTGACTTTCAGGCCGTCGTTCCTGACACGCTCTCCGAGCAACTTCACAAAGAACGCCGCCGTCGATCCGGTGCCCAGTCCAAGTTTCATGCCCGATTCAACGAATGTCAGCGCTTCCGCCGCCGCAGCGTATTTGGCGCGGTCTTGAGGCGCGAGATTTCGCGTCATAGCTGGGTCCTCTTCACGAGTATTTGACGGCCTCGTTGGTCCTACACTGGCCGCCCGATGAGGTCACGAGGGAAATCGGGCGCAACCAGAATGAAATCCGCCCCAAATTCTATCATTCAGATGATTATTCGAGCGCACTGGCGACGACCGCGCTTAAAAAGCGTTTCTCCACCATAATCACTGCGCCCACCCTGTCGAACTCAACTTCGATATCCGCCTGAGAAACGCGATTCGATGCGCCGATCGCCTCGCCCATCGAAAGCGCCAGGCCTTCCAGCGGGTAATCCAGTCCGATGGACCGGATCGCCGTCACCGGTCGGAGCGGCGCGATGGAGACGCGTGCGCCGCGTGCGAGAGATGCGCGCCAGCGGCGCGGAGCGAGAAAGACAACGTCCTCCTCCCCGATCAGCGCCACGCGACTTTCGCGCTGGCGGAGCAGAACATGCAGCGCGGCCAGCGAGTGATCAAAGCGCCGCCCCATAAACCCGACGCCGAGATAAAAGGGTGCGCGAGTCGAATAGAGACATTTCTCGAAGTCCGTCGTCTCTTGTTCCGTCACACGCAGAATTTCGGCGCCGGATCGGCGATGCGCGTCCAGATCCCCGATAGAGTCCATATCGCCGATCACGGCGGCTGGTCGCTCCCCCCAGGATCGCAGCACGTCGGCGCCGCTATCGGCCGCCACCAAGTTCGGCGCGAAGGCGCGAGCCGCCAAGAAGTCGGCCAGTTCTGCGCCACCGCCACCCACCAGCGTCACGGGTTCGGAAAAACTGATCTGCTTGTCGCAGGCGGGAGCCATCGGATCAGGCGACATGGCCCTGACTCCAGGTTGCGCGCACCACCGGGATCTCTCCCGCCAGACCAAACTGAATGAGGTCCGCGCGTTTCCCGATCTCAATCGCGCCGCGATCAGTAAGACCGGTCGCGTCGGCCGGGGCCGACGTCACCATGCGCAATCCATCGGAGAGATTTCCACGTTCCAATCCAAACTTGACCGCCGCCATCAGCAAAGAGGCCGGAGCGTAGTCCGAACTGAGGATATCGAGCACGCCCTCCTCCGCCAGATCAGACGCCGCGACATTGCCTGAGTGAGAACCGCCGCGCAGCAGATTCGGCGCCCCCATGATCACGGCGACCCCGGCGGCATGACAGGCGCGGGCGGCCTTCGCTGTCGTCGGGAACTCGGCCAGCCGAACGCCGTGCTTCACGGACGCCGCGACATCACTTTCGGTCGTGTCGTCATGGCTCGCCAAGGTCGCTCCCAGGTGCTTGCCGATACGCGCGGCCCCGGCCTCATGCTCCGGACCCACGCGAGCACTGAGCGCCCGCAGATCATCGAAATACGACTCCATTTCCGGCCCCGTCATGCCGTGTTTGCCTGACAGGTACTCGGCGTATTTTGCGAGATCGCGAAACTGTCGCTGACCCGGCGTGTGATCCATCAGGCTGACGATTCCGATCCGTTCCTCGGGGGTAAACTCAGCGAGTTCCTCCAGCAAAGTTTCAGAACAGATCTCCGCCCTGAGATGGAGAAAGTGGCTGATCCGCAAATGCCCCGCCGAGCGCAACGCGAGGATGTGATCGGCGACGTGGCGAGCGTACTTCTCGTACCTACCCTGACCCGCAGATGGGATCGACCCGACCCGCAGCGCGTCAAACACTGTCGTGATGCCGATGCTCAGCAACTCGGCGTCATGGGCGATGACGGCTGCGTCCAGGGGCCATTTCACCCCGGGTCGTGGCGTCATATGCCGCTCCAGATTGTCGGTGTGAAGCTCGATCAGACCGGGCGCCAGATATTCGCCGGAGCAATCGATCGCGCCCGATGGAACCGCAGCGCCCTGATCGATCGCCGTGATCCGACCGTCCTCTATGGTCAGCGCGCCCCGGATCACTTCGTCGGGAAGCGTCAACATAGCGTTGGCGAGGATGATCGAGGGAACGGCACCCATATTCTTCGCGCCGGTGGCCGCATCGCGATTTTCAAGATCCATCATATCGCCCAATCACGCGGCGGCGCGCCTCTTCACTCGGTCTTGAGCGCCTGCAGGAAGCGTTCGAGTCCCTCTTCGATCGATCCGTCGTTTAGCACGACCACAGCCCCTTTGGGCGCCTTGATCTCCGACCGCGACAAACGCGCCTCGATTTCCGCGCGCGCCTCCCGTCCGCGCGCCGACAGTCTTTGCGCCAAAACGGGCGCAGGCGCGGTGACCAACACAATCAGAATGTTCGGATAACGCTCTGATATAGAGGGGATTGCGGCGCGAGAACCATTGAAGACCACGTCATGTCCGTCCGCCATTATGGAGTCTATCTCGACAGGGACGCCATATTGGTGACCATGCGCACGCCAGTGAAAGGCGAACGCGCCTTCGGCCAATCGCCGGTCAAACTCGGATCGGTCGACGCTGTCGTGGTCTTCGTCGCCGTCATGTGCAGGCCGGTCGATCACCCGCCGCACGAAACAGAGATCAGGTCGCGCCGATCGGGCCGCGCTCAGCAGCGTGTCCTTTCCCGCGCCAGAGGGGCCGACCACTGCAATCAGCCGCCCCGGTTCTTTACGATCCAAACCTTGCCCTCTGGTCGCCGCGTCATGCCGGTCTCTTGTCATGATTACGCCCGGAAGGTTGGACTTAGGTGTCCACATTGCATTCGGGTATTTCCTCAATGGCGAAATAGACTGGCAGTCCCTTGGCTTTAAATCTGGCGACCTCTTCGTCCGCGCCGATGGAGCCTCCTCCCACTCTGAGAACCGCGTCGCATCGCTCCGCCAACTCCAGTGAGATCGGCGTCATCAGTTCGGCGTATCGTTCTTGTCCCGCCACGCCAATCATCGGTAACGCGAGGTTGACGCCGATGACGGGCATATACCCCCGATCAAAAAGCTCAACGGGGTATCAGCTCAAGCTTCAACTGCCGGCGCCAGAATCCGTCATTCCGATGGAACTGAAGCCGTTCATGCACTAAAAATCAAACTGGAGCAGTCAGATTGGGTAGGTCACAGTTCGGATTGTGCAACAGTCTAATTCTGACCGGTCTGTCCCACGGCGTAACCGAATGAATCGAGATCAAATCCTATCAATTTTTGAAGCTTTTTATTGTCTGCTGCTATATCGGAGAGAATTTTCTTTTCGATGTACTTCAGATCCTCATCAAGGATGCGAGCTTTCCGCTGCTCCGAAATTGTCGCGCGGACAAGCTTCAACAACGAATTCCGAATTTTCAGGTTTTCAGTTCCGGTATAGCCATTCGCAGGAGCACAACGGCCGAACCGATTGATCCAGGGCGCAACACGGAGGGCGGAATACGTAGAGTAATTGCGCTTATTCTTCGTTTTGACTGGTTTCGTCTGAAAACTCTTCACTTCCAAAAAGCTACAAATACGCTCAAAGAACTGGCTCTCGTCCGCCTTTAATAGTTCGAATGGTAGCGCCAGCACCTGATCGGCTCCAAAAATTCGCTGATACCAGCCGATCATTCGGCTGTAGGCAAACGCCGAATGATGGAAGCCGGGCGATTGTAGCCAAAGTACGGGATTTAAAAACTGTTCCAAATCGAGTCGAGCATGACTTTTTGTCAAAAAATGAGCATAGTGCGAAAGCACCATTCTCCGCTGCTCACGAATGATAATCAGTATTTTTGCTTTAGGCACGGTTTCGTGAATTCGTCTGCCAAACTGTTCACCCAGAACCGCCCCGCTGAACGGATGCCCCACATAGTCCTCGTTGGAAATAACAGTCAGTTTGCGCTCATGTTTGATACGAGAATAGATCGACGCCCGCTCATTCTCAGCATCAAACTCAAACGGTAATAACGCCTGTATTCGCTTAGTAGTTTTGCCGTGTACCACTGTAAACTTGTCGGTAAATGCACCAGTTTTTTGAGGTTTCCATGCTGACTGTATTAGATCGTTATCGCTCCTATCAAGCAAACCAATTTCTGCATGAGCGCCAGAGAAAATTGTCGACTGTAGAAAAGTGCTTGCAGCTTTGGAGAACCCAATATGGACAGCTATATTCATTCAATGTTTCTCCAAACTTGAGAGTATAAATCGGCATTCCCCATTTGGCTTGTCTCCCGTGAAGATGCGGCCACCGATGATGACTTTTCGAACATTGTCCGGCCCCCAAGTGCCTCCCCCATCAAGAATGGAGGACTATCGCCCTTGGAAGCCCAATCTGACTGCTCCAGTTTGCTTGTTAGTGTATGATCGGCTTCAGTTCCATCGGAATGACGGATTCTGGCGCCGGCAGTTGAGCACGACGCCGAGAACGCCAACCACGCATCCGATCTTGAACCAGCGCATCACGCGACCGACGTCATCACCTTTGTTGTCGAGCTTCATTTTCTAGCCTCCTTAGATAAAAAGCGCCGTGACGGCCCCGAATGTTCAGTTTTCGCCCGCAAAAATTTTCCGAGGCACATTGCGAACTGCGGCGCGCAGCAATCCGTGAGCAGCCCCGCCTGACTGGTCCGGTTTGATTGTTAGTGCACGGCTGGTCTCCGGTCCATTGGAACGAAGCTTTCCGGCGCTGGCGGTCGGTATCCCAGGGCGCTGTGTGGGCGCTTCGTATTGTAGTGTCGCCTCCATTGCTCGATCAGGATTTGGGCCTCGCGCAGACTGTAGAAGATTTCGCCGTTGAGCAGCTCATCGCGGAATCGGGCGTTGAAGCTCTCGCAGTATCCGTTCTCCCACGGCGATCCCGGCTCGATGTAGGCTGTCTTGGCGCCGACGGCCGCGATCCAGTCCCGGACAGCCTGGGCGACGAATTCAGGACCGTTGTCCGAGCGTATGAAGGCGGGTGGGCCGCGCAGGATGAACAGGTCGGTGAGCGCATCAATGACATCGGTGGAGTTCAGCTTGCGATCCACCTTGATGGCCAGACATTCCTTGGAATGCTCATCAAGGATGTTCAGCGTCCGGAACGCCCGACCATCATCGGTCCGGCAATGGACGAAGTCATAGGACCAGACGTGATTGCGATGCTCCGGCCGCAGCCGGACACATGATCCGTCATTCAGCCAGAGCCGCCCCTTCTTTGGTTGCCTTGCAGGCACTTTCAGCCCCTCCCGTCGCCACAGGCGCTCGACGCGCTTGTCGTTCACCAGCCAGCCCGCGTCTCGCAGCAGAGCTGCGATCCGGCGATAGCCGTAGCGGCCATACTGGCGCGCCAGTTCGATCATGTCCGCGACCAGGCGCTCTTCGTCGGCCCGGCCTTGTGGCTGGCGCCTCTGGGTCGAACGATGCTGGCCAAGAACGCGGCAGACACGGCGCTCCGACACCTTGATCCGGCCGCGAACATGATCAATGCAGGCGCGACGGCGGGCGGGGCTTAGTAGTTTCCCCGTGCGGCTTCCGTCAGGATCAGCTTGTCCAGCGTGAGGTCGGACACCGCCTTTCTCAGCCGTTCGTTCTCCTTCGGAAGCCGTTTGAGTTCCTTCAGCTGGTCGGTTCCCATCCCGCCATACTGCTTGCGCCATCGGTAGTAGGTTTGCTCAGCAATGCGCATCTCGCGGATCGCATCCACCCGCGCCATGCCTTGCCCGACAAGCACTTCAACCTGCCGCAGCTTGGTGACAATCTCCTCCGGTTTGTGTCGCTTGTTCGCCATCTCTGATCCTCCGTTTCCTAAAAATAACGGTGGACCAACTCAGTGGGGGAGGCTCATCCGGACCCTCTCCGGGGTGGATCGAACTAAGGCCGGTGGAGCGAATTTTGGCGTGTGAAATGACGGGGGTATCGCGCAATTTTGGTACGTAATCTGTACGTAACTGGCCCATGGCTACAGCCCCGAATCAAACAGGCATTGATTCAATTGATGTTTTAGAGATGGGGTGTGGTGGGCGGTACTGGGCTTGAACCAGTGACCCCAGCGATGTGAACACTGTGCTCTACCAACTGAGCTAACCGCCCGCGCGGCCGGATATACGGAGGAACGCAAGGCGGGGCAAGCGCTTTCGCATCTGGTCTTTAAACCCAGTGCAGCAGCGATTTGAGCTGTCTCGCCCAACGTCGCTCAACCAACGCCGGGGCTGGCGAAGATCGCGGAAATATCCTATGGCTGCGCGCACCCCAAGACGGCGAACGTTTTACGCTCAACGCTCACTGAGAACTGAAGATGTCTATCACGAAGCAAAAATGGGAAGGCGCCGCCTGCCTGATCGGATTCATCGCCTGTATTCCGTTGGCGAACTGGATGATCGGCAATGTCGGAACGGTTTGCGTGCCGAACGGCCCTTGCCTGATCCCGGTGGGTTTTGGCCTCGAGGCCCCCAGCGGCGTGCTGATGATCGGCCTTGCGCTGGTGCTGAGGGATCTGGTGCAGCGGCGTCTTGGCAAGCTTTGGGCGCTGGGCGCGATTTTTGCGGGCGCGGCGTTGTCGGCCCAGATCGCCCCGGCGGAGTTGGTTCTGGCGTCCACGGCCGCCTTCCTTTTGTCCGAACTCGCTGATTTCGCCGTCTACACGCCGCTTCAGGCCAAGCGCCTGATCCTCGCGGTTGTGGCCAGCAGCGCGGTCGGCCTCGTCATCGACAGCGTGGTGTTCCTCTATCTCGCGTTCGGATCGCTTGATTTCCTGGCGGGCCAGGTGGTCGGCAAGGCCCTGATGGTGGCGCTTGCGGTTCCCTTCATCTGGTGGCTGCGGGAGCGCGACAAGAAACTGGGAATGGCCCCGGCCTAAGCGACGCTGCGCCAGTAGTCTGGGTCGTCATAGTCCGTCGGGTCGTCGACGCCCGCCAGATGCAGGGCTTCAAGCCGTTCGACACAAGTGCCGCAGCGCCCGCAATGGCGCTCCCCGCCCTTGTAGCAGCTCCAGGTCTTCGCGATGGGCACGCCGAGTTCGCCGGCCAGCCGAGCGATGTCGGACTTCGAGCGCTCGATAAAGGGCGTATAGAGATCGGCCTCCCACATCCCCTCAAGCGCCGTGTTCTGCATCGCCTGAAACGCGTCCGTGAATTGAGGGCGGCAATCGGGATAGATGAAATGGTCGCCCGCATGCATCGCCGCGCCAACAGCCTCCGCCCGCTCGCCCGCCGCCACGCCGAACGCGATGGTCAGCATGATTGCGTTTCGGTTCGGAACCACGGTCACGCGCATAGTCTCTTCTGAATAGTGTCCGTCGGGCACGTCCACGTCGCCGGTCAGTGCGGAACCGGTCAGAAACCGCGCCATGCCTGAGATATCAACGATGTCATGAGGAACGCCCAGATCGGCGGCGGCGGCGGCCGCATAGTCCAGCTCTTTCCGATGACGCTGACCATAGTCGAACGACAGAAGCCGGGTCAGAGTCCTCTCTTTCGCGACTTGATAAGCCAGCGTGACGGAATCCAGCCCGCCAGAACACACCACCAGCGTCTTTGGGCCGCCGCTCATGGACGCGCGACCATCGCGTCCAGCAATGGAGGAAGCTCAGAATACTCGTGAAAGATCGCCTCTGGTGCCAGCTCCTTCAACGGCTCCAGAGCATACCCAAACGAAGCCAGAGCGCATTGAGCGCCCGCCGCCCGCGCGGCGTCCCGGTCCGTCGCGCTGTCGCCGATCATCACCGCGCGATCCCGCGCGCCTCCGCATCCTTCGATCGCCGCCCAAACCGGTTCAGGATCAGGTTTCCTGACGGGCAGCGTGTCCGCGCCAATGATCGACGGAAACGCCGCCGCGATCCCCAACCGATCCAGCAATATGCGCGCCAACCGTTCCGGCTTGTTGGTGCAGACAGCCAGGCGCCAACCCTGCCCCTCCAACTCGGTCAACGTCGCCGCGACATCGCCATAGAGGCGGCTCTCGCGGTCGATCCGCGCCTCATACGCGTCCAGAAACTCCGGGAACATCGCATCGACCCAGCCCTCGTCGGCCGGCATATCCGAGTGGAATCGCAACGCCCGCAACATCGCCTTGCCGCCCTGCCCCGCCGTCAGCCGGTGAGTCGCGAGAGGCAGCAACGGCCTCAGGCCATGGACCGCGGCGAGATCATTCGCCGCACCCAGCAAATCGGGCGCCGTTTCGGCCAGTGTTCCGTCCAGGTCGAAAATCGCGGCGCGCATAACGCTGTCAGCCCCTGTAATTTGCGATCCACGCAGATATAGACCGTATCGCCGCATCGCAACAATTCGTAACGCAGTATGAGCGCAGATTACTTCACGCGCTCTGCCCCCTCCTGCTAAGAGTATCATCATGAGTTCAGACAGTTCATTCCCACCCGCCGCGCCCTCGGCCACCGTGATCCTCGCCGCCGGCAAGGGCACGCGCATGGCCTCGGCATTGCCAAAACCCTTGCATGAAGTGGGCGGGCGCTCCCTGCTCGCCCATACCATCGCCGCCGCCAATACGCTCAGACCCGAGCGTCTGGCCGTGGTGATCGGCCATGGCGGCGAGGCGGTGGCGGAGGCGACGCGCGCGCTTCGGCCGAATGCCGACATCGCCGTGCAGGAGCCGCAACTCGGCACCGCCCACGCGGTGCTCGCCGCGCGCCATACCCTCGAAGGGTTCGAAGGCGATGTGTTCGTGCTCTACGCGGACACGCCCTTTATCCAACCAGAGACGCTGTTTCGGATGGCGGAGGAACGCCGCAAAGGCGCCACCGTCGTCGTACTGGGTTTCGAGGCCGCCGATCCGACCGGTTATGGCCGTCTGGTGGTGGAAAACGGCGCGCTGGAGACCATCGCCGAAGAAAGCGAAGCGACGCCGGAGCAAAGGGCGCTGAACCTCTGCAATTCCGGCGTGATGTGCATTGACGGCGCCAGGGCGCTCACCCTTCTCGACCGGGTTTCGAAAGACAACGACAAGGGCGAGTATTTTTTGACCGACATTGTCGGCCTCGCCCGCCTGCGCAACCTGCACTGCGCCGTGGTGACATGCGATGAATCGGAGACGCTTGGCGTGAACTCTCGCGCGGATCTGGCCGAAGCCGAAGCCGCCCTTCAGACCCGGTTGCGCGCCGCCGCGATGGAGAACGGCGCGACGCTGATCGCCGCAGATACGGTTTTCTTTTCCGCCGACACCAAGGTCGACCCGGACGTGATCATCGAACCAAACGTCGTGTTTGGTCCCGGCGTATCGATCGAAACCGGCGCGCGCATCCGCGCGTTCAGCCATCTGGAAAGCTGTCGCGTCGCCGCCAAAGCCATCGTTGGCCCCTATGCGCGGTTACGGCCGGGCGCGGAAGTTGGCGAGGGCGCGCGCGTGGGCAATTTCGTGGAGGTGAAAAACGCCACGCTCGGCGCGGGCGCGAAGGCCAACCATCTGGCCTATGTGGGCGACGCCAGCGTCGGCGCAGGCGCCAATATCGGCGCCGGCACGATCACCTGCAATTATGACGGCTATCTCAAGCACAAGACCGAGATTGGCGAGAATACGTTCGTCGGCTCTAACTCGTCGTTGGTGGCCCCGGTCAAGATCGGCGACGGCGCCTATGTCGGATCCGGCTCTGTCGTGTCGCGGGACATTGAGCCGGACGCGCTCGGGATCGCCCGCGCCAAGCAGGAAAACAAACCCGGCTTGGCCGCCAAGCTGAGAAAGCGTCTGGCGGCGATCAAAGCAGCCAAGAGCAAAGACTGATCCGGGTACGATCCCGAAACTGGAGCGAAGGGTGCATCAATGTGTGGGATTGTCGGCATCGTCGGCGACAAACCGGTGTCTGACCGGATTCTGGACGCGCTGAAGCGACTTGAATATCGGGGATATGACAGCGCCGGGATCGTCACGCTCTCGGGCGGTGCGATGCATCGCCGCCGAGCGGTCGGCAAACTCACAGCGCTTGCCGGAAAGCTAGCGGACGATCCGATCAGCGGCGAGATCGGCATCGGCCACACCCGTTGGGCGACCCATGGCGGGCCGAATGAAACCAACGCGCACCCCCATGTCTCCGGACGCGTCGCCGTCGTCCATAACGGCATCATCGAGAATTTCGCAGCGCTGCGCGCCGAGTTGGAGCAGGCGGGCCGGAGATTCGAGACCGAGACGGATACAGAAGTCGTCGCCCATCTCTGCGATGCCGCGCTGAACCGGGGGCTTGCGCCCGCCGATGCCGTCGCAGAGACGCTGAAACGCCTTGAGGGCGCGTTCGCGCTGCTCTTCCTCTTCGATGGCGCAGAGAACCTGATGATCGCGGCCCGGCGAGGCTCCCCGCTCGCCATCGGTTACGGCGAGGGGGAGATGTTTGTCGGCTCCGACGCGCTCGCACTCGCACCGATGACCAGCAAGGTTTGTTATCTGGAAGAAGGCGATTGGGCCTGCGTCACACGCGAAGGCGCGCAGATTTTTGACGATCACGGCAGCCCCGCCAACCGCGCGGTCCGCAAGGTCGCCGTCGCGTCCTCGCTCGTTGAAAAAGGCGAGTATCGCCATTTCATGGCCAAGGAGATCCACGAACAGCCCGCCGTCATCGGTTATACGCTGGCGCACTATCTCAATCCCGGTCGCACCACCATCGACTCTCCGGCAGATGATGTGGATTGGGAAGGCGTGGATCGTCTCACCCTCGTCGCGTGCGGCACCGCTTTTTACGCCTGCGCCGTCGCCAAATACTGGTTCGAGAGCATCGCCCGCCTGCCGGTTGAACTGGATGTCGCCAGCGAGTTCCGCTACCGCGAGCCGCCCATGCCGAAGAACGGCGTCGCGCTGGTGCTCAGCCAGTCGGGTGAAACCGCCGATACGCTGGCCGCGCTGCGCTACGCCAAAGCCCAGAACCAGCAAACGATCGCCGTCGTTAACGTCCCAGAGAGCACTATCGCGCGGGAATCCGATATCGTCATTCCGACCCTGGCCGGGCCGGAAATCAGCGTCGCCTCCACCAAGGCCTTCACCTGTCAGCTCATGGCGCTCGCCACCATCGTTCTCTCCGCAGCGCGTGCGCGCGGCTTGCTTGAGAAGGACGCCGAGCGAGAGATGATCGGGCACTTGTCTGAAGCCCCGCGCTTAATCGCCGAGGCGATCGGCGTCGAGGAGGATCTGCGCCCGATCTGCCTGCAACTTTCCCGCGCACGGGACATCCTCTATCTCGGCCGCGGGTCGATGTACCCGCTCGCCATGGAGGGCGCGCTGAAGTTGAAGGAGCTCAGCTATATCCATGCGGAAGGCTACGCGTCAGGCGAGATGAAACATGGCCCGATCGCGCTGATCGACGAGTCGACGCCGATCGTCGCCATGGCGCCGAAAGACGCGCTGTTCGAGAAGACCGTCTCTAACCTGCAAGAGGCGATGGCCCGCGGCGGTAAGGTGCTGCTGATCACCGATCCCGCCGGCGCGGAAGCAGCCGGAGACTTCGCCTGGCGGACGGTGATATTACCGGAGGCGGATCCACTGATTGCGCCGATTATCTACGCCGCGCCCGCCCAACTGCTCGCCTACCACACCGCTTTGGCGAAGGGCACGGATGTCGATCAGCCGCGAAATCTGGCCAAATCCGTCACTGTAGAGTGACCAACCGCCCAATCGCGCTATGTGAGACTTGACCGAAAGCCCCTCTTGAGCGACCCTTTGCACCGGCCGTAGCAGGGTTTTCGGCCGATTGTCGCGTGGCGTGAAGAACGAGGGCCCAAAAACATGAAACTTCTGACATACGCTCTGGCGAGCGCGATGCTCCTGTCTGGCTGCGTCACCATGGATGGTGGCGAAGTCCCGGTGGGCGACGCGGCTCCCCCGGCGCCGCAGTTTGCGCGCACCGCTGATGGCTGGCTGATCCCATCGCCTAAGCCGCAGGCCGTGCAGTCCAGCGCGCCGGCTCCGGATTTCAATACGCCAGAGATTGCTGCGGCCGCCGCCGCTGCAGCAGCCGCCACCGAAACCGCCAAAGCGATCGAACCGCCGCGCCGGCTGGCCCCCAAAGCTGTGGCGAATGGCGTGATCGCCCTCGATCCCACCGGACTGGAGTATCCAAAAACGGGTAGCTGCCAGAGCGTCACTCTGTTCAGCCAGCGCCCGATCCAGGACCCTGATATGGCCGTGCCGGAAAAATGGCGGAAATACCTCGGTCATTGGGGCAACGGGTCTTGGGACGGACTTGTCTGCCACGATATTCGCATCGTGGACGTGCGACGCGACGGCACCGCGGAGGTGGTCTCCATGCACGCGCCTTACGAGCCATGGCGCCAGGCCGCGACCGCCTACACCCGAGAGGCGCGTTTCGTCGCAAACGACAGACTGTTGGTGAAAAGCGGCTTGAGCGAGCGCCTTTACTGGCTCGGCGCGGATGGGCGCATGCGCGCGGTTCGCACCAACCCGCAAGGCTACGTGACCGCTATGCTAGAGAAAAAGCGCCGCTGACTGACCCCAAAACCCCACTTTGAGACGGGCGGGCCTTGGGCTCGCCCTTTTCGTTTGCAGACGGATATTCAAGGTCGCCGATGACCGAGCCCCCAACTGACCTGCCCTCCTGTGAGGAGGCGCGCAAGCGGATCTCCGCTGCTCGAGATCGCGCGGCGATGTCAGCCTTGGCTGGCGAGTGGCGTGCGACCGCAGATATGGCGGCGCTTTTGCCCTTAGCCCAAGCGCTGTGGACGGGCGGTTCCGACGCCAACAGGATCGTGGCGGTCAAACTGTTGACCAAGGCGCGTATCGACGATGACGCAAACGTTTGGACAACGCTATGCGAATGGGTTGAAGCGCACGCCTCAAAGGCGATCGCGCCCGCCCTCTTCGCCGCCGGCGAACGACGCCTCTCCGCCAAGCCTTCCCGTCTGGATGAGATCGCCCGCTGGGCGACGTCTGAGGATCCATTCATCCGCGCCGCATGCCTTGGGTTCGCGCATGGCCTGGTCAAGGGCCGCCACCTTTCCGCAGAGGCCGCTGATGACCGCGCTGAGGTGACCGAATGGGCCGTTCTGCTCTCAAACGATCCGGCCCCACTGCCCCGAAAGGCGGCGGCGGACACGCTTTTGACGCTGGCGAAGCACGATCCGGATCGCGTTGCGCAATTGATCGAAGGCAAGGCCGCCCTGCCCGACGATTTGGTAAAGCGTCTGAGGCGCGCCGCCGGACTCTAAAAGCTGCGGCGAATTGTAAAAACTTGGGCGCCTAAATTGCCGAATGGTGCGCCTCGCTCTAGATTTCACTCCAACACGCGCCACCCGCCGCAGAGGTTGGCGATGAGAGGAATAACCATGCTGAAGACAATCGGCGATGCGCCGCAATTGATCGATCCGTTTGAGCGGGCGATATCTTACCTGCGCGTGTCGGTCACCGATCGCTGCGATTTTCGCTGCGTCTATTGCATGGCCGAGCACATGGAGTTCCTGCCCAAGAAGGAGCTCCTGACGCTTGAGGAACTGGATCGCATGTGCAGCGTGTTCGTCGGCCTCGGCGTACGCAAGTTGCGGATCACCGGCGGCGAGCCGCTCGTGCGACGGAACATCATGTGGTTCTTTGAGCGTATGGGCCGCCATCTGCAGGCCGGCGCGCTGGATGAGTTGACGCTGACCACCAATGGCAGCCAGCTCAGCCGGTTCGCCAAGCCACTGTACGATGTCGGCGTGCGCCGGGTGAACGTCTCGATCGACACGCTAGACGCGGACAAGTTCGCTAAAGTCACCCGCTGGGGTCGGTTCCAGCAGGTGATGGACGGCGTCGACGCGGCCGTGGATGCGGGACTCAAGATCAAGATCAACGCTGTCGCGCTGAAAGGGGTGAATTGCGACGAGATCCATCGCATGACCGAATGGTGCGGCGAGCGCGGCTTCGACCTCACTTTCATCGAGGTCATGCCCATGGGCGATATGGGCGAAGAAGACCGGCTGGACCAGTATTACAGCCTGAAAGAGCTTCGCCGGGACCTCTCAGAGCGCTGGACGCTGACCGACATTCCCTATCGCACCGGCGGCCCCGCCCGTTATGTCGAAGTGGGCGAGACGGGCGGCAAGATCGGATTCATCACGCCCCTGACGCATAATTTCTGCGAAAGCTGCAACCGCGTCCGGCTGACCTGCACCGGGCAGCTCTATATGTGCCTTGGTCAGGATGACGACGCCGACCTCAGGAAGCCGCTGCGCGGGCATCCTGATGACGACGCGCCGCTGATCCAGACGATTCGGGAAGCGATCGCCCGCAAGCCCAAAGGCCATGATTTCGACTATTCCCGTCAGAACGTCGCGGGCGAAGTCTCCCGGCACATGAGCGTCACCGGAGGCTGATCCAGCCACCTGTCTGATCCGATTATGTGTTAGCGTCTTTGCGGGCGCGCCAGGCGCCCTTCCAATTTTGTGGAGGAAGCCGACATGGCCAATTTCATCCTGTCCCACGCCGTTAAAGATCTGGATCACTGGCTGGCGCTGTCAGATCAGCGCATCGCATTGTTCAGCACGTTTTGCGATAGCCACAGCGTCTTCATCGACCAAGAACAAAACCACGTCTGCTTGCTAATCGAGGACGGCGATTTGGAAAAATTTCGCGAATTACACGCCTCGGAGGAAGCCGCGGCCAACCGCGCCAGAGCGGGCGTAGTCGATCCTGTGAAGATCTGCGTCGTAGAAGATTAGCGTCTAAAGTCGCCTTCTGGGTGGCCACAATATCTTGCTGGCGTCCCTTCGCACCCTACAGGCGGGGTTTTCGCCATGAAGACGCCGCCATTCTCGGGCGCCTCGCGTAGCCGCGCCCGGATTCGCCTCTGAAACCTCACGAAGTTTCCTTGGTTCGACCCGACCGCCGCCTTTCGAATCCCGATGCTGCGTTGGCGAGGCGGATGCGCCGTCTCAGCGGCACACACACCCAACATGCCGCTCATATCTACGAAACGTTGGAGACAACGCTATGACACACACTTCCAAGATTATCGTACCTGCGATCCTCGCCTCCGCCTTCGCCACGGCGGCGCTCGCTGCAGGCTCTTTCACGGAAGTCGACGTGAACGCGGACGGAATGGTAACGCCGGATGAAATGATCGCCGCCAATCCGGAGATGACCGAAGAGGAGTTCCGCGCGGCGGACGCCAATGGCGATGGCGTGCTGAGCCAGGAAGAATATGAGGCGATGTCGGGCTAATCGCCCCGGAAGCCTTTTCATCAGGCTGTCCTCAGCCCTCGCCGCAAGACGCGGCGGGGGCGCTTTTTTTGGGGCGCTTCGTGCGCGCGCGGCGGCGTTACTCCGCCGCGACCGGAAGGCTCGGGTAGTCGATATATCCTTCCGTGCCGCCGCCATAGAACGTGCTCTCGTCCGGCTCGTTCAAAGCGGCCCCGGAGCGAATGCGCTCGGCCAGATCCGGGTTGGCGATATAGGGACGTCCGAACGTCACCGCATCGGCGCTGCCTTCAGACACCCGCGCCGCGGCCGAAGCCCCGTCGAAACCGCCATTGGCGATATAGACGCCGGGCCAGTGCGCGCGCAGACGTGCGGTCGCCGCAACGACCTCTGTATCGGCGTCGGCGCCCGGAAACAGTTCGACCACGTGAAGATAGGCCAGCCCACGCGACGCCAGCATCCGATAGATCGTGCTGAACGTGCCTTCGCGGTCGCTGTCCGAGATGTCGTTGAACGTGCCAAACGGCGACAGACGCACGCCGACATTGCCAGCGCCCCAAACAGCGCTCACGGCGTCAAGAATCTCCATCAGGATCCGCGCCCGGTTGGCGGCGGCGCCGCCATACTGGTCATCGCGCTTGTTCGAACCGTCATTCAGGAACTGGTCCAGAAGATAGCCGTTCGCCGCGTGAACCTCGACGCCGTCGAACCCGGCTTCCTTGGCGTTCCGCGCCGCCGCGGCGAAGTCTTCGACCAGCCTCGGCATTTCCTCCAGCGTCAGCGCGCGCGGCGCCGACGTATCCACAAACCCTTCTTCCGTCACGGTCTGCGTCGCCGCCGTGATCGCAGACGGTGCGACAGGCGCCTGACCGTTATGCTGCAGCGACGTGTGGCTTACCCGACCGACATGCCAAAGCTGAAGGAAGATGCGCCCCCCTTCGGCATGCACGGCGTCGGTGATCTTGCGCCAAGCCGCGACATGCGCCGGCGAATGGATGCCGGGGGTGTCGATATAGCCCTTGCCTTCCGGGCTGATCTGCGTCGCCTCAGTCACGATCAGACCGGCGCCGGCGCGCTGACGATAATACTCGATCGCCATCTCGCCCGGCGTGCCGTCGCCATGCGCGCGATTTCGAGTGAGCGGCGCCATGAAGACGCGGTTCTTGACCACCGTGTCACCGATCGTGAGCGGCGTGAAAAGCGCTGAATTCTCTGACATTTTTGATCTGCCTGTTCTGATTTGTCTTGGCTAGGGTGAGATATGGAACCAGTAGTCCAGAAAACAACCAAGATTTGTCTCTGTCCCGGCAACAATGCATTTCCGATTGCGCAACCACTCCGCCTACATTTAGGCGTCCAAGACCGAATTCACTTCGCGGCGACCGCTGGATTGCAAGACCTTTGCCTAGGTTCCCGAAGAGCTTAGGTTGATCTAAATTGACTCGGAGGTCCGCCATGCGCCCCGCCCTCGCCGCCCTCGCCCTTTGCATCGGTCTCACGCCCGCCATCGCGCAACAGGACCCGCAGCCTGAGGCGACCTATGCGTTGACGGAGCGGGAGTCTGTCCACGCCACAGACTTCATGGTCGCGGCGGCGCATCCCTTGGCGGCGGAGGCCGGGCGCGCCGTCCTGTCCGCCGGCGGTTCGGCCGCAGACGCCGCCGTAGCTGTGCAGATGATGCTGAATTTGGTGGAGCCGCAGTCATCGGGCATCGGCGGCGGCGCATTCCTGCTCTACTGGGATTCCAGCGCCAAGAAGCTCACATCGCTCGATGGGCGGGAAACGGCGCCGCAATCGGCCACGCCGGAATATTGGCTCGGCCCGGACGGCGCGCCTGTCGGCTTTTGGGACGCCGTGATCGGCGGCAAATCAGTCGGCGTTCCCGGTACGCTGAAACTGTTGGAGGCCGCCCATGCCCGTCATGGCCGCTTGCCTTGGGCCTCTCTGTTCGACGCCGCGATTCTGCGCGCGGAGGCCGGGTTTCCTGTCTCTCCCCGCCTCGCATTCTCCATCCAAAGCGCTATGGAGAAAGGGCTTGGATCCTTCGATGCGACGGCGAAGCAGTTCTCTCGCGCCGATGGCACGCCGCTGCAGGAAGGCGACCGGTTTGAAAACCGCGACTTCGCCCGCGCCCTTCGCCTGATCGCGGCGGAGGGCTCGGGCCCGTTCTACCGCGGCGCCATCGCGGGCGACATTGTGGCGTCGGTGCGGACGCCGACCAATCCCGGCGTTCTGACGATGGAAGATCTCGCAGCCTATGAGGTCGTCGAGCGCGCGCCGGTATGCGCGCCCTTCCACGGCTACGAGATCTGTGGAATGGGCCCGCCAAGCTCCGGTGGCTTAACGGTTGGACAAATCCTGATGCTGTTGGAAGGGCAGGATTTGGGAACCGGACCCAATCTCGACGCTTATCACTTCTTCACCGAGGCGGCGAAACTTGCTTATGCGGACCGAGCACTCTTCATGGCAGACAGCGACTTCGTCGATATGCCTGAGGGCTTGCTGAACGCCGACTATCTCGCCGCCCGCGCCGCGCTGATCAATCAGACCGAAGCCGGCGAAAAAGCGGTGGCGGGCGATCCCCCCTGGAAGGACGCGATGCTGCTCGCCCCCGATGCGCCGCGCGAGCGCCCCGGCACCTCGCATTTCGTGATCGTCGACGGCTATGGCGACATGGTCTCGATGACCACGACCATCGAAACCGGGTTCGGCAGCCGGGTGATGACCAATGGGTTCCTGCTGAACAACGAGCTGACTGACTTCTCCTTCGCGCCGGAGAAGGACGGTAAGCCCGTCGCGAACCGGGTCGAGGGCGGTAAACGCCCCCGCTCCTCCATGGCGCCGACCATCGTGCTGAAAGATGGCGCGCCGGTGCTGCTGATCGGCTCGCCCGGCGGGTCGCGGATCATCAATTATGTGGCGCAATCTCTGATCGCGATTTTGGTGTGGGGGATGGATCCGCAGCAGGCGATTTCGCTCGGCCATGTCGTCAACCGCAATGGAGGCACCGATCTGGAGGAAAACACCGCGGCGGCGGGGCTTGAGCTTCCCCTCTCCGCGCGCGGACATGAGATCACGGTCCGCAACCTCAATTCCGGCCTGCACGCGATCCAGATCACGCCTGACGGATTGATCGGCGCCGCCGATCCGCGACGCGAAGGGGTCGCGCTCGGCGAATGAAACGACGCGCGGCTGAAACGTCGGCCGTTAGAGCCGCGACTTGATGAATTCGGCCGCCGCCGCGCGGCTTTCATGCGCGATCGCAATGTCGAAGAGATCAAAGGCGTGGACGCCGCCCGGATAGACCCGAAGCTCTGCGCCGCTTCCCGAGGCCTGCCACCGCTTCGCCATCAGGATCGAGTCATCGACGAGAGGATCCATCGTGCCGACCTGGAAGAGCGCAGGCGGCAGGCCCGACAGATCGGCGCGAAGCGTGGAGAGCTCGGGCGACGCCCATTGCTCGCGATCCGGGACGAAATTCTCGGTGAACCAATCCAGAATGGGTGTTGAGAGCACCAATTTGCGCTCGCCCCAATCCCGCATCGAGGGCGTCTTGCAAAGGTCATAGCACCCATAGTTCAGCAAGGCCGCGGCGAAGAGATCGGCCATCCCCTCCCGCTTCGCCTTCTGCAGCACGATCGTCGCCATATGCGCGCCCGCGCTGTCGCCTCCGATAACGAATCGGTCGGTTCCGAACCGGGATTTACCGCTGACCAACAACCAGAGCGCAGCGGCCCAGAAATCATCCGGCCCGGCGGGATAGGGGTTCTCCGGCGCCAGGCGGTATTCAACCGAGACGACGGCGATTTCAGCCGCCTTGGCGAGCGCCTGATTGTAGAGATCGAAATGCGCGGGCGAGCCTAACGTCCAACCACCGCTATGCGCATATAAGTATACGCCCCTGGGGGACCCGTCCGGCATGGAGACGCGCACGCGGGCCTTGCGCCCGCGATGTCCCGGTATCTCCCACCACTCAGACCCGTCCAGCGGTCCGGCCAGCGGCAGGATGCCTTTGCCTTGTTCGCGCGCGCGGCGGGTCACTTCGGGTTCGACCTCATTCGCCGCGGGCAAATCCGCGGACTTGGCCTCAAACTCGGCGTTAAACGCTTTCGTCTCCTCCGATGGTTCAGCGGAAAAGAGGGAAAGATCGACGAGGCGGGGGGAAGATTCGGTGCTCATGGCCCGACATTACCCCCGCGTCTCGCCGACTGACAGGGCCGCTCAGATCCCGCGCAGCAACTGCGCCCGTTTCTGCGGCACACCCTTGATCTCAACGCCTGTAAAAACGTGCAGCGTGTTGAGATCATTGTCGATAACCGCGTGATCGCTGACCCATCCGCCCAGCATCAGATAACTGCGCAGAAGAGGCGGCATATGCCGCATCGCCAGCTTCAGATCCGGAACGCGCGGCTTGGTCGCTTTCGCAAAGCGGAAAACCTCGGCGGCTTTCACAAGCGGCAGCCAGCGTGTCGGCGCGAGATGCCGCTCCTTGAGCAAGGCGAACGCGTCAACGTAGTCGTCGGCCTCGACCCCTTCGAAGCTGGAGCAGCCGAACAGCAGCTCGACGCCAAAGTCATCGACGACCCGGCTGACCTCTCGCCACGCCAGCCGCAGGATATTCGGATCATGATATTCCGGATGAATGCAGAACCGGCCCATTTCCAGCATCGGATCGGGATAGGATTCCAGGTTGGAGAGATCATAATACTGCGCGGAGTAACTCCGACTGATTTCCGCGCCGTTCGCCAGTGGCATCATGCGAAAGCAGCAAACCAGCTGCCCGGACTTGCGGTCCTCGATCAGGATATGAACGCAGCGGGCGTCGAATCTGTCCCGATCCAATCCTGCAGCGCGCCCGGAGTCCTTGAGGGCCAGATCCCTGTCGGCGATGAAGGTCAGATAGCGCAATTGCTGCGCGCGACGGACATCCTCTTCGGTCTCCGCCCGGCGGACGGCATAACGGCCTAACTTGAAAATCGCCATTTCGTGACTCCACATTCGGAATGCAACGCTAGATAGGATGTGCTGATGACAGGTTCATGAAGCGACGCCATGTTGACGTTACGTCGCTGTCGCTAAATTATCACTAGTATCTGGCGAACCGGAGAAACTAAATGGCCGATAAGATCGTAAAATCTAAAGAGGAATGGCGTTCTCAACTCTCCCCGCTCGCCTACAAAGTGACGAGGAAAAAGGGAACAGAACGGGCGTTCACCCATGACGACTTTCCAAAAATCGATGGTTTGTTTCGCTGTATTTGCTGTGACGCGCCATTGTTCGATTCGAAATCCAAATTCGACTCCGGCACCGGATGGCCCAGCTTTTTCCAGCCAGTCGCGCCGGAGCAGGTCGAGGAAAAAGACGACCGTTCGCTCTTCATGCGCCGCACGGAAGTTATCTGCGCGCGCTGCGACGCTCACCTCGGCCATGTCTTTCCGGACGGGCCGCAGCCGACCGGTCTGCGCTATTGCATGAACGGGGTGGCGATGAAGTTCGAACCCAGCGAGGGCGGTCAGGAGTGAGCAACCCTCGCGCCAGCGGCGTCAGCGGCGCGCGCCAGGCCCTGAGCCTCTCTCAGCCGCAGAGAGAGCGACTCTCTGAAGCGGAGACGTGGATATTCGATTTAGACAATACGCTATATGACCCCGCCGCGCGCCTCTTCGATCAGATCGAGGCGCGAATGACGGAGTTCGTCTCTCGGACGCTGTGGGTCGACGCGGTGGAGGCGCGGCGGGTCAGCGAGCAATATTGGGAGGATCATGGCGCTACGCTGACGGGTCTGATGTCACGCGACGGCCTTCAATCCGAGCCCTTCCTCTCTTACACCCACGACATCGACGTCAGCGGCCTTGAATTGGACCAAAACCTCCGGCGGATGATCCACGCGCTCAAAGGACGAAAGGTCGTCTACACCAACGGCTCGCGGCGTCATGCGCAACGGGTGACGGAGCAGATCGGCCTACGGGATCTCTTCGACGCCTTCTACTCAATCGAGGACGCCAGCTTCGCCCCAAAACCGACTGAGCGCGGATTTTCCCGCATCGTGGAGATGGACGGAATGAACCCTAACCGAGCGGTCATGATCGAGGACGACGTTCGAAATCTTCAATTCCCGAAGCAATTAGGCATGACCACCGTGTGGCTGCGCCACGATGGCGACGAGGCCCAATCGCCTGACTACGTCGATATCGTCACGCCGGAGCTCGCAGGTTTTCTGTCGCATATTTGATCTCCGCCATAGAAGAGGCCTCCACTAAGGCATAACGTCGCCTGCGAATTCAGCGATGGTGCGAAGGCGATGACCAAAAAACCAAAGACCGAAGAGGTTGATATTCTCGTTGCTGGCGGCGGCGTCGCTGGATTGGCGGCTACGGCGCTTTTTGCGACCGAGGGGTTTCGGACGCTCTGCGTGGACGCCGCCCCGCCCCCTCCGACGGATGCGAGCAAACAAGGCGCGGATCTGCGCACCACAGCCTTTCTGCAGCCCTCGATTCGAACGCTGGCGCGCGCCGGCGCGTGGTCGGGCGTGGCCGCGCAATCGGCGGAACTGCGCATAATGCGCCTGATCGATGCAGGCGGCCCGGCGCCAATCGCGCGGGAAACCGCAGATTTCGACTCCGCGGAGGTTCAGGACGAACCGTTCGGCGCCAATGCGCCCAACACGGCGATCCGCCAGGCGCTGATGGACCGGATCGACGCGCTGGAGAACGCGGAGATTCGCGCACCGGCGGGCGTCACGCGCTTAACCGTCCGGGACGATGTCGCCATCGCCGCTCTGGCGGACGGATCCACGGTACGCGCCAAGCTGATCGTCGGCGCCGACGGGCGCGATTCGGCCGTGCGCCGGATGTGCGGAGTCGAGTCCAAGCGTTGGGGATATGGCCAGAAAGGCGTGGTCTTCGCCGTGCGCCACCCGCGCCCGCATCAGGGCGTCTCGACTGAGATCCACCGCACCGGCGGCCCGTTCACGCTGGTGCCGATGCCCGATGACGGCGAAAGCCCCCGCTCCAGCGTGGTCTGGATGACGCCGGGGCCTCGCGCCATGGAGTTGATGCAACTCGACGATCAGGCGTTTTCCGACGAGGCGACGGCGGCCAGCCTTGGGGTGCTCGGCCCGCTCACCCTCGCGTCGCGCCGCGCCGCCTGGCCGATCATCAGCCAGATCTCCGAGCGTCTCGACGCGCCGCGCGTCGCGCTGATCGCAGAGGCGGCGCATGTCGTGCCGCCCATCGGCGCGCAAGGCCTGAACATGTCGTTGCGCGATATCCACGCGCTTGTGGACCTGTGCGCCGAGGCGCGGGTGAAGGGAGAGGATGTAGGCGCGCCAGCCCTGTTGTCGCGCTATCACCGGGCGCGTTGGCCGGACACGGCCGCCCATGTCGCCGGGATCGACGCGCTCAACCGAGCCGCGATCGCCGAGGCGCAGCCCCTGCGCGATCTGCGTCGCGCTGGCTTGAAATATATCCACGACGTCAAACCGTTTCGGCGTCTCGCCATGCGGATGGGGCTAGGCGCGCATTAGGCTCCTGCACGAGGACCCAATATTTCCCGCATAAGGCGATTGCCCAAGGGTTTCTTAAAATTTTAACTCTATGCATCGCGAGGCGTGGGGAGGTGCCTCCCCGTCCCAAAAACCCGCCGCGCCAAGGAGCCTGCGATGTCCGACCCCTACAAAAACCTGGGCCTGTCCCTGTCCAGCCCCGCCGTCAACGCCGCCGAGGTGACGCCCAGCGACACCGCCGATCTGCCTGTCACCACCCGCGCCATCTGGATCGGCGTCGCGGGCGATATCGTCGTCCAGATGGCTGAGGGCGCTGAAGTCGCGCTGACCGGCGTGTCAGGCATGTTGCCGCTGCGCGTCGAGCGCGCCTTGTCGACCGGCACCACGGCGAACGGGATCGTCGCGCTGTGGTGATGCTTGGCTTCTCCCTGGGCGTCGATGCGCCGGAGCAGCGCAATCGTCCTTCTCCCCCGCCATGGCCGCAAGGCGTGGCGGCCGCGCTGGATTTCCGGCGCGACATCTATGCGCTCCCGGATGTCGCCGATGTCGGCTCGGCGACCGCGCCCGAACTGAGCCGCTTGCGATTGGTGCAATTCTCCGATGCGATCAGCATGTCGCGGGCGTCCGCCGCAACCTATGTCGACGCCGCCGGCATGATCCACACCGCCGCTGTGGACGAACCACGCTTTGACTGGAGCCACGGAAAACGCCAGCTTTTGAGCGAGCGGGACGCGATCAACCTGTTCGTCAACCCGTTCTCGCCAGCGACGCAGGATGTCGCCGTGACGGCTGGCGACGACTATGTCGTGCATGTCAGCGGGAGCGGCTCGATCGCGCTTTCGGGCGCGGCGACGGGCGTCGCCACACACGGATCCCCGGTCTATTTCACCGCCGGAGAACCGTCGCTGACCTGCACAGTCTCTGGCGCATTGGACGCGACGCAGGTCGAGTCCATCTACGGCGGAAATGTCCTCACCGATCGGGGCACTTCCTTCGTGGATGGCGTGCGGGCGCGGGACAAGCATGCGTTCTCTCAACCGATCGTGGACCTCTTCAACCGGCCCGAGTTCACCATGCTGGTGCAATACGGCCATGTTCTCGACACGGACAGCTCGGTCAAACGTCTGGTGCGCCAGAGCGGCGCCAAGTTCATCGGCTGGCGCGGCACGGACGGGAATCTCCGCAACACGATCCCCAACACCTCGCTTGGCCTGACGACCAACGCGACGCTGGAGGCGCCAAAGGCGGTCGCGGCGGCGTGGTCGCCAACCGACCGAGCGATCGCCGGCTGGAACGGATCGGCGAGCGTCAACTCAGGCCCCGCCGATGCGCGGGACCCGGCCTCCGTACTGGAGTTGGCGTTCAACGGAGGGGGCAGATACCAGCCCAGCCTGTGGATCGACGCCGTCTACATGTGGCCTCGCCGTCTCAGCGACGCAGAGATGCTGAGCGTGACGGCGCCCTACGCCGACTGAGCACGCGCCGCGCCCGTCCCAATATGGGCGCGGCCATTCGAAATCTCGAAGTACGCCCCAGCATTAGATCGTTTGAGATATTAAGATTCTCGCCTTTCGCGGATGCAAAGCGCCGGACATAAAAAGGGGGCGCACTGCGCCCCTTGAGTTTTTTTGTTTTAATTCAGGCTCTTATTGAACTGCTCGGTTTCTCGCCTGCGGCCTGTAAGCAATGGGCGGCGCGCCTGGCGCACCGCCCAAATTCTCTAGCTGCAGCCCGACGTCGCGCCGCAGGTGTTGCACTTCATGCACGTGCCATTGCGCACGAGGGTGAAGTTTCCGCATTCGCCGCAGGGGTCGCCCTCAAAACCCTTCATCCGGGCTTCGGCCACACGGTCCATCACCGCGACGCCCGCCGCGCCGACGCTGGAGGCCGCCGCCGAGGCGCCCTTGCCCACCGTCTCGACCACCTGACCCGCTTCGATCGCCGCCGCGCTGGCGCTGGCCCGCTGCTGATCGACGCCGCCATTCAGCACATAAAGCTGGTTCGGCAGCGTTTGGCGCAGGAACCCGTTCGAGGCGTATTTCTTCACCATTTCGATCGCGGGCTGCGCCACTTCCTCAGGCGTTTCAGAGACGTTCTGCTTGCCCTCGCCTTCGCCGCCGCCCAGCGAGTCGAAGCGGATGCCCTCCTGCTCCACATGCGCCAGATCGTTGCGGCCGAGATAGCTGACCGCCAGCTCGCGGAAGATGTAGTCGAGGATCGACGTGGCGTTCTTGATCGAGTCGTTGCCCTGCACCATTCCCGCCGGCTCGAACCGGGTGAAAGTGAACTGCTCGACAAACCGGTCCAGCGGCACGCCATGCTGCAGACCCATCGAGATCGCGATGGCGAAATTGTTCATCATCGCCCGGAAGCCGGCGCCTTCCTTGTGCATGTCGATGAAGATCTCACCGAGATTGCCGTCATCGTATTCGCCAGTCCTGAGATAGACCTTGTGACCGCCGACGATGGCCTTCTGGGTATATCCGCGTCGCCGCTCCGGCAATGTGCTGCGGGTTTTCGCCTCGACCTCGCGGATCACCTCTTTGACCACGACTTTCTCAACGATGCGCTCGGCCAGGTGCTCGGCGCGCAGCTGGGCGGGCTGATCCGACGACAAGGTCTCTGCCAGATCGTCCGCATCCTCGTCATCATCGATCAGTTGCGTCGCCAGCGGCTGGCTGAGCTTGGAGCCGTCGCGATAGAGTGCATTGGCTTTGACGCCCAGTTTCCAACTGAGAACATAGGCCTTCTGACAATCCTCGATCGTGGCGTCGTTCGGCATGTTGATGGTCTTTGAGATCGCGCCCGAGATGAAGCTCTGCGCCGCCGCCATCATGCGGATATGGCTGTCGACCGAGAGGTAGCGCTTGCCGATCTTGCCGCAAGGATTGGCGCAATCGAACACCGACAAATGTTGGTCTCTGAGCCCCGGCGCGCCTTCCAACGTCATTGTCCCGCAGACATGTGCGTTGGCCGCTTCGATCTCATCCTTCGAGAAACCGATCTCTTTCAGAAGATCAAAGGATGGGTCGTTCAGGCGGGCCGCGTCGAGGCCCAGAGTCTCGGTGCAGAACGCTTCGCCAAGCGTCCACTGATTGAACACGAACCGGATGTCGAAGGCCGAGGCGAGATTCTCCTCGATCTTCGCGATCTCCGCCGGTCCGAAACCTTTCGCGATCAGCGCGCCATGGCTGACGCCGGGCGCGCCAGACAGCGTGCCGAAACCGACCGCATAGTCGATGATCTCGCGAATTGTGGGCTCGTTATAGCCCAACTTGCTCAGCGCCGCCGGCACGGAGCGGTTGATGATCTTGAAATAACCGCCGCCCGCGAGCTTCTTGAACTTCACCAGCGCGAAGTCGGGCTCGATGCCGGTGGTGTCGCAATCCATCACCAGACCGATCGTGCCGGTCGGCGCGATCACGCTGGCCTGCGCGTTGCGATAGCCATGCTTCTCGCCCAGCGACAGCGCGGTGTCCCAAGCGGCGACGGCGCGCGCCACCAGCCGCTCGTCGGGGCAACCCGCATGGTCGAGCGCCACCGGATTGGTCGCCAGCCCCTCATACCCGTCTTCAGCCCCCAGCGCCGCGCGGCGGTGGTTGCGGATCACGCGGAGCATATGCTCGGCGTTCTTCTCATATCCCGGGAACGGCCCAAGCTCACCCGCCATCTCCGCCGATGTGGCGTAAGAGACGCCGGTCAGGATCGCGGTCAGCGCGCCGCCCAAAGCCCGCCCTTCGTCCGAGTCGTAGCTGAAGCCGAGATTCATCAGCAGGCCGCCGATATTGGCGTAGCCCAGACCCAGCGTGCGGTACTCGTAGGAGAGCTGGGCGATCTCGGCGCTCGGGAACTGCGCCATCAGGACCGAGATCTCAAGCGTCACGGTCCACAGGCGCACCGCATGTTCATAGGCCTCGACATCAAACGCGCCGTCGGCCTGCAGGAAGGTCAGCAGGTTCAGCGAGGCCAGATTGCAGGCCGTGTCGTCGAGGAACATGTATTCCGAGCACGGGTTCGACGCGCGGATCGGACCAGAGGCCGGGCACGTATGCCAGTCGTTGATCGTATCGTGGTATTGCACGCCCGGATCGGCGCAGGCCCAGGCCGCGTGGCCGATCTGCTCCCAAAGATCGCGCGCCTTCACGGTCTTGGCGATCTTGCCATCGGTGCGGCGCACCAGCTCCCAATCCGCGTTGGTCTCAACCGCTTTCAGGAAAGCGTCGGTCACACGCACGGAGTTGTTGGAGTTCTGCCCGGCGACGGTGACGTAGGCCTCGGAGTCCCAGTCGGTGTCATAGGTCGGGAACTCGATGCTGGCGTAGCCCTGCGCCGCGTATTGCAGCACGCGCTTCACATAGGTTTCCGGGATCGCCGCGCGCCGCGCCGCCTTGATCGTCTTCTTCAGCTGGTGATTGGCCTTCGGGTCGGTCGCACCGTCCTCCGAGCCGTCCCAGGCGCGGATTGCGCCAAAGATCTCATTCAGCAGCTTCTCGTGCATCTTCGAGCCGGCGACAAGGCTCGCCACCTTCTGCTCTTCGAGCACTTTCCAGTTGATGAAATTCTCGATGTCGGGGTGATCCATATCGCAGATCACCATCTTCGCCGCGCGCCGCGTGGTGCCGCCCGACTTGATCGCGCCCGCCGCCCGGTCGCCGATTTTCAGGAAGCTCATCAGACCGGATGATTTGCCGCCGCCGCCGAGGGGTTCTTCCGCCGCCCGCAGCGACGAGAAATTGGTGCCGGTGCCGGAGCCGTATTTGAACAGACGCGCCTCACGGGTCCAGAGATCCATGATCCCGCCTTCGTTGACGAGGTCGTCATTCACCGACTGGATAAAACAGGCGTGCGGCTGGGGATGCTCGTAAGCCGAATCGGATTTCACCAGCTTACCGGTCTTGTAGTCGACATAGTGGTGGCCCTGCCCCGGGCCGTCGATGCCATAGGCCCAATGCAGACCGGTATTGAACCATTGCGGGGAGTTCGGCGCCGCCATCTGCTTGGCGAGCATGAAACGCATCTCATCGAAATAGGCCTGCGCATCCGATTCTTCTGAGAAATAACCGCCCTTCCAGCCCCAATAGGCCCAGGCGCCAGCGAGGCGGTCGAACACCTCGGTGGCGGAGGTCTCGCCGCCGTACCGCTCGTCCTCCGGCAATTTGCCCAGCGCCTTCTCATCGGGAACGGAGCGCCACAGGAAGGATGGGACGCCCTTTTCGCGCACTTTCTTCATCTCGGCGGGCACGCCCGCTTTGCGGAAGTATTTCTGCGCGATCACATCACAGGCGACCTGACTCCAGGACGCCGGCACGTCGATCTCATCCAGCTTGAAGACGATCGAGCCATCCGGATTGCGGATCTCGCTCGACGCCTTACGAAACTCGATCGCATCATAAGGCGAGGCGCCATCGGCCGTGAATCGACGCTCTATCTTCATGTCTGTCCGTCCCTCTTCTGGTCCGGCGCGCGGACCTGTACCCTCGTCGCACCCCGTGTGGCTGAGGCGCGGATCGCTTATGTTCCTGGCGAAGGTCGCCATTTTGTTGTGTGTGCCGTTGCGGCTTGTGCCTCAGCAGGGTTGCACCCCTACATCTTGTGGTTATCGCCGTCAGCCCCACTACTTTGTGTGGCTGAGACAAAAACGTCAAACAAAAAATTGGGCAGATACGCCACATTTTGTGCTTGACGATCTTCTGCCCACTATAGCTGGGCGATTCACATTGCGATGCGGAAAATATTTTGCAGTGCAATAACTTGCGGTGGGAATGTCTGCGACCATCTGAGGGCAACACAGCTGGCGCCGGCGAACATTGTGAAGATGGCGCTGTTTAGCGCGCCTATTCAGGCAGACGTGCGGATCTCAACAACGCCGCAAGCCTGTTCGCGCTGGATTGGTCCCTGAAGAACTCGGTGGAAATGAATTCGCCGATCTTAAAGGTCGGATCGAGACGCAGCAGCGCGCTCACGTTCCGTTCGACGTCGCGCTCGCACTCGACCGCTGACGCAACGCCATAGGCGGCGGCGCGGCGTGTCAGGCGCGGCAACTCAGACAGCACCTGAGCGACCTCCTGATGGCGGCCCATCAGATAGAACGCCACCACCTCTAACTCCCGGCAGTATTCCGGCAGAAACGGATCCAGCGATTTGGCTTGTTCAGCGTATTCCAGCGCCTTCTCCGGCTCTCCGCTCCACGTATAAAGTTCGCCCATGCGACCGACGACGTAGGCGTGATTGGGGTTGAGCGCGAGCGCGCGCTGAAAGTGGTACTCCGCCGAATCGAACGCCCGCTCATAGAGAGCGAGGGAACCGGCCACCCGATGGCACTCGGCTTCGTCCTCGCCCAAGGCCATGCCCCGCTCATTATCCGCCAGACAGAGATCCCAATACTCCTGATCGCAAGTCCATTCCCAGATCGAGGCGGCGGCGCAGGCGCGCCATGCGTAAGCCCGCGCATACGACCCGTCCGCCTGAACGGCCCGGTCGAACCAGTCATACGCCTTGCGGGCGTTCTCGACCGTCACGCCGCCGATGCGGTGATAGGCCAAACCACGCACAACGCAGTCCCACGCGGTAAGATCCGAGGGGCGCTTCGCCTTTGCGGCGACGAGCGCCGCGGATCCCTCGATACGACCAGCCACGGTCGCGACGATATTGGCCGCGATCTCATCCTGAACGTCAAAGAGCTCATCAAGCGCCGAATCGAATCTGTCCGCCCAAAGGTGGTCGCCGGATCGAGAGTCGATCAACTGCGCCGTCAGGCGAATTCGATCCCCAAGTTTTCGGACGCTGCCTTCCAGGTAGTATGCGACGCCGAGCGCGGGGCCGATATCCCGGAATTCGGGCGACGATCCTTTCAGCGCAAAACTTGCGTTGCGAGAGACGACGAAGAGATGCCGAAAGCGCGCAAGTTCGGTGATCAGATCTTCGGTGAAGCCATCGGCGAAATAGTCCTGCTCCGGATCCCCGGACATGTTGAGAAACGGTAGAATCGCAACGCCATTATCGCGAACGGCCCTCGTTGACCCGTCTTTCTTCGCGACTTTTTCGATCAGACCGCTGCCACAGGAATGCCTCGCCAACTCATCAACGACGCGGTAGAGCCGGATGGGCTCGGAAATATTCTTGAGTTCCGCCGGTCCCAGATCCTCGAAGGTGAGCAAGGCGGTTCGCTTGACCTGATCGAAGACCTGCGAACTGACGGTGACCGAGTCGGGCGCGGCCGTCGCCTCGATCCGGGCGGCGATATTCACGCCATCTCCCAACAGATCGTCGCCCTGACACACGACGTCAGCCAGATGCACCCCAACGCGCAATTGCAGCCCGTCCGGGTCGTCTCGACGCTGGGAAATGAGGTCACGCTGAATGTCGAAAGCCGAACGGACCGCGCTGACCGGACTTGGGAATTCCATCATTACGCCATCGCCAGCACGGTGAAAAATGCGCCCGCCGCCGTCGGCGACCCTGGATTCAAGGCCCTGAATTAGTCGATCGACGCGCGACAGCGCATCTTCTTCATTCTCGCCCGCCCGCTGCGAAAACCCGACGACATCCGCGGCGACAATCGCCGCCATCCGGCGCTCCATAATGCGCTCCCAAGTCCAAGCTCACTAAGGTTAGGTAAGCTTCTCGTCAGCTTAGCCATACCGGACCAAGCGTTCCAGCGCTTTACCGCGGCGCCAATCTCGCGCTAGCCTGCGGCGTATTAATGGGGCCGCCCCCGCAAAAACGAAACGAATTTGGGAGGATCCGTCATGACACGCTGCGTCGCCGTTTTGGGCGCCGCGGGCGTCGGCAAGTCAACGCTGGTCGACCATCTCGCGACGCTTGAAGGTTCCGCCCCGCCCTCAGCGGAACATGACGACATCAGATGCGCCGAATTCAGGTATCTCGATGAAAAATGGACCGCGCTCGACTGTCCGGGCGGCGTGGAGTTCCAACAGCATTCACTCGACGCGCTTCTGGTCTCGGACGCGGCGATCATCGTTCTTTCGCCGGACCCGGACCATGCTGTGCTCGCCGCCCCTTTTATCCGCATGGCCGAAGCCTCTGGCGTGCCGCATTACTTTTTCGTCAATCGCATGGATGAAGCGCGCGGCCGCCTGCGGGACGTGATCGCCGCTGTGCAGGGTTACTCCGCCCAACCGGTCGCGCTGCGTCAGGCGCCGATTCGCGATGGCGACAAAATCGTCGGCGCCGTCGATCTCGTCTCCGAGCGCGCGTGGAAATATCAGGA
Organism: Paracoccaceae bacterium; assembly: GCA_963669265.1. Taxonomy (GTDB): domain Bacteria; phylum Pseudomonadota; class Alphaproteobacteria; order Rhodobacterales; family Rhodobacteraceae; genus SZUA-547. The sequence goes on from OY769916.1 coordinate 449,278, forward strand.
AGAGCAACCCTCAGCCTTGATCGAGATTCCCGACGACATGATCGCGCGCGAACAGGAGGCGCGTGAAAGCCTGCTGGAAAGCCTCGCCGATTTCGATGACGCGCTGATGGAGGAGTTGATCGAGGATCGTCAGCCCGCCAACGACGCGGTCTACGCCATCTGCGCGCGGGTGCTGGAGGAATCGCGGCTGGCACCGGCGCTCTGCGGTTCGGCCCTGCATGGCAACGGCGTCTTCCGATTGATGAAGGCGCTGAGGCACGAAGCGCCGACGCCGGAGCAAACCCGCCAGCGCCTGTCGGGCGCGGCAGCCGCCGTGTTTCACGCCCAGCACCGCAAGCATGTCGGCAAGACCACGTTCCTGCGCGCCCTGAACGGCGCGGTCAAAGCCGGATCCACTTTGGGCGGCAAGCCGGTGGCCATGCTGGCCGAACCCTTCGGCGAGAAACCCAAGGCGGTCGCCGACGTGCAGGCCGGCGACGTCCTGTCGGCGATGAAAGCCGACCACCTGTCGCCCGGCAAGCTCTACACCGAGGACGCCGAATCCGCCCCGCCCGACTGGTGGACGCCGTTGCCGCCGGTCTGGTCGCGCGCGGTCTCGCCGAAATCGGACCGCGACGACGCCAAACTGTCCGAATCTCTGGCGAAGCTGGCGTCGGATGATCCGTCTGTCACTGTCTCTCACGATTCGGAGACCGGCGCCCAGGTCCTCGCCTGCCAGGGCGGCCAGCATCTGAAACGCGCCCGATCGGTGTTGGCGGAGGTCTTCGGGGTGGAGACAGAAGAGGCTGATGTCTCCCCCACCTATCGGGAGACGATCACCCGGTCGCTCAACACCCATTATCGCCACAAGAAGCAATCCGGCGGCGCCGGACAGTTCGCGGACGTAAAGCTGACCGTCGCGCCCAACCCCCGCGGCTCTGACTTTTCATTCGATCAGAAGATCCATGGCGGATCGGTTCCCCGCCAGTTCATCCCCGCCGTCGAACACGGCGCGAAGGAGGCGATGCAGAAAGGTCCGCTGGGCTTTCCGGTGATCGACGTCGCGGTGACCCTGACCGACGGGCAATATCACTCCGTCGACAGCTCAGACATGGCGTTCCGCATCGCCGGGCGATCCGGCGTGGCGGAGGCGCTGGCCGAAGCCGGCCCCGTGCTTCTTGAACCAATTTATGAAGTTGTGTTTCACGCCCCATCCACATTCACTGGCGCGCTTAACCCCTTGATATCTCAGCGTCGCGGACAGATGCTTGGTATCGACAGGGACAACGCCGCCGAGGGTTGGGACGTGGTGCGCGCGCTGATGCCCGGCGCGGCGCTGGATGGGTTGATCGCCGATCTGCGCTCCATCACGCAAGGCGTCGGCCGGTTCGAGACCGAGTTCGCGCATTTTCAGGAGATCTATGGTCGAGAGGCCGATCAGGTGGTTGAGGAGCGCCGTCAGGCTGGCAACCGCCGCTGAGGTCGTCTGAGAAGCGCTAATCGCCCTCAGATGCGCCGGGGCCGGGTCAGCACCCGGCTCCGCTCTTCCCGCCGCACCGGCTGAAAGCCCCAGCGCTGGTAAAGACCGAGCGCCCGGGGATTGTCGAGCGTGCAGGTGTTGAGCGTCATCTTTTCGATGCCGCGATCCCACGCCATGCCGATCGCGGCGCTCAGAAGCCACTCGCCCAGCCCGCGCCCGACCGCGCGCGGCGCCAGCCCGAAATAGGCGAGATCACAGATCCCGTCTTCACGGAAATCCAGCAGATAGAACCCGGCGGGCGCGCCTTTCAGATTTAGAACGTAAAGTTCGACCTTGGGGTCCTGCACGAACGCCGTCGTCTCGGCCGGGCGCTCGTGCAAATCCACCCATTCGTACTCTTCGCCCACCACATCATAGAGATAGAAGAAGAAATCGACCGGCGGATCCTCCGCCATGATCAGCGACAGCCCACGCTGCAGGGGCGCCGGGGGCTGCGGCCGATCCGGCCTTCGGGTCATCTCAAGCCAGGTGACGGTGTAAGGGACCTCGGTCCCAACGGGCAGCTCGTTCATAGCACCCTACCCGGTCTCGATCGGCAAATCCTCGAACGCTCCCCACTCGGCCCAGGATCCGTCATAGAGCGCATGTCGGCTGTGACCGATCTGCTCCAGCGCCAGTGACAGAATCGCCGCCGTGACGCCCGACCCGCAGGAGGTGACGACCGGCTTGTCCAGATCCACATCCGCGCCCTCGAAGATCTTGCGGATCGCCTCTGCGTCTTTCAGCGTGCCGTCTGCGTTCAACAGCTTGGTGTAGTGCACATTCTTCGCGCCCGGAATGTGGCCTGCGCGCAATCCGGCGCGCGGTTCGGGCTCCTGTCCTGCAAACCGCCCCGGGCCCCGCGCATCGACGATCTGCTCAGCGCCCAGTTTCACCGCAAGGGCGATCTGGGTGGCGTCGCGCAGCAGGCTCAGATCCTTGCGCGCCGTCAGATGCCGGTCGCGCTGAACCGGAGGCGTGTCATCAACCGGCAACCCCTCCGCCTTCCACTTTGGCAATCCCCCATCCAGCACCGAGACGTCGCGGTGCCCGAACAGACGAAACAGCCACCAGACACGCGCCGCGCTGAACAAGCCGGCGCCGTCATAGACCACCACCTTGTGGCCGTCGCCGATCCCCTTGCGCCGCACGCGAGAGACAAACTTCTCGACCGGCGGAACCATATGCGGCAGGCCAGAGGCCGTGTCTGCAATCTCGTCGATGTCGAAGAACACGGCGCCCGGAATATGCTCGGCCTCATATTCCGCTATGGGATCGCGGTTCGCATCCGGCAGATACCAGGACGCATCGACGATCCGCACATCCGGCGCATTCAGGCGCTCGGCCAGCCAGCTTGTCGACACCAGGTTTTCAGACTGTTGCATGCTCAGAAGCTCCGATTTGCGTCCCTTGTCGGTATCGGGGCTTGGGCCCAGGATCAAGAGTCTCGAAATCTACTGCGGCATCTACTGCGGCGTTTCTCCAGTCTCGGCAGGTTTTTCGCCTCGGATCGCCGCCGCCAAGCGGTCAATGTCGCGCAAGTTGACGTCGCGCTGCGGGAATGGGATCTCGATACCCTCATCCGCGAACCGTCTGGCGATCTCGAAATTGATCGCGGAATGCGCCGCGATGATCTGGTTCACGTCGCGCAAAATCGCCCGAAGCTCGAAGTCCAGAGAGCTGTCGCCGAACCCCATGAACAACACCTGCGGCGGAGGATACCGCCTGAGCAGATGGTTGGACCGCGCCACCTGCATCAGGATCCGCTCCACCTTGCGCGGATCTGTGCCATAGGCGACTCCCACGGGGGCAATCACCCGGCCAATGACATCGTCATGGGTGTAGTTGGTGACGGTGGACGAGATCAGTTCCGAGTTCGGCACGATCAATGTCGTGCGATCGAACGTCTGGATTTCCGTCGAGCGCACATTGATCTTTCGCACGTAGCCATGCTCGCCGCCCACGACGATCCAGTCGCCGATCTTCACCGGCCGTTCGATCAACAGGATGACGCCCGAGACGAAATTGTTAACCACGTTCTGCAGGCCGAAGCCGATGCCGACCGACAAGGCACCCGCGACAATGGCGATGTTCGAGAGGTCCAGCCCCGCCGCGCCGACCGCCGCAAGCGCCGCCATAGGAAAACCGACATAGCCGACGCCCGAGACCAGAGAGGCCCGTGCCCCTTCGTCAAGTTTTGTCCGAGGCAGGATCGTGCCGCGCAACAACGATTGCACTGTGCGTGTAATCACGATGCCGATGACCAAAACAATCGCGAAAAATACAACGTCGATAGGCGAAAACACAAAATCGCCGATATGGACGCCATCCGCGATCGAGCGGTAGGACGTCATCAGATCATCCTCGGTGACGCCCCAAATCAGCGCGACGATCGGCGCGGCGGAGACGACCAAGAACACGCCGAACACCACCGGCGCCAGCGAGAAATCCGCCGGACGCCCGCCCTCTGGCCGCTCGGCGCCAGAGGTCGCCGCAAGCGCATCAACGCCGCCACGCACAGCCGCATAAAGCAGCGTGCAAATGCCGAATACCGCCGTCGTCAGAACAATGTTCTCGATGGCGTAGCGCGACAATTCATAGAACCCGGCCAAAGCCGCCAGCGGCGCAAAGACCGCTATGGAGATCGCGAAAAGACGCGCAATGCGGCTGAGACTGGCCTCGATCGGCTCATGCTGCTTGGTCAGAGGATCTTCGTCTTCGTCCTCATCCGCATCATCGGCGTCAACAATGGCGGCGCCGTCAGCTTCAGACTCCTCCTCGGCCGATGGCGGACTGGCCTCTGTCTCTCCCGCGCTTCCCCTGTTGACCGCGATGAAGCGCCAGAAGGCGATTGCTGAACAGGTCACGATCGCAAGATTGGCGACCGACATCGCCTGTTGGCCCAGCGCATGCATTGTGAAAAACGCCAGCAGCAGCCCATCTACGGCGAAAATGGCCGCGAGAGCGACGGCCCAGTTAGCCGCCCTCCGCACCCGCGATTCATCGAGATCCGCCAGCCGCAATGTCAAATTCTTCGGCGCGTAATAGGTATAGGCGAGCGCATAGACGACGATGATGAGGCCCGCGCCGTTGACGGCCGCGTTCAGCGCCGTCAGATCGCCAATCCCATAATCCGCGAAGCTTTCCATCGATATGTCGATCACGGCGATGGCTGAAAGTGGAATAATCAGCCGAGACGCCGCCAACGCCAATGCGACCAGCAGTTTTCGAATCTGGCTCGCCTCTGGCGAAACCGACGCGATCAAACGTGTGATCACAACTTGTCGAAGCAAAATGATCAAACCGAACGCCACGCCAATTCCAACGGTCAGCGCCAGAATCGCCGTCGTCAATAGTCCTTCTTCCGACAGGCGTTGCCAGATGCCTTCATGCTGCTCGCGGCCCCTGCGGAATGCATCCCCATACTCAGTCGCCGCCGCCGACAGAACGCCGAAGGAAAGTGGAGAATTCGAGCGGTTGAAGAGCCGCGCTGCGAACGCTTCCCGGCGTCGATCGCGCAGCCGCGCCAGAGTATCCTCCGCACGCGCGATGATCGCCTCCGCGCGTCGGGCGTCCGATTCAAAATCGCCGACCTTGGCCTGAAGGGATTCGCGTTCCTCTCTCAGGCTCTCCGCCTCTTCCGACCCGTCCTCGGGCGGAGGACCAAGCGCCTCCAATTGAGAAATAACCGGGGCCGCCTGCAGGCGCGCCGCGTCGGCGACCTCTCGTGCGTCGGCGACTAACGCCTCTAGCAATTCCACCCAATAATCATTGGCGAAATCCAGCATCGTCGGATCAGCGAGCCGCGATTCCGCCGTCATGACCGACTGCAGCCACGCGTCAAATGGCGGGTCCTGTGCGTCGGACTGCGCGGCCGCGTGGAACGACGACGCCATCAGAATGACGAGCGCGATCAGAGCGTTCCACGCAGCAGGCGCGGCGGATTTCAATTGCGGCGAGCGGTTCATGCAGAATCTTCTAGCACGTTCCCAGCCAAGGGCCATCAACGGACGCGCGCTCAGCCTGCGTCGTCGAACACTGTCGGCATACCGCCGCCCGTCTGTTCAATCCAATCGGGCACAGGAAGCCCCTTCGAGCGCAGAAACTCCGGATTGAACATCTTCGACGTGTACCGGGTGCCATAGTCGCAAAGCACCGTCACGATCGTGTGGCCCGGCCCAAGATCCTTGGCCATGCGGATCGCCCCGGCGACATTGATGCCAGTGGAGCCGCCCATGCACAGCCCCTCTTCCCGCAACAGATCGAAGGCGATCGGAATGCCTTCGGTGTCTGGAATGCGATAGGGCATGTCGACAGACAACCCTTCAAGATTGGCGGTGATGCGTCCTTGCCCGATCCCCTCGGTGATGGAGTTGCCCTCAGCCTTCAACTCGCCATTGGCGTAATAGTTATAGAGCGCGGAGCCTTCCGGATCGGAGTGGCCGATCTTTACGTCCGGATTCCGCTCCCGCAACGCATGCGCCACGCCCGCCAGCGTTCCGCCGGAGCCGACCGCGCAGATAAAACCGTCGACCTTGCCTTGGGTCTGTTCCCAAATCTCCGGCCCGGTGGTCTCGATATGCGCTTGCCGGTTGGCGACATTGTCGAACTGCTGCGCCCAAATCGCGCCGTTCGGCTCCGTCTCGTTCAGCTTGGCCGCCAGTCGGCCGGAGTATTTCACGTAATTGTTCGGATTCTTGTAGGGAACCGCCGGAACCTCGACCAGTTCGGCGCCAGCCAGGCGGATCATGTCTTTCTTTTCCTGGCTCTGCGTCTCTGGGATCACGATCACGGTGCGAAAACCCATCGGCGCCGCGACCAGCGCGAGGCCAATCCCGGTGTTACCCGCCGTGCCTTCGACGATCACCCCGCCGGGTCGCAATTTCCCTTTGGCGATGGCGTCCTTGATGATGAACAGCGCCGCCCGATCCTTGACCGATTGTCCGGGGTTCATGAACTCCGCCTTGCCGTAAATCTCGCAGCCGGTCTCTTCCGAGGCGCGGCGCAGGCGGATCAGCGGCGTGTTTCCGACAGTATGCGGCAGGTCTTTATAGACATTCATGATGCGCGTTCCCGGATGGCGTCGCTACGGCAGGAAAATCAGGTGAGGAACCTAGGCGCAGCGCAACGCCTCCGCAAGCGCCGGGTGATCAGAATTCCACGGCTGTTGCATCACTTATCCGTCGTGATCCGCCCGCAACCGATCCCGCTGAGCCGCCAGCCACAAGAGGGATATCACTGCGGGCGCGTTGTCGACCTCGCCCGCTGACAGCATCGTCATGGCCTCCGCGGCAGTCGGCGTCAGGACCCGGATATCCTCGTCCTCGGATTCAAGACCATGCACGCCGCCTGCATCCGAGAGGTCCGCCAACCCGAGGAAACTCGTCAAATGCTCCGCCGTCGCGCCCGGCGTGGGATAATAGCCGCCGATGCGCTCCAGATCGGTCAGCGTCACACCCGCCTCCTCCTGCGCCTCGCGCCGCGCCGTTGATTCCGGCGTCTCGCCCGGGTCAATCCGGCCTGCGATCACTTCAAGGCACCAGGGTCGCGCATCGCCTCGCGCCCATGGCCCGGCCCGGAATTGCTCGATCAGCAAAACCCGGTCGAGCGCGGGGTCGTACGGCATGACGGTGACCGCATCGCCGCTGGCGAACACGGCGCGCTTGATCTGATCCGTCATCGTTCCGTCGAACTTGCGATGGCGCAGCCAATGCTCCTCGACCGCGAAATGGTCCATATAGGGCGTCTCGACCCGCTCCGGTTCGACCATCGAACGATCCATAGGCAAGCGATGCCCGGTGACCGCTCCAGGCGCTTTTCCGGCGCGGATGCGGCTGTGGACGCGCATGGCGATTCCGACCCGCAACCCCTCCATCTCCGCCAGCAGTCGGCGGCCGAACTGGCTCATCCAATCGCGGGCGAACTGGATGTCGAATGCACGGTTCTGCTCCCGCCAGCGCTCAAAAGACCAGGGCCCGGCGCCCGGCGCGGCGGCGCCTCCGTGAAAGGCTCGCGCCTCCACATCGCCGCAGCCCGAGGCGGAAACGTTCAGCGCTTCCGCCTCCCCCTCCTTGGCGAAGAAAAAGGCCAGCCGCGCCGCGTCTTCCTCAGACGCGCCCTGAAGCAGCGCTCCGGGCGCCGCCTCGCCATCCGCCTGCACGAGAGCGGGAAAAGTCGAACCGTTCGCGTTGCGGATAACGCGTCGCATCGCGCGCGCCGCGATCAACTCGCCCGGCTTGATCACCCGCCCCAGAACGACGCCCAGAAGTTCGGAATCGTTCAACGGTCCGTAGAGGAAAAAATTCTGCGCCATGATGCCAATTCGTGGAAGTGGATACCGGTTGGTGGTAAGAGAAACGCCCTGTTCCAGTCTTTCTCTGAAAAAACCTTATGCCTCATTGACCAGCAGTGATCCACGGCCATCTTTCGTCCGTATAGATTGCGAATGGACCCTCTCAAGGATAACGGGCAAGCATCGATGGTGACGGCTCACCCTACGGAAAGTACTCTTATGGAGTATGCAAGCGGCTATCTCGGCGACGGGATGAGCCTGCTGATCGCGTCGCATCTGACCCTCTGCCCGCCCTGCCGGCAGGCGACGGCGGCGAACGAGGAGATCGGCGGCGCGCTTATGGCGGCAGAGGCGCCTGCGACCGACATGCCGGACCTCGCCGCGATCATGGCGCGGATTGAGGAGGACACCTGCAAGGACGCCCCGAAAGTCACCGACGATCCCGGCTCGCCGCTGCCTCGCCCGCTGCGTCAGGCGGTCGGCGTCAATTTTTCCGAGATCCCGTGGCGCACGCGCCTGCCGGGCCTCGCCGAGCATATTCTGTCTCAGGACCGCAACGAGGACGGGCAGGAAATCAAGGTCAGCCTGTTGAAAGCCAAGCCGGGCGTGAAGATCCCCTCGCACACCCATGAAGGCGATGAGGCGACGCTGGTTCTGACTGGCGCGCTGGAGGATGACGGCAAGATCTATCGCCAGGGCGACGTGGCGCTGTCGGGCGATCATGACGATCATCAGCCGAAGATCCTCGATGAAGGCGTCTGCATCTGCCTGATCGTCCAAAATGGCGGACTGCGCTTCACCGGAACGTTCAGTCGAGCGCTGAACCTGTTCACCTGATGCCTCTTATGATCACCAGACGCGCGGCGCTTGTCGGCGTCGCCACGCCCTTTGTGCTGGCCGCGATTCCGGCAAACCGCGCGATCGCGGTGACGCCCATCCGTCAGGCCCGGCGGGACTTTCGCATTCTGCGCGACGGCGACGATATCGGGCGTCACACGATGATCGCGCGACGCGACGGATCCCGGCTGACAGTCGAGATCGACATTGCGATCGCTGTCAAAATTCTCGGCATCACCGCCTATCGATATGAATTGAAAAACCGCGAGGTTTGGGAGGATGGCCGCATTCACTCCATCGACTCTCGCGTGAATGACGACGGCGACAATGGATTCTGCCGCGTGAGGCGCGAGGCGGACATTCTGATGGTTGAAGGGTCGGGCTATTCCGGCCCCGCGCCGGTCGATGCTGCGACCACCAGCTATTGGACCGCCGATTTTCTGACCCGCGGCGTTTGGATCAGCACCCAAAGCGGCCAGCCGCTGACGGTCTCGGCCACTGATCAAGGCGCTGAGACCATCGCGACGGGCGCCGGCGACGTTCAGGCCCAACGCTGGCGGATCTCCGGCGATCTGGAGCTTGAGCTCTGGTACGACGCAGCGGGCGATTGGACAGCCAACGCGTTCGATGCAGGTGGTGAGACCGGCCGGTATCGGTTGGAAGCGGGAAGTCAGGGCTTCAACGCGCTTTGGGCCGCCAGCCTGTCGGGATGAACGTCTTTTCCCACATCGCAAGACCTGAAGTTGGCGACGCCTGGATCACCGGTGCGAGCGGCGGCATCGGCCGCGCCGTCGCCCTGCGCCTCGCCAAAGAGGGCTGGACGGTGTACGCGACTGCGCGAAACGCGGACGCGCTAGGCTCGCTCCGCGCTGAGGCGGAGACATATCCGGGGCGCATTGAATCCCATCCCGGTGATGTCGCCGACCTTGCCCGGATGCGGGGCATCGTGGAGGAGATCACGGCCGAACGCCCGCTCGCCCTGGCGATCCTGAACGCGGGCGTCTACCTACCGATGCGGGCGCAGGAGTTCGACGCCGACAACGCGCGCGCCACGTTCGACGTGAACCTGACGGGCGTCGCCAACGGGCTGGATCCGGTGTTGAAGCACATGATCGGGCGCCGCAGCGGCCATATCGCCCTTACCGCGTCGGTGGCGGGCTATCGCGGCCTCCCGCGCGCCGCCGCATACTCCGCCAGCAAATCGGGGCTGATCGCCATGGCGGAGGCGCTGGCGATGGATCTGGTCGACCTGGGTGTGCGCATCTCCGTGATCAATCCCGGCTTCGTCGAGACAGAGGCGACCTCGGTCAATGATTTCGAGATGCCTTTCCTGATGACCCCGGAGCAAGCCGCTGAGCGCATCGTCGAAGGTTTGAAAAAGCCGGGATTCGAGATCGCCTTTCCCCGCCGCTTCGCGCTGATCCTCCGCATGATCGGCAGCCTGCCGAACCGCGCCTATTTCTGGACCGTGCGCAAGGCTTTGGGCTGGGACGAGCTGAAGGACTAGGCGATCGCCTCGATCTTCTCACGCAAGTCGTCATGCGCCGCCCGATCGAGAGGGAAGCGCCACATGAGCGCCACCGCGATGAGCTTCAGGACCACCGGCGCCCAGGCGTAAAGAGCGGCCAGCAAGAACAGCGCGTCCTCCTCATTCGGTCCCGCCGCCTGAAACCCGACACCGTCCAGCAAAATCAGCGCCAGACCCCCGGTGATCGCCAGCGCCGCCTTGGTGGCGACGGACCAGAGCGCGAAGAAAACCCCTGTGCGCTGCTCGCCAGTCGTCGCGGTATCGAGATCCACCACATCCGCCTGAATGGCGGGAGGCAGGGCGAGATCCGCGCCCAGGGCCAGCCCGGTCAGAACGCAAATCACCGCAAAACCAGTCACGTCGCCCGGCCCCAGAAAGGGCGCTGCGGCGAAGACCACGCAGGCGTAGAGCATGGCGACGCCCCAGGCTTTATGCTTCTCCCACCGCCGCGCGGCCCAGACCCAGAACGGCGCGCCAGCCACCGCGCAGATGAAGTAAAGGATCAGCAAGGGTCCGGCGGCCTCGGGCGACGCCAAGCGCTGCTCGACGAAGAACAGGAAAAGGGTCGCGGGCAGCGCATTCGCCGCCCCGTTGATCAGATAGGCGGTGATCAGGCGGCGAAAGGGCCGGTTTGAGATGAGCGGCTTCAGCGCGTCGCGCCATTTGATCCTCTGACGGCTGTAGTCTAGCGGCTCCGGCGCCCAGATCAGCGCGACCAGCACCGCGATCGGCAGAAGGATGGCCACCATAATCGCAATGGCGCGGAGCCCCTCTCCGCCGCCGCCCGCTTGGTTGTAGACGATCGCCGCCGCGACGACGCCGATAAGCCCGAAGCACTCCCGCCAGGCGGTGACGCGCGCGCGCCCGGCGTAGCCCGTCGCGATCTCGCCACCCCAGGCGTAATAGGGTGTCAATGCGATGGTCCAGGAGAGGGTCAAGGCGGTCAGCCAAAGCACGGCGTGCGACAGCCCTGCGCCCTCAGGCGGGACCATCGCCATCCAGACCGAAATGATCACCAGAGGAGTCGAGATGGCGAGCCACGGTTTACGCCGGCCGAAGCGCGTGCCCATCCGGTCCGACAGAGCCCCCATCGCCGGGTCTGTTACGGCATCCAAAAGGCGGATTACGATCAGCGCGGCGCCCAGCGCGGCAAGGTCGACACCCCGTTCCGCCGCATAGAACGGCGCGAGATAGACAAAGACCGGAAAATACAGCGCCGCCAGCGGCAGCGCGGGTGCCGCAAAAGCAGCAAGAACTGAGTTAGACGTGACGCTCATACCGGTGACATGGCGCAGCTTGGATCGCCGTCAACCCACCGTAACACTTAATAAATTTGGTGATAACTGATAAATTCAGACGCGTGGTGCGCGGATCGGCTCGCCCCAGATTCGTTGAAACAATTCCGCAAACAAACCGGCGAAAAACGAGAGCGCGAACGCAGCGCCAAAATCGAATATGTCGAACGTCCTCACCAGAACACGAGTCGCAATCTCAGCAATGGAATCGATGGAGCCGACCATCGTATCGATACGGCCATTGCTGATCTCAAGGCCCGTTTCGAAGATTGAATAAAACCCGGCAAAATAAAGCAGCGTGATCGTGCCTGCGCCAAGCCCAAACCCAGCCGCGCGCATCGCCGTGGTGCCAAGCCGCATCGATAAATATCTGCGAGCTACAAAGTACGTTATGACAATCAACAGGAACGCCGCTGTTTGAGGCATCTTGAACACCTCATCTACCGTGTACTTGAGACTAATCAGAACACCAAAACTCACGGCGGCAATCAGCATCATAACTCCAGCGCACAGACGCTTGTGCCAATCCGTCGTCTTGATTGGCTGCTCAAGATTACCCGTAACTTTAACCACTATTCACGCCCTTATAACAGAGGCTTACGCGCATTTCCTAATTTTTCACATCGACCAATAGCACAAATTGGCGAAAACCGCCATCTCTCTGTTATCAGAGGATGAGAGACTTCGCATGCGCCCCATCGACGTGATGTTTTGGCAAATATAGCATAAAGCCGCCATCAAGGCGTACGGCGTTTCGTTCAAACGCCGTTGCGCAGCGAAACCTGAGTAACGTCTGTGGTCCCTGATCGGAAGCAGGCGGCGCAACTGACCAGATAGAAGTTCCACATTCGGTGGAACCGATCGTCAAATCCCAGCTCGGAAATCTCGCTCCATGCGCCGTTGAAGTTCCGCCGCCAATCTCGCAGCGTACGGGAATAGGACTGGCCGAATTCAATAGAATCGAGCCATTGCAGCCCCGCCGCTTCGACATTTGCTCTTAGCGCGCTCGGCGACGGCAAGACGCCGCCGGGAAAGATGTGTTTCTGCACAAAATCAACACCTTTGCGATAATCGCTGAACAGGTGGTCCGCGATGGTGATGATCTGCAGCGAGGCCTGCGCGCCGGGCTTCAATCGATCGCGAACGGTGTCGAAGAAGACCGGCCAGTATTGCTCTCCCACCGCTTCAAACATCTCGATCGACGCGACGCCGTCATATGCGCCGCGAACATCCCGGTAATCCCGCATCAATATCTCTGTCCGATCGGCCAATCCGCTGTCAAAAAGGCGCTTCTGCGCAAAATCATGCTGTTCGCGAGAAATCGTCACGCCCGTCACCTTCACGCCGCGCGCACCTGCGGCATATTCCGCGAACCCTCCCCAGCCGCAGCCGATTTCAAGAACATGATCGCCCTCCGACACTCCCATTCGATCACAGATCGAAGCGTATTTCGCAATCTGAGCATCGGTGGCCTCCAGCGATGGATTCTCGTAGAGCGCGGAGGAATAGGTCATGCTCTCATCGAGCCATAAACCATAGAACTTGTTGCCGAGGTCGTAATGCGCGCTGATATTGCGCTCGGACCCTGTCTTGGTGTTGCGGTTCATCCAGTGACGCGCGCGTTCGATCATCCGCGCTAATTTGGCGGCGGGAAAGCCGCGTCCGACGGTGTCGTTATTGATCAGAGCGACATCCAGCACGGCCTGCAAGTCCGGCGTATCCCACCAGCCGTCGACGAAAGCCTCGGCAAAGCCCAGATCGCCTTCACGAACCATCCGCGCAAACAGCGCCGGATTGCGCACCCGGATGCGCGCCTTGGGCACGCCAGGCAGGTCCCTCGGCCCCTCGGCCCGGAACACGCGTCCATCCGGAAACGCGAACTCCATCGTGCCCTGTTCAATATGAGAGATGGTCGCAAAGACCGAAGCGAACCAGAGGGGCAAATCGGGCTGCCCGCTCGTGCTCGTCAGAACCATTTCGCGTTCAACTAAGTTCATCATTCTGGTTCAACTAGGTCCCTTTTTGCCCTTGTGACCCTAAAATCACGAGGTTTTTTACGTTTTTGAACGACGCATCGCCCCTCGCCGCTTCGGTTTTCGATTGGCCTGCGCCGGGGTAGCGACGGAACGGCGCGCCCTTCAGAAACAGGCGCGCGGCCTCCCAGTGGATGCCGGCGAACATTTTGCGGGTCATCATCAGATTGCGCGAGGCGAGATGCAGGACGGAGGCGTCGTTCAACGGCATGGCGCGGCCGTTCTGGGTGGCGATCAAAAGCTCCCCTTCCGCATCGCCCTGCCGGATGCGCATCGAGAGTTTCTCGCCCGGCGGCTGCAAGGTGAAACGATAGGTCTGCTCCATCGGAATGAAGGGAGAAACGAACATCTCCTTCACCTGCTTATGCCGCACCGCACCATCTGCCGAGGCGTCGGCCGGCAAGACATAGGCTTGCTGGTCTCCGAACGTGTTCTTCACCTGATAAATGACGCTCTGGAGCCGCCGGTGCCGATCGTAGCAAAAGTAGACCGAAAGCGGGTTGAACGCGTAACCCAACACGCGTGGTACGCTGAGAAGCATGATCCTTTCGGGACGTGGCCGCCCGGCGCGCGCCAGCAAGTCCTCGACCCAGGGGCGCAAGGCTGAGCCGTCGCGCGGGCCGTGATCGGACCGCCGGAACGAGAACAGGTTGAACTGGTCTATGGAGAAGAATTTCAAACCGTCGACGCCCGCCTCTAGCGCATCGATGTCCAGAAAGGACGTAAACACCCGATAGCGGAATTGATGCGCCTTCGGCCTGAGCCTCAGATGCATTACATGCCCGCTATATAGCCGGGGGCAGAACGGATCGTCGAACGCCGCCACGTCGCTACTCCGCCGCTGCGGCGAAGGCGCCGCCAATCGGCTCGCCCAGATCGGCCGCCCATGCCGGCGCGGCGCCAAGCGCCGCCGCCACACGCAGACCCGCCTTCAGGCCATCCTCATGGAAGCCGTATCCCAGCCAGGCGCCCGCATGCCAAACGCCACCCCTGCCCTGGATCACATCGAAAGCGGCCTGCGCGCTGAAGACGGCCTGATCAAATTGCGGATGCGCGTATTCGAAGCTTGCGAAGACCTTATCTGGATCGGGCTCAAAAGTCGGGTTTAGGCTGACGAATAAATCGCGCGCGGGATCAAGGCCTTGCAGGCGGTTCATCCAATAGCTCACCGCCGCCGGGCGGCCCGCATCCTGCTCGAAGCCTTGAGACATGAAATTCCAGCTGGACCAGACCTTGCGCCGCTTCGGCATCAGTGCCGGGTCGCGGTGCAGGACCGCCCTGTTGGGCGCATATTGAATGGCCGACAGCAAAGCGCGCTCGACCGCATCCGCGTCCGCCAGCATGGCGAGATTCTGATCGGAATGAGAGGCCAGTAAGACCTGATCGAACACCTCCGTCGCGCCATCCGCATAGGTCAACTCAGGCCGACCGCCCGCGCGGCTCACCTGCACCACCTCAAGCCCGGCGCGCGCGCGTGGCCCCAACAGCGCCAGCGCCCGTTGCACGTATTGGCGCGACCCGCCATCGACGGTCCGCCACTGCATCGCATCGCCCAACCCGGTCAGAAGATCATGGTTGCGGAAAAAGTTGACGAAACTCTCGGCCGGGAAGTCCTGCATTCTGTCCGACGGCGTCGACCAGATGGCGCCACCCATCGGCAGTATGAACCGCTCGCGGAAATACGGCCCAAAGCCGTTCTGTTCGATCCACTGGCCCAGCGACAGCCCCGCCAGCGCCCCCGCATCCATATCCGCAGGCGCCTTGCGGATGAAACGCATCATGTCGCGGAACGCTCGCAGAAAGCCGGGATTCAACAGATTGCGACGCTGCGCGAAGATTTTGTCGAGGTCATCGCACGCGTATTCGAACGTCCCGCCATCCAGCGAAAACCCGAAGGACATGTCCGACCACTTCGTCGGCGTGTTCAGATGCTCGAACAGACCGCAGAGATTGGGATAGTTGCGCTGATTATAGACGATGAACCCGGTGTCTACGGCGATCTGCGCGCCGTCATAATCCACCTCCACCGTGTTTGCGTGACCGCCAAACCGCGCGTCCTTCTCGATCAGGGTGACGTCGTGAGAGTCTGCCAGCGCCAACGCCGCGCCGATTCCGGAAATTCCCGCGCCTACAATTGCGATTTTCAAATGCGTCGTCCTTCGTCATGGAGGTCACGCAACCGGAACGGTCGCGTCGTGATTTCTTTTTTCGTAGGCCGCTAGCGCCCGAATGCGACCCTCTTTGAGGTCTACGACTGACGCGGGATATGGATCACTATTCAGAAGCTTCCAGCTTTTTGGCGCCGCGTCAAAGTAAGAGAGCGCATTCTCATGCGCGGCCAGACCGCCAAGCTCGGCGACGAAGCGCGCGACATAGGCGCCATCGGGATCAAACCGCTTCGCCTGCGTCTCAGGATTGAAGATGCGGAAATAGGGCGCGGCGTCCGGGCCGCATCCCGCGACCCATTGCCAGCCCATCGCGTTCGAGGCCGGATCCCAGTCGATCAGGCATTCGCGAAACCACGCCTCGCCCACCCGCCAGTCGGTCAGAAGATGTTTGGTCAGGAAGCTGGCGACGATCATCCGCGCCCGATTGTGCATGGTTCCGGTGACAAACATTTCGCGCATCGCGGCGTCGACGACAGGCACGCCTGTCATCCCGCGCCGCCAGCGCTCCGCATCCGGGTTGTCGCCCCGCCACGGAAACGCGTTCCACGTCTCGCGCCAGTTCTTCGTCGCGATATGGGGCGTGTAAAACAACAGGTGATAGGCGAACTCACGCCATGCCAATTCCTGAAGAAACCGTTCGGCGCCGGCTGCGTCGCCGTCTTCGAACCGGAGCCGGTCCAAGGCGTGCAGACCGGCGGCCCATGCGGAGCGGGGCGAGATCTCGCCCACCGCCAGATGTTCCGACAGGCGCGATGTCGCGGGGGCGGCGAGCATGTCGCGATCACGGGCGTAGCCAGAAACGCGCTCTTCAATGAATTGAGTCAGCCGGTTCTGCGCCGCTTGCTCGCCGATCCTTGCGTGACGCGCCACCACCGCGCCGCCGCGTTGCATCGCCGCCTCCATGCCCCAGGCCATGAGGTCATCCGAGGGCGGCCAATTATCCGGCGCGGGAACTCGGGCGGGCGCTGGCGAGGGAGCGGCGACATCCCTGCCCCGCACCGCCTTCCAGAATGGCGTGAACACTTTGAAGAAACCGCCCGCCTTGGTCTGAACCTCCCACGGTTCAAACAACAAAGACGCGTTGTGGCTGCGCGCCTCGACGCCGAGATCGGTCAGCATCGCCTTGACAGCCGTATCCCGGGCGATGGACCCGGGATCATAGCGCCGGTTCCAAAACACAGACCCGGCGCCGGTCTCGGCTATGAGCTTTCGCAACGCCCCTTCGGCGTCGCCCCGCCGCAGGATCAGCCGAGCGCCAATTTCCTCCATCCGCCGCGCCAGATCGCCGAGTGATCGCGACAACCGCCAGGCGGGCGCCGCGCCCATCTCCCACTCTTCCTCCGGGTCCAGAATAAAGACGGGGATTACCGGCGCGCCGCTCTCCACCGCCGCAGAAAGCGCCGGATTATCGGTCAGACGCAGGTCTCTGCGGAGCCACACGAGGGCCGGCGCAGGGCCGCGCCTTTCCAGGCCGTACTCAAGGTTGTGATGCGAAGTCATTGCCGAACAATACGAATTTGCGCTATTCTTGGATCACCGCGACGCTTTGATGAGCGCCGAAACATGCGCGCAACGGGCGTAAGCGCAATTGACCGAAAGGAGACCACACCAAGGAGAAGAGTATGCGTTCCCGCGCAGATGCGGACTTTATCAAGCAATTAGAGGGCTGTTCGCTGGCGACGGCGGAGATCCTCTATCACATGCCGGATCACAAGAATCTGCTGCAGACCTATGTCTGGCAAGATTATGATTTGGCGCCCAAATTCCCGAAATTGAAATCCTTCCTCGACTTCTGGATGCGAGAGCTTGACGGCCCGCTGCACTCGGTGCGGGTGTGTCATGCGCAGCTTTTGCGGCCGGTGGAGTTGAGCTATCGCGACCACGAATTGACGATACACTAGCCCTGCGCACAACCACGCGCCTCGCGTTTACCGCGCGCTAACGCCACCTGCCCCATTCTGCCGCCATCAAGGGGATGGGCAAGGGAACGGCGCGGATGAGCAAGAAAGATGCGGTGAAGCCGCCGGATTCGGCGCTGGAGGCGAAGATCGGCCCGCATGAGGCGTTGTCGACCGCCGTATTCGCGATCTCGCTGCCCGTGGCCGCATATGTGGAGGCGGCCTATCTCGGCTCGGCGCCTACTGGCGTCTCCGGCGCGCTGCTGATCGGCGCCGCCACCGCGTTGTCCGGGGTCTATGTCTACGGACGCATCGCCAGCATGACCCGCGAGATGGAGGAAGCGACGGCCGCCGTGCTTCGCCTTCCTCGTATCGGCGACAAGACCCCCGCACCGGACCGGCGGGGCTGGGTCTCTAAAAGCGAGCCGGGGCTCACCCTGTCCGCCGCGATCACCACATCCGCTTTCCAGATCGAGAAACGCATCGACTCGCTGGAGGCCCGCACGTCCCGCGACATCGAAACCGGCCTTCTGAACGCGGACGGTCTGCGAGAGGAGATCGCGGTCGAGATCAACCGCGCCCGCCGCGGCGGTTTTCCAATCACGTTGGGTCTGATCGATATCGACAATTTCGACCGCTATGTCAGCGAACGCGGCTCGATCGCCGCTGGCGCGGCGGTGAACACCGCCGCCCGCATCATCGGCGAAAAACTGCGGAACTATGACCGGATCGCGCGGCGCGACGCCTCCAGCTTTTTACTGCTGATGCCGGGCGCCGGTCCTGATACGGCGATGGAGGCGCTGCGCCGGGTGCGCGACGAGATCGAGCGCGCCCTCGGCCTGCCTGACGGCGTCAGCGCCGGTTTGGCGCTGCTGGAACGATCTGACACCGACGCGGGTCCGATCCTGAGCCGGGCAGATCAGCGACTAAAGCAGTTGCGGATCAGCGGCGGCGCCCGGTCGGTCGAAGCGGCCTGACGGTTTGGACAATCCGAAGCCAATCTGGTCCCCATGTCGCAGCCGTTAGAACCTGCGCGGCGTCAGACCCGTCTGGAACCAGGTGACGAAGCTGTGCATGGAGAACACCGGAACGCCCAGCGCGTCGCGGATATCCGCCCCGTAAGGCGTCATATTCGTGCATTCCAGCACCACCGCGCCGATATCGGGATTGGCCTCTATCAACGCGCGGGCGGCTTCGACATTGTCCGCGCGGGCGGCCTCCACATCCATTTCCGGCTCGTCGTTCAGGATCACGCGAGTGAACTCCCGCCCGCCTTCCGTGCCTTGGATCGGCGTGTCGGCCGGCACATGCGCCATCTCCAGATGCCTCGGCGTCAGAGACTCGGCTGAGATTGTCAGCACGCCGGCGCGCTTGCCTGGCGGCAACAGTCGATTGACCGCCTCCACCTGCATCAAGGAAGACGCCGCCACTGGCACGCCGACCTCGCGGGCGAGATCCCGCTGAAACAGCGAGAGGAACCCGCAATTGGTGGTGATCCCGTCGACCCCGTCGGCGACAAGCTCTTGCGCGGCGGCGATGAACGCGGGCTGCAATCCGGCGGCGCCGTTCCGGATGACCTGCTCCGGCGAGGCGGAGCGCACAATTTTGTAATGCACAGGGAACGGCCAACTGAGCGCGTTGCCCATATCGCCCGGAATGCGGGGGAACCGGGCCTCAAGCATCAGCACGCCGACCGAGGCGCCATAAAGCGACTTCCCACCTTTCGCCTTCACGTCACGCATCCTCCAGCACCCTGCCCGCCAACGCCGCCGATCCCTCCATGTAGATGTTGGAGATCCCCTCTCGCACCGCATCCACCACCTGATCCATGCGCCGCTCGATATGCTGCGCCATCACGGCGGCGGCTTCCGCCTCGTCCCGGGCCAGAAGCGCTTCGATGACGCGTTGGTGCTCGCCCTTAGTAGCGCGAACGCGCGCCACCATGTCGACCCAGCGAATAAACCGGATACGTTCATTCACCGCCGTTAGTTGATCCACCAAAGCGGCGTTGCCGGTCATCCGGGCAATGTCGATATGAAAACGCTCGTCCTCGGCGGTCGCTTCGCCGACAGTCAGACCCGGTCGCGCGCCGTCCACCCGATAGTGAGAGGCCTTCAGCGCCGCCAGGTCGTCATCGGACGCCCGCTCGCAAGCGGCGCGCACCGCACCCACTTCAAGAATGCGCCGCAACTCATAGAGATCAAAGATCGCCTGCGCATCGAGGCCTCTGCAAAAAAACCCGGCGCCCGAGCGGAAATCCATCAAACGCTCCGCCACCAGGCGATTCAACGCCTCCCGCAGCGGTGTTCGACTGACGCCCAGATCCCGCGCCAGCGCGCCCTCATTCACCCGGTCGCCGGGACGGAACGCGAAAGCGACCGACATCTCTTTCAGAGCGCGATAGATATCCTCGACCCGGCCCTCGGCCATTTCAACCTTCTCCCAAAAACTCGGCTGAAAGCACATTGACATGGACGGCGACGCAGAGGCAAGATACAGATCTGTATACAGCTTTGCACACAAATATGCGAGACAGCGATGACGGGCCAAGGAGACAACCACCTGACCGGCGCCGAAGCGATGGTGAAGATGCTTCAGGCCCACGGCGTCGAGCACATCTTCGGGCTTTGCGGCGACACGACTCTGCCTCTCTATGACGCGCTGGCGCGGCTCAACCACGGCATCACGCACTTCCTGACCCGCGATGAGCGTCATGCGGCCTATATGGCGGACGGTTATGCGCGGGTGACCGGAAAACCTGGCATCTGCGAGGGCCCGTCAGGCGGCGGGGCGACCTATATTCTGCCGGGCGTCGTCGAGGCCAACGAAAGCTCAGTGCCGATTCTCGCAATCACCACTGATGTGTCGACCAGTTCGCGCGGGCGTTATCCGCTGACCGAGTTGGATCAGGTCGCGATGTTCCGCCCGCTGACGAAATGGAACGCCACCCTCGACGACTCGGCGCGCCTGCCTGCGATGATGCGGCAAGCGTTTCGGGCGATGACCACCGGCCGACCCGGCGCGGTGCATCTGGCGTTGCCGTTCGACACCCAGAAAGGCCGTGTCGACGGAGCCGAAATCTGGGCGGAGCCCCGGCATCGGAACTTCCCGGCGGAGCGCGCCGCGCCTGATCTTTCGGACATTCAGGCGGCGGCCGACGTAGTGACCAGCGCAAAATCGGCGATCGCGATCTGCGGCGGCGGACCGGTGCTGGCGAGCGCTGACGCGGCGCTATCCCGCCTCGCCGACCTGCTGGATCTTCCCATCGCGACCACCGTCTCCGGCCAAGGCGCGATCGCGGAGACGAACCCACAGGCGCTCGGCGTCGTAGGTTCTAACGGCGGCGATGCGGCGACGCGCGCGGTGGTGGACGAGGCGGATGTCATCCTTTTTGTCGGATGCCGGGCGGGATCTGTGACGACAGAGCGCTGGCGCTCCCCCACCCACGGAAAAACGATCATCCATATCGATAGCGATCCGATGGTGATCGGTGCCAACTACCAGACCGAGGTCGCAATCTGCGCCGATGCGCGGCTCGCCCTGTCGGCGTTGGCGGATGAGGTCGCACGCCGAGAAGACCGCCAGGGACAGAATGGACGATCCCGCGCCTCCGCCGCTTGGGACGCGAAACTGGCGGCTTTCGATCCATTGGCGAAGAGCCAGGAACGCCCTGTGCGCCCCGAGGCGGTGATTGCGACTCTGATGGACGTGCTTGATGATGACGCGACCATCGTCGCCGATCCCGGCACGCCCTGCCCCTATTTCTCAGCCCATTATCGTTGGCGGAAGCCCGGTCGCCACTTCATCACCAACCGCGCCCATGGCGCGCTGGGGTATGCGATGGCCGCGTCAATGGGCGCGCATATCGGCCGCCCGAACGTGAAGACGGTCGCCGCCATGGGCGACGGGTCCTTCGGGTTCTGCTGCGGCGAGTTCGAGACCATGGTCCGCTACAATATGCCGATCACCTCGATCGTCTTCTCAAACGCCGTCTATGGCTGGATCAAGGCGGGCCAAAAGTCAGGATTCGGCGAGCGCTACTACAACGTGGACTTCAATCGAACCGATCACGCCGCCGTGGCGCGGGCGTTCGGAGTGAAATCATGGACAGTCGAGGATCCCGCCCAACTCGCGCCTGTCCTGCGAGAGGCGGTCGCCCATGACGGCCCCACGCTGGTGGATGTAATCGCGCAACCGCTGCAAGACGCCGCGGCGCCGGTCTCTGAATGGGTCGCCTAAACGGGAGGTGAAGCGACGCCTTGCATATGCTCGTCGATAATCTTCAGGAACTCCGTGCCGATAGAAGACAGCGGGCGCGCCTTGGCGGTCACAATTGCGATGTCCAACTGGATGCGCGGACGAAACGGGCGCACGACATATCCCTCGCCGCTGTCGCTGGACAACGTGAACGGATCGATAAATGCCGCGCCCACCCCCTGCTTCACCATACTCAGCGCGTTACGAAACAGATCCGTATGACACCGCGGGCGCCAATGCGCTCCGTCCGAGTGAAACGCCTCGCGCGCGCGCCGGTTCACCATGTGATCGGCGCCCATGACGATCAGCGGAAACCCGTCCAGCAGTTTCGGCGTCAGCGATCGCTCCGCCGCCAGTTCACTATCTTCGGGCAATGCACAGAGCGTCTCGAAATGGAACAGTCGCGCCTGAAGCCCATCATTGATC
Source organism: Paracoccaceae bacterium (assembly GCA_963669265.1). Classification (GTDB taxonomy): domain Bacteria; phylum Pseudomonadota; class Alphaproteobacteria; order Rhodobacterales; family Rhodobacteraceae; genus SZUA-547. The sequence continues at coordinate 471,510 of OY769916.1, forward strand.
AATGGCAGCTCGCAGATGCCAATCTCAAACAGGCCTGCCGCGACCCATTCCTGAATCTTGCTCGAATAGTTCGATTGAAAGGCGATCGTCAGCGACGGTTTGTCCTCGGCGAAGCGCGCGATTTCTTGCGGCAGAAACCCGAATGCCAGGGCGTGCGAGGACGCGACCTGAAGTTGCCCGGTCTTCTGGTTCTGAAGATCCACAACCGCCTGATTCACATGATCAAGGCCGCGCACGACGGTGTCGATTTCCCGATAAAGCACGCTGGCTTCCGGCGTTGGCACGAGGCGGCCCTTGCGGCGTTGGAAGAGCTTGAAGTTCGTCTGCCGCTCCAACTGCGCCAGAAGGTTGCTCATCCCGGGCTGAGAGATGCCGAGCTGCTCCGCCGCGGCGGTCACGGTGCCCGCCTCGATGATCGCGTGAAACGCCTGAAGTTGCCTGAACTGAACCGCCATGCGCGTATAGTATCATTTTTAGTGATGAATATGCGAAATATTCGTATTGGAAATGATGATTAAAACTCGGCAACCTGTGCCGAGCATTGAGAGAGGCCATGTCAGAACTGGATCAGATCATCACCGGATACGACGTATGGCGGCTGGCTTTGCCAGTGGTGTCCCGTCGGGATCATGGCATCGGCGCCGTTGAAGGAAGCTGTGAGATCATCGTCCTGCGCCTAACCGCCGAGGGCGGCGCAGAAGGGTTTGGAGAGGCCTCCCCCTGGGCCGTCTTCACCGGCTCGCCCGAGGCGGCCTTCGCAGCGCTCGACCGTTATATCCGGCCGCATGTCGTGGGCCGTCCGGTCGCTGATATCGCTTCGATCATGGCCAACGCCCAGCGCGCTGTCGCGTTTTGCAGCGACGCTAAGGCGGCGCTGGAAACCGCGTTGCTGGATCTGTCGGGCCGCATTCAGGGAAAACCCGTCTGGGCGCTGCTGGGCGAGAAGTGCCGGGACTCGATCCCCCTATCCGTCTCTCTCGCCAATCCCATCTTCGAGGAAGACATCGCGCTTCTGGATCGCCTGACGTCAGAGGGCGTCGGCATCGTCAAACTGAAAGCCGGCTTCAAGGATCTCGCCTTCGACCTCATGCGGCTTGAGCGCCTGCGTCGTGACTATCCCGAACTCGATCTGCGCGTCGACTATAATCAGGGGCTTGAGACGGAGGGCGCGGTCGACAATGTCCGCGCCGTCGCGGATTTCAGACCCAGCTTCATCGAACAACCCGTCCGTGCGCATGAATACGCGGTGATGGCGCAAATCCGGTCTGCGATCGACGCGCCTCTGCTCGCCGACGAGAGCGTCTTTGGACCGGAGGACATGGTCCGGGCGATACAAGAGCGGATCTGCGACGGCGTTTCCATCAAGATCATGAAGGCTGGCGGGCTGACGCGCGCGCAAACCGTGGCGCAGATGGCCGAGAACGCGGGTCTATCCGCCTATGGCGGCGACATGTTCGAATCCGGCCTCGCCCACCTCGCCGGCGCCCATATGATCGCCGCGACGCCTGAGATCACGCTCGGATGCGAGTTCTACCAATCCCGTTACTACCTGAAAGAGGACATACTTGAAGCGCCCTTCCCGTCCGCCAACGGCGTCGTGGCCATTTCCGATGAGCCGGGCCTTGGCATCCGGCCGGATCTCGACAAGCTGGCCAGATACGCCGTTGCGTCTTCGGTGCAGGCGTCGGCGGCGGCATGAGCGAGAGCATGAAAACCGTCGCGATCATCGGCGCCGGGATTGTCGGCGTCTCCACAGCGCTTTGGCTGCAACGCGACGGCGCGCGCGTCATCCTGATCGACAAGGCCGGTCCCGGCGAGGGCGCGAGCTTCGGCAATGGCGGCATTCTGGCCTCTTGCTCCGTGGTGCCGGTCACCGGACCCGGACTGCTGGGCAAAGCGCCGAAAATGTTGTTCAGCGCCAACCAGCCGCTGTTCCTGAAATGGGGGTATCTGCCGAAACTGGCGCCATGGCTGCTGAAGTATCTGCGCCACGCCAACGCCGCCGACACAACGCGGATCGCCGGGGCCTTGGCGCCAATCGTCGGCGACAGCCTGGCCGAACATCGGGCCTTGTCCGCAGGCACGCCGGCGGAGCGATGGATCGTCCCGTCAGACTACCTCTATGTCTACAATGATCGCGCGCATTTCGAATCGGACGCCTTCGCCTGGAAACTGCGCCGCAGCCATGGGGTCGTCTGGGACGAACTCGAGGGTCCGGAATTCACGCATTATGACCCCGTTTTTGCGCCCGAACTTGGCTTCGCCGCGCGAATGGGCGGCCATGGCCACATCGTCGATCCGGGACGCTACGTGCAGGACCTCGCCGCCCATGTCGTGCAATCGGGCGGCCAATCGGTAAAGGCCGCCGTCACCGACATCGCTCAAGACAATGGTAAGACCGTCGGCGTCTATGCTGGCGGAGAGATGATCCCCTGCGACGCCGTCGTGCTGGCGGCGGGCGCCTGGTCCGGCGATCTGGCGCGAAAGCTGGGCGTCGACGTGCCGCTCGAAACCGAGCGCGGCTATCACCTCGAGCTTTGGGAGCCGTCGGTCATGCCGCGCGCGCCTGTCATGGTCGCTGGCGGCAAGTTCGTCGCGACGCCGATGGATGGCCGTCTGCGTCTTGCCGGAGTGGTGGAGTTCGGCGGTATGGACGCCCTGCCGTCCCGCGCGCCGCTTGAGCTGTTGAAACGTAACGCCAAAAGCGCGTTTCGCGATATAACATGGAGCGAGACCAAGGAATGGATGGGACATCGCCCGGCGCCGGCCGATTCGATACCGGTGATCGGCGAGGCGCCCAATTTCAAAGGCGCGTTCATGGGGTTTGGACACCACCATATCGGACTGACCGGAGGACCCAGAACCGGGCGATTGCTGTCGCAGATCATCTCCGGGCAACTGCCGAACATAGATCTTTCCGCGTATTCCCCCGCGCGTTTCGCCGCGCGTGCAGGGGCCTAATCAAGAACTGGCGACGACCAATAACAGGGAGACTGAACATGAAGATTCTCACAAACATCCTGGCCGCGACGGCCTTGACCGCCGCGTCGGCGCTACCGGCAGCGGCGGCTGAGAAATGGGATCTGCCGATGGCCTATGCGGCCTCGAACTTCCATTCCGCCACCGGCGCCGAGTTCGGCAAGTGCATCACCACCGGCACAGGCGGCGAGATCGAAGTCACGACCCATCCCGGCGGTTCGCTCTTCAAGGGCGGCGACATCAAACGCGCGATCCAGACGGGTCAGGCGCCGATCGGCGAACGGCTGCTCTCTGGCCATCAGAACGAAAATGCGCTGTTCGGCGTCGATTCCATTCCGTTCCTCGCGACCTCATTCGACGATGCAGCGAAGCTCTGGAAAGCGGCGAAGCCGGTTCTCACCGATTTGCTGGCCGAACAGAACCTGACCCTGCTTTATTCGGTGCCATGGCCGCCACAAGGCCTCTACTTCAAAGATGAAGTGAAGTCGGTCGCTGACATGAAAGGGCTGAAATTTAGGGCCTATAACAACGCCACTGGCCGGCTTGCTGAGTTAACCGGCATGCTGCCTGTCACCATTGAAGCCGCCGAGATCAGCCAGGCTTTCGCGACGGGCGTCGCTGAGTCCATGGTCTCCTCCGGATCAACGGGATACGACCGAAAAGTATGGGAGAGCCTCAACTACTTCTATGAGGTCGACGCCTGGCTGCCGCGCAACTACATGCTGATCAATTCTGATGTATGGGGCGGGGTCTCCGATCAGAACAAGAACATCATCAAAGCCTGCGCCGAACTGGCCGAGTACGCGGGCACCTGGCGTGCGGTCGAGTACACCCAGTTCACGCTGAATGGTCTGCGGGCAGGCGGTATGACGGTCGCCCCGGCCAACGAACAGATGGTCAATGAACTGAAAGAAATCGGCGTCACCATGACCAATGAGTGGCTTGAGGCCGCCGGGGATCAGGGCAAGGCGATCGTCGACGCATTCAAGGCCGAATAATCGACCACAGGAGGCGCTGTCGTCGTTCGGCGCCTCCCTCCACATCCGGAATTTCATCGCGCGAAGGAGGGTTGCGAGATGGGTGCTCTTAGACGGGGCCTTGACGGTCTCTATTGGGTTTCAGGCGTGCTGGCCGCGCTTTGCCTGATCATCATTCTCGCCCTGATCGTCGTGCAGATGGTCGCGCGATGGACCGGAGAGGTGTTCCCGGGCGCGCCGGACTACGCCGGGTATGCGATGGCCGGGGCCAGCTTCCTCGCCTTTGCAAGCGCCTTAAACAAGGGCTCGCACATCCGGGTGTCGATTCTGCTGAACGCCGTCGCGCCGGGCATGAAACGCATTCTGGAGATCTGGTGCTTCAGCATCGGCACGGCCATCGCCTGGTACTTCGTCTGGTACGCGGTCAAGTTCACCTACTGGTCCTGGAAATTCCACGACATCAGCCAGGGGCAGGACAAGACGCCTCTCTGGATGCCGCAATCGCTGATGGTGATCGGCGCGGTGATCCTCGCGATCGCCCTGACAGACCACTTGATCAGCCTGTTCAGAAGCGGCGAACACCGGATCGTGCGCGATCTCGAAGATCAGAGCCACGGGGAGTGACGCGCCATGGATGATCCTTCAATCATTGTTCTGTTTCTTTTCGTTCTGTTCCTGCTGCTCGGAACCGGAGTCTGGGTCGGCCTCGCCCTGATGGGCGTCGCCTGGGTCGGGATGGAGCTCTTCACCACGCGTCCTGTTGGCGACGTTATGCTGACGACGATCTGGAGCTCCTCCTCCTCATGGACCCTGACCGCCCTGCCCCTCTTTATCTGGATGGGAGAAATCCTATACCGGACAAGGCTTTCCGAGGATATGTTCAAGGGCCTATCGCCCTGGATGCAGAACCTTCCGGGCGGTCTGGTGCACACCAATATTGTCGGCTGCACCGTGTTCGCCGCCGTATCCGGTTCATCGGCTGCGACGCTGACCACGGTCGGCAAGATGTCGATCCCAGAGCTGCGGAAGCGTAATTATCCCGAAACGATGGTGATCGGAACGCTGACCGGCGCGGCGACATTGGGCCTGATGATCCCGCCCTCGCTGACGCTGATCGTCTATGGCGTCACCATCAATGAGAGCATTTCGAAGCTCTTCTTCGCCGGCGTTCTGCCGGGGCTGGTGCTGGCGCTGATGTTCATGGCGTATGTGGCGATCATGTCGAAGGTTTCAAAGAAGTGGAATCCGAATGCCGAGCCTGCGCTGACATTCAGTCAGCGAGTGGCCAACTCCCGCTTCCTGATCCCCGTGATCCTGCTGATCATGGTGGTGATCGGCTCGATGTATCTCGGCGTCGCTACGGCGACCGAGGCCGCCGCGTTCGGCGTGATTGGCGGGCTGCTGCTCGCCGCCAGTCAGGGCTCGCTCAGCTGGAAGACGTTCACTTCGTCGCTGATGGGGGCGACCCGCACCTCAGCGATGATCGCGCTCATTCTCGCCGGCGCGGCCTTCCTGTCGCTGTCGATGGGTTTCACCGGCCTGCCCCGCGCGCTGGCTGACCTGATCGCAGCGTGGGATCTGTCGAAATTTGAACTGCTGATGGCCTTGCTCGTGTTCTACATCATCCTCGGCATGTTCCTCGACGGCATTTCCTCGGTCGTTTTGACCATGGCGGTGGTCGAACCGATGGTGCGTGAGGCCGGGATCGACCTGATCTGGTTTGGCATCTTCATCGTCGTCGTTGTCGAGATGGCGCAGATCACGCCGCCGATCGGGTTCAACCTGTTCGTCATGCAGGGCATGACCCATCACGAGATGGGCTTCATCGCCCGCGCCGCCTTCCCGATGTTCATGATCATGGTGTTGATGGTCTTTGTGCTGATCGCCTTCCCCGAGATCGCGACCTGGCTGCCAGAGAACATCCGCAAAGGACCAGACAGCGGATAGCCATGGTCACATCGGCGCTGCATTGGGCGGCCCGCCACGGCAAGGAATGGCTCGTGGCGGGTCTTTTGGCGGGGCTGTTCCTGCCCGATCTCGCCGCGACGCTGCGGCCCTGGCTGCCGGAAATGGTGGCCTTTCTGCTGTTTCTGACAGCCTATCGCATTGGTCCGAAAGCGGCGTTTGGCGCAGCCGCCGAGGCCCGCCGCGCATTCGCCTTCGCGCTGGCCTTCCAACTTGTGATGCCCTTGGCGGCGCTCGCGATCTTGCTGGCGTTCGGTGTGGCCGACAGCGCTTTCGGCCTTGTCCTCGTGCTGATGCTGGCCGCGCCGTCGGTCACCGGCAGCCCGAATTTCGCGATTATGATGGGCCGAGATCCGACCCCCGCCCTCCGCCTGCTGATCGTCGGCACGTTGCTGTTCCCGCTGACCGTGTTTCCGGTCCTTTGGCTGAGCCCGGCGTTGGGGGATCAGGCGGAGGTGATGACGGCGGCGCTTCGCCTGATCGCCGTCATCGCCGGCGCCGTCACGCTGGCGTTCCTTCTGCGTGCGAAGGGATCGCCTGTATTGACCAACGACCGCCGCGATGCGTTGGACGGTCTGTCCGCCGTCACCCTCGCGATCATTGTGATCGGATTGATGGCGGCCCTTGGCCCGGCGTTGAAAGACGACCTATGGAATGCGCTGGCGTGGGCGGCCTTTGCGTTCGCGCTGAATTTCGGCCTGCAGATCACCTGCTATGTCACGCTGACGGCCGCCGGAGATCACGGCCGCGCGGCGCCGGTCAGCATCGTGGCCGGAAACCGCAACATCGCGCTGTTTCTGGTCGCCCTGCCCGCCTCGGTGACGGACCCTTTGCTGATCTTCATCGGCTGCTATCAATTGCCAATGTACCTGACGCCGATCCTGCTGCGGCCCCTCTATCGGCGGCGCAACGAGTAGCGCCCAACTGTAGGCCAAGACCGGCGCGCCGCAGATCTTGAGTACGCTAGTTGCGCCCCGGTTCGCTAGCGGCACAAATGCGGCGCGCCTGCGGAGATAGCGTCGCTTCCATAAATCATCTGGCTAACCCCCGCCCAATACGCCGCCGCCTCACACATCGGGCAGGCGCGAGACGAGGAATACAGAATGGACCCGCTCAGATCGCGGTCGCTCAAGCGTCGGGCGGCGTCCCGAATTGCCGACAATTCCGCGTGCGCAGTTGGGTCATGGTCCAAAACCACGCGGCTTGGCGATTGCCCGATAACGACTCCATCCCGCACGATGAGCGCGCCATAAGCCTGATCGCCGAGATCCATCGCCAGGTCGCGCATCTCAAATGCGCGCTCAATGAAAGCGGCGTCATTCGGCGCCGCCGGCTGAGGGATCGGATCCTCGCCCACCGCCTTCGCCCGAGCAGGCGTCCCACGATGTGCGCCAAGCCAAAGGGCGGCGGAGCCCGCCGCCAACAGGAACACGCGCCGGGGCGACACTGTTCGATCCGAGAGTCTGTTGGCCGTATCTTGGTCTTCGCATTCGCCCATGATCGCCTCCGACATCAAAGATATCATGCTTTCTCGCTTTAGCTCGTTCCGCGATCGGAAGGCCTCGCAGGACGAGCATTCAGACTGTGTTTGCGCAACCCGAAGTCCGGTCTGAAAACACGCCGCAGCTTCCGTTGGCGCGAATTGCCTCCAGATTGGCGCGGATTCCCAAGTCAGGCCGCGCCTGATCCGTATCGTCAATGCGCCGGCGCTTCGACCGGTCCTGAGTTGAGGAGGATAACAATGAAGCCGCAACTGAAAACGGATAGTCAGACCACTGCGACGTCCCGCGCGCCCTGGTCGCCCTTCGACGCGTACTTCGCGACAGCCGCGGCCGAGGAGCTGCTTGAGCATCTTCACGCGACGCCTCTGAACCGGGATGCGCGGCGTGCGGCCCATGCGCTGGCCGACGCGATAGGTTATGGCCGCGCCGCCAATTGACGAGGCTACGTTGAAGCAGGGCAGCCTTGGCCGTGAGGCCGAGGCGCCGGTCATGACTGGGTCAGGTTGGTCGAGTCGCGCTGACCGCGCCGCCGCTTCACATCGTTAGGGTCACAATCCGGATAGACCGAGACCGACACTCAAGGCGTCTCATAATAGGCGGAAGTTGTATTGAAAAGATTGGCTCCGGCGGTAGGATTCGAACCTACGACCCGCGGATTAACAGTCCGATGCTCTACCACTGAGCTACGCCGGAACAGAGCCGTTAGAAGCGGTGCGGAGCCTATAGCAAAGGCGAGTCAGGGCGTCCAGACGCATTTTGATCAGATCAGGCCCGGTCGTAGCGTCCGCCAAAATCGCGGGTGATTTCCTCGGCCGCGCTCTGGATCAGCGAACCGAGCTTGTGCAGGCGTCCCTTATCCATACGCGTCACCGGTCCAGAGACGGAAATGGCGGCGACTGGCGCGCCCTTTTCATCCACCACCGCCGCCGCGACACACCGCACGCCCAGGACCTGCTCTTCATCATCGATGGCGAAACCGGCCTTCCGCACCTCCTCCATCTCGGCCATCAGGCGCTGGGGCGTGGTGATGGTCCGCTCAGTCAGGGCCTTCAGATTCGAAAGATTGACGGCATTCGAGAACTCGTCCGACGAGAGGCGCGACAGATACGCCTTGCCCGCGCCCGAACAATAGAGCGGCGGGCGCCCGCCGACACGGGTGATCGCGCGCATCATCTGCCGCGATTCCACCTGCGACGCGCAGACCAGTTCACCGTCATCGACCAGATACATGTTCGCGGTCTCGCCGGATTGCTCCATCAAACGCTTGAGAAAAGGTTTAGCGACGCGCAGGACGTCCCGGGTGCGTTGAAAGCCGACGCCCACGAGGAAAGCGGACAGGCCGATGCGCCACAGGCCGTTGGCGCTGTCATACTGAACGAAACGCTCGCTCTCGAGCGTGGTCAACAGCCGGTGTGCAGTCGAGGGCGGCAGGCCGGTGCGCGCCACAAGTTCGCTGAGAGAGCCGCCATCGTGATCCGAAATCGCCCGGAGCAGATTTAACGCGCGGGTCAGGGACTGAACCTGACCCGCTGGTCGCCTCGCGCCGGATGCGCGCGCCCCCTCCGCATTCTCGTCTTTCGCCATGGTCCCCCGCATGTCGGTCGTCAGCCCAAATAAACGCTGGTCTAGGCTGGACGTAGTCTTGGAATTGGTGTCGGCAAGTCGCAACGAGGCCGCGGTCGCCCCCGCCCCTGTCCGCCGCATCGCGCGACACGGCTGAAATGTGGCCCCTTGCATCGGTTCCAGCACAGAGCGTCTTGCATATGGAGGACGCCATGCGCAGATGAAAAACGCATGAAGCGATTGATCACCCTCGCGCCGGAAGGCGCCCTGGCCCGCAGTCCAGCGGGTCGCCGCGCCACATGGGCGCTGCTCGCGGCGCTCGTTCTGTTGCCGTTGGGGCTGACCCTGCCGGCGATGCGCACCACGACGCTGTTCGTGATCGAAGCGAACTACTCGATCCTCGATTTCGGCGTCGGGCTGGCCAAGTCAGGCGACTGGTTTCTGGCCGCTGTCGTGCTGACTTTCTCCGTGTTGTTTCCGGGGCTCAAACTGTTGATGCTCGCCAGACTGCACCTGACCGCCACAGCGAAGGTGACGGCGGCGTCCCTGCGCCGGCTGGAAACGCTGGGCCGCTGGTCGATGACCGACGTGATGGTTCTGGCGCTGGCGGTCTTCAGCATCAAGGCGAGCGGGTTGGCCGAGGCCGCCGCCCTGCCCGGCGCATGGTTCTACGCCGCATCGGTGATCGCGGCCATGATCGCCTCGACCCGGATTACCCGTCTGCTGCATGAAGAGATGGTTGACCGCCGAGAAACAATGGACTGACTGGAAGGTGGATCTTTGTGGCGGCGGCATGCCTAACCAGCATGCGCGCGCGCCTCAGTGATATAGATCTCCCGCAAGCGGGTCGCCACCGGCCCCGGCGCGCCATCGCCCAGTGGAACGTCGTCGATTTTCACCACCGGCGTGACGAAACTGGAGGCCGAGGTGATAAACGCCTCCGCCGCGTTCTGCGCTTCTTCGATGGTGAAGGGACGTTCTTCGATAGACATCTGCGCTTCCTCGGCCAGTCGCAATACCGCGGCCCGCGTGATGCCGTGCAGAATATCGGAGGACAGATTGCGGGTGACGATCACCCCGTCCTTGGTGACGATATAGGCGTTGTTCGAGGTGCCCTCGGTCACAAAACCGTCCTGCACCAACCAGGCGTCATCGGCGCCCGCCTCCTTCGCCGCCTGTTTTGCGAGCGCGGGGGCGAGCAATTGCACGGTCTTGATATCCCGCCGCGCCCAGCGAATGTCCGGCTGTGAGATCACCGAGAAACCATTGCGGGCGGACGTCGCGCCGGAGATATCCTTGGCTTGCGTGAACATGACCAGCGAGGGCGTCGCGCCCTCCGGGAAGGCGAAATCGCGCTCCGCAGCGCCGCGGGTGATTTGCCAGTACACCACGCCCTCGGTCAGCTTATTCCGCCAGATTAATTCCGCCTGAATCTTCAGAAGCGCCTCATCCGACACCGGCGACGTCATCTGCAATTCGTTCAGCGAGCGATGCATGCGCGCGATATGCGCCGCATTGTCGATCGGCTTTCCGTCCAGAATGGATGAGACCTCATAGATTCCATCTGCGAACAGGAAGCCCCGATCGAAGACCGAGATCTTGGCCTCGTCCTCCGGCACATACTCACCGTTCACGTAAACGATGCGTCCCATCCTTCACCCCCAAAGTTCGCGCGAGGGCGGATGCGCCCCCGCCGCGTCATAAATCAGGCCGTTCGGACGATCCTGCGCCAGCAATAACGGCCCGTCCAGATCCACGATCTCCGCGCCTTGCGCGATCAGGACCGCCGGCGCCATCGCCAGCGACGAGGCGAGCATGCAGCCCACCATGATCCCGAACCCCATCTCTTCCGCCTGCCGGCGCAGGTGGATCGCCTCGGTCAGCCCGCCGGTCTTGTCGAGCTTGATGTTCACCATGTCATACTTGCCGTTAAGCGCGGCCAAAGACGCGCTGTCATGGCAGGATTCGTCGGCGCAAACCGGCAGCACCCGATCCACTTCGGCGAGCGCGGCGTCGTCATCGGCGGGAAACGGCTGCTCGACCATCGCGACGCCGAGCGCGACCAGTTCCGGAGCGAGCGCGCCATAGCTCTCGGCCGTCCAGCCCTCATTGGCGTCGACGATAATTTTCGGGTTTGGCGCGCCGGCGCGGACGGCGCGGATGCGCTCCAGATCCCCGTCCCCGCCCAGCTTGACCTTTAAAAGCGGGCGGTGCGCGTTCCGCGCGGCGTTGGCCCGCATCTCCTCCGGCCTATCAAGCGACAGCGTGAACGCCGTTTGCACCGGTCCCGGCTCCGGCAGCCCCGCAAGATCCCAGACCGGGCGCCCCGAACGTTTGGCCATCAGGTCCCAGAGCGCGCCATCCACCGCGTTCCGCGCTGCGCCGGCGGGCAAGATCTCGCCCAGTCCATCCGGGCCTGAGAGCGTCGTCACGTCGCTGGCGGCGGCGTCGATCTCTGCGACGACGCCCGCAGGGGTCTCATCATAACGCGGATAAGGGCGGCACTCGCCGCGCCCCATATGATCGCCTTCACGGGCCTCGGCCACGACCACCTCCACCTCGCTGACCGAGCCGCGAGAGATGGTCCAGGTCCCGGCGACCGGGAATCGCTCGATCCGGGCGGAGAGCGTGATCATGCGTCAAGCGCGTCGATCAGCGCATCCGTTCCCTGCCGGAACGGATCGACGGCGGGCATCCCCATCATTCGAGAGGTCTCCGCCAGATAGGCCATGGCTTCACCTTCCGGCAACGCGGCCGTGTTGATCGCGCAGCCCAGCACGCGGACCTCCGGATTGACGATCGTCGCGACCCGCAGCGCCAGATCCTCAAGATCCTTGAGCGGCGGCACCGGATAATGCGGCAGGCCGCGCATATGGGTGCGCGTCGGCTCATGACACAGCACCAGATAATCAGGGCGACCACCATGCACCAACGCCATGGTCACGCCGGAGAAACTCGCGTGAAAGAGCGACCCCTGCCCTTCGATCAGGTCGTAGTGATCGGCGTCATTGTCCGGCGTGATCTCTTCCACCGCGCCCGCCATGAAGTCTGCGACGACCGCGTCCAGCGGCACGCCGGAGCCGGTGATCAGAATGCCTGTTTGCCCGGTGGAGCGGAAATCCGCCTTCAGGTCCCGCGCGCGCATATCCCGCTCCATCGCCAGCATGGCGTACATTTTTCCGCAGGAGCAATCGGTGCCCACCGCCAGAATGCGCTTTCCGCTCCGCACCTTGCCGACCGCAATTGGGTAATCACCCGAAGGAATCCGGACATCATGCAGCTTGCGGCCGTTTTTCGCTGCAGCGTCAACGAGTTCGGGAATGTCCTTGAGGTGGTTGTGCAGGCCGGAGGCGATGTCGTAGCCCGCCTCCACAGCGGTCAGCAGCACTTCCCGCCATGCGTCAGAGATCACGCCGCCCCGATTGGCTACGCCGATCAGCAGAGTCTTGGCGCCGGCGACGCGGCCTTCCTCCAACGACATGTCGGGCAGGCCCATATCGGCGTTGCAGCCCGGCAGCCTGAACTGGCCGACAGCATTCTCCGGTCGCCAATCCTTGACGCCTTGCGCGACTTTCGCGGCCAGCGCGTCGGCGGCGTCTCCAAGGAACAAGAGGTAGGGCGTGGCGATGGTCATGGGCGGCCTCCTTCTGGATCTCATTTCCATCAATCCGGGAGTCTCGCCATCGCGCAAGGGGGAATGAGGCTATTCGTCCTTGCCGCCGCCGATTTCAGCGATCTTCGACCAGACGACCTGAACCAGCGAGAGGATCAGAAAGGCCAGCAGACCCCAGACGACGATCCCGAATTCCGCAAAACCGTTGGCCTGCAGCCGACTCTGCACGATTCCAATGCTGCGGTCGCGCCGTTCCAGCCCGAACAGACCGTCATCAAGACAAAACGGGTCGGTTGCGACGGTGAACGACTCGAGTCCGAACAGGCCGCCTTGCGCGCAGACATCCCGCCACGGGAAATAAGGCGAGAGGCCCCAAATGAAGAGCGCCAGCACGGCGAACAGGCAGAGCCCGACGATATGTGCGAGCCTCTTCACAGAACCCTCATTGTCTCGGGATCGATCTTGAGGATCAGCAGCGCGCCACGCCGCTCCACCTCTCCCTCCACTTCGATCAGCAGAGCGGTGTAGTCGAGCACCGATTCATCGACCGGCTTTCCGTCCGGATCCGCCATCAGGAAAAACACTTCGCCTTCAACGTGCCCGGTGGAGACGAAAACGGGCGGCAACCCGCCTTCAAGGCAGAGATTGGCGCAGGCTTTATGCGCGATCCCGGTGCCGGGGCGCATCGCGCCAGCAAGGCACTTGCCGTCGCAAATCTCACCCGTCAGGCGCCACTTGCCCAGAGATTGCGGTGTGGGGCGTTGGGCCGCTTCGCCGACCGGGCGCGCCTCGGCGGCGCGGAGGCCGTTCATGCCGCCCCGAAGCTGGATCATGTCCAACTCGCCACGCTTCAGGGGAACGCCTTCCGCCTCGACGATCTGCCCGTCCAGCACGACCGCCCGGTCGCCGGGACCTCGCTTACCGCCGCCTGTCAGCATCACTGTGTGGCCGGTTTCATACTGCTCGCTCTCGACCACATGAACGAAGGGATATGGGTCGGACTCCAGCACGCCGACGACGCTCTGACGCCCGAATTCGAACCGGAATGCGCCATCGCCCGGATCGTCCTGCGTCGAGCCGATTGAAAACCCCAACCCGGCGAACGCGCCGATCAGGCCAAGGCCGATGACAGGCAGAAAACGGCGCAATCCCTCCGGACAGTCATTGGACCATCCGATGAAAAACCCTGAATAGTTCTTGAGGCCCATTATGCGTCCTCCACCGGTTCAGCGCCCGGAATGATCACCGGTTCGACATAGGTGCCCGGCTCGTTGGCGTTGGGATCGACCACAACGAACCGGCCGGCGAGGCTCAGATTATAGGTCGGCACTCTCTCGGTATAAGGCGGCGGCGAGCGCCCGTTGGTCGGATCATACTGAAACCCGTGCCACGGGCAGGTGACGCAATTAAAAACGATTTTACCCTCGCCCAGCGGCCCGTTCTGATGCGCGCAGGCGTTGGAGATGGCGTTGAGCTTGTTGCCGGAATGCCGGAACACCGCCACCCGATCGCCATTCGGCAACAGGCCAATCCGGCCACGCCCTTCTGGTATCTCGTCATAGCGACAGATCGGGATCCACCCCGCCGCAGGGTCGTCGGCGTTCTGGCGCGCGGTCTCCTCCCGCTCGCGCCGCTCCAGACGCGCCGCGGCCAGATGCAGCCCCACCACCGTGAAGGCGCACGCCCCGACGACAACGCCAAAGAGCGGGTTGCGCAGATCCTGCAACACGCCCAGAGAGATATGCGCCACGACCGAGCCGTAGGCGAAATAGATCAGGAAATGCAGCGCCTTCCAGATGCGTGGCGTCAGAAAGTCGAGCCAGAAATCGTGGCTGGTGGCGGCCAGTATCGCCAGACACAAAAGCGCGAAGATCCCGAACGCCTCGAACGGAAACCCCAGGATTTGCCCGTAAGACGTGTTGGATGACAGCAGCGCCTCGTATTGCGGCGTCGCGCTGAACGCGAAGTACCAGTCGAGGATGAACTTAGCGTGGGCCAGCGCGACAAGACATGTGAGGACGCCGAAATGCCGCCGATTGTAGAGCAGCGGCAAAAACCGTTTGTCGAGCTTGGCCATCGGCCCGATGCAGAGGATCACCGTCAGCATCAGGAACGCGCAGGATCCGAACGCTCGCGCGCGCATCACCGCCGGATCCACCTGCCGCGTCGCGCCCGAAAAATCCGGCGCAACGCGCAGGAATGTCCACAGATAGACGCCCGTCAGAAGGATCAGGACCGCGTCATAGAGATACTTGTTGCGGTTCCATTGGACCGGGACAAACTGCACGCTCATTGCGCCTTTCCTCCCGTCTCAGACGTCGCAGCCGCCACTGGCGGCTCCAACAGCACCGCCGGACGCTCCAGCGGGCCATTTTGCCGGACCAGCAGCGCGCCGAAAAAGATCAGCGGGATCACGATTCCCAACACAGCCCAGATCGCGCCGGGCAGCTTGCGCGCCGGCGCGTGGCGGCCGCGCCAGTCGTCCATCCCCAGCTCAAGCACCACCCAGCGCCAGAGGACGATGGGCCAGATCAGCACGATGCCAGGTATCAACAGCGGTCGAAACACATAGGCGCCTTTCGAGCTGAGGCTGACACGCTCGATGCCGAAGAACAGGAACGCCCCGGCGATGGCCAAGCCGATCAGGCCGTAGGTCCGCACGAACCCGACCAGCACCGCCGCCGTCTCCATCGAGTGCTCCATGCGATCGAGCCTTTCCGTTCTGATCAGCGCCCGGCGACGCCGCCAAAGGCGACGCCAGAGAGATCCGCCATGTCGCGCTTCCAGGTGGTCAGATCGTCTATCCCGAAATCCCTGACATGCGCATGCCCGCAGGCGCGCGCCATCACCTGCATCAACTCCGTCGAGGCCTCAAAGAAATTCGCCAATTGCCGCGCGGATTTTTCGATCACCAGCCGAGAGACCAGATGCGGTTTTTGCGTGGCGATCCCGACCGGGCAGGAATTGGTGTGACAGGCGCGCATGGCGATGCATCCGATCGCCTGCATGGCCGAGTTCGAGACAGCGACGGCGTCCGCGCCAAGCGCCAGCGCCTTGATGAAATCCGCCGGTTTCCTCAGCCCGCCGGTTGCGACCAACGTCACATCCTTGCGGCCCGCGCGGTCCAGATGCGCCCGCGCCCGCGCCAGCGCCGGTATCGTGGGGACGGAGATGTTGTCGCGAAAGAGGATCGGCGCCGCGCCGGTGCCGCCGCCGCGCCCGTCGAGAATGATGTAATCGACCCCGACCTCCAGCGCCGCGTCTATGTCCCTCTCAATCTGCTGCGCCGACAGCTTGTAACCGATCGGGACGCCGCCGGTCCGGCCCCGCACTTCGTCGGCGAAGTCGCGAATTTGCGCAGGCTCCGTCCAATCGGGGAACCGGGGCGGAGAGATCGCATCCTGCCCCTCCTCCATCCCGCGGACCGCAGCGATCTTGCCTTTCACCTTTGCGCCGGGCAGATGCCCGCCCGTGCCAGTCTTGGCGCCCTGCCCGCCCTTGAAGTGGAAGGCCTGCACCTTGTCGAGCTTGTCCCAGGAAAACCCGAACCGGGCCGAGGCCAGCTCGTAGAAATAGCGCGAGCATTCTTCCTGCTCTTCCGGCAGCATACCGCCCTCGCCGGAGCAGATGCCGGTTCCCGCCAGCTCCGCGCCCCGCGCCATAGCGCGCTTGGCCGGTTCCGAAAGGGCGCCGAAACTCATGTCCGACACAAAGAGCGGGATGTCGAGCTTCAGAGGCTTCTGCGCATTCGGTCCAATCACCACATCTGTGCCGACCGGATCGTCGTCCAACAGCGGCGGACGATGCAACTGCGCCGTCAGGATCTGGATATCGTCCCAATCGGGAAGCTCGCCGCGCGGCACGCCCATCGCTTCGACTTGGCCATGATGGCCAGTCTTCGAGAGTCCAAATTTCGCGTAGTGTTGAATCAGCCCGGTATAAGGCTCTTCCTCCGTCCCGTGGGACGTGTCGGCGTATAGGCCCAGATAGTCGTCGCGCTGGAACGGCTGCGGGTGCTCCTCGGCCCACGCGTTCACCTCGTCGGCGTCGACGAAAACCTCGCCTTCCTCGACCCAGGCGTTGAATTTCGGCAGCGCTTCGTCATTGGCGTATTCGGAGACGCCGGTATCGAGCCGATAATCCCAGTTATGCACCGGGCAGATCAGGTTGACGCCATCGACATGCCCGTCCGAGAGAAGCGCGCCGCGATGCAGACACCGCCCGTAATAGGCGAGAGGCTCGTTATCAGCCCGGATAATGACCAGATCGACCTCGCCCACAAGCGCATAGGCGGGCGCCCGGTCTTCGAGCTCATCCCACCGCGCGACAGCGTGTTTTTGCATGCATTTCCTCCGGGGCGCGGCCGCAACACCGCGGGCGCCAACGTCCTGAAGATGCATGTGTATACGATTCGCGCGAAATCACATCTCAAGCAACGTCACCTCGCCGCGAGAGCATTGAAACAATTTCGCTGTCGGTGGATTTAAGCCGCGCGTTCTTGCAGCGTTTCGACCTCAATCGGCGTCTGCTCCGCCGCGAGCGCAGTCAGCTCCGGCGTAGGCGCAAGCTCCTCGGGCGAGATGCAAAGGCCGAGGCCCGCCAGCGCGCGTCCAAATGCTGGTGAGGCGGTAAGAAGAGCAAAGGGAATGGAGAGCAGCAGAGCGCCGCTGACCGGAAGGGTCCAGACCGCCGCGCCGGGCGCCTGGGTGATCGCCACGATCAATATCGCCACGCCAAAGGCGGTCTGCATCCAGAGGCCGCCGACGGCGTCGCGCAGAGAAAGCGCGTACGCGTCGCGGTTCTGCCCGCTCCATCCAACCATGCGGCCGAACAAGAGCCCCACCAGAAACAACGACACCCGGAACGCCACGACCGGCGCCAGCAGGATCGAGAACAAGGTCTCCAGCGCGCCGGAGATGGCGAAACGCAGACCGCCGCCATAGCGGGCCACGCCGCCCTTGGTCAGAGCCACGTCCAGCATACCCATCAGCTTCGGCACCAGACTGACCATCACCATCGTGAAGAACATTGTGATGGCGAAACCTGCGTCCATGCCGCCGAGATCGTCGCTCCAGATCTTGCCGAGACAGGCGGCGATCATCGCCATCCAGGCGGGCGCGCCCATATACATCATGATCGCGGAGAACACCTGAAAGCGGCTCATCGGCTTCAGGCCAGAGGCCCCGAGAAAACGCCAATACTGCATGTTGCCCTGGCACCAGCGCAGATCGCGGCAGGTGAAGTCCAGCAAGGTCGGCGGGTTGTCCTCAAAGCTCTCGGTCTCAACCGGGATCACCCGCACCTCGTATCCGGCGCGTCGCAGAAGCACCGCCTCCAACTGGTCATGCGACAGGATGTGCCCGCCCAGCGGCGGCTTGCCCGGCAGCACCGGCAGGCGGCAATGCAAGCGGAACGGGCGCACGCGCACCAGCGCGTTATGGCCCCAATACGGGCCGCAATCCCCGTGCCACCACGCGGCCCCCATGGTGAAAGAGCGCATGCCGTGCCGCATGCCGAACTGAAACACCCGCGCGAACGCGCTGGTCGCAGGCGCGCCGACCACAAGGCTCTGCAACAGGCCGAGGCGGGGATGGGCCTGCATCACGCGCGTCATGGTGAGGATAGTGTCGCCGCCCATCAGGCTGTCGCTGTCGAGCGGCAGGTAGAAATCATACTCCGCGCCCTGATTGCGCAGGAATTCGCGGATATTGCCCGCCTTGAAACCGGTGTTCGCCGAACGTCTGCGATAGGTCGCGCGGGCGCCGCCCAGCGAGGAGCGCATTTCCGCGAACAGGCGCTCTTCCTCCGCCGCAACCTCGACGTCGTCCGTGTCGGATAGGACGAAGATGTCATACGCCTCACCCCAGCCGGTCGCATCCAGACTCGACCGGATCGCCGCCAACCGCGCCAGAGCGCGCGACGGTTCCTCATTCCTCAAGGTCATGCAGACGGCGGTGCGCATGTGGATCGGCGCGGTCTCGTCCACCTCCGCCAAATGCGGCGCGGCGGATTTCAGAGGGTCGCGAGACAGGTGCAACAACGTGACGCCGATCACGGCGTTCCACATGCCCATGACGGTCCAGGGCGCGCCGATGGCGAAAGATGCGAAGATCACGATGTCGGACGTGGACCAGCCGCCGCCGCCCAACACCAGCGCGATCCCCCAGCCAAGCAGGCCCAGCGTCACAAGGTTCAGCACGGTGACGAAGACGCGCCGGGCCGTCAGCATCCCGGCGGACTGCAGACCGGTCGGCGTGCGCCGCGGCGGCGCCGTCACGGTGACGGTCGGTCCGCTGTCGAGTGCGATTTGATCCGTGATATCGGTCATCGGTTCTCCAGACGGGTGGACGTTGGCCGTTCCACCGTTATTGTTCGTTGCGCGTCGCAGAGGGCGGCTTGGTTATTTCGCGGTTGCAGCATGAATCCCACAAGTGATGGCGGAAGTAAGGCGCCCCGCGCCGTTGTCTATATCGCGGAGGGTCAGGCGGCGGTTTTGGAGGCCCCGGCCAGTGATTTTCGTGAGGGCGATGACGAATTCGTGACTGTGCGGACACAGTTCTCGGCTCTCAGCCGCGGCACCGAACGTCTTGTTCTGGCCGGCAAAGTTCCTGAGTCTGAGAGAGAGCGCATGCGCGCGCCGTTCCAGCGAGGCGAGTTTCCATTCCCGGTGACCTACGGCTACGCGGCGGTCGGCGTGGTCGAACATGGCCCCTCCTCTCTTCTTGGCCGCGCGGTCTTCGCGCTGCATCCCCATCAGGACCGGTTCCAGGTCCCGGCCTCCGCCGTCCACCCTTTGCCGGACGGTCTTCCGCCCCGTCGCGCGGCGATGGCCGCCAATATGGAGACGGCGCTGAACACGGTCTGGGACTCCGGCGTCGGCCCCGGCGACAAAGTCGCTGTGATCGGCGCGGGCGCGGTCGGCTGTCTGACCGCGTCGCTCCTGTCCCGTATCGCCGGGTGTGACGTGACGTTGATCGACCGATATCCGGGCCGGGCGCTCATCGCATCTAAATTGGGCGTGACCTTTGTTTCAGAAGCCCCCGCAAACCTAGAGGCGGACGTGGTTTTTCACGCCAGCGCCAGCGCCGCGGGACTAGCCTCCGCTCTCGCCTGCGCCGGGCGGGAAGCCGTGGTGGTGGAGATGAGTTGGTACGGCGAGGGCGATGTTCCAGCGCCCCTTGGCGGCGCCTTTCACAGCCGCCGTTTGACCTTGCGCTCCAGTCAGGTTGGCGCTATCCCACCGTCGCGCGCGCCGCGCTGGGATTACTCAAGAAGGCTCCGTAAATCGCTGTATTTGCTTGGAGATTCCAGGTTGGATATTCTTCTTACCGACGAGATCTCCTTCGATGAGACCCCGGCGCGCATACCCGAATTGCTGTCGCCGGAGCACCCGGCGATCGTTCCCCTGATCCGCTACTGACGAGGCCAGAATGTACGCCGTAGAAGTTCGCGACCATGTGATGATCGCCCATTCCCTGCCGGGCGAGCTGTTTGGCCCGGCGCAGGGGCTGCACGGCGCGACCTATGTCGTGGATATCGCCTTTTATCGCGAAGATTTGAGCGCGGACGGCGTGGTGGTCGATATCGGCCGGGCGATCGACGCCCTGAAAGCGACCTTGCAGCCGCTTAACTACAAGAATCTCGACGACCTGCCCGTGTTCAAGGGCGTGGTGACGACGACCGAGGTTCTCTGCAAACACATCTTCGACAGCATCGCCGCCGCCGCCAGGGCGGGCGATCTGGGCCCGGGCTCAGAGGGATTGTCGAAAATCCGCGTCACGCTGAATGAAAGCCATGTCGCCCGCGCATGGTATGAGGGCGCTGTTTGACCCGAGCGGTATTCGCCATTCCCGGCGATCTGTCGACGCCAACCGGCGGCTACGCCTATGCGCGCCGCGTTCTTGAGGCGCTGGGGCCGGATCTTGTTCACCTGCCCCTGCCCGACGGTTTTCCGGCGGCCTCGCTGGCCGAACTTTCCGAAACGCGCGCCGCGCTGGACGCCGTCCCCGCCAATCAACCGATTCTGATCGACGGGCTGGCCTTCGGCGCCTTTCCCAAGACGCTCGCTGATCGATACGCAGGGCGGCTCGTCGCGCTATGCCATCACCCGCTGGGGCTGGAGAGCGGGCTGACGGCGCTGGAACAGCAACTGGCGCTGGAGCAGGAGGCCGCCGCCCTCGCCAGCGCGCGTCTGGTGATCGCCACCAGCCGGACGACCGCCCACACGCTTGAGGAGCGTTTGAACGTCCCCGAGGAGCGTCTGCGCGTGGCCCCTCCCGGCGTCGAGCCGATGCCCCGCGCCAAGATGACCGGCGATCCGCCGGTGATCCTGTCGATCGGCTCACTGACGCGGCGCAAAGGGTTCGACGTGCTGGTCAACGCGCTGGCGCTGCTGAAGGAACTTAAATGGTCTTGCCGAATTATCGGACCCGATGACCGGGACCCGATATACGCCAGTCGCATCGATTCCCTGATCGGGGCGGCGGGATTGACCGATCGCATCACAATTGAGGGAGCGCTGCCTGACGACGCCGTCGCCGAGGCCTACAAGGGCGCCGACCTCTTCGCGCTGGCGACGCGGTATGAAGGCTATGGCATGGTCTACGCCGAAGCGCTGACCAGCGGTCTGCCGACGATAGGGTGCGACTCGGGCGCGGTGCGCGAGGTTGTCGGCGACGGCGCCGCATTGGCGCCGCCCGAGGATCCCTCCGCCTTCGCGGCCCTGCTCCGCCCGTTGCTCAGCCAGCCCGAAGCCCGACGGGAGGCGGCCCGCAAAGCCCGCGCGCAGGCCGAGCGCCTGCCCCGCTGGTCCTACACCGCCAGCATCATCGCCGAAGCGCTGGCAGAAACGGCGGACGACCTGCGATGAGCGAGAGTTCCTTCACCGCCGATTGGCTCGCCTTGCGCGAAGGCCCGGACCACGCCGCCAGAGACGTGAATCTCGCCGCTCAGCTGGGCGAATGGATGGCGCGAAACGGCGCGCGGAATGTGCTCGACCTCGGATGCGGCTCCGGCTCCACGCTGCGGGCGCTGGCGCCGCATATGCCCGATGAGACGATCTGGACGCTGATCGACCATGACGCGGAGCTGCTGACCATCGCCAGCGCGCGGCTGACTGCGTGGGCGGACGAGGCCACAGAAGATAGCACCTCGGACGGCGCGACGTCGCAAGTTGGACCTGCCCTGAGGCTTTCAAAGGGCGCCAAGCGCATCCTTGTGCGAATGCAGAGGCGCGACCTCTCCGCAAACGGGCTGACGGAGCTACTGCAGGACTGTGGAGCGGAAGTCGCCGCCGCCTCGGCGTTTTTCGATCTGGCGGGCGCGGCGTTCATAGACGCTTTCGCCACGGTTGCGCATCGCGCTGGCGCGGCGGTCCACGCGGCTTTGACCTATGACGGGCGCGAGATCTGGACGCCGGGCCATCCCGCCGAAGCCGAGGCGCTCGCCGCCTTTCACACCCATACGCGGCGCGACAAGGGGCTTGGCCCCGCCACAGGCGCGGACGCGGCGGACGTGCTGCAGCGAGCGTTGCATGCGGTGGGCTATGACGTCTATCGCGCCTCCACACCCTGGCGCCTCAAAGCGGCCGACGACGCGGCGCTGATCGGCGAACTCGCCAAGGGCGCCGTCGCCGCAGTTGCTGAGATCGTTGGGGACACGCCGTGGCTGCAGGACTGGTCCGAGGCGCGCGCGCGCGCCACCACCGTCGAGATCGGGCATGCCGACCTGCTGGCGCTGCCCTAATTTCTCAGGGCAGCATCCGCGCCAGAACGCCGTCCTTGTAGACAATCTTGTGCATCAGCGCCGCGCCGATATGGACGACGACCAGCACCAGAATCAGCAGGCCCATGGCGCCATGCAGGCCGAACAACGTCTCGGACAGCGCCTTGTCCTTGCCGACAATCGCCGGGAACGCGCCGCCGAAGAACTCCGCCGGAAACCCGCCGGCGGACGTGCCGATCCAGCCTACAACCGGCTGCGCCAACAGCAGCAGATACAGCAAACCATGCACAGACTTTGACGCGATGCGATGGAACGCCGAAAGCGGCGGGACGTGGGGCGGATCGGGTTGCAGGAATTTGAAGACGATCCGGACCGTCATCAGCAGCAGGATCAGCAGCCCGAAACTCTTGTGATATTTGTAGATGAAATTCGTGGTCGCGATGCCGTAATTCTCTTTCAGCCCGCCAAATCCGTAGATCCCCAGAAAGACGCCGCCGATCAGCGTCAGGATCACGCAAAGCGCGACGACCCAGTGCAGCAGCTTGCGAATTCCAGAATAGCCTTCGACTTTGGTCATCTAAGCCCCTTCCGCCCGGTCACGGCGTTATACGGCGCGTGAGACCGCCCCGCCTCTGGCGCCGCTGTCTCGTAAATCGCAGGCGAACAGCACATCGCCGTCCTCGAATACATGCACTCGGCTGCGCGGGCGCATCGCCTGATCCAATCCGTCAATGGGCGGCAGTTCAAGCCCCGCCTGCCCCGAGCCGAAAATCATCGGCGCCACCAGAATGTGTAGAAAATCGACCGATCCTGCGCCCAGGAACCGCGACAGCGTGTCCGCCCCCCCTTCCAGCAGCACGCGCGGCAATCCCCGCGCCTCAAGCGCCGAGACGATGGCGGCCGGTGGGATCGTATCATCCACCGCCGCGATCTCTATCCGTTCGGCGCCTTTCGGCACGCGCCCCCCGGGCGTTGTGATCACCAGCACCGGCGCCATCCCGTCCCGTAGGCAAGCCGCGCCTTCGGGCATGCGGCCACGCGGATCGATCACCACGCGCGCCGGATGATCTCCGGTCACCCGCCGCACCGTCAGGCTGGGATCGTCGGCCACAATCGTGCCGACGCCGACCATGACGGCGTCGACCTGCGCCCGCAGCCGGTGCAAATGATCCAGCGCAGCATCGCCATTGATGTATTTGGATTTGCCGGTGGGCGTCGCAATGCGGCCGTCCAGAGTCTGGCCGAGTTGGGCGACGACGACGGAACCCGCGTCACAGGCGGCGATCGGCGCAAGGGCGAATGCAGGATAACGGTCCATGTACCTGTTCTCGCGATCTATTCAGCGAAGTTCAAATGATATTCGCGTAATCATAATCGCTTCTGCGTGAGGCGAAATCGCGGCGGCCAAAGAACACCGGGCATCGAAGTAAGTCGAAACCAATTGGTTTAAAAGTCGTACTTCCAGTTCAGACCCACACTTTCGCCGGTGGTCGCACCGGTTTCCACATCCATTGTCAGATTGTCCAAGATATCGATTTCCACGATCACCGAACTGCTACCGCCCAGTGATTGCTTGGCGCCGACATAGACGCCCTCGGTGACATAGCTGCCGACATTCACCTCTTGCTCGCCATCTTCGTCCGTGCCGAGGCTCAAAACGTCCAGCCCGATCGCGCCGCGGATATTGCCGAGCGTGCCCCCGCCGCCGTCCAACAGCGTCGCGACGCCGAGCGCCAGTTGCAGCCCTTCAGCTGCCGAGAGCGATTGACTCGACCGGCCGAACAGCGCTTGCGGCAGCACCTCTTCCTCCGGCACGACCGGATCGGACGTGAACGCGATGGCGGGGTCCGACCCGGTGCCCGTCACCACGATGCGTCCAATGAAGTCGTCCGTCTCGCGCGTCAGTGTCACGTCGATCATCGGATCGGCAGGCCCTGTGAAAGTCACGGCGCCGCGCTCCAAAACGAACTCCTTGCCCAGCAAATCGAGCCCGCCGCGCACCCGTTCGACCGCGCCGACGATCTTGGGATCCGTGGCGGGGCCCGTGACGTTGAGGTCCATCTTCCATTCGGATTCGAGGCCGCGCCCCCTGACGAAGATCTTGCGCTCGGCGAAGACGTGCACGTCGAGCGTGACGAGGCCCGCTTCGGCGTCCTCCTCCTCTGTCTGTTCGGCGCCCTTAATCTCGACATCACCGAGAGTCGCGACGCCGGGCGGCGAGGAGTTGACCAAGCGAACTTCCGCGCCCTCGATTTCAATCTCCGCCTTGACCAGAAGATCGTTCAGCGGCCCGGTGACGGCGACATCGCCCTGCACTTTCGCAGTCACGTCGTCGCGGCGCACCAATGTCGCCGAATTCGTGGAGACCTGAACGTCCAGACCTTCGTTCGGACCTGACAAGGCCAGGCTCACCGTACCGTCGACCTGCCCGCCCGCGCCGTCTGAGGCCGACAGTTTCAAACCGATATCGCGCCCCTCGGCGATCGTGGTGTCGACATTGAGGTCTGTCAGGATCGTGCCGAGATCAAGGTTTTCATAGGCCCCGTCCTTGATCTGCGCCGTACCACCAATCGTCGGCCCATCGATCGGACCATTGATCTTGAGCGCAATCAGCGTCTCGCCGCGCAGGATGTGGCCGGATGCGGGGACCAGCGACCAGATATTCTCAATCCGGCCATTCCAGTCGAGCGCGGCGTCGATCTGCGCGCCCGGAGGCGGCGCCGGCGCGATCGAGCCGGTCGGGCGAAGCGGCAGGCTGGCGCGCGCCGTCAACGGCGTCCTCTGCGGGCCGACCAGCTTCGCATCAACATTGGCTGTGCGCCCGTCCCATTTGGCGTCCAGCGCCACCTCCGCCGACTTGCCGGACTGCTGGATCGCGCCTTGCCGGCTCAGCCCCTCGCTTCTGACGGCGATATCGGCGAAGGCCGGACCGGAGCGGGTGTCGAATTTGGCCGTGGCATTGATCTCGCCGCTGTCGAAAAGCTGCGCGCCCAACCGTTGCAGCGTCGCCATTTTGAGCGCGTCCAGCTCAATATCGCCCTCGGCGCCGTTGGGATGAAGCGTCGCATCGCCCGAGATGCTGGCGTCGTCAGGCAGGCTCAGATCGAGCCCCTTGATCGCCGTCACGCCGCCGCCTGTCGTCACGGTCAAAGGCGCGGCGAGAGCCACTTTCTCCTCCCCCAGCGACGCGGCGAAGTTCGGAATTGTCGCCTTTGTCGTGGGAGTGGACGCGTCCACCAGAGCCTCGCCGTCGATTTTCAGATCGTCGTCGCCGACCTCGCCTTGTAGGCCCAGCGCGATCGCCAGCGCGGATAAGGGTCCGTTCGCATCCAGTTCGACGGTCTGCAACCGGACATCGCCAGAACTGACATCGGTCGCAGCGATATTGGCGTTCACCGACGGCTCGCCGAGCAGATCGCGCCCCTCCGCCGACAACCTGACCGACTCGATCGCCGCGCCGTCCGTGCTCAGCTTTCCCAAAGAGGCGTTCAGCGACGCGGCCTGACGCCCTTCCGGCGCGGACATCACCGCCTCCGCCTGTAACGCGCCGCTAAGGGGCGTGCCCAAGAGCTGACCGAGCGCATCCAGATTTCCCGATGCGCCGAGCTGGCCGTCCACCGTCGTCGCCGCAAGGTCGATTTTGGCCGCGCCTTCGGCGGAAAGTCCGAGCGCGTCCGCGGTCAGCGTCTTGACGTCCAGCGCATCGCCCGCAAGCGTAAACTCCGTGGAGATATCCGCATCTCCGTAATCCGACTCCGCGAGGGCCAGGTCGATGTCGGCGACGATCGCCTCGCCCAGCGCCACGACGTGGGTCAGCGTCACCTGCCCCAGCCCGGCGCCCGCCGCGCTGGCGTTCTTGATCCGCGCCTCGCCCGACAGATCCAGCGCGGAGGTCGGCCCCTTCGCCGCGCCTTCCACGGTCAGCGCGCCGGCCAATGGCGTGCCGATCGCCTCGCCCGCCGGCGCGAGATCCGGCGCCGTCAGCTTATAGGTCGCCTCCAGCACGTCGCCGTCCAGAACCGCGTTCGCAGCCAGATCGGCGTCGCCGAACTCTGAGCCCCGGAACGCGGCGGTCACGTCGGCGGTCAGCGCATCGGCCAGCGCGATCTCATGCGCCACGGTCAAACCGCCCAGATTTTTGCCCGCCACCTGCGCGTTCGTGAGCGCCAATTCACCGTCAACGCGAGGCTCCGTGAACGTGCCGCTTGCCGCCCCGTCCGCCGTGAATGCGCCGCTCGCCTCGACGCCATAGCTCCCGGCCACCGGCCCCAGCTCCGGCACCGCGACCTGATAGCTGACATCCATCGACTGCACCGCGAGATCGGCGTCCCCCACAACCGAGAGGTTCAGCGCGCGACTGTCCAGTTTCAACACGGTCAGCGTAGCGGCGTCGCCATCCAGCACCGCATCGAGCGTCAGCTCGGCCGCGCCCAGCACTTCGGGCTGCAACTGGTCCAGGCGCAAGCCCTCAGCCTGCCCAGCCCCTTTCACGGTGATCCTCTCGCCCGTCTTGCGCACATCCGCGTTCAGCGAGAACGCCGAGATATCCGCGGCAGCCGTATTCAGCCCGATCAGCGCAACGTCGCCGGTCAGGGCCAGATCGTCCGGCGCGCCGACCGCCTTGCCGTCAAAGCCAAGGCGGGTGAAGTCGACGCCCTCGGCCAGCCCGGCGAGCGCGCGCTCCGCCGCGAACACGACCGCCAGATCCATTGAGCCATCGCTTCGGTTCCAGCCGCCATCGGCTGTCAGCGACAGGGCCGGCGAGGCCACTTCCGCCGTTCGGATGTCGATGACGCCGTTTTCGCCCTCGGCGGCGTCCACTTTCAACGTGGCCGACGGCGCCAAGGCGACCAGAGCCGCCTCGCCCAGCGCAGGGCCCGGCGTGAATTCGAAATTGGCGACGGCGGAGAGCGCCCCGGCGTAGGAGATCTGGGCCTCGCCCGTGGCGTCCAGCATCTCGTCCACATGCGCATCGAGATCGACGCGCCAATCTTCCGGCGGCCCGTCCGCCGTCAGCTTCACCCGAGACGCCGCGTCATTCGGCAACCCGGCCGCCACGGCGACCATGCCGCCCGGCGCCTCTCTGGCCGTCAGCTTCAGCCGCAGATGGTCATTCTCAAAATTCCGCTCGTAATCGAGGTCGATCACGCCTTCGATATCGTCGGTTCGCCGGATCGAGAGCTTGAGCGCCTGAATATCGCCCTCGTCCCGTGCGCCGCCCGTTCCGTCAAAGCGGATCGCCGTCGGCGCGACGCCCTCGGCGATCGATATGCTTTCAAGCGAGACCCGGTCGATGCGCATCGCGATGGGACTGCGGGGCCAATCGATGGCGAAACCCTCGCTCTCCTCCTCTTCGGGCTCGGCCGCCGCCTCCTCCTCTGGCAGCGGGATCGGCGTTCGGGCGACCGTCAGTCCAGAGATCGTCAGCGAGTTGATCTCCACCTCGCCGCGCAGCAACCGGGTCGGGCTCCAACTGAAGGCGGCGCGATCGATGGTCAGCCACACGCCCTCAGAATCCGAAACCGTGACGCCGACCAGGCTGGTCGCGCCATCCACCGCGTCTTCGACCGTCTCGGCCTGAACCTCAAACGTGCCGGGGGTGGAGATCTGCTCAAAGAGGAAGTCGACCATCCGGTTCTTGAGACCGGTCAGGGAAAACGCGCCAGCCGGCGCCGCCGCAAGCAGACAACACGCGACGAAACCCGCGGCGGCGATACGCCGGGCCCGTCCCTCTCTATGCTTGCCTTCACCCATCAATACGCCTGTCCAATGGCGAAATAGAACTCGAAATTATTGTCGACGTCGCGCCCGTTGATTGGAAAGCCGATATCCAACCGCACCGGCCCCACAGGCGAATAATAGCGGAAACCAAGCCCCGTCGCCCACTGCATGTCCTCTTCGAAGTTTGGAACCAACTCCGACGAGACCGAACCGCCTTCGAAGAACGCCACGCCGCCGATATCGCCGGAGATCGGCGCGCGCAGCTCCGCCCCCGCCTCGATCACCGACAGACCGCCGGTCGGACTGTCATCATCGTCAATCGGTCCGATGAAATCGCGCTGATAGCCGCGCACGGAGCCGCCGCCGCCCGAATAGAGACGCTTGGTCGGCGTTATCGTCTCTAATTCACCCGACAGAATGGAGCCCAGACGCCCGCGCCCCGCCAGAATCCAGCGGCCGTCGCCAATGATGTCGTAATAGGTCGAGGCGGTGCCGTCGGCGACGAGGAACGCCACAGGCTCATCGTCGTAGGTGCCGCTATAAGGCGTCGCCGCAACGCGAAAACGCAGGCCGCTGGTCGGGTTCAACACATCGTTCGAGTCGTCGAACTCGGCGTAGGTCGGCACGCCCAGCAGGAAGGATTTTCCGGTATCGACGCCCTCGATGTCGTCCTCAATATTGTCGAATCCGACCGATCCGCCTGCGCCCACGGTCCAGTACCGGTTCAATTTACGCTCAAGACCCAGAATGAATTCGCTGGAGAACCCGGTATAGACGTCGTCGTCTCGAAACCCGGCGGAGGCGCTGGAGATCAGATCCTGCTCATCCCGCAAGTATTGCGGCTTGCGGAAATCGAACAGTATTTCCGGCTCCACCATGGAGATATCTAGCGTGGTGCGAATGGATTCGCCCGCGCCAAACAGGTTGCGATGCTGATACGAGCCGCGCACGGCGAAGCCTTCGTCGCTGTTGAACCGGACGCCCGCGGTTACGGTGCGCGGCAGACGCTCCTCCGCCGTCACCGTGATCGGCGCGACGCCGTCGGCGGGCACATCCGCCGGATCCTCGGGCAACCTGACGGAGACCGAGGAGAACAGGCCCGTCTGCGCCAATTCGCGCTGGTACTGGTCCAGATTGCGTTGGCGCAGTGTGCCGCCATCCTCCCAATTCTTGTAAGTGCGCAGATAGTCGTGGTCGACCGACTCCGCGCCTTCGATTGCAAGATCGCCATAGCGGATAAAGGGTCCCGGCTCGACCTGACTGACGACCTCAATCGTCTGCGACTCAAGATCGGCGATCGCGCGGCGCCCGCCGCCCTTGGCGTAAGGATACCCGGCGTTGTGCAAGCTTTCGACGGCGTTCGCCTCGGCGCCGACAATACCCTCCGCCCGCGCGACCTCTCCCACCGGCGACCCCAGTTTCACCGCATCAAGATCAGGCGCCTTTTCCGCCGGCTGGGCGAAGACCAACTCGTGCGACGTCAACGTGAATGCAGGTCCGGGCTCCACGCGTACAATCGCCGACCAGGGCGCGTCTTCCGCCGGTTCGGTCTGCCCTTCTTCGGGCGCAGGCGGCGAAATCTCATAGGCGTACTCGCCGGTATAATACCCTTCCGACTTCAGGATCGTCTGAACGACGTCCCTGTCCGCCTCCAACCGACGGGTCAGAAAGGCCGGGCTGGGCGCGCCACCTTCGCTCAATCGGAAGATCGAGAGAGAATCTTCCAGCAGCGCGGCGATATCCTCACTGGGCGCGCCTTCAAGCGTGACCTCGTAGTCGATTTCCGTCTCGGGCGCGGGCAAGGAGACGTCCGACTGCAGGCCGGCGTCATCGGACGAGCAGCCGGCGGCCACCGCCACTGCGATCGAAAAGAGCAAAATTTTGATCGCTACGCGCATGGGCGCCGTTTCTTCAAATTGTCAGATACGGCAGACCATCAGATTCGGGCTGGCGACGCCAGTCTCTACGCAGCGGAATTCACTCAGCGGGAAATCCGCGCGCCGGCGGGATCTCACCGGACGGCTTCGCACTCGGCTGTGCGGGCTTTGGCTCCCGTCGCCATGGCTGGGATTTAAACCAGCCGACTCCATAGGCGACCGCGATCAAAACGGCGAACCCGAACCCATTGACGGCGAACCGCGTCCAGACGTCGCGCCCGATCAGATCCAGCAGAAATCCGTCAAACCGCGCCAGCGGGATGGAGACCATGAAGACCGCCAGAGACTGCGTGCCGACCTTGCGGATCACCGGCACTGTAAGCGGGAACCCCCGACCGGTCACCCAGTTGCGCGCAGCTTCCCCAATCCCAGCCCAGACCACCAGGATCAACGCGATCAGATGGGCGATCTGCACCAGTCCCATGCGATCGCCATGGACGATAGGGATCACATCCATCAACCACGCATCGAGCGCCGGGAAGAAATACTTGATCTCGTCCACATAAGCGTAGGGCGCGGTGCCAATCACGACCGCGGCGGATGCGATCAGCACCCATTTGCCCGCTGCCTTCGGCGTCGGGAACCCTTCCCGCAGCCGCACGCCGCCCGGCCCCACCGCCGCCCAGGCGAGATAGGCGATGGAGAGGAAATGGAGATAGCGCAGAACGCCGATCCATGACTTCCAGTAGAGCGGAGAAAGAAAAGCGCGCGTCTCCTCGATCCAGTTCTGCACGATCCAGTCGTCGGGCAGATAGATCCCCCGGTGAATCTTGAACCACGCGAAGGGGATGGTCAGCAGCAGGAACGTCGCCGTTGTGATCACCAGTCCACGCGTCACCGGCGGCGCGGGCAGCCACTT
Organism: Paracoccaceae bacterium; assembly: GCA_963669265.1. GTDB lineage: Bacteria > Pseudomonadota > Alphaproteobacteria > Rhodobacterales > Rhodobacteraceae > SZUA-547. The sequence continues at coordinate 502,349 of OY769916.1, forward strand.
CATGCCGAAGGCGAACCCGGTGAAGAACACAAGTTGCCAACCGAACGGATTGAAAAACCACGTGCTCTTTCCCCAAGGGTTGCTGGGGAGATTCATAAAGGTCAGCGGCTCTCCGATTGCGACGATTATCGCCTGCCAGCTTTCGGGCTCCGCATCCGGCCCCACCACCCGCGCATATCCGGCGAGTTGGGCCATGAACCAGACGCCCAAAACGGCGGCGAACACCGCCTCTTTGCCCGCAAAGCGATGGATCGCCATCACCATCGGGATCATGGCGAGGATCACCAGATACATCGGCAGAATGTCGAAGAGGCCCGGCACGTAGGTCAACGTGAAGAGGCCCATCAGCGCCTCGCCGGTCTCGTTGAACAGCGGCACGACATAGGGCGAGGTGATGTAGCGCTTATCCGGCAAGCCCCACTCGTGGAAATCGATGGTGTAGAGCATGGCCGCGGTGACGAGGATCACCCCGATATGCGCCCAATAGACCTGCCAGATGCGAAAGACCACGCGCGACGCGCCCAGCAACCACGATTTACCAGTGAAAACCGATCCGAAGGCGATGGCCGAGGCCATGCCGGAACAGAAGACAAAGATGTCGGCCGCATCTGAAAAGCCAAACCGGGCGGGGATCCACAAGGTCCAGGTATTGCCCGGCGTATGGGCCAGCAGGATGATGAACATCGCCAGCCCGCGAAAGAAATCGAGGCGCAGATCCCGCGGGCGCTTGCCCTGCCGGACAACCGTCTCGCCGGGCGTCGCCGAGGCGCGCGCTTGATGAGGGGTCGTGGTCGACATCCGCCGAATATTCCTCAGATTTCTGACGCGTCAGTCTACCGGTCGCAGGGCGGCGGTTCAAATCAGGCTGACGGTGGCCGAAACGGTGATCGGGTCAGCGCCGGATCAGCCTTGCGGCGGCTCCAGATGCAGGCTTGGCCGATGATCCTCGGCCTCACGCGCGCGGCGAAGCTGGATCGCGTCCATGCGGCGATGGGTGTAGCCGTCCGCCGCACCGCGTTTCTTCACGCGACGCGCCAGCGCGCTCTCCGCCTCATCCCAGAGGCCCGCGCGCATCGCCGCTTCGACCGTCAGACGGGTGAAGACGTCGCGCTGCGCATGGCTGCCGCCGATCAGGCGCATGTTCTTTTGCGCTTCGGCCAGATGCCGATAGGCGCCGCCATAATGCCCGGCGCGGAAGCAGGCGAGGCCCATCGCGGCCGGCGCCCCGGCCAGATCCTGAACCTCATGCATGTCATGGTCGGAGCGCTGGGCGTCACGCACGATCCGGTCGATCAGCTGGTCCGCCTCCTCGGTCCGTTTGCCGCCTTCCAGCGCCATCAGATAGTGAAGATCGGCAAAAACAACGCAGCCGTCTTCAACGCGCCCGGCGGAAAGCTCCGCCAACTCGTCCCAACGGTCGCCGACATCGACGCCTTCGATTTCTAGCCGCGTCAGCATAGACGCGCCGTTGGAGATATCCCGGTAATCATCGGTCCTGTCGGCGCGAATCTCACGATCATAGAGGTCGAGGACTACGTCGTAAGAGCCTCGGTCCAAATGGAAAAGCGCCAGATGCCACCAGACGTGATAGCGGAAGTTGTTGCAATGCGCCCAGCGGTCCTGCTGGCTTTGCAGCCATTTGATGCCGACCACGTCGCGGGCGGTCATGTCATAAACATGGGCCACGGAATGCAGCGCCCAGGCGTCGTCCGGGCAGCGCTCGATCGCGGCGCGGCCGCGGGTCTCAGCGGCTTCGAAATGCCCCGTCTCCTCCAGAGCGAAAGAATGACAGCCGGCGATATAGCCGCCCATCGGATGATCCTCGCCATAATGTTCGATCACCGACTCAACCGAATGGCGCATGCCCCAGGCGTCGCCTCGAATAAAGCGGATCGCGTGGCTCAGCTTTGCGGCCAGCGCATCGCGGGGCCAGTCGGCCAGAATCTCGTCCATGATATCGGCGGCGCGATCCAGCCGTCCGGCCAGATAGGCGCCAAGGGCCTCCACATAGCGGCGTTCGCGCGCATTCGCGCCGCCGCCCGCCGCGATCTTCAGCGCGGTCGCATGCGCCTCGGTCGCCACGGGGATCAATTCGGATCGTCCGAGAAGAAGGTAGAACAGCCCCTTGGCCGACAGCGCCATGGTGAACTCGGGCGCGCGCGCCAGCGTGGCTTCGAGGTGATCCGGCGTCGCGGCGCCATGGGCCAGAAATGCGCGGATAGTCTTTGTCCACGACTCCAGCGCCGAGCGATCCATCAGCGTCAGCGGATATCCGAATGCGTCAGTCAGCGACATGAAAACCTCTTCCTACAACCGCAGCGCGGGGCCGCGAACTTTGGCGTACTGGAGATTTAAGGCCACATCTAGGAAAGAGATCCCCAACTCACCTCAATTTGAGCGGCGCGTCATCAATCGCTGCGTGAGCCCGACGGCGCTTAACGCTAGTGTGGGAAACGGAAATTCCGGCGGTCGTCGTCGGCGTGGAGAGAGGCGAAGCCGGCTGATCGGCGGACGAAACCGCATGAACCGTAATATTTTGATCGCCGCCGCCGGGGCCATTCTGGCGCTCTCCGCAGCCGCGGGCTACATCGCCGGCTGGAGACTCGCCGCCGCGGCGCTCATCGGCGGCTTCGCGGGCGTGGCGCTCTATCACGCCGCGTTTGGCTTTACCGGCGCTTGGCGGCGCTTCGTGCGGGAAAAACGCGGCCGGGGGCTGCGCGCGCAACTCCTCCTGATCGGCCTCGCCTGCCTGTTCACCTTCCCCCTGATGGCGTGGGGGGCGGAGATCGGCCTGCCCGCGCGCGGATATATCCTGCCCATGGGCCTCGCCAGCGCGATCGGCGCGGCGGTGTTCGGCGTCGGCATGCAACTGGGCGGCGGCTGCGCCTCGGGCACGCTCTTCACCGTCGGCGGCGGCTCGACCCGCATGGTCCTTACGCTAATCTTTTTCATCGCCGGATCGGTCTGGGCCACCGCCCATTGGGATTTCTGGGCCAGCCTGCCGATCCTGAACGAGCGCCGCGGCGTGTCGCTGCCCAATGAGTTGGGTACATTGCCAGCGATGGCTGCGATGGCGGCTCTGCTCGGCGCGATCTGGTGGGTCAGCGCCCGCACTGAAATTCGCGCTCATGGCGCGCTGGAGCCGGACCAACCCACCGAGTCGGTCCTGCGCGGCAGATGGTCTCTGGCGTTGGGCGCGATCGCATTGGCGGTGGTTTCCATCGCCACCATGGCGGTACTTGGCCGACCCTGGGGCGTGACAGCCGGGTTCGCGCTTTGGGGCGCAAAGATCGTGGACGCGTTCGGCGTTGATGTCGCCTCTTGGAGCTATTGGAGCGGCTGGCGCAAAGGCCAGTTAGAGGCGAGCCTGCTCGCCAACGGGACCAGCGTGATGAATTTTGGCATCCTCTTCGGCGCCATGGCCGCCGCCGCGCTTGCGGGCCGGTTTGCGCCGGTCTGGCGGCTATCCGGCCGCGACGTCGCCACAGCCGTTATCGGCGGCCTTCTGATGGGTTACGGCGCCCGCCTCGCCTATGGCTGCAACATCGGAGCCTTCTTGGGCGGTCTTGTTTCCGGCAGCCTGCACGGCTGGTGGTGGCTGATCTGGGGATATATCGGCTCTCTGGCGGGGATCCGCCTGAGGGAGATCATCGGAATGGACCCGCCGCGCGCGCCGCGCCCGGCTGTCTGAAACTCATTTGAGGGGAACACCATGATCCGCGTATTGCTCGCAGCATCGCTCGCATTCTTCGCCCTGCCCGCATTGGCCGACTCCATCGCCCCGCGCAACGGCTGGGCGGTCTACGAAAGCGCGCATTCCTACGCCGATCTCGTCGACCGGGTGAAGGCGGAGGTGAAGGCCGAACCCGGCCTTTTGGTCGTCACACAGGCGGGCCCGACCAAGGCCGCCGCCAGCCGGGGGATCGCTATCCCCGGCAATCGGGTGATCGGCGTTTACGGACCCGACTTCGCGGTGCGCGCCATCGGCCTCTCCGTCCCCGCCATGATTGAAGCGCCGATCCGCATGTATGTGACCGAGGATTCAGACGGCTCGGCGACGGTCAGCTACAAGACGCCCACCATGGTGTTCTCACCCTATTTCGAAGAAGGCGGAGACGACCTGCGCGCGCTGGCCGCCGAACTGGATGGCAAGTTCAAGGCGATTGCGGAGCGCGCGGTGAAATAGGCGCGCCTCCGCCTCTGATCCCTCAGTCCCAGAACGACCCCGACTCGGCGACGAAATAGAGAAACAGGCCCCAGATTACTCCGGCGACGACCAAGAGCGCGCCGGCCCAGAACAGGAACGAAACCGCTAAATCTATGCCGGCGGCGGCGACGCCGGCGCCTGCGATGATCAGGATGATGGGAGCGAGCAAGCCCATCAGGAAGCGCAGCAATCCGTTCACCATTGATCCTACCTCACCACCAAAAAAAGCGCGTCCGCGTCGATATGAAACCCACGTTGCTGAGATCAAGCATCTGCTAACGCTCAGAACTTCCCGTCATATGCGCGCTTTTCGATCCTCGGAGCGAGGATGGTGAACCCGTCGCGGGTCATCGCCGCTTTCGCCTCCGTCGCCAGGGTCTCGGCATCGTCGATCCAGACGCCATGCCCGCCCATCGCAGCCGCCACCTCCGGCCAATCAGTGCCGCCGAACTCCACGCCCAGATTGGCGCGCTGAGAGCCGCGTTGCTTTAACTCGATCAGGGCGAGACTCTCATCGACCAGCACGCAGAGGATCACCGGCGTCTTCAGGTCGCGTAGGGTCGCAAGCTCGCCCAGCGTCATTTCCAGCCCCGCGTCGCCCATGAACGCGACGATCGGACGGCCGGGTTCCGCCAGCGCCCGCCCCATGGCGAGCGGCAGCGCGCAGCCCATCGTGCAAAGGCCAGAGGATTGCATCAACGCGCGCGGCTCATAACACTCCCACATCTGACTCAGCAAAATGCGATGGGCGCCGGAATCGGCGGTCGCCAGCGTGTCCCGCGGCATCGCCTTGCGCAGCGTGTCGAACACCACGCCCGGCCCCCAGCCTTCCGCCTCTGGCGCAAACTCCGTCCGCAGCCTTTGACGCACCGCCTCCGGCTCGCCGCCGGGCCACAGGTCTTTCGGCTCAATATCCGCGGTCAACGCCGCCAATGTCGGAGCGATGGCGCCGACCAACTCCGCCGTCGCGCCATGCATCGAGTGCAAACGGGGGATCGGCGCGATCTCTATCACTTGGGAGTCGCGGGACCATGGTTCGCGCCAGCCCTGCCGCATCTCAATCGGGTCATAGCCGATCGCCAGCACCAGATCCGCCGTCTCAACCAACGGCAGCAACGCCTTGTCCGCCTTAGGAGATAATCCCGCGCCGCCCAGCGACAGCGCATGATCCTCCGGCAACAACCCTTTGGCCTTGTAGGTCGCGATCATCGGCACGCCATAGCGGCGGCAAAACCCGACGATATCGGCCCCCGCCCCTTCGTTCACCGCATCGACGCCAACGACCGCGATCGGGCGCTCCGCCTTGGCGAGCATGTCTCGCGCGCGATCCAGATCCGGCCCCGGCGCGGGCATGGCGGGCGCAGGGCGCACCAGCGCGCGCGGCGCTTCTGTCGAGGGGCCTTCGGCGACGCTGATGGGCACATCGATATGCACAGGGCCGGGCTGCCCCTCCATTGCGACGCGCAACGCCTTCTCCATCATCGGGGCGATGGCGCCTGGCGCGGCGCGAAAGGTGGCTTTGACGATTGGGCGCAGCATGGCCTGATGGTCGAACACCTGATGGGTGTAGGTCTCCGCCTCCGCCGCATCGACGCAACCGGTCAGAAAGATCAGCGGCACGCGATCTTGTGCAGCATTGGCGATCACGTTGACGGCGTTGGCGACGCCCGGTCCGATCGTGGCCAGCAGCACGCCCGGCGCGCCGGTCGCGTGCGAGGCGCCCTCCGCCATGAAGCCGCCTGCGTTCTCATGCTTGGTCAGCACGAAATTCAGGCCCACGCGATCCAGCGCCTCCATCAGCGCCAGAACCTCACCCCCTGGAAGGCCGAAAGCCCAGCGGCACCCGGCGGCGGCGAGCGCCTCTGCAATCACATCGGCGCCCGTGCGGTTCTGATCGGTCATGTCTTGTCTATCCCTGCAATCGCGCCCGCGTCTTCCAGCGCCTCAAGCTCCGCCTCCGACAGCGCCAGCCAGTCGGCCAACGCCTCGCCCGTATGCTGTCCCGCCATCGGCGGCGCGTTCCTGTACGACACTGGCGTCTCTGAGAACTTGATCGGGTTGCCGATCAGGTCAACCGCGCCGCGCCCATCCAGATCATGCGGCACCGAGATCCGCATCTCTCGGTGCGCCGCTTGCGGATCCGCAAAGGCCTCCGGGATCGAGTTGACCGGTCCGGCAGGCACCTTCCGCGCCTCGCAGGATTCCAGCCACTCGGCCGCGGGGCGCGCGCGGGTCAGCTCATTGATCATCGGCACCAATTCGGTCCGGTTGCGCACGCGATCTGCATTCCTGGCGAAACGCGGGTCTTGCGACAACTCTGGCGCGCCGAGGATGTCGCAGAGCTTCTCGAACTGCCCGTCATTGCCGCAGGCGATGATGAAATGGCCGTCGGCGGCCTCAGACGTCTCATAAGGCACGATGGTCGGATGGCCGTTGCCGAGGCGCACCGGCGCGGCGTCGTTCGTCAGATAGGCGAGGCCCTGATTGGCCAGCCACGCCAGTTGGCAATCAAAGAGCGCGAGGTCGATATACTGACCCCTGCCCGTCCGATCGCGCGCATGTAGCGCCGCGAGGATGGCCGAGCTTGCATACATCCCGGTCATGATGTCGGCGATGCCGACGCCGACCTTGGTCGGGCGTCCGCCCTCCTGATCCGGGAAACCGGTGATCGACATGATCCCGCCCATGCCCTGGATCATGAAATCATACCCGGCGCGATCCGCTTTCGGCCCGGTTTGGCCAAAGCCCGTGATCGAGCAGTAGATCAGCGCCGGGTTCTCCGCCGAGAGCGTCTCGTAATCGAGCCCGCGTTTGGCGAGATCGCCCACTTTGAAATTCTCGATCACCACGTCGGCCTGTTGCGCGAGCCGGCGCAGCAGCGACAGGCCCTCCTTGCGCGACATGTCCACCGCGACCGAGCGCTTGTTCCGGTTGCAGCAGAGGTAATAGGCGCTTTCCGTGGTGTCGCGCCCGTCCGCGTCCTTCATGAACGGAGGGCCCCAACCCCGCGTGTCGTCTCCGCGGCCCGGTCGTTCCACCTTTAAGATGTCGGCGCCCATGTCGCCCAGCAATTGCGTGCAGGTCGGCCCCGCAAGGATGCGGGATAAATCAAGCACCTTCAGGCCCGACAACGGGCCTGAAGACGTCGTGTTGGAATGTTGTTCGCTCATATCCGCGTTCTAGCGCGGCGAGCGTCCGCTCGCCACCGCCGCGACGACGACTCCGAACAGGGCGTGGCCGACCAGCGCGACCCAGGCGATCTGCGAGAAGCCCAAGAACGGCTTCATGCCCGCGACCAGATGCGCCATGCCATAGAGCGCGAAGACCCAAAGCGCGACGCCGTAGACCGCGCCGATGGCAAGCTCAGGCACCCGGGGGGCGAACAGCCGCGCCAGTGGACGAACAGCGAAGAAGTAGGCCGCCGGATAGGCGATCAATCCGGTCAGGGTGTGCACCAGGTAACCGGCGCCGAAATGCGAGCCGAACACGGTCTTCAGCACCGCATTGGCCAGCGGCACCGGCGCGAGTTTAGAAAAGCCCAGGGCCGGGCTCAGCCATTGACCAAAGAGGTCGAAGGCGATGGTCGCCAGCGCTCCGGCGGAGACGATGGTGAAGAGAGCGCCGATATTGAACTCCGGCAGAGCGACGGCGCGTGGGGAAGGGTCAGCCATGATGGTCATAACGATGAAATCCTTGTCTGTTTTCCGCGTATCCATCGACGGTCTGTTCCGATCCGCCGAAAAGTTTTTGATCGTTCGGTTTGATACGCGGCATATCGCGGCGAGACCCAGTTCGGACAACCGTATTGCAACCTTTCTGACGTGAAGGTGAGAACGCCGTTAGCGTCGGCGCTTCATGCGTGAAGCTTGCGGCCATGCACGAAGCGCATAACGACTATTCTTTTTTGTGCACTGCAATATCTACGGCTCTGCCTTATATACGCATCAACAAAGTGACGCTCTCGAATTGAAGGAATACCGAGATGCTTACCGGCCTGCTCAACGCGCTCTCCACTATGACGTCCGCCACCGTCGCCAAACCTTCGGCTCGCGCCGATTTCGGCCAGAACGACGGCGTCATGGTCACCATCGCCAATCTGAACGGCGCACACTAAGCGCCGATCTTCGCGATAGATCGCCGAAATACGGGCGCGGGCGGATGACGTCTCGCGCCCGTTTCATATTGGCTGGGTGAAAACCCATTGGCGCTGGGATCTCAGCGCGCCAGTCGTCGACGCAATTCCATACGCGTGGCGTCATCGCAAAACGCCGCCGCGAGCGACATCTCCGTAACCCTCTCAAGATCTGACGCAGCGAATCCAAGCTCTCGTTCCGCCATCTCGAACTCGCGCGTCATATCCGTGCCGAAGAAGGGTGGATCATCGGTGGAGATCGCCACGTTCACCCCGGCCTCATAGAGTCGACGCAGCGGATGCGCGCGCCAATTTGGATAGACGCCCAAGGCGACATTGGAGCCGGGATTGACCTCCAGCGTCACCTCCTCCGCCGCCAACCGGCGCACCAGGTCCGGATCCTCGATCGCCCGAACGCCATGGCCCACGCGTTCAACTTTCAGATCGTCGAGAACGGCGCGCACGTTGCCCGGCCCGCCAAACTCGCCCGCATGGGCCGTCAGCCGCAGCCCCGCCTCGGCCGCGAGGCGGTATGCAGAGGCGAAATCCGCCGTCCGATGCATCCGTTCATCTCCGGCCATCCCCCAGCCGACGACATTGTCGCCGCCGACGCTGGCCACAACCTCCACCGCCCGGCGCGCGCGATCCGGCCCCAGCCCGCGAACGCAGAGCGGTATGAACCGCGCGATGATCCCGGCCGCCGCTTCAGCCATCGCCGCGCCCTCGGTGACGGCGGCCAAGTGCTCCTCCCACGCATACGGATCCGCCTTATCACCGGGGGAGACATGGTCGGGTGACAGAAAAATCTCGGCATAGATCACGCCATGCGCAGCGGCCTCGAGCAGGGCCGCCTCGGTCAATCGGGCCTGATCTTCCGGCGTGTCATAGAAGGCAGCCACCGCATCATAGGCGTGAAGGAACTCACTGAAGCCGCGCCACGCGTAACGGCCGGTCTCGTCGAAAAGGCCCGCGGTGGATCGCGCCTTCTCCGCTGCGATCCGGCGCGTCAGGGCGGGCGGCGCCGCGCCTTCCAAATGCAAATGCAGCTCGATCTTGGGAGACTCTCGCCAGTTCGTAGCCATCACGACCCCTTCCCGTCCCTATCGCAACGGGATAGGTTGGCCATGCGGGCCCGGTGCCAGACCAAGATGCGCCGCAATCGTCTCCGCCACATCGGCGAAGCTTTCGCGGCGCCCCGCTGAGCCCGGCGCAACGCCGCCGCCGGTTATCAACACCGGCGCTTGCTCGCGCGTATGATCGGTGCCCGCCCAGGTCGGGTCGTTGCCATGATCCGCCGTCAGGATCATCAGGTCGCCCGGCTTCAACTGCGCCGTCGCATTCGGCAGCCAGGCGTCGAACCGCTCCAGGGCGGCGGCGTAGCCGGTCACATCCCGGCGGTGGCCATAGAGCGAGTCGAATTCCACGAAATTCGCGAAGACCAGATCGCCGTTGTTCGCGCTGCGCACCGCATCCGCCGCCAACCCGAAAAGCGCCGCGTCGTCTTCTCCCTTTCGCACCTCCGAGACGCCTTGGTGGGCGAAGATATCGCCGATCTTTCCGATCGCGATCACCCGGCCGCCGGAAGCCTCCACACGATCACATAACGTGGGCGATGGCGGCGGCGAGATAAAATCCCGCCGATTGGCGGTGCGCTTGAAATCCGCCGCGCTGGTCCCGAGGAACGGCCGTGCGATCACCCGCCCGATCCTCAGTGGCGCGAGCAGGCGATGCGCGATGCGGCAAGTCTCAAAGAGCCGCTCCAGCCCGAACGCCCCTTCATGGGCGGCGATCTGAAAAACGCTGTCGACCGAGGTGTAGCAGATCGGCTTTCCGGTGGTCAGATGCGCCTCGCCCAGCTCCGCGATGATCTCCGTGCCCGAAGCGTGGCGATCGCCAAGAATGCCCGGCAACCCCGCCTCGGCGATCAGGCGGCGCGTCAACTCCGCCGGAAAGGCCGGGATCGCGACTGGAAAATAACCCCAGTCGAACGGAACCGGCAGACCCGCGATCTCCCAATGGCCCGAGGGCGTATCCTTGCCATTCGAGACCTCCGCCGCCGACGCGTAGCGCCCGGTCGCCTCTCCCTGCAGCGCCGGGGGAACGCGCCCCGTCGCCAGCGCCGCCGCCTGCCCAAGACCGAGCGCGGTCAGATTAGGCAGGCGCAGCGGCCCTTCTCGCAAGTCGGCGCGGTCCGCCCGTCCGGCCGCGCAGGCCTCCGCGATATGGCCTAACGTGTCGGCTCCGGCGTCACCGAACGCGGCGGCGTCCGGCGCCCCACCGATCCCGACCGAGTCGAGCACAAAGAGAAACGCGCGCGCCACCACTCAGCCTCCGCCTATCCGATGGAGGATCAGATCGTTCTCCTCCGGCGCCTTGTCGCCCACGCGATAGGCGGTGGAGAGCGCGGCGGCGGCGCGGTCGGCGGCGTCCTCGGTGGCGGTGTGCACGCGGGCGAGCGGAAATCCCTGATCCACATACGCGCCGACGCCCGCCAGTTGATCGAACCCAGCCGAAGGGTCGCCAGCTGCCAGCTCGAGCGCGGCGAGACCGATAGCGCGAACATCGACCTGCTGAACGATCCCATCTTTGCGCGGCGGGACATCGCGCACGACGGGTGCTTCAGGAAGGTGCTCGCCGAACCGCTCCATGAAATCTTTGGGGCCGCCCAACGCCGCGATCATCCGCCCGAACCGGTCCGCCGCCGCCCCGCATTGCAGCGCATCGGCGATCCTGCGGGCGCCTTCCCTTGCATCAGGCGTCAGACCCGCCAGCGTCAAAGCCTCGCCGCCCAGCGCCAGCGTCAAATCCCATAGACGCGGATCGACCTCATCGCCGGTCAGACAGGCGCAGGCGTTCCAGACCTCCAGCGCGCTCCCCACCGCCGACGCCAGCGGTTCATTCATATCCGTGATGAGCGCCGAACTCTTGCAACCAGCATCTCCGGCCTGTCGCATCAGGCTTTCGGCCAGATCGATAGCCGCCTCCAGCGTCATCGTCGACGCACCAGAGCCGCATTTGATGTCGAGCGCCAGCACATCCAGTCCAGACGACAATGTTGCGTTGAGCGCGACATCCTCTGGAAGAGCGGCAATCGCGCAGCCAACGTCTCCAACAACGCGCCGAAACCGGTTCATGTCCGGGCGGCGTTCATAACCCGGTATCGCGGCCAGCTGCTCGAGCGCGCCACCCAAATGCCCGAGCCACGGACCTGTGTAAATTGGCGCGTATGCGCCGCAGGCGGCCAAAGCGGGCGCAAGGACCAGCGAGACGACGTCACTCACGCCGTCCGTCGCATGTTTGGAGACGACCGGTCCGTCCAACGCCGACCAGTCCGGGCCCGAACGCCCATACCACCCGCCGAAGTCCTCGGTCATGTCTTGTTGAGCTCGCCGAGCAGCGTGTCCAAAAGATCGCTCGCGCCAAACCGAAACGTTTTGGGCGACACCCAGCCTGGCCCCATGATATCGCGCGCCGCCGAGAAATGCCGCGTCGTATCGCCCAGGGTGCGTATGCCGCCCGCCACTTTCAACCCGACCGGCCGCTCAGACTCGCGGATCGAGCGCAATATCGCGCGCGAGGCGGAGACGGTCGCCTTGCCCGGAACCTTTCCGGTGCAGGTCTTGATGAAATCAGCGCCCCCTGCGATCGCGATGTCCGTCGCCTTGCGAATGAGCGCAGGATCCGACAGCACGCCAGTCTCAAGGATCACTTTCAGCTTCTTCCGGTCGCAAGCGTCGCGCACCCGCTCGACCATCGAGCGCATAACCTCCGGCTGGTCGGTCAGCAGGCGGCGATACGGCGCCACGAGATCAATCTCGTCCGCGCCATCGAGAATGGCTTTCTTGGTCTCAGCCACGACCGGCGCCGTTTCCGTCCGGCCCCTTGGAAAGTTCACCACCGTGCAGACCGGCAACACCCGGCCGCCGATCAGGGTCCTCGCAGGTTTGACGAAGCGCGGCCACACGCAGATGGCCGCCACCCGCCCATGGGGCGTGAACGCCCGACGCACGAGTTCCTCGACGTCGTCTTCCGTGCAGTCATCGTCCAGATTGGTTAGATCCAGCGACGACAGGGCGAGCCTGGCGATTCTTTGCCCATTCATCTCAGTCATGCGAAACTCCCTGCGAACCCGGCGATCAGAGCCCTAAACCGGGCTTCCGATTTGATCGCCTCTGTCTTGGTTTCTTCATGGCTCAGCGGCCGTCCGGTCATGCCGGCGGCGAAATTCGTGATCACCGAGACCGCCGCGACCCTGAGGCCAAAATACCGGCCTAAAATCGCCTCGGGAACGGTGGACATGCCGACGGCGTCTGCGCCCAACATGCGCGCCATGCGTATTTCTGCGGGCGTCTCAAAACTCGGCCCTGAAAACCACGCATAGACTCCCTCGCCCAATAAAATGTCCCGCGTCGAAGCAATCTCGTGCAGCCGGGCGCGCAGGTCCGGATCGTAAGCATCGACCATGTTCACGAAACAGGCGTCCCCCCCCCCGAGTCCGATCAGCGGATTGGCGCCGGAGAGGTTGATATGGTCGGAGAGCGCCATCAACGCGCCGGGCCCCATCGCCTCTCGTGTCGATCCCGCCGCGTTCGACAGGACCAGCGCCTCCGCCCCGAGCGCTTTCAACGTTTCGATAGGCGCACGCATCGCAGAGGCGTCAGCGCTCTCATAATAATGCGCGCGGCCCGCCAGCAGCGCCACGCGCGCGCCCTGCAAGCGGCCAATCACCAGCGCGCCCGCATGGCCCGATACGCCGGACGCGGGAAAGTCAGGGAGCTCGCAATAGTCAAACCGCGCCTCCTCTGTGATCGCCTCCGAAAGCGCGCCCAGCCCCGACCCAAGAACGAAGCCCAGGCGAACACCCTCCGCGCCGATCCGCGCACGCACGATATCGGCCGCCGCGCTCACGCCGTCGCCCGTTCTATGTCTGCGGGAGACCGCCGCGCCAAACCCCGGCGACAGCAGGAGTTTTTACGGGCGAATGAGACGGGGACATAGCGAGCGGCCAAAGCCGTCCGGCGCAGATCATCAGCCATGGATCCCCCTTTTCCGGCCATTGGTCGCTCAAGCCGCCAATCATCGGACGCTCAAGAGGGTATTTGACAGCGCCTTTACCCGGAGAACAAGCTTTGATCGCAGACGAATCTACGCAGACTCAATCCTCTGGATCGCTCCAGGCCTGGCGCTTGCGGTATAGGGTCGAGGGGCTGACATCCAGCACGCGCGCCGCCTTTGGAATCGATCCGCCGCAGCTTTGGATCGTCTCTTCAATCAGCTCACGTTCAACATCGGCGAGACGGGACCCGACCAGCGCGCGAATTGTCGTCGCGGTCTGGCTCGTCAGCCCTTGCGGCGGCGAGGCGAACGGGGTGATCCCACCGTCCGGCTGAAAATCGCCGGTGGTCATCGGTTCGCTCGCACCATCGCTGAAGGTTCGCGCAAATCCGGGCGGCAGCATGTCCGCCGTGACCATCTCGCCATTGTTGAGGACAACGGCGTTGCGCACGACATTTTGCAACTCGCGCACATTCCCCGGCCAGCTATGCGCCATCAACGCTTGCTCGGCGGCGGCGTCGAACCGGGCGAAGCTTTTGCCCTCGGCCTGCGCATATTCGCCCAGAAAGCGGCGCGCGATCTCAACGACATCCGCGCCCCGATCCCGCAACGGCGGCAAGTTGATCGGGACCACATGAAGCCGGTAGAAAAGGTCCTGTCGGAACCGCCCCGCCTTCACTTCCTCCTCGGGATCGCGATTGGTGGCGCAGAGTATCCGAACGTCAACCCGTTGCGGTCGGGTCGCGCCGACCGGCTGGATCATCGAGGTTTGCAAGAAACGCAGCAGTTTCGTCTGCAGCGACAGGTCCATCTCGCAGATCTCATCCAGAAACAACGTGCCGCCATCCGCCGCTGCGGCCGCGCCCTTTTTGTCTGAGATTGCGCCGGTGAAAGAACCTCTGAGATGGCCGAAAACTTCGGATTCCAGCAGATCGCGCGGTATGGCGCCGCAATTGAGCGGCACGAACGGTCCGTTGCTGCGACGGCTGACGGAGTGAATCGCCTGCGCGCAAAGCTCTTTACCCGTCCCGCTCTCGCCGGTGATGAAGACTGTCGCGGTCGACCGCCCGACATCGCGCACCATGCGCGTGACGTCTCGCATCTTCGCCGACGTTCCGACAAAGCCGAACGCCGCCGCGTCAGTCGATGCGTCTTCCGTCTCCACGATCGCCGCTTCCGCGAAACCGACCATGTCTCCGGCCGACTCGACGGCGTGTTCAACGGCCGAAATCAGGCGCCGTTCGTCGAACGGTTTGACGAGAAAGTCGAACGCGCCCTCGCGCATCGCCTCCACCGCCTTGTTGATGGACCCGTTGGCGGTTATCGCAATCACGCGCGTCGCCTTCCCCGCGCCGGATAATTCGCGCATCAACTCCAGCCCATCGCCATCGGGCAGCATCAGATCCAGCAGAAGGACTTTGGGCGCCAGACGTCGGACCGCGTCGCGTCCGCTGGAGAGGTCCCCGGCGCATTCCACGACGTATCCGGCACCTTCCAGCAGCTTGCGATACGCCATCGAAAGCGACGGCGTGTCTTCGATCAGCAATACAGGCGAATCGTAACGGGGCGCCGCGCCCAGATCCGAATAGACGGTTTCGGCCGGTTGGTCGGGGGTTGAAATCTTTACAATCGGGTCCGTCATAAATCTCTTTGGGGCGCGCCTGCGCGACGTCGATATATGAACGCCGTCACGGCCATAAACTCCGGGTCCCCATCTCTGATGATCGCCCGCGCATTCTCCAGCGAGCCTTCTGCGGCGCATGCATGCAACGATTGGGCGGCGGATTGCAATGCATGCGCTCCAATTGCGCCCGCGACGCTGATCAGGATATGTGCGCCGGCGCGAATTTCCTCCAAATCGCCTTTGCGCGCGCCGTTGCGAATGCGCAGCCTCACATCCGCCAGATCCGTTTCCACGCGTTCAAGAAACTCGAGGCTCGAATCCTCGCCTATAACGCCGATGAGGCTGTCAAACACCTCCAGATCGATATCCGGATCCCGCAGATTGCCAGTAGCGCGGACAACGTCGGACGAGACCTTGATCCGTCCGTCATCCGGCCGAACGGCCCCACGGGATTTCAGTACGCGTCCCAGAATCTCGACCAGATCCGACTCGAAGGATTTCACGCCTAGAATCGGTTTGGCGATCATCCCGTCCGATCCGGCGTCAGCGACCTTTCGCCGGTGCTCGGCCATCGCGTAGGCGGTTAGCGCGATCGCCGGCAATTCCGACGGTCCAGCCTGGCCGGATCGCAGGCGGCGCAACACGTCGATACCCGACATTTTCGGCATTTCAATATCGACGAGCAGGAAATCGTACCCCCCTTTGGAGAGCATCTCGACGGCCTCCACCCCATCAGAGGCGACATCAGCCACGCATCCTAGCTTGTCGAGCATCTGCGTCGCGACCAGCTGATTGGTCGCGTTGTCCTCGGCGAGCAGCGCCTTCAGACCGCGCACGCCGCCTTTCGCTAACGCCTTCGCCAGGCCTTCGGAGGCGCTCGGCGCACTGTGCCGCGCCGATGACGCCGCCGCCGCCGCGTCATAGCTCAACCCGGCCGTCGACGCCGCGCGAGCCTCCCCGATCGGAACCGACACGACGATCCGCGCTCCGCCCCGATCGCGATTACGGCAGGTCACTCCGCCGCCGACTGCTTTCGCGACATCCTGAACGACGCTCAGCCCCAATCGCCGACGCCCTTCGCCATATAATGTGCGCGCGCTTTCATCCTGCATCCGCGCCAAAACGTGATCCGGCAGACCGACGCCGTCATCCTCGACCAGTACGGAAAAGCACTCGTCGCGGTGGGATTCGTCATCTGCCGAGGCGAAAGAAATCCGCACATTCTTTGCGCATGAGTGCGCCTCTGCGTTAGCAAGCAGATTGAACACGATCTGCCGGAAACGCATCGGATCAATCCGAATCTTGGCCGGCGCGTCCGCCGAGACTTCAAGATGGAGCTGCGCGCCGATCTCAGCGAATTTGGACGACCAGATCGAGCGCGTATTCTCCGCGAAATCGCGCAAGTCGATGTCTTTCGACTTGATGCTGATCTTGCCAGCCGACAACGCCTCGACATCCAGCGCCGCTCCGATCAAGTCGCTGAAATGCGTCAACGCGCCCCGCATCGCGGCGACGCGCGGGCCATGGGTCAGGTCGTCGGCCAGATCTTCATCCAACAATGCAAAGGCGCCGCAGACATTGCTCAACGCGCCCCTGAGGTCGTGCGCCAGCATCGCCAGCACGTCGAGGCCTGCATCGCGCGCTTCCAGACCATCGCCGCGCGCCGATGCGGGCCGCTCCATCACCAGAGCGACGCGCGCGCCCTCGCAAGGCAATTCCACGATGCGCGCATCAATCGCAGAGGTTCGCACGTCGCCGCTCGACATCGCGTTCAGCATTTTCGAGACCGAAGCCTCTAGGCCGGGATCAAACACCTTTGCGACTGAGAGCGCCTCACAGTGGGCTTCGACGGCTGGGCCGTCATGCACGAGTTGCCCATTCAGCACCGGCGCCCGTTCGCGCGCCCTGTCATTCGCGGCAATGACTTGTCCCGTCGAATCCACCGCCATAACCGCGCCGCCCATGGCGTCGCATAAGGCCTGAATTTCGGCCAGCACCATAAATGAGACTCCACCCTAGATTTCCAACACTCTTACAGGTGGAAGGGTAAGTGGTAAAATCATTATTAACGTGAGTAAGTTTCAAATTATGACAAAAGCCGAATTAAATCCGGCCAATCATCATTCAGAGCGAGGTCTCAGGCGATTTCCGCGAAGCCCCGGGCCGACGCCCCTTGCGCGATGGCCTCTCTCAACTCCTTGGGCGTAAACAACCCGTCGATAGTCGCATCGAACGCCTTTGGATCGTTCGCCGAGCCAAATGCGATAATCAGAGAGGATGGCCAAGTTCGGCGCAGCGAAGCGATAAGGGACGACTCCTCTTCTCCCCCCACTTCCGTCAAGATCACGTCTGGCGAGCACTCCTGGCTCTCGCAAAGCACGACTTCCGACGTGCGCACGACCACCGCCTCGCAGAGCGCGCGCACCGTGTCGGACCGCACATCCAGACGCATGCAGAGCGGCGCGCTGTCGTCCAGCGTCCGCACCGGCGCGGTGACCAGCACATGTCCGGATCTCTGGCCGTGCTTCTCCACCGAAATCTCGCCGCCCAAGAACGCGATCACATCACGCGCGACCGACGGGCCGAACGCGTCGCTGGCGATATCGTTCAGCGCATGCGCCGGCTCCCGCGCCAGCACGTCGAGCTCGGGGTCGGACAGATCTGACCGGGTGTCGAGAAACCAGATGCGCACATTGATGGAGCCGGGTTCGGTCCAGACCCGCAACTGCAAGTCAGTCGCGCCAATGCGGGAGATCACATGTTCAAGTACGTAGTTGAGCGCCTGGCCAAACCGGGCCGCGTCGATCTCAATCCGACGACGCGGATGGTCCACATGAGTCGTGGCCCGAACGCCCTCTCGCCGCGCAAGATGCGCGAACTGTTCATCGACGAGGCGGGCGACGTCCTTGACCGCGGTGGGACGAACGTCAGATCTCACGTCGTCAGCCTGAAGCGCGGATAGATCAATCAGATCCCCAAGCATGCGGGTCATCTGACGCCCGGACCGGCCCGCCTGATCGACCAGCCTTTGTTGCGGCTTGGTCAGCTCCGATTGCGCGATCAGATCCAGCGTGCCCAACACCCCGTTCATCGGCGTGCGAAGCTCATGGCTCATCATCGTCAGGAACCGCGTTTTCGCCTCATCGGCGCGTTGCGCTTTCCAGGCCAACTTCAGATTGGCGCCCGCCAGTTTCTCGAATTTGAAGACCTGAGCGTAGAGGAAGAAGACGATGAGAACGCCGAATACAAGCGCGACCGCGCTGCTCGCGGTGGTGATCGCGACGCTTTCGCGCTGGCGATCCCGCGCGCCGCCAAGGCGCTGCTCCTCGCCGCGCAAAACCCGCACCGTCAACTCGTGAAGATCGGTCTGCAACGCACTGAAATCGGCCGCCATCTCGTGCGCCGCGTCATGATCGCCCCGAAGGACTTTTTCCAGCGTCGATTCATGCTTCCGCAGCAAATCGTTTAACCGTAGGACCACCTGATCCCCATGATCATACCTGGCCAGGCGCGCGCCGACCTCGCCCTCGCCGAACTGCGCGGCGCGGCTCCATAAAATGTCGAACCGCCTAGGAACCTCACGCAGCCGAACATCTTCCAGACCATGACCGAGCAATCCGACCGCATTGGTCAAACGCAACAACTCGGTCTCAAGCTGGGTGGCGGTCCAAATGATGTTCTCTTTAGAGGCCTGATCTAGTGCTTCAGAGTCTTTCTGCAACGCGACAAAGCCCAATCCGGCAAGACCGGCGAGACATAGCAGCGCCAGAACGGGCAGCGCGCGAGCGAGATGGCGCTTGATAATCACCGGAGTTCCAGCCGATCCAACTGCCAGATCCAGCGGCTATTGAACGAGGGATCGTGCAATTCTTCGTGGTTGTCCCGCGGATAGACGATCCAAATCGGCCCGCGATCCCGCAGCGACAATTCCTTGCCGTCCATTGAGAGCGCCAAAATCACGTCATATCGCTCAAAATCAGAGAGCGGGATCTCAACTGAATAGTCGTTAACGGCGATGGCGTTCACAACAGTCTCGCCATGCGCTCCAACCCCCGCGATCACATCGCGGGCGAGTGGACCTTCGAACACCGGCCGGCCATCAGTCCATTCCGTCGCTGTCTGAATTTGAGTCTGTGGCATCGCGGTCAATTCAGAGCGTGTATATGCAATCGAAAACGCGGCGTCCGATGACTCGCTGGAGATCGTCAGGAGCACATCCTCGGCCACGACGCCCGAGGGCGCCAACGCCGCAAGCGCGCCTGCAACCGCCAGAGCGCGTCGCGCCCGGCCGCCAAGCTGCCACAGAAATCTGTCGCCACACCGCGCCAACACTCGCAACATCAGCATATCCATCTGCGGGGATAAGCGAATCCGGCCCCCTAATTCATGCGTCGCGCAGAGAGAACGGAGCACACGCCCATTTCCCGCTTCACAGGCGCTGAAATTTTATGAAGCAAAAATTGGGCCGAAATCGGGAGCGCCGATATTTTTCCGAAAATTCGATCTATCCCGCAGATACTTAGGTCTCCGCCCCTTTGCAGACAGCCATTCTGCAACGACGCCCCGCTCAACTTGCGCATTTTGCAAATTGCATCGCGCCGAAAAATTGCATTACGCATATTGAACCAGATCACCCAAAAGTACTCGCTCGACCTTTTGCGCCATTTCGTAAGATCGGGCGTTACGCGTCTAAGACGTATCGCTGCGCCCGATCTAATTCGCGGCGACTTAAAACGGCATCTCGCGAAATGATTAATAATTGGGTAACTCGCTTCCGAATACGCCCTCCGGAATATTGTGTTTCAGTCCGTTGCGTAACCCGTTTACAATACTGTAAACCCCGTGCGAGGTTTACAGTTTCGCGTAACCAAGCTCTTTGAGCGCAGTCCCGATCTCATCCAAAATCGCCGGGTCGTCGATCGTCGCGGGCATTTTCCATTCAGCGCCGTCAGCGATCTTGACCATGACGCCGCGAAGAATCTTGCCTGACCGGGTTTTGGGCAACCTGTCGACCACCGCGGCCAGTTTAAAGGCGGCGACAGCGCCGATCTTCTCTCGCATCAGCGCGACGCACTCGGCGACGATCTCCTCCTTCGGGCGATCGCAACCGGCGTTGAGGCAAAGGAACCCAAGCGGCAACTGCCCTTTCAGCTGATCCGTCACCCCGATCACGGCGCATTCGGCGACATCCGGATGGGCGGCGAGGACCTCCTCCATGCCACCCGTCGACAGCCGGTGCCCCGCCACGTTGATCACGTCATCGGTGCGCGCCATGATGTAAAGGTAACCGTCCTCATCTTTCATGCCCGCATCGCCGGTCTCGTAGTAACCGGGGAATGTCGTGAGGTAAGAGGACCGGAACCTCTCTTCCGCGTTCCAAAGCGTCGGCAATGTGCCCGGCGGTAGCGGCAGCTTGACCGCTATCGCGCCCAGCTCGCCCGGTGCGACCTCATGCCCGCCCTCATCGAGAATCTGCACGTCGTAGCCTGGCATTGCGACGGTGGGCGAGCCCAGCTTGACCGGCAACGCCTCCAACCCGATCGGATTGCCTGCGATCGCGTATCCGGTCTCGGTCTGCCACCAATGGTCGATCACCGGCACGCCAAGGCAGTTCTTGGCCCACTCGATCGTATCGGGATCGGCGCGCTCTCCCGCCAGAAACAGCGCCCGCAGTCTGGAAAGATCATAGTCGCCGACAAGTTTCGCGTCCGGGTCCTGCCGCTTGATGGCGCGGAACGCCGTTGGCGCGGTGAAGAGCACCTTGATGTCGTATTCGGCGATCATTCGCCAGAACGCACCTGCATCCGGCGTGCCGACGGGCTTGCCCTCATAAACCACAGTAGTGCAGCCATGCAGCAGGGGCGCATAGCAGATATAGCTGTGGCCGACGACCCAGCCGACATCTGAGGCCGCCCAATACGCCTCGCCAGGCGACATGCCGTAGATATTCGTCATGGTCCACAAGAGCGCCACCATATGCCCGGCGTTCGGGCGCACCACGCCCTTGGGCTGTCCGGTAGTGCCTGAAGTGTAGAGGATATAGAGCGGATCGGCGCCTCCGACGGGGACGCAATCGGCGGGCGCGGCGCCGTCCTGAAACGCCTCCCACTCGAAATCCCGGCCGTCGATCAGATCCGCTTCCGCCTGCTCGCGTTGCAGGATGACGGTGAAGTCCGGCTTGTTGGACGAAAGCTCGATCGCCTCATCGATCATCGGCTTATAGGCGATCACCCGGCCCGGCTCGATCCCGCAGGACGCCGCCAGGATCGCCTTGGGCGCCGCGTCGTCGACTCGCACCGCGAGTTCGCTGGCCGCAAACCCGCCAAAGACCACGGAATGCACCGCGCCGATGCGCGCGCAGGCCAGCATGGCGACCAGCGCTTCGGGCACCATCGGCATATAAATCAGGACCCTATCGCCCTTTTCGACGCCGCGCGCGGAAAGCGCGCCCGCCAGACTGGCGGTCTTGTCCTTCAGTTCGGCGAAGGAAATGCGCTGCTTCCGCCCCGTGACGGGGCTGTCATAGATGATCGCGGCCTGATCGCCGCGACCCGCTTCAACATGGCGGTCCACGGCGTTGTAGCAGGTGTTGCAAACGCCATCTGAAAACCAGCGGTAAAGGGGGGCGTCGGCGTCATCGAGCGCGCGCGTCGGCGGCGTCATCCAGTCGACGGCTTTGGCCGCCTCCATCCAAAAACCCTCGGGGTCGGCCGACCAGGCCGCGTAGACGTCAGCATATGCACCCATAATGGGCTCCTTCGTGTTTGGCCTCTCGCGCCTCCCCTCCGTTGGGCGCCTCTGTCAATGCGCCGGACGCTCCACCGCCCGACGCACCTCGCTCACTTCTGTTCCGGCACCCCCGCGACTGCGGCGACGTTCAGCAATCCGCGGGCCGTGACCGAGGGCGTCGTGATATGCGCCCTGTTATCATGGCCCATCAGGATCGGTCCGACCTCCAGCCCACCCGCCAGTGTCTTGAGCACGTTGCGGGACGCGCTGGCCGCGTCGGCGTTCGGGAAGATCAGCACGTTCGCCGGTCCATCCAAGCGGGAGTTCGGGAACATGCGCTTGCCGACGATGGGGTCGAGCGCCGCGTCGGCGTGCATCTCGCCCTCATAGACGAAATCAACCTTCGCCTGATCCAGAAGCACCACGGCGTCGCGCATCTTCTGAGCGGTTTCCGTTTTGCGATTGCCAAAGCTGGAATGGCTGAGCAATGCGAGCGTGGGCTCTATGCCGAACCGGCGCACATGCTTTGACGCCGCGCAGCAGATCCGGAACACCTGTTCGGCGGTCGGTTCATCCAGCACATGCGTGTCCGCCAGGAAAACCGGGCCGTTTTCCAGAATGATGACGGAAAGCGCCCCCACCGCGCTGCGATCCAACGCGGCGTCGCCCAGCAACTGCTCGATGTAATTGAGATGCCAGTGGTATTGGCCGATGGATCCGCAGATCATGCTGTCGGCCTCACCCCGTCGCACCATCAGCGCCGCGATGGCGGTCGTATTGGTGCGGGCGATCGCACGGGCGATATCCGGCGTTACGCCACGCCGCTCCATCACCGCATGATATTCGCGCCAATAGTCGGGATAACGCGGATCGTCTTCGGGGTTACAGACGTCGAAATCGCGGCCGATTTTGATCGGAAGTCCGTACCGCACACACCGATCCTCGATCACGCTGGGGCGGCCAATCAGAATCGGCACGTCGACGCCGACCTCGGTCATCGCTGTCGCCGCGCGCAACACGCGCTCATCCTCGCCCTCGGCGAAGACGATGCGGCGGGACGCCTTACGGGCCGCTTCATAAACAGGCTTCATGAAGAAGCCGGAGCGGAACACCTGACGGCTCAGCTTGTCCTTATAGGCCTTGCGGTTCTCCAGCGGCCGCGTCGCCACGCCGGTGTCCATGGCGGCGTAGGCGACCGCGCTCGCCACCTCCGCCATCAGGCGTGGATCAAACGCTTTCGGGATCAGATAATCCGGACCGAACACCAGCCGCTCGCCCTTGTAGGCCTTGGCTGCTTCGGCTGAGGAGGACGCGTGCGCGAGATCGGAAATCGCATTCACGCAGGCGATTTTCATCGCATCGTTGATCTCCGTGGCGCCCACATCCAACGCCCCGCGGAAGATGAACGGAAAGCAGAGCACGTTGTTGATCTGGTTCGGGAAATCCGACCGGCCAGTGGCGATGATCGCATCCGATCGGACCTCTTTGGCGACATCCGGCATGATCTCAGGCGTCGGATTGGCGAGGGCGAAAATGATCGGGCGCTCCGCCATTTTCTTCACCATCTCAGGCTTCAGCACGCCCGGTCCCGAAAGGCCGAGAAACAGATCCGCGCCGTCGATCACGTCGTCCAAGCCACGCGGGCCGCCGGGTTGCGCATAATCCGCCTTTTGCGGCGTCATATCCTCTTCGCGGCCTTCATAAACCAGACCCGCCAGATCGCAGAGATAGACGTTCTCTCGCTTGACGCCGAGCAGAAGTAGTTGGTTGAGGCAGGCGATGCCCGCCGCCCCGCCGCCGGTCGAGACGACCTTGATGTCCTCGAATTTCTTGCCCGCCACTTTCAGCGCGCTGGCGGCGCCGGCGCCGACCACGATCGCGGTGCCGTGCTGATCGTCGTGGAACACCGGAATGTTCATCCGCTCGCGGCAGATCCGCTCCACCTCGAAACATTCCGGCGACTTGATGTCTTCCAGATTGATGGCGCCGAAAGTCGGCTCCAGCGCGATGACGACATTGGCGATTTCTTCGGCGGTCTTGGCGTTCACCTCGATATCGAAACAATCGATGCCCGCGAATTTTTTAAAGAGGACCGCCTTGCCCTCCATGATCGGCTTGGAGGCGAGCCCGCCGATATCGCCGAGCCCAAGCGCCGCGGACCCGTTCGAGACAACGGCGACCAGATTACCGCGCGCCGTATACTTGGCGGCGTTGGCCGGATCCTTCTTGATCTCCAGGCAGGCCTCGGCGACGCCGGGGCTGTAGGCGAGCGCGAGATCGCGTTGCGTCGCCATAGGCTTGGTCGCGCGGATCTCCAGTTTCCCCGGGATCGGCTTCTCGTGATAATGCAGTGCGGATAGGCGGAATGCTTCTGCGGCGTCGTCGGACATCGATTTAAACTGAGCCCCTTGTGATGCTGGAATAAGGTTCGCCGTTCCGGGTGCGCAGTGACAGCCCAAGGCGGTCGCGCGCATATCCAGAAGTCCGGCGCATATCGGCGAAAATTGGGAGGGAGGCGCCCGGCCGCACGCAGCCTGCGGGTCTGAACCCTTCAGATGCGACGACAGCCAAACGTCGTTCGGCGTCGCGTTTCGCGATCCTCATCGTCTCCTCCCTCTCCGCGCATGTTGTTTGCGCTTTTCCTACCAATAGCAGGTTCGCCGAAAACTATGAGCGCTAATTCCGCCCTTCGTCCTGCATGAACCGCGCGGATACTAAGCTGGCCGCGCTTGCGTGAACCTGTCGCCTTCCGTCATCTGCTCCGTCAACCGCTCCTTCCAGTAAAATTTCGCCGCATTCAGGTCCGTCAGCGCGGCCTCGGACGCGCGGGCAATGGCCGTGGCCGCGGCGGAGGATGCGCGGGCCGGGTGATATCCCGGCCGTGGTGCACATAAATCGAAGACCGATAGGGGTAGTAATTGTCATAATACCCGTAGCCGACACCAACGGAGGAGCTTTCGCAGGCCGACAGCGTGATCATCGTCCCCAACAGGGCGCCGGCGATCGCGATTCGCGATAATCTCTTGCTCATTGCGCGCCTCCCCCACTGATCGGGCGGAAAGACGCGACGATGCCGTCAATTGCGCCCACATAGGCGTCGCGCGCGCCGTCCTCGCCGACGAACACGCCGATCACAACGCGGTCATTCGGCAGTTGGATCAGGCTGACAGAGAACTCCACCGCACGCCCCTCGCGCATCCCGCTTCCGCGAAACGATTTGGCTGGTCGGCCCTCGATCTGCGTTTCGCGCTCAAAGGCGATCTTGGGCTCCTCCACCAGAAACCCGTCGAGATCGCGAATATAGGCCTCAGCGCCGGAAATGTCCGAGACGCCGTCAGGCGAGAACATTCCTATCCAGAGACTGCGGTCGTTCTCCGGATGCAGGCCCAGCACGCGGGGAAAGGGTTCGCCCCGCTCGCCGTCCTCCGCGCTGGTCTCTCGCCCGGTGGTCACCACCCAATCATCCGGCGCGACAATGGAGAAAAGCTGCGTGTCGCCGACCCCGTAGACCGCCGTCACATCCGCCCTGGCGTCGAGGGGGGCGCCCGACGCGCCCGCGAAAATGATCGCCGCCGCAAGAACCGTCTTTCGCCACGCAGTTTTAAACACGCGCCCCTCCATCTGGTTTGAAACCGGTTTACTCCGCCGCCTGAACATCCTCGCCGGAATGGATCAGCTTCAGGATCTCGCGCGCGGCCTCGGGAATATTGGTGCCCGGACCAAAGATCGCCTTCACGCCCTTCGAGTAGAGAAATTCGTAATCCTGCTGCGGAATGACGCCGCCGCAGATCACGATAACCTCGCCCGCGCCTTCCGCCTCCAGCGCCTCGACAAGCTGAGGCGCCAGCGTCTTGTGCCCCGCCGCCTGACTGGAGACGCCGATGATATGCACGTCGTTGTCGATGGCGTCGCGCGCGGCTTCCGCCGGTGTCTGAAACAGCGGCCCCACATCGACGTCAAAGCCGATATCGGCGAAGGCGGTCGCGATCACCTTGGCGCCGCGGTCATGGCCGTCCTGGCCCATCTTGACCACCAGCATGCGCGGCCGGCGGCCTTCTTTCTCTGCGAACGCCTCCACCTCGCTCTGGATCGCGGCGAAGCCTTCGTCGCCCTCATAGGCCGCGCCGTATACGCCGGCCAACGTCTTCACCTCAGCCCGATGCCGTCCGAAAGATTTTTCCATGGCGTCTGAAATCTCCCCAACTGTGGCGCGCGCCGCCGCGCAATCGACAGCGGCGGCCAATAGATTGCCCTCGCCCGTTTTCGCGACCTGCTCCAGCGCAGCCAGCGCCGCGTCGCAGGCGGCTTGATCTCGGGTGGAGCGGATCCTTTCCAGCCGGGCGACCTGGCTCTCACGAACCTTGACGTTGTCGACGTCGAGGATGTCGATCGGGTCTTCCTTCTCCAGCCGGAACTTGTTGACCCCGACGATCACCTCTTCGCCGCGATCGATCGCGGCCTGACGGCGCGCGGCGGATTCCTCGATGCGCAGCTTGGGCATGCCAGTGGCGACGGCCTTGGTCATGCCGCCCATCTCGTCGATCTCCTGAATGATCTTCCAGGCCTCCTCGGCCAACTGATCGGTCAGCGCTTCGACATAGTAGGATCCCGCCAGCGGGTCCGCCACTTTCGTCACGCCGGTCTCGTTTTGCAGGATCACCTGCGTGTTGCGGGCGATCCGGGCCGAGAACTCGGTGGGAAGCGCGATCGCTTCGTCCAGCGCATTCGTGTGCAGCGATTGCGTGCCGCCCAGCGCCGCCGACATCGCCTCATAGGCGGTGCGGATGACGTTGTTATAGGGGTCCTGCTCCTGCAGGCTGACGCCCGAGGTCTGGCAATGGGTGCGCAGCATCAGGCTTTGCGGCTTCTGCGGCTCGAATTCCGACATGATCCGGTGCCACAGCAGCCGGGCGGCGCGCAGTTTGGCGGCCTCCATGAAGAAATTCATGCCAATGGCGAAAAAGAAGGACAGGCGCGGCGCGAATTTGTCGACGTCCAGCCCGCGCGCCAGCGCCGCTTTCACGTATTCCTTACCGTCGGCCAGCGTGAAGGCCAGCTCCTGCACCAGCGTCGCCCCGGCCTCCTGCATGTGATAGCCGGAGATCGAGATCGAGTTGAACCGCGGCATGTTCTCGGCGGTGTAGGCGATGATGTCGGAGACGATCCGCATCGAAGGTTCAGGCGGATAGATATAGGTGTTGCGGACCATGAACTCCTTCAGAATGTCGTTCTGAATGGTGCCCGACAGATCCGCGTCCGAGCAGCCTTGCTCCCGCCCCGCGACGATAAAGCTGGCGAGGATCGGGATCACCGCGCCGTTCATCGTCATCGAAACCGACATCTCTTTCAGAGGAATGCCGTCGAACAGGATCTTCATGTCCTCGACGCTGTCGATGGCGACGCCCGCCTTGCCCACATCGCCGACCACGCGCGGATGGTCGCTGTCATAACCGCGATGGGTGGCGAGATCGAACGCGACCGAGCAACCCTGCTGCCCCGCCGCGATATTCTTGCGGTAAAACGCGTTCGATTCTTCCGCTGTCGAAAAGCCCGCATACTGCCGGATCGTCCACGGACGCCCCGCATACATGGTCGCCTTTGGACCCCGAACGAACGGAGCGGCGCCGGGGATCGAGCCAATATGTTCGATTCCGTCAAGGTCAGCTTCGGTATAGAGCGGCTTGACTGGAATCCCCTCCGGCGTCTCCCAGACCAGTTCTTCGGGATCGCGGCCCTTCAACTCACGGGTCGCAAGTTCATTCCATTGGTTCAGCTTGTCCGTCATGACACGCTCCTCTTTTCGCACCTGCGCCGGCGTTCGCCGCCTATTCGAACTCCATGATCACGTCATCAACCGCCATGCTCGCCCCCGGCTCGCAATTGATCGACTTGACGACCACGTTCTTCTCTGCCCGCAGCACGTTCTCCATCTTCATCGCCTCGACGGTGCAAAGCACCTGCCCGTCCTGCACCTGATCGCCCACTTCGACCGCGATCGAGACAACCAGCCCCGGCATCGGGCAGAGCAGCATTTTCGAGGTGTCGGGCGGCTCTTTCTCGATCATATGTCCGGCCAGTTCAGCTGCGCGCGCCGTGCGCACTTTGACGTCCAGATCGGCGCCGCGGTGACGAATGCGGAACCCTTCGGTCTTGATCTCGGTCTTCACCGACATCAGGTGGCCGTCGATATTGGCCAGCGTCAGGGAATCGCCCGGCGTCCAGTCGCCCTCGACGATCATTTCCTGACCGTCATCAAACTTCACCGCGACCGCGCCATGACCATGGATCAGGACATGCGGCGCGTTGGGATCGTGACCGTCGACCTGCGCCGCGATCGAGTAGATCGAGCCGTCTTCGGTTTTGAGCCGTCCAACCGTCTTGCGACCGACGCTGACGGGGAAGGACTTGCCGTCCATCATTACGACCCAGTCGCTGCTGACGCGGCGCTCATGTTCGCTGACCACGCCAGTGATGCGCGCAGCGCGACGCTCGGTGGCGAATTTCATCGCCGCCGCGCCCGCCGCGATCCGCTTCAACACATCATCCGGCAGGGACACGCCGTTGAAGCCGTCAGGATACTCTTCCTCGATGAAGGCCGTGGTCATGTCGCCGGCGACGAATTTCGGATGATCCATCACCGCCGAGAGGAATGGAAGGTTATGGCCGATGCCCTCCAACTCGAACTCGTCGAGCGCTTTGCGCATCACTTCCAGCGCCGAAGCCCGGTCTTTGCCCCAGGAGCAGAGCTTGGCGATCATCGGGTCGTAGAACCGGCTGATCTCACCGCCCTCATAAACGCCGGTATCGTTGCGCACGACGCTGTTGGAGTCGGCCTTCTCTTCCGGCGGGCGATACCGCGTCAACCGTCCGATAGAAGGCAGGAAGTTGCGGAACGGGTCCTCGGCGTAAAGGCGGCTTTCGACGGCCCAGCCGTTGATTTTGATGTCGTCCTGCGTGAACGGCAGGGCTTCACCATCCGCCACCCGGATCATCTGTTCGACCAGATCGACGCCGGTGATCAGCTCGGTGACCGGATGCTCCACCTGCAGGCGGGTGTTCATCTCAAGGAAATAGAAATTTCGATCGCCGTCGACGATGAACTCGACCGTGCCGGCGGAGCAGTAATCGACCGCCTTGGCCAGCGCGACGGCCTCTTCACCCATCGCCTTGCGGGTCGCCTCGTCAAGGAACGGGCTCGGCGCCTCCTCAATGACTTTCTGATTGCGGCGCTGGATCGAGCATTCGCGCTCCGCAAGATAGACGCAGTTGCCATGCTTGTCGCCCAGCACCTGAATCTCGATATGGCGCGGCTGGGTGACGAATTTCTCGATGAAGATGCGGTCGTCGCCAAAGCTCGCGGCGGCCTCGTTCTTCGAGGACTGGAAGCCCTCGCGCGCCTCTTCCTCGTTCCAGGCGATGCGCATGCCCTTGCCGCCGCCGCCGGCGGACGCCTTGATCATCACCGGATACCCGATTTCGCCGGAGATTTTCACCGCCTCGTCGGCGTCGGCGATCAGCCCCATATAGCCGGGCACCGTGCTGACATTCGCCTCGGCGGCCAGCTTCTTCGAGGTGATCTTGTCGCCCATCGCCTCGATCGCGCCGACCGGCGGGCCGATGAAGGCGACGCCTGCAGCGTCCAGCGCCTCGGCGAATTTCGGGTTTTCGGACAGGAAGCCATATCCCGGATGCACCGCCTCGGCGCCGGTATCCTTGATCGCCTGCATGATCTTCTCGATCACGATATAGGACTGGTTGGCGGGCGGCGGTCCGATATGCACTACCTCGTCGGCCATGCGCACATGCAGCGCGTCCTTGTCGGCGTCAGAGCAGACCGCGACCGTGGCGATCCCCATCTTTTTCGCGGATTTGATCACCCGGCAGGCGATCTCTCCGCGGTTGGCGATCAGGATTTTCTTAAACATGGCGTCCCCTCGTTATCGCTTTGAGAGCAGGGCGGCGTCGTGCAGACGAACGCCCACCTCGTCAAAACAGCAGAACGTGATTTCTGTGAGCACGTTCGCAATGGTTGCGTCTGAAAGCACGTCAAGCGCGGCGGAGATTGCGACCTCCGCCGCCTCGTCGCGCGGATATCCGTAAATCCCGGTCGAAATTGCCGGGAAGGCGATGGTGGCGCAGCCTGCGCCAGCCGCGATTTGCAGCGCGCGGGTGTAGCAGGAGGCGAGCAGTTCGGCCTCTCCCTCCGCCCCACCGCGCCAGACCGGGCCGACCGCGTGGATGATATGGGCCGCGCGCAGCTTGTAGCCCTTGGTGATCTTGGCGTCGCCGGTCTCGCAGCCGCCCAGCGCGCGACACTCGGTCAGCAAATCCGGGCCCGCCGCGCGATGGATGGCGCCGTCGACCCCGCCCCCGCCGAGCAGCGAGGAATTGGCCGCGTTGACGATCGCATCCACGTCCAGCGTGGTGATGTCGGCCTGTACGACGCGAAGGCGGTCGACAGCTTTCGTCATGATCGTCCCTCCCCATCCGTGTCGTCCGCGTCCTTGTCTATCGACCACACGTCCCGACGATCTTTGTCTTTGTCGCGAAATGCCGGCCCCTCCAGCGTAAGAACTGCGATCATCACGCCCACCGCGCCGAAGGTGACGGCGAACATCCAGAACAGCATGACCAGAACCAGAACCTGGAACTGCGAATTCTGGATCAGCGTGTTCAGCCCGAACGTGTCCAGCTTCAACAGGGCGAGCAGCACCAGCCAGCCGGCGAGAACGCCACCCGCCGTGTGCACCGCCATGAAACGCAGGAGTTTCGGGATATGAGGCATTGTTCAGCGACATTGAATCGTTAGAGCGGAATGTTGTCGTGCTTCTTCCACGGGCGCTCGGTCTTCTTGTGGCGGAGCGCGGCGAAGGCGCGCGCGACCCGTTTACGAGTCGAGTGCGGCATGATCACCTCATCGATGAAGCCCTTTTCGGCCGCCACGAACGGGTTGGCGAACCGGTCCTCATAGCTCTTGGTGCGTTCGGCCACCTTTTCGGGGTCGCCAAGCTCCGACCGGTAGAGAATCTCCACCGCCCCCTTGGATCCCATCACCGCGATCTCAGAGGTCGGCCAGGCGTAGTTCACGTCGGCCTGCATGTGTTTTGACGCCATAACCACGTAAGCGCCGCCATAGGCCTTGCGGGTGATGACCGTCACTTTCGGCACCGTCGCCTCGCCATAGGCGTAGAGCAGTTTCGCGCCGTGCTTGATGACCCCGCCATATTCCTGACTGGTGCCCGGCAGGAAGCCCGGCACGTCGACGAAGGTCAGGATCGGGATGTTGAACGCGTCGCAGAAGCGGACAAACCGCCCGCCCTTGCGCGACGAGTCGATATCGAGGCAGCCCGCCAGCGCCAGCGGCTGGTTGGCGACCACGCCCACCGTGCGGCCTTCGAGCCGGATGAAGCCGATGACAATGTTTTTGGCGAACTCTTCCTGAACCTCGAAAAAGTCGCCCTCATCCGCGACCTTCCGGATCAATTCCTTCATGTCATAGGGCAGGTTTGGGTTCTCCGGCACCAGACTGTCGAGGCTCATCTCCAGCCGGTCCGGGCTGTCATAGTAGGGCCTTGTGGGCGGTTCGGTCAGGTTTGAGAGTGGCAGGAAGTCAAAGATCCGGCGGACCTCCGCCAGCGTCTCGACATCATTGTCATAGGCGCCGTCGGCGACCGAAGATTTCGAGGTGTGCGTCTTGGCGCCGCCCAGATCCTCGGCGGTGACGACTTCGTTGGTGACGGTCTTCACCACGTCCGGGCCCGTGACGAACATGTAAGAGCTGTCTTTGACCATGAAGATGAAGTCGGTCATCGCCGGGGAATAGACCGCGCCGCCCGCGCAAGGCCCCATGATCACGCTGATCTGCGGCACCACGCCAGAGGCCATGATGTTGCGCTGGAACACTTCGCCGTAACCGGCGAGAGAGCTGACGCCCTCCTGAATGCGCGCGCCGCCGGAATCGTTCAGACCGATCACCGGCGCCCCGTTCTGCATCGCCATATCCATGATCTTGCAGATCTTCTGGGCGTGGGTCTCGCTGACCGAGCCGCCCAGAACGGTGAAGTCCTGACTGAAGACATAGGTCTGACGGCCGTTGATCGTGCCCCAGCCAGTGACGACGCCATCACCTGAAATCGTCGTGTCCTGCATGCCGAAATCGGTGCAGCGATGGGCCACGAACATGTCGTATTCTTCAAAGGAGCCTTCATCGAGCAAGACCTCGATACGCTCCCGCGCGGTCAGCTTGCCCTTGGCGTGCTGCGAGTCGATCCGCTTTTGACCGCCGCCAAGCCTGGCCTCGCCACGCCGCGATTCAAGCTCCTCAAGAACCTTCTTCATGAACCCCTCCCCGGATCTCTAACTGTCCCGCGACGCATCGGTCGCGCTGAATTTGATCGCCAGACGCTACTACCGTCGAAACCCAACAGAAAGGATTGATCGGGCGTACTTGCAAATATATGCTAATTGGGAAATGCGAATTGCGATGTTGCAAACTTTCTCTGGAGACCGATCCCCGCAGTCTCCTCCGCTATCGCCCTTACAGAGGTTGGTATAGCGTCACAGACGACGCCTCACCCATAAAGGAAGCACAAGATGTCCGCGGACGGAAACGCCGCCGCTCAGACGCCCCACGACGCCGCCGCGCCGTTCCCGGCCCCGCGCTTTCTGGACCGCGCGACGCCGCCGAATATCGTCACGCTGGTGGCGCTGTCCGGCCTCTCCGCGCTCAGCATCTCTGTATTCCTGCCTGCGCTGGTTGAGATGACGGCGCATTTTCGAACCGACTATGCGCTGATGCAATTGTCGGTGGGCGTCTATCTGGGCGCGAATGCGATCTTTCAGGTTTTCATCGGAACCATCTCGGACCGCTATGGTCGCCGCCCCGTCGTGCTGGCCGCGCTGGCCCTCTTCATGATCGCCACATTGGGATGCGTCTATGCTGGCAATGTCTGGGTGTTTCTGGCCTTTCGCATGATGCAGGCCTTCGTGGTGACCGGGCTGGTCCTGTCTCGCGCGGTGATCCGGGACATGTTTCCGTCCAGCGAGGCCGCATCCAGGATCGGCTATGTGACCATGGGCATGGCGGTCGTGCCGATGATCGGTCCTGCGATCGGCGGCGGGCTGAACGATCTATTCGGGTGGGAGACGATTTTCTGGCTGCTGCTGATCTCGGGTCTCGCGTGTTTCGCGCTGACCTGGGCGGATATGGGCGAGACGGCCCCGCGCAAATCCGCCAATTTCGCCGACCAGTTCGCGCAATATCCCGAGCTCTTCGCCTCACCTCGCTTTTGGGCCTATTGCCTCGCCTCGGCGTTCTCCGCCGGCGCCTTCTTCGCCTATCTCGGCGGCGCGCCCTATATCAGCGAGGTCATGTTCGGCCTGTCTTCGTCGACGATGGGGATGTTCTTCGGCGCCCCGGCGATCGGCTATTTCGTCGGCAATTTCTTGTCGGGCCGATACTCGACGCTGGTCGGCCTCAACCGGATGCTGCTGATCGGGTCGATCATCGTGCCGGTGGGTCTGACGATCTCGGTCGTCCTGTTCTATGGCGGCATTGGCGGTCCGTGGGTGTTCTTCGGCTTCATGACCTTTGTCGGCCTCGGCAACGGCATGGTGATCCCCAACGCGACGGCGGCCATGCTGTCGGTCCGGCCCGAACTGGCGGGCACGGCCTCCGGCATCGGCGGCGCGATCATGATCGGCGGCGGAGCGGCCCTGTCCGCGCTGGCCGGATGGCTGCTGACGCCCGAGTCCGGCCCCTACCCGCTGATCTGGTTGATGATCGCCACTGGCGCGGCGGGCACCGGGTGCTCGATCTACGCTTGGGTCCGCTCTCGGCGGCTTGGGTTTGAGTTTTGACCGGCGCCGAGCGAGGCGCATGACGTATTTCGGAAGGAGGCTGGCCTGATGGTCCGATCACGCAAACTCTACGCCGGCGCGCGGGTGCGCGAGTTGCGCGCAAAGGAAAAGCTGACCCAGGCCGCCTTCGCCGAACGTCTGGGCGTCTCGCCATCCTATCTCAACCAGATCGAGAACAACCAGCGCCCTCTCTCGGCCGCCGTCGTGCTGGCGCTGGCGGAGGCGTTTCGGCTCGACGTCGCCACCCTCGCGGTGGATGAGGCTGACCGGCTGGGCGCTGATCTGCGCGAAGCGCTGGCCGATCCGCTCTTCGCCGAGGGCGGTCCGAGCAATCAGGATATCCGGCAGGTCTCCAACAACTCGCCCGCCTTTGTGCGCGCCTTCCTGTCGCTCCACCGCGCGCATCAGCGGGCGAATGAGCGCCTCGCCAGTCTGGATGACGCGCTGTCGAGGGAAGACCGGACCCTCTCTCCCCTGCCGTGGGAGGAGGTGCGCGACTTCTTCCACTATTGCGACAACTACATCGATGCGGTGGACAAGGCCGCCGAAAGCTTCGCCGAGGCGAGCGGTTTCGCGACCGGCGCCGGCGAGCGGGACAAGGTCGCCGCCGCCGCGGACTGGCTGGAGGCGCGCCATGGGGTGCGGGTCACATTCTCCGCCGAAGGGGATGCGCTGCGCCGCTACGATCCCGCCACACGCGTGCTTAACATCTCCGCCGCCGCGCCGATCCCCACGCAATCCTTTCAGATCGCGCACCAGATCGCGCTGATCGAACATGGACAGTTGCTGGACGCGACGCTGGATTTCGCGCGCTTTCAAAGTGACGGCGCGCGCGAGATCGCCAAGATCGGCCTCGCAAATTACTTCGCCGGCGCGGCGATCCTGCCCTATGGCGCATTTCTGCAAGCGGCGCGGGAGTTGCGTCATGATCTGGAGTTGCTGGCGGTCCGGTTCGGCGCCAGCGTCGAGCAAGTCGGCCATCGCCTCTCCACCCTTCAACGGCCGGGCGAAAAGGGCGTGCCGTTCTTCTTTGTGCGCGTCGATCAGGCGGGCACGATCACCAAGCGTCACTCGGCGACCCAGCTGCAGTTCGCGCGTTTCGGCGGCGCTTGCCCGCTGTGGAATGTGCATCAGGCGTTCGAGACCCCGGGCCGGATCATCCGCCAGTTGGCGGAGACGCCGGACGGCGTGCGTTACTTGTGCCTCGCGACCGACGTCACCAAGCATGGCGGCGGTTGGCGGGCGCCGACTCGACGTTATGCGATAGGGTTGGGATGTGAGGTCAAGCACGCCTCTGAGATCGTCTATGGCGAAGGGCTCGATCTGTCAGAGGGCGCGGCGTATGAGCCGATTGGCGTCAG
This sequence comes from Paracoccaceae bacterium, assembly GCA_963669265.1. GTDB lineage: Bacteria > Pseudomonadota > Alphaproteobacteria > Rhodobacterales > Rhodobacteraceae > SZUA-547. Next base: position 537,316 of record OY769916.1, read on the forward strand.
TTGCCGCATTTGCGAGCGCGCAGGCTGCCATCAGCGCGCCCTGCCGCCGGTCGAGAAATCGCTCAAAATCGATCACAACCGGCGCGAGGTCATCCCCTATCGTCTGGGCGACCGCTAGGCGCAAAAAAGGGCGGCTCCGAAGACCCGCCCTGCGTTCAAATTCAGACCGTTCAGGTCAGCTTAAGATTGGCGTGGCCAAGCGGCACCGCGAACTCTTCGCACCAGATCCAGACCTGGTTGAAATCCGCGACGTCCAGCGAGGCCGGGATCTCATAGAGCTGCTCGCCGGTGTTCGAGCGGAGCGGCGCCAGCGTGGCGTCCTGAACGAACTTGCCGTTGCCGAGCGCGACCTTCGGATCCGGCGCGCCGTCGAAGAAGAAGTCCTTGCCCAGCTTGACGTACCATTTGCCGTCCTGACGCAGAATCTCGGCGCCGCCGGTGGTGACATGGTTGCTGTCGCCGGTGAACGCGCCCTTGGCGGTGATCTGCGCGTTGGAGGAGACGACGGGGACATCGCTATGCGCGGAGTGGCCGCCCGTCTGGGCGCAGGCGCCCAACACAAGCGCGGCTGCGACGAGAACGGCGCCGCCAAGCCGGCGCGGCGATACGAGAGAGTTCAATTTCATAATTTAGCTCCTGAGTTTAAGGGAATTCCGAGCGTGATAAGGTGGTCGCGCAGCCCTAATACAACGCTCTGCGCCCAGACCGCTGATAACAGCTGGTCACCTTTCCGATGGCAGCGCGAGAGCAAGCCGGACGCTACGTCAACTTAGCTGTTAGCCCGGTCCTTTTCTGGCAATCCTCCAGACGGGGTCGAAGCCGATCACGCGGCGCTCACGAAACTTCTCCCCCAACGAAAAGGGGCGCCCGAAGGCGCCCCAGATCCAGGTGCTGAGAGTGCGTGATCAGGCGACGTCGAATCGGTCGAGATCCATCACCTTGCTCCACGCAGCGACGAAATCGGCGACGAATTTCGCTTCGCTGTCGCTGGTCCCATAGACCTCGGCCAACGCGCGCAGCTGAGAGTTCGATCCGAAGATCAGATCGACGCGCGTGCCGGTCCATTTCAGATCGCCGCTCGCCCGGTCGCGGCCTTCGAACACGTCTTCGGCGGGCGAGGCCGCTTTCCACGTCGTGCCCATGTCGAGCAGGTTCACGAAGAAGTCGTTGGTCAGCGATCCGGCCCGGTCGGAGAAGACGCCATGCGAGGATCCGCCGAAATTCGCGCCGAGCACGCGCAGGCCGCCGACCAGAACGGTCATCTCAGGCCCGGTCAGCGACAGAAGTTGCGCCCGATCGACCAGCAGTTCCTCCGCCGACAGGGAGTGCGGCCCCATCTGATAGTTCCGGAACCCGTCCGCGGTCGGCTCAAGCACCGCGAAGGAGTCCGCATCCGTCTGCTCCTGCGACGCGTCTCCACGACCCGAGGTGAAGGGCACAGTGACGTCATGGCCCGCGGCTTTCGCCGCCTGCTCGACGCCGACATTGCCCGCCAGCACGATCACGTCCGCCAGCGAGGCGTTCTTGCCGCCCGCGTTGAACGCCTGCCGCACACCTTCCAGCGCGGTCAGAGCCGCCGAGAGCTTCTCAGGTTCATTCGCCTCCCAATCCTTCTGCGGCGCAAGCCGAACCCGCGCGCCATTGGCGCCGCCGCGCATGTCCGAGCGGCGATAGGTGGAGGCGGAGACCCAGGCCGTCGAGACGAGCTGCGACACCGAAAGACCGCTCTCTGCGATCTTCGCTTTCAGCGCGGCGACATCGGCGTCGCTGAGGGACTCGCCCGCCGGGATCGGATCCTGCCAGATCAGATCATCCGCCGGGACCTCCTTGCCAAGATACCGCGCTTTCGGGCCCATATCGCGATGGGTCAGCTTGAACCAGGCCCGCGCGAACGCATCGGCGAACTCGTCCGGGTTCTGCTGGAACCGGCGCGAGATTTTCTCGTATTCCGGGTCCATACGCATCGCCATGTCGGCGGTGGTCATCATGATGGTGACCTTGTCGCCGGACTCGTCGACCTGCGGCGCGTGATCCGCGTCCGACAGCGCCTTCGGATGCCACTGATTGGCGCCGGCGGGGCTCTTCACCAGCTCCCATTCATAACCGAACAGCACGTCGAAATAGGTCATGTCCCAGATCGTCGGGGTCGGCGTCCACGGCCCTTCGATGCCGCTGGTGATCGTATCGACGCCCTTGCCGGATCCATGGCTGCTGAGCCAGCCGAGGCCCTGCGCCTCGATCGGCGCCGCCTCCGGCTCCGCGCCGACATGCGCCGCGTCGCCCGCGCCATGCGCCTTGCCGAACGTGTGCCCGCCCGCGACCAACGCCACGGTCTCTTCATCATTCATCGCCATCCGCGCGAACGTGTCGCGAATGTCGAAGCCGGACGCGACCGGATCCGGCGTGCCGTCCGGCCCTTCCGGGTTCACATAGATCAGACCCATCTGGACGGCGCCGAGCGGGGTCTCCAGCTTGCGGTCGCCCGAGTAGCGGCTGTTCGGCTTGTTGCTGGTGGCGAGCCACTCGTTCTCGGACCCCCAATAGACGTCCTCTTCCGGCTCCCACACGTCTTCGCGACCGCCCGCGAATCCGAACGTCTTGAAACCCATATCTTCAAGCGCGCAGTTGCCCGCGAGGATCAGCAAGTCGGCCCAGGAGATCTTGCGGCCGTATTTCTGCTTGATCGGCCACAGCAGCATCCGCGCCTTGTCCAGATTGCCGTTATCCGGCCAGCTGTTCAGCGGAGCGAACCGTTGCTGGCCCGCACCCGCGCCGCCACGTCCGTCAAACGTGCGGTAAGTGCCGGCGCTGTGCCACGCCATGCGGATGAAGAGCGGACCGTAATGGCCATAATCCGCCGGCCACCAATCCTGCGAGGTCTTCATCAGGTCGTAAATGTCCTGCTTCACCGCGTCGAGATCGAGCGACTCGAACTCTTCAGCATAGTCGAACCCTTCGTCCATCGGGTCCGATTTAGCCGAGTTCTGGTGCAGAACTCTCAGGTTCAACTGGTTGGGCCACCAGTCGCGGTTCGACACGTGAATGCGGCCCGTCATCGGGCATTTGGCTTCGCCGTCCATGATATCTCCGATCGAATGCTGGGTAAGATGACAAAGTAGTAAGTCGAGTCGACGAATAGTTGAAGTCGATTGCTTCTATAATTTCGATAGCCTTTGGCTATGCCTGCGTCACTGCGGCGGGCAGCGCCGCGCCGATCGTTTTGGCCAGCATGCGATAGTCCGCACGCCGCGCCGACGTTTTCAGGAAATAAAGGCATATTCGGCGCGCGGCGGGCGTCTCCAGCGGCTTCAGCACGATGTCCTCGCCCTCTCGCCCCGCCATCGCGGGGATCAGCGTCACCCCCTCGCCCGCGGCGACCAGACTGCGTAAAGTCTCGAGGCTGGTGGCGCGATAATTGCCGTCGCCCAACGCACCGGCGCCGCAGGCCGCAATGGCGTGATCGCGCAGGCAGTGCCCTTCTTTCAACAGCAACAGGTTTTCCCGCGCCAGATCCGCCGCCGAGACCGCGCCTTGCTCAGACAACCCGTGACCCGGCGGCAACGCGGCCAGAAGCGGTTCATCGAACAGCGGCGCGCGCTCCAGCCCGGACGCTTCGATCGGTTCGGCCGCCAGCGCGCAGTCGATCTCCCGCCGCCGGAGCGCGTCGATCAGATCCGCCGTCAGCGCCTCGCGGCAGATCAATTCAAGCCGAGGGTGACGCGCGCGCAGAGCGGCGAGCGTCCACGGCAGGACATAGGGAAATAGCGTCGGGATCGCGCCCATCCTCAGCGGCCCGACCAGCGGCTCGTCCGCGCGCCGGGCCACGCCCTCGATCTCTTCGGCCATATCCAGCATGCGCCGGGCGCGCGCCGCGACCGACTCGCCCAGCGAGGTGAGCGTCGCGCCCCTCGCTCCACGCTCCACCAATGGCGCGTCGAGATAATCTTCGAGCTTGCGGATCTGCGCGGAAAGCGTGGGCTGGCTGATCGCGCAGGCCTCGGCGGCGCGGCCGAAATGCCCGTGATCGGCCAGCGCCACCAGATAGCGAAGCTGCGTCAGCGTCATGCGCGCTTGAGCATGCCGTTGGGAAGGACTGCGAGCGCCACCATGAACACGATGCTGAGCCAAGGAGAGGCGATCTCGGGAATGGTGAAAAACGAAACCGCGTTGATCACCGTCAGCAAGGCAGCCCCGCCCCATCCCGGTCCGCCGATCGCGCGAATACGCTTGGCGGCGATGTTCAGCCCTATGATCAGCGTCACCATGCTTATCCCGGTGATCGCCGCCAGCCATAGAAACTGCATAGAATCGGACATCGGCTGCGATGTCGGTGTCAGCTGGATTGGGTCTGGCGTCATGATGTCCAACAGCATCCACTGCACCAGCCCCAGCAGGCCGTAGAGGATAAGCGCCGCCAGGACATAACCGACCCGGTTCAGTCGGCCTTCCGTCCACGCGCCAATCCAGACGCCCAGCCCGAAAAACTGGCGCACGCCCGAATCTTCGCCAAAACACCGAAACACGAAATTGGAATCGCCGCGTGATTCTGGAATCGCCATGTCGCTCATACCCGCCTCGATACGTTCTTTCGCCGCTCGCGCCGCAGAATGCCGGAATTGCCCATCGGTGACCAGTCCAAGCGCAGCTTCTTTCGTCACGAGATGGCGAGCGTCTCCAGCCAGTCAAGCGCCGCCTGCGCCGTCTCGACCACGGGTCCGCGCGGCGGATCGGGACGATCGACCATCAACACCGGTAGACCCAGTTTTCGCGCGGCGAGAAGTTTGGCGCGCCCCGCCGCGCCGCCCGAGTTCTTCGTCACCAAGTGGGTTATCCCGTAGTCGGTCATCAGCGTCATCTCATGCGCCTCGGTGAAGGGCGGCTGACCAATCGCGTAATCGCCACGGGGTAACGGGAACCGCTCCAGCGGCAGATCAATCACCCGCGCTAGGAACCAGACATCCTTGCGATCCTGAAAGCTTGGCAGGCTTTGCCGCCCCGTCGCCAGAAACGCGCGCGAAAACAGCGGCAAGGCGTGCGCGGCGGCGTCGAGGCTGGGTTGCGGGCGCCAGTCGTCGCCTTCTTCCGGCGCCCATGACGGACGGCGCACGACCATCCGGGGCAGACCCAGATTGGCGCTGGCGGCGCGCGTATTGGCGCTGATCTGGTCGGCGAAGGGATGCGTCGCGTCGATCACGGCGCGCACATTGTCCAGCTTCAGCGCCTCGGTCATCGCTGCGACCCCGCCGAATCCGCCCCGGCGGAGATCACAGGGCAGGTCGGCTGGAAAGCGGGTGGCGCCCGCAAGCGAGGCGAGAACCCGCCAGCGTTTCTGTTGCGCAAGCGCTTCGGCGATCTCGCGCGCTTCGGTCGTGCCGGCCAGCAACAGCAAAGTGGGCCTGCCGAACACGCGCCTAGGCCCCCGCCCGACCGACGATGGCGCCCGCGCGGTCGATCACGACGACCTCCACCGCGACAGGGGCGCCGTCCAACGCTTTAAGCGCGGTTTCGCGCGCGCCCTCGGCCACGCGCCGTCCCAATTTCGGACCGGCGATCTCCAGCGCCTCGACTGCGGTGTTCGCAGCCTTGATCTTGACCGGATCCGCTAGATCTTCCGCAAGCTCTGCGAGCGCGTCGAAATCCACCTGGCTGCGCCCGGAATGCAAGTCCAAAGCGCCTTGGGCGAGTTTGGTCATTTTACCGAATCCGCCGCCGAGCGTCAGGCGCGGCAACGGATGCTTGCGCAGGTATTTCAGCATCCCGCCCGCGAAATCCCCCATATCAAGCATGGAGCTTTCTGGCAGGTCGTAAAGCGCGCGCACCACGCCTTCGGACGTCGCCCCCGTCGCCGCGCCGACATGGGTCAGATCCTCCGCCCGCGCAACATCGATCCCCCGATGTATGGAGGCGATCCAGGCGGCGCAGGAGAACGGCCGTACGATCCCCGTCGTCCCCAGCACCGACAGCCCGCCGATGATGCCGAGCCGCCCGTTCCACGTCTCCTTTGCGATCTGCGCGCCGCCGGGGATGGAGATGGTGATCTCCACATCGCCCGGCGCGCCATGCGTCTGCGCAAGCTCCAAGATGACGCCGCGCATCATTTCCCTTGGCGCGAGGTTGATGGCGGGTTCGCCCGGCGGCAGCGGCAAGCCGGGTTTGCTGATGGTCCCGACGCCCTCGCCCGCGCGGAACGTCACGCCCGCGCCGGGCTCAGCCAGTCTCACCCGCGCGATGATCGTGGCGCCATGGGTCACGTCGGGATCGTCACCTGCATCCTTGACGACGCCCGCCTCGGCCCAGTCCGCGCCTGAATCGACGCGCGCCAGCGGAAACGAGGGCGTCTCGCCCTTTGGCAGCAAGATCGACACCGGATCCGGAAACGCGCCGGACAAAAGACGCGCATAGGCGGCTTTTGTCGCAGCGGTCGCGCAGGCGCCGGTGGTCCAGCCACGGCGGAGCTCTCCGGCGGGTTTTCGGCTCATAGGCCGGACTATAGGCTGGATGCGGGCGGCCTCTGCAAGCGGAATGCGCGACTTCGGCTTTTCCCCGTCGATCCGGGGCGTTAGAGAGGGGCCATGACACTGACGCCTCCCTCCCTGCCCGACACGGACTGGCCGCGCCTTGAGCCCGGCTGGGTCTGGCTGGTCGGCGCCGGTCCCGGCGATCCCGGGCTGATGACCGTGCACGCCCTCAACGCCCTCCGTCAGGCGGATGCGGTGGTTTATGACGCGCTGGTCGATCCGCGCATATTGGAGTGGGCGCGCGACGACGCCCTGATCGAATATGCGGGCAAGCGCGGCGGCAAGCCCAGCCCGCTGCAAAAGGACATCTCGCTGCGCCTGATCGAACTGGCCAAGGCGGGCCAACGGGTGCTGCGCCTGAAAGGCGGCGATCCGTTTGTCTTCGGCCGCGGTGGGGAAGAAGCGCAAACGCTGGTCGCCGCAAACGTCCCGATCCGGATCGTACCAGGCATCACCGCGGGGATCGGCGGGCTGGCTTATGCGGGCATTCCGGCGACCCATCGCGACATCAACCAGTCGATCACCTTCCTGACCGGTCACGATCAGACCGGTCTGACGCCCACCGCGCTGGATTGGGAGGGGGTCGCCCGCGGATCGCAAGTCATCGTGATGTATATGGCGATGAAGCATCTCGGCGAGATCGCGCACAAGCTGATCGACGCGGGACGCGCGCCGGATGAGCCTGTCGCGATCGTCACCGACGCCACCACCGCGCGGCAGAACGTGCTGGAGACGACCCTCTCGCGCGCGGTTACAGATGTGGCGGAGGCGGGCGTGAAGCCCCCCGCCATTGTCTGCATTGGACGCGCGGTCCTGCTGCGTCAGGCGCTCGACTGGATGGGTCAGGCGATAGGGGATGCGCCGCGCAGCCTCGACCCGCTTGGGACCGGCGCGCCTTGACTGGACCGCGCGGTCTGGTTCTCTCCGCGCCGTCCTCGGGCGCGGGCAAGACCACGATCACGCTGGGCCTGTTGCGGGCGCTGAAGGACGCGGGGCGCGATGTCGCCTCGGCCAAATCCGGCCCAGACTATATCGATACAAAGTTTCACGAAGCCGCCACCGGGCGCCCCTGCGCGACGCTGGACGCCTGGGCGATGAACGCGAACCGGTTGCGCGCGTTGACGCCCGCCGCAGAGATCGTGGTGATCGAAGGCGCCATGGGTCTCTTTGACGGCGCGCCGGACCCTGAACGAGCCGAGGGGCGCGGCGCCACCGCCGATGTCGCGGCGGCTTTGGGGGCGCCCGTGGTTCTCATCCTTGATTGCGCCAAACAGGGCCAGACCGCCGCCGCTGTCGCCATAGGACTGGCGCGGCACCGGCCGGACGTCTCGGTCGCGGGGGTTGTCCTGAACCGCATCGGTTCGACCCGGCATGAGGCGATGATCCGGCGGGCTGTCGAAGCGACCGGCCTCGCCGTCTTTGGCGCGATCGGGCGCGATGACGCGCTCTCCCTGCCCTCACGCCATCTCGGTCTGGTGCAGGCGGAGGAGCATGGCGCGATAGAGGGTTTCATCACCAGCGCCGCCACTCTGATGGCCGAGCGTTTGGATATGATGGCGCTGGTCGAAGCTGCGAAACCGATGGCTCGGCCCACTGCTGTGCGCACGCAGCCCCTGCCGCCGCTCGGGCAACGCGTCGCCGTCGCGCGGGATCAAGCCTTCGCCTTCGCCTATCCTCATCTTCTGGATGGCTGGCGCGATCAGGGCGCCGAGATCCTACCCTTCTCGCCGCTGGCCGACGAGGCGCCCGACCCGCAGGCCGACGCGATCTTTCTGCCCGGCGGCTATCCCGAACTACACGCGGGCGTTCTCGCAGCATCCGAGCGTTTTATTGCGGGCGCGCGTGGCGCGGCTCAACGTGGCGCGCTGATCTATGGCGAGTGCGGCGGCTACATGGCGCTTGGGCGTGGATTGATCGACGCCGATGGCGCGCGGCGTCAGATGCTCGGTCTGCTGCCGCTGGAGACCAGCTTTCAGTCCCGCCGCCTGCATCTGGGCTATCGCAGCCTGACGCCGTCGTCCGGCGCGCCCTGGCCCGCCGGAACCGCCGTGCTGACTGCGCATGAATTTCACTATGCGACGATACAGGCCGAAGACGGGTCGCGCCTGTTCCGCGCGCGCGATTCGATGGGCGAGGATTTAGGAGAGGTCGGACTGGTCAACGGCAAGGTCATGGGCTCTTTCGCCCACATCATCGACCGACATTGAGAGCTTAGACGCTTAGAGTCCCTTTGGCGGCCCCGTCAAAACGCCCGCGATCTTCTCCCGCTTACGGACATAATCGGCGGGGGCTTCGCACTCGGCGCTTTGCAGCTTGTACTCATAGACAGCCTCGCCGCCGGCGTGAGAGGCGAGCACCACCAGTTGCCGCCCTATCAAATGCGGACCGTCATAGATGTCCACATAGCCGCGCATGGTCGGCGCGGTCATCGCCGCGATCGAGAACCCTTTGTCGTCCAACTTCGTAACGGGAAAGGTTTTGTTGCCGACCACGACTTTGTATCGGCTGCGCTTGACCGATTTCGCCACCCGAGCCTCATCCAACGCCGAGGCCACCCGTTCCGCCAAGAATCCGTCCATACATCCCTCCGCTCCGGCGGCATGAGAACGCTTCCGCCCGCACTTAAAGCAAAAACTCAAGAACGGTTACTTGGGAAACTCTATATATAAAAACGGTTACGTGAAGATGTTATGACGCCTTCGCCCGCCTTTTGGGCCGCAGCACGTGAACATGAGCGGAATCGTAGAGCGCGGAATCGCGAAAATCCTCCTGCCCGAGCGCGGGTCCGACCAGCACCAGAGCGGTGCGGGTGATCTTCTCTGCCCGCGCTTTTTCCCGAATGTCAGAAAGGGTTCCCTTGAGGAACAACTGATCCGGCCAGCCGACGCGATAAGCGATCACCGCCGGGCAGTCCGGCCCATAGAGCGGGATCAGCTTGCGCTCGACCTCGCGCAGGTTTCGCACTGAGAGGTGAATGGCCAGCGTCGCGCCGGAGCGGCCCAACGTCTCCAGATCCTCGCCTTCCGGCATCGAAGAGGACTTCATCGCGGTGCGGGTCAGAATCACCGTCTGCGCCACCTCCGGGATAGTCAGCTCCTGCCCCAGGGCCGCGGCGGCGGCTGCGAAGGCGGGGACGCCAGGAATAACTTCGAACGGGATCTCCAAAGCGCGCAACCGGCGGATCTGCTCAGCGATTGCGCCATAGAGCGACGGGTCGCCCGAATGCACGCGCGCCACGTCCTCGCCACGATCATGCGCCGCCTCGATCTCCCTGATGATCTCATCCAGCGTCATCGACGCCGTGTCGCGCACAAGCGCGCCCTCGGGCGCGGCGGCGACGGACGCCTCAGGCACCAGCGAACCTGCGTAAAGACATACCGGGCAGCTCTGGATCAGCCGCAATCCTTTGACGGTGATGAGGTCGGGGTCGCCCGGCCCGGCGCCGATGAAATAAACGGTCACGTCAATAGATCCCCGCTTCACGCTGCAAACCGCGCACATAGTTGACGATCAACGCCACATCTGTGTCAGAGACGCCTTCAACGGGCTGCATGTCTCCAATAGCCCAGTGGTGCTGCCGAACTCCGTTCCTGACCGCCAACAAAAAGGCCATATCGCCATGGTGGCTGGGCTCATAAATACGATGGACCAGCGGAGGCCCCTGATCCGAGCCGGTTGCTTGCGCGCCATGGCACGTGGCGCAGTTTTCATTGTACAGGGCCTCACCCTTGGAGGTCTCCTGGGCCATCGCCGCCCCGGTGAAACATACGGCCGCAAGAGACATGACGAAAATCCTCATCCCGTCATCTCCTTTCCTGGCGTCCGAGACGGCGCATCGATCCGCTTGGCGTAGCCGCGCGGCGTGAACATGCGTTTCCCCTCGCCCAATTGCGCCAGCCGGGACTGGCTGGAGCCGATCAGCACCACGGTGAGCATGTCCACTTCGTCAACTTGCAGCTCGTCGAGGCGGCGATAACTCAAAGCTTCTTCCGGACGCCCGAGATTGGAGGCGAGCAGCACCGGGCAATCCGCCGGGCGGTGCGCCAGCAGCATGTCTCTTGCCTCGGTCAGCAACGTGCGCCGACGTTTGGAGACCGGATTGTAAAAGGCGATGACGAAATCCCCTTCAGCGGCGGCCCGAATGCGCTGCAGGATGTCCTCACGCGGCGTCAGCAGGTCGCTGAGCGAGATCGCGCAGAAATCATGACCCAGCGGCGCGCCTGCGCGGGCGGCGGCCGCCTGCAGGGCGCTAACGCCGGGGGCGGAGATTACCTCGACCCGACGGGCGGCGTCCGTCACCCCGCCCTCGCCCTCAGGCCGGTCCAGCAGCTCAAACACCAGCGCGCCCATCGCATAGATGCCCGCATCGCCGGAGCAGATCAGCGCCACGTCGACGCCCTCGCACGCTCGCTCCAACGCATAACGGCAGCGCGCTTCTTCACCGCCCAGCGGGAAATCTTTCTGCGGCTTGTGGCGGGCGAGCGGGCCGAGCAGCTCCAGATAGAGGCCATAGCCGACCAGCTCATCGGCCTCGGCCACCAACTTAGAGGCTTCAGGCGTGCGCCAGTCCGCCTGCCCCGGTCCGATGCCGACCAGCGAGACCTTGCCCCGCTTGCGCCCGTTCGGCTGGATGATCGGCGCGGGCGCGCGGGCGATGGCGACCGTGGCGTTCGCCGTCTTTTTCTTCTCGACCAGCAAGGTCGCTTCGAGCCCGGCGAGCGCCAGCGCGGCGCCTTCGGCCACCCCGTGGCAGCCGACCTCGGCGAAGACCACATCCGATGGATTGGCGAGGCGGGGCGATTCCGCCTCCAGCGCCGCAGCGTCGAACAGGCGGAGCGGAACATCCAGACTCTGCGCCGCCTCGATCACCGCCGGTTCGTCGCCTTTCAGGTCAATGGAGCCGATCGCGGCCACGGCGCCCGGCGCTAGATTCGCCTCGGCCAGCGTCGCCTCGATCAAACCCGCCAGTTCCTCAGCCGGACAGTTCCGCGCGCAGCCGACGCCAAGCGTCAGAACCTGCGGGTGATAGACCAGCGTGCGGGCGTCGCCCGAAACCGGCGCGCGCGTCCCGATCAAGCGAACGTCATCGCCTTTGGGCAGGCCCGCGGCCCAATCCAGCCCGACGACCGTCGCCCCACCGCCCGCCAGCAGCGCGGCGGACACGGTTTTGCAATCCGCTGCGTTCTGGAGGCGCCAACCCGCAGGCGGCTCGTCCAGCGCAACGCCGAATGCCAGATCCCCCGCCGTGGTCACATGCGCCGCGCACTCCAGAGCCGTCGCCAGCTCGTGCGCCATGGCGTTCGCGCCGCGATGCCCGCCCAGCAGCGGAACCACCGAGGCGCCATCCTCCGACACCGCCAGCACGGGCGGCTCGGCGCGTTTGTCGCTGAGCAAAGGCGCCACTGCGCGGATCAGGATGCCCGCCGCGCAGACGCCGACAATGGGCGTTCCAGCGGCGAAGAGCGCGGCGATATGCGCGACCGCGTCCTCGTATTCGAGATCGACCTCGGTCACCCGCCCCGCACGGCCATGCAGCGACGCACCCAGCGCTGTCGCCGCCGTCCTTGCGGTCCGCAGGCCCGACGCCGAGAGGCAGATGACGACAGGGGTCACGTCAGCCATGTTGGGCGACGCCGTATTTTTCATGAAAACTCTTCCAACGACGCCTTAACGCTTTGGTGCTTGGGCGGAAGTCCATCTGTTCAGGTACCTGAACGTTCCCGCCATCAAGATCTGGATACGATCGAGCAACCAACTTCGCGAACCTCACTTTTAAGCTGTCGGGATCAATCGCCATCAATCCCGCATCAAACAATCGGTGTAGATCTGCTCGAAACAGTATCCCGTTGTTCACGGTGTCGTCTCCGTGATCTCTGACCGGCAGAATATGTGCGGCCTCTAGTGCCGGCACCACTGCGCACTGTGTAATCGCGCAAGAGTACTTGTATGCCTCTAAAACACTCATACGAAACTTCGCTTGGCCAGGTCGCGCCAAGACTTCAACATACTTTTTATATCTGCGCTCTTCAGCGCCTATCTTGGACGTCGTGTTGTCTGGGTTTTTGTCGGCATTCGCGCTATTGCGAAGATCAAACACACGCCCATTTCCTAGGCGGACCATCACCTTCGATATATCGTTTGTAGTTGGCTTTCCTGCTTTGATTCGCGTATTTGTGGTTAGTTCACAAGCCCTATAAGCGACAGTCTTTATGGGTGCCCGAACACCATCGATTGTCATCCAACCAGACGAAACCGAGCTGTTAAAATGCTTGGGTTGAGCAAATTCATCGCCCCGAGAATACTCTTCGGAAGCTCGAATTAAATGGTGGAACTGGATTTTACTGAGCAATTCTTTCGTCAATTCAAAGGTTTTATCTCTTTTCAAGTCAGCCATGGATCGCGGCCTTTCAGAACAAGGATCATGGCGAAATACGGCGCCTTTTCAGGCGCTTCGCTTAGCGGCTTCACGATCTGGTTCGGCAGGCTCGCGCGCTCCACATAGCCCGCGTTCTCCACCAGTCCAAGCTCGTCCAGAACCTGAACGATCTTTGGCAAATGCCTGCCGATCTTCATGATCGCGACGGATTCGGCCGCCTCGATACGCGCTTTCAACTCGTCTTCCGGCAACGGGCCGGGGATCACCGTCAGCGTCTCGTTGCGCGCCGAAAGGGGTCGGCCCAACACCGCCGCGCATCCGGTCAGCGAGGTCACGCCGGGCACAATCTGCACGGGGAATCGTCCAGCCAACCGCGCGTTGAGATACATGAAAGAGCCGTAGAACAGCGGGTCGCCCTCACAGAGGACGGCGACGTCCCGCCCGGCGCCCAAATGTTCGGCGATCTGCTCCGCGCCGCGATCATACGCCCCCTGCGCCGGATACCGGTCCTCCCGCATCGGAATGACGATGGGGATCTCGATCGCATCCGCCCGGATCGCCTCTGACGCGATGGCGCGGGCAAAGCTTTGCCCGCCCGCCACGCTTTCATCAGGCGCGGGATAGGCGACGACCGGCGCGGACGCGATCAGCCGATGCGCCTTCAGCGTCATCAGCTCCGGATCGCCCGGCCCGACGCCAACGCCATAGAGAGTTCCGCTCATCGTTTGATCAGACTCCATTGGGCGACAGGCATCGCCGGGCTCCAGCCCCGAAACGGGCCCAGATCCTTAGCCCGCTGCACAGAAATCATCGCAAGGTCTCCGCCCCGCGCCGCGTGAAAATCGGCCAGCGCGCCCTGCCCCTCCAGCGTCACCGCGTTGACGACCAGCCGGCCGAGCGGGCGCAGCGCGTCCCAACAGCGATCGAGCGCCTCCTCCGAGATGCCGCCGCCGATAAAGACCGCGTCCGGCGCGGGCAACCCGTCCAGCGCCGACGGCGCCTCGCCCGCCACGATCTCCAGCTTCGGCGCGCCGAGACCTTGCGCGTTCTCCGCCGCCATGGCGCGGCGGTCGGCGCGCGGCTCGATCCCGATGGCGCGGGCGTAACGCGCCGAGCGCATCCACTCGACCGCGACGGAGCCGCAGCCGCAGCCCACATCCCACAATAGCGCGCCGCGCATCGGCATGAGTTTGGCCAGCGTCGCCGCCCGCACCTCGCGCTTGGTGATCGCACCATCATGGCGGAACGCGTCATCCGGCAGACCTGGCACGCGCGGCAGCAGCGCCGCATTCGGGTCGGCCGCGCATTCCACCGCCAGGGTGTTGAATTCGGGAAACTCGGGCGCCGCCGCCGCCCATTCCTCGGCCAGACCGTCAAACCGCTTCTCATCCGGTCCGCCCATCGCCGCCAGCACAGTCATCCGGCTTTTCGGATACCCCTGACGGGTCAGGAACGCGGCGATCTTCGCGGGCGTCTCGCCGCCCGTGGTCAGGATCAGCAAGCGCACATGCGGCTGGATAAAGGCGATCATCTGCTCGACCGGACGGCCGTGCACGGTCAGCGTCTCCAGATCCGCCATCGACCAGCCCATCCGCGCCGAGGCGAGTTGGAACGCAGAGAGATGCGGGTGATAGACAATCTCGGCGGGGTCGATCGCCCGCCCGATCCGTGCGCCGACAGAGTACCAGAGCGGATCGCCGGTCGCGAGGATCACCAGCCGCCGTCCGCGATAGGATTCGATCACGTCGATCATCGTATCGAACGGCGATGGCCAAGCGACGCGCTCCGCCTTGATGTCGTCAGACAGGCGATGATGCCGGTCGCCCCCGATCATGACCTCCGCCGACTCCACGATGGCGCGGGCGGCGGGCGACAGCCCCTCCATACCGTCCTCGCCGATGCCGACGATATGCAGCCAGGGCTGGGTCACGCGCGCTCCTCCGGCAATCCCGCCGCCAGCGCATTGACGGCGGCGGACGCGATGGCCGATCCGCCCTTGCGCCCCCGAAGCGCGATGAAGTGGGCTCCGCGAGGGCGCGTCGCCAGCTCCGCCTTGGACTCCGCGGCCCCCACGAACCCGACGGGAAAGCCGAGGATCAACGCCGGACGCGGCCAGCCGTCATCGAGCAGCTCCAGCAGGTGAAAGAGCGCGGTAGGCGCATTGCCGATGGCGACCACGGCGCCCTCGACCCGCTCGCGCCATAGCTCAACCGCAGCGGCGGAGCGGGTGTTGCCGATCTCCGTCGCCAGCGACGAGACCGAGGGATCGTTCAGCGCGACGAGCACGTCATTCGCGGCGGGCAGATTGCGCCGGATGATCCCGGCGGCGACCATCTCACAATCGCAGAGGATCGGCGCGCCCTCCGCCAGCGCCTTGACGCCCGCTTCCGCCGCGCCGTCTGAGAAGGCCAGACGGTCCGCCACCTCCACCATGCCGCAAGCGTGGATCAGCCTGATCGCCACCCTCTCTATGGCCGGGGAGAACCGATCGAGCCGCGCTTCGTCCCGCACCGTCGCGAAGGACGCCGCATAGATCGCCGCCGGGTCGCGCTCATATCTGAGACGGCGGGCCGGCGCCTTCACCTCCGTGTTCACGACTCCGCCTTCAGGTGCTTGCGCACGCTCTCAGGCCCCAACGGGTGATCAGCATGCGGATAGGGCGGGTGATGGTGATCATGCTCGTGCGAGTGACCATGGTCGTGCGCGTGGCTATGCCCGTGGTCATGCCCATGATGATGGTGATGATCCGCGTTCAGCCGGCAGGCGCCGGTGCAGAAGTCATCGCAGAGCGTGCAATCGGCGACGTTCGAACCCGGCGCCGAGGCGCCCTGCCCCTCCACATGATGATGATGGCTCTCCTGCGGCGATCCGACCTCCGCCTCGAAGCCCAGAACCTGCGCCCGGTACTTGCAGAGCGCGCAGTTCATCAGGTTCTCGCCGCCCAGGATCTCCCGCACCCTTTCGGCAAAGGTTTCAATGACTCTGGGGTGATCGTTCAGATAGCCGGCCTTGACGAACTCCATCTCGGGATGCGCCTCGGCGACCTGATCGGTGAAGCCATAGATGCGGTCGATCAAAATGCCGGTGAAGAGGAAATAGGGGAAGACGACGACCCGCTTGTAGCCCAGCTTGGCGACATGGGTCAGACACGGCTCGACCAGCGGGAAGGTGACGCCGGAATAGCCGGTCTCGGCCCAGCCGAAGCCCATCCCCTCCCACAGCATGCGGGTGATCTTGGCGACGTTGGAATTGGCGTCGGGGTCAGAGGCGCCCCTGCCGATCACCACGAGGCAGGTCTCATGCAGCGGCACTTCGCCCCGCTCGGCGTTGGCGCGATCGACGGCCTCCTGCACCCGCTCGGCGGCGGCGGCGATCATCTTCGGATCGACCGCCAGTTCGCGCCCGTAGCTGACATCGATCCCGTGGGTTGCGGCGTAGGCGTTCAGCACGGTCGGTATGTCGTTCTTGGCGTGCATCGCGGCGAACAGCATGCCGGGCACCGCAAGGATGTGATCGCAACCCTGATCGCGTAGCGAATCCAGTCCATCCCGGATCACCGGGTTGGCGAATTCCAGATAACCGTAATCCACGGGCCAGTCGGGAAAATGCGGCCGCAACCGCTCGGCCAGTTGCGCGAACTCGTCGACGGCGGCCTGAGAGCGGGAGCCATGGCCGCAGATCATAACGCCGTATTTCGGGCTGGAATTGGCGTCTGTCATCGACTCAGGCCTCGGCGCCAGAGGTCTCGCCCTCCTCCGACGGCTCCTCCGTCTCGTCTTCCTCGGCCTTGCCCTTCAGCTTGCCGGCCGCCCAGACCGCGGCGGCGACGCCCACCGCGGCGATGGCGATCCAATGGTCATGGCCCGCCAGTTCGCCCACATGGCCGACATGAGCCAAGGCGGAGACCGGCGCCAATGCGGCGATGGCGAGGATGATGCAGGTTCGGGTCATAGGCGCGCCTCTCGATCCAAATGGGAATGGCGGCGCCGGGCGTCATGAAGAGCCTCTGGACGCATCGGACGACCCTCTAAACGGCCCCCGATATGGGTCGGCCGTGTCGAAGCTCCTTTCCGGCCCCGCTTCGGGACGCCATCCTGGTCGGCGCGCACCATAGTTGCGCGGCCCTGTCGGCGCAAACGGAATCCAGTTCGCAGCACCCGTTTCCAATTCGGCAACAGTCTGCGCGCCGAGCGACGCTTTTTCAGCGCTCAGATCGGACTAAGTTCTTGGCACAGATAGCAGAGAGGAACCCCGACATGGGAAAGCTGGTCGACGGAGAATGGAAGCCGGATTGGTATGACACCAAGAGCACGGGCGGAAAATTCGTCCGCAAGCCGACCGCCTTTCACAACTGGGTGACCCCGGACGGCGCGCCGGGTCCGACCGGCGAAGGCGGCTTCAGGGCCGAGAGCGGGCGCTATCACCTCTATGTCTCCTACGCCTGCCCGTGGGCGCACCGGACGCTGATATTCCTGGCCTTAAAGGGGCTTACGGAGCATATCTCGGTCGATGCCGTGCACCAATACATGGGCGATGACGGCTGGACCTTCGAGACCGAGGGCGCGCCGGGCGCCACGGGCGACACGCTGTTTGGCGAGAAATTCCTGCGCGACATTTATGTGCGCAATGATCCGAAAGCCAATGGCCGCGTAACCGTGCCGATCCTCTGGGACAAACAGACCAACCAGATCGTCTGCAACGAGTCGTCTGAGATCATCCGGATGCTGAATTCCGCCTTCGATGGCCTGACCGGCGATACGCAGGATTTCTGGCCTGAGAACCTGCGCGAAGAGATCGAAGAGGTGAACGCCCGGATCTACTCAAACGTCAACAACGGCGTCTATAAATCCGGGTTCGCGACCAGCCAGACCGCCTATGAAGAGGCCGTCTCCGCCCTGTTCGAGACGCTCGATTGGCTGGAAGACAGGCTGGCGACGCGCCGCTACCTGATGGGCGACCGGATCACCGAGGCCGACTGGCGCCTTTTCACCACGCTGGTGCGCTTCGACCCGGTCTATGTGGGGCACTTCAAATGCAACATCCGCCGGCTGGTCGATTATCCCAATCTCTGGGCCTATACGCGTGAGCTCTATCAGTGGCCGGGCGTGGCGGAGACCGTGAACATGGTCCATATCAAAGACCACTATTACGGCAGCCATGGCACCATCAACCCGACGGGCGTCGTCCCCGTCGGCCCGGCGATCGACTTCACCGAACCCCACGGCCGAGAGCGACTGGCGGCGGCGTGACATCCTGCGGTTGACCGCGCGTGGCGGCCTCGCTTAGCGTCGCATTGCGGCGGAGGCTTCAAGCGCGCCCGTCAGCGCCCGACGCTGAACGGGCTCTCCGGGGCAACCCCGGGGTTTTGTTCGAAGACTGGTCACGACGACGCCCGACGGGTGGTGGGCTGCGCCCACGTCCCGTCGCGCATCACGCGAAGGGTTGGCGCCTCCGTCGCTAGACGCCGTCTCCGCCGATTGGAGCACTGGGAGGCCGATATCGCCAAAGACCATGTGGCGCGCGTCCTCGCGCACGCCTTCCTCTCCGCCGAGTGGGCGCAACCGACGCTGGAGAGCGCGGGATGCGCCGCGCTGAGCTTGCCGGAAAGCCAGGCTCACGCCACGTCGCCCAAAGATCCTCGCCGCCTGATCGCTCGGATCGTCGCCAGAGTTCTGGCGGATCAGAAAACGCCCTATCCGCCCGGGCCGGCGGTGTTGGTGGATCAAATCACTTGGACGCCAAACTATGATGCGCTGCGCGCGGCTCTTGGCCCCTCGCCGAAGCTCATTGAGACAACTGCGCCGCCACGATTCGCTCCAATTCCCCCATTTACGCAGTTGAAAATCCCGCAGATTCGCACGCCGCGAGAACTGGCGGACTGGCTGGCGCTTGACCTGAAGGAGTTGGACTGGTTCGCCGACCCGGCGGGGCGGCTCGCCCGAGCAGAGGCGGAACCGCTGCGCCATTACACAAATCTATGGGTTCCCAAACGCAGCGGCGGCGCTCGGCTGATCGAAGCGCCAAAACCGCGCCTGAAAGGCATGCAACGCCGGGTATTGCGGGAAATTCTGGATGTGGTTCCCCCACATGACGCCGCGCATGGCTTTCGCGTCAAACGAAATTGCCAGTCAGGCGCAGAGCTTCACGCGGGCGAGGCGCTGGTCCTCACGCTCGATCTGGAAAGCTTCTTCAATAGCGTGACCGCCGAGCGCACCCACGCGATCTTCCGCTGTCTTGGTTATCCATGGGCGGTCGCGCGGCTTCTGACGGGACTCTGCACGACCACCGCGCCGCAACTCGCACGCGCCGCCCCCGATCGGCCAAAGGACGCCGGAGCCGAGCGCGAACGTCTTTCCCGGCCGCACCTGCCGCAGGGCGCGCCGACCTCGCCCGCGTTGGCGAATCTGGCGGCCTGGCGGCTGGATTTACGCCTGTCGGGTCTTGCTCGGCGAATCGACGCGACCTACACGCGTTATGCGGACGATCTGGCGTTCTCCGGCGATGCGGTCGTAGCCGGCGGCTCGCTGCTTCGCACGGCTGAGGAGATTATCAGGGATGAAGGGTTCACGCCTCATCCGAACAAGCGTCGGCTCATGCCCCGGAGCACACGGCAGACTGTGACCGGCCTTGTGGTCAATGAAGGCCTCAACATCAGGCGCGACGCATACGATGCTCTGAAGGCGACGCTCTATAACTGCGTCAGGCGCGGCCCCAACAGCCAAAATCACGCGAGCCATCCGGATTTCCACGCCCATCTTGAGGGTCGCGTCGCATGGATTGAGAGCGTCAACTATCATCGCGGGATCAAACTTCGCGCGCTCTTCAACCAGATCAACTGGCCGTAACCGGACTTGCCGAAAGGCGATCGCCGCCCTAAATCTCCGCCCGCCGAAGATGAAAGGGCTGACCGATGACCGCCACGATCCTTGTCTGCGATACATGCGGCTTCTCGAATGAAGAGAAAGTTCGCGACGGCCGCACGGCGGGCGAGCATTTCGCCGAGCATGTTGAGACCGCCGCCAATGGCGGGCCGGTGCAGGTGAAACGTCATTCCTGCCTGATGGGATGCGATCATGGCTGCAACGCCGCCATCGCCGAGGATGGCAAGATCACCTATGTGCTTGGCCGTTTCACGCCAGACGCCGACGCGGCCGACGCGCTGGTGGAGTACGCGAGCAAATACGCCGACAGCGAGACCGGCGTGGTGCCTTACCGCGAATGGCCGCAGGGCGTGAAAGGCCACTTCGTCTCACGCGTGCCGCCCCTGAAAGCCTGAACGACGGGATCAGCCGTAGGGGCGGAACGCCTGCGCTCTCGCCACACCAATTTCCATCAGACCAGTCACCGCGCGACGGGCGCGCGTATCCGCATCCGGCGGCAGCAAGAGCGCGACAGCCGGTCCGCTGTGAGACGCCGCGACGCCCAGCGCGCGCACCTCGACCGCCAGCGCTTTGATCTCGGCCCAGTGCGGCTTCGGATGCAGCGCCTGATCGGCCTCGGCGGACGCGGTGGCGACGGCGCCGATTTCGCGCAAATCGCGAGCCGCAAATGCGCGCGCCAACCTCGTCGCCAGTTCAGTGACGTCGAGATCGCTTGGCGAGGCGGCGGCGGTTTGTCTTGACGGCCCGTCAAATCCACCCACAGCGAGCAGCTTTGGCGCAGGCGGCAGCAAGGCGATCTTGCGCGCCTGACGTGAGGCGAACAGCACCGGCGCGTCATACATCAGCGGGTCCACCGCCCCTTCCGCCCGATGCGCTAACGCCGCCTCCCACTCTGGCTCGAACCTTGCCCCAAACGCGGCTGCGACGGCGCGGATGGAGATCAGCGCGTCCATGCTGGAAGACCCCGCCCCGCCGCCGACCGGCGCCGGATTGGAAAGAACCAGTCGACCGCCAATACCGGCGCGTCCCAAGGCTGCCTGCGCCGCCCGCGCGGCGCGCTTGGCGACATCGGGTTCGTGCTCCCCTGGCCCTCGAACCCGAACAAGCAATGGCGCGCTCTGCGCCGGCGCGAACCACGCCCGGGAGACCAGATCCGGCCACGGCAGCGTCACCAGCGCGACGGGCCCGTCCGGCCCGAGCCGACCCTGCAGCAACTCCCCGCAATGGCCATGCGCGCGGCCAAATCCGGGCCGCAATGCGGACATGCGTTGGAAAGGGTGTTTAGTGGGCGCGATCATCGCGCCTCGATACCGGAGGGCGCGGGACTCCGAAACCCCATCTCGCCTTGACGCGGGCGGCGCGTCAGGCGAGGCAGTGCGGGACATGAGCATGAACCACGATAGCGCCCGCGACCATGGCGGGGATCTGAGCGCTGCAGCAGCCCTCTATGGCGGCGCGCCGGAGGAGTGGCTGGACCTTTCGACCGGCGTTAACCCGATCCCTTACCCGGTCCCGGATCTGCCTGAGGACGCCTGGACCCGCCTGCCCGGCAAAGACCGCCTTCGCGCGCTGGAGGACGCGGCGCGCCGCGCGTATCAGGTGTCGGACCGGGCGGAGGTCGTCGCGGCCCCCGGGGCCTCGGCGTTGATCCAGGCGATGCCCGGCCTGACGCCACCGGGCCCCGTGGCGGTGATCTCTCCCACCTACAACGAGCACGCCGCAGCCTTCCGCGCCGCCGGGCGAGAGGTGATCGAAGCGAAAACGCCGACCGCCGCCCCGCTTGTATTGGTGAACCCGAACAACCCGGACGGCCGGATCTGGGCGCCGGACGATGTGCTGGCGGTCGCGAACCAACGGTCTTTGACTGTGGTCGATGAAAGCTTCGCAGATGACACACCCGAGCTTTCGCTCTGTTCGAATGCGGGGCGCGAGTCGCTGATCATTCTGCGCTCCTTTGGCAAATTCTATGGGCTGGCGGGTCTGCGGCTGGGATTCGCCGTCTGCGGCCCAGAGACCGCCGCGCGACTGCGCGAGACGCTCGGCCCCTGGGCGGTGTCCGGCCCGGCGATCGAGATCGGAATCGCCGCTCTCTCTGACGATGACTGGGCGGAAACGACGCGCGCGCGCCTGTTTCGCGACGCGCACCGGCTGGATGCGATGCTCGGCGAGGCGGCGCTCACTATTGTCGGGGGAACCTCCCTCTTTCGTCTGATCGAGACGCCGCACGCCGCCCGACTTCACGAATATCTGGCCCGCGCGCGCATCTGGACGCGGGTCTTTCCCTACCGCGACGACTGGCTGCGGATCGCCCCGCCGGGACCGGAGGACGACTGGGCGCGGCTGGACGCGGCGCTGAATCGCTGGCGCCCAGCGTGACCTCCCATTTCGCAATCCTGCTGGCCGCGTTGCTGCTGGACGGCGTGCTGGGAGAGCCGAAATGGCTCTGGGATCGAGTGCCGCACCCCGCCGTGCTGATGGGACGGGCGGTCAGCGTGCTGGAGGCGTGGTTGAACAAAGGGCTGCCAAGCCAGCGCCGCGCGAAAGGCGCTGGCGCCCTACTGGTGCTCACCCTCGGTGCGATCGGCATCGGCGTGGCGATCGCAGCCCTGCCCTTGGGATTCGTGTGGGAGGCGCTGGGCGGCGCGATCCTTCTCGCGCAGAAAAGTCTTCTCGACCATGTCCGCGCCGTCGCGTTGGGCCTTCGCGAAAGCCTGACCGCCGGGCGCATCGCCGTCGCCCGGATCGTCGGCCGCGATCCGGACAGTTTGGATGAGGCGGCCGTCTCGCGCGCGGCGATCGAGTCGGCGGCGGAGAATTTCTCAGATGGCGTGGTCGCACCCGCCCTCTGGCTGCTGCTCGGCGGCCTGTCGGGAATTCTGCTCTACAAAATCATCAACACCGCGGATTCAATGATCGGTCACCTAACCGAGCGCTATCGGGAGTTCGGCTACGCCGCCGCCAAACTTGATGACGCGTTGAACTGGGTTCCCGCCCGGATCGCGGGGGGAATGATCTGCCTCGCCGGAACCGGTCTGGCGGCATGGCGGGTGATGCGCCGCGACGCCACGCTGCATCGCTCGCCCAACGCCGGTTGGCCCGAGGCGGCGGCGGCGGCGAGCCTAAACCTTTCGCTGGCCGGGCCGCGCGTCTATGGCGGAGAGGTCACGGACGACGCGCCGCTGAACCCGGAGGGGCGCCGGGACGCCTCCCCCGCAGATATCGACGCCGCGGTATCGCTGATCCAACGGGCGTGGCTGGCGCTGGTCGTCGTCGCGGCGGTTGGGGCGCTGATCGCGATTTAATGCGAGATTGATGTGAAACGTCGCAGTTCGTTGACTCGCTGCACGAGTTTTTCTGAAGCAAATCAGCGCACCCGCTCGTGCATTGTTGGCCCAAACGTCAAGCACTTGTGACCCAGTGTCGGCTGTGCGGACAAAACTGTCGTCTGGGGAACCTGTGCCGTTATCCGCTCCTGACCTGACGCGGACACTACATTGTCGCCGGCGCTGGCGGGGTCATCTGAACTTGCGCAAAGCGTGAGACTAGATGTTTAAGGATAACGTGGTGCATTCTTTCAAACGATGAATTGGGGGTTGAGGAATGAGCTTTCGACCGACTGGATTTTTTGCATTCGCGCTTGGTCTATCCTGACAGTAGCCGTTTTTCTGATTTCAATGCCGTCTGTCTCATCCGCCCAGACTGAATTTACTCAAGAAAAGCGCATGCCTGCACAAAACGCCGAGCGGTATGGAAGCCTGCCTCTAGGCGCGGTCATTCGCACAGATGAGCGCTATGGCCATGATGGCCTTATTCTGGGGCCGCGCGGCTGGGATTTCTGGAATCGCTTGGAGAATCCCAAACCTAGTCAGAACCCCAATCTTTGGGGCGACAAGCGGCCGACCTATTTCGTCGGCCAGGTAAAAATGCCCCCGGGAACCAAATTGACTTTGCGCGGCCAGTTTCCTCATGCGCGCTATTTCAAGCTCGCGCTCTACCGGTTCGAACGCAGCACCTTCATCGCGCTCGGGGGTGAAGATTTCGCCGCATGGGATATTGAACCGGATGAGGGGTCGATCAATCCCTATATCGTCGGCGCAGACCGCTCCGCCGAGAACCGCGACTACACCGCGCATATCGTGATGGAGGAGCCTCCGGCAGACCCTTCGGATCGCGCGACGAACACGATGTATGCAGGCGCGGAAGAGCAGCTCATTCAACTGGTCATCCGCATCTATGTCTCGGATGAAGGATACGACAGCGCCGGGCTGGCGCGTGCCGATGTCCCTGTCGCGGTCGCTCCTTACATGACGTATGAGGCGACGCTCGCTGACGGAACCCGTCTCTCGCCCGACGAAATTGTCGAACGGTTCGCGGTGCTGCTGGGGTTCGCCGCACCGCCGGTCGAGATCGAGCCATGGTACAAGATGGTGAACTCGCCGGAGAACGATCCGGCGCTCGATCCCGCCTCGGCTCCGGCACGCCCGGAAGTTCAATGGGAGTTGTTTCGCGGGATGAAGTACACAGTTGGGGGCGCTTTCATGCCGCCTGAAAAGCGGGCTCAGATCAAGCTGCAGACCGAAATGGAAGGCGGGGCGATCCGACGACGGCCTATCTGATGGCCTATCTGTCCCGGAAATTCGGCCCGGTTTACGTTTTCCGCGCGAAGATGCCCACCTACCCCGATACATATGCCGGCGCAGAGACGATGGAGGACGGCGAGGTCAAATACTGGTCGGTCGTGACCGCCGCCTCGGCGCCGTCAGGTGAACTCTGGGATGGCGTGTTCGATATGCAGGCTCCGCTCGATGACGAAGGTTATTACACCATCGTCGTCAGCCGGCCGGAGGACCATCCGGCCAACGCGACGCGCGAGAACGGCATTGCGTGGATCGATTGGGGGCCGGGCGAAGGCCTCGACGATCCTCGGGACCGGAAGGATTGGGGCATGCTCATCATGCGGTTCATGGTTTGCCAGAAGGACTGGGAGCATTGCCCGGGCAAGGCGCGGGAACCCGGCTCATTAGAGGTAGTCATGGGACCTTATTTCCCACGCGGTTACTATACGACCAAAGAGCAATTCGAGGCGGAGGGGCCAAGGAAATGACGAAAGATCATCGCGTTTTCGCGCTTGGACTGCTCCTGACCGCTCTCGTTGCATCGCCAGTCGCGGCCGGCGAGCGAGAGATCAAGACCTACACCATCCCGGATACGCGGGACATGCGGTTTTGCGAGTTCATCATCGCCAAACCGGACGGGCTGGACGTCTACAACACCACCGGCATGAACGATTGCCCGGTCGAGTTATTCGATAACCTCGATATTGAGGCGATCAAGGAGAAGTTCGGCGCGATCAAAGTCGAGTTGAACGGCCCGAAGTTCTGGATGATGGATGAGCAGACGCTTGAGTTTGGCGAGACTGAAACCTTCGGCGGCATCGAAGCGCGTTGGGCCGCGCGTCTTGATCCGGCGGTGATGGCTAAGGCGTGGCAGGGCTCCGCGCCCTACGCAATTTTCAATCCGAAGAAAAAGCAGAGGATGGTCTACGCCAAGGGCAAGCCGGTGTTCGAGATTATTGACCCAGAGGGCAACGCCTATGTGTTGCAGGCCCATGGCAAGGACTATTCTATGGAGACCCTGCCTAGCCTCGGCGGTAAGATGACCGAACTGCCCGAGGGATGGAGTTACCGGGCGCGCGTCCTCGAAGAAGACCTAATCCTAGACCTGTCGCCAGATCAGACGATCTACGCGCTCGGTGACGAGTTTCATCAGTATTACACGCGGCCTCCAGAGCAAGAATAGAGATGCCGAAAGCTGTCATTGTTCTGACGGTCCAGATTCGTGAGCCGAGGCTATTCGCTACTCACCACACCAGAGCAGAAATACGCTTCTGGCGCGTATGCGAAGTGCCCCGTGCTCCCGCATCCGCTCAACCGGAATTGGGCAGGTTCTCCGACACAAACGCCGGCACGCAGAATTGCTTGCGATAGGCGCCGGGCGACAAACCCGTCGACCGTTTGAACAAGCGGCGAAAGAACGCCGGATCTTCGTAACCGACTCTCCACGCGATCTCATCGATTGGACGCGAATCCAGCTCAAGGCGCCGCTTAGCGTCTTCAACGCGAAGGCGCTGGGTGTATTCCAGCGCGGAGAGCCCGGTCGCGGCTTTGAACCGCCGCTTGAACGAACGCGTCGGAAGCTTGGAGAGTTTGATCATTTCCTCGACTGGTTTCGCGACCGCGAAATTCTCGGCTATCCAGTTTTGCACACGAAAGATTGTTGCATCTTCGTGGTCCTTTCCGCCGTTGAAGACGACATAGGGCGTAATACCGTCATGGTGCCATTGCAGCGCAAAGAAGCGAGCGACCGCCTGCGCCGCCCCGGCGCCAATATGAAGCGCGATCAAATACAGCACCAAATCGTGCCATGACATCGCCGCACCTGATGTAATCAGCTCATTGCGGGCGCCGCTGACGATCAGCACGCGTTCTGGCGACAGGGGTATGTTTGGAAATTCCGCCTCGAACGGGTCCTGATATCCCCAATGGATCGTCGTTTCCTGTCCGTCGAAGAGGCCGGTTTCCGCGAACAGGAACACGCCTGAACAGGCGGAACAGAGTTGCGCGCCGCCCTTGTGCATCTCCGAAATCCAACGCACCAGATCGGGATAGCGCCCGACCCGCCAGCGCCCGTCTTCAAGCAGGACCGACGGTGCGATGATGATGTCGGTCTTCTCAATGTCTTCGACGGACTTATGCACATTCACCGGGACTCCACTCGCCATCAAAACAGGCGCGTCGGAAGCGCCCACGATTTCAATTCTGAACGGCGGCTCCTCTGGAATCGACGGATCGAAGCCCTTGAGCATCCCAAAGGAGTTCAGGACGTCATAGACACCGGTCAAGGTCGAGATCACCGCATCCGGAAAGGCGATGATGGAGACATGCAAAGGTTGGACGTTTTGCGACATGGGATCGTCCAGTTGGCACAAATGGACCGTTATTGGTCAATCTGGCGCTCGTGGCCTGGGTCGTCAATGCGCATCATCGCCCTGGATTTAACGATCTCCAGGAGGATGAAAGATGACCATCAATCAAAACGCGCTCGATTTTCAGGTGGAACGGCTGTTCGGAGACCTCTCCGCCGGCTATGGCGGCGTCATGGTGAGCATAGGCGCGAAGCTAGGCCTCTACAAAGCCATGGCGGGCGCGGGCCCATTAAGCTCCGCTGAGTTGGCGAAACGAGCGGACTGCGCTGAAAGATACGTCCGCGAATGGCTCAACAGCCAGGTCGCGGGCGGCTATATCGACTATCACGGAACCACCGGCGCCTATGAGCTTACGCGGGAGCAGGAAGCCACGCTGGCCGACGATGAATCCCCCTTCTACTTTCCACATGCCTGGCAGGTTGTCGCGTCGATGTGGGCGGACGAGCCGAAGGCCATCGAAGCGATCAAGACCGGCAAAGGCATCGCGTGGGGCGACCACGACGGACGACTGTTTTGCGGCAGCGCCGCGTTCTTCCGAAACGGCTACGCCGCCAACCTGGTGCAAAACTGGATTCCCGCCCTTGATGGCGTCGAGGAGAAGCTAACGAAAGGCGCGCGCGTGGCGGATTTTGGCTGCGGTCACGGGCACTCGACTGTCCTGATGGCGGAAGCTTATCCCAACTCCCAGTTCCACGGGTTCGATGCGCATGCGGGATCAATCGACGAAGCGCGGAAGGCCGCAGAGGATTCTGACGTCACCGACCGAGCGACGTTCCATCTTGGCGACGCCGCAGTGAGCAAAGGCGAGTCGTTCGATCTGGTTTGCTTCTTCGACTCCCTGCATGACATGGGGAGACCGGTAGATGTTGTTGAAGCGGCAAAGCGCCTTCTGAATGCGGATGGCTCCATCATGATCGTCGAGCCGGCCGCAGGCGACAGGGTCGAGGACAATATCAACCCGGTGGGCCGGCTGTTCTATTCGGCTTCCACGACGATCTGCTGCGCTCACGCGATCTCAGAAAATGGTACGCACGTGCTCGGCGCACAGGCGGGAAATCGACGGCTCAGCGAGGTTTTAAAGGATGCTGGGTTCAGTTCCGTGCGAGAGGTTTCAAGAACGCCCTTCAATGTGATCTTGCAGGCCCAGCGGTGACTTCACCGGCTGCCGCCTGCGGCGGTGGCCGGCTACGCACGAAAGGCGGTTGGCGCCTTGAGGTGAACTTCAGTCATGTTTGTTTCGGGCTGATTGTGTTGAAAAAGCCGTTGGATTTTGGCCGGGTGGCTTCAGCTATCGGGCTGATCGTTTTGGATAATCTGCGCCTAGCCCGCCCACTTATCCGGCGATGGGCGCCATCGGCTTGAGCTTTGCCAGTTTCCGGAGGTTTTGGGCGGTCGCTGCGAGGGTGAATTCATCCTGGGCGCCGCAGGGTCCTCTTAATCGGAGCCGCCCCAGCCCGAGGATGCGTTTGAGGTGGGCGAACAGCATCTCGACTTTCTTGCGCCGCTTCTGCGCTGTTGGGTTGAATTCAGAGGCGGTGCAGCGCCGCACGAAATCCCTGACGATTTCATACTTCTCTCTGTTGATGGCGCGCAAATCGGTGTTCGGGCAGCATTTCGGTTTGGAAGGGCAATTTAGGCAGTCGGCTTTCAACGCCCTGTATTTGCGCGCTTTCAGCCTTGGCGCTGTCCGAGCGGGATCGGAATATCGCCGTCTCGTGTGACGAAGTTCTTTGCCTTCCGGGCAGATGTATCGGTCGTTGTCCTCGTCCCAGGTGAAGTCGGACCGGGACCAGGTTCCGTCCTTGCGTTCCGATTTGTCGAACACCGGGATGAATGGGAGGATCCGCCGTTTTATTGTCAGCCAGGTGAGGTTGTCGGATGATCCGTATGCCGTGTCAGCGGCGACCCAATCCGGCTTCAGGCCGAAGCGCTCTGTGGTCCGGTCGATCATCTTGCGCATCGCGCCTACCTCGGCGGACTTGTTCGACCGGCTGGCGTCCACATCCACGATGACGCCATGATCCGTGTCGATCAGGTAATTGTCGGAATAGGCGAAGAACGCCGGACCTTTCCGCGCCGCCGTCCATTGGCTGGCAGGGTCCGCATGAGCCGTGAACTTGGACTTGGCCGTCGTGGCCGCGCCGAAAGCTTCGTCATCCAGAGTGTCGAGATATTCGCGAACCGCTCGTGACGCATCATTGGGGTCGATCTCTCGGGATGCCCAGTCTTCCGGTTTGCTGGAATTCTGCTTCTGGACGTCCGCGACGATCAGGCTCGCATCCACGGCAAAGCCCTGTCCGCCGACAAGGCCCTCCTCCATGCAGCGCGTCACGGTCGCCTCGAACACGTGACGCAACAGCTCGCTCGCGCGGAAGCGGCCATGGCGGTTCTTGGAGAAGGTGGAATGATCCGGAATTCGGTCGGTCAGATCGAGGCGGCAAAACCAGCGATACGCAAGGTTCAGATGCACCTCTTCAAACAGCCGCCGCTCTGACCGGATGCCAAAGCAATAGCCCACCAGAAGCATCCGGATCAGCAGCTCGGGATCGACCGAAGGACGGCCCGTGTGGCTATAGAATTCCGCCAAGTGCGTGCGAAGGCTTGTCAAATCGACAAACCGATCAATCGACCGCAACACATGATCCTGCGGCACATGATCTTCCAGCGAGAACTCATAAAACAGCGCCGATTGCGCCTCCTGCCTTGACCCCATCATCGCGATCCGTCCTCCTCAATATCGGAAGTGAATCAGCGAGTTGACCGCCGATCAAGAGCGAGTTTTTCAACACAATCGGCTCGAAGCGGCCATTCGCGGCGCTGCGTCATTTAGCTGAAGAGTCTTGCGTTGTAAGCGGAAGCGAGTGAGTGCGGCCGGGGACCGTGTAGGGGCAATGTTGTGACGGAAAAGTCAAATACCTCTGACGTTCGACAATTGACCGAGATCAGCGCAAGCGGCGCGCCTCTACTCCACTCTGTCTTTCATGGCAAAAGGACAGACGGAACCACCGCACCCCACCGGGCTCGACGCCTACGCGCCTGCTGAAATCGCGCGGCTTGTCGAGAATGCCGGCGTTCGCAAGGCCAGGTTGGGCCTGACGCCGCTTCTGGCGCTTTCGGTGCTCGCTGGGACGTTCATCGCGTTTGGAGGCGCGGCCTACACCGTCGCAATGACAGGGGTGGAGCCGGGATTTGGACCGGCGCGAGTCTTGGGCGGCTTCGTCTTTTCGCTGGGTCTGATACTGGTGGTCGTCGGCGGCGCGGAGCTTTTCACCGGCAACGCCCTGATGGTCATGGCCTGCGTCGATCGCCGAATTCCAACCGGCTCGCTGCTTCGAAACTGGGGGATCGTGTTCCTTGGCAACGCCGCGGGCGCGCTGGCCGTGGCCGCCGCCATGGTGGGCGCGGGTCTGCTGACGGGTCCGACCGGCGCGCTGGCCGCCGCCATCGCCGAGGGCAAGCTGGCGCTCGGGCCGGTCGAGGCCTTCATTCGCGGCGTGCTTTGCAATGCGCTGGTCTGTCTCGCCGTCTGGCTTTCCATGGCCGCGCGAACCGTGTTCGGGAAAATCTTCGCGATCCTTTGGCCGATCACCGCGTTCGTCGCGCTGGGATTCGAGCATTCCATCGCCAATCTATACCTGATCCCCGCCGGGCTTCTGGCAGGCGCAGACGGATCGATCGCGGGCGCCATGGCGAATCTGATCCCGGTGACGGCGGGCAATATCGTCGGCGGCGCGGGCGGGGTCGCGCTCTCTTATCGCCTCGCCTTTGGAGCGGGCGACTAGCGGCGTCCGTTCCGGGTGATCTGCAGCATCGCGTCCACGTCCAGATGCGCCTCAAGATGGGCCGCCAGCGCGTCAAGCGTCTCGTCCACCACCGCGTCATAGGCGAGGGTTGAGGGCGGCGCGCCGCGCGCCCTCAGCCACGCGGCGCGGAACCTATCCTCCGCGAATAAACCATGCAGGTACGCGCCCATACAGCGCCCGTCCAAGCTGGTCGCGCCTTCCAATCGCCCGCCTCCCGATCCCTCACCGTCGAGTTCGAACAACGGCCGGTCGCAATCGGGACCTCGCGTGCGCCCAATATGAATCTCATACCCCGTCACGCGCGCGCCGCTTTCCAGATGAACGCCGCGCGCGGTGCGCACGCTTTTCTCGGGCGTCATCACCGTCTCGATGTCCAGCAGGCCCAGCCCTTTAACCTCGCCCGGCGCGCCCTCCAGCCCGTCCGGATCGGCGATGCGTCGCCCCATCATCTGATAGCCGCCGCAAAGGCCCAGCACCCGGCCGCCGCGCCGCACATGCGCCTGAATATCCACATCCCAGCCCTGCGCGCGCAGATCGGCGAGATCCGCCAGCGTCGCCTTCGACCCCGGCAGCAGCACCAGATCGCACTCCGGGATCGCCCGCCCCGGCCGCACCATGGTCAGCGAGACCGCCGGGTCCAGCCGCAACGGATCGAGATCGTCGAAATTGGCGATACGGGAAAAGATCGGAGCCGCAATCCTGACTGGCCCGCCTTCGTCGCCTGTGCGCAGATCCGCCGCATCCTCGGCCGGCAGCTTATGCGCATCGGCGAACCATGGCGCGACGCCCAGCGGCCGCCATCCGGTGCGACCCGCAATCTCGGCCATACCACCCTCGAACAGCGAGACGTCGCCGCGAAACTTGTTCACGAGGAACCCGCGGATCATCGCCCGATCTTCAGGATCCAGCACCGCATGCGTGCCCACAAGCTGCGCAATCACGCCGCCCCGGTCGATATCGCCCGTCAGCACGACGGGAACCTCCGCCGCACGCGCGAACCCCATATTGGCGATGTCGCCTGCGCGCAGATTGATCTCGGCCGGGCTGCCGGCACCCTCCACCAGCACGATGTCGGCATCGCGCCCCACCGCCGCGAAGCTCTCCAGAACCTTTGGCAGAAGTTTCGGCTTCAACGCTTTGTAATCCCGCGCCTTCGCTGTGGTCATCACCTTGCCGCGCACGACCACCTGCGCGCCGGTTTCCGATTCCGGCTTCAGGAGCACGGGGTTCATGTCGACATGGGGCGCGATCCCACATGCGCGGGCCTGCAGCGCCTGGGCGCGACCGATCTCTCCACCCTCCGGCGTGGCGGCCGCGTTGTTCGACATGTTTTGCGGTTTAAACGGTCGCACGCGCATGCCACGCAGCTTCAACGCCCGCGCCAACCCGGCCACCAACATGGATTTGCCGACATTCGATCCTGCGCCCTGGATCATCAGGCTGACGGGCCGCGATGTCACGCGCGGCTCTGCTCTCGGTGAACTGACATGCAGCAAGGTCTATGCGCGCGCCGGTTTCGAGGCAACGCAGAGCGTCCGCGAATCACAATCAAGGAAAACTGCCCGTCTCTCGAGTCTTGGCGCCCTGTGACTGAATCAAGCCGATTTGCGCCACAATTTTGTCTCTGCATTACAGCATCCTGCTGAAAGAAACGCTCCGATTCCTTAGAGTCAGCATGAAATCTTTGACTTAAGAGTCAAAAATATTTGACATAATGCCATATCGCCCACCGCACGCGGCGATCGAGTAAACGAGTGAGAGGATCCTTGAACATGCGTGGCCTGAAGCTGAAACACTCCGCATTGGCGCTATTGCTCGCGACGACGGCAAGTTTTGCATTCGCCGGCGCGACCGTCATCGACGCCCAAATCAGCATTGCCGAAGCCAAGGGAGGCAACGGCGGCGGCAATGGCAATGGCGGCGGCAATGGCAATGGCGGCGGCAACGGCGGGGGCAACGGCGGCGGGAACGGAAACGGGAACGGCGGCGGAAAATCGAGCTCCAAATCCAGCTTTGGCGATTCGGATGACGACGGTCCCGGCAAGAGCCGTGGCAACGCCTATGGTCACAGCAAGAGCGGTAAAAAAGGCTATGGAGGCAACAAGGCCGCAAAGAGCCGCGGTTGGGAGGCCGAGGACGGGCTACACGCAAGCGAACGCGGCAATATGAACGGCGCCGTGCACTCGAGCGAGAAGGCCAAGCTCGCCCATATTCGCAATGGCCAATATAAGAAGGGCAAAGGCCCAGTCAGTCTCGCGGCGGCGTTGTCGGTTGCAGATACCGAGCTTGCGAACGCACAGGCTGTTTTAGACGCTGAAGAAGCCCATGATGACCTCGAGACGGCGCTGGAGCTCGCCGGGTATGACTCGCTCGAGGAGTATGAAAGCGACGAGGACGCCTTCGATCAGGGCGTGGAGAATGCGCTGAGCGCCCTAGAGGGCCTCGGAAATCCGGATAGACCAACCGAAGACGAAGTCGCTCAGGCGGAGATCGACGCTGAAGAAGCCATGGAGGCTGTCACCGAGGCCGAAGACGCCATCCTCGACAGCTGGAACAAGAACCCCGGCGCCTATGAAGAAGGCCCGGTGACGGTCGACGGCGAAGAGGTCGAGCGCACCGAGAAGGAAGAGACCTTGCTGGGCGAAGTGCGCGACGCCTTGCCCTCGTCCGATGAGGTCAACGACGCCCTCGCAAGCGCCAGTGAAGCGATTGACAGCTTCATGCATTCGCTCGGCCATGGCGACGACGAGGAAGAAGAGCAGTAGCTCGCGCCAGATATCAAAGCATCAAGGCCGGGTTGATCACCCGGCCTTTTTGTTTTGGCGCCTGAAAGTCTTGAAGCGTGGATCAGTCGTAGGACAGTTTCGGAAACCAGCCTCCATAGCGGGTGTCTGCCGTCAGATCGAACATATTCCAGAGCGGCCAGATCGCATCGCCGTGGCGCGGATGATGCGGCCAGTCCGGGTCCGGCCCGAACAGCAGCTCGGACGCCCAGAAATGCCGGATCTCCCCATCCTTGCGCGCCCAGGAGTGCATCATTGGCAATTGCGCGCCCTCGTCCGTCTCGGCGCCGTAATCGCGGTTATAGCTGTTGCCGGCGGATGAAAGCAGGCGGAGGTTTCCCCATCCCCGTTCATTCGCGTAGTCCAGCAAGACCGCTGGTTCGGCCGCCGCAACGACTGCGAAACTGATCTTGTCGTTGAGATGCGGCGACGACCCGTTCAGACCGTCCAGCAATGAGGTGCAGGCGGGACATGGACTGGTCTGCGCCCGGCCGAACATAAACCCGTAGAGCACCAGCGAGTCCTTGCCCGGCGCGAAAAGCTCAGACAACCGCACCTCTGCGCCCCTGCGCGCGTCGACGAAGACATAATCCTCTTTCGGCGCGCCGCCTGCAGGCAGATTGGCCCGCATCTGCGCGACCTCCTCTGTCTGCGCGCGCAGCGCAACCTCCGCCGCCAAAAGGGCTTCCCTCGCGACGCGATAGTCATCGGTTTCGTTCGGCCAACGTTTTGCGTGGGTCAAAATCGCCTCCCCTAATTTGTTAACCAAAAGGATAACAATTATCGAAGAGAGGTCAATCCCGCGCGATCAGACCGGAACCGAGACCTCGATCAGATTGCCGTCTGGATCACGAAAATAGACCGAGGTGATCGGCCCCTCGGCGCCGGTGCGCTGAACCGGTCCCTCTTCGATGGAGACGTCCTGCGCCTGCAGTCGCGCAATCACATCCGCGAGGGGCGAAGCGGCGATGAAGCAGAGATCTGCGGCCCCCGCGACCGGGCGCTTGGCCACGATATCGGCTGTCGCGCCCTCCGCCTGATGCAGGTTGATCTTCTGACGTCCGAAATGGAGCGCCCGCCGTCCCTCGCCGAATGTGCGCGCCTTCATACCCAGCACGCGGGTGTAGAAACCGACCGTCTCCTCGACGTCGGCGACGGTCAGAACCAGATGATCAAGGCGATCGATCATCAGAACTCGACGCCGATCTGAGCTTTCACGCCGGAACGGAATGGATGTTTCACTAGTTCCATCTCCGTCACCAGATCTGCGATCTCGATCAACTCATCCTTGGCGTTGCGCCCGGTCAGCACGACATGGGTCATCGGCGGCTTTTCGGTCTGCAGAAATTCGACGACCTCTGCGATGGGGACATAATCGTAACGCAGCGCAATGTTGATCTCATCCAATAGGACCATACGATGCTTCGGGTCGCGGATCAGCTCCTTCGCCTTTTCCCAGGCGGCGGCGGCCATCTCGATATCGCGGGTTTTGTCCTGCGTCTCCCACGTGAAGCCCTCGCCCATCGTATGAAACTGGCAGATGTCCGCGAACTTGCCTTCGATCAGGTCGCGCTCTCCGGTCGACATGCCGCCCTTGATAAACTGCACCACCGCCGAGGGCAGCCCATGCGCGATGCAGCGAAAAATCATTCCGAACGCCGCGGTGGATTTGCCCTTGCCCTTACCGGTGTGAACGACGATCAGGCCCTTCTCATCGGTCTTGGTGGCCATGATCTTGTCGCGCGCGGCCTTCTTCTTGGCCATCTTCATCGCGTGGCGGTCGGTATCGTCGGTCATGCGGATTCTCCTTGAGGACGAAGGCTAACCTCGGGCGCTGGGCCGCGCGGCGCAAGCCGAGTTTTTCCTCTGTGGTTTCAATTCTATGCTAGCCTCACCCTAGGGGAATCTGGAGGAAATCAAATGCCCGTTTATGACGATCTTCGCCCGGAAAGTGATTTTGCCAAACGGGACTACGCCCGCATATTTCCCAACCTCACCAAGACCGAACAGAAACGGATCATCGACAACCTTTTGCGCCTGAAGGCCGCGCTGAAAACCCAGGTGCCGGCGCGCAAGACTGAATCCAATCTGCTGATGGCCAGCTGGAACATCAAGGAGTTCGGGCACACCAAACAGCGCCTGCCAGAGGCCTATTTCTATATGGCCGAGATCATCAGCACGTTCGATCTGGTCGCGATTCAGGAGATTAAATCGACGCTGCACGACCTGTCTATTCTGATGCGCCTGCTGGGCGACGACTGGCTGTACGTCGTCAACGACATCACCGAGGGCACCGCCGGCAATTCAGAGCGGTCGGGCTATCTCTATAACAAGCGGCGCGTGACCTTCTCCGGCCTCGCGGGCGAGTTGATCCTCTGGGAGGAGTTGCTGAAGAAGAACCCTCCCGCCAGCGGCGCGCCGAAGATCACGCAGCTCAAGCGCGCGCCCTACATCACCGGCTTCGTCACCGGCTGGAAGGCGTTCTCGATCATCAACCTGCATCTGCACCCCTCGGACGACGCGGACGATGTGAAGCTGCGGCGAGAGGAAGTGCGCCTAATGATGGCCGCGCTGAAGGAGAAGAAGAACAGC
The DNA here is from genome assembly GCA_963669265.1 of Paracoccaceae bacterium. Lineage (GTDB taxonomy): Bacteria > Pseudomonadota > Alphaproteobacteria > Rhodobacterales > Rhodobacteraceae > SZUA-547. Next base: position 573,254 of record OY769916.1, read on the forward strand.
GAATGGGCCGCCAATCTGGTCATCACCGGCGACATGAACCTCTACCAGTCCAAGGATCAAGAGACGATCAAGCTGATCACCGACGCGGGCTATCGCGAATGCGAGGGTCTGGACGGCAAGGACACGAATGTCAGCAAATCAGAGGCTTACGACCGGATGTTCTTCAGCGCCAACAAGTACTTTCAGTTCGCGCAGGCCGATTCTGGAAGCGAGAGCGGCGACGTGCTCGACTTCTTTCAGCACGTCTACACAGACGACGGCTGGCGACCCTACAAGAAGGACATGCTCAAGGTCTATGGCGGCTCAAAGGATATCGCCAGTGATGAGACGGCGCTGGTCAAATACTACAAAGGCACCTGGCGGCGGAACCAGATGTCGGACCACTTCCCGATCTGGGTCGAGATGACCACGGATAACAGCGCAGCGTTCCTCCAGAGCAAGCGAAAGGCGCTCTGAGGATCGGTTGCTCAGCTAGTCGTCAGGCCACCAATCCGCGTGCGGGCCGAATTGGATCGCGGCGTCCACATCCCCCGCTCCATCGCCTCCTGCAGCCGTTCGGCGATTTCACGCAGCGCGGCGGGATTGTTCTCTTCGATGAACGCCCGCGTATCGTCATCTTCAAGAAACGCCGCGTGCACGAGGTCGAAATGGTGGTTCTTCACTGCGCCTGTCGTGGCGGCGAACGCGAACAGGTAATCCACCGTCGCGGCCATCTCGAACGCGCCCTTGTAGCCGTGGCGTTTGACGCCATCGATCCATTTCGGGTTCACCACGCGGGAATGCACCACGCGGCCGATCTCATCCTCCAGCGTGCGGATCAATGGGCGTTCGGGGCGGGAATGATCGTTGTGATAAATGGTCGGCGCGCGGCCTGAGAGCGCCTCGACCGTCGCCGCCATGCCGCCTTCGAACTGGTAGTAGTCGTCGGAATCCAGCAGGTCATGCTCACGATTGTCCTGATTTTGCACCACCGCCTCGACACCCGAAAGCCGATGTTCAAATAGACCGCGCTCGGCGGCGCCCTCCGCGCCCTCGCCATAAGCGTAGCCGCCCCAGGTCAGATAGGCCTCAGCCAGATCGGCGCGATCCGTCCAAAGCCGTTCATCAATTACCGCCTGCAGTCCGGCGCCATAGGCCCCCGGCTTGGAGCCAAAAACGCGATATCCCGCTCGGCGTTCGGAATCCTCGGCGCCCTCTTCCTGCAGTTTCGCGAGATCGGACCGGTAGCGCGCGGCGAGTGGGTTCTGATCCTCCGGCTCGTCGAGCGCCATGATCGCCCTCGCCGCGCTATCGAAAAGATTGATCTGGGCCGGAAAGGCGTCGCGAAAAAAACCGGAAACGCGCAGCGTCACATCCACGCGCGGACGGCCAAGCGCGCCAAGCGGAATAATCTCAAACCCCGTCACCCGGCGAGACGCCGCATCCCACAAGGGCCGCGCGCCCATCAGCGCCAGTCCCTGCGCGATATCATCGCCGCCGGTACGCATGTTCGACGTGCCCCAGGCTGTCAGCGCCATGACGCGTGGCCAATCGCCCTCTTCCTGCAGATGTCGCTCCACCAGCATTGAGGCGGACTTCCAACCCAGCGCCCAGGCCGCCTGTGTCGGCACCGCGCGACTGTCGACAGAGAAGAAATTGCGCCCGGTCGGCAGCACGTCGGGGCGGCCCCGCGTCGGCGCGCCGGAGGGGCCGGGCGGCACGAACCGCCCGTCCAGTCCCGTCAGCAATCCCTGCATCTCCGCCGCTCCACAGGCGCGAAGGGCGGGCAGCAGCACGGCGTGGATCTCCTCGATCACCGAGATCGTGCGAACCCACCGTGGATCGGGCTCTACCCCCTGCAACAACGCGTCGGCGAGCTTCTCCAGCCGCTCGACCGTATCGCCGGCGCTACGCCACACCTCATGCCCAAACGCGCGCAATGCTTTGGGTCGAGGCCCTTCCCACGGCGTTCCCATCGCGCAATCGAGCGGATCGAAGCGCTGATCCTCGCCGCTGGCCGAGGGGACGCGCATCTTCGTCAGTTCAAGATCGTCCGCCAACGCCCTGATCAGACTCGCATGTCCGCCCTCGCCGGCCCCGCGCGGCACCCGCGCAAGCGCCAGCGCCAGATCACGCTCCAGCCGCCCCTCGGGCGAGACGCCAAAGACATGTAGCCCGTCTCGGATCTGCGCTTCCTTTAGCTCGCAGAGATAGGTGTCCAGTTTGGCGAGGGCGCTCTCCTCCGCCTCCCCCGGCTCGATCCCGGCGTCCTGATCCAGCCCGGTCACCGAGGTCAGCGACAGGATCTCTCGCCGCAGATGCTCCAACCGCCGTGGATCTACGCCCGCCGCCTCAAAATACTCGTCAACCAGCGCCTCAAGATCCTTCAGCGGGCCATAGGTCTCCGCCCGCGTCAGCGGCGGCGTCAGGTGATCTATGATCACCGCCTGCGCCCGGCGCTTGGCCTGCGTCCCCTCGCCCGGATCATTGACGATGAAGGGATAGAGGTGCGGCGTCGGGCCGAAGACGGCTTCCGGCAGGCATTCATCCGACAGCGCCACCGCCTTGCCCGGCAGCCACTCCAGGTTGCCATGCTTGCCCATATGCACGATCGCCTGCGCGCCGAACGCCTCTCGCAGCCAGAAATAGAAGGCGAGATAGTTGTGCGGCGGAACCAGATCGGGGCTGTGATAACTCTCGGTCGGATCGATATTGTAGCCGCGCGCAGGTTGAACGCCGACGACCACGTTGCCGAACTCCAGCACCGACAGAGCGAAATGCCCGCAATCGAGCTGGCCTCCGACGAAGAACGGATCTTCGGTGGGCTGACCCCAGCGCTCTTCGATCCGGCGGCGCACCTCCCATGGCAGGCGCGAATAGGCGGCGGAATAATCGATCAGCGGCATGCGCACGCCGCCCTCCCGCGCGGCGCGATCCGCCAGCCAGTTGGTCGGCCCCGCCAAAATCGCTTTCATCAGTTCAGCGGAGTCCTCTGGCGCGCCTTCGACCCGATACCCGGCGCCTTTCAGCGCATTCAGCGCCTCCACCGTGCCCGCGGGCGTATCCAGCCCGACGCCATTGGCCAAACGCCCATCCTTGTTAGGATAATTCGCGAGAGCGATAGCGACCTTGCGCTCTGCGGCTTGCGTCCGCCCGAGCCGCGCCCAGTTGGCCGCCAGCTTGGCGGTGAACGCGATCCGATCGCCGCGCGCGCGATAGGCCGCGATGGGGGCCTCGACCGCTTCATCAAAAAACGCCTCGCCCTTGAAGCTGACGGCGCGTGCGAGCACCCGGCCATCCACCTCCGGCAAGGCGACGTACATCGCGATGTCGCGCGCGGAAAGGCCGGAGGGCGCTTCCTCCCACCCCACTTCCGTCCCGCCAGCGAAGACGACCTGAAACACCGGGCGACCCGGCGCGTCCAACGGCGTCGTCGCCCGATCTCCGCGCCAGTCCTCCGACTGCGGCGAGGAGACCGCGAACGCCGTCGCGTTGAGCACCACGTCGGGCGGCGCCTGCTCGAAGATCCGCGCCAGCGTCGCGGCGGAGACCGGATCTTTCAGCGACGCGACGAAGATCGGCAACGGGTTCAACCCCTCGCGCGACAGCGCCTTGACCAGACGATTGACCGGGTTCAGCCCCGCGCCCTGCAGCAAGGCGCGATAGAACACCAGAGCCGCGACCGGCGCGCCCTCGGTCCAGTTTTCTCGGCAGGCGGCGAGATCCGACGCCCCCTCGCCCGGCCAATAGCCCCCCGCGCGCAACAACGGCTTCGCCGCGGGGGGCGCCTCGCTCTCGTCCAGCATATGCCGCGCATACCGCAATAGGTTCGTCGCGTTCTCCGGACCGCCTTCGACGGTATAGGCCCAGAGCGCCTCCCAATCCTCTCGGCTGACGGTGGAGGCGCGCCACAGCCCCTCATCCGGCTTGTCGTCGCCCGGCAGCGCGGCGAACGGCACGCCCGCCTCGGCCAAACGCGCGGCGTATTGCTCCAGCCCGTAGCTCCAATAGCTCTCGCCGCCCAACACCCGCGCGATCACCAGCCGCGACTTCGTCGCGCAGGCGTCTAGATGCAGATCCACAGACATCGGATGCGCCAGATGGGTGAGGTTGGCGAGGCGCAGCGACGGGGCCGCGTTGCCCAGCGCGGACCGGGCTTCAGAAAGCCCGGCAAGCTCGGTATCGGCCGCTGAGATGATGACCACATCGGCCGGCGTCTGCGCCAGATCGACCGGCTCGGACCCGTCCGAGATCGCGCCCGGCTGCGCCGCCAGCAGGTGCATCAGCCGGTCTCCAGCTTCTTCTCCATGCAGACGGAGGTGTCGCTGTCGGCGTATTCACCCCAGCAGTCGACGGTCTCATATCCGCAGCGGGGATAGAATTTCAGGGCGGCGTGCTGAAAGATCCCGGTTTCCAGCCGCATGGCGTCGAGACCGCGCGCCACGGCGCCCGTCTCCAGCGCCTCCATGATCGCTTCGGCGACGCCCTTACCCCGCGCCTCCGGCGCCACATACATCCGTTTCAGTTCGCCATAGCCGTCTTTGGGCTCCATGCCGCCGCAACCGACCGCCACGCCGTCCAGCCTCGCGACGACGAAATAGACGCCTTTGGCGATCAGATCTTCCGGCGAATAGGTGAACATCTGCTCGGGTGGATAGAAGGGGCGGATTTCGTCCTCCGCCCGCGCGATCAGCGCTCCGATTTCGGCGGCGCGGGGATCCTCGGCGGCGACGGCGACGCTCATCCGCGGAGCGCGGTCTCGATCGCCGCACGATCCAGCCCCGCCTCGCCGATCACAACAAGCCGCGTCTCGCGCGCTTCATCTGGCCGGATGGGTCGATCGAAATATGTGTCGATCCGAGGCCCGACCGCCTGCACCGCCAGTCGCATCGGCTTGCCCGCGATCGCGGCGAAGCCCTTGAGGCGCAGGATATCGTTGGCGGCGATCGCATTCAGAATTCTGGCCTCAAGCGCTTTGGGATCCGAGACCTCCGGCAACGCCACGACAAAGCTTTCGAACTCGTCATGGTCGTGATCGTGATGATGATCGTGGTCGTCATCCTCATCATCGTGGTGATGATGGTGATGGGCCTCGCGCCCCTCCAGATCATCCTCCGCGCCGATATTCATGCCCAGAAGAACGTCGAGCGGCGCAACGCCCATCTTGGAGGAGATCGTGCGTACGCCGTCGCGCGCTTCACCCCCCAGACGCGCCATCAGCGACTCTGCTGCGTCGGCGCCGATCAGGTCGGTCTTGTTGACGACGATCATGTCCGCGCAGGCGAGTTGATCCTCGAACAACTCGCTGAGCGGCGTTTCGTGATCCAGCCCATCATCGGCCGCTCGCTGACGGTCCACCGCCGCCTCGTCATGGGCGAAACGCCCCTCCGAAACCGCGGCCCCGTCCACCACCGTCACCACGCCATCCACAGTGACGCGGGTGCGAATCTCAGGCCAGTTGAAGGCGCGCACCAACGGTTGCGGCAGCGCGAGGCCTGAGGTCTCGATCACGATATGGTCGGGCGGGTCGTCCCGCTCGATCAGCATCTTCATGGTCGGGATAAAGTCCTCGGCGACGGTGCAGCAGATGCAGCCATTGGACAGCTCCACGACATCTTCGTCGCGGCATGCCTCATCGCCGCAACCCTTCAGAATCTCGCCATCAACACCCAGATCGCCGAACTCGTTGACGATCAGCGCGATGCGCCGTCCGTTCGCCTGCCCCAGAAGATGACGGATCAGCGTCGTCTTGCCGGCGCCCAGAAATCCGGTCACCACCGTGGCGGGGATTTTCGCTTGCATGTCTCGTCTCCTAGCGCGGCGTCACGCGGCCGGACGCGCCATCGCGTGATTCCCAGCCGGCGCGCTCCAACTCGGCGTCGTCATGCTCTTCCTCGGGCCAGCCGAGGCAGAGATAGGCGACCAGCCGCCATCCGGGCGGCACGCCGAAGGCCATGTTCAGCGTCAGCGGGTCGAGGATCGAGACCCAGCCGAGGCCCAGCCCCCTGGCGCGCGCGGCAAGCCATAGCTGCATGACGGCGCAGACCACCGAATAGCGCCGGGCCTCCGGCATTGTTCCGGCGCCCAGCCCCTTGCCCTTGGCGTCCGGCCCCTCCTCGCTCTCATCGCAATAGACCGCGATCTGCACCGGCGCTTCTTTCATGCCGGAGAGTTTCAGTCCGGCGTAAATTTTCGCGTCCTCGCCTGAAAACCCCTCAAGCGCGGACGCGTTGGCCCGTTCGAAATTCTCCAGCGCCGCCGCTCGCGCGGCCTCGCCGCCGATCTTCACGAAGCGCCACGGCTCCGAAAGGCCCACCGAAGGCGCGGTCGAAGCCAGTTCCAGCAATTCGTCGACCAGATCCGGGTCCACCGGATCGGAGCGGAACCGACGCACGTCCCGGCGCCAGCGGAAAAGCTCCGCCAGCTCCTTCTGGAACCGTTCGTCGAATTGGGGACCGCTCATCGCCGTTCCATGATTCAGGCGTGCGGCCAGGACGCGCCCGGCCGCAGATCAGTTCAGGTCGTTGAAATCAGCCGATGCCGAGCGCCGCGAATGCCGCCCCTTCGACCACTTCCAGCACCAGGAAGGCGCCGACGCCCGCCACGACGCCGCCCGCGACGCGCGCCGGGACCGCATCCGCCGTCGCCGCGTTCCAAAGCTTCGAAACCGCGAAGCCTGCGGCGACCGCGATCGCCCACTGGGTCGCCGCCAGACCGATCAGATAGCCAGAAGCGACGGCCATGGCCGCGCCGCCTTCATTGCCAGCCAGCGACTCGCCAAACGCCCAGCCATGGAAGACGCCAAGAGCCGCGAACAGCGCCGCAGCCGTCCCCAGCGAGAGCGCCTGTCCGCGCGCGATCAGGCCGCCGAGAATCAAAAGCGACGCTGCGATCACCGGCTCCACCATCGGCAGCGCGACGCCGTTGATGACCAGCATGACGCCCGCCAGCATCGCGACGACGAAGGCCAGCGGCGCCAGCAGCGCGCGGCCGGTGAAGACCGAGGCGATGCCGACCGCCACGATGAAGAACAAATGGTCGAAACCCAGAATCGGATGGCCGACGCCGGACAACAGGCCGTGGGTGAACGTGGTCATCGGCGCCCCGGCGAGCGGGTGATGCGCCAGCGCGGGCGTGGCCAACGCAATAAGAGCCGCGGCAGCGGCGGAAATGCGGATCATCGTCTAACTCCCTCGATCCAAGGGAGTGCTGTGCGTCGGCGCCGACCCCCGTCATGAGAGCCGATCGTCGCGGCACGGAGCACCCCGTCCGTTTAGCGTTCCCGCCCGGTGTAGGGCGGCGCAAGGCCGGTCTCCTGGCTCGCGGGTCACAGCGTCCTTGTCCGCCTTCCCGACGGGCGAAAGCCCCTCAGTGGCATATCGACAGGCGCTCTCCGCATACAGTCGCGGGGGCGGCCGCGGCTTCAGGCCCCCGACATGGGTCGGCCCTGTCCGCATTCCCTTTTCATCCCCAACGCGCTCGGCGCGCAACGGGGAGCCTTGCTGACGATCAAACTCCGCCGCCAGAGCAAGGATGTCAAGCGCTCGCTGCGCTGCAACATGACTCGAATGACGACGGCGTGGGATCAGACGGTGCGCAGATAGGCGTCGAATTCCGCATCGGTGACCTTAGCGAACATCGTCTCCTGCTCCTGCCGCTTCATGGCGGCGAAGATCCGATGCAACTCCTCCCCGAAAGTCCGGCGCATCCGATCCGATTTTTCAAACTCGTCCAGCGCCCAGTCCCAGTCCAGCGGCAATTCGCCCCCATCTTCTCGGCGCGCCTCGCCCGTGACCGGCTGAGGCGGCTCCGATCCCGCCTCCAGTCCGTCCAGCGCGGCGTCGAGCACCGCGGCGGTCAGCAGATAAGGATTGGCGTCCGAGCCGGCGATCCGGGTCTCGAACCGCGCGCCCTTGCCCGCGACCTCCGGCGCGCGAATCGCCGCGCCCCTGTTGTCCAGCCCCCAGGCGGCGGTCAGCGGCGCGTAAGATCCCGGCGCGAAGCGACGATAGGAATTGGCGTGCGGGGCAAAAATCGCCATCGATTCGCCCATCGCCGCCAATACGCCCGCCACAGCGCCGCGCATCTTGGCGTTCGGTCCTGCCGACCCGGCGCCCGCGTCGAAGATATTCGCCCCCTGCGCGTCGAGGAAACTCAGATGCATGTGCATACCCGAGCCCGCCAACTCGCCATAGGGTTTGGCCATGAAGGTGGCGTCCATGCCGCTTTTGCGGGCGACTCCGCGAATGGCGCGCTTCAGCATGATCATGTGATCCGCCGCCGCCAGCGCGTCCGGCTGGTGGCGCAGATTGATTTCGAACTGCCCGGCGCCGAACTCGCAGATCGCGGCCTCGGCAGGCGCCCCCAAAGCGCGCGACGCGGCGGAGATGTCGGCGATCACGCCGTCGAACGACCGCAGCACGTTCATGTCGTAGATCTGATTGCGAAACAGGCGCCCCCCCGCGCCGGGAGAAAGCGGCGGCTGCGGACGCCGATCGGCGTCGCGCTCTGAATCGATCAGGTAAAACTCCAACTCCAGCGCGACGACCGGCGTCAGGCCCGCCGCCTTTGCGCGCTCCGCGACCCGCATCAGCGCGCCGCGCGAGTCGCTGGCGATCGGTTGTTTGCCGTTGGGCTCCAGCATCATCGCCTGCACCTGCGCCGTCGGCCGGTCGGCCCAGATCATCGGCGCCAGCGTCGACGGGATCGGGCGCAAAACGCCATCCGGGTCGCCGACCTCAAGCGCCACGCGCGCGCGTCCGACATCGCAACCGAAAATGTCGACCACCAACGCCGACGCGGGCATTTTCAGGCCGCCATTCGCAATCTTCTCCAGACTGTCGACCGGCGCCAGCTTACCGCGCGGCACGCCGTTGAGGTCGGTGGCGAAGATCTCTATGGTTTCGACATCGGGATGCTTCTGCCGAAACACCGCCGCCGCCTTTTGAAACTCTTCGCTCATACGCTCCTCGCAACGCTCGGGCTGTCCACAATCACACATAGCATATCAAGCGCCAGTGTCGCCCCGGCCAGCGCGGTGATCTCCGCGTGATCGTAGGGAGGCGAGACCTCCACCACATCTGCGCCGATCACCGAAATCCCCGCCAATCCCCGCAGAATGCGCCGCGCGGTCCACGTGCTCAGCCCGCCGCAGACCGGCGTGCCTGTTCCCGGCGCGAAGGCAGGATCGAGGCAATCGATATCGAAGGTCAGATAGGCCAGATGATCGCCAACCACATCACGGATCGCCGCGATAGCGGCCTCTGGGCCGTTCTGATGCACCCAATCTGCGTCTAAAATAGTGAACCCGAGCGGATCGTCATTCGTGGTTCGCAGCCCGATCTGTACGGAGCGTGCGGGATCGATAACCCCCTCCTCCGCCCCGCGGCGGAACATCGTCCCATGGTCGATACGGCTCTCCCCCTCTGCCCCCCAGGTGTCGGAATGGGCGTCGAACTGGATCAGGCTGAGCGGCGCGCCATGTCTGGCCGCGTGCGCCCGCAGGCTGGGATAGGTGGTGAAGTGATCACCGCCCAGCAGCAGCGCCGCTGGACCGGGACTGCTTTCTGAACCGATCACATGCGTGATCGCAGCCTCGATCTGCTCTGGAACAGCTTCGGGACGGCCCTGGTCGAAATGCACATCCCCCCAATCGACGACGGAGAGGCGCGTAAACGGATCAAAGGCGGAGGGCCACGCCCGCTCCCACGCCAGATTGGTCGACGCCGCGCGGATCGCTCTTGGCCCGAACCGGCAGCCGGGACGCCCGGTCACCGAAGTATCGAACGGAACGCCGATCACCGCGACATCGGCCTCGCTCAGATCCCGCGCATAGGGAACCCGGCAAAAGCTGAGCGCGCCGGAATACATCTGCTCGGCGCGCGAATCGTACCGCCGGTCCTTCGGATCTCTGACTGTGACGGCGTAGTCGCGGCGATGATCTTCGGTCATAGAGCGAGCCCCTTGGCGCGAACGGATTTGACAGGCGCAGAAATGTGATCACAATTGCTCCATGGACGCTAACACGCCCCGCGCTGGAATTCCAACCCATGACTGGGTGTACCGCACGCTTCGCCGCCGTATCATGGGCGGCGGTCTGGCGCCGGGAGAGGCCGTGACATTGCGCGGCCTCGCGACCGAGCTAGCCGTCTCCATGACGCCCGCGCGAGAGGCCGTGCGCCGCCTTGTCGCGGAACGGGCGTTGGAGATGACGCCGACCGGACGGGCGATGGCGCCCCGGATGACCCGCGCCCGGTTCGAGGAACTGACTGAGGCGCGGGAGCTTCTGGAGCCCGCCCTCGCCCTGCGCGCAGCGCCAAATGCCGGCAAACCGCTGATATCACGCCTTAAAACGCTGGATTCGCGACTGGATGATCATATGGCGACCGGCGACGCCGCGGCCTATGTGGAAGGCAACGCCATCTTTCACGCAACGCTTTATGAGGCGGCCGAGGCGCCCGCGCTCAGCGCGCTGGTGGAAAGCATCTGGCTGCAGACCGGCCCGTTCATGCGCGTGGTCTATGGACGTCTCGGCACGCAGAATTTGGCTGACTACCACGCCGCCGCCATCTCCGCGCTGACCCGGCGAGACGCAGCGGCCTTGGCGCAGGCTGTTCGCGCCGATGTGAGGCAGGCGCTGACCTTGGCGGAAGGCGCTTTCGATCCTGCGTGACGGAGCTTGACGCGCCACCTGCACAAGCGCAGTTTATTTGTGATCACATATTAAGGGGATGGATTGATGAACACACGGCCTGCGCGCGTTGCGACCGACGCCCCAAGCGAAACTCCGATCAGCGCGCCGAACCTGCGCTCCACCGCCGAATACCAGGCGATGGACGCGGCGCATCACTGGCATCCGTTTACCGACACCGCCGAACTGGCGTCGAAAGGCGCCCGGGTCGTCGCCAAGGCTGAAGGGTGTTGGCTTGAGACCACGGACGGAGACCGCATTCTGGACGCCATGGCCGGCCTCTGGTGCGTAAATGTGGGCTATGGGCGCGAAGAGATCGTCGACGCCGTCGCCCGGCAAATGCGCGAGCTTCCGTTCTACAACACATTCTTCCAGTCGACCCACCCGCCCGGCGCGGAATTCGCGGCGGCGTTGGCGGAGGTCGCGCCGGAGGGCTTCAAGCGGGTGTTCTTCACCAATTCCGGGTCGGAATCGAACGACACGGTGTTTCGTCTGGTCCGCGTCTATTGGGATAGCGTCGGCAAACCGTCGAAGAAGATCTTCATCGCCCGCAACAACGCCTATCACGGCTCCACCGTTCTCGGGGCCAGCCTCGGTGGGATGGGCGCCATGCATCAGCAATCCGGCCTGCCCATCGAAGGGATCGCCCATATCGGCCAGCCCTATTGGTTCGGTGAGGGGCGCAAGATGGGCGCCGGCGTCAGCGAGGCGGGCTTTGGCCTGATGCGCGCGCGCGAACTGGAGGCGAAGATCGAGGAGCTTGGCGCAGAGAATGTCGCAGCCTTCATCGCAGAGCCCATTCAGGGCGCCGGCGGCGTGATCATCCCGCCCGAGACCTATTGGCCGGAGATCCAGCGCATCTGCCGCGCGCATGACATTCTGCTGATCTCCGACGAAGTGATCTGCGGGTTTGGCCGCACCGGCGCATGGTGGGGGGCCGAGACCTTTGGCGTCGAACCCGATCTGATGCCGATCGCCAAGGGGATGACCTCCGGCTATGTGCCCATGGGCGGGGTTCTGATCTCCGACAAGGTCGCGGGGCCGGTGATCGAAAAGGCCGGTCAATTCTTCCATGGCTACACCTATTCCGGCCACCCCGCCGCCTGCGCCGCCGGTTTGGCCAATCTGCGCATCCTGCGGGAAGAGAAGCTTGTGGAGCGTGTGCGCGACGATATCGGCCCCTGTCTCGCCAAGCGCTGGACTGCGCTGGCCGAGCATCCGCTGGTGGGCGAAGCCCGAATAAAAGGTCTCGTCGGCGCGTTGGAGTTGGTCAAACGTAAGACGCCGCAGATCCAGATGTTCGAGGAATTGGGCGAAGTCGGCGCAATCTGCCGTGACCTCTCGATCGAGACCGGTCTGGTCATGCGCGCGGTCGGCGACACGATGGTGATCTCTCCGCCTCTGACGCTCAGCCATCAGGAGGCGGATGAGCTGACGAAACGCGTCTGGACGACGCTGGACAAACTGGCTGACCATCTGACGCGAGATGGCAAACTGGCCTAAATGCCCGCCTTTCTCACCGCCAACGACACGCCCGGCGTTTATCCGGACAGCTGGTTTGCGGCCACGGTCGAGGAAGGACCCGAGGCGCCGCCGCTCACCGGCGAGGCGCGCGCGGATGTCTGCGTCATCGGCGGCGGCTATGCTGGTCTCTCTGCGGCGCTGCATCTGGCGGAGGCGGGACTGGAGGTCCACCTGATCGAGGCCAATCGCGTGGGCTGGGGCGCGTCGGGGCGCAACGGGGGACAACTCGCCATCGGTCCACGCGCGGATATCCGTAAGTACGAGCGCCTGGTTGGGCCGGAGGACGCCGCCAAGGTTTGGGAAATCGGCGTCGAAGCCAATCACCTGGTGCGGGATCGGATCGCTCGTCACGAGATCGCCTGTGACCTGACCGATGGCTATGTGGAGGCGGGTTGGAAGCCAGCGCATGGCGCTGATATGCGGACCTACGCCGATCATGTCGCTGAGCGCTATGGGCATGGGGCCATCCGCCCGCTTTCGCCGGACGAACTGCACGCCCTCATCGCCACGCCGCGCTATCACGGCGGCTATCGCGACGATTGGGCCGCGCATCTTCATCCGTTGAAACTCGCGCTGGGGCTGGCTCGAGCAGCCAAAGCCGCCGGCGCCTCGCTGCATGAGCGGACCAATGCGGCCCGGATCGAAGACGGTCGGGTCGAGACCGATCGGGGCGCGGTCTCCGCGGAATGGGTGATCCTCGCCTGCAACGGCTATCTCGATGGGCTGGATCGACGCATCGCCGCCCGCGTGATGCCGCTCAACAACTATATCGTGGCGACCGAGCCGCTGGGCGCGGCGCGCGCGCGCGAACTGATCGCGGAGCCGATCTGCGTTTGCGATTCCAAATTCGCGCTGAACTACTATCGCCTGTCGCCGGATCACCGCCTGATCTTCGGTGGAGGCGAGACGTTCTCCGTGCGATTTCCAAGTGACATCAAAGTCTTTGTCCGGAAACCTCTTCTTGAAGTCTTCCCTCAACTTCAGGACATCCGGCTGGACTATGGCTGGGGCGGGACGCTGGCGATCACCGCGTCTCGCATGCCGCTGTTCCAACGGTTGGACAAGCGCGTGTTGGCGATCTCCGGCTGGTCCGGCTCCGGCGTTCACATGGCGACGATGGGCGGCAAGATCGCCGCCGAGGCGGTGCGCGGAACGCTGGACCGATTCGACGTGCTCGCGCGGATGCCGACCCCGGCCTTCCCTGGCGGCGACGTCTTCCGCTCGTCTCTGCTGAAACTGGCGATGGCGTGGAACGGCGTCAGGGATCGATTATAGATTGCTCCGCTCCGCGCAGCGCGCGCTCCCGGTCGGATGGTCTGAATAGCGTCCGAAAACACCCGCTGATCCACACGGATAAGATGTGATACCATCGGCGTAAGTAATACTGCCATCGCGCGATCACGCACTGATCGGAGCCGTCTTGACGCAATCTTTGACCATAAGCACCGGGTTTCGGCCCCAGATTCAGTCGCCGACGCCAGGAAAGGCGAATGTCGATCAGGTTGAAGGGGCGTCAAAGCCGGAGAAAGCGCAAAACGCGACCCCGTCCAATCGCACGCTGAATGGTCTCGACCGGATCAGGGTCAAAGTGGACTCCAGCGGCGACATTCATCTCACCCATAAATCCGCCCTTGGACGACCGAAAGTAAAGGCGCTCTCGGGCGCGGCGGTGATTGCCGGCGCCATCATGATGGCGACGCCTTTGGCTCCCGTGGGCGTGGGCCTGATGATACTCGGCGGCGTGGTTTTCGTGGCCAGCCAGGCGGCCTCTGCGTCCGATGCCAAGAAGGAGGCGGATTTAAACGCGCTGGCGGGCATCAGCGGCCCCGGCCCCGCAGCGGCGATCGCGAAGGATGTTCTGAAGGGCCTCGCCCTCGGCTCGCTGGGTGGCGCCTGCGCGCTGTGCTCTCTGGCGGCGAACGTCGTGCTCCGCGCCCGAAGCTCAATGCTGGTGGACAGGATTCCAATTCTACCGCAATGGGCCAGTGGAGAAGGGGGTGTGCCGACGGCGGATTTCTATCTCGACCGCGTCACGGGATCGCTGACGCCCGCCAATCCGGATCTGGATGATGAGGGCGTACCACCTCCCCCGCCCCCTCCGGCGCCGCCATACGGCTCTAACGTGACTATTGAGGAGCTGCATATTCGACGCCAGGACCAAGTCGAAGGGTCGAACGCCAATGGGGGCAATGCGACGAACGATCCTCCGCCGCCGCCCCACGACCACCCGCATAAATATGTCTGACGAGGGCGCCCCCGTCCCCAAAGTTCCGTCCAGCGATCCTTCCATGGACGCCATCGCCACAGCCTTCATGCTACGTGAGCTTGTGGTCGAGCAGATGATCTCGGATTCGGGCTTCACACCGACCGAGTTGGAGACGCTGACATCGCGCATGCAGAGGGAGCGCGAGGGCGTCGCCGAGCGTTTGGACCAGGCCGCAGCGCAGGCGATCGCCGGACTCGACATTCTGATGGAGACTGGACCGGAGAATGTCGCCGCCGTCGCCCGGCAGTGCCGCGACACGCTGGCCGACCCGGAAACCCATCTGGCGCAGGCGATCTCTGACCAGGCGGGCGCCGACGCCATTATCGCCGCCCTGCCCGCGGTGGTGGACGCCTGCCGCGATTTATTGACGGATGGGGACTTTGAGCGAGCGAAGACAGCGGCCTGCGCGCTCTGTATCCTCTATCCCGAAGCGCCGCATCCTTATGTCCTGAGCGGAACCGCGCTCTGGCAGACCGACGGTCTGGCGGCGGCGCTTCAGCACTATGAGGCCGTGCTCGCGGTCATCGAGCATCCGATGATCAATTTCTTCGCCGCCGATGTGTTTCTGGAATCGGGCGACCGCGCCCGCTGCATCGCAGTGCTGAAATCCGGGCTGGCGCTGGCCGAGGAGGACGACGGCGACTCGGCCGAGTTCAAACCACAGCTTGAGGAATTCCTCGCCGAACTGGAGGGATGACGAACTTGGGCCGGCAAGGCCACAAGAGCATTTTTTGGCCATCCTGACACCGCGCCGTCCCCTTACCCAGGGGGCGGCGCACTTCGCCGTTTTGCGGGAATGCCCCGGCGGCGTAGACTGCGCCTATGCAGTCCGAACCGACAACACCTGTTCCGAAGCCCGACTGGCGTCCTGAGGACGCCCTCGACTGGCTTGATAGCGGCGGGCGGTTCGCCGCCTCGCCGGCGGAACTGCTCGACGGTCTGTCGCGGGCGTTAATTGACGCAGGCGCGCCCTTGGTCCGCTCGCGTTTTTCGTTCCGCACGCTGCATCCGCTGATCCGGGTGATCACGGTTAAATGGTGGCCTGACAAGGGGGCGACGGACGAGCTCGGCTCACGCCACGGGCTCGAAACCGAGGCGAAATTCGTCGGCAGTCCGGTCTCGGCGGTGTTTCAGGAAGATCGTTGTTTTCGTCGCCGGTTGGACGACCTGCGCCCGGACACCGACCATCGGGTCCTGTTCGAGATCCGGGATGAGGGCGGAACCGATTATCTCGGCGCGCCGATCCGCTTCGCCGGACCCGGCATGGGCATGATGTCGGTCGTCTCTGGCGGCGCGCCCTTTTCAGACGCCCAGATCGCAGGGATCGAGCGGCTGTGCGATCGCATCGCGCCGGTGCTCGAAGCCATGGTTCAGCGGCGCATCGCCGAAACGCTGCTGGAGACCTATATCGGGCGCCGTTCGGGCAAGCGTGTGCTTGGCGGTCTTGTTAAACGCGGAGATGCGGAGCCGATCTCCGCCGCGTTCTGGTACTCCGATTTCCGCGACTTCACCCGGTTGACCGAAACAAAGCCAATCAAAGACGTGCTCGACACGGTGAACCGCTATTTTGAAATCGCGTGGGAGGAGGCCAGACCCAGGGGCGGCGAAGTCGTCAGCCTGATCGGCGACGCCATGCTGATGATCTTCCCGGTCAGTGAGCGCCGATCCGCCGACGAGGCGTGCCGGGCGGCGCTGGAGACATCACGCGCCGCGCTCGCGGCTGCGGAGCCCGACGCCAGGCTGCGATTTGGCATCGGCCTGCATTTCGGCGAGGCGATCTATGGCAATATCGGCCCGCCCGACCGGCTGGATTTCACTGTGATGGGATCAGCGGTCAACCGCACCGCGCGGCTCGAAGCGCTCACCAAAGAAATTGGAGAACCGATGCTCGCCTCGGCCGATTTCATGGATCATATCGCCGAGGCCGCCTGCGCGCATGGCCGCCACGCGGTGAAAGGCCTGACCGAGCCGATGGAGATTTTCGCCCCGGCCCGCGCGGTGCCGGGGTCGAAGTAAAGCGTCAGGCGACCGTCTTCTCGCTCCGGATCAGCCCCCAAAGCTCATCCTTCAGCGCCATCCGCTCTTTGCGCATCTGATATTCATAAAGCGAGTCCGCCGGCTCCACATTGGTTTCGGCCCGGTGGATCGCCCGGTTGAGCTGATGGTAATCATCATAGAGCTTGGCGAAATGCGGATCGCCGGTCTTCAGATTATGAATGACTTGCGCCTCTTCGGGGAATTCGGCGACCAACTCATGCGGCGTGTGGCTCATCTGTCTCTCCAAAAGTGATAGCGACAGACTTAGATTGGCGCGGCCGACGCGCCTGCGAATTGACACGGATCAACATGTTTGGATTTTCCGGATGAAGCCTCAGCCCTTTTGCGTCAATTCCCGCCATCGGCCGATAAGAAGATCGACAAAATCTTCCGAAGGTAGGCCGTAATTGATCAGAGAGTAGCCGTCATTGAACTCCACGACCTGGGTCGCGCCGCGCTGGTCGACGCCGAAATCTATGCAATACCCGGCTGGCGGAGCGCCCTCTGCGATGAGGGCGTCAATGGCGGCGCGCACCACTGCGTCGTCCAGCGCCACATCGTCGTCTCTGCGATAGGCGCACACGCCGATGATCTCATCGCCGCGCATGTAAGCGCGCGCCTCTGCGCGCCACTCCATCACCGGTGAGATGTAAAGCTGCTCGTCCGGCGACAGCTTCTCAGCGATTGCGGAGAAGCCCGCGCCGCCGACAACCCGGCCTTCGAACATCTTTGTGGCGACAGGCTTCAGGAAGAGTGATCCCGACGTTTCCCAATCACGCGAGACGAGGTCCCGCACACTGAGCCTCGTCACCTGACGGCCCAGAAACGGCACCAGCGCCGCCGGGTAATCCGGGATGACGCGGTCGAACACGCCGAGCTTCGTCAGAGCAAATTCGACAACCGGCGCCTCGGCGTAGACCAGATCCGCCTCATCCAGCGGAAGCGAGGTAAAGTCCGCGTCGTCCGGCCAGACGCCGAACACACGCCATCCGCGGCGCGTGAGTTCATCGGCGACTTCCCGCGCGTGCGGGGCGACCTGCCCCGCCTGATCTATTTGAAGGACGGCGCGAGGGCTCGCGTCGGTCACAATATCACTTCCACTTGGGGTCTTTGATGCCGGTGGCCGACCACACCCGATTGAACTGCGCCGCGGCCCAGCGATTGTTCTTATGCGCGCCGATATTCGCGGATTTTGTGCCTTTCCGAACATTCCAGTTATTGTTCGTCAGCGCCTCCAGCGTACCGCCTTCACCTTCGATATAGTCTTTGGCGTCCTTCGCTTTGACGTTGCCCATTTCGGACTCCCTTTCGGTCGATTCCCCTGATGTAGCAGCGCCGTCAGGGTCTCATGGGACGAAATCACGATCAAGCACTGGGAGTATTTTTCAAGCGATACTCTATTTCAAGGAGAAGAAAACGCCCGTTGCTCACCGCCCGGCCGCTTTCAGCCATTCCCACATTCGGTTCGGTGTGATCGGCATGTCGACATGGCGCACGCCCGCCTCCCACACCGCGTCCAACGCGGCGTTAGTGATCGCCGCGAGCGCCCCTACGGTGCCCGCCTCGCCGCAGCCTTTCATACCGATCGGATTGGCGGTCGATGGCGTGCCCTCATGGTGAAACGGGATCATCGTCGCATCAGACGCGCGCGGCATGGCGTAATCCATGAAACTGCCGGTCAGAAGCTGCCCGTCTTCATCCCAGGCCACATGCTCTGTGATCGCCTGACCTAGGCCCTGCACCACCCCGCCATGAACCTGCCCCTCCGCCAGAAGCGGGTTCATCAGCACGCCGAAATCATCAACGACGGTGTACTTTTCAAGCGTCGTGCGGCCTGTCTCTGTATCGACCTCCACTTCCGCGATATGCGCGCCATTGGGGAAGGAGCGCGCAGGCAGCTTTGTCGAGGTCTGTTGAACCAGTAGCTCCGATAATCCCTTGGCGCGGGCGACGCCCGCCAACTGCAGCAGGCCGACCTCCCGGTCGGTCCCGGCGATGCGAAATGCGCCGTCCTCCCAGATCAGATCGGCGGAGGCGACCTCCAGTTCTTCCTCAGCGAGGGGGCGCATGCGCTCGATCAGTTCGTCCGAGGCGCCATTGATCGCAACGCCCTGCGTGGTGACGGAACGGGATCCGCCGGTGCCGCCACCGCTTGCGATCCGATCGGTATCGGCCTGAATGACACGGATCTTATCGAAGGGCAGACCTGTGCGGTCATGCAGAATTTGCGCGTAGACCGTTTCATGCCCCTGCCCGTTCGAGGCCGTACCGACCGCCAACTCCACCGTCCCGTCCTCGACGAAGGTGATTGTCGCGGTTTCCTGCGGCGAGCCGAGGATCGACTCGATGTAATAGCAAAGACCAAGCCCCCGCCGCTTGCCGTGCGCCGCCGCGTCCGCCTTGCGCGCCGGGAATCCGTCCCAATCCGCCTCCGCCTTGGCGCGCGTGAGAACGCGCTCGAAATCGCCGACATCATACGTTTCGCCCGACGCGGTCTTATGCGGAAAATCCGTGATCCAGCTTCGGCGACGCACCTCATCCTGCCCGATGCCGAACTGTCGGGCGGCGGCGTCCATCAATCGCTCGATCGCATAGATCGCCTCCGGGCGCCCGGCCCCGCGATAAGCGTCCACGGGCGTGGTGTTCGTGTAGACGCCCTTGACGTTCATGAACAGGCTTTGGACTTCGTAGACCCCCTGAGCGACGAATTTCGCCAGCACGGGAATCCACTGGCCGTCCGGAGAATTGTAGGCGCCGAGCGCCGCGACCGTCTTGATCCTCAGCGCCTGCAGTTTGAACCCGCCATCGAACGCGCCCTCGATGGTCGTCACATTGTCCCGACCCATAGCGTCGGCGAGCATCGCCTCGGACCGGTCAGAGACCCATTTCACCGGGCGGCCGGTCACGCGCGCCGCGTGGGCGCAGACGAAATACTCGGCGTAATACTGTCCCTTCATTCCGAAGCCGCCGCCGACATCCGGATGGGTGACACGAACGTCCTCGGCTGGAACCTGCAAGCGCTTGGCGAATTCGCGCTTCATGCTCCACGGACCCTGCCCGTTGACCGCGATATGCAGGCGGCCATCCGCGCCCCATTCGGCCAGCGCGCCGCGCGTCTCGATCGGGTTGGCGATCACGCGATTATTGATCAGGTCCAGCGATACGGTATGGGCCGCCCCCTGGAACAGCGCCGCATTCGCGTCTTCGTCCCCCAGCGCCCAGTCAAAGGCCAGGTTTCCCGGCACCTCACCGTGCAACTGCGGAGCGCCCTCCCGCAAAGTGGCTATGGTGTCGGTGACGACGGGAAGGTCATCATATTCGACCTCAACCAATTCCGCAGCATCCTTGGCTTGCTCCAGCGTCTCCGCGATCACGGCGACGACCGGCTCCCCGACATAGCGGACCCGATCCACCGCGAGGATCGGGCGTCTGGGATCGGCGCCGGGGCTGCCGTCGCGGCTCTTGACCACGTCCGCGCTCATATCGTTCGACATCGCCGCGTCGAGATCCGCCCCGGTCAGCACCGACAGAACGCCGGGGGCGTCCCTGGCGTCGTCGACATCAATCGCGGCGATCTCTCCATGGGCGACGGTCGCGCGCACTATGACGGCGTGCGCGATATTTTCCCGATGAAGGTCGCCGACATAGCTGCCGCGCCCGGTCAGGAAGCGCGAATCTTCAACCCGCCGAACGGGTTGACTGGTTCCAAATTTGCCCATGGGCTTCGCCTTTACGATTGGGATCGCTTCATTCTGAACGATATCTCGCACGCCGCGCTTGTCGAGCGGCGACTCTCAGTCGAGCGCTTCCAGATAGGCGGTCACCGCGGCCAGAAACGGCATCGGCTTTTCGGCGTGCAGCCAGTGCCCGGCGCCGGCGACCGTCTTCAGCGTCGCGTCGGGGAACTGCGCCTTGATCCCGTCCCACGCGGAATCTTCGACATAGTCCGAGATCTCTCCGCGGATAAACAATGTCGGCGCTTCGAAGGAGACGTCCGCGAATTCGGACGGCCAGCCGGAAATGAGGTGCAAATTCCTTCCAAGGGCGTCCAGATTGGCGCGCCAGAAGAAACGGCCATCCTCGGAGGCGAGGTTTTGCAGCAGGAACCCACGGATACCGGGATCGGGCGCGGCTGAAGCGAGCATCGGCTCTGCTTCCTGCCGCCGCGTCAGGGCGCTCACATCGACCGCCTTCATCGCGTCGATGAAATGCTCAAACCCATGATCGTATTCCACCGGCGCAATATCGGCGACGATCAGCGATCGCGCCTTTTGCGGCTCTGTCAGGGCCGCGGCCATCGCCGCCTTGCCGCCCATAGAATGCCCCATCACATCGGCGAACCCGCCCGCCTTCGCATCGATGAATGCGTTAAAATCGTCCGCCAGCGCGCAGTAATCGTGGCGGTCGTCCCATGGGGAATGGCCATGATTGCGCATATCCACCGCCATCACGCGCCGGTTGGCGGCCAGACGATTGCCCAGCGTCGCCCAGTTCTTGCGGGCGCCCAGCAGACCGTGCGCGATCACCAGCGGCGGCGCCGTCTCCGCCCCGGTCGGCTCATATTCGGTGTAGGCCAGTTCAACCGCCATCTCGTCCCTCTCAGATTTTGCCGTCGCGTTTCGCGATCATATTCGTCAGCAGTTCCGCCATCAGCTTGCCGTCCCGCCCCGGCGTCGCGCCGCCAACGCCGCATCGCCGCCCCAGACGCCACCAGAGCCCCGGCGACCAGCCCCTCGGCGCCGGTTTCTTCAGCCGCACCGTGAACCCTTTGCTGGGCTTGAAGGACAAGAGGCCGGAATCGACCCGCTCCATATCGGAAAACGCGCAGAGCATCCGCCCGCCGTCGTCGAACAGTCCGTCATCGGTCAGGATGACAGCCGTTCCCGGCGCGCGGTAAACCTCCAGCGCGACCCACAGGCACGCCGCCCCCGCGAGCGACAGCATCATGGTCTGCATGCCCGATCTCTCGCCCGTCAACATGACCCAGAGCAACGACAGGCCAATGGCGACGATCGCCAGGACCAGCAATTTGCGCAGCCATTCGGGCCGGTAGATGGCGGCCAGCGGAGGCCCCAATTCGTTCTGCGTGGACTCAGTCAAAGCTATTCCTCTATGCGCCGCGCCGGCGCGGCCAATCGATTGACCTGCGATATCATGGTGGGCGACGCGCGCGAAAGACTGCGTTGCGACTTAAGCGTCGAACCGGCCTTGCTCAACATTCTTGTTCAGCTTGTCGGCGGGGAATGTCCGCCCGTTCATCACGCCCCAGACTCCGGGCGACAGCAACTGCGCCGCGACGACGGCGCCGCCAAGATTAAACTCTCCGTCAGAGGCGTTCAGCGAGAACGGCCGCATCGCGCCGGTCAGGACGACGGTCTTGTCGGGCGCGACGCCGGTCAGAAATCGCGCCGTGTCGCCCATCGTGCCTGTGCCATGGGTGATAACGATCGCCGATTCCTCTGACGCGGAGACCGCTTCAGAGATCGCCCGGCGATCCTGATCGTCGAAATACAAACTGTCTTTGAGCATCACGAGCTCGACCACCGGAAAGTGACAGCGTCCGATCCGCAGCATCTCTGGAATATGCGTCGCGCCGTCGGGCGAGAATCCCAGACCTTCGCTGCGAGTGTCGTGGACTTTGTCGATCGTGCCGCCCGTGATGATGATTCTGACGTCTTTCACTTTCGCCCCCGGTCATTGATCCTCGGAGCGCATCTTTTCTTTCATGCGCGCCGCAGCCATAGCATACCCGCCCGAGGCGCCATCAACGAAATGCATATGATCCGGACGCGTATAATCGGGCACCAGACAGGTCATGATCGCCTGATCCTGCCGGTGGACGCCAAACCGGCAAAGCCCGTCCCGTTCCGCCTCAGCCAGCAAGGCCTCGACGCGATCCGCCAGCGCGGTGGTGCAATCGACGGTCATCTTCAGGCCGTCGTCAAACTTGCGCACATCTGAATTCGCAACCAGTTCCTTACGATAGCGCCTGGGGCGCAGCCCGCCGGCGGGAATGCCGGTCATGAAGAGAATTTTCGCGATCCAGGATTCCCGTTTGATGCCCTTGAGCGCCGCCTCTTCGTCGCCGCCGACGCCCGCCGCCTGCGCCTCCAGCCGCATGGCGTCTTCCGAGGTGCGTAATTCGGGACCAGCGGCGGGGACAGGGTTCGCCGCGCGATCCTCCGCTTCGAACATGTCGAGCACGCGTCGCATGGTCGGCCGAAAGGCATCCGCCGCTGCAGATCCATCGCCAGCCGGCAATGCGATGAGCGACAGGATCACGCCGCGTTGCGCGACCATCGGCGCCCAGCGGCAGGAAAGCCCCGAAAGATCAGGATCCGCGCCCGGCGTCGATGGAAGAGGCTCCGTCTGCTCCGCCTTCATCTCCGCCTCCAGCCAGGCGGCGCCGCCGCCATCGAACATGGCGTAGTCCACATCCGGCGAGGCCGCGAACCGGGCGATGCGCACGTCTCTGTCCTTGGCGCGGATCGCCGATACCGGCGCAAGCGCCACGCGCAATGTCAGACCCAGCGCCTCATCTGCCCAGTCGCGCACGGCCGCCAGCGCGGTCGCGAGCGTCTCCCGCTCCTCGCCAGGCGCCGCGAACACGGCGCCGTCGCCGCCGAACGCGAACGGAAACCGCTGGCGCCCCAGCGCATTCATCGCGGCGGCGATCACCGACGCGCCCGCCATGTTGACCGCCTTGTAGCGGCCCGCGCCAATGGCCTCGGTCGAGCGCACCACGTCGCACGCGCCGACCACCCAATCGTCAGGCGCCGCATGGTAGTGGGCGCTCTCCCCAACCTCGGCGAAGTCAGAGAACGGCTTGATCGACTCGTAGAATTCGAAGCCGCTCACGCCGCTCCCTCCCAATGCGCTCGCCCATAGATATAGAGGACTACGTTGGATTCAGGGAAATCAGATCAGTGCGGCTGGTCGCCGCCACAGGTATTTCTGACGTCACCTGTCCGGCGCCGCGACGAATTCGTCGTTGTCGTCGGGGGGAAGCTGGAACCGGCCATGCTCCCAGTCGCCGTCGCGCCATGCCTCCTTGGCGGCTTCGATCTTCTCCTTCGAAGACGCGACGAAGTTCCACCAGATATAGCGCGGGCCATTCAATGTCTCGCCGCCCAAGAGCATCAGGCGCGCATCGGTCTTGGCCGTAATGGTGATTGGATCGCCGGGCCGAAACACCATCATCTGGCCGGCGGGATAAGTGACGCCTGCGATCTCGACCTCGCCCGCCACGACATAGACGCCGCGATCTTCGTGCTCCTCCGGCAGCGGGATCTTGGCGCCCGCCTTCAGCACTGCGTCGGCGTAGAACATCTCATTGAACGTCGTCACCGGCGCCCGTTCGCCATAAAGCGTGCCGAGGATCAGACGAACCTCCTTGCCCTCGCCTTCAAGAAACGGCAGAGCCGCTTTCGCGCTGTGCTCGAAATCTGGCTCCACGTCCTCGGCGCTCTCCGGCAACGCCACCCAAGTCTGGATGCCGAACAAGGGCGCCTTGTCCTGCTTTCGGAACGCCTCCGACGACCTCTCCGAGTGTGTGATCCCCCTTCCCGCGATCATCCAGTTCACCGCGCCGGGATTGATCTCCAGGTTCGACCCCAGCGAGTCGCGATGCACCATTGAGCCGTCAAAGAGATAAGTGACGGTCGCCAGGCCGATATGGGGATGCGGACGCACATCAATGCCCTGATCGGTGACCAGCTCGGCGGGCCCCATCTGGTCGAAAAAGATGAACGGCCCCACCATCTGCCGCTTCGGGGCCGGCAGGGCGCGGCGCACCTCGAATCCTTCGATGTCTCGGGACCGCGGCACGATCACGGTCTCGATCGCGTCCACTTGCTCTCCGGTCGGGGTTTGCGGATCCAGCGCGGGGTTCCAGCTCATGGCGTCCTCCTGTCAGCGATATCAGGAAACATAGCGTGTATTATCCACAACATTAGGGCCGAATTCAGAAACAAACTGACCAATGCAGGCGGGTCTTTGCGCATTTGATCGCGCCGCCCGGCTCGATGCACCAGACTGCGCCAATCCCCGGGAGGCCGAAATGACGTTCGTCGAGACAATCCGAAAAATCGCCAGCGTCGCCCTGTGGCTCCTGCTGGCGCTGTACATTGCGGCCTGCACGGCTTCGATCGTGCTGATCTTCACCTCGTCCGAGGCGCTGTCGGGCGTCTTCGCAGTCGTGCTCGCCACGCCATGGATGTTCGTGATCGAGAAGCTGGAGCCGTCAGGCCTGTGGGCGCTTGTCCCGGTGATCGGCGCGATGAGCCTGAACGCAGCGATACTCTACATCTGTATTCGCCTGATCAGACCGGCTCGATAAAGGCGGCCTCGCCCGTCATCGCAAGACGGCCGTCCTCCGCGCGCACCCAGAGGCTCAGGTCCCCCGTTGCGCCGTCGAAGAGCGGCTTCGCGCAGATCTCGAACATCTCGGTGTGAAAGACTGGACTGCGCGCCCGAAAAGCGAAATTTGCGATTGGATTTGGGCTGAGCGTCGACGCAAGCTCCAGCATCAGCGTCGCCAGAAGCGGTCCATGCACCACGAGGCCGGGATATCCCTCCACCTCACGGCAATAATCGAGGTCATAGTGGATGCGATGGCCATTAAAGGTCAGTGCGGAATAGCGAAACAGCAGCGCCGGATTGGCGGACCAACGCACGCGGCGCCTCTCATCGGTTGGCGCCTGATCAACGCGAGGCGCGGACGCGTCAGGCGCCGGGTCCTCCCGATAGACGATATCCTGTTCTTCAACGATGGCGGTCGCCGCGCCGGCATCGCGGATCTCATGACGGGCGGTGACGAAGGCCAGAGGCCCCGAACGCCCCTCCTTTTGCGTTACCGAGGTGATGGTGGAGCGCTTCCACGCTGGGGCGCCCAACGCCACCGGAACTCGAAACGACAGGCGCCCGCCCGCCCACATCCGGCGCGGCAGACCCACATCGGGGAGAAATTGGCCAAGCTTCGGGTGGCCATCCCGCCCCAACATCTCAGGCGGCTGCGCATCCCAGAAATAGAGCCAATGCCAAAAGGGCGGCAGCGCGTCGCCGGCTTGCGGCGCTGATCCCGGCCGCCCCAATGCGGCGTGGAGCGCGGCGGCGCGCGCCGAATCCATCTGATCCGCGATCTCGATATGGCGTGCATCGACGTTTTCGCGACTTAGGTCCAATTGAGGAGGACCTTGCCGCTCTGACCGGATTTCATCGCGTCAAAACCATCCCTGTACTGGTCAATATCGAACGTATGCGTCAGAACTGGATTCAGGTTCAGGCCGGATTGGATCATCGCCAACCCCTTGTACCATGTATCGAACATCTCGCGTCCGTAAATACCCTTCAACGTGAGTGACTTGAAGATTACCTTGTTCCAATCGATCTCTGTTTCCGACGGCGGAATCCCCAGGATCGCGATCTTTCCGCCATGGTTCATGACGTCCAGCATCTGTCGAAACGCAGGCGCGGCGCCTGACATCTCCAGGCCGACGTCGAACCCTTCGGTCATCCCAAGCTCGCCGATCACGCCGTTCAGATCCTCGTCGGCGACATTCACCGTCCGCGTCGCGCCCAGATCGCGCGCCAGCTGCAGTCGAAAATCGTTGATGTCCGTGACCACCACATGCCGCGCGCCCGCATGTTTCGCAACCGCCGCCGCCATTGCGCCGATCGGCCCCGCGCCAGTGATCAGCACGTCCTCGCCCACCAGATCGAAGCTCAGCGCTGTATGCACCGCGTTGCCATAAGGATCGAGGATCGCCGCCAACCGATCCGGCAGATGCTCCGGAATCGGATAGACGTTATGGGCGGGCACGCAGACGAACTCGGCGAAGCTGCCGGGGCGGTTGACGCCGACGCCGAGCGTATTGCGGCAAAGATGTTCCCGCCCCGCCCGGCAATTTCGGCACTCGCGGCAGACGATATGGCCTTCAGAGGTGACGCGCTCACCGACCCAAAACTGGGTGACGGCCGCGCCGACCTTCTCCACGACGCCGACATATTCATGCCCCACGACCATCGGCACAGGCACGGTTTTCGAAGCCCACTCGTCCCAGTCCCAGATATGCACATCCGTGCCGCAAATCGCTGAGGTTCCCACCCGGATCAGCACGTCGGTTGGACCGGGTTCCGGGATCGGCACGTTCTGCATCTCAAGGCCGGGCGCAGCCTCCGCCTTCACCAGCGCGCGCATGGTTCCGCTCATGAGATCCCCCAGATACTTGGCTCCGCGAACTCCAGCGAGTTGCCCGCCGGATCGCGAAAATAGATCGAGCGGCCGCCGGATGGCCACAGAAAGTCGGACTCGATGGCGACGCCATTCTCCTCGAGCCGAGCCCGCCAGTCATCGATTTCCGTCGCCGAGGCGGCGAAGCACACATGCCCTGGCCCTTCGGCGCCATGGGTCGGCACAGGCAGGTCGCCGGGTTTCGGCGCCTTGGCGGTCTCAATTGGACTGAAGATCAGCAGAACCCCCTCCCCGCAGCGAAAGAAAACCTGACGCGTTGGCTGGCGCGAGAGCTTCTCCAACCCCAGAACGCCGCCATAGAACGCCTCCGCCGCGTCAAGATCGTTGGCGTAGAGCACCGTCTCCAGTACGCCTGACGCCCGCATCAGATCACGTCCAATTCGCGGCCCACCGCCTCAAACGCGGCGATCGCCTGATCCAGATGCGTTCGCGAATGGGCCGCCGACATTTGCGTGCGGATCCGCGCCTCGCCGCGCGGCACCACCGGGAACGAGAATGCGGTTACATAGACGTCCCTTTCGCCCATCTTCGCGGCGAACTCCGCCGCCAGCGCCGCCTCGCCGATCATCACCGGGATGATCGGGTGATCGGCACCCGCCAACGCGAAGCCAAGCGCCGTCATCTTCTCTCGGAAATAGGCGGCGTTGTCATGTACTTTGGCGATCAGGTCATGGCTCTCCGCCAGCAGATCCAGCGCTTCGATCGTCGCAGCGCAAATCGACGGCGCCAGCGCGTTGGAGAACAGATAGGGCCGCGAGCGCTGTCGTAGCAGCGCAACGATCGGCGCCGGCCCCGCGGTGTAGCCGCCCGAGGCGCCGCCCAGCGCCTTGCCAAACGTGCCGGTGACGATATGCGAACGTCCCCGCAAACCGTGATGCTCCACGGTGCCGGAGCCGCTTTGCCCCAAAAAGCCAACCGCATGGCTATCGTCGACCATCACCATGGCGTCGTATTTCTCCGCCAGATCAAAAACAGCCGGCAGGTTCGCCACCACGCCGTCCATCGAGAAGACGCCATCCGTCGCGATCAGCCGAAACCGGGCGTCCGCCGCCTCCTTCAAGCGCGCCTCCAACTCCGCCATGTCGTTATTGGCGTAGCGCGCTCGCCGCGCTTTCGAAAGCCGGACGCCGTCGATAATCGAGGCGTGGTTCAGCGCATCCGAGATGATCGCGTCCTCAGCGCCCAAGATGGTCTCAAACAGCCCGCCATTGGCGTCGAAACAAGAGCCATAGAGGATGGAGTCATCGCATCCCTTGAACGACGCCAGCCGCGCCTCAAGATCCTGATGCAGATCGGACGTGCCGCAGATAAACCGCACGCTGGCCATCCCGAACCCATGATCGCCCAGCGCCGCCCTCGCCGCCTCAACCAGGCGCGGATGATCGGCCAGACCCAGATAGTTATTGGCGCAGAGATTCAGAACCTCGCGGTGGCCGCCGCCCTCGTCAATCTCGATCATTGCGGACTGCGAGGACGTGATCCGCCGTTCGTGTTTGGTCAGCCCTTCCGCCTCGATCTGGCGGAGCGCCTCCGCCGCGTGCTGGATCAAACCCTCTGACATCGCTCGCTCCCTCTCTGGGCTGCCGACACGCGATTCCGGATGGTGACGCCGCACCTTGAATCGCTTCCTGCAAAGACATATACACCGCCCACGCCGAATGGCTGTGGGTGTATAGCTCAGTTGGTAGAGCAGCTGACTCTTAATCAGCGGGTCCGGGGTTCGAGTCCCCGTGCACCTACCAAACTTATCAAAGACTTAGTAGCAAACCGGGACCCAGACTGGTTCCGGCTTTTCTTTTCTGGGTCCCATCTGGGTCCCACGCGCCGGTATTTGGGACCCAGTCGTCAAACGAGGCCGAAATCGCTGCTGGACTTGATTTTCAGGTGACGACTAGGGTCGATCATGTCCTTCAACCCCTCAAAGAATGACATCGACCGGTTCTAGTCGAAAGTTGACCAATCGGGCGGTCCCGACGCCTGCTGGCCTTGGCTCGCCAGCAGAAGCAAGAAAAGTTATGGGCGGTTCTGGTTTCAAGGCGCGCTCATAGGCGCACACCGCTTCGCCTTGCAGACCCGACTCGGAACCGAACTGGACGACAGATTCGCCTGTCATAAATGCGACGACCCCGTTTGCTGCAACCCGGCGCATCTGCACCCGGGGACGCCGCTTTCAAATAACAACGAGGCGTGGGAACGGGAGCGGATCAGAGACCGAAGCGGCGAGCGCAACGGTAACGCCAAATTGTCGGCTGCGCAGAAGCTGGAAATCTGCTGGCGGCTGCACCACCAAGATAGCGTGAGACAGATCGCAGAGGACTATCCCGTGGTCGAAAGCAGGATCGGTCAGATAATGACCGACCTCAGACTGCACGGTCTCGCCTGACTTTTGCCGGTGGATCGCAGAGCCCAATCGACACCTCATTTAGAGAACTCCGCAAAGCGCCCCTACAAACGCGACGAATGGCGGGAAACGGCGCTACGCCGCTTGACGGCGACTTCTGGCGGTGTGCTACCGCAACTGGATGCCGCCCGATCTCCTGCGCCTTTACGACATCTACGCCGACTGCATTTGGTGCCGCCACACGGGCTGCGTCAGCGGCGCTGAACTGGCCCGGAGGGGCGAGGCGCTCGACCGGCTACTGAGGCGGTTCAGGTGCAGCGTGTGCCGACGCCGCGGTCGACCGGAGGTCTCGATCGTGAAGGCGGATACGGGCTGGCCGAACATGGTGTGAGAGCGCGCACTTCGGCGGTCGCGTATATTCGACCCGATCTTTAACGATGTGCGATTGACGGGTGCGCTTGCACACACACGCGACGCTTCACTTGTGGACTAACAATTAGGCCACCTACTAGCCCGCAGGCTGGATATTTCTTTCATTACACGGTCTTATGGCCCGCGTTGATAAAGCGTGTCGAGACCGATCTAGTTTCGGCAATACTCTCGCGTCGTTTCAATTATCGCAAAATTGCTATAGAATGTGGAAATACCAATGTTATAAGAGACCCGGCCCTCAGAATATGTGGGCTGCTTGGTACGCGAGCGCGTCAGATGAGGTTAAGGCTAAGCACGACACAGCGTTCGAGTTTTTGGAGGCGATGGTCGAGTGGACTAAGCCGCATTACAAAGCTCTATCAGGCCAAGGCGGCCTCGGGGAGGTACGGCTATCCGGCAAAGTGGCATGGAGAATTTTCGGATTTCGGAGAGGCAAAGGTGCGGAACGAGAGTTCGTGATTACGCATATCGGCCAACACAAAGGCAAAGTATATACGCCGAAATCCGTGGTCAAAACAGCCCGCAAAAGGATGAAAGAAATAGAGAATGATCCATCAAAAGCAGTACCTTGCAAGCGACCACGATAAATTCAAAAAATTGCGGCGAAAAGGATATCGCGATGCCTATCTTGAAGCTCAAGTTCGCACGCGCATCGCGTATCAAATTCAGGCTCTACGGAAGAAGTTTCGTCTTTCTCAAGAAGAAATGGCGAAACGCACCAGTAAGACGCAAAGCATGATTTCTCGCCTCGAAAGCGAAGAGTATGGCCGGGTAACAGTCCAGACGCTGCTGGATGTCGCGTGCGCGTTAGACGTAGCTTTAGATGTGCAGTTCGTCTCCTACCCAGATTTTTTAGAAAGGACGAGGGACAAGTCAGAAGTTGCGATGCAGCCTGATACATTCCACGAAAGCTGGAATGCGGTAACTCTCGCCCAAATGTGGAGCGGGCGATCGGCGCAATCGTCCGAACGCAGTGCAGCAGGTAGAAGTGTCTTGAATTCTCCGTCTAGAGTAAATCTTAACCCACAAACCGCGGAAAACGGGTTGACCTCAAGAATGGGCACGTCAAGCACCGCACTTGCAGCTTAAAGAGTGAAAATATGAAACTCATAGCTATTGAAGAAAGCCGCCTAACGTCTCTCTTTCACACGGCGCGACTGCAAGGTCAGACTTTTCTCCCACACATCGCAATAGCCTTGGTGGAGCGATATTCGTTCTCGGGAGCGCCGAAATCCTTTGAGGAACTTAACGCGAACAATGTCGAGTTCCTTCATGGACTATTTGAAG
Source organism: Paracoccaceae bacterium (assembly GCA_963669265.1). GTDB lineage: Bacteria > Pseudomonadota > Alphaproteobacteria > Rhodobacterales > Rhodobacteraceae > SZUA-547. The sequence continues at coordinate 604,062 of OY769916.1, forward strand.
GAATTGCGATCGAACGGTTGCAGGTTTATGAAGATGGCGTAGTGGTATCGTCTCGATCTGATACAGAAATCCTCGACCATTTTCTAGAAGATTTAATTAAATGGATTGGCGATGAGTATGAGATTACTACATATCCAAATAGGAAAATTAACCGCTCTTACGAGAGCAATATAGTCGTTGAGGCCGATGAAAAAGTGTTGGCTCCGCTTGCTGGGCTAAGCAATGTCTCTGAAAAAGTATCAAGCCTTATCAAGGCTAATTCTGGACTAGATCTTTCCTATATGCCGGTTGGATTTATCTTTGCCGCAGACCGAACACGAAACCCTGATTTGCAACCGGTTCCGTTTAGGTTTGAGCGGCGGTTTGCAGCCGAATTTAGCTTCAACCAGTTTGTATCTTCGGCACCACTTCAAACAAACCAACACATAGAGATCTTGAAGGCTATTGAGGCTGCTTTCTAGGCACTTCGTCGCTTCTTCAGGCTGTTCAGGCGTTCAATTCGATGCGAATAAACACATCCAATGTGCAACCGCTTCGCCCTCACCACCCCCGTCGACGCCATGCGCCAGCTATTCGACATCCGCCCCGGCCTCGACAGGCTCGGCAATGCCGAGCCGCTGCGAGCGATCTATCCTAAGAACCCCTCTCCCGTCGTGCGCCTGACCGATGGCGGCGAACGCGAGATGCTGAACATGAATTGGGGCTTCCTTCTACCGCAGGTCTCGAAGAAAACCGGCAAGCCGATCCAGCCCAAGGCGGTGAACAACGCTAGAGACGATAAGGTGCGCACATCACGCTTCTGGCGGGCCAGCTTCGAGCAGCGGCGCTGCCTCGTCCCGGCTTCCTCGTTCTGCGAAGCGAAGGGGCGGAACCCGGCGACCTACTTCTGGTTCGCCGTCGGCCCAGAGGGAGCGCCTGAGCCTTTCGCCTTCGCCGGTCTCTGGCGCGGCCACGGCGAAGGCGAATGGTCGGAAATCCTATCCAGCACCATTGTCACCACGACGCCGAACGACTTGGTTCGGCCTGTCCACCCGTCGCGAATGCCGGTGATCCTGCGGCCCGAAGACTACGAACAATGGCTTGGGGGAACGCCGGACGAGGCGGCGAAGTTGATGCGGCCATACGAGGCCGGGGGTATGCATATCCTTGGGTTTGGGGTGGAGATGAAATCGGAGCCGGGTGCGGCGTGACACCGAGGCAGAAACGCCCCGAAGGTTAACGAAACGGCACCTATGCGGTGTTGGCGGATCGTCGCAAAAATTTGGCGACCACTCGCAAAACCCTTCTTTCTCCTACTCCCATCTCCTGAACGAGAAAACCAGTTTAGGAGCGACGAAAATGTCCGACCTCAATGACTCTGTAGAAAGCATGAAAGCGGGAAAACGTCTCTCAGTGCTGAAACTAGCCTTCAACCTTCACGACGCATTGCATAAAATCTGTTTAGATAAGTACAAAGCTGATCCAGAGAGCGTCTATGATGGAGACAGAGAAAAATTCGAAAGAACATACAAAGATATCACTATGCTTTGCGCGCCCGTAGGCGTGGTTGAAGGATTCATATCTCAGATATACGAAGAAAATGATCAGAATGAAGCGCACATTGTATGGAATTTATATTTAGAGAAACTAAGAGAGGTAAACAAAAATGCGTTCGAAACTTACATTCATTTCTCTCAGGGGGGCCAATTATCTGAAGGAAACCACATCAATGGGCAGAGCCTGTGCACCAAGTTCCACTATTTAGGAACCACCTTTGCGAGGCTTCTCGATGGAAAGCATGATGTTAGGGAAGACCTAGACCACAACCAAGCAATCGAGAATTTGAGCCTTTTGTTTGATCCGATGATTAAGGCGCACACCGATCACGCGGTGGAGAGTTACCGGAAGGCGAACCGCAAGAAGTTGTTCGGTATTTTTTGAGTTTCAGGTGTTTGCTGTGCGACGAATGAAATCGGAGGAAGATATATGCCGATAGGCGACTTGACGTGGGTTTCCGAGGTCGTTTTAAAGTCGCAGTATACGGCCCAACCCCAAACGCCTCTTTGACACGCTTTTCGACCACCCTTGGTGTGATCACAGAGAGGTCAAGCACGGGGCAGTGATCACAGCAGAGTTCCAGTCATAATTTCAATTGGAGGACTCCGAAAAGCGCCCCTCCAACGATTGTGACGAATAGCAGTGAGACGCTGATGGTAAAGCGCGGCGCGGCGACCGCGCAGATGCACCAAATCAGAACTCCGAGAAGAAGCTGGCCCATTAAACGGGCCAGCCCCGATTGCGAAGAAAGGCGGCTATGGAGCCGTCAGACTTGCAGGCCAGTGTTCCCGCCGTGGTCGCAGCCGACGCGCCGGGCCAGTCCCAACCTTCCGCTTCATAAAGGCCCTTGAAGCCGCCGTAGCGCGCCTTGGCGAACGCCGACATCTGGACGAGGTCATCGCCCATTCCGGAGGCTTCCGAGAGCGTGATCGGCGGAAGCGAGGTTCCAAACTCTTTAGCCTGCTTCATCCCCAGCAGGGTGAACGGACGCGGCTCGCCGTGCTTCTCGGGCGGGATGCGCTGTTCCCGCTCCCAGACCTCGGGTGTGACTTCGATCAGGGTGAACGTATCCCCGTCGTCCGTATGGGCGCAGATGATGCGGTCAACGCGCTGGCGGAGACTGATCAGACAACCCCATTGCTTGTTCTTTCCGCGAGCGGTGCGGACTGTTCCCCTGCGACCTTCGGCGTCGATAAACTCATTCGCCTGCGCGCTGACGAGCCGTCCAAGACGCTCGCAGAGCGCGCGTCCGGCGATGTGACCGAACTCCGCGGCCTCCCGCCCGCCAGCGGCGAGAGCGGAGACTGAGGCCGTCGTGGACGGTTCCTTCGGCGCTTCCGGGAAACGCGCATAAAGCGCCTCGATGATCAGTTCAGATTTGGTTCTTTCTAGAGCGTCTGCCTGACCCTTCAGGTAGTCGTCAAGCGGCGCTTGGACGCGGGCGGTGATGGTTCTCAACTCGGTAGGCATGTCTCACTCCGTATGTATTTTGTAATACAGAACTAGGAATGCCATCCAGAAAAGTCAACAGTTTGTAATACGAAATCATGAATTTTCCGCGTTCTTCTCAAGAAACGTCTTAGTGAGATAGCCCGCGGGTTTCGGTATGTGGCCCCCTCTAATCGACAGGCTTCAGATGCGGCTCGCCGTTCATTTCGGCGAGGGCCGTATGGGCTCGCACGTCCTTCGCTGGGTCGTCACCCGCTTGGCTGATCGGCCCGTTCCTCAGATCAGCGGCGAGATCATCAGGGATTGGCCGATTTGACATGCGGAAGAAGCGATCATCGGGCGTCATATCCGAGACCCAAATCACTTCGGCGTCTCCCTCGACATAGACATCGGGCAGGCTGCCGTCGCCTTGCAGATGGATAATTACGCGCGTCATTGGATATCCTCCATTTTATTGAACGCAGTCGGTCGTTCACGGTGTCGAGTTTCGGGGCGGGCATACGGTCACGGTCACGGTCCGATTCCTATTCATCAAAATACCCCCCGAAGCGCCTGTCGGATCACGTTGGTTGTAGTGCGACGGATCGTTTGGCGCATAGCGGCGTCGCGTTCGCGCTCTTCCTTGGTCTTGGTCAAACCCGCCGGGCGAAGACGGGGGATCGGCGGTCCCCGCCACTTAGGCTGAGATTGCTCGACCGTCGCAGCCGCGCGACGCAGTTCGTCGCCCGAGGACTTCCGGTATTCCGAGGCGACCGAAAGCCCGGCGATGATCGCCACGAAGACCATGAAAGCGGAGACCCAGCGCGAGGATGGCCTGCCCGGATGGTTCGGCGTCAGCAATGCCGGGTCCGGCTTCACCGGCTCGCTACGCCGAACGGTCGGCGTCTGCGTCAGCCCAGCGTCCTCACGGGCGACAGCGCCTTTATCCGAGGAAGGGGGTGCTTTCGCTTCCGGGGCCTTCTTCGCAGACGGCTTCGGGCGCGGTTCCGGCGAAAGTGGCTTCGGAGCCGTGACCTTGGGCTGCGGTGGGACTTCATACCCGGCGCGAAGGGCGTCCTCGATCAGCTTCTTCGCGCGCTCGTAGGCTTGCTTCGAATGCGGTGGGACGGAAAAGCGGTCCCGGGCCTCGGCTCGGGCTGCCCTTTCTTGCTGACCGGTCTTGACCGTCCAATCGAAGTGTATGCGGTAAGCCTTCCCCGCCGCCCTCGAAAAGAGCCAAAACCCGCCGACGCCGAACAGGAAGAACACCAGCACTGGGTTCAGCCCCGACCAGACCCACATCGCAATCGTCACCGCCGGGACCACGACGAGCCCCATATTCAAGAACTTGCCGTGATCGTTAGGGGGTTCGGCCTCCTTTGCTGCGTTCCGGACGCGAAGAGCGGCCTTGCTAGCCGCGCGAGTCCGCGCACCCTCCACCGCATTGTTCTCAGCGATCACACGCTGGGCCTTGGCGAGACTTTCAGCCCGGGCTTCCGCAGCCAGCTTGGAATATTGCGCAAGCACGCCGAAGAACTTCGACTTGGCCTTGGACATCCCGCCAGCCGCGATCTTGAACTGCTCGCGCTTTCCCTCAACGCGCTGGCGTCGAAAGGCGCGCAGGACTTTGGTCTCGGCTTCGATCACCATTTTCTTAGGGACAGGGACCGACGCTGCGACCTCCCAGCGCCCGATCACGTTTGACCCCCGGTTGTGGTCCGCGACACGGCGCTTTAGGTCGTTCGTCCGGCCCAGCTTGATCACGCCCGGCGCAGCCGGGTTCGTCAGCATGTATATGTGATGATCATTCATAATCCGCCTCTACTACTGACTGGTTGAGGCGACCGGAAAACCGGCGTCGGCGAGACCGTCGCGAACTTTCTGCTTCGCGATCTCCAAGCGATGGCGGCGTAGGTTCTTCTGTGAAAGAACCGCCATCATCAATGTGACGAAGGAAACCAAAGCAACCCCACCGAGGATTAGCCAAGGGTGCGTTGGGTCGTCGTATTGAAACACGACCACGATAATGGCCGCGAGCGGCATCACGGCGAACAAGGTCAGAAGGCCAGCCCCCTTCGCCGCCCAACGGCGCTCTTCAGATGAAGGCTCTCTCGCGTTCACCGTCGGCTTTTGCTCATCGACCAGTTTCTGTTTCAACTCCGCGCGGGCTTTGTTCCGGGCCGCAATGGCCCTGCGTTTCGCCTCGGCCTTCTGTCGCTCGCGCGCAGCCTTCTCCAGTCGCTCACGCTTTTTGCGTTCCTCTTCACGCTGCGCCTCCAGCGCGGCCTCGCGCTCAACGCGCTCTTTCTCTTTCCGGCCTTCTTCGCACCACTCATGCAGGGCCGCCGCGACCTCACGCTTGGCGGTCTCCAGACCAACCTTGAACTGCTCTCGGCGGCCCGGGACCCCCCATCTGCTCAGCGCGTTGAGCGCGTCCCGTTCGGCTTGCTTGACCTTGTCTTCCGGAACCTCTGCGGACCAACGCTGTATCCACTCGCCGACGGTCGATGACTGCGCGTTATGTTCACGCAATCGCCGAGCGCAATCAGTCGTCCGACCGACCTTAACTACCCCCGGGTCGGCGTGGTTCGTCAGAATGTAAATATGGGCTACGGTCGTCACAGCGGTTTCTCCAGTTCAAAGGCGCTTGCCGCAGGTTCTTCCTCAGACTTCATCACGGGCGGCTTGAACCGACCGAGCCATTTCCGGCTCACAGTTTCGCCTCGCCGCTGCTCTCAGCATTTGCGACGCGCACGTCGAGATGGTGCCGGTTCACGTCGGGCTCTTCCCGCCGCAGAACCGCCTCTGACCGCGCCTTGTGGGCCTTCATGGAAGTCGTGGCGACATCTGTGACGAAGCGTGTCGCCGCGACGATTTTCCAGAGAACAAATCCGCCAATGGCTGCGAGCGCCGCGAGGGCGAGCCCTATGAGCGCGCTCATCTCCATCGCGTTACTGCGTTTGTCGTCGGCAATCTGTTTCGCGTGCGCCCATGCGCCGCCACGGTCGCCTTTGAAAAGCACGCGCTCGTAAGACGCACCCGGGCTCTGGATGACCGCGTATTCCCCAGTCGCTTCGTATTTGTAGACGCCGCATTTCCACCCGCATTCGTATTCATCGACGGAGTAGTGGCCGACGCCCGCCCCGATCACCGCGGCGAGCAGCACCGCCGCGGCGGAGTATTTGAAATAGGTCTTGTTGGTCATTGGATCGTTGCTCGGCTTCGCTCGACGGTCGCCGACCGCAGGGCCTCGTGTTCGGCTTTCTGCGAATAGATCGAATGAAGGACATCGCGCAGCGCGTCGCGGTTCATCACGTCGGTTTCGGACATGACTGACTCCGCGGCCTGCTCGCCTTCGCGCATCCCGGCCTTGTAGGCGAGTGCAGCAGGGGTTCCGGACCTCTGCCCTTCGCACATGACGCCCTTCAACCACTCTTCGCCTGCTTCGCCATGCTCTCGGGCGAAGATCACGCGCATCACCGCGAGAGCAAACGACGCATGTTCGGGGTTCTGTTCGAAATCGACGGCCATACTCCCGGCCTTCATGTGAGACGCCGCCATCAAAACGAGCCCCGCCTTGAATGCGCCGACGGCGACAGCGGCGTCGTTCTGCTGCTGCCGGGAGGCGAATTCTTCGATGTCTTTCCACGCGAAAACGGAGTGCCGGATATAGCCGTCGATCACGGTATCGATCATATCCGCGGTCATGTCGGCCAACGCAGCGTCTTTATGCGCCTGCGTGATTTCAGGCTCGGCCTGCGTCGGTGCTTGGGGGCGCTTAAATCGTCCGAACATCTCTCATTCCCTTCATCAGTTCTGGCGTGGCGCAAACCACCTAGTTCGCCGTATTCGCTTTCTTCAGGCACTCGCGCAGATCGGCTTTCAGTTCCTTGAGTTTCGAGCGATCCGCGGCATGACGGCCCTCGGGTATGGCGGCGGCGCGAAGCGTCTTCGCTCCGAGACTATCTCTGGCGAAGGCCATAGTTGCGCTCGCAACGACCTCTGCCGTAGCGGTGACGTTGCTGGCGTGGAGCGCCGGAAGCGCCTTTAGGATTGCGTCTAATCCGATGGCGACTTCTGCGCGTCGCCCTCGGTCTTCCGTTCCCGCATAGAAACGAATTCGCAACTTTCCGTCCGCGGCGTCTACGTCCGGAGTCGCGTAGCGTTCGTTGCCGCCAGTCACGTCTTGGCAGTGCGTAACTTCGAAGCCGTCGGGCTTCAGATCGATTGTTCTTTTGGCCGTCATTTCCCCATCCAACCTTTCATCAGTTCTTGCGGTGGCTTTCGATATTCGAAGTAGGGGCTGCGCAGCCGGCTGACTTGAGAATTCCCGCCAATCTTCGTGAGAAGGGCCGCCAATCTCGTCTCGCAATCGCAGAGCGTTAATCGTGGATTTTAGCTCTGCCGTTCGACCCGCCTCGCGCAGCAGGTCGACTCCTGCATGTGCGGGTGCCGAAGCGGAGCAATGAAAATCGACTTACCCGGACACGCCGTTTACAGCGCGCCCGGGCGTCTCTTAGCCGCCGTCGCCGCCGGTTTCGTCAAGCAACCGAGCGACGAGATCAGTCGATCATGTCCGATAACTTGATTGGAGAATTCACGCCGTCTTGAAGCGCGCTCGGCTCAGCTATGTAGAGCCATCCCAAGTAGATCGTGATGAGCATACCGCCTGCGCCAATAAGAGCGCCATTAATGGCGCAATCAACGATCTGGGACATTGAGTCAGAACTTGCGTCTACGAAAAATACGCCAAACATCAATCCAGCTATTGCGCCAAACAACGCCACAACATGCGTCACATGGAGAAGCACTTTGATCCGATGTTCCCGGTTATACATGTAATGAAACATCGTGCCCGCGAGCGCCGCCGGATCGCCGCGTTTGATCATTCGATTGAGTATGACAGGCGACATCAGATGCTTTCCTTGATTCGTCTACTTGTTAAGCGTCAACGACGCAGTTGCCGCCAAAACTTCCTGCCAAATATGGAAATCGCCGACGGCGACGAACTGTGAAATTTCGCCAAAATCTTGTGGAGTTTCGCCAATGCAATCTATGACGCAGGCAATTCGGTGTTGGGGCCTTTCAACACGCTTGGGCTGAACAGCGAATTTACATAGTCTTCTGCACCAGTTCCGGTTCCCGAACTGCTGTCCGGGCAACTTGCTTTCATTGGGTTTGAGTCTGAACTAGGGTCCCCGACATGCCTTGGACGCCCGCAAGCAAACCTCACATCGACCACCTTTTCTATCTTGATCACTTGCTGGGTAATCCGGCGGTGAAGGAATATGCAATTGGCAACGAAACCCCGGGTTTTGTTGAGCATTGGAACCTCTATTTCGAACGCCTCTACATCGTGGCCTCTCTGATGTATCTGGAAGACGTTTTCGGCGAGGACTCGCATTGGCGCAAAACGTCGGTAGCGACCACCCATCCAGACCTTTATCGAGCGATGGAGAGCCTGCGCTGCGTCCGAAACTGCATCGTTCACAACGCCGGGCGGATCAACAATAAGCGATCAAAAGACGCTGCGATCATCAGGGATTACGACAAAGATGTTCGCGCCGGGCTGATCACCGATGAAGTTCGGAACCGTGCTGAAAACCCTGCCGAACCAATTCTCTTCAAACCCTACTTCTCGATTAAAACCAACGATATCCTCGTCACTTCTAGCAGCAGTTGGAAGGTTCGCTGGCAGGTGATTTGCTATCTGCGCGCTGAAGGTGTCGTCGAAACTACGCCGAAACCATAGTTCCCGCCCTGCGGGCTTCAGGCGTCGGGTTCGAACTGACCGAGTTCGTCCGCGTTGCCCGCGCCCAGAACGTAAAGCCCGCCGCCAACCGAGAAGAGCGGAATTCCCTGCTCTCGCACCCGGTCGCGCAGTTCCGGCCCGAGACGAACGCCGGGAACCTTCATCAAGCCCCGACCGGTCTGGATCGCGACATCCTCGACCTCGGCCCCGTATTTCTTCGCCAGCCGGGCGAGCCGCCGCGGAACGATCTTGTCGTAGAACTCGCTCTGGCCGGACGCTTGGCCCATCGTCATGTCGCGCGCCATCTCGCCCGAGCCGGTCGTCAGATAATCCGCCCGCGTCCTGAGAGCGTCCGCAAGGGCGTTCTTGAGGGCGGCGTCCACCCACTGATCAGTCTTCCGCATGTAAGGCCCTGCGGGCTCTCTGCGCGCCAGCGCGGCCTCTTCCTCTTCGAGCCGACGCGCTTCGCTCGCCGCGTCGCCAAAGACCCCGGTCCACTTGTCCTTCCCCCCTAAAACTGTGCCACTACATTGACCGAGAATTGGGGATGAGAGATGGCTCGGAAGCGGTATTCGGACGAGGATATATTGAAGCTTCTTCGGGAGATTGAGCTGAAGCTCGCCGAAGGAGACGACGTGCAATCGGCATGTCGTAGCGTTGGGATCAGCGACGCGACCTACTACAACTGGCGCAGGCGGTTTGGTGGGATGGGGCGGTCGCAGCTTTCGGAGCTCCGCTCGCTGGAGAAAGAGAACGCCAGACTGAAGAAGATCGTGGCCGAGCTCGAGCTGGACAAGCTCATTCTCAAGGAAAGCCTGAGCTATCTAAAGCCCAGGGCCTGACGACGAGCCAGCTTCGTCAGGCCGTCATCCATACGCGCCAGAAGCTCGCGACGTCGGAGCGGCGGACCTGCCGGGTGATCGGCGTCGCCCGCAGCAGCTTGCAATACAAGGCCGTCGCGAGGGATGACAACGCGCTGCGCCTCGCCCTCATTCGGCTGGCGAAGCAATATGGCCGCTACGGTTATCGCAAGATCGCGGAGCTGTTGCGCGTCGAGGGCTGGCGCGTGAACCACAAGAAAGTCGAGCGGCTCTGGCGGGAAGAAGGGCTGCAGTTGCCGCATCGGCACAAGAAACGCCGGCGTCTCTATCACAAGGACGCCTCGATCATCCGGCTCAGGCCGACCCATCCGAACCATGTCTGGAGCGTCGATTTCGTCCACGACAAGCTCAGCAACGGCCGGAGCTACAAGATGCTGACGGTCCTGGATGAACACACGCGCCAGGCGCTGGCCGTAGAGGTCCGGGCCAGGATGGGCTCAGCCGATGTGCTGGAGGTTCTCTACGAGCTATTCCTGCGCCACGGCAAACCGGAATACGTCCGCAGCGACAACGGGCCGGAATTCGCCGCTGCGACCACCCAGGAGTGGCTGAAACGCGTCGGCGTGAAGCCGATACGGATCTATCCCGGCTCACCGTGGGAGAACGGCTACAATGAACGCTTCAACGGAACTCTGCGCCGGGAGGTGCTGAACACGGAATGGTTCGCCACCGCCAAAGAGGCCCAAATCGTCATCGGTTACTGGCTCAAGGAATACAACCACACCCGCCCGCACCAGGCGCTGAACATGAGGCCGCCGATCCCCGAAACTCTAATAAGAAATGGCCCAGAACTAGGGGGCTAGACATATCCGCGGCCATGAAGTGGTACGGCGCAAGGCACGGGGTGTTCGACGGTCGCCGGATGGGGAGAGCCTAGCCGCCGACGCGGCGAGCAGCTGGGCTGCGCCGGGTTCGAAGGTTCCATCAGAGGTGGCGATAAATTTCCAGCCCCTGCCTATCCGGGCAGATGCCGCGCTGGCGCAGGCCCTCCCTGATTTCGTCATCGGTGTAAGCCGTCCGCGCCGCGAACACGCGCTTGCCGTCGCCGGGGCGCGCCATCGTGATCAGTTGCATCGGGCGGCGTGGATCATCTCTGCCTGGCCAAGGCTCTTCGCCGCGCAGGAACGGCGCAGGGCTCTTGCAGCCGAGACTGGCGTTCAGGCCATAACCGATCTTGTGGCTGGCGGTCCCGCCCATCCACCTGCAAGCGACTGCGACGGTGCGGACATACGAGAGCATTATGTCCGCGGCTTGAATTGGATGACATTCTGCTGGGCGCGGTAGGCGTCGTCCGCCAGCTTGGCCAGTCCCTTGGCCTGCGCAGGCGTCAGCTCGCCGCCCATCATCTCGTCCAGGGACGGCTCACAGCCCTTCTCGTTGCGTTCCTCGCCGCACTTGTTCTCGTAGGCGTGCAATGCGGCGCTGGCCGCATCCAGCGCGTCGGGATCGCCGGTGACGCAGCTTTCGAGCGCGGCGGCGAGCTGTTTGGCGACAGTGCGCCAATCGGGTTCCCAGTGCATAGGTTTTTCCGTCGTCTTCGTGACCAAGGTCACGCGCGTGCCGGGAAGTCCGGGAACCACCCTGACGAAGGTCGGGGTTGGCGGCACCGCAGAATCGCGGCGCTCTCTTCACGCTGATCGGCCATGTACGTTCTACATTTCTAGAGAGCAAGATCATGGTGCCACTCACACCAATAGCGGACATATCTGAGTTGCCCGGCAAACGACTGCTCAGCGGGACAGAGTGGATTTTGCTCTACGTATGATAACGTCCGCTTCCTCAAGACGGTGTAGGCACAACACTGGTGGCCGGTTCACTCTTCAACAGTCTGCTTCGCGCCAGCCAATTTGCTTGGCGAGTTCCCAAACAAATCCTGACAGAAGGTCGCGAACGGACCAACCAAAGAGTTCTGCGGGGCTTCTACATGCGACGCTATCACGATATGCGTGGGTGGCAGCTCTTCGTCGAGCTTGATCGGCACAACCTGACCGCCTTCATAGGTTGTGTTTTCGGCCGGTTTCATCGACAGAAGCGAAACCCCAAGCCCGTTCGCAACATTACATCGCACAGATTCAATTGAGGATGAGCGGAAGGCAATATTCGGCGCAATATCGAATCTGGCGAATACACCAAGAAAATACTCGCGGCTTCGTGGGGCGTCGAAAAGCACAAAGTCTTCGCCGTCAATTTCGCAAATAGACACGGATTTTTGGGTCGCCAGCCGGTGGCCCGGCGGCACGATCAGATAAGGATACGCCGTGGCGAGCGGCCATATGTGGAACCGGTTGTCATCAATGCCCAAGTCATAGAGGATCGCCAAATCAATCTCGTTCCGGCCCAGAGCAATGAGCAGGTCTTCTTGCAGGCGTTCGTGAACATCAAGCACAACACCCGGGTTGTCTATTGGATACTCCCTCAGGATGCGCGCAAGATAAAAGGGCGCAATCGACTGAAAGCACCCTAAACGCAACGTGCCCATTCTGTGCGCGGCAATGTCTGCAACAGCGACGTCCATTTGGTTAGCGTAAACCAACAACTGTTCGGCATAACGGAGAAATTCGGTGCCTTGTGCTGTCAGTTCCATTCCCCGCGCATGCAAGCGCCGAAACAGCACGAGGCCTGTTTGGTCTTCCAGTTTGGAGATGGCTTGGGCCACAGCTGGCTGCGAGATGCCAACAAGCTGCGCAGCCGGTGCGATGCCTCCCTTCTGCGCCACGGCTCTGAAGTAACGGCATTGTTTGAGTGTGACTTCGGCCATGACTCTTGGATAATATTTTCCACTCCAAAGGCAATAAAAAACAATTTTTCTTTTTCTTTGCGCCCCGGTACCAAATCCCCATGAGCAAATCGACCGCAGGAGAGCCCCATGGAACTGCAAGACATTATCGACTTGAAAACCTTTCCGATTAATGATGCGGACTTCCGGACCGCCAGCAAAAAAGAGTTCGATGAAACGGGTGTTTTCGTGATGCCGGGTTTTGTCCGGCAGACCGCGATTGAAGCGGTCCGGGATGAAGGCCTTGCCAACAAGGATAAGGTGTTCAGATCCACGAAACAGCACAATGTATACTTGACCCCAAAAGACGAAGACTTTGCCGATGATCATGCGCGCAACCGTCTTGTCACGTCATCCAAGGGATGCATCACCGATGATCTGATGCCTCAGGACTCGCCTCTGCGCACTCTCTACAATGACCCGGTTTTCCGTGATTTCTTGTGCGACGTGCTGGGGGAAGAAGCGATGCATGAATATTCAGACCCGCTGTCCTCCATCAATCTGCACTTCGCTGAAAAGGGCGAAGAGCTTGGTTGGCACTTTGACAACTCGTCTTTTGCGATCACTCTGATGGTGCAAGCCCCTGAAAAGGGTGGGAGTTTCGAGTACGTCAGCGCCGTTCGCGATGCCGATTCAGGTGAGATGGGTTTTGAAAAAGTTGATGAAATCCTTGACGGAAAGACACCGGTGAAAACTGTCGAGGCTGAGGCTGGGACATTGGTCTTCTTCCGAGGCCGCAACTCGATCCATCGAGTGGCTCCTAACGAAGGTGACCTAACGCGCATTCTGGCCGTGTTGGCCTACAATGCCGAACCGGGTGTCGAACTCTCTGAAGCCGCTCGGATGACTTTTTACGGGCGCCTCAACTAGGTCAATCGAGCTCCGGCTTGCGTCGGAAAACCAATGGTGCATCGCGGAAGCTGACATTGATGCTATGCGCAGCATTTGTATTTATGGGCTCGGAGCCATCATTCGTTGCGCAAAACACGAATGTCCGCTTAGTCCGGGGAATCCAACCAGCTCAACAGAGCGCCCGTTGCAAATAGTCACCTCAGCCAAGCACGTCAGGTTCGCCGCCACTGTTTAGCCAGCTGGGAACGAGATCAGGATCAACGCGCAAGCGGCGGTTCTCAGCTGCCTCCATGGCGACTTTCAAACGGCGCTCGAACTCTTCGAGGCGGTCGATTTGCAACCGGTCCTCGCGGACGTAGAGCAACTCAAGAGCGGCCTTGGCGGCGGCATGGGGCACCTCGCCAGCCAACGCGTCTCTGATCGTAGCGGCGATGACGGAGCGCGCGCCTTCTATGTTGGTGAGAGCGCCAGGGTCAACATCGATCTTGGCGGCGTCGGCCTCCAACCGGAGTGACAGTTCGGCCAGGCGAGCAGCTGCGTTGGCGTCGCCCCCACGGGCCTTGTCCTGAAGAACGGTCAGGGCGATATCGCGCATTTCAGAGGGTTCGGCTGTCATCGATCTTCCCTCACTGCCCGAGTTTCGTCGGTGAGCAACTTCATCGCCTCACCACGCTTGATGGCTGCGAACGGATCGTCCTTCGAACCGCTGTAGCTGCCCAACGCACGCGATGCAGCGGCGCGTTTGGCGTCGCGCAATTCGCTCTCGATCTTCAAGGCGGGGACGGCCTTGCTGGCGATACCCGCAGCAGCAGCAGCGGCGGCGATCCGAAGAGGCGCAGGTTGCCCAGGGTCGCGCGCAACCCCCGCCGCGATGCCCGACATTTCGTTGATAAGCACCAACACGCCATTCATCGAGATTGGCTCGATGATCTCCAGCTCAGGCTCGGGCGCCTCCGGCACCGCCGCCAACTGTGTGCTACTGCGTCTCGCCATCCTGATTCTCCATCACGAGCTGACGCTGGCGCGCGTCCTTGATGTCTTCGCTGCCGCCAGGGCGGAACATCGGGTGGTAATCCCTCGCGCGCCAATGAGCGCCGACCAACGCATCCGCGACCATCGCTCGGAAACTGTGGGGGTCCTTGAAGTCGCCTGGCTCGATCTGAAACTCCTCGAGTTCGATGCGAGTGTCCGGCTCGGCGTTCATGCAGACGGCGTAGAGCCGAAGCGACGCTAGGTACCAGGTTTGATAGGCTTCGATAACATCGTCCGCGGTCTGGGATTTTGGCTCTTCGCCATCGGCGGGATCGCGGACGACCGCCTTTTCCGCCTCGATGGCCAAGGCGCCCCAGACCACCTCGGAATAAATACGCTCCTCGTCTTTCTCGATCTCGCCGATCTCCTACCCCCACCCCTGCTTCAGTTGCTAAAGTTGCTACAGTTCAAGCGCTTGTAAACGACACGTGACTTTGTTGCGCTAATCGCCTTGCGCTAATGCTGACTCTCGTTTGCCGGGTACCGACAGAAGATGTGAAATGATCAAAGCGCTTTTCGCTGTGGGGATGGTTGCGCTGGCGTTTAATCCCGACGCCCTGCGTGCACAGAACCTAGAAACTGCAACCTTCGCCGGAGGCTGCTTCTGGTGCGTTGAATCGGATTTCGACAAGGTTCCGGGCGTGGTCGCAACTGTGTCGGGTTATACCGGCGGCGCGGTTGACGAACCCAGCTACAGGCAGGTCGCTTCCGGTGGCACGGGTCACCGCGAAGCCGTGCAGATCACTTTCGACCGCGATCTAGTTACATTTGAGGAATTGCTGACTGTCTTCTGGCGTTCGATTGATCCCGTTGATTCGGGCGGGCAGTTCTGCGATCGAGGCGAGCCCTACATGACAGCGGTCTTCGTCAAAAATGAGGAGGAGCGTCAGATTGCGGAGGCGTCCAAACAGGCTGCGTCAGAGGAACTAGGAGAGCCGATCGTAGCTCCGATCCTGGAGGCCGGTCCGTTCTATCGAGCCGAGGAGTATCACCAGGACTACTACCAGAAAAACCCAAAGAGATACCGCTTCTACCGCTGGAGATGCGGGCGCGATGGGCGCGTCGAGGATGTTTGGGGAGATAACGCCTACAAGGGCATCCCCGATCACGACTGAGGGGTCGATTGTAATTCGAGACTACTTGGCGGCGGCAATCAAAGCCTGCCGAACTCGTAGACCGTCTCCACGTCCATGTGCTCCACAATCTCGATCCCATCGTCTCCGCGATCAAAGTGGGCCTGATGCCAGGTGCCGCTCTTAAGCTGGTAGAATGTCGCCACGATGAACTGGTATCCAGCGGCGGCGAGATCCTCCTTGGTCAGCCCCTCTGCGATGATGTCGAAGCGCATCTCACAGTCGTCTTTGGTGTCATCGGGTATATGAACGCGAATGCCATCGGCAAACATATGCTGGACGACCACGGCGCGCCCGTTGGGATCTAGATATGTACTGTCGCACCGATACCCTGGCTGGCTGTAAACCACGACCAGATCGCCCGTGCGGATGCCTCTCAGCCAGCATGCAGACTCGGTGACTCTCTGCACTGTCAGCTCGGTTGGATACGGCTCTGCGGCGGTGTCAGAGGCGTAGAGAGCGGGTAAGGCCAAGGCGGGCGCAGAGGTCTTGAGGAGCTCACGCCGGTTCATAGCGCCGCTCCCGTGAGACTGCGCGCCTCACGCCAAAGTGCGGCTGTTTCCCAGTCATCGAACAGCTCGCCCCTGAGGGTCGCGACAATCGTCTTGGCCGCGAAGTCCGCTGCGCATGTGCAGGGAAGCGCCATCATCGCAGCCTCGATTGCGTCTGTCTGTTGGTAGAACAGTTGTTCTAGTTCCTCGTCATCCCCTTCAGGATGGTCGATGATGTACTGCGTTGCTTCGTCCTTGACCGCCTCATGCGCGCGGAAGAGGCGAAGAATGAGTGTGTCGCCTTGCTGAGATACGTCAGCCGCCGCCAGCGCAGCCGATGCTGGTAGGGCCGCAGTTGACGCAAGGGCGCCGTTCTTTAGGAACTCACACCGCTTCATGACGTCACCGCCTTCCGCTTGATCCATGGCTGGAACAGCACCCATCTCCCATCTTCTAGGAAGTAGCTATCTACGATGCGCCGGAAGCCTGCCACCTCTAGGAAATCGCGATCCGGCGTCGGCTGAATGACCACGTCATTGATGAGTTGAATGTGACCGTCACGCTCTTGGGCGAAAATCACATGGCCATGCCGGGATATGTAATTGGCGTTCTGCCGAAAGCCCGGCTTGCGATCGACAATCGCCATGTCTCCAGCTCGGACGCCGTAGATGTTTTCACCAGCCGATTGAACCCACCGAATATCGAAGTCGGTGGGCGGCTCTGGCGGTGATGGGATCAGCGGAGCGCGCTCGACGGCAGGGTCTAACTGTGGATTAGCAACAGTTACCCCAGTGGCCGCCAGCGCGACTGCGCCAGCAGCTCCGGCTCCTGCGAATAGATCTCGACGTGTGTGCATGGTGGGCCTCCGTTTGAAACGAATAGTAACTGTGTTACCATGCGCCAACATGAAGCCAGATGCAACAAAAATGATAACAGGGTTACTATGACGCCAGAACAGTGCAAGATGGCCAGAGCCGCTACTGGATTAGGAGTCCGTGAATTAGCAGCTGCTGCAAATGTCTCGCCAAACACCATCGCTCGCCTTGAGCGGGGTGAGGTGTTGAAAGGCGGCACGATCGACGCAATTCGTTCCGCCCTAGAAGCCGCTGGCGTTCAATTCATTGAGGAAAACGGCGGCGGGCCGGGGGTGAGGTTGAGGAACCGCCAAGATTGAGGAAATTCACCCACGACCGATTATCACTTATGGCTACAGCGCATAGAGGCAGAGATGAGTTTGTTGTTTGACGCGTCAGCAGACCACGGTCAAGTAGTTGTCTTTCTTCAGAGCCTGGCCAATCCCTATAACGACTGGACGGAAGCCCACGTGGATCAAGGCTTCACTTGGAGAGAGGGTAGCGTTTCTTTTGGCGTCGAGGATCCACTGTCGTGTTTGGTTGAAGTCTTACTAGGCGATGAATCTACAAGCATTAACGACAGCCCAAAGCGCGTAATTTTGGTCCCGTTCAAATCTGACGGCAATGGCGTCGCCATCGGAGACAGTTTGTGTGAAAACAATTCCTTAAACCTCCCCAGCGGCGAATATCAGCTACCCTTTGAGCTTTTCGACGGATATGGCGAAGACCGTTGGGGCGTGCCTTACGATTATTTTGTTCGACTTCGATTTTCACGCAACGACAATCCGGAGTTCAACGTGGTGAAGCATGACGAAGACCTCAATTTTCAGGGGTACATTGAAACAAGAGCCGAGCCCGCGAAATGAGTTGGCGGCGGACCGGGGGTGAGGTTGAGGAAACCGTGAATTGAAGGCCCCGGCGTACACAATATTATTATTTTTGCCACCGTACTGAGGTGCACTTATCTTTATGTATTTTACCTTCTTATAGCATCATACGCATTTGAGGCTATCTTATATCCAATTATAACATATCTATACATTAGTTTCATTTTTAAAATTAGCACTATTAAGTGCGCAATACTCACATTGATGTGGGTTTTTGCATTGGATGCGATGTTAATATTCACAATCTATGGCCTGCCACCGATCATGGATGAAATGAGTTTTGTATTCTTTAGCTTCTCTGGAATTGTACAACTTTCAGTAATTGCCAGCATTGTGATTTTCAGCTTTTCTGCGAAGCGATTTAGATCCCGACACTGAACTTCTACTGCGCCCGGTTAAAGTGAGCGAAGTTCGCCCACTATTCGCTTGCTCGCCTACGGCTAATCCTTTGTCTTCAAAGCGCCCCATCCCTATCCCAAGTAGCTAAACTTCGCGAGGAACGAGGTGGTGGACCGGGCGAGAAGAAGGCGATCTGCAAGGGATACGCGAAACGCTTTCGGAAAGCCGCGCAACGGGATGCGCTGAAGCGCGTAATGTAGGGCGGACCCTGAAAGGACACCCACTGATGAACGCTAAGGTGCTTATCGCCGCCGTCGCGGGTGTCGCCGGGCTGGCATTCTTTCTTCTCTCTCTGCAGATGCAATCCTGCGTCCAGTCCGAGTCCACGCGCGACACTCGCCATAGGCGAAATCGGATGCGACATGGTAACGTGATTGTATGAAAAAAATTGCGTATGTTGCGTCGTTGATCGCCGTCATCGTTTGCGCAGTTCCTAGCGACGCTGCTCCTGATGTGGATCGCCACGCATTCGTGGAGCGTTGCACAGAGCGACTGTCGCTGCTGACTCAAAGTCAGAATGAGTGGATTGAAAACTTGCCTTCCGGCCCAGAAGAACTTCGAAGAATGGCGCGTCAGATGTGCGAGTACGGATTTCGAGAACTAATGAAGATAGCGCCCATATCTCACCGACCCTATGCGGAGCGAGGATTCTTCTTAGGCTTGGATACTAAGAACCAAGAGACGCTCGATGCCAAGCAATCGAAAATAATCTCGGACGCTCGATCTGAATTCTCGAATATTGGTGAAGTTGCCGATTCGATTAGGCGATTTTCGGCCGCTTTTGATCGCTCCTGCGTAAGCAACTAATGCGTCCCAAGTTGGGAAACTCTCAAATCTGCAATAATTGCCATTATTCCACTCGTCCACGAAGCGGCGGTTCGGAGGTGAGGCTTAGGCGGTTTATTCCGCCTCAATAGAGGCTCCGTTAGCTCGACCTTAGAGGATAAAATTCAATTGCAAGCTCCTCTTAAGGTTGCGCCGTTTTAATCGCCTCCAAGACATCGCGCAGCCTTTCGGCTGAACAGACCACCTCGATACGATCCTCTAGCACCTTCTCGGGCTCATCAATCCTCCCGATAGTGGCGCTCGCACACTCTGCTGGCGTGAACCGTCCAACGCCCTTGAGTGCAAATGAGCAATGGGAATAGCTGCCGATTCTTCCCGCCCCAGCGTCGCCCATCGCCTGACGTATGCGGGTGGCATGATCTTCGGTCACAAAGACGGCTATCTTGTAACTTTGTTCCATGGTCCGAGAGTATGTATATACGGCCACCTTGGCCGTCTGAATGCCGGGACGTCGGGGGATTTAGTCACATGTCCGTTGTCAGTCAGACTGCCATTCGGTAGAAATCGAACCTAGATTTACAACTTATATTTTACGGGGCCGATATGCGCCTGTTTTTGCTCGGATTGATTTCCCTGTTTTGTGCCGCGGCGGTAGCGCTGGCCTTTATTCTCCACGTAGAGCCCCCAACGTGCTCAGGAGTTGACCTTTTGACGACGCTCAAGGAGGAAGAGCCCGACCGTCACGCTGAGTTGAGAGAGCGCACATCCAAAATTCCGAACGCCGAGGGACGACTTTGGAGGATTGAGAGGCTTGGGAGCCCACCATCTCTTCTGTTCGGCACGATCCATCGTTCCGACCCGCGCGCTATGGATTTGCCCCTGCCATTACGCGACGCATTGGCCAAAGCGCGCGTCGTCCTGGTCGAAATCACCACTGCTGACAGCGAAGCATTCCAGGAGACATTGACGTCAGAGCCCTCGCTCATGATGGCGGGCGAAGGACCATTCTTTGACGATGCGTTCACAGAAGCGCAGAAGGCAATTGCAGCAGACGTTCTTGATGGCTACGGAATGTCTTATGAGGGGGCTAGACAGCTCAAGCCCGCAATGGTGCTCAACATATTAGGCTTTTCGCCTTGCGTCATTGCTCGCACTCAAGCCGGGCTTCCAACTGTCGATGACAAAGTCCAGCAATTGGGTCGCGACGCAGGAGCAAAAGTCATTGCGCTGGAAGACGCGCTCGAACAGTGGTCAAGCTTCGAGAGAGCCAGCAGCGCTGATATTAACGACATGCTGCTATCCAGCTTCGTTTTTGCGGAAAAGGCTGATGATTTTCACGAGACTATGCTGCTCGCCTACTTGCGCGAAGAATTGATGCTCTACTGGGAGTATTCAATTCAGGCCACAGCAGACGCTGAATTCATGGTGAACCTTGATGCAGCAATTGAGACGTACTGGGAAAAATTAATAGCTAATCGAAACAAAACCATGGCTGAATCTGCGGAGCCGCACTTGGTTGATGGCGGCGTCATTATGGCTGTTGGCGCACTTCATCTTGCTGGCGAGGACGGGCTGATAGAGTTGCTTAGAGCGAGGGGCTTCGCCGTCACCCGTGTCGAATGAGTTCAATCAAGCAGTGAAGCACCTCGAATGGATCTAATCGCAGAACTTGAGCAAGCGGCGAGCGGCCGGAACGACGAAGACGCACGCCTTATGGCTCTTGCCGCCGCTGAGATCGAGCGTTGCCATGCGCGTCTTGAAATCGACCACTGCTTTCGCCTTAAGGCTGGCAAGAGCGAGCCAAGACGAGAGGAGGTCCCCTATTAGGAGGGCCTCAAGTTTCCAGACGCGGTCAGGTGCAGAGACGCGACCATCGCTCATCTAAAGGGCAAAATGTAGGAGGCTCTAACCGGTGAACGAACTTGTGGGTTTTATCGCAGACAATTCGCAAGTGTTGCCGCTGATAGTGGTGGGCGTAGTCGTGGGTTATGTGGCCAGCCGCTACCGGCGGAAAGACTGAACGAAGAGTTCTACTTTTCCATGCGTCGCTTCAAGTCCTCGTTAATCTCTTCGTCGATCATGTCGCGAAGGCGTTTGGCCTCTTGAATAGTATGTTCTGAGGTCATGCGGTATTCACGCATTGCGTCGCCGAGAAAGAGCAAGGAGGGACCGTAGGGCGTGGGGACGTACATGTCGGATCCTTATGTTGAGTCGTCCGATCTTACAGGGCGGCGGCACGCGGTTCAGCAGGTGTTTTTTCGTCCGCGCCAAAATCAGGGGCTCCAAGCTGGATACAGGCGTCTATCTCGACAGCCTCAAGAAGCTGTCGTCGGATGAGCAATGGGAAAAGGTCAACGAGGATTTCATATCTCCGTCACGGCACCGTCAGATTGGCGGCGTACAATCCGACCACCGATAACAGAAGTCGTGGGAGGAAATCATGATTTCGATCGAAGACTGCATCGCCATGAGCGGCTTAACGCACGATGAAGTCGGAGCTATCGCCGAACATGAGCACATTGAACAAATCGCGGCGGCGGCGTTAGCCAGTTCACTCATGAGTCTAGAGGGTGGGCCAGCGAAAATCCGCAATATGATCCACGAGGACGTTCGTGCAGCGATTGCGCATGGCGACAAGGCGCACGCGCGAGAACTCGTCTCGACGATGCGTCACTTCATCAATGAGCACCCGGAGAGCGTGCGGTTCGAGAGGGACTAAACTCCGCAATCGTTTGCTGGTTTGCGCTTCAACAAGCGCACCATTAATCAGGCCGTATCACGCGCAGACGCCATCCCACTTTCCGTCTGCGCCCTGTGGTAAAATGCATTGCTCTAAACAATGCAAACGACAGGGGGAGACGAGACATGGCTTACGGGATAATTCATTTCTTTCCAAACGGCACGAAAGAGAACTACGACGCTGTTCGAGCCGCCGTGCACCCCAGTGACGGCGGACTGCCGGAAGGACAACTCTTCCATGCGGCAGGCCCCTCGGAGGGTGGGTGGACTGTAATGGCGGTGCACGACTCGAAGGAAAGCTGGGAGAAGTTTCGCGACGGTGTTCTGGTGCCTGCAATGCAGGCTGGCGTCGAAGGCGGGTTCACCGCGCCACCAGAGGAAACGCAGATCGATCTATATCATATGCAAACATAGTTCGGCCTCTGAGAGCCGCACAGCCGCTTGACGCCCGCTTTTCCCGGCATGCTACAGCGCCGGGATGCCGCCCGACCTCCTGCGCCTCTACGACATCTACTGCGACTGCCCTTGGTGCGGGCACAATGGGCGTGTGAGAGGCGCTGAGATTGCCTCTAGAGGTCTATCGCTGGAGGCTTTGCTGCGCCGCCTCAAATGCCGCGTGTGTAAGCGCAAGGGACGGCCTGAGCTGTCAATCGTGAAGGCAGAGACGGGTGATCCGTTCTCTGGGTGAGAAACCGAAGCTTGGCTAGCGACCACACTCCTTTACAGCACGCCTGTCCGCGCGCGCGCCCTTGACCTGATCGACAACTACAGGCTCGTTGCCCGAGTTCGTTATTCTAAGAGCATCAGTCGTGGCGATAAACTCAGCGTCGCCCATTTCTTCCCGATAGACCCGTGACGAACACTCGCAGCCATCCTGCGTTAATCCTAACTGGGAGACGCAATACTTTGTGAGCATCGCCTCCGCCTCTTCCCCAGTTAAGGCTGCAGCTGGCGACGACGCCACCACGCCAATCAAGAACACAATTTTTCGCAATTCATCCTCCGCCAACTGATCTAACAGCGGTAGTCGGAGAATTCGCCCTACGTCAATGCAATTTGGTGCCGACCCATTTGGGTGTTTTGAAGCGCCGGAACGCCGACGCAACTCGCACCACTACAAGGGGTACGGGGCAACAGTAGGACTTCGCAGGACGTGTTGCTCGAACTATTCCTCAGTTCTCTTTCGGGAGCGTGTCATCGTCTTCTAACTGCGTGGCGGCGGACTGCGCTTCGAGGGCCGCCACTTTCTCCAGTAGACGGTCGTATTCTTGTCGTTTTTCCTCGTGGAGCAACTGCAAGTCAGCGATTTGCGTCTCGATCCGGTCGCGCTCTACACGTGCATTTCGAGCTTCTGCTTCCGTATCCAGACGCTCTGAAAAGCGCTGCTCTAACTGGCGTCTTTCGCTTTCGGCGACCGCTAACCTGCCGGTCAGATCGGTTTCGTGTTTCTTAAACTCCTCAAGAACGTCCTTTAGTTCAGCTCTGCGTTTCAGCCAAAGATACAAAAAAACAAGCGCAACAATCGGCGAGACCGCTAGAAAGACGAACCATATGTCCGCCAAGATCGACCCTGTCATAAACTCACCGCTTGATAATTCGACGACTCACACAATACGTCATTTCCCCGATTTCGCGACAACTTGCGCGGAGCGGCGAGAGCCCTCACATTTAACTCATGAGCCTTGCCGCTGATCTCTACGACGACTTCTCCAACCGCCTCGCGCGCCGCAACCGCCGCCTTGCTGGCGTGCTGGACGTGCTTGTCGCCCTGACCGGCTTCGCTGTCGTAGGCTGGCTGCTGTGGACCGGCTGGGCGCTCTATGACGCCGCCATGGAGGATGGGGCGTTCTACCCCTGGAGCGTGAAGGTTGGCTCTATATCGGCTGGGCTATGGGGATGTGCGCTGTGGCATTGTTGGATAATTGGCTGGGGCGGCGAATGAGAAAGCGCACCTTCGGCTAAACGGGGTCTCGACGATTGCGTCCGCTATCGGGACAGTTTACCTGACATTCTTTCCCTGATGATTGCGAGAAATTCATTGCCCTCTCTGAACCGTCTTTACCTTGACGACTCCGGCACACGCCATCCCAGCAAGAAACCCGGCAGACGGCCTGCGCATGGATACGATTGGTTCGCCCTTGGCGGCGTACTCATCAAGGAAGAGGACGAGCCTGAAGCCAAGCGCCTTCATCGTGAGTTCGCAAAGGAATGAGGCATAGAAACGCCACTTCATTCGTCAGAAATACGCTCATAGAAAGAGGGATTTGTTTGGTTGCGCGGCTTGGACGATCAGAGAGAAAAGGCCTTCTACGAAGATCTATATTGCTTAATGCGAGATTCTCCGGCTGTCGGGATTGCTTGTGTGATCGATCGACTTGGGTACAACGAGCGATACGCTGAGCAGTACAATGCAAATCCTTGGATGTTGTGCAAAACAGCATTCTGCGTCGTGGTCGAACGCGCAGTGAAGCTATCGGTGAAAGACCACCGCCGCCTCCGGGTGCATCCTGAAAAGTGTAATCGCAAAGAGGACAATGCGCTTAAGCGGTACTACGCAGATCTAAAGCAAAGGGGTATGCCGTTCGACGCCAAGAATTCTGAGAGGTATGCTCCGTTGAGTAACGAAGAGTTCTCGCACGCTTTTTACGAACTGAAGTTCAAGGAAAAATCCTCCCCGCTAGCACAACTTGCTGACCTCTATCTCTGGCCAATTTGCATGGGAGGCTATCATCGCGCAAATCGTACCTATCAAAGGTTAATGGAGGATGGGAAGCTCATCGAATGTCACATTTCGGGGGATGAGCACGCCATTCTTGGGACCAAATACAGCTGCTTCGAGAATGTAGAGGTAAAAAACTAAAACCCCGCCACGCGGGCGGGGTGAAGCGACCGCAAAGGCGGTCTCGTAGGCTAGGCCTGAGCCATATTTAGCGCCCGGACGTTAAAAAAACAATGACAATCCGCCTGGTGCGGCAAATTTCGAACATCTCTGAAATACACCTCAACTCACCTCGCTGTAACCACTCTCCGCCCCTCCTGAGCCGCCACAGCGCCCCCGACAGCGCTTGGCGTGACGTTCCGCGTAATCGGTATGCCCGCCGTCGCCGCCTTGGCCGCCAGAAGAAGCGCTTCGAGGAAGGGTATTACGACGAGCTAGATTGAAATCGCGACACCCACCCCCGCTACAGTTGCTGAGGGTGCTACAGTTTATCAAGACAGGTGAATATGACGACTACTTCGGATGACCGGCCACTCAGATGATAGAGCGATTTTTCTAACCCACTTATTCGGTGCCAAAGTGTTCGCGATACCAAGAATAGGTATGCTCCATACCACGCTTTAGTTCGTATCGATGCCGCCAGCCGAGCGCACGTAGGCATGAGCCATCGAGCAGCTTTCGATACGTTCCGTCGGGTTTATCCGTATCGAAGACAAGCTCGCCCTGAAAACCCGTCACCTCACAGATCAGCTGGGCAAGATCGCCGATGGTCACGTCCTCGCCGGTTCCCACATTGACGATCCCCTCATCCGAGTAGTGCTCGGCCAAGTAAACCAGGGCGTCGGCCGCGTCATCGACGTGCAGGAATTCTCGCATCGGTCTACCGGTGCCCCAGATCACCAGCTCTTTCGCGCCACACTCGGCCGCCTCATGCGCCTTGCGTAGCAGAGCCGGCAGGACATGACCGGTTTCAAGATCGAAATTGTCGTTTGGGCCGTACAGGTTCGTCGGCTGACAGGAAATGAAGTCGCAATCGTGCTGGCGGCGATAGGCCTGCGCAAGCATAATCCCTGAAATTTTTGCTATCGCATACCATTGATTGGTCGGCTCCAGGGGGCCGGTGAGAAGCGCATCCTCGGAGATCGGCTGCGGCGCGAGTTTCGGATAGATGCAAGACGAGCCGAGAAACACGAGCTTCTCTACGTCGTTCCGGCGCGCTGCCTCCAACACATTGGTCTGGATCATCAGGTTGTCGTAGAGAAAATCGGCGGGAAAGCTGTCATTGGCGAGAATACCGCCGACCTTGGCTGCGGCGAGGAAGACGACATCGGGCTGCGCCTCTGCCATCCACCGCTCGACCTCACCCTGCCGGGTGAGATCGGCGATTTCTCGTCCGGCGGTCAGGACTTCGCATCTTTCCGTCTTAAGGCGCCGAACGAGCGCCGCCCCCACCATGCCGCGATAGCCCGCAACCCAAACGCGTTTGCCGGTCAGGTCGTAGATTTTCTGGGTCACTGGGCCGCTCGCTCCGTGACAGGAAGCTCCGCCAGATCCGCGCGCACCATCTCAGCGACCAACTCAGGCAGCGAGGTCTGGTGCGACCAGCCAAGTTCGCGTTCCGCCTTGGACGGATCGCCGAGCAGTATATCGACTTCCGTCGGGCGGAAATAGACAGGGTCGACCTCGACAAGAGTGCGGCCGGATCGCGCCTCGACACCGATCTCTTCGACGCCGGACCCGCGCCACTCGATCTCGACGCCGACCTCTCTGAACGCCGCTTCGACAAATTCGCGCACGGAATGTGTCTTCCCGGTCGCGAGCACAAAATCGTCCGCCGTGTCGTGCTGCAGGATGCGCCACATCCCCTCGACATAGTCCCGTGCGTGGCCCCAGTCGCGCTTTGCCTCAAGATTGCCAAGATAGAGCTTGTCCTGAAGTCCGTGTGAAATGGCCGCGACGGCGCGGGTGATCTTGCGTGTTACGAAGGTTTCACCGCGGATAGGGCTCTCATGATTGAACAAGATGCCGTTGGAGGCGAAGATCCCATACGCTTCGCGGTAATTCACGGTTACCCAATAGGCGTAGAGTTTGGCGGCCGCATAAGGCGAACGAGGGTAGAACGGCGTTGTCTCCGACTGGGGCGTCTCCGCAACCTTGCCGTAGAGCTCGGAAGTGGACGCCTGATAGAAGCGTGTTTTCTTTTCTAACCCTAACAGTCGGATCGCCTCCAGAAGGCGCGTCGCGCCGAGCCCGTCGGCGTTGCCAGTATATTCCGCAGTCTCGAAACTGACCTGAACATGACTTTGCGCAGCAAGATTGTAGATCTCATCGGGCAGGGTCTCCTGCACGATGCGGATCAGATTGGTGGCGTCAGTCATGTCGCCGTAGTGGAGAATGAACCGCCGATTTGCCTCGTGTTGGTCCTGATAGAGATGGTCGATCCGGCCGGTGTTGAAACTGGACGAGCGGCGCTTGATCCCATGAACGACATAGCCCTTTGAGAGCAATAGTTCCGCCAAATAGGCCCCGTCCTGCCCTGTAACGCCTGTTATGAGCGCGACTTTATCCATGCCTTCGTCCTCGACTTTGCTGCGCGCCAGATATGCTCTTTTTATAAGGGATTGATAAGCTTGGCGACGGGAAATCAGAGCTGCGTCTCAGCATTCGCTTTTAGCGCAAACTGCGACCAGTAAAGGTGCTTGAGAAGCGGAAGGTGCGCGGCACCCAAGATACACGTCAAGCGATGTTCCTTTCGTGCACGTCAGATCAGATGCCGCGATCTGAATGCCGCGCTGTGCGCTAGATTGAAATCCAGTTTCGTTGCGGCGCATGCCAGAATGGCTCGTAGATCACTTCGCCCGCGCACAGAAGCGCTGCGACATAGCTGAACGAGCTTTTCGCCATTATCATAACGTCAGCGCTTGCTAGACCGCGGATAGTCTCAATCGGAGGTGTGTCCAGCATCAAAAGAACGTCTGGAAAGTGCTCAACAATTTCGACGAAATCGCCTTCATCGCCTTGGGAGTACAAGTGAAGATCCCACGCGCCGTTTCGTAATTTTGGCAATCTGCTTGGTAGCTCCTTCAACTGAGAAACTATGAACTCGTTAGTTGTATAGCGCTTTTCAAACTCTGGATTCACGTCACCACGACGGACATGTAGAGACACGACAGGCCTTTTGTCGGGGCGCTGCGTCGCTCCAAGTTGCGCATTCAAGCGCAGACGTAGATGCAAAGGCTCGTAGAAGTGCGGATAACGATCCATGTATAAGTGCATGTGCTTGACGACCGCGACAAACCGCTTCGGCGCTGAACCGGGATCCGCCAAGTACTTGTACAATCCGATCTTCGGTAGGCTGGGGTCCAGATCAGTATCCGCGAATTCGGAGAGCGAGAGAAATCGCTCCCAGTCAGAAATCTCTCTAGCGCTTGATGTGTGTGCAACTTTTGAAAACGGAGTGTGGGCATAGGACAGGCCGATAGCGCGGCAGAACGCTATTGTGGAGATGGTCGCGTGTATCTGCGCGCCCGCGCCATCCTGTTTGCCCGCGCATGTCAGCGCTACTGGGGCAGGTATTTCGCGTCTACGCAATCTCTCGATTTTCTGGAGTCTTTTTTTCCGCTCGCCATGAACTGGATCGCTTTTGGCGGTCCGAAGCAATCTACGAACTAGTACTCTTGGAATCTTCATTTGGTCAAACGCAAAAATGTTGTAAGGGTGCTGTACAAAGACATGGTTCACTTTTTCCGGAACCGACAGCATCGAAGTCGATCATCCTATGAAGCGCCTGCTTCAATTTTTGCCTATCGTAGTAGCGATAGCAAACGAACGTTCCAAAGGGCGTCTCCTACCGTAATCGTATATTCTCTGCATTGGATACACCGCAGTTTACTTGGGAGAAGTCCACAGATTTCTTCGTTTTTCCGCAGAATTTTTTAGATGTTTTCTTCTCTTATCGGAAAGTAGGGAAAGTTTTGAAGTAGATTTGTGGACCCTATAATCTAAGTTTGCTCGAATATTTCGGAACGGGTTGGTAAAAAGATAGTGGATCTTTCTCTGCAGTGAGCGCCTTTCAGCTCTTGCTGCATTGATGCTATTGCGGAGAGATTCTCTTTTGGAAGCCGCTTTCGCTAACCTCATTAGAAGGAAGTTGCACTTTCTATTCAATTGCCCAGCGGACTCTACCGAGTGCACGATGCTAGATTCAATAGTCCGAGCAAGCCCTTCTGCATCAATTTCCACTTTCCAATTGGGGAAAATTTGCTCAAGTTTGCGGCTGGCGGCGAGCGCTTCCTGATCCCGATGCAGTTCCCGGTCTCCAAGTAAGCGGTAGACGTCGGGCCCCGAAACGAAAGACATGCCAATTGCAGCGGAGGAGGTGCCGATCGTTTCGGCTAAGTAAGCCGCATCGTTTGCCGGGTTCACCAGAATAACCCGGCCTGGTGTCGCCGCATTGATCCTCAGGATAAGACTAGCGAATTCCAGCCAATCTGCGTGGATGTCCGTGAGTGGTCGATAGGCCATTTCAATGGCTATGGTGTCTGGAAGGCTGCTGAACACGGCGACGATGCGCGATCCATTTGTGCGCTCGGCCTCTTGTTGCAAGACCTCGGCAGAAGCGCAGAGCTTTGTTGGAATTCCGGCCGAAGCAATTCGCTGGGCGAGGGCGAAACCCGTATCAGACTGATATCCGAATACCGTTAGGGAAGCTTCAGATGCTGGCCATCGACACGATGGAGCACAGAATTCTATAGTCTTGGTGCGATCCGGTTCATAGATCTTGTCGATCGCGACATGATCGTCAGGGTAGCCTAGGATTTGGGCTCGCTGCTCTGACGACGCTGTCCATTGGCCGCGCACAGGATAATCCGCGGCAGCCCGTCCACCCCACAAGCGACGAAGATGTGCGAAGCTCTGGTATTTTGTAGCGTCCCACGTGTAAACAGATTCGATCTGATCTGAAAGATAACAGATACCCCGGCCGAACGTGCCCAGACCAAAGACCGCATGCCGCGCGCCCATAAGTTCGGATACGTCGTCCTGCAGAGATTTCGATTGAAGTCGGTATCGAATATTTTCCTTAGATAGATAGTCTGCTAAGCCATTTACGCATGGGTTCTCGTCGTTTTCGTAAACGATACATACTCGGTCGATCTCTCCTTCTTTAGAGAGCTGTCGAATTACTTTGCGATAAAATGCAAGAGGGGGTTGGGGATACAAAGGATGCGGGTGGTCGGAAAAGACGTCGCCAGATCGTATATGGATGGCTAGTTCCGAGGGGTAAAGCCGAGTCGCGTGGAGATCCAAGTGAGGGAGAATCGTCGCGCGGAGTATCCTCCGCCGATCAGCGTCAGTGAATCCATCGAATAGCCCCCCGAAAACAGTAGTGCCGAAGAACGGACCTTCCAGTAGCTTCGCATTCGCGTGATCATTGTACTCGTGGGGAAAGATTTGGATGCCGCTAGGAAGGCTGATTGGTTCATGCCGATCGAACAAATCGATCGGGCGCAAATAAACGTACTTCCATCCCATTCGCTCAACTAGCTCGATCGCGTTTGCAACCTGTACTAGACTGTTCGCGAACCGCCCAAACTTTGTGAGCCTTACCCCATCAATTTCTCCTGGTTCGGACGATAGGGAATAGCGATGGCGCGAATCAAACACTCTCTCCGGGGCGGGGACCCCTAAGTGCCGCCATAATTCATCCAATGCGGATTCCGTGTGCTGTGAATTAGTTTCTAGAGTTTTCAAACCGCTACCGAATGGACAGAATCGTATCGTGCCCTTCTATCAGAAAGTGCCGAGGGGCGCGCAGAATCAACGAACTGACGCCCGGTCAACAGAGCTCCTCAACACAATCGCACCGATAAACCGGTTGGCTGCAAACCATGTCCAGATCGCCGGCGCGGACTACCCTCAGCCACAAGGCGCTCTCTCTGACGCGCTCTATGGTCAGCTCGGTCGGATACGGCTCTGCAACGCTGTCAGAGGCGCAGATGGCAGGCAGCGCGAGGGCGGGAGCGTAGGTGGCTTTCAGGAAATCACGCCGCCTCATTGTGAGCCTCCTCCACCTCGCGCCGCTCGGCCGCTTCACGCACCGCCGCAACGGTAACGCGTTTGAATTGATCCTTCAGGCCCTTCGCCTCCTCGTGCGCCATGTAGAAGAGCGTGGATGCGGTGGTGCTACCGCTACCAATCTTGTCGCCCCAGTTGATCAGGTCGGTTATCGCGTCGAGGAGCGCGGCAACCTGGTCAGCCGACTCCCACAACTCGTCATAAACGTCGATGAGGTTCTCTGTGTCTGGCGTGTGCTGGGTCATGACACCACCCCCCTGTACCGCGCATAGAGATCGTCCAGGCTTTCACCCGTCATCTCGGCCTGAGCGATAATCTCTTCGTCGGTCAGCGGTTGTCGCTTTGTCCACGGGTCGAGCCGGACCCACCGCCCGTCCTTGGCGAAGTAGGTCTCCACGATCCGGTGAAAGTGGAAGACCGCCAACTGCTCCGGCGGAAGCCCTTCGACTGTATGGTCACGATGTACTATGTGGAGGCCATCCGGCTGCTTTGACGCGAAGACTACGTAACCGTTTCTGGTCAGGTAATGAGCGTTGTGGCGTGTCTCCCGTCAGCGCCTATGGGCCGATTTGATGTGATTGTCTAACGGAGGGTTTTGGTCTCATCGTAACCACCAAGGAGTGGAGATGAGACGGAAACCCAGGACTACGAAATCGACGGCTGATTACAGGTCCCCGCTTAGCGGCAGTTATCCTCTGAGCGCCCTAGACTCGACACCATCCACACCACACCTAAGAACACGTTGACGAAGGTGTTTAGAAGAAGAACAGAGCGGTCGAGACTCGCACGTCGCTTCTTTTGGCGAGATACAGATCGACATCCCTAAAAAGCTTCAGACTGCCCTCGCCGATTGTCGCCTTCGAACTATCTCACATCCCAGGATCTCTTCGCGAAAGGAGGTCCAATTTCGGGCAAGAAACAGTGGGCAGGAAGTTAGCCTGCGCGGTCACAGAAATCATCCGCCACGTCTGTTTTCGAAAATCGGTAATATCAGATGGAGACCAGTTCGATGAGGCGTTTTCGAATTGTCTCCAAAGTGTCTGCCACTCGAAGAAGAGACGACCCTATTCCCGTCATCAATAACTTGTCGTCAAATCCTCGCCCACGGCGACAGCCTTGACCGGGTGTCTAATCAATCTGAATCCAAATCCGGTATTCAGCAGAAAATTCTTCCTATCCATTGACACTTCAATAATTGGGATCATCGGCCCACCTGCATAACCAAGTCCGGCGTAGGTATAAGTAATGGTAATATCAGTGCCTTCGACGTTAATGCCCTGCCGCCGCATATCATTATATATCGTCAACATGCGATCGACGTCGCAATTTGCGTCCACGTACCATTCTTCAGGACCACACGACCAAGTACGAGTAGTCGGAATGACACAATTGTTACCAGATCCATTGCACGGAAAGCCGAGCGTATCCGTCGAAACAGGCGTGTTTGTCGCCTCGCTCTCCACGCCCAAGTGCACAGGGTCGCGCACAGACGCGATTCTGGCGCCGGTTTGCACCGCCTTTTCAGCCGAGATCAACTCGAACATTGCAAACGCAACTTGGAATGCAAACAGAACGAAAAGTATCATGAAAAAAAAGATTATGGGAAACTCGACAGAATTTACACCGCGTTCGTCTGATAGGAATATTTTCAAGCGCTTCTTTATAAACATTGAACTATTCCCCAATAAAACGCGCCTGATCTTCGGCGGCGATTGTTATGTCCCCCCACGCGCTAAACAACGCGGTTGTAACCTCAATTTCTGCCGCGACCCGGATCCGCACAAAATCGCGCCTTAAAACGTCGCCCGTACCGTCGTAAATTGTCGTGAACGAGCATGTTATGTCCGCGGCATCTACGCTCGCTCTGACGCTTGTGACGACCATTCGCTTGTATGTGCTATAATATGTTGTGCCAGGGTCAGGACAGTCTGTCAGATTAGCCCGCGCCAGAAATCTGGTCGCCTCGCGAACGCCCGCCTCTAACGCATGCTGATTCATAATGACCCGGCCAGCGTCAAAGGCGATGGCCTGTGCGCCCATGATCAATGGCATGCCAATCACAAATTCGACGGACAAGCCCGCGCATCGGTCGCGAAGGAACTGGCGGATTAATTTCATCATTTTCACACTACTCGTTACGAATGTTTTCCTGTCTGAGTGCGCTACCGGTGGAGAACCGGATAAGCATGCAAGATATGAGGATCTTCCTCCGCCGTCAGAGGGCGGATCAGCTCGA
Source organism: Paracoccaceae bacterium (assembly GCA_963669265.1). Classification (GTDB taxonomy): domain Bacteria; phylum Pseudomonadota; class Alphaproteobacteria; order Rhodobacterales; family Rhodobacteraceae; genus SZUA-547. Next base: position 636,638 of record OY769916.1, read on the forward strand.
CAAAGATATCATCCTCGCTGTGCTCTCCTTCGGTATCGACCACGGGTTCCGACAGGAAGGCCCAATAGTATTCGTCGACTAGCACGCCAGAAGCATTGCCTGAGACAGAGTCAGAGGTGTCGCCATCGCCATTGGGGTCGGCGCAATTTATTGAGGCGATAATGAAGACCCGGCGGTTCATCGCCGCAGCCGTGTCTGTGCATTGCGGGAACGGATTTTCTGCGAGATCCGGATCACCCACTTCATTCACTCCACCAGCGGTGCCGACATCCTTTAGCAACTCGCCTTCAGGGATCAGATCTCCATCGCGATCGAACAACTCATTATTCCCTCCCGCGACGGTTTCGTAGTAGTACATATTGTACCGCGTATCGAGCGTCAGAGGTGTGCCTGGAAAAAACGGGTCGTCGTATTTGGCGGCGTCGGCGACGGCCGTATCCCACGTGGCATGATCGTCGTGATTTGTCGCCCAATAGTCGTTCTCCAAATAGGTCCCCATTTCCTCTGAAAGAGGGGGGCTAACGCGCGCCAGAGCGTTCGTCGTTGTGCCGCAGGAACCGTTCGTGATGCAAGTCGACCGCGGCAGACTAATAGAATCTACGTAGCCATCTGCCGGCGTTTCAAAATCACGAAGTTGACAATTCTTATTGTTCGGCGGGCTTTCATTATACCCATAACCCTTGATCACATTCTCGTCCGGCGCAAAAGCCGGGTTGTCACGGAATTTCTCCGTCTGCGAGGAATATATGCCGAAACGCATGTTCAAACCGTGATGAAGCGCCAGGGACTGCCCCGGATCCATATCGACGGTGCGGTCGGAACACTGCCGCAAATCGAGTTCGGTCGCGGCCAGTTTGCACCCCTGCCCGCTGGCGCTGTTGCCGTTCGCGTCATTGTTGTTGCCGTTGCCATTGCCTGGCGCGCAAGGGTTGCTACCGTCCTCGGGGTCAACCGCCGCTGGCAAATCCACCGTGCCGAAATCACCAGGCGACCACGCCGTAGCGTCGCCACCAATTTTCTTGCCATGGTTTTTGAGCGACATCATCCGCCCGCGAACGGTCCCAAGAGCAGACAAAGGCTGGCTGTTCACCTCGTTGGGATTGCAGAACATGAACATCGCATTCTCGCAAAGCCCGCCATCCTCCAACCCGGCCACGGCGACGGCCGCCGTCGCAAACCCGCCCGGCGCCCGGCCATTGCCCCAACCGGTGAAACGCAGGACCGACGTTAAAATCGACTTTGGACGCGCGATCACGACGACATACTCGGCATCCGCATCCACATCCGTCGCTAGCGCAGGCAGATCGTCAATAAAATACTGATATCCAGTGTCATCCGGCAAATCGCTGATGAACAGTAATTCGTGTAAATCGATCCGATCGTTTTCAGGGTCATCCCCAAATGGCGCCCTCTTTTGCATCGGATTGTCTTGATGTTCGTCGGTACTATAGGTCCCGCCAAACGCCGCCAATCGCGCTCGCTTAATAGCGCCGGGTCGTCCATCCAGTTCTTCCGCAGCGGAAAGCGCAACCTGATCGACATAGGCTTGCATAGATGTATTGATCGTGTAGATGCGTCCAACATCCAGCGCGAGGCCCGCCACGCCGATGACCAAAACAAAGTAGATGATCATCTGGATAAAGAGCGCGCCGGTCGTGTCTGAGACGAATTTCTTTAGATTCAGCCTGAGTGGGCCCATCGCCCTAACCGTGGACCGATGAGAAAAATGCGAGCGTTTAAACATGCCCCAACTCCCTACTAAGCTGCGCATTGATACCAGAATCTCGTATGTGAGGTCAAATTTTGCCAGAACTTGCTGCGATCTAAGATGAACTTTTCTTGAGGTTGTCGAGACCAATCAAGTCAAGCGAATCAAAGTGCCTGTCAAAACTAGGGCAAAAAAAGGCGCGCGAGACGAGTGCAAACCGCCATTCAGCCGGCCGCGCGCGCCTCAGTACTGCGCCTGCCGTCGGCGGATTGCGGACATCTTCTCAGACGCTTCCTGCGCCTGTCCGAGCGTCGTGACGCCCCGCGCCGCCAACGGCTCCAGCATCATCAGGAACGCCTGACCGGTCGCCAGGGAGTCGCCGAGCGCCGTGTGACGCTCCTCCTCGGGAATGCGGATGCCGAACCGCTCCGCCAGCGCGTCCAGCGTGTGATCGCCAAGCTGGTCCGAGAGGAAGGCGGATAGCAGCACCGTATCGAGCACCGGATTGTCGAACCGCACGCCGCAAAGCGGCTCCTTCAGGCGCAAGAATTTCATATCGAACGCCGCATTATGCGCGATCAGCACGGAATCTGCCGCATAGCGGTGGAAGCGCGGCAGCACCTGATCGATCCGATCCGATTTGGCGACCATCTCTTCGGTGATCCGATGGACGCGGGTCGAGGCGGCAGGAATGCGGCGGCCCGGATTGACCAGTTCATCGAACACCTCGCCCCGCATGATCCGTCCATTGACGGCGCGCAATCCGGCGATCTGGACGATCTCATCCCCGCCAGAGGGATCCAGCCCTGTCGTCTCCGTATCGAAGACGACGAAAGTCAGCTCCTTGAGCGGCGTGTCCGCGAGATCGGACGGGGTTTCGACGCGCAACAGGTCGAAATCGTAGAATTCCGGACGCGAGAGCAGCGGCGCCGCCGGCGCGCCCTCGTGATCCTCGACCGCCAGCGACAGCGGCAGGCGCAACCGGGCGCGACCGTCATCGTCACGGTCTGACCAGAACTCGGTGCGGTGGCGCGCAAGAACGTCGCGCGCGGTCAACCCGCCGAGGCTCTCAACCAGCGGCTCATCGAGCCATTTCTCAAGACGACCCATCGCGATGGGCGCGCCAGACCACAGGATATCGATGTAGATATGCTTCTGCGACGTGGTCGCCCGCAGGTTCAGCCACGCCGCGGCGCCCGCGTCCTCCTCGGTAACGCCAGAAACGAATGCGGCCGCGGCGGCTACGACCTCCACGATCGTCAGGCTTTCGCAATGCACCCAACATGGCGGCCCCTCGCTTTCGCACTGGACGCCGGGATGATCGCGCAACCGCTCCAGAACGCAGGTGAAAATCGTTGATGAATACGTGTCCCCCATGGGCCATGCGCCCGTACGTAGATCCCTCTGCCGCGCTGTCAGCGCCTCGATCCGGTCCGAAAGCGTCAGCGCCTCATCGGCCAGCACGTGTTCGAACATGCGCCGGTCGTCGTGATCCTCGGGGGAGAGCTGGCTCAGCATCTCCACCGCCGCGCGCAAATTCGTCACGGGTCGCCGAACGCTGTCCAGAGCGTCCGCCAATAGATGATCGCGGGCGGCCTGGGTCGCGATGGAGGCGGTCGCGTCCTCCAGCGTCACGATATAGCCCTCGATCTTGGTTTCAGCGGCGTCCAGGATCAGGCTGACCCGACCCTGCAAGGTTCGCGCGCCATCGGTGGTGGTGCAGATCACACCCACGCCCAGACCATTGCGATGCGTACGGTAACGGCGGGATTCGAAGCGCGAGGTCAGCCGTTCCAGCGCGTGATGGATCGGCTGCTCGCTGACCAAAGACGTCAATTGCCGCCCGAGGCCGAGATCGCCTGAGACCTGCAGCAGCTTCACCGCCTCCAGATTGTAGAGGAGCACGCGGTGGTCCGGACGGCAGATCAGAATGCCGCTTTTTAGATCGCGCAGCACGGCTTCCAATTGCGCAGTCTTGGTGTCCGCCATCGCGGTGGCGCGCTGCACTTCCGCCTCCACGCCCTCGCGGGCTTCCGCTAGCGCCTCCGCCATCTCCTCCGCGCCGACGCCGAGCGGCCCGAGATAGCGCGCCCGATCGGTGTCCAGCTTGTCCGGATCCGCGATCGAGTGGGCCTGCGTCTCCAGCTGCCGGCCAAGCGCCTGAATAGGAATGGCGACGTTTTCGTCGAACATCCGCCACACCCAAAGAGTCAGCAGAATGATGGCGAAGCCGGCGGCGCCGCCGAACAGGACCAGCGGCGCGCCCGCGCCCTCGCCGATCCGGTTCGCGGCGAGCCAGAGGCCGCCGCCCAGCGCGATGGACGCGCCCAGGGCGATGAGGGCGAAAAACAGGAAGACCCTGCGCCGGAGGCTCCAATGTTCAAACATCTTCAGGCCGGGTCCTGAGACAAAAGGTCGGCGACGCGGTCGGCGAGTTCCTGCGTCGAGAACGGCTTAACCAGATAGTCGTCGGCGCCCAGCGCCTTGCCCTTCTCCACCTCGATAGGGCCGCCCTTGGCGCTGACCATGACGATCTTTACCCCGGCCAGCTCCGGGTCGCTGCGGATCGATTGGCACACCTCATAACCGTCGCGTTTGGGCATCATGACGTCGAGGACGATCAGATCGGGGGGCGACTGGCGCACGGCCTCCAGCGCCTCCTCGCCATCGGCGGCGACCCGAACGTCATATCCCGCCCGCTTCATCAGGAACTGAATCGCAAGAGAGATATTCGCTTCGTCATCAGCGATAAGAACCGATTTCGTCATGGCTCGCCTCCTTTCGTCATCATCCTCCGCAAGCGGCGTTCAGCAAGGGATCATCCGGATCGACATCGACCCATTCCAGGCTCGGGCCGACGGCGGCGTCCGCCCGGCGCGTCGCCGCGCAGTCAAAGACCTGAGGCAGCATCACCGCCTCCTCAAACCGTGAAAACAGCAATACGTCGGCCATCACCTGATCGGGCAGATCTGCGTTGCGCCGCGCGCCGCCGACATCCACCGCCGCGAACCGGTTGACCCTTGGCGCGATCAGCGTCCAGGGCTGCAGAGCGTTGGAATAGGGATAGGAGGCCGCGACCTCGACCCCCTCTGGCAACGCCTCGACGCTGCGGTCGAACCACGAGTATTCGTTCCAAAGCATGAAGGCGAACATCGCGACGCCGGCGGCGACGGGCGGCAGATGTCTGGGCGCGCGCTTGCCGACCAGCCTCGGGGCCGCGAGCGCGATACCGGCCGCGACAATCCCGGCGGCGAATGTGGCGATGAGCATAAAAAACATGGCGCGGCCTCCCCGCCGCTGATTTTTTTGGTTCGTTCAGGTCGAGCCTAACGCCAGCTTGTCCTGAATTCATTTTTTTTAGGGCGATGACGCCCGGCCCGCGGCGGCGACGCCGCAGGGAAACTCAGATCACAGTCTGTCGCCCCTGCCCCAGCGCCGCCTGCATGGATTTGACCACCGAGAACGCATCCCGCAAATGCCCCTGCGCCAGATCGGACAATGTCGACGGCCGGAGAAAGTTGTCCGGCTTGGCGCCGCTTCTGATCTGCCGCATCTGATGGCGCAACCGGGCCTCCGCGATCACCTCATAGGCGTCGATCAGGTCTGAGCCGCCGCCCGCGCTGATCACGCCAAGTTCTTTCGCCTTGTTGAGCCGGGCGGTGGAGCCGGAATCCTCGATCTCGCCCATCAGCGCATAGATCCGCCCCAGGTCGACGACGGGCACGACGCCGCCGAGCTTCAGATCGACCGTATCTTTGTGCTCGCCCGACCGAATCGGCGAAAGGCCCCGGAACAGGCCGAGCGGCGGCTGGTGCTTCAGCGAGTTGGACACCATATGCGCGACGAAAATCGAATTGGCGCGCGCCATCGCCAGCGTCTCGGCGTTCAGACCTTCAAAGAGCGAGGTCTCCCCGCTGATCGGGCGCAAGTCGAACATCACCGAGGCGAGCATTTGCGCCATCGGGTCGGGCGTGCGGATCCAACCCTTGAAGTACTCGCGCCAGACCCGGAGCGGCTGACGCCACTTTGGATTGGTCGCCATCATCTCGCCGGGACAATAGAAATATCCGCAGACATCCAGCCCGTCGGAGACGAATTTGGCGAGCTCCGCGAAATAGGCGTCATCCGCCTCGGTCGCGGCGTCATCCAAGATCAGGCAATTGTCCTGATCCGAAACGCCAGTCTGTTCCCGCCGTCCCTGGCTGCCGCAAGCGAGCCAGAGATAGGGAACGGGCGGCGGGCCCAGTTTCTCCTCGGCGAGCACCAGCAAGCGCCGCGTGCAGGCGTCGGCGACATCAGTGATCAAACGAGTGACCACATAATGCTCCGCGCCGCCGCCGACCAGACGCGCGAGAAGCTGGGGAATGCCGCCGACCGTCTTGGCCATCGCGCCCAAATCGGTCTCGCGCGCGATTTCCCGGACCATCGCCGCGGCGGACACGTCCTGCCGCTTCAATAGTTGGGTGCGAGTGACGATACCAACGACCGCGTCGCCCTCGACAATGGGAAAATGCCCGACATTGCTTTCGACCATGGAGACAAACGCATCGAAGCCAACCGCATCCGGCGGCAGCGAGCGCGGATTCTTCGTCATCGCGTCCCGGACACGCACATCGCCATAGAGGCCTTCGGCCAGCACCCGGTTGGTCAGATCGCCCGTGGTCATGATGCCTTGCAGCGCGCCGTCTTCGCAGACCAGAACGCAGGAGATTCCCTTGTCGCGCATAAGACGCGCCGCCGCCTCGACGGTCTGATCCGGCGCCACGTAGAACGGGTCCGGCGTCATCAGCTCGGAAATCCGGGTGGTCGAAAGATCGACCTCCGCGCTGCGCGGCCGCGCCTTCTCGGCGGCGCGACCAGATCGGCGATCAAAGAACTCGGCGAAGACGCCGACATCCGTCAACAGGCGCTCGAATTCGTTCTTCGGCAGTTCGAAAACACCGCCCGCCTCGCGGCAGGTTGCGGCGATGGGCGATTGACCGCCCCGCAGCAGACCCCGCTCGCCAAAGGCGTCGCCTGTGTGAATCATTGCGATAGGTACGCCTTCGGGGGAGGAGATCTCAACCCGTCCCGCGTACACGATATAGAGGCTTGGAACCTCCTGCCCGACCGCGATCACCACGTCGTTTTCAACCATAGTCCGATGCGTGATCGTCGAGGCGACTTTCTCCAGCTCGTCATCCGCCAAAGCGTCGAACGGATGGCGGTGGCCGAGAAAGCTTTTTATTTCTGTCGTGTCCATGGTCCTCGGCGCTTTCTGCGAGAGGGAGGCGACAATTAAAACCGATCGCCGGACGAAAAGAAAAGGAGCCGCCGAGCGAGTGGAGGGGGGGAATGCTCGGCGGCTAGAAGCTCCGCCCGGGTCGTCGCACCCGGACGGAGCCAGTTCGCTTAGTGATCGACCGCCGCGCCGGCCCCTTTGGGGACGCGGATGTCTTCGACCAGATGCCGGATATGCTCCGGAACCTTCGCGGTCGAGCTCGACACCATGTAGGCGACGCCGAAGTTGATCAGCGCGCCAACTGCGCCGAACGCCTCGGGCGCGATGCCCAGGAAGTGGTTCGCCGTGATGTTCTCCAGCATGTTCGTGCCGGGGATGAAGAACCAACCCTTGTAGGTGAAGATGTAGAGAAGGGTGCTCAGCAGACCGGCCAGCATGCCGGCGATGGCACCCTTGTCGTTCACCTTGGTCGAGAAGATTCCCATCATCAGCGCCGGGAAGATCGACGACGCGGCCAGACCGAAGGCCAAGGCGACAACCTGCGCGGCGAAGCCTGGCGGGTTAAGGCCCAACCATGCGGCGATGGAGATCGCCACGGCCATCGAGATTCGCGCAGCCAACAACTCCTGCTTCTCGGTCAGGTCCGGCATCAGCGTGCCCTTCAGAAGGTCATGCGAGACCGATGAAGAGATCGCCATCAGCAAGCCCGCCGCGGTGGAGAGCGCAGCCGCGAGGCCGCCCGCCGCCACCAGAGCGATCACCCAGTTCGGCAGCTTCGCGATCTCAGGATTGGCCAGAACCATGATGTCCCGGTCGACCTTGAGCTCGTTGCCCGCCCATCCGGCTTCGGTCGCCGCAGCATTGAACGCCTCATCCTTGGACTTGTCGTTGTAGTACTGGATGCGGCCGTCGCCATTCTTGTCGTCGAACGTCAGAAGGCCGGTGACCTCCCAGTTCTTGAACCAGTCCGGACGCTCGTCATAGGCCAGAGCTTCCGCCTGCGGGCCCTGCGGCCAGATGGTGTCGGTCAGGTTCAGACGAGCCATCGCGCCGACGCCAGGCGCCGTGGTGTAGAGAAGCGCGATGAAGACCAGCGCCCAACCGGCTGACCAGCGCGCGTCTTTCACCTTTGGCACGGTGAAGAAGCGCATGATCACGTGCGGAAGACCCGCGGTGCCGATCATCAGCGACAAGGTATAGAGGACGATGTTGAGCGTTCCGCCGGCTTGGGCCGTGTATTGGGTAAACCCGAGCTCTTGAACCGTGGCGTCCAGCTTGGCCAGAAGCGGCGTGCCGCTGGCGACGTGATCGCCGAACAGGCCCAGCTGCGGCAGGATGTTGCCGGTCAGCTCCAGCGAGATGAAGATCGCCGGAACGGTGTAGGCGAAGATCAGCACGCAATACTGGGCGATCTGGGTGTAGGTGATGCCCTTCATGCCGCCCTGCACCGCATAGAGGAACACGATGCCGGTGCCGATCAGCAGGCCGGTGCTCGCATCCACTTCCAGGAAGCGCGAGAACGCGACGCCGACGCCCTTCATCTGGCCGATCACGTAAGTGATGGAGGCCACGATCAGGCAGACGACCGCCACGATGCGGGCTGTCGAGGAATAGAACCGGTCGCCGATGAACTCAGGCACCGTGAACTTGCCGAACTTGCGCAGATACGGCGCAAGCAGCAACGCCAGCAGCACATAGCCGCCGGTCCAGCCCATCAGGAAGACCGAGGCGTCATAGCCGCGGAACGCGATCAGGCCGGCCATCGAGATGAAAGAGGCCGCCGACATCCAGTCAGCCGCCGTGGCCATACCGTTGGCGACCGGATGGACGCCGCGGCCCGCAGCGTAAAACTCGCCCGTGGTGCCCGCGCGGGCCCAGAAGGCGATGCCGATGTAGAGAGCGAAGGACGCGCCCACTACGATATATGTAAGTGTTTGAAGATCCATGGTTTCCTCCCGCCCCTCAATCTTCTTCCGCGCCGTGCTCTTTATCGAGCGCGTTCATGCGGAATGCGTAGAAAAAGATCAGCGCGAGAAAGACATAGATCGATCCCTGCTGGGCGAACCAGAACCCGAGATCAGTGCCGCCGACCGCAATGCCCGAAAGCATCGGCCGGAACAAAATCCCAAGTCCGAATGACACGAACGCCCAGACAATCAGGCACATCGTGATTAATCGTATATTCGCCTTCCAATAGGCTGACGTGGTCTCGTTGTTGTCAGACATGGCGTTTCCCGTTCTCCTTTCTTTGCGCCGTAGCGCTTCTGCGTCGGCGCGCGGCCGACGGTCTTGCGTCACGGCGCGACGGCGCCGATCGCTTCAGGCGTCGATGCGCCTATCGCCAAACGAACCCTCGGCGCGCGAATTGTCGTCACATCGCACGCGTCCGATCCGTTATGTTTGTTTCGTGAACTCTGCATGGGCCTTGGCTTCCCTCCCAAAAGCGCGGCTCTTTCCGACGGTTGCAGACGCAACTTTGACGCGTCAGGGACAACCGAACGCCCTGTTAATAGCAAGAAATAGAAAAGAAGTGCACAACTATCTGTTATTAAAGAGTTTTTTTGTCAATTTTTTAACCTCATAAAATGTCAAAATGTAAATTTTGTTGCAGAACACATTCGCGCGCTGCAAAATCCCTTTGAAGATTCAGTACGCTTAGCAACCCTGCGTGAAAGGAGAGCAACGCGATGGCCAGCTCGATTGTCGGGCCCCGAATACGTGAGCGCCGCCGTTCTTTGGGCATCACGCAAGTCGAGCTCGCCCGCCGAGTGGGCGTCTCCGCTTCTTATCTCAACCTGATTGAACGGAATCGGCGCCGCATCGCCGGCGCGCTGTTGCAGCGAGTCGCGCGCGAGCTTGGAATGCGTCTGGATCAGCTCGACGGCGCGGCGGAGCGGCGCCTGATGGACCGTTTGGCCGAGCTCGCGATCGAGCCCCGACTGGCCACCCATACGCCAGAGGTCGACGCGATCGCGGAGCTGATCGGTCGATACCCCGGATGGGCGGCGACTCTGGCGGTTCTGAGCCGGTCTGAGCGCGACGCGACGGAGCTGGCGCGCACCCTGTCCGACCGGCTTTCGCATGATCCGTTTCTCGGCGAGGCGATCCACGCGATGCTCACCAATGTGGCGGCGATCCGCTCCGCGTCTGAGATCCTGACAAGCTTCCCCGATATTGAACCGGAGCGGCGTTCGCGTTTTGAGACTGCGATCTACGACGAAAGCCAACGCCTTTCGAACGTGGCCGAAGCCCTGGCGGGGTATTTCGACAAGGCCCACACCGCCGCAAGAGCCGCTACGCCGGGCGACGAGGTCGAGGCGCTGTTCGAGGCCAATGCGAACAGGTTCGCCGATATCGAGATGGCGGCCGCGAAACTCGCGACTGAAATTCCGGAGGGAGAGGCGCCGGCGGCGCGGCGCGATGCGGCGAAGCGGCTGGTCCAGAGCTCGCTCAGCGACGCGGTGGGCGGGATCATCGCGGCCTCCGACGAAGTGGACACCGAACGCGCCGCCGCGCGCGCGAAGGAAGAACTGGAACATTATGCAATCGACGCGGCGCTGGCCCCGGAGCCCGCATTCTCCATGATCGCAAAGAGAGCGGGCTATGACGTGGAGGAGATTGCAGAGACGTTGCGCGTGCCCATTGAAACCGCGTTTCGGCGGCTGACCACCCTGCCGCGCGGCAAAGAGATCCCGCGGTTTGGCTATCTCTGCGTCAACGCGGCCGGTCAGCCGCTGGTCCGGCGAGAGATTGACGGCCTCTTCCTGCCCAGAACCGGCGGCGCCTGCCCGCTTTGGTCCGTGTTTCGCGCAATCGGGCGGCCCGGCGAAGCCAACCGCCAGTTGGTCGAGCTTCCCTCTGGCGAGCATTACGTTTTCGTCGCCCGGGCGCGGGAAATGGGCCGCGCGCGGTTCGGATCGCCCCGCAGCTACGTCGCAGACATGTTGGCGATGACCGAAATCGACGCCCGCCAAACCATTTATGGCGAGCGCCTGTCCAACGAAGCGCCAGAGCCGGTTGGCTTCGCCTGCCGGATTTGCCCACGAGAGGACTGCGAGCATCGCGCGATCGACCGTCTGACCGGGGGATAGGGCTGGCCCGATGGCGCACTCTTGCGTTAGGCTGCGGCCAATTATCACCGCTGCGGCGCGTCGCGGCGGACGGGAGGGCATACGCCGATGGTCAAACGTATTCTGTTGGCCGAAGACGAACCGAATATTGTTGAATCGATCAGTTTCTTGCTCAAACGAGCGGGATTGGACGTTGATACGGAGACCGACGGCGTTGCCGCGCTTTCCAGCGCGCTCGAAAATACGCCCGACGTTGTCATATTGGACGTGATGATGCCAGGCATCGACGGGTTCGAAGCGCTGCGGCGTCTGCGGGCGGATGAACGCGGCCGCGACGTCCCGGTCGTGGTTCTCAGCGCCAAGGGCCAACGCACCATGCGAGAGACCGCCGAGGAGGCCGGCGCAAACGTCTTCATGGCCAAGCCTTTCTCCAACGCCGAGCTGGTCGACACCGTTTTGCGTCTCGCCGGTGAGGAGCCGACGTGAGGCCGGCGGAGGACCGGGATCTTCGCGCGCGCAAGGCGCGGGACGCGGCGTTGATCCTGCCGCTGATGGGTCTTTTATTGCTGACCCCGCCCTTTGCGCAGGTTTTCGCGAACGAGTCCCGCATCTTCGGCGTGCCAACGGTCGTCGCCTATGTCTTCGCGATTTGGGCCGCGCTCATCTTCGTCGCGCTCCGCCTGTCGGCTCTGTTGAGTTCAGACGAGCCGACACAGCCAACCGACGACTAGAGACGACGCACCGGATGTTGAGCGCAAATGTCCTCGTCCTGGTGTGCGTCGCCTATGTCGCGATCCTGTTCGGCGTGGCGTGGCTGGGCGACCGTCGTGCGCGCGAGGGCAAAGTCGGCTGGCTACGCTCGCCGCTCGTCTACACGCTATCCATCTCGATCTATTGCACGTCATGGACGTTTTACGGCTCGGTCGGACTGGCCGCGCGCAGCGGGCTTGAATTCACCACCATCTATCTCGGGCCGACGCTGGTTTTCATCGGCTGGTGGTGGCTGCTCAGGAAACTCCTCCGGATCGGACGCAGCCAGCGCATCACGTCGATCGCCGATCTGATCTCCTCACGCTACGGCAAGAGCGCCTCGCTCGCCGTGCTGGTCACGGTGATCGCTGTGATGGGCACGACGCCCTACATCTCACTGCAGCTGCAATCCATCGCGCTCAGCTTCCAGGCGCTGACCGGCGCCGTCTCGCAAAGCGAAACCGCATTCCTCGCCGCGTGCGGCCTTGCGGTATTCACTATTCTGTTCGGCACCCGCAGTCTGGATGCGAATGAGCGTCACCACGGCGTTGTCGCTGCGATCGCGCTGGAGGCGCTGGTCAAGCTGGGAGCCTTGCTGGCGGTGGGCGTCTTTGTCACATTCGGCATCGCATCCGGCTTCGGAGACGTCTTTGAGCAGACGCCGGAAGGATTGATAGAAGCGAGCAAGGTGTTCGACGCCCGCTGGACCGCGATGCTGTTTCTCTCGGCGACCGCCATCATCTGTCTTCCCCGGCAGTTTCAGGTCACGGTGGTCGAGAATGTGGATGAAAAACATCTCGCCACCGCATCCTGGATGTTCCCGCTCTATTTGCTTCTGATGACGCTGTTCGTGCTGCCGATCGCGATCATTGGGCTGAACACCTTTCCCGCCGGCGCTAATCCCGACATGTTCGTGCTGACCCTGCCCCTGCAGGCCGGGCGCGAGGACTTGGCCATGCTGGCTTTTATCGGTGGTTTCTCCTCCGCCACCTCGATGGTGATCGTCGCGACCATTGCGATCTCGACCATGGTCTCCAATCACATCATCATGCCGCTGGCGCTGGTCCTCTACCCGCAGGGCACGGAGCCCAAGGGCGATCTGCGCGGTCTGCTGCTGATGTCCCGCCGCATCGCGATTCTGGCGATCATGTTCCTCGGCTACCTCTATTTCGAGCTGACAGGAGGCTCCAACGCCCTCGCCTCCATCGGCCTGATCGCCTTCGCCGGAATCGCCCAGGTTCTGCCCAGCCTGTTGCTGGGTCTGTTCTGGCGCGGCGCAACCAAGGCGGGCGCGCTGGCGGGGTTGATCGCAGGCTTCACGCTGTGGGTCTACACGCTCGCCCTGCCCAGCTTTGAAGGCGCGTTCCTGATGTCAGAGGCGTTCCTGCGCGATGGGCCGTTTGGAATCGGCTGGCTGCGGCCACAGGCGCTGATGGGCGTCGAAGGCTCGGATCCGCTGGTTTATTCTCTGATCTGGAGCGTTGGACTTAACCTGCTGCTCTTTTGCACGGTGTCGCTGTTCACCAAGCAGTTTCCGCTGGAGCGCCTGCAGGCGGCGCTGTTCGTCGACGTCTTTCACTCCTCGACTGAAGAGAGCCACCGCTACATCCAACGCTCCGCCGCGACCGAGGATCTGTTCGCATTGGCCCAACGGATTCTCGGCATGGGCTCCGCCCGGCGGCTCTTCGCCGAGATCGCCCGCGGACAAGGCCAGAGCGGCGTCATGCCCAGGCCGACCGACGCATTCATCGCCCGTCTGGAGAGGGAACTGGCGGGCTCCGTTGGCGCCGCCTCCGCCCACGCCATGGTCAGCCGGGTCGTCGGGGCCGAGGATGTCAGCCTGACCGAGTTGATCGAGATCGCGGATGAAACCCAACGTCTGATCGAGACCTCGCGCCAATTGTCGGAGAAATCCAGCGAGCTGGAGAAAACCCTGAACCAGCTGCGCGACGCCAATGACCGGCTTCGGACGCTGGACGCGCAGAAGGACGAGTTCCTGAGCCAGATCAGCCATGAGCTGCGCACGCCGATGACCTCCGTGCGGTCCTTCTCTGAAATCCTGCTGGGCGAGGATGAGCCGACTTCTGACGAGGCGAAGCAATTCATCGCGATCATCCATTCGGAAAGCCTGCGTCTGACTCGCTTGCTTGACGAGTTGCTGGATCTCAGTCGGTTGGAATCCGGCACAGCCTCCATGCCGACCGAACCGCTCGATCCGTCGGCCGAGGTTGAAGCGGTGGTCGCGTCCATGGCGCCGCTGTTTGACGAGGAAGGCGTTAAGATCACCGTCGGCGACTTGCCGCGCGACGTGCTGGTAATGGCCAATTCCGACCGGTTGCGCCAAGTGCTGATCAACCTGCTGACCAACGCCGTCAAATACAACGACTCCGACCAGCCGGCGATCTCGGTGGAGGCCCGGGCGCGTCGACGGCGTTTCGAGGTGGATGTGATCGACAATGGCGGCGGCGTCAGTCGGGACGAGGCCGAGTTGATCTTCGAGAAATTTGCGCGCGGCGTGCGTTCGCGCAATGAACAGGGCGCGGGCCTCGGCCTGCCAATCAGCCGCGCGATCATGCAGAGCATGGGCGGCGATCTGACCGTAGAGTTCAAGACCGGCGGCGCCAGCTTCTTCCGGCTGTCGATCGGACGTCATCGCGGCGCGGTCTAGGTGCCGGACCGCGCGCAAAGAGCGCGCCTTAACACCGAATCTTTGAGATATTATATAAAGTGACAGGCGCAGTCCCATCGCGCCGGATCATGAGTTTATTTTCAACGGTTTACGCCGTCAGGCGCTTGAGGGGAGAGCGATTCCAATGGCCAAGAAAACACCCGCCGACTGGAAGAAAGAGGGCGAAAAGCTCAAAGGGATCCTCGCCGCCGCCAAGAAGAAGCCGCAAAATTTCGGCTTGGTCGAACTGGCCGAAGGCATGTGCCTGGAGGCGCACGCCCTGCATCCGGTCAATAAACTCGCGCTGGCCGCGAAGAAGGCCGATGGCGCCAAAAAAGCGAATTGCGTCACGGGTAGCTTTGAGGTGAACGGAAAACTGATGGTTTTCAACTGCCTGGAGGACAAACTTCCAGGCGGCATGGACGTCAAATTCAAGCAATTTCTGAAGAAGGCCGACCACGGCGCCTGGAAAGCCAAGTTCATCGTCAAGGGTGAAGACCAAAACGGCGGCGGAACAGCACCCGAGCCGCAAGACGATGGGGCGCCGAAGCGTCCACAAGTTCAGGAAGAGCCGGTCGGCGAGGATCCAAAGACGGTAAAGGGCGAAGAAGAAGCCCCCAAAGACGGCAAGAAAAGGGACGTTCCGTCGAAAGAACAGCTGGCCACCGACCTGAAGCATATGACGGAGATCTTCAAGCTCAGCTTCGAGTCGATGTCGCCGGAGGACGCGAAGGAGATCAAGGCCGCGCTCAAGGCCATCGCCGCGGCGATCTCGTCTGGCGATCTGGTCTCGGCTCAGAACATGTCGAACAAGCTGACCATGGTGACCGGCGTCAACGGATCCAGCCCGATGGAGCCGATTTCCTATGTGTCCCAGACTAGCGACAAGAAGGGCAAGTCCAGCGGCCGAGGGGGCGATGACGCCAAGCGCAAGAAGGAGCTGAAGAAGTCCTTCGACGGGTTGAAGCCGGATTTGCGCGACGCGGTCGCCAAGGCCGAAGGGGCTGAAAAGGCTGAAATCGGCAAGCTGGTCAAAGGGTTCGACAAGAATCTTAAGGCCGGCAAGCTGGACGAGGCCGAGGAGAACCTGAATGCGTTGAAGACCAAACTCTCCGGCGGACAGGAAGCCAAGACCGGCGGTGGCGAAGACGAGGATGACGACAGCTTGCTCGACGACATCTCCGATTTCGTCGGCACGGTGAAAGACAAGATCGACGAAAAGATTGAGGAGACGAAAGAAGATTTCGAAGAGTTCGTCGAGGACGTCAAAGAGGGCGTCGAGGATGTGGTGACGGACGTGAAGGACGCCTTCGGGATCCTAAGCGAGGAAGACGAAAAACGTCAGGAGAAGCTGAAAGCGCTGAATGTGCCGGAAGGCCGGCAGATGGCGCTGATCAAGCTCGCCAGAGACAATCCCAAAACCTATGACAGCGCCGTCAAGGCTCTGACATCGCTGGAGAAAACCCACAAGGATGTCGACGTCTCGCCGCAGGGCGTCAGCAACGCCGTCAAGGCGGTCGCCGACGCGCAGGTCGAGCAGGACACCGCGCTGAAAGCGTGGCAGGACGCCAATAAGGAGACGAAGGAGAAACAGAAGGAGCTCGACGAGAAGAAGAAGGCGGAGAAGGACGAGCAGGCGAAGGTCGACGCCGCGCAGAAAGCGCTGGACGAATTCCAGGCGAAGGTCCCCGAGGATCTCAGCACGCTGAGCAAGACCGAGCGTGACAAGATGGCCGCCGAAAGCGAGAAGCTGATCAACGCGCTGGGCGACGCGAAAAAGCTGCTAAAGACCGCGAGCGACGCGACCAAAGCCGCCCAGGGCGCGTATGACACCGCCGCCGCGGACAAGCAGGCCAAGGCGAATGTCTGGTTCGCCAAGCGCGATGCGACCAACGCCGCGAAGGCCCATGAGGCGAAACTGCAGGAAAAGAAATCCCTGCTCGACGCCCTCTCCTTCGGGCCGCTTTCCGCCAACGCGAAAAAGCCGATGGACGACGCGTCGGTGGCGAAATTCGTGGACGCTTATACCAAGGATCCCAAAACCGCCTCCGCAGCCGTCAAACTGGCGGGCCAGGTCGAGGATCCGAAGCTGATCGCCGACAATGTCGGCATGATGTGCGACAAGGTCGCCGACGGGTTCGCCGACAAGGACGGCAAAAAACTTAAGGCCACCACCGAAGAGCTTCAGCTCATGGCCGAAAACGCGCTCAAGAACGGCGCGCGGATGGGGCCCGAGTATTTCAAAAATTTCGAGAAATACCTCGAATCCGGCAAGCAGCTTGAGCCGGATGATTGCGCCCCGACCGGGATGAAGGAAGGCTCGGAGGAGTTCAAGAAGAAGCTCGCCCTCAATCGCGCCGGCAAGATGTCGGATGCGCTGATCGGCGAGGACGGCAAGGTCGATCCGGACTCGAAAGAGGCCAAAGAGGCGATGGAGCACATGATGTTCCATCCGGGTTCGCTGAAGCAGCCCGCCCCCGCGATGACCGACTCTATGTCCAAGCTGATGGACGATTTCCGCGATCCCAAGAAGGGACCGGAGATGCAGGGCGTTCTCGACGGCATCAAAGAGCCGACGAAGTGCCTGTCGGCGCACAGCCTGGTAGCCGCCACGATCGGCAAGGAAGGCTCCGCCGTCGATGCGAAGGACATCAAGAAATCGGTCATGTCCGCCATGCTGACGCCGCTGGCGCAGGGTCCTGTCGGCTCCTGCTTCTCAACCGGTCCGGCGCGAGCCGTTCGCGAGCAGGATCCGGTCAAGGCCATGAAGGACATGACCAACATCGCGACCACCGGCATTTACAAGCCGGCCAAGGGCGATCCGATTCCCGCCATCATGGGCTTGCCCAAGGGCGAGAACCCGCTGATGCGGAGCTACGAATACTCCATCGCCACGGCGGGCGCTGAGCTGGAGGACAGCCGTGAGAACCAGAACCTGCGCAAGGGCCTGTTCAATTCCGCTTCCGGCGAGACGAGCCTGAACGATCTGAAGGACATCGTCGGCTCGACCAAGTGGAACAACGAGGTTCAAGGCAAGGTGCAGGAGGCCGTCGAAGACGGTCTTGTCTTCCGCTACAACGCCGGCCCGAAGGTCGGCGACGGCAGCGGCGATGGATCCTCCACCCATGGCCGTTTCGAAATTCTCGACGCCTCCACCAAGAAGCCCATCCTGAAGAAAGAGGATTTTCAGAAGATCATTGGCAAAATCGCCGTGGACGCCTGCGGCTTCGAGAAGGGCAGCGACGAAGAAGCCAAGGTCTTGGAGCTCGTCGGAAAACAGGCGTTTATCGACACGATCCTGAAAGCCTACAACAAGGGCGACGGCGACAAATATGCGCCGTGGAGCATGCAAAGCGGCGGGTTCGCCCGCACCTCGACCGAGGCGCTGCGCGGCGGCGACCCGAATTCGAAGTCCTGGATGTCGGAAGGCGACGGCAAGCCGGAGAACGAAGGCAAACGCACCAAGGAGGTTCTGTCTAAATTCATCTCCGGCACCAGCGGAGAGAAGTCTGAGATGATCAGCCTCTCCACCAATGGCCGTGAGGATGAAGGCGCCAATCACGCGTTCAACGGCCTGCCGAACCACCCGTCGCTGGACAAGATCAAGCCGCCCAACACCGACAAGAAGATCGAGGAAGAGCTGCTGAAACCCGGCAAAGAGATGGCGAGCACCGAACTTCCCACCGCGCAGGCCGCCGCGATGTACGACGAAATGGTGAAGGACATCCTCGACAGCTATCGGAATGAGGACCGCAAGGCGGTCGCGGACGCGCTGAGCGGCAAACGTCCGTCTGAATCGATGACCGCCGGCGAGCTGAAGAAGCACGTCAACGACCTGCTCGAAGACTTCAAGAAGAAGAAGCTCGAAGAGGACATGGAAGCCTGGGAGAAAGAAAAGAAGAAAGAGCTCAAGGTCGATACCCTGCCCGCCTCTCTGGTCTCAAAGCGCAAGGCGTTGCTGGAGAAAAACATCGCCTCCAAGATCAACAAAAATGTCGATAAGGAGCTGATAAAGAACTTTGATCCGCCTGAAGTCGTAGTCGCCGACACCAACTGGGGCGGCGATGACAGCCACGTCTATTTCGTCATCGCGCCGGACCCCGCCTCGGGCGAGTTGAAGATGTGGCGGAAAGACAAGTTCAGCGGAGAGATGTCGCCCGCTGGCGACAATTGGATCAATTCGACCTGGTATGAACTGGACGGCGTGCCGCCAGTCGGGTCCTGACGCGTCGGGATAACCAGTCAATCACATACGAGAAAGCATTGAGGACCCCATGGTTGATGATCTTCCAATTGTAAGCTTCGTTCGCAATGACGATGGCGACGCTGTCGTGCGCGTCGACGGCGCCGACTTCGAAACCCGCGCGCAACTGCTGGAGGCGGCGCCGTTCCTCGCCGACAATCTTGGCCTTTACGCCAGAGCGGTGAACCACCTCGCCCGCGGATACAAATATAAAGTGATCGAGGATCCGGAGACGTTTTGCGCCGCCTATGAGGCGGAGATCGCCGAAGAACTCGCCAATGTCGATCCAGAGGCCGAGCCGGTCGCCGGCGTCACCCAGTTGATCGATTTCGGCAAGCCGGAGCTGGAGCTGATCCACGCGCCCCAGATCGACGGCGAGACGCTGGTCTTTTTCGCCAAGTCGAAAAGTCTGGGCATCCCTTATCGGGTCGAAGCGCCCGCAGGCGGCGACCCCAGCTATCAACCAATGGATATGACGCCCATCGACTA
Source organism: Paracoccaceae bacterium (assembly GCA_963669265.1). Classification (GTDB taxonomy): domain Bacteria; phylum Pseudomonadota; class Alphaproteobacteria; order Rhodobacterales; family Rhodobacteraceae; genus SZUA-547. Next base: position 655,787 of record OY769916.1, read on the forward strand.
GGAAGACGAGTCGTCGAGAAAAAGCGTCAGAGCGGAACCACGTCTCCGCTCTCGCGCGCCAGCGAGCTCAAGGCGTCGTCCACACGCCGGCCCGAGATCACCCGATCCGGCGCGATCTCGGCCAGCGGGACCAGCACGAAAGATCGGTTGAACATCTCCCGATGGGGGATGGTCAGCTTGGGCGTCTCGACCGTCTGATCGCCGTAATAGAGGATGTCGACATCGATCAGGCGCGGCCCCCAGCGCACGGTCTTAACCCGGCCAAGCTCCTCCTCAACCAGTTTGCAGCGCGCGATCAACTCCTCCGGCGACAGGCTCGTTTCAGCGAGCGCGCAGGCGTTGACGAACCAGTCCTGATCTTCGACGCCCCAGGGCGCGGTGCGATAGAGTCCCGATGTCCGCGTAACGGTCAGCGCGCCGCCCTGCTCCATTCCGCGCAGCGCTTCGGCGATATTCGTCGCCTTGTCGCCAATATTGGAGCCGAGGCTGAGCCCGACCTCAACCATGCCGCGCGCGGGAGATCTCCACCCCCGCATGATCCAGCGTCGTCGGGATCGGCGCGGACGGTTTGCGGATCGTGATGGTCGCGCGGTTGACGTTCTCATAGCGGTCCAGGATCGCCCGCGCGATCCCGTCACCCAGCGATTCCAACAGGTTGTACCGACGCGCGTCAGAGACCTCTTTGGCGATCTCACAAAGCGAGCCGTAGCAGACGGCCTTATGATAGTCGTCATTCTCGATGCAGGCGGAGACGTCCACTTCGCAATCGATATCGAGATAGAGCCGAAGACCCAGCTTGTTCTCTTCTGGCATGACGCCGTGATAAACGTAGAGACAGAGGTTCGAGACGAAAATCCGATCAGCCATTGGCGTTACCCCTCAACGCCGCGACCATGGTCACGACTTCCTTGTGTTCGGCGACGTCATGCACCCGGATCACCGCCGCGCCTTTCATCAGGCTGATCGTGTCCGCCGCGATCGTACCGACCAGACGCTCGCCGACCGGCGCGTCCAGCAACTGTCCAATAAACGACTTCCGCGACAATCCGATGAGCACCGGCAACCCGTACTCCGCCAGCGCCTCCTGCTCCCGCAGCACCTGAACGCTCTGCTCCCAGGTCTTGCCGAACCCGACGCCGGGATCGAGCAGGATGCGGTCCCGCCGCACCCCCGCCTTCTCCGCCAGTTCCAGTGAGCGGTCAAGAAAGGCGCGCATATCCGCCATCACGTCCAGATCCGGCTCTGCGACCGCCCGATTATACATGATCACGACCGCCGCGCCCGTCTCGGCGACCGCATCCGGCATGCCAGGATCTTTTTGCAGTCCCAAGACGTCATTGATGATCGAGGCCCCCGCCGCCACGGCCGCCCGCGCCACCGACGCTTTATACGTGTCGATCGAGAGCGGAACCGGAGACGCCTCGGCCAACGCTTCGATAACCGGCAACACGCGAGCGCATTCCTCGTTTTCGCCCACCGGGGCCGCGCCGGGCCGTGTAGACTCGCCGCCGATATCCAGCACGTCAGCCCCCTCGTCGACCATTCGGTTCGCCTGCTCGATGGCGGTCTCCAGCGTGTCGAACTGGCCGCCATCCGAAAAGGAATCCGGCGTCACGTTCAAAATGCCCATAATCGCCGGCCGCTGTTTGAGACCGGCGAGAAATGCATCTCGATCGCCAGCGATGTCGCGCGTCATGGCCGGATCCTAATGGTTAACGGGGTCGTCGGGGCTGCTTATCCGAGGGTCGGCCCCGCATTCAATGGTGATTTGAGACTGTAGGCGAGCGGTGAGCGCATCTAACGCAGCGTACTCCTCGCTTTTGAGCTCGCTGTCGTCGATCGCCGCAACCGGAGCGATCAGACGAAGACTGCTAGAAAGGAACACGGCGTCGGCGCTGCTAAGGTCCTCTGTACTGAGCGCGTGTTCGACTGGCGTCAAACCAACCTCAGATGCGATTGAGAGCAATACCGCTCGTGTCACGCCCTCCATCGCGCCCTCTTCCACCGGCGGCGTCGTCAGTTCCTCGCCTATGATCGCGAAGACGTTCGCCGCCGCCGCGCAGGCGACGCGGCCCTGCGTGTTCAGCATCAGCGCCTCATCCGCGCCCGCGCGCGCCGCCGCCTCCATCGCCAGAACAGAGTCGAGATAGGCGAGCGTCTTCAATCGCGCGGCCGGAGACGTCTCGTTGCGCCGGATCGGGACCGTGCGCAGACGAACGGGCGCCATCGCCGGCCCGTGCGGCAGCGCGGCTGCGGTGGCCAGAATCGTCGGAGTCGTCTTTGCCGGCGGGCGCAAACCGCGCGGCCCCGGCCCTCGCGTGACGGTCACGCGCAGCGCATGAGGTCCGTCCAGAGCGCTCGCTTGAGCATAGGCCTCTCGCAAAAGATCCCTATCCGGTTCTATACCCAGCGCCGCTGAATGCGCCTGAAGCCGCGCGAGATGCCGATCGCCGAACGCCACCTTGCCGGTCACAACGAGGCTCGTGTCGAACACGCCATCGGCCAACAGCAAGCCCCGGTCGCTCAAGTCGAACGGCGCGGTCGGCCCCTCGATGCGTTTTCCATTCAACCAGATCATGCGCTCCGCCCCGCGTTGAAGCGCGCGGCGAGCGCCACGAAATTACCGAACAACGCATGGCCCTTTTCGGTCAGCACGGATTCAGGATGAAACTGCACCCCCCAGGTCGGATGGCTCTTGTGCGAGAGTCCCATGATCTCCCCTTCTTCTGACCGGGCATCGATGGTCAGCGCCGGCATGTCACCCGTGACCGCCAGCGAGTGATATCGGCCGACCGATAAGGGCGATGGAAGATCTGCGAATACGCCCCCGCCCTGATGCGAGATCACCGAAGACCGGCCATGCAGGGGGCGTTGGGCGTGCGTCACCCGTCCGCCGAACGCCGCGCCGACGCATTGATGGCCAAGGCAGACGCCGAGGATCGGGACGCGGCCCGAGAGGCGGCGCACGATCTCCATCGAGGCGCCCGCCTCTTCCGGCGTACAAGGTCCGGGTGACAGGACGATGGCGTCGGGAGGATTGTTCGCCAGGCATTCAGCCGAAACCGCATCATTGCGCACGACATCAACCTGCTCGCCCAACTCACTGAAATAGCGTGCGACGTTGAAGACGAAGCTGTCGTAGTTATCGACGATCAGGATCATGCGCCCTCCTGATCGAACGCGGCGAACACGCGCTGCGCCTTATCCAGCGTCTCGACATATTCCGCCGCGGGATCGGAAAGCATGGTGATCCCGCCGCCGACCCACAGCGTGGCCTCGCGCCCCTCAAAAACCACGGTGCGTATGACGATGTTGAGATCCATCGCGCCGTCAAATCCGAAATATCCGATCGCCCCGCAATAGGGGCCGCGTGGTCCGTCCTCAATCTCGCGAATGATCTCCATCGCGCGAATTTTTGGCGCACCGGTGATCGACCCGCCCGGAAAACTGGCCGCGACAAGATCCAGCGCGTCCGCGTCGTCTTTCAGCCTCCCCAGCACCACGGACACCAGATGATGCACCGAGGCGTAGGACTCCAGCCCGCAAAGCGTGGGAACCTGCACCGACCCCTGCTTGCAGACCCGCGAGAGGTCGTTGCGCAAGAGATCAACGATCATCACGTTCTCGGCGCGGTCTTTCTCAGATCGAAGCAACGCCTCGCCCGCCGCAAGATCGGCCGCCGGATCGTCGCTGCGCGGCGCGGTCCCCTTGATCGGGCGCGTCTCCACCCGCCCCTCCCGGCACCGCAAGAACCGTTCGGGCGAAGACGATGCGACCGTGAGATCGCCGAAATCCAGAAACGCGGCGAATGTCGCCGGGTTGGTCTCGCGAAGGCGCTTGTAGAGCGCCCAACAATCGAACGCGCCCGGCAATTCGGCGGTGAACCGCTGCGCGATATTGGCCTGATAGATATCGCCGTCGAGGATCAGGGATTTCACCTGTTCCACCGCCGCCGAATAGCTTTCGAGCGTGAAGTTGGAGCGCCAATCGAGGCGGAGGGGGAACGCCGCCGTTCCAGCACCCCGCTCAGCCTGCAATTTGGCAAGCATTTCGGCCATGCGCGCCGCCGCGCGCGCCTCGCGACCTGTCGCCGATTTTTCGGGCCACCCAGTCGAGATCAGCCAACTTCGTCCCGTCTTGTGGTCCCAGGCGAGCACGACGTCGTAAAAGCCAAGGCGCATCTGCTCCGCGCCCGCCGGATCCGGGGCGCGGTCGAAAACCGCCCCCATCTCATAGCCGAGATATCCGACGGCGCCGCCCTGAAACGGCGGCAGATCGGGATGGCTCTCCTCCCGATACTGGGCGAGGCGCAGGCGCAAGGCGCCGATGGGCGCGTCCGCCTCCTCAACGTCATTCCAGAACGCGGCGCCGTCCCGAACCGAAAACACGCCAAAGGGATCGGACGCCATATAGGAATATCGACCAAGGCTCTCGTGCCGCATCGCGCTGTCGAGCCACACGAAGCCGGGCGACGCGCGCAGTCGCTCCGCCGCCGCCACCGGCGATCCCAACTCAATTTCCTGAAACAACATACGCGGGCTCTTGGCCGTCCTCGGAAGACTCCGCGCTAGCCCGTCCCGCGCCCTGACGCAATGAAAACCGCGCGCCCTGCGCTCAGACGCCCGCCAGATACGTGCTCGCTCCGGTCCACAGCAATCGGAGGGCGAGGAACAACAGGATGCCGCTCAGGATCTTCCGAAAAAGCTCTTCATTGATCCGGGCCAGCACTTGTTTGCCCACCAGCGTGCCCAGAAAACCGGCGGTGATGATCGCCAGGATCAGGCCGATATAGGGCTCGAATGCGAAGCCGAGAAATCCGAACGTGACGGTCTTCAGAAGGTGCTGAATGGTCATCAGGATCGCATGGGTGGCGCTCTGCGTATGCCGGTTCAGTTCCAGCGTTTTCAGATAGCTGGCGACGAACGGCCCCGTGGCGCCGAAGAACATGGTCAGAAAGGTGGAGATCGCGCCGGTCAGCCCCGCCGCCTTCTTCATGATCGCGGGCGGCTTGCTGGTGATCGACCAGATGATGAACAACCCGACGCCGATCTGCACCATCTCTCCCGGCAGATCGACGACGACCGCGCCACCCGCCGCCGCGCCGATCAGCGAGCCGATCAGAAACGGCAGCACGACCGGCCAGAGCGTATGCTTCAACAGGAGCAGAGAGCGAAACACGTTCGAGCCCAGCTGAACCACGCCGTGAACGGGGATCAGCGCGGCGGGAGGCAACAGCGTCGCCAGAACCGCGATCATCACGATGCCGCCGCCAAGGCCGAAAGCGACGGTGATCAGCGAGGTCGCGAAGCTCGTTGCGACCAGCACGGACAGCGCCAGCATGTCCATCCCCGGCGGCGTCAGAAACTCAAGCATGCGTCCCCCTAGCAGGCAGCCGCGTCAGAGGCGTGTGGCGCGCAGCCTCAGCGCGTTCGAAATGACGGAGACGGATGAAAGGCTCATCGCCGCCGCCGCTATCATCGGGCTTAGCAACAGGCCAAACACCGGGTAGAGCGCGCCCGCCGCAATCGGCACGCCCAACCCGTTATAGATAAACGCAAAGCCAAGATTTTGCCGAATATTTCGCATCGTCGCCTGCGACAGTTTCACCGCGCGCGCCACGCCCCGAAGGTCGCCCTTAACCAGCGTAACCCCGGCGCTTTCAATGGCGATGTCCGATCCTGCGCCCATGGCGACGCCGACATCCGCCGCCGCCAGCGCAGGCGCGTCGTTAACGCCATCGCCCGCCATGGCGACCGACAGTCCATCAGCTTGCAATGCCGTGACGATCCCAGCCTTATCCTCTGGCGAGACGTTGGCGCGCACGTCCGACAGTCCCAATTTCGCCGCAACCGCCTGCGCGGTCCGCGCATCGTCTCCCGTCGCCATCACGATACGCAGGCCCAGCGCCTGAAGCTCGGCCAACGCCGCCGCCGCGCTTTCTTTGATCGGATCGGAGACCGAGATCAGCCCGGCGAACCTTCCATCGATGGCGGCGAACATCACAGTCTCACCCTTATCGCGGCGCTCGGTTGCGGCCCCTTCCATCACTGAGGGGTCCGCGCTGATCTCCGCCATCAACGCGGCGGAACCGAGCGCGATTGCCCTGCCCTCCACGCGGCCGACGACGCCGGCGCCGGTTCTGGCCTCGAACGCTTCCGCCTCGGTCAGCGCGATCCCTTCGGCCTCCGCGCCCTTCACGATCGCTTCCGCCAGCGGGTGCTCCGAGCCGCGCTCCAGACTAGCGAGCAGACGCAACAGTTCGTCCCGATCGACACCGTCCGTAGTCTCTACGCCAGTAAGCGCTGGCCGGCCTTCCGTCAGCGTGCCGGTCTTGTCCACCACCAGCGCGTCAACGCCCGCAAGCCGCTCCAGCGCCTCGGCGTCGCGGATCAGGACCCCGCCTTTCGCCCCGCGCCCCATGGCGACCATGATGGACATCGGCGTGGCGAGGCCGAGCGCGCAGGGACAGGCGATGATCAAGACAGAAACGCCCGCGATCAGCGCATGCGCCAGCGCAGGGTCTGGCCCGATCGCCGCCCAGATAAGGAACGCGAGAATGGCGACGCCGACGACGGCGGGCGTGAACCAACCGGCCACCCGGTCGGCGACGCTCTGGATCGGTGCGCGGCTGCGCTGCGACGTCGCCACCAGGTCGACGATCCGCGACAGCATCATATCCGCGCCGATATGTTCCGCTTGCATGATCATCGACCCGGATCCGTTGAGCGCCCCGCCGGTCAATGCGTCGCCCGGCGCCTTCTCCACCGGCACTGGCTCGCCCGTCAAAAGCGACTCGTCGACCGCGGAGGCGCCCTCCACCACCACGCCATCCACCGGAATCGCCTCGCCGGGCCGGATACGCAGACGGTCGCCGACGACGACATCCTCGACCGGCACGTCCTCCTCGCGACCATCCCTCAGCCGCCGCGCGGTCTTGGGTGCCAGATCCATCAGCGCGCGTATCGCGCCGGAGGTGCGCTCCCGCGCCTTCAGCTCAAGTATCTGCCCCACCAGCACCAGAACGATGATGACGGCGGCGGCTTCGAAATAGACGCCGACCGAGCCGTCTTCCGCCCGGAATGCGGGCGGGAACAAGCCCGGCGCGATCGTCGCCACCGCGCTGAACGCGAACGCCGCTCCGACGCCCAGAGCGATAAGCGTCCACATATTGGGGCTGCGATTGCGGATCGAGGCCCAGCCGCGCTTGAAAAACGGCGCGGCGCACCAGAGCACCACCGGCGCCGCCAGCGCGAATTCCAGCCAGGATGCGAAACGGTGGCCCAGCGCTTCACGTATGGGCAGCCCCAGCATCGGCCCCATGGCGAGGATGAATACCGCAAGTCCGAGCGGCGCGCCGACCGTCAGCCGGCGTTTGAAGTCAATCAGTTCCGGATTAGGCCCGGCGTCCGCCGGCGGCGGGCCCATCGGCTCCAGCGCCATTCCGCAAATCGGGCAATCGCCCGGCCCCTCCTGCACGATCTCCGGATCCATCGGACATGTATAAAGCGTGCCCTCTGGCATCGGCTCCGGCGCGGGTCGATCCCCCAGAAACGCCTCCGGCTCCGCCTCGAACCGCTCCTTGCAGCGCGCGCAGCAGATGTAGAACCGCTCGCCGTGGTGTTTCGTCATATGCTGCACCGACGCCCGATCGACCGACATGCCGCAAACCGGGTCGATCGCGGTCAGATACTCTTCCGGCGCCGCCTCGAACTTCTCGGCGCAGCGCGGATTGCAGAAGTGAAAAACGCGCGCGTCCCGTTCGACCGACGGTTTTCCGGCCTCCGGATCGACGGTCATCCCGCAGACCGGATCTCGGATCACGTCTTCATTCACGGCGATGGCGGCTTCACACATGGCTCTCGCTCCCTTATCTGAGGGTCACATGGGCCTTCCAGTCGCTGGAAGGTCAAGCCCAATCAGGAGCGCGTCATGAATATCGGAGACGTCGCCGCCGCAAGCGGCCTGCCCGCCAAGACCATCCGCTACTACGAAGAGATCGGCCTCGTCGTCCCGCCGCGCGCAGAGAACGGATATCGCGCCTACCGGGAACAGGACGGCCATATGTTGCGCTTCATCGCACGGGCCCGGTCGCTGGGCTTCTCGATCGAAGATTGCCGGGCCTTGCTTTCGCTGTATCAGGATACCGGGCGCGCCAGCGCCGATGTGAAGCGACTCACCAAGGACCATCTGGCTGAGATCGACGCCAAGATCTCTGAACTGAAGGACATGCGCGCCGCGCTGGCGCATCTTGTCCACGCCTGCCAGGGCGACCAACGCCCCGACTGCCCGATCATCGATGAGTTGGCGGGCGGCAAGCCCGACTGATCCACAACGCTTGCCGAAACCCGATCGCCGCGCCAGTTTGAACGTCAGGACGTGCAACGCGGGAGCTCTACATGACGACAGCGCCGGAAGGGACCGCCTTTGATTGGGCTGATCCTCTGCTTCTTGAAGATCAGCTCTCCGAAGAAGAGCGGATGATCCGTGATACGGCGCGCGCCTATGCGCAGGACAAACTCGCCCCCCGCGTGGTCGAGGCCTATCGCGAAGAACATTCCGATCCGGAGATCTTTCGCGAGATGGGCGCGCTTGGCCTGCTGGGTCCGGTCGTCCCCGAGGAGTTTGGCGGCGTCGGCGCCAATTATGTCGCCTACGGTCTGATCGCGCGTGAGATCGAGCGAGTCGATTCCGGCTATCGCTCAATGATGAGCGTGCAATCCTCGCTGGTCATGCACCCGATTGTCGCCTTTGGAACCGAAGACCAGAAACGCGCCTACCTGCCCCGCCTCGCGACTGGAGAACTGATCGGGTGTTTCGGCCTGACGGAAGCGGAAGCCGGATCAGACCCCGCCGGCATGTCCACCCGCGCCGAGAAGACCGTAGGCGGATATCGGCTGACTGGATCGAAGACATGGATCTCAAACGCCCCGATTGCGGACCTGTTTCTCGTCTGGGCGAAATCGAACGCTCATGACGGCGCCATTAAGGGCTTCTTGATCGAGAAGGACGCGAAGGGGCTCAGCGCGCCAAAGATTGAGGGCAAGCAATCGCTTCGCGCCTCTGTCACCGGCGAGGTCGTCTTGCAAGGCGTCGAGGTCGGCGACGACGCGCTTCTGCCCGGCGCGGAAGGGCTGAAGGGCCCGTTCTCCTGCCTTAACCGGGCGCGCTACGGCATAGCCTGGGGCGTGATGGGCGCCGCCGAGGATTGCTGGTTGCGCGCCCGCGACTATGGACTCGAGCGGAGGCAATTCGGACGCCCCCTGGCCGCCACGCAACTTTATCAGAAGAAACTCGCCGACATGCAGACCGAACTCACACTGGGTCTGCACGCCGCGCTTCGCGCAGGTCGCATCATGGATGAGGGGAAGCTGGCGCCGGAGATGATCTCACTGATCAAACGCAACAATTGCGGCAAGGCGCTGGATATCGCCAGAGCCGCCCGCGACATGCACGGGGCCAACGGCATCGCCGAAGAGGTCCATATCTTCCGGCACATGGCCAATCTGGAGACGGTGAACACTTATGAGGGCGCGCATGACATTCATGCGCTGATCCTCGGACGCGCGCAAACCGGGCTTCAGGCCTTCGGCTAGCTACGGCGGGACGGGCGAGACCATTTCACGCCCGTCCGCGATCTCATCGCCTTGATCAGGCGTCGATCAGCTCTCTCGCACCAGGGAAGTTGAGGGCGCTGTCGCCCTCGGTGTCCTTGCCTCCGGCGAGCGTCAACGCCGCTGTCTTTCTTGAGAGCGGTATGATCTCCGCCAGATGGCTGATGGAGACAACATGCACCAATTCTCCAATCATCTGGGCGACCTCGTCATCGCGAATCTCGCGAAAGGCGGCGACGAGCTCTTGCTCGTATTCGGTCACGCTGATCTCCAGACGGCGTTCAGCATCGGTGTCGCGCATTACGCCAGCTCCAGATCTTGATCGTTGGCCGGAGTGGCGGCGACGCGCGCGACGGCGGCGGCCTCCGCTTCAAGCAGCCCGGATGGCGTCGCCAGCACCGGACCTGTGACGGCGCACCGTTCCCGGATATCCGCGATCACCTCAGGTGAGATGTCAAACAAGCCGGCCAGCGCGTGAACCTTGCCCACCAGCTTCTTCTCGCCGACGAGATCCGGCTTGGCGCCCGCCCGGCGAAGCACCCGATGCATGATCACATCGAAGGCCGAGGTGAAATGCGTCAGGCCCACCTGCATCCCGAACGTGTAGGCCCCGCACAAAAGCTCTCCAGTGACCCGGCCGATGCCGCGCGGGCCGTCGCCGCTTACCAGCAGATTTGTATCGACGCAGAATCGGGAGCTCTCCCAGATATTCGCAGACCGAATGGGTTCTTCGTCATCCATCAACTGTGGGAATGTATCGGACAACATATGCGGACCAGTTGTCGGCAACAGCCGCAAAGTCGCCAAGACACGTCCTCCTTCGTCGGCATGCAGCAGGTAGACCGGATTGAGATCGTCAAAATAATCCCGCTCCCGACCGTTCCGGACGGTCACTTCCCAATCGAGCCGGTCCTTAAAGACCTTCGCGCGCAACCGGTGCATTTCATCAAGAAGTTGAGGGGCTTTAGCGTAGTTCAGGGCATCAATTACGTAGATCATTGGGCGTCCTCCATTTCGACTGGAGCGACTTTCGCGTGATTTTTCGGAAGAGCGAATACCTAGAATTTTAGAGGTTTTTGCATTGCAATATGTTGGTATTGTGGCCGGACCTGTAATGCGACTCCCTCAGGTCCCATCTGAGTCAACACAGTTCTCATCAATCGGGCAAAATCGCGCCCATGCTGATCGCACGCGCGGCGGCGTGAGCGGTCGACAGCGCGTTCAATTTCGCGCGGGCCGATTGCAGATACGCGGTGACGGTCGACGGCTTCAGACCCGTTAAAACCGCGATGTCGTTGGAGGTTTTCCCGCGGGCGTACCACTGAAGCGCCTCCGCCTCTCTCTTGGAAAGAGGTTTTTTATTCAACAACTTAAACAGTCCATGACCGCGCAGCACCGAGTCGTGCATATAGACGGCGATGGACTGGAAATCATGGATCGAACTGGTCGTGAATTCGGCCCACTCCTCGTCCGAACAATCCTTGGTGACGCTGAAAACCGCGAACTCGCCATAGGGTCCGCGCACCGGAATGCTGAACCCGGCGGAGCCGATTCCGAACTCGCGCGCCTTCTGGAAAACGATGCTGTCTTCATAATCATCGGCGATCGCGCGCCAGTTCACGGGAACGATGCTTTGGGAAGCCGTCAGAATCACAGGGTCTATATTGTGAAATTCGTTCTCAACATAGTAATTCACCCATTCTTCCGGGTAATTCGTATATCCAATAATCTGCCCATCCGGCATGATTGACGCATATACTGCGTAATCCAGGCCGTATAATTCGCAAACGCGATCCAAAAACGCGACCGGATCAGCCGATACTGCGCCTGCTTCTTGCGAGAACGCCAAAACGTCGATGGCGGTCTTGTCAGATTTATTGGTCTCTTCAGCGGAGCGTCCCATGATGGGAAAACTCTATTTTGCGGCGCAAAGATGTTCACGAGCGCAAATCAGGGAATGTGGCGACTGTTTCCGGTTGATTCGGTCAGATCGGTTCAGAATCCTCGCACGAACAAGCAGTTACCGTGATTTCAATCTATTAGTTAACCAATTGCGCTATATTGTCGCATGCGCGTGGTGGTTTGACGGGGAATCAAACATTCCCGCTAAGCGTGATTTTGGGTTGTGATTCCTGATAGAATCGCCGCAACGCGAGATTGCAACGCGGAATCAGGGCGCGCTGCGGCGCAGCGAAACCGCACTATTTACTCTTGTAGCGAAACTCTGCAGACGGCCCGACGCACCACGTCGCCCTGCCGTCGTCATAAATAAGCCCAACTGGTTTTCGTGCGGCGCGATGTGGAACGGCCGTCCAGCCGACTCGCCTGCTAATTCAATCTCCAGTAGGGCGCTGCGCAGACGCCGTTGGCGAAAACGCTCCGCTCTTCGGATCGCGCTGGCCGCGACTTCAGACTGTCGCCTTTCGCCTGTATCATTGCGCACAATTTGAAACGATTGATCTGATTTGGGCGACTGGTCATTCCACAAAGTGGAAAGCAGTTCCTAAAAAGTGACGACAATTGTGGACAGTTCCGGTTTGGACGCTAGGGATATGGAAGGGGCTGATTAAGATGCCCCCCATCGGCGACAACGCCGCGTATCTGTATGGGAGGAACTTTAATGTCATCGAACGAACTTAACCGGCGGTCATTTCTGACCAAATCCGCCGTCGCAGGCGGAGCCGCCACGGCAAGCGCGCTGGCCGCGCCCGCCGTGCTGGCGCAAGCGCCGCTGGTCGTGAAGATGCAGACCTCATGGTCGGCGTCGAATATCTGGCAGGAATTCGCCAAGGATTACGCCGATCGCGTCGAGGCGATGTCGGGCGGCCGCCTGAAAGTCGATCTTCTTCCGGCGGGCGCCGTCGTGGCGGCCTTCCAGGTGATGGACGCCTGTAACGACGGCCTTCTCGACGCCGCCCACACCGTGCCGGTCTATTGGTACGGCAAGAACAAGGCCGCGTCCCTGTTCGGCACCGGGCCGGTTCTCGGGGGCTCCGCCACCACGATGCTGTCCTGGTTCTACGAGGGCGGCGGCGACGAGCTCTATCGTGAGCTGACTCAAGACATCATGGGCCTGAACGTCTACGGCTATATGGGCTTCCCGATGTTCGCTCAGCCCTTTGGCTGGTTCAAAGGCGAGGTCAACAAGGCGTCCGATCTCGAAGGCTTCAAGTATCGCACGGTCGGTCTGGCCGCGGATCTGCTGCAATCCATGGGTATGTCGGTCGCGCAGCTTCCCGGCGGCGAGATCGTCCCCGCGATGGAGCGCGGCGTGATCGACGCGTTCGAGTTCAACAACCCGTCCTCGGACAAAGATTTCGGCGCGCAGGACGTGGCCAAGAACTACTATCTCTCGTCCTACCATCAGGCGTCCGAGAGCTTTGAGTTCCTGTTCAACAAAGACTTCATGGACGATCTTGAGCCGGACCTTCAGGCGATCATGAAGCACGGCGTCGAGGCCGTCTCGACCGCCAATACCGCGAAAGCGATGCGGCGCTACTCGGCCGATCTGAAATGGCTGCAGGAAGAAGCCGGCGTGACCGTGCACCGGACGTCGAAAGACATCCTGAACGCGCAGATCGCCGCCTGGGACAAGCTGATCCCCGAGCTTGAGAAAGACGACTTCATGAAGCGCTGCCTCGACAGTCAGCGGGCATGGACCGAGCAAGTCACGTTCTACGAGCTGATGAACGCGCCTGACTATGCGCTTGCCTACGACCATTACTTCCCGGGCAAGCTGAAACTCTGATCGGCGGAGAATTTCGCCTATTATGATCCCAGCGGCGCCGCCGCTGGGGTCGATTTGTCTTTAGCAGGGGGCGCGCATGATCAAATTCATCCGCTTCGCAGACGCATTGTCAGCATGGTTTGGCAAAGCGTTCGCATGGTTGATCATTCTGATGGCGGTCGGAACCGGGTACGAGGTGTTCGTTCGCTATGTGCTGAACAGCCCGACGGCCTGGGCGCTGGATGTGTCCTTCATCCTTTACGGCACGCTCTTTATGATGGGCGGCGCCTATACCCTCTCTCGCGGCGGTCATGTGCGCGGCGACTTCCTCTACAGGCTCTGGCAACCGAAGAACCAGGCCAAGATCGACCTGCTGCTCTACATCATCTTCTTCTTCCCTGGCGTGACCGCTCTGGTTCTGTCGGGCTGGAAATACGCTGCCCGGTCCTGGCAGTACGGCGAAGTCTCGGTCAACAGCCCGGCGGGCGTACCGATCTTCCAGTTCAAGACCGTCATCGTCGTGGCCGGAATACTGCTGTTTATTCAGGGCATTGCTCAGGTGATGCGCTGCATTGACTGCATGCGCACCAACGAATGGCTGAAAGCCGAAGAAGACGTCTTCGAAACCGAAGACATATTAATGGCTCAGGCGGCTGAGGCCGAGAAGGACGCCCATCCATGACAGACCCTCAAGTCGCCCTGCTGATGCTGGGCCTGTTCATCATTATGGTGTTCCTGGGCTTCCCGATCGCCTTCACCCTGATGGCGATGGGCATCGGCTTTGGCTACTACGCCTATTTCGACGAGCGCCGCCAGTGGCGCGCCTTCAACAGATTGGAGGAGGAGGCCGGTTGGTGGGAAAGCGCATCAACCTATGTCGAAGGGTTATTTAACAACCGAATATTCGACCTCTTCATCAACCAGACATACACGGTGATGTCGAATGAGGTGCTGACGGCGGTCCCTCTCTTTCTCTTCATGGGCTACATCGTCGAGCGCGCGAATATCGTCGACCGCCTGTTCTCCACCTTGAACATCGCCTCAAAGAACGTGCCCGGATCGATGGGCGTCGCAGCGCTGATCACCTGCGCGCTGTTCGCGACCGCCACCGGCATCGTCGGCGCCGTTGTGACGCTGATGGGCCTTCTGGCGCTGCCCGCCATGCTGAAGGCGCGCTATGACAAATCCTTCGCCTCCGGCATCATCTGCGCGGGCGGCACGCTGGGCATCCTGATCCCGCCCTCGATCATGCTGATCGTCTACGCCGCCGCCTCGAACGTCTCCATCGTGCGGCTCTACGCGGCGGCGCTGCTGCCGGGCTTTACGCTGGTGGGCCTCTATCTGGTCTATGTCATGGGCCGGTCGATCCTTCAGCCCAACGTCGCGCCCCGCCCCTCGGCGGAGGAAGTGCCCGACGTTCCAGGCTTCAAGCTGCTGATGATGATCGTGACCTCGTTCCTGCCGCTGGCCTTCCTGATCATGGCGGTTCTGGGTTCGATCCTCTTTGGCTTGGCGACACCGACAGAGGCCGCCTCGATCGGCGCGCTCGGCGGCATCGTTCTGGCCTTCGCATACCGGGCGATGCAGTGGCAGAGGCTGCGCGAAAGCGTCTATCTGACCGCGCGCACCACCGCGATGGTGTGCTGGCTGTTCGTCGGCTCCTACACCTTCTCCTCCGTCTTCTCCTACCTTGGCGGAGAGCACGTGATCTCGGAGTTCGTTCAGGGCCTCGACATGTCGCCGATCATGTTCCTGCTGATGGCGCAGCTGATCATCTTCCTGCTCGGCTGGCCGCTGGAGTGGTCCGAGATCATCATCATCTTCGTGCCGATATTTTTGCCGCTGCTGCCGCTGTTCGGGATCGACCCGCTGTTCTTTGGCATTCTGGTAGCGCTGAACCTGCAGACCAGTTTCCTGACGCCGCCAATGGCGATGTCGGCCTACTATCTGAAAGGCATCGCGCCGCCAGAGGTGAAGCTGACGCAGATATTCTCCGGCTGTATGCCCTTCCTGCTCTGCGTGTTCATCTCGATGGCGCTGATGTACATCTTCCCGAACATCGTCTTCTATCTGCCTGAATTGATTTACGGAAAGTAAAGTGAAGGACATGTCCGCGTCTCTCATCGACCTCGATGCGTCCCAGCTTAGGGAGCGCCTCGCGTCGGGCGTCGTCTCCGCCGTTGACGTGGCGGAGGCGCATCTTGCGCAGATCGAGGAGCGCGAGCCTGACGTGCAGGCCTTCGCGTGGCATGACCCGGCATACGTGCGGGCGCAAGCGGCGGAGCTGGATCGCTATCGCGGGACCGGCCGCCCACTTGGGCCGCTGCACGGACTGCCTGTGGCGATCAAGGACGTCATCGACACGGCCAAGATCCCGACGGAGAACGGCACGTCGCTCGACGCTGGTCGGGTGCCGAAACTGGATGCGTTCGTCATTCAGCGGCTGAAACAGGCGGGCGCGATCATCCTAGGCAAGACCGTCACCGCTGAACTGGCCTTCATGCATCCGGGCAAGACCCGTAATCCGCATAACCTGGCGCATACGCCGGGCGGCTCCTCCTCCGGCTCGGCGGCGGCGGTCGCGGCTGGCATGGCGCCTCTGGCGATCGGGACGCAGACGGGCGGCTCGGTCACGCGGCCGGCCGCGTTTTGCGGCGTGACCGGCTTCAAGCCGACATTCGGCGCCATCCCGCGTACCGGCGTTCTGTCGCAATCGCCGACGCTGGACACGGTCGGCGTATTCGCGCGCACGCCCAACGACGCCGCTTTGATCTCGGATGCGCTCTTCGGCTACGATCCCGCCGACAAGGCGACCTCGCCCGCCCCCGCCCCAAACCTGTTGGAGACGGCGAGCGCGGCCCCGCCGGTCAAACCGATCTTCGCCTTCATCAAACCGCCGCAATGGGATCGCGCGACGCCCGAGACCCACGCGGCGATGGAGGAGCTTGCAGGCGCGCTCGGCGAGCAATGCTTTGAGATCCCGCTTCCGCCGCATTTCGAAGACGCCGCCGAGTTGCGCGCCCGGATCAACATGGCGGAGATGGCGCGCAATTATCATCGCTATATGCGTGACGGCGGCGAGGGCCTAGGCGCGCCGACTCTCAAGGGCGTCAGAACCGGCGCGGAGATTCTGGCCAAAGATTATCTTGCGGCGCTGGACTGGCGGGACGTCCTTTACGCCGGCGTCGAAAAAGTCCTGGAGCACGCCGATGCGATCCTGACCCCCGCCGCGCTTGGCCCGGCGCTGGAGGGATTGGAGTACACCGGCGATTCTATCTTCAACGGCCTATGGACCTTCTGCGGCACGCCCGCCGTCAGCCTGCCGCTCTTCACAGCCGAGAATGGTCTGCCGATGGGCGCGCAACTGGTTGGCGCGCGCGGCGATGACGGGCGATTGCTGCGAACCGCGAACTGGCTGTTCAACTGGCTCGACGAGGTCTGACTTATGAATGGGAGCGCGAAATGGAAAAGCTGATGGCTCTGGTCGCCTTTGCGACCTTCGTTGGGTTCGTGGCCATTCTGATCATCTACGTCACGTCCTATGACCTGATCGCCGTCGTTCTCTTCACCGTTTGCCTGGTCGGCTATGATTTTTTCACGTCCAGCCGCAACAAGAACGACGACGCCTAAGCGATTGGAGACGCGTGATGTCAGCAAAACCAGTGGTCTGGTTTCCCAGAAGGCTGTCCGACGCGACGCTTGAACGGGCGCGCCGCGATTATGAGGTGATCCTCAACGAGGCCGACACAGCGGGAACGCCGGAGGAAATCATCGCCATGAGCGCGCGCGTCGACGCCATGGCCCCTTGCCATTCCGAGCCGTTCAACGCCGAAGTCGTCGCTCAGCTCGACCCAAGGCTTCGCATCATCGCAAATCATTCGGTCGGCATGGACCATTGCGACCTGCCCGCCCTCGCCGCGCGCGGCATCGTGGTGACGAACACGCCGGATGTTCTGTCGGACGCCACGGCGGAGCTCGCCATGCTGCTGATGCTGGGGGCCGCCCGGCGCGTGGTGGAAGGCGATCGTCTGGTGCGCACGGGCGCGTGGGACAGTTGGAGCCCGGCTTTCATGGTCGGCAAACAGCTCTCAGTCGCGCGGCTCGGCGTGATCGGCATGGGCCGTGTCGGGCGCGCCTTCGCTAAAAAGGCGCGCGGCTTCGACATGGAGATCCACTATTTCAACCGGACACGTCTGTCGCCGGAACTGGAGGCGGGCGCGATTTTTCACGAGACCCTCGACACCTTGTTGCCCAAGGCCGATTTCTTGTCGCTCCACTGCCCCGCCACGCCGGAAACGGTGGGCATCCTGAACGCGAAAACTCTGGCTATGTTGCCGGACGACGCGGTCGTGGTGAACTCGGCGCGCGGCGCTCTGGTCGACGAAGACGCGCTGCTGGCCGCGATCGAGTCCGGCGCGATCTCGGCGGCGGGGCTGGACTGTTTCCAGACCGAGCCGGGCGGCAACCCCGCCTTCGCAGCGCATGACAACATCTTCATGATGCCGCATGTCGGCAGCGCGACTCGCCACACCCGCGATGCGATGGGGTTCCGCGCGCTCGACAATCTCGACGCATTTTTCGCCGGAAAGGAGCCGCGCGACCGGCTTTGAGCCGCCAAAACGCCTGTTCCGGCGCGACGGGCTGACGCGGCGGCCGCCTGACAGGCCCGATCTGTTGCGGTTCGGGTTGAACGAATCCAATGCTGCGCATCTAATGCCACCGCTGTTTCGAAGGAGGAGACGGAGCGGCGCAGTCATTTCAGGTCATTTGGTCAGGAAAAAACAGATGAGCGACGCAAGTCAGACGGTGACATATCAGCCGCCGAAACTTCCGCCCCTGAAGCCGGTCACGATGCACGACATCCAACAGTGCCTGAGGGCCGGATTCGCCGATTTCAAAAAAGCGCCGCTTTACGGCATGTTTTTCGGCAGCATGTACGCGTCGGGCGGACTGCTGATTTTTGCGGCGATGACCGTCTTCGATATGCCCTGGATGATCATTCCGATCGCCATCGGCTTCCCCCTGGTCGGACCTTTCGTGGCGGTCGGGCTCTACGAGATCAGCCGCCGCCTGACCGAAGGCGAACCGCTTGTCTGGGGCGAGATTCTGACCGTGATCTTCAAACAGAGCAAACGGCAGCTCGGATGGATGGCGTTCATCATCCTGTTCATATTCTGGATCTGGATCTATCAGGTGCGCCTGTTGTTGGCGGTTTTCCTCGGCTCCAGCAACATGTCCTCACTGCGCGATTTCGCTGAGGTCGCGTTGACGACCCCGGCCGGTCTGGGCTTTTTGTTCGTCGGAACCATCGTCGGCTGTTTTCTAGCGTTTATCCTGTTTTCCTCGACGGTCATCTCAATGCCGATGCTGTTAGACAAAGAGCTGGATTTCGTGACCGCGATGGTTCTGAGCTTCAAAACAGTGCTGAACAATCCTGTTCCGATGATTTCATGGGGCGTCACCGTCACGGGCCTCGCCGTGTTGGCGATGATCCCGGCCTTTCTGGGCATGATCGTGATCCTGCCGATCCTTGGCCACGCGACCTGGCATCTCTACGAATGCGCGATCGATCGGCATGGAGAGCCGGTCTAAAGCCGCGTCACCCGAAAGCGGTCACAGCCCGATCCGGGCTGCGACCTCCGCCACCCGCTCCGCATTGTCTTTGGCGACGGAACCGTCTGCGTTCCAGAGCGAGTTCTCAAACCCGACCCGCGCCTTGCCGCCATGACTCGCGGCGTATTCCAGACACTTTGTTTCCGCCGCGCCGAAAGCGCAGACGGCCCAGTCGATCTCCTGAGAGCGGCTGCGCCTCTGCGCCAATCCCTCCAGAAATGGATCGAGGTCTTGCGGCGCGCTTTTCTGATCCTTGGCGTAGCGGCCCAGCACGAAGAGCAACTGCAACGGCGCATCTGGCAGAACACCGCTGTCGCAGAGCTCAAACAACCGCTGCAGCTCCGCCGCCGCGTAGAGGATGTGCTGAACGGCGACGCCCGCCTCCTCCGTCCAGTGATAGAACCGGCGCGCCTGGTCCTGCTCGCCATCCGAGAGCATTTCCTTGAGCGCGATCGAGACCGATTTGGGCCGCAGCGCGCGCACCAGGTCCCGCTGTTCCTCCGGCGCATAGCGCCCGACAGCCTCCGTGGTGATCTGCACCTCCATATCAGGGACCTTGAGCGCCATCTCTTCTATAAGCTCGCGGTATCGCCCCGCGTCCAGAACATGGCGCTGCTCTTCGTCCCGCACATGGGCGTGCAGCGCGCCGGCGCCCGCCTTGTGGCAGGCGTGAGCGGTCTCCACCGTCTCTGCGATGGTGACAGGCAAGGCGGGATGATCAGCCTTGGTGCGCCGCGCGCCGTTCGGCGCGACCATGATCCGGGTGAGCGGTCTCACAGCACCGCGTCGAACGCATCGCCCAGCTTGCCGACGAGCTCATCGATCTGAGCGTCTTCGATGATGAAGGGCGGTGCCAGCAGAACGTGATCGCCCCGCGCGCCGTCGATCGTTCCGCTCATCGGATAGCATGCGAGGCCGGCCTCCATCGCCGCTTTCTTGACCTTCTTCGCGATGCCGCGAGCAGGATCAAACGGCGCCTTCGATCCCCGGTCTTCGACGATCTCGAGGGCGCGGAACAGCCCCCTGCCGCGAATATCGCCAATATGCGGATGCTGGCCAAACGCGTCCCGGAGCGCCGCGTCCAGCTTGTCGCCCATCTCCGTCACGCGCGGGATCAGGCCTTGCCGCTCGCCTTGACCCGTCAGCTTCTTCACGACCGCCAGTCCCGCGGCGCAGGCGGTTGGATGGCCGATATACGTGTGGCCGTGTTGGAAGAAGCCTGAGCCGCCCTCGACAGCGTCATAGACGGCGCCTGAGCAGAGCATGGCGCCGATCGGCTGATACCCCGCCCCTAGCCCCTTGGCGATGGCGGTGATGTCCGGCGCGACGCCGTCCTGCTCGCACGCGAATAGCGACCCCGTGCGCCCCATGCCGCACATCACTTCGTCGAGGATCAACAGGACGCGGTGGCGGTCGCAGATCTCACGAATGCGCTTGAAATACCCCTCGACCGGCGGCACCGCGCCCGCCGTCGCCCCGACCACCGGTTCGGCGACAAAGGCCATGACCGTCTCAGGACCCAGGCGTTCGATCTCCGCCTCCAGCTCATTGGCGACGCGCCGGCCATATTCGGCCGCGGTCTCGCCGTCGGCCCGCCCGCGATATTCGTAGCAGGGCGCGATGTGGCTGGTCTCGATCAGCAGCGGCGCGAATTGCGCCCGCCGCCATTCATTGCCGCCCGTCGCCAGAACGCCCAGCGTGTTGCCGTGATAGCTCTGCCGCCGTGCTATGATGCGCTTGCGTTCAGGCTGGCCGAGTTCAGTGAAATACTGCCGCGCGAGCTTGAGCGCCGCCTCCATCGCTTCAGAACCGCCCGAGACGAAATAGACCCGCTCGATCCCTTGCGGCGCATGCTCGATCAAGAGGTCCGCCAACTCCTCCGCCGGATCCGAGGTGAAGAAGGAGGTGTGCGCCCAGGCGATCTTGTCGATCTGCGCCTTGATCGCCGCGATGACATCCGCGTCGCCATGACCGAGGCAGGACACCGCCGCGCCGCCTGATCCATCGAGATAGCGTTTGCCGTCCCGGTCGATCAGATAGCACCCCTCGCCGCCAGCGATGGTGGGCGGCGCGGCCTTGGTGTGACGCGGGAATACATGCGACATGGGGGTCCTCCCGAATTTCTTTTCCTGGGCGCGTTTCAGGCGGCGCCCTTTGATCGTCTCCCGGACTTGACCGAGCGAAGCGGCTAGCTCGTCGCCTCGGTTCTATTGGGGCGCATGCGCGCGCCCTTGGGATCGAAAACCGGGGCCAGACTGACCCGTCCGCCCGCGCGGCGACCGGCGATATCGATCTCCACCTTCAGGCCGTCGTCCAGCCCCTCCTCGCCGCAGTTGAGATAGCCGAGCGCCACCGGACAACCGACGCGATAGCCGAATGCGGCGGACGTGGTTTGCCCGATGATCTCCGCGCCGAGATAGATCGGCTCGTCGCCAAGCGGCGCGGCCTCAGGGTCGTCCAGCAGGATGCTCGCCATCTGCCGCGCCCGGGGGGCCTCCAGCCGCTTCGCCAACGCCTCTTTCCCGATGAACTCCTTGTCCCACGATATTGCAAAGCCCAACCCGGCCGCCAACGGCGTGACGTCGGTGTCGAGGTCATGGCCATAGGCCAGAAAACCCTTCTCGATCCGCATCGAAGACTGCGCATAGACGCCTGCGGGCCGCGCGCCCTTCGCATAGAGCGCGTCATAGATCCGGCCCGCGTTCTCAGACCGGCAGGTGATCTCCCACCCCGCCTCACCGACGTAAGACAGGCGCACGGCGCGGATATGGGCGCCGGCGATATGCGCAGGCCCGGCCTTGAAATAGCCAAGCGCGTTCAACTCGCCCGCCCCGACCGCCTCGGCGATCCGGGCCGAGTCGGGCCCCATCAGGCCGAGCACGGCGTAGTCCTCTGTCGAGTCGCTCAGAGACACTTGCTCGCCATCCTTCAGATGGCGCTTTAACCACGACATGTCCCGCCGGACCGCCGCCGTGCCGACGAACAGCCGGTAATGGTCGTCAGCGATGCGGATCGCGGTCAGGTCGCTCTCCATCCCGCCGCGTTCGTTGAGCATGGCGGTGTAGATGGCGGATCCCGGCGCCCTGTCCATCTGATTGGCGCAAACCCGGTCGAGGAAGGCGCGGGCGTCCCGTCCCTCGACTTCAATTTTTCCGAAGGTCGACTGATCGAATATCGCCGCCCTTTCATGCGCTTGCGCAACTTCGGCGCCAACCTGATCGAACCAGTCCGGGCGACCGAATGTCAGCTTGGGCGCATCCGTCCCGCCGAAATAGAGCGGCCGCTCCCAGCCATAGAACTGGCCGAACCGGGCGTCGGCGGCGCGCCACCTGTCATCCAGTGGCGTTTTGCGCAGCCCGCGCGCGGTGGAGAATTGCCGTCCCGGATAAGCGATTTCGTAATGCGCGCCCAACACTTCCGGCGCGCGCGCCGCCAGCGCCTCCACCGAGTTAAAGCAATCCGGGAATCGCCGTGGATCGACCTCATGCAGGTCGGTCGGCGTGTGGCCATGCAGGATGCAATGGGTCAGCGCCATACCCGCCCCACCCCCGGTCGCGATACCGACAGAGTTCATCCCGCAGCCCAGAAACAGGCCTGTGGTCTCGGCGGTCTCGCCCAAAAGGAACGCGCCGTCAGGCGTGAAGCTTTCCGGGCCGTTCAACAGTGTCTTGACCTCCGCCGTCTCCAGCGCGGGCAGCCGATGAAGCGCGTTCATCATCATCGGCTCAAAGTGGTCCCAGTCTTCGGGCAGCAGTTGAAACGCGAAGCTTTCGCCCAATGTCTCGGCCGAAATCGCCTTGCCCATCGGCTCGAAGCACCCGACCAGCAACCCGCCGGAATCGTCGCGGATATAGAGATGGTTGTCGTGATCCGAGAGCGTCGGCATGTTGCCCGAGACGCCCTCGATCGACTTGGTCAGCAAATAGAAATGCTCGCACGGATAGAGCGGCGCCTGCACCCCCGCCATCGCGGCGGTCTTCTGGCTCCAGAGGCCGGTGCAGATCGCGACCGCGTCGCATTTGATCACACCGCTTGTCGTCTCGACGCCCGCCACCCGGCCCCGCTCGGTCAAGATGCCGGTGACGCCCGTATTCTCAAAGATCTTTGCGCCGCGAGATCTGGCCCCTTTCACCAGCGCGGCGCAGAGGTCCGAGGGGCTGACCCGCCCGTCATCCGGCGACCAGACCGCGCCGATCACATCCTCCGCGTTCATCAGCGGCCAGCGTTCCTTCGCTTCGCCCGCCGAGATCGACATCGCCTCGACGCCAAAGAGATGCGCGAGCGCCTCCTGCCGCTTCACGTGGGTCAGCCGGTCTTCGTTGGTGGCGATCGAGAGCGACCCTTTGCAGATCCAGCCTGTGGCCTGCCCTGTTTCCGCCTCAAGATCGGCATAAAGGGAAATGGAGTAGCGGATCAGATCGGTCATGTTGCGTGTCGAACGCAAGGCGCGAACCTGGGCCGCAGAATGCCATGTCGTGCCGGAGGTTAGCTGATTTCGTTCGAGTAGGATCGCATCCGTCGCCCCTTCCTTCGCCAGATGATAGAGAGTTGAGCATCCCATGACGCCGCCGCCGATTACGACGACTGAAGCCTCAGATGGCGGCGTTTGGTCCTGCATCTCGACACTCTTCCGGTCTGATCTGGCCGCTGCCGCTTTATGCGGTCTTCCGCGGCCCCCTCAAACGCAACTGAAACGTATGTTTCACATGTTGACAAGAATTAAAACGCGTGAAACGTTACGTTTCGCGTGAATGGGTGAGAAAGCGGGACTTTTGGAGCCGAATTCCTCGATAGAAGACAGAATTTCAGCGCGTTACGGAGCGCTGAGCGACAAGCTGCAGGCCGCAGCGGACTATGTGATTCAAAGCCCGATCGACGTCGCGACTCGCAGTCTGCGGTCGATCGCCACTTCCAGTGGGCTGGCGCCTTCCACATTCTCTCGACTGGCGCGCGCGCTGGATTTCGATTCGTACGAGGAGTTGCGCGAACTCAGCCGCGACGCGGTCGGCCGCCGGGCGGTCACGTTTTCGGACAAGGCGCGACGCCTCAGCGAGGACGCCGCCAACTCCCCCGTCGTCGGCGGACATCTTTTCCATCGTCAGGCCGCCGCCAGCGTCCAGAACATCGAGGACATGGTTCATGCGATCGATCTTGAGAAACTGGACGGTGTGGTCGACACGCTGGCGCGCGCGCGCTGCGTCCGGCTGCTTGGCGCGCTCAGCTCGCGCGGGATCGTCGACTACATGAACTATCTGGCCAACTGGGCCAACGACAATTGGGTGCTGGTCGATCTGGACGGCGCAGGACTGGCCACTGCGCTGGAAGACGCGGGCGAAGACGACGCGTTCGTGCTGATCAGCAAACCGCTCTTTGGCAACACGGTGGTTCGAACCGCCAAACTGGCGGCTGAAAAAGGCGCCTATGTGCTGGTCATCACCGACACGCACACCTGCCCCGCGCTCGAATTCGCCAGCGCGCATTTCATCCTGCCGACCGACAGCCCGCATTTCTTTTCGTCCTATGTCTCAACACTGGTTCTGGTTGAGACGATTTTGAGTATGCTGGTTGCCAAATCGGGCCCCAAGGCCGAGGCTCGCATCAAGGAAATCGAGGCCAACAACAAACGCCTGGGCCAATACTGGGCGGACTGAAAAACTAAATGTTTCAACAAGGGAGAAAGAGATGTTGAAAACGAACCTTATCGCAGGCGCTGCGGTCGCCGTGGCCATGAGCGCGGGCGTCGCCTTCGCTCAGGAACAGACCTTCGTCACAATCGGGACCGGCGGCGTGACCGGCGTTTACTACCCCACCGGTGGCGCGATCTGCCGTCTGGTGAACAAAGGCCGCAAAGAGCATGGCATCCGCTGCTCGGTCGAATCGACCGGCGGCTCGGTCTACAACGCCCGCACCATCCGTCAGGGCGAGTTGGATTTCGGTGTCATCCAGTCGGATGTGCAGGTCGGCTCCATCAACGGCACTGGGCAGTTTGAGGCGGACGGCCCCTATCCTGAGCTGCGCTCGTTGTTCTCGGTGCATCCGGAGCCACTGCATGTCATGGCGCGAGCCGACAGCGGCATCGCCAGCACGCAGGACATGAAGGGCAAGAAGGTCAACATGGCCAATCCCGGTTCGGGCACGCGCGTTCTGGCCGAGACCCTGATGAAGTATGAGGGGCTGACCCCGGAAGACTTCGCGCTGGCCGCTGAGCTGAAATCCTCCGAGCAGGCCTCCGCGCTCTGCGACGGCAAGATCGACGCCACCATCTGGGCCGCGGGCCTTCCGAACGGCTCCAGCCAGGAGGCGACCTCCACCTGCGATGTCAAGATCATCCCGTTGTCGGGCGCGGGCATCGACAAACTGCTTGAGGAGAACTCCGCCTACGCCGCCGCGACAATACCGGGCGGCATGTATCCGGGCAACCCCGACGACATCGCATCCTGGGGCCCGAAAGCGACCATCGTGACCTCCGCCGGCGCCTCCGAGGACGTCGTCTATCAGGTGGTGCGCGCGATCTTTGAGAACTTCGACGACTTCAAGAAGCTGCATCCGGCCTTTGGCCGTCTGGAAGAGTCCCAGATGATCACCGACGGTCTGACCGCTGATCTGCATCCGGGCGCGGTCAAGTACTACAAAGAACGCGGCTGGATGTAATCCACCCCAACTTTTCTGAACAACCCGCATCCCCTTAACGGGGGTGCGGCCACGGCGCTGCATTTGTTCAGGCCAAGAGGGGGCGAACATGACCGAGGACAAGCTCAATCAGAGCAAGGAAGCCGCCGCCGACAGTGATCTCGAAGACATTGTCGCAGAAGCGGACACCGGCGCACGGGCGCCGAAAGACAAATTCTCAATCAATGTGCTCTGGTATGTCCCGCTTGTCTGGTCGCTCTACCAGTTGTGGATCGCCTCTCCCCTGCCCTTCATATTCAAGATTGGCGTCTGGAACGACACTCAGACCCGCGCCATTCATCTTGGTTTCGCCGTTTTCCTGGCCTTTGTCGCCTTCCCTGCATTGAAATCCAGCCCGCGCGACCGCATCCCGCTTTTGACCTGGGCGGTTGCGATCGTGGGCGCCGCCGCCGCCTCTTACCTCTGGTGGGACTATCGCGGCGTCTCTGACCGCACGGGCGTTCCGAGCCAGACCGACCTGATCCTCGCCGGCATCGGCATCGTGTTGCTGATGGAGGCCGCGCGCCGCTCGCTGGGCTTCCCGCTGATGGGCGTCGCCCTGTTCTTCCTGGCCTATGTCTTCTTCGGCTCGTGGGATGGTCTGCCGGACGTGGTGCGCTGGAAAGGCGCGTCGTTCGAGAAGGCGATGAGCCATCTGATGCTGACGACAGAAGGCGTCTATGGCGTCGCGCTCGGCGTCTCCTCCGGCTTCGTGTTCCTGTTCGTGCTGTTCGGCGCGCTGCTCAATCAGGCGGGCGCAGGCAACTATTTCCTGCAACTCGCTTTCGCGGCGCTCGGGCATTTGCGCGGCGGACCGGCGAAAGCCGCCGTCATCGCCTCGGCCGCGACAGGCCTGATCTCCGGCTCCTCCATCGCCAACGTCGTGACCACCGGCACCTTCACCATCCCGCTAATGAAGAAGGTCGGCTTCTCTCCCGCCAAGGCGGGCGCGGTGGAGGTCTCCTCCTCGATCAACGGCGTGCTGACCCCGCCAGTCATGGGCGCCGTGGCCTTCCTGATGACCGAATATGTCGGCATTTCCTATGTCGAGGTCGTCAAGACCGCGATCGTGCCAGCCGCGATTTCCTACATGGCGCTCGTCTATATCGTGCATCTTGAAGCCCTGAAGATGGGCATGAAGGGCAGCTCGCGCATGAACCCGGTCAAATTCATGCTGGGCGCGATCTTCATGATTTGCATCTCGATTGTGATCGCGGGCGGAACGCTGTGGCTGGCGGGTCAGATCGTATCAATCGCGAACTCTGTGATCGGCCCGATGTCGACGCCGGTAATGGTGGGCGTTCTGCTGATCGCCTATGTCTTCGCGGTGCGCTTCGCCGCCGCCAGACCGGATCTGGATACCAGTCTCGACTCGATGCAGAACCTGCCGCCGGCGCGGGTGATCCTGAAGACCGGCCTGCACTACATCCTGCCGATCCTGCTGCTGATGTATCTCCTGATGATCGAGCGGAAATCGCCGGGCCTTTCCGCTTTCTGGTCCTCCGCCTTCATGCTGCTGATCCTGCTGACCCAAGACCCACTGAAGAGCTTCTTCCGCGGCGATGGCGACATTGGCGGCGCCGTGGCGCGCGGCTTCGGTCAGCTGACCGAAGGCCTCGTCGTCGGCGCCCGCAACATGGTGGGACTGGCGGCGGCTATGGGTGTCGCGGGCATCATCGTCGGCGCGGTCACGCTGACCGGCATCGGACAGGTGATGGCCGAGTTCGTCGAGTTCCTGTCGGGCGGCAACCTGCTGGCGATGCTGTTCTTTGTGGCGGTGATCTCCATCGTCCTCGGCATGGGCCTGCCGACCACTGCGAACTACATCGTCGTCTCCTCATTGATGGCGGGCGTGGTCGTGGAACTGGGGGCGCAATCGGGCCTGATCGTGCCTTTGGTGGCGGTTCATATGTTCTGCTTCTACTTCGGGATCATGGCGGATGTGACGCCGCCGGTGGGGCTCGCCTCCTTCGCCGCGGCCGCGATCTCAAAGGGCGATCCGCTGAAGACCGGCTTCCAGGCCTTCTTCTATTCCATCAGGACGGCGCTGCTGCCCTTCCTGTTCATCTTCAACACCGACTTGTTGTTGATCGATGTGGGGCCTGTGAAAGCGATATTCGTCTTCATCGCCGCGTTGATCGCCATGCTGCTCTTCGCCGCCGGTACGATGGGCTACTTCATCACCCGGTCGAAGATCTATGAGAGCGCGGTGCTGATCCTTTGCGCCTTCATCATGTTCCGGCCCGACTATCTGCTGAATCAGGTGGCGGCCGAGTTCGACACCCGGCCCGCGACGGAGATTTACCAGCTTGCGAAAGACTCTCCGGCCAACGCCAGCCTGCGCGTACGCTTGCAGGGAGAGAACCTGAACGGCGATCCGGTCGACGCCCGCTATCTGCTGCCCCTTGGCGCCGCTGGCGGCGAGGGCGAGGCCAGATTACTGGATTCCGCTGGGATCGAGTTCCGCAACGAGGACGGCAAATACTTCGTCGACAATCTTAATTTCGGTGGCCCGGCGGAGCAGTTGAAAATCGATTTCGATTGGGAGGTGGTCGAGATTGAAGTCGCCGCCGACCGCCCGCCGCAAGAGATCTTCTATATTCCGGCGATGCTGCTGCTGGGGGCCGTCTTCCTGCTGCAAACCCGGCGTAAGAAAAAGGCCGAAGCCATGGGAGCGACAGCATGAGCAAATTTGTTCTCGCCGCCATCGACATGACCCATCCGAAAGATCAGGCGATGGTTCTGAAGG
Source organism: Paracoccaceae bacterium (assembly GCA_963669265.1). Lineage (GTDB taxonomy): Bacteria > Pseudomonadota > Alphaproteobacteria > Rhodobacterales > Rhodobacteraceae > SZUA-547. The sequence goes on from OY769916.1 coordinate 684,156, forward strand.
AAGCGCGCAAACTGGCGGATCTGGAAGGCGGACGGCTGGGCGTCGTCACCGTGGTCCCGGACTATCAGATGAGCGTGGTGGGCAGTTTCTTTCCCGAGGGGCATTCCCATGAAGTCGTGGAGGAAACCCGCGCAGCGCTCCACACGTTTATTCAGGAAACGATCGGCCACGACGAAGAGGTCAAGCATGTCGTCCGCATGGGGCGCGCCTATGACGAGATCCTGGAGACAGCGAAAGAGCTGGAGGCGTCGATGATCGTGATCGGCGCGCACAAGCCGGAATTCTCGGACTATCTAATGGGCCCGAACGCGGCGCGCGTCGCCCGACACGCGACATGCTCGGTTCATATCGTCCGGGGATAGTAGGACGCGAACAGGGCGCGCCCGCGCGCCTCAGTTCACCAGCGCGGCTTCGGTCTTCTCGCGGACTTCGTCCAGCGTGACGCCGGGGGCGAGCTCGACCACTTTCAGACCGCCTTCGACCACATCAAAGACGCCGAGATTGGTGATGATCCGGTCCACCACGGATTGCCCGGTCAGCGGCAGCGTACATGCCTTCAGCACCTTCGATTCGCCGCGCTTGTTGGCGTGATCCATGATCACCACCACCCGCTGCACCCCCGCCACCAGATCCATCGCGCCGCCCATACCTTTGACCAGCTTGCCAGGGATCATCCAGTTGGCGAGATCACCATTTTCCGCCACCTCCATCGCACCGAGGATCGAGAGGTTGATATGTCCGCCCCGGATCATCCCGAAACTGTCGGCGGAGGAGAAATAGGAAGTGATCGGCAACTCGGTGATCGTCTGCTTGCCCGCATTGATCAGATCGGCGTCGATCTCATCCTCTGTCGGGAACGGGCCCATGCCGAGCATGCCGTTTTCCGATTGCAGCACCACGTCGATCCCGTCAGGGATATAGTTTGCCACCAGCGTCGGAATGCCGATGCCGAGATTCACATAGAACCCATCCTGAAGCTCCTGCGCCGCGCGCTCCGCCATCTGATTGCGATCCCAAGCCATGTGTGTCGTCCTCTCTGAAGGATGTGCCGCGCGAGTTAGTCGAGCGAGAAAATCTCCGGCCCGTAGAGCCTGACTTGCCCGCAATCCAGATCGGCGCCCGCCGCGTCGAAACAGGACAGGCTGACGGGGCGAACCTTGGTCATCGTCTCGCAGGTATAACCGCCCGTGAAACCGGGCGCGTCGCAGGATGTGTCGATATTGGCGTCGCGCGTCCAGCGCGCGTTGCAGATGAATGTCGGCGTATCGTTGATATGGATTTCATAGCCGAGCACCGCGCTGGCGTAGGCCTCCGGCGCGTCGAACCCGATGCTGAACTCGCATTCCTTGAAAAGCTCGCTATTGCCCTGCACATCCATCACCAATCCCATATCCGCCCGCGCCGGACCGGTCGGAATCAGCAGGACGACCAGCAAGGCCCAAAACACTCTGCGCATGACGATACGCCCCTAAAGTTTGCGCCGGTAAAGGTCAGGCCGCGCGCGTGGTGCGCTGTTCGATCCGCTTCTCGTGCGCGCCCTTGATGATCCGTTGCACGAAAATTCCGGGCGTATGAATAAGATCAGGGTCCAGCGCGCCCGGCTCCACGAGTTCTTCGACCTCCGCGACCGTCACCTTGCCCGCCGCCGCGCACATCGGGTTAAAGTTCCGCGCGGTCTTGCGGTAAATCAGATTGCCGGCGGTGTCGCCCTTCCAGGCTTTGACGATGCCGAGATCGGCGACGATGCCGCGTTCAAGGATATAGGTCTCTCCGTCGAACTCCTTATGCTCCTTGCCCTCTGCGATGACCGTGCCGACCCCGGTCTTGGTGTAAAAGCCAGGGATCCCCGCCCCGCCCGCGCGCAGGCGCTCAGCCAACGTGCCCTGCGGGTTGAACTCCAGCTCCAGCTCGCCCGACAGATACTGGCGCATGAACTCGGCGTTCTCGCCGACATAGGAGCTCATCATTCTCTTGACCTGCCGGGTCTGCAGCAGCACCCCAAGCCCAAAATCGTCGACCCCTGCGTTGTTCGAGGCGACGGTCAGGTCCTTGGCGCCGTGCTCGCGGATCGCGGAGATCAGATTTTCGGGGATGCCGCAGAGGCCGAATCCACCCGCGGCGATCGTCATACCGTCGAACAACAAACCGTCCAGGGCGCTTGCGGCGTCCTCAAAGACCTTGTTCGCCATCTCCGATCTCCTCTTAATCCTGTCGCCGCGTTCCATCGCATCGACGGGCGGCTCAGAGTTGAATGCGCGTTCGTGTTGTTTGACGCGCGCGCGACTTGTCAGTCAAGCGGAAGCCATAAGCTAACCTCCTTCGACTGCGAGAGTAATCCGATTCGTGCTATCGTGACGGATCGTGAGGCAACAGCCGGGAGGGGGCGATGACAATCAAGGACTGGTATATCGAGGGCGTGGAGTTCGGCAATTGCGTGTGCGGCTATAGCTGTCCCTGTCAGTTTGAGGAACGCCCCACCCATGGCAACTGCGAGGGCTTTGAATCGCTGGAGATCTCGAAAGGGCATTTCGGCGACACCGACCTCACCGGCCTGCGATACGGTCTGCTCTATTCATGGCCCGGCGCCATCTTCGAAGGCGGCGGCGAGATGCAGGTGATCATCGACGAGCGCGCCGACGATGCGCAGCGCAAGGCGCTGGAGACGGTTCTAACCGGTGGAGAAACCGAAGAGGCCAAGACCCATTGGTGGGTGTTTCACGAGATGTGCGAAAAGATGCACCCGACGCTCTACAAGCCGATCGAGTTCGAAGCAGACATTGAGGCGCGCACCGGTCGCGTCGTCATTCCCGGCGTTGTCGAACTGACCGGCCGACCGATCATGCCCCCGCATGGCGATGAGCCGCACCGGGTGCGCATCGACATTCCGAACGGCATCGAATTCGAGATCGCAGAGATCGGCAGCGCGTCGACCAAGACCGGCGACGTACCGGCGATCAAGCTGGACCTCAAGGACAGTTACGGCCAATGGAACATCCTGCGCCACTCCGGCACGGGCGTGGTGCATAGCTAGGCGCGGCGACTAGCTCCATCCTTTCGTCAGCAAGCCCAGCCCAGCCCCGCTCAGCACGACCAGAACTGCGACTCGGAACGCCGCGTCGGACAAGCGCCGTCGCATCGCTTCTCCGCCCCGGACGCCCGCGATGGATATTGCGACCCCCGCCACCGAAATCAACGCGGCGTTTGTCGACATCAGGCCGAGCCGCGCGAGGCCGACCACCATCACTAGCGACGACAATGTGAAAGACAGATTGATCGCCTGAACGAAGACCTCCCGCTTCAGTCCAAGCGACATCAGATAGGGCAGGATCGGCATGACCTGAGAGCCGGTCAGCCCGTTCACCATGCCCGTCGTCAACCCGACGAGCGGGCCGCCCGGACGCTCGAGATGCTCTGGCAGACGCCAATGGGGCTGCGCAAACGCGAATGCGCAATAGAGGAGCAGCACGGCGCCCAGCGCGGCCCCGGCCTCCGCCCCGTCAGTGTGGGCCAACGCGAACAGCCCGATCACGACGCCCACCGGCGCAAGCGCCAGCATTGGCCAGAACCGATTGACCGACTCGCGGAAATGCCCGGCGCCGACCATCACCACCACGTTGCTGACCAGCGAGGGCGCGATCACAAGCGGCAGGCTTTCCTTCAGACCCAGCGCCAGCGCCATCAGCGCAAGACAGGTCGTCGCGAAGCCCATCCCGGTGGCGCCCTTCACGAACCCGGCGATGAACATCGCGCCGGCGATCGCCGTAAGCTCTAGCGGTTCGTATCCCAGCATCAGGGCCGACGTTAGCCGAGATACCCTTTCTCATCGAGATAGGCGATGATCTGATCGGCGGCGTCCTCGGCGCTCAATTCGGTGGTGTTGACCCGAATCTCGGCCGCCCGCGGCGCCTCGTAAGGTGAATCAATGCCGGTGAAATTCTTGATCTCGCCCGCGCGCGCCTTTTTGTAGAGGCCCTTCACGTCGCGGCTTTCCGCCACCTCCAACGGGGTGTCGACATAGATCTCCAAGAACTCGCCTTCCTCCACCAGCGAGCGCGCCAGATGCCGCTCTGCCCGGAACGGTGAGATGAATGAGACCAGAACGATCAGCCCCGCCTCGACCATCAGCTTGGAGACCTCGCCGACCCGGCGAATATTCTCCACCCGGTCGACATCGGTGAAGCCCAGGTCGCGGTTGAGGCCGTGGCGCACATTGTCGCCGTCCAACGTCGCCGTATGACGATTGAGCACATGCAATTTCTGGCTGACGATATCGGCGATCGTCGATTTGCCGGATCCCGAGAGACCTGTGAACCACAGCACCGCCGGTTTCTGGTTCTTCTGCTCGGCCCGCGCGTCCTTATCGATCTTCATCGCCTGACGGTGAATGTTCGAGGCCCGGCGGAGCGCGAAATGCAACAGGCCCATGCCGACCGTCTCATTCGTCAAACGGTCGATCAGGATAAAACCGCCGGTGTCGCGGTTCTCGACATAAGGATCGAAAGCGATGTCCCGGTCGAGCGACAGATTGCAGACGCCGATTTCATTCAGCTCCAGCGTCTTGGCCGCCAGCTCTTCCAGCGTGTTCACGTTGATTTTGAATTTGGGAGAGGCCGGCGTGCAGGCCACCGACCGGGCGCCGATCTTCATCACGTAAGGGCGACCCGGCAGAAGGTGCTTTTCCGACATCCAAAGGACGTGCGCCTCGAACTGATCTGCGATCTCGCAAGGGGCCTCCGCCGCCGCCAGCACATCGCCGCGCGAGATATCGATCTCATCCTCCAGCGTCACGGTGATGGACTGCCCCGCCGCCGCCTGCGCCAGATCGCCGTCATGGGTGACAATCCGCGCGACCCGGCTTTCCCGCCCCGAGGGCAGCGCCTTGATCCGGTCGCCGGACTTCAGGGTCCCGCTCGCGATCTGGCCTGAGAAGCCGCGAAAATCGAGATTGGGCCGGTTCACCCATTGAACCGGCATGCGGAACGGTTTGGCGAGATCCTCCGCATCGACATCGACCGTCTCCAGATGTTCGATCAGCGTCGGGCCGTTGTACCAGGCCATGTTCGCCGAACGCTCGGTGATGTTGTCGCCTTGCAGCGCAGAGACAGGGATCGTGGTGACGTTTTCGATCCCCAGAGATGTGGCGAAAGCGCGGTATTCCTCGTCAATCTCGTTATAGACGTGCTGGGAAAAGTCGGTCAGGTCCATCTTGTTGATGCAGAGGACGACATGGCGCACCCCCAGCATCGAGACGATGAACGAATGGCGCCGCGTCTGCGTCAGCACGCCTTTGCGCGCATCGATCATCACAACCGCGAGGTCCGCCGTCGACGCGCCCGTCGCCATGTTGCGGGTGTATTGCTCATGGCCCGGCGTGTCGGCGACGATGAATTTGCGTTTTTCTGTCGAGAAGAACCGATAGGCCACATCGATGGTGATGCCCTGCTCGCGCTCGGCGGCCAGCCCGTCGATCAGTAGCGCGAAATCGATGTTCTCGCCCTGGGTTCCCAGCTTGCGGCTGTCCGCCTCAAGCGCCTCCAACTGATCCTCAAAAATCAGCTTGGACTCGTAAAGCAGCCGCCCGATCAGCGTCGACTTGCCGTCATCGACCGAGCCGCAGGTGATGAAGCGCAGCAGGCTCTTATTCTCATGCGCGCGCAGGTATCCGACGATGTCGGACGCGATCATCTCGTCCTTATGCGCCATCAGAAATACCCCTCTTGTTTTTTCTGCTCCATCGACGCCGCGCTGTCATGATCGATCGCCCGGCCCTGCCGCTCGGACGTGGTGGTCAGCAGCATCTCCTGAATGATCTCCGGCAGGGTCGCGGCCTCCGACTCCACCGCACCGGTCAGCGGCCAGCAGCCGAGGGTGCGAAACCGCACCGAGCGCATCTGAGGCTCACTCGTGAGATCCTTCGGCAAACGGTCGTCATCGACCATCAGCAGCATGCCGTCGTATTCGACCACGGGCCGTTCGGTCGAGAAATAGAGATTGGGGATCGGGATGTTCTCGCGATAAATATACTGCCAGATATCCAGCTCGGTCCAATTGGAGAGCGGAAAGACCCGGATCGATTCTCCCTTCGCCTTCCGCGCGTTATAGAGCTTCCAAAGCTCGGGGCGCTGGTTCTTCGGATCCCAGCGATGGGCGGCGCTGCGGAACGAAAACACCCGCTCCTTGGCGCGTGATTTCTCCTCGTCCCGCCGCGCGCCGCCAAAGGCCACGTCGAACTTGTACTTGTCGAGTGCCTGTTTCAGCGCGCTGGTCTTCATGATGTCGGTGTGGACCGCCGAGCCATGCGTGAACGGGCCGACGCCCTGCGCGACTCCCTCCTCATTGATGTGCACGATCAGGTCCATGCCGGCTTCTTCGGCCATCCGGTCCCGGAACTCATACATCGCCTTGAATTTCCAGGTCGTATCGACATGCATCAATGGAAATGGCGGGACAGACGGAAAAAACGCCTTTCGCGCCAGATGCAGCATGACCGAGCTGTCCTTGCCAACCGAATACAGCATCACCGGGTTTTCAGCCTCGGCCGCAACCTCTCGCATAATATGGATGGCCTCAGCTTCAAGGCGTTCCAGATGGGTCAATTGCGTCATCAAATTCGGTCCCTACAGATGGCCGTCACGGCTCGTCGCGCGCAGCGGCGAACCACTACAATGCTGGTCATGTTTGAAAAAGACCTATCTGCGCGAATTCGTCAAATGAGGACAAGGCGTTCGACCATTCGGCGATCGGAGGGAATGCGGCCCAATCCCGCCCCAGATGTTGGACCGGGGCGCGCGCACAGCGCCGTTCGGCGAAATCCGACCGACGGACAAGCGAGTGTCAGAGTCCGCAAAACTCCCAAAGACCTTGCGCGAGTTCCTGATCGGCAATGATGCGCGGCACTTTATGTTGGCCGCCCAACTGTCCCCGTTTCTTCATCCAGGCCATGAACGTGCCGGGCGGAACCGGTGCAATCTCAGGCGCGCGCACGCTGACGCCGCCGCCGGCGCGGAACGCCTCGTAATCGGCGTTCAACTCACAGATGCCCTGATCCAACACATCTCGGAACTTGGTGATCTGAGCGTCGTCCGGCTGCGGATCGGCGAACTCGACCACATAAAGGTGCCCGCCCCTCTCGCCGGGCGTGTCGGGAAACTTCGCCGCCACGCTGTACTCGGTGACGCGCGCGTCGATCGCATCCGCGGCGGCGGTGATCGACTCCTCGATCTCGGTATCGATCACGTGCTCGCCGAATGCAGAGAGAACATAAGACGTGCGCCCCGTGATCAATACGCGCGGCTTCTCTACATCGACGAAACGCACGGTGTCGCCGATCACATAGCCCCAGACGCCCGCGCAACTGCTGAGGACGACCGCATAGTCGACGCCCTTGCGCACATTGCCGATCCAGTGCCGGGTCGGGTCGGGCGAGTCCAGCTCATCGACTGGCACGAACTCATAGAAGATGCCGTTGTCCAACAGCAGGCGCATTCCTTCGCCCGGCCCCCTGTCGGCGCAACCCAGAAAACCTTCGCTGGCGGCGTAGGCTTCCCTCAAATCCACGTTCCCGCCTTCCAAAATGTCCGCGAAGCGCCGGGCGTAGGGCCTGAAATCCATCCCGCCATAAATGATGACTTCGAGATTGGGGAAATAATCGACCAGACGGAACTTGCCGCTGGGGGGCCTCAGCTCCGCCAGCTTGTCAAAGAACACCAGCATCCAGTTCGGGGTGCCGGTGATCGAGCGGATATCCTCGGTCAACGCCAGGCGCGCGATCTTGTCGATCTTCACTTCCCAGTCTTCTAGAAGCGCGATCTCGCGTGGAGGCAGCGTATAGGGGGCCGACCACCATGGCGTCTCGACCGCCTCGATCCCGCTGAGATCGCCTGAATGCACGCCCGGCGCTTCTTCCGTCAGATTGGTGCTGCCGCCCAGCACCAGAAATTTGCCTTCGGCGACCGCGCTGGTAGGACGGTTTCGGAAATGAGTGAGCAGGACCTCGAGCCCGCCCATGACGTTCGACTGCACCATGTCGCGCGAACAGGGTATGTATTTCGTTGTTCCGGTCGTGGTGCCGGAGGTCAGCGCGAAATAGGGGATCTGCCCGGGCCAGGTGCAGTTTTTCAGCACCGGGAAGTCATCCTTCCAGTATTCGTCCCACATATCCGCATAGCGGCGCAACGGAACCCGCGCCTGAAAATCCGCCACATCGAGAATGCTGCGGAAATCATGGTCGCGCCCGAACTTCGTCAACGCCGCCCGCTGCACCAACCGCAAGAGCTCCGCATGCTGCGAAGTGGCGGGGCGGAGCATTTGCAATTGCTGAACCCGCCATTGGGCGGACAGTTTTAGGAAGGGCGACGCACCAAGCATGTAATTCCACTTTTCCTAATCTTTAGAGACGGATCCCGAACGCAATTGAACCCCATTTGAGCCACTACGGCAATTCCTGCGGGCGACCGGCCCGTCATCCTGCGCGTTGAGTCACTCTAGCGGATGTGCGGGGTCCGCGCTATCGGCGGGTCTGCGCCGAAGCGCGACTCTTTGCGCCGCGCCCCTCCGGCGGCGTCAGAGTCAATCGGGCGGGCCCGTCGCACGGGCCCGTCCCTTTGAAGGAGATATCAAGTCGCCGAGTGGCTTAGCCGCGCACCGCCATGTCTGGTGGACCGAGCGCCTATTTCAGGGGAATGTTGCGCGCCTCACCTTTGGCGGATTGGTATATTTCGGACATCTCGGCATAGGCCGCACGCACCTTGTCGAGCCGATCCAGAAAACCCTGCCGGGCCTCGCCCTCGCAATTATTGACCAGATCCATCAGGCTATAGGCGGACCAGTAGTCGTTCTCCCGCGCATATCCGCCGGGCTCATGTTTGAACACCTGTTTCAGGATGTTCAGGTCATGGCCGATCTGGAACGAGTCCCGCGATTCCTCGTGGCTGAAGAGGTAGTAGAAGTTGTCGTAGCCGCCCCAGGCGATGGCCGAGGCGCAGAGCGTGCACGGCTCATGGCTGGCGATGAAGATCGTGTCCTTGGGATCGACCCGCTTGCTCTCATCGGCGTTGACCATCTCGTAATAGCGCTTCATGGCGTGGATCTCTCCATGCCAGAGCGGATTCTCGGTCTCGTGATTGGTCTCAGCCAGAATGGTCGATAAATCGGATTTCCGGATCATCGCGGCGCCAAAGATCTTGTCGCCCCGGCGCACGCCCTCCTGGGTCAGCGGAATGATCTCAGCCTCGATCACCTCAATCAGCCTGTCGATCAACTTCGGATCGCAACCGGCCTTTTGCCCGGGGCGCAATTCAGCTTCAGCGGCGGCCATAGGAACTCTCCTCATCGTCCTTCAGTCGAATCGGAAGATAACATCTGGATTTTCAACTTTCTCAAGACAATCCTTCAACCAGCCGAGCGGAGGCGTCGCGCGCTGAACCTCGCTATTATTCCTCTTAATCAACAATTTATTGGGGAGCGCCAGATCATGGTCGACCGGAGTTATTACGCGCCCACCGGCGGCTTGCCGCCCCAGACCCAGTTGCTGACGGATCGCGCGGTGTTCACCGACGCCTATGCGGTGATCCCCAAAGGCGTATACTCAGACATCGTCACCAGTTTCCTGCCGTTCTGGGAGGGCGCGCGTTTTTGGGTGCTGTCGCGCCCGCTGACCGGCTTCGCCGAAACATTCTCACAATATATCGCCGAGCTTCAGCCCGGCGGAGGCAGCGACCGGCCTGAGACGGATTCTGCCGCTGAGGCGGTTCTGTTTGTCGTCGAGGGCGCGCTTTCCCTGACGATCGAGGGACAGCCGCACGACCTGACGCCGGGCGGCTACGCCTTCATTCCCCCCGGCGCCGCGTGGACCGCGCGCAACGCCAGCGGCGCGCCTACGCGGTTTCACTGGTTCCGTAAGGCCTTTCAGGCGGTCGAAGGGCTGAGCGCGCCGGACGTGCTTGTGCTGAACGAGCAAGATATTGAGCCTACTCCGATGCCGGACACGAACGGGGCCTGGGCCACCACCCGCTTCGTCGATCCCGAAGATCTGCGCCACGACATGCATGTGACCATCGTCACATTCCAGCCCGGCGGCGTCATCCCTTTCGCTGAAACCCATGTCATGGAGCACGGTCTCTATGTGCTGGAGGGCAAAGCGGTCTATCGGCTGAATCAGGATTGGGTGGAGGTCGAGGCGGGCGACTATATGTGGCTGCGCGCCTTCTGCCCGCAGGCCTGTTATGCGGGCGGACCGGGCCCGTTCCGCTATCTCCTCTACAAGGATGTGAACCGGCACATGCCGCTAACACCGCTGCGCTGACACTACTGCGCTGACGTTCTCTCACCGGAAACGACCTCCCTCCAGATACGACACCAGCACAAATAAAAAGGCCGGAGCCCAAGGGCTCCGGCCTTTGTCGTTGTTGTTGAAATCGCCTACTCTTGCGGCAGCGATCCTTTGCCATGCCCGGCGTGACCGCCAGAGACTTCTTCCGTCGCCTCTTCCGCCAGTTCGTCCGGCAGCAGCAGGTTCAGGACGATCGCCAGCAGCGCAGCCGGCAGCAATCCGCTGGTCATCAGGATGCGCATCGTCTCTGGCAGGCGCTCCACCGCGCTCGGCTCCAGTTGCAGACCGAGGCCCACGGACAGAGAGATTGCGAAGATCACCATGTTGCGACGGTTCCAGTCGACGTCCGAGAGCATCGAGACGCCCGCCGCGACGACCATGCCGAACATGATGATCACGCCGCCGCCCAGAACCTCGATGGGCACCGTACGAATGACGCCGCCGACTTTCGGGATGAGCCCGCAGACGATCAGGAAGATCGCGCCGCAGGTCACGACGTGGCGGCTCATCACACCGGTCATGGCGATCAGACCGACATTCTGGCTGAACGAGGTGTTCGGGAACGCGCCAAAGCAACCGGCGAGGGCTGAGCCGAAGCCGTCCGCATAGGTCGCGCCCTGAATCTCCTTGTCGGTCGCCTCACGCCCGGCGCCGCCTTTGGTGATGCCCGAGACGTCGCCGACCGTTTCGATCGCCGAGATCACCGCCATCAGGCAGAAGCCGACAAGCGCGGCGAGCGAGAACTCGAACCCGTATTTGAACGGCTGCGGCAGAGCGAAGACGGCCGCGCGCTCCCAAGAGCCGGTGATGCTCTCGATCGGCAGCATGCCCACCATGATCGCGTAGATGTAGCCGACGATCAGACCGACCAGCACCGCCGAGACCGACAGCATGCCCTTGGTGAAGAACTTCAGCCCCAAGGTGACCACAATCACGACAAGCGCGGCGGACCAATTGAGCATCGAGCCGTATTCCTCGGTGCCGATGGCCGGATAGCCGCCCGCCGAATAGACGATGCCGACTTTCACCAGCGCGAGACCGATCATTGTCACTACGAGGCCCGTCACCAGCGGCGGCAGCGCGAAGCGGATCTTGCCGATGAACATGCCGAGAATAGCGTGGAAGATGCCGCCGAGGATGACGCCGCCGAAGAGCGCGGCCAATCCGTCGACGCCTTTGCCCGCCACCAGCGGGATCATGATCGGCAAAAACGCGAAGCTCGTGCCCTGTACGATCGGCAACGCCGCGCCAACCGGCCCGATCGTCATCGTTTGCATCAAGGTGGCGACGCCCGCGAACAGCATCGACATCTGAATGAGATAGAGAAGCTCGGGAAAGTCCGGCGAGTTGGAGCCGAAGCCGAAGCCTGCGGCGCCTGCGACGATGATCGCCGGGGTCACGTTAGAGACGAACATCGCCAGCACGTGCTGAATGCCGAGCGGGATCGCCTTGTATATCGGTGGTGTGTAGTTCGGATCCCGAAGCTGTTCCGGGGTCCCGATGGAAGTGTCAGCCATCACGCATGTCTCCTGTTGAGCGAGTATGGGGTTCTTGCCGCTTCTTTATTTCTGGCGGCTTCAGGTCACTTGGTCCTCACCGTGTAGGGGGTGTCGAACCAATGTTCTTCGAGGTTTGGGGTGTCGCCGATTCGATCGACGACGGCGAACAGCCCGGGCGCTTCCAACGGCGTCAGAACGCCATGCCAGATGCCGCGATGCAAGTTGATGCCCTGCCCCGGCGCGGTCAAAAAAGCATGCGGCGCAGCGGGCGAACCGTTGTCATCCGCCGCCACGATCACCAGAAACCGGGTCTGCGTCATGGGTATGAAGGCCTGGCTGCCCTCTGGATGACGCTCCACCAGGTCCAGCGTATAGGGGAGGACTCGCGGCTGGGCGTCGAACAGGCTGATCCCGGCGCGGCCATCCGCGAAGTCCAGTAGCGCAAGATCGTGGTGACGCCCGCAAAGCCCTTGATTGATCAGCTTGTCCGGGACCGCCTTCAACTCCAACACGTCGCCGAAAGGTGCGAAGGCCCGCTGCGTAAGCGGCGCGGTCAGGATCTCTCTCTCGGTCAAGGCAGAAGATCCACGAGGCGCAACTCGGCGATGCGTTCGACCTGACGGCACGCCTCGGCGAACTCAGTGGCGCGATCATTGCTGATCCGGCGCTGGAACGCGTCCTTGATCGAGGCCTTGGTGTTGTCGCGCACTGCGATGATGAAGGGGAAGCCGTGTTTCTCGACGTAGTCTGTGTTGAGTTTGGTGAACATCTCCCGCTCATCGTCGGTCAGGGAATCGAGCCCGGCGCCCGCCTGTTCCGCCGTTGACTCCGCCGTCAGGCGGTTGGCCTGCGCCAGTTTGCCGGCGAGATCAGGGTGGGCGGTCAGAACGCCCAGACGCTCCTCCTCGCTTGCGGTGCGGAAGATGCGGGCGAGCGCATTGTGCAGGCCGGCAGCGCTGTCATGCGCGGGGCCAAGCTCCCCATCAAAGGCGCGCTCAGCGATCCAGGCGGAATGCTCGAAAATGCTTCCGTAAGCGGCTACGAAAACTTCGCGGCTCATCTCCGACGGGCGATTGTAGGCGACGGGCGGGTGGACCTCAGCCCAATGCCGGGCGATGTCGATCCGGCGCGCGAACCAGACGCCGTCATGGCCCTTTGCGTATTCCATGAAGCGCCTTAGCGCTGCGATCCGGCCGGGTCTTCCGATCAGGCGGCAATGCAGCCCGATGGAGAGCATCTTGGCGCGCCCTTCCCCACCTTCGGCGTAGAGCGCGTCGAAACTGTCCTTGAGATAGGCGAAGAACTGGTCGCCGGAATTGAAACCCTGCGGTGTGGCGAACCGCATGTCGTTGCAGTCGAGCGTATAGGGGACGACAAGTTGGTCCCGCCCACCCGCGCGCACCCAATAAGGCAGATCGTCGGCGTAGCTGTCGGCGACATAGTCAAAGCCGCCCTCTTCGGCGATCAGGTCCACGGTGTTGGCCGAGCAGCGGCCGGTATACCAGCCGCGCGGGCGCTCGCCGGTGACCTCGGAATGGAGCTTGATCGCGGCCTCCATATGGGCGCGCTCATCCTCCTTGGCGAAATCCTTGTACTCGATCCATTTCAGCCCGTGGCTGGCGATCTCCCACCCGGCCGTTTGCATCGCACGCACCTGCTCGGGGCTGCGCGCCAGCGCCGAGGCGACGCCATAGACCGTCGCCGGAATCCCCAGTTTGGTGAACAGACGATGGAGCCGCCAGAACCCGGCGCGGGCGCCGTATTCATAGATCGATTCCATGTTCCAATGGCGCTGGCCCGGCCAGGCGGCGGCGCCGACGATCTCGGAGAGAAACGCCTCAGACGCCTCATCGCCATGCAGGATGCAGTTCTCGCCGCCCTCCTCGTAATTCACGACGAATTGGACGGCGATCTTGGCCTCGTTTGGCCATTTCGGGTCAGGCGCGTCAGCGCCGTATCCGCGCATGTCACGGGGATAGCGGGTCAAATCGGATCTCCTCATTTCATTTCACTGTATATCGAAAAGATCAATTTGACCTTCAATAAATGATTGAAAGAGTTGTAGGGAAGTGGACGATTCAGGCGCGCCGCCGGATCGTGCAGAATGCGGCCATCTTAAAAGGAGACGACTCCATGGCCGGATATTTGACGACCCACGTTCTGGACACGGCGCTGGGCCGCCCCGCAGAGGGATTGAAGATCGATCTTTACCGGATCGAGGGCGAGACGCGCACGCATCTCAAGACCGTTTTCACCAATGATGACGGGCGCACCGACGAACAGATTCTGCCCGAGGCTGAGTTCGCATTGGGCGTCTACGAACTGGTGTTCCATTGCGGTGCCTATCTCGACGCGACCGGAACGCCGCCGGAGGATCCGCGCTTTCTGGATATCATTCCCATTCGCTTCGGCATGTCAGAGGCCTTGCACTACCATGTGCCCCTGCTGCTTTCGCCCTTCAGCTATTCGACTTATCGCGGCAGCTAAACGCGCTATTTCGCTTTTTCGAGCGCGGCGATGACGCGCTCCGCCATGAAGTCGATGAACAGCCGCACTTTGGGGTCCTGAAGGCGGCGATGCATATAGAGGCAGCCGATCTGCACCGGCGCCGGGGGTTCGCCCTCCAGCACCGCCTCCAGCGCGCCGGCGCGCAGATACTCGGCCACTTCGAACACCGGCTTTAGGATGATCCCGCGACCGTCCAGCGCCCAATTCGTCAGCACGTCGCCATCGTCGGACTCGTAAGGGCCGTTGACCGCGAACCGCTTGAGTCCTTCCGCCGTCTGTAACGGCCACTGGAACTCCGGCGCGCCGGGATAGCGCAGGTTCAGGCAATCATGTCCGCTCGAAAGCGCCGCTGCTGACGCCGGCCGCCCGGCGCGGTCCAGATAACCGGGCGAGGCGCAGAGCACGCGCGGACAATCCGCAAATTTGCGGATTCGCATGTCGGAATCCTCCGGGATCCCCAGAAAGAACTCGACATCCAGCCCCTCCGCCGCCAGATCCAGCTTCCGGTCCGACAGGCGCATGCGGATGGTGATGTCGGGATAAGTTTCTTTGAATTCAGGCACGGCGGGCGCGATCAGTCGGCGGCCCAGCCCCAGCGGCGCGGCGATATAAATCGATCCGCGCGGCGTCAGCGTGACGTTGCGGATCTCGGCCTCCGCCTCTTCCACCGCCTCGATCACCTTGCAGGCGCCGCGATAGAATAGATTGCCCTGCTCCGTCGGGTTCAGTTTACGCGTGGTGCGCTGAAACAATCGCACCCCCAAATGATCCTCTAGCTGTGAGATCCGGGCCGAGGCCACCGCCGCCGAAATCCGCTGGTCGCGCGCCGCCGCCGACATGTTGCCAAGCTCATAGACTCTGACGAAGGTCCGGACGTTATCCAGATAGGCCATACTCGATTGTTCGACTTTTTTTGAAACAGAATGACTCTTTTATCCAATACAGGAAAATACCAAGCTGGGCTAGCGTGAGACATGGATTCTCTGGGAGGCTTTCAATGTTCGAACTCGCCATTTTAGGGGACTGGCTCGCCTTCGCGGTTCGCTGGCTTCACGTCATCACCGCGATCGCCTGGATCGGTTCCTCTTTCTATTTCGTCGCCCTCGATCTGGGGCTGCGCAAGGTTCCAAACATGCCTGAAGGCGCCCATGGCGAGGAATGGCAGGTGCATGGCGGCGGCTTCTATCACATCCAGAAATACCTGGTGGCGCCTGAGGCGATGCCGGAGCATCTGGTCTGGTTCAAATGGGAAAGCTACGTCACCTGGCTGTCCGGGGCCGCGCTGCTAATGATTGTCTACTGGACCGGGGCGGAGCTGTTCCTGATCGACCCGGAAAAGGCGCCGCTGGAGACCTGGCAGGCGATCCTGATCTCGGGCGGATCGCTGGCGATCGGCTGGATCATCTATGACTTCCTCTGCAAGAGCGAGCTGGGCGAAAAGCCGACAACGCTGATGGTGCTTCTCTTTATCTTGCTGGTGTTTATGGCCTACGGCTACAGCAACATCTTCACCGGCCGGGCGACCATGCTGCATCTGGGCGCGTTCACCGCGACGATCATGACCGCCAACGTGTTCTTCGTGATCATGCCGAACCAGCGCGTCGTGGTGGCGGACCTGAAAGCCGGCCGCACGCCGGACCCGAAATACGGCAAGATCGCCAAGCTGCGCTCGACCCACAACAACTACCTGACGCTGCCGGTTCTGTTCCTGATGCTGTCGAACCACTACCCGCTGGCCTTCGCCACCGAGTACAACTGGCTGATCGCTGCGCTGGTGTTCCTGATGGGCGTCACGATCCGGCATTTCTTCAACACGATGCACGCGGGCGGCGGCCTGAAATGGTGGACCTGGGCGGCGACTGTGGGGCTGTTCCTGCTGATCGTCTGGATCTCCACCGCGCCGCTGCGCCACGCGGATTACGACACGGCGGAGGCGCGCCCGCTGCACGCCTTCGAGCAGCGCTACGCCGAGGCTGAGGGATTTGAGGAGGTGCAGGAGATCGTGCTGGGCCGCTGCTCCATGTGCCATTCCCGCGAACCGGCCTGGGACGGCATCGGCGTCGCCCCCAAGAACGTGCTGCTTGAAACCCCTGCGGAGATCGCCGGGGCCGCGCAGGAGATCTTCCTGCAGGCGGGCGTGACCACGGCCATGCCTCCCGCGAACGTCTCGTGGATGGAGGAGGAAGAGCGTCAGAAGATCATCAAATGGTATCAGACGGCCAAAGATGGGTGAGGAGTGAGTGACGCGAAGCTTATGCCGATATCGACAGTGGCCAAGCGGCAAACACAGTACTTTTCATCCAACTTCGTTCAAATCAGCTGCGTCGGTAAAACGTTCCATCACGTCGTTAATATTTTGCTTTGCGCTATCCATCTTCATTGGAACCACGCTCATAACCTGAGCGGCAATCGTAACGCTCGTGATTTGCTGTTCTGTTGGCGCAAGTTCGAAAAAGTCTGTGGTTACGAAGGAAGGTTTGCCGTTGATCTCACAAACTGACTGAGACAGCACCAACGAGTTCGGCCGTATGATCCTAAACTGGCTTACATTTCTACCAATCACTTTATTGCGCCAACGAACTTCGATAACTTCCTGACCGCCCTCGCAAAAGTTGCATTCTACGAGGCGCTTGCGTTGATTGGGAACACTTAAGAATTTCTTTCGCAGGCCTGCGTCTGCCCAACGGCTGAAAAGCGCTTCCGCAGAAATTAAAAACTCCCGCTTTGCCGTCACGACAAAGCTTCGGGACGTCTGCATAACTTCATCCATCCCAATGTGCGTCAACGTAGATGCGTATTAGCCAGATCCTCCACCTTGTCCAGATGGCTCTGCTTTTCCTCATCGGGCAGGAACGACGCTTTGAAGGAGTTTTTGGCGAGCGCGACGACATCCGCCGCCGACAGGTTCAGCGCCTGCTGCACGGCCTTGTAGTTTTCACCGATATAGCCGCCGAAATAGCTGGGATCGTCGGAATTAACCGTCACCAGCAACCCGGCGTCGAGCGCCTTTTTGACCGGGCTCGCCTCCAATGAGAGGATGCCCTTCAGACGCAGGTTCGACAGCGGGCACATCGTCAGCGGCGTTTGCTCCTGCGCCAGCCGGGTCACCAACGCCGGATCGTCCAGCGCCCGGTTGCCGTGATCGACGCGCCGCACTTTCAGATCGTCCAGAGCCTCTGTGACATATTCCGCCGGCCCCTCTTCGCCCGCATGGGCGACGGGAACGAAGCCTTCGCGCCGCGCCTCGGCGTAGACGCGAGAGAATTTCGACGGCGGGTGTCCTTTCTCTGAGGAATCCAGCCCCACGCCAAAGATCTGCTCTTTGCTCCGGCAGGCGCATTCAAGCGCATCGAACGCCTCGTCCTCCGGCAAATGCCGCAAAAAGCACATGATCAGCTTTGACGTGATGCCGAAATCGTTTCGGCCCGCCTCCAGACCGCTGGAGATCCCGTCGAGCACGGTCTCAAACGCGACGCCGCGTTCGGTATGGCCCTGCGGGTCGAAGAAGATCTCCACATGGGTCACGCCCTGCCCCGCGACCTTTTCAAGATAGGCGTAGGTCAGGTCGTGAAAGTCGCGCTCATGGATCAGCACCGACATGCCTAGATAATAGAGGTCCAGAAAATCCTGCAGGTTCTCGAACTGATAGGCCTCGCGCACATCCTCGACCGAGTCGTAGGGAAGCTCGACATTGTTCCGCTTGGCGAGCGCCAGCATCATCTCCGGCTCCAGCGTGCCTTCGATATGCAGGTGCAGTTCCGCCTTCGGCAAATCGTCGATCAGGGTCTCGATCGATTGGGTCATGGGGGCGAAAACCTTTTAGCTGGAGGAGAGTTTCTGCGCCTCTCCGCTGACATATGTCTGAACAACGGCGCGATCATCGCCCATAATCTGCAGGACGAAAAGCTCTTCCGCCAGGGTCGTCGCGCGCTCCATGCGCAGCGCCATCGCGCCGGTCGCGGAACTGTCGAGCACCACCACATCCGCCTCTGTCCCCACCGCGAGCGTGCCGATCTTGTCCTCAAGGCCCAGCGCTACCGCGTTGCCGCGCGTGATCCAGTGAAAGGCCCGATAGGGGTGCAGTTTCTGGTTCTGAAGCTGCAGCACCTTGTAGCCTTCGTTCATGGTCTGCAGCATCGAGTAGCTGGTGCCGCCGCCGACATCGGTGGCGACGCCATTGACGATCCCGCGCGCGCGCAGCCCGGCGTCGTCGAAAAGGCCGCTGCCCAGGAACAGGTTGGAGGTTGGACAGAAGACCGGCCGCGCCCCGGTTTCGGCCAGCACGCCGATCTCGCGATCCTTCAGATGGATGCAGTGGCCAAGGAACATTTTCGGGCTCAGGAGGCCATAACTCTCATAAACATCCAGATAGTCCCGCGCGTCGGGATAGAGCTCTGCCGTAAAGGCGATTTCGTCATGATTTTCAGACAGATGCGTCTGGACGTAACACTCCGGATGCTCCGCCGCCAGCGCGCCGGCCATCTCCATCTGCGCGGGCGTCGAGGTGATGGCGAAGCGCGGCGTGATCGAATAGAGCGCCCTGCCCTTGCCGTGCCAGGCGTCGATCAGAGCTTTGGTGTCGTCATAGCCCGATTGCGGCGTGTCCGTGACGCCCTCGGGCGCATTTCGATCCATCATCACCTTTCCGCCGATCATGCGCATGTCGCGGCGCGCGGCCTCGGTGAAATAGGCGTCTGCGGATGTCTTGTGCACCGAGCAGAACGCCGACGCGGTCGTGGTGCCATGGGCGATAAGCTGCTCGAAGAATCGCTCCGCCATGCGCGCCGCCAGCGCGGCGTCCGCATACCGGCTTTCCTCGGGGAAGGTGTAGGTGTTCAGCCAATCCAGCAGCTGGGCGCCCCAACTGGCGATTACCTGGCTCTGGGGAAAATGGATATGCGGATCGATGAACCCGGCCATCAGCAGATGCGGCCGGTGGTCGACGATTTCAGCCGTCGGCGCCTGCGCGGCGATATCCGCATGATCGCCCGCCGCCTTGATCAGGCCGCCCTCGACCAGCAGCGCGCCATCTTCCAGGTAGTCGAAAGAGGATTCGTCGTCAGGGCCTTGCGGCTCGGACTTAAAGCTCAGAATGCGGCCGCGAAGGATCTTGACGCTCATGTTCTCAGGTTCCGCTTGCAGGTTGGGCAGGCCGTTTCCGGCCCGCCTTCGCATTTTGGTTGGTTCGCGCCGTTCAGCGCGCTTCGGGAAGCGGTTCTTCGGTCACCATTTCCTCATTGATCTCCCCGGCGTCCTTGTGAACAACCGGATAGATCAGCAGGAAGGCACCGGCGATCAGGTAGCCCGCAACGATGCCGCTGAACTCGGGCATATGCAGGCTCGCGCCGTGGATGATCCCCACCGCCGACATCGCCGCCGCCGCCAGAGCGAAGCCGCCTGCATTTTTGAAGTTGCCGTCGATCGTACTGGCGACGATCGCGCCCCAGATTAGGCCGGTGATGATCGCGCCCTGCGACAGCGCCAGATGGCCGGCGTAGTGCGCGCCCTGCTGCAGCATCGCGGCGGTCAAAGCCGGATCGCCCAGGTTCGGCAATCCTTCGACGCCCGAAGCCCCCAGAGCACCCATCAGCGAGCCCCATTTCACCATCAGGAAGGCCGAGACATGGGGCATCATCGCGATCGTCACGGCCGCCATATGCTCGGTCTTGATCGAATGCGCTGTGTTGGTGATCAGGCTGAGCGCGACGAACACCAGGATCGGCGCGGCCGCGGCCACTGGGATCAGGTTGCTGAGGAAGGCCAGCAGACCGAAGAACGCGGCCAGCGGGATCACAATAGCGACGCCCATGATGTAGCCGGAATGCGCGCCCATGCGCTTATAGGCCGGGTGGCCGATATAGACCGTGGTCGGGAACGGGGAGCCGAAGACGGCGCCCAGCATAGTGCCGAACCCATCGGTCAGCTGGCAGGTCGCGACCGGATAGTGATCGCCCGCGGCCTCCGCCGATTCCACGTTGTTCATGGTCTCGATGAAGTTGTAGATCTGCACCGGAACCAGCACCAGGAACAGCTCTGGATTGGTCAGCAGATACTGCACGCCGACCATCATGTCGCCGATATAGGGGATTGGCGGATAGAAGCCGACGCCCTCGAACGAGATGGTCGAATGTCCGCTGACCAGCCCCACCATGGTGCCGACGCCCAGCGCCAGCAGACCCGCGGGGATGTTGTAGGGCAGCTTGAAGCGCCCGACGAGGCCCCAGAGGATGATGATCATCGAAGCGAAGCCGATGAACGGATCCTCGAACACCTCGGCCAGCGGAACGGTGCCGATAAAGACCAGCGCGATGCCGCAGAGCGTGCCCAGCATGCCCGCGCGCGGGGTCACCCGCTTCAGGAACGGACCGATAATGGCGCCCAGCGCAGCCACGACGCCGCCCAGGAAGCCCGCGCCGATGCCGACCTGCCAGGCCAGCGTCGCGTCGTTCGTGCTCCAATAAATCGGGCCTATGACGCCGAAGAGATAGACGAACATCACTGGCGTCGAGATGCCATAGGGCAGCGCGGTCACATCCTTTCCGCTCTGGGCGGCGGCGCGCTTGGCCAGAAAGACATAGACCAGAATGCCGGCGATAATAGCGACCGCCGCGCCCGGCACGATGCGACCGAACACGATCTCCGGCGGCATCTGGAACACGAACTGGCAGATGCCGGTCAGCACGATCAGGTTGATCAGGTTGTCGGTGAACAACGCCCAGAAGGCGCTGGAGTCGCTCCGCACGACCATTTTGTAGTCGTAAGTACTTGATGACATTTATTTTCTCCTTGCTACCGGGTTGCGGCGCTCCCACGCGTCACCCGGAGTGTCGTCAATCGGGGATCTGGCTGGTTTCCCCGATTTTCCCCCGGTTCGTTTCTGTAGAAAGTTCGTCTTGCTCCGCCGTCAGCGCAGCGATCACTTCGGCGGCGACCTGCGCCGCGATCACCTGCGGGCGTTTGTCGGAGCCGCCGCCGGCGCCGATCGGACAGGTCAACGCCGCATCCGGGCGCTCGCGCCAGTTCTTGAACTGCGCGCGTTTGGTGGCCGATCCGATCATGCCGACATAGGCGGCGTCGCCCCGGTCGAGCGCCTCCGCCGTCAGCAGGAAGTCCAGCGAATGGTCATGGGTCAGGATCACGAAGGCGCTTGCGGGCGTCGCCGACCTGACCACGCTCTCGGGCAAGGCGCTCAGCCGCGTTTCCACCGGCGCCGTGTTGAGCGCCAACTCCTCCGGCCGCGTATCGACGAGGATCGCTTTCACAGGCAGCAACGCCAGACACTGCGCCAGGGCCCGGCCCACATGGCCCGCGCCGAACACGTAGACATGGGGATACGCGGACTCTTCCATCACCGACTCGGCGATCACATCCGCCCGATCCGCCGAACTGAGACGGCGCAGGGTGATCTCAACGCGTCCGCCGCAACACTGGCCGATCTCCGGGCCGAGCGGCACGTCCATGAACCCCGTCGCCTCGCCCCGCCCGAGCATCGCGCGGGCTTCGTCGATGGCCATGTATTCAAGCTGTCCGCCGCCAATCGTGCCATGGATCGCGTCTGCAGCCACATGGATCACGGCCCCCGTCTCACGCGGCGAGGATCCACGGACGCGGGTCAGGCGCGCCTCGGCGACCACCTCATGCGCCGTCAGAAAAGCTTGGAGGCGATTGGCCTCAGTCATCAGATTGCCCCTGCAGGCGCTCCACCGCCATCAGCACCCGCTCTGGCGTCGCCGGCGAGTCGAGGCGCGGACAGGTCCGATACTCGTCGACACTGGCGACCGCCATAGACAGCGCCTCCAACACCGAGATTCCCAGCATGAAGGGCGGCTCACCCACGGCCTTAGATCGCTTGATCGTCCGCTCTTTGTTCACCGACCATTCGGCCAGCTTCACATTGAACTCGCGCGGACGGTCCGAGGCGAGCGGGATCTTGTAGGTCGACGGGGCGTGGGTGCACAGACGACCCGCGTCGTCCCACCAAAGCTCCTCTGTCGTGACCCAGCCCATGCCTTGAATGAACGCGCCTTCGACCTGCCCCTTGTCAAGGATTGGGTTCAGCGACTTGCCCACATCGTGAAGGATATCGGTCCGATCGACCTGATATTCGCCCGTCAGCGTGTCGATGCTGACTTCGGAAAGCGCGGCCCCATAGGCGTAGTAATAGAATGGCCGACCGGTGCCACTGGCGCGATCCCAGTGGATCTTCGGCGTCTTGTAAAACCCTGCGGCGGAAAGCTGTACGCGCGCCATATAGGCCTGCTTGATGAAATCGTTGAACGGGACCACCTCGTCCCGGATCTGCACGGCGTTGCCGACAAAGCTGACTTCTGAGGCGTCCGCCTGCCAGCGCTCGGCGGCGAAGGCGACCAGACGCGCTTTGATCTGCTCGCAAGCGTCGAGCGCCGCCATGCCGTTGAGATCGGATCCGGACGACGCCGCCGTCGCGGACGCGTTCGGCACTTTCTCGGTCGTGGTCTTGGTGATCTTGATCGTCTTGAAATCGACCTGAAACGCGTCTGCGACCACCTGAGCGACCTTGGTGTTCAGGCCCTGCCCCATCTCGGTCCCGCCATGGTTCAGATGGATCGAGCCGTCATTGTAGATATGCACCAGCGATCCGGCCTGATTGTACCAGGTCGCGGTGAAGGAGATGCCGAACTTCACCGGCGTCAGCGCGATGCCCTTGCGGATGATTCCGCCCTTGGCGTTCCAGTCCAGCACGGCCTGACGGCGGGCCTGATAGTCGGCGTCTTCCTCCAGTTCCGTAACCAGCCGATCCAGAATGCTGTCCTCTACCGTCTGGTGATAGGGCGTGACGTTCCGGTCTTCCGTTCCATAGAAATTCAGCTTGCGGATCTCCAGCGGATCCTTGCCCAGCTGGTAGGCGATTTCCTCGATGATCCGCTCGGCTATTATGACGCCCTGCGGGCCGCCAAACCCCCGGAAGGCGGTATTGGAGACGGTGTTGGTCTTCATCGGGTGAGAAACCAGCCGCACATGCGGATAGTAGTAAGCGTTGTCCGCGTGAAAGAGCGCGCGGTCGGTGACCGGGCCTGAAAGGTCGGAGGAGAACCCGCAACGCGCGGCCCAGGATCCCTCGACCGCCTGAATGCGCCCCTCGCTGTCGAACGCGACGTCGTAGTCGACGATGAAGTCGTGGCGCTTGCCGGTCGCGGTCATGTCGTCGTCCCGGTCTGGACGGATCTTCACCGCCTTGTTCCACTTTTTCGCGGCGATCGCGGCGACGGAGCAAAAGAGGTTCATCTGGGTCTCTTTGCCGCCGAACCCGCCGCCCATGCGCCGAACGTTCACTGTGACTGCGTTCGAGGACACGCCCAGAACGGTCGCCACCATATGCTGCGCCTCGGTCAGGTTCTGCGTGGAGGAATAGACGATCACATCCTCGTCCTCGCCCGGAATGGCGAGCGCGATATGACCCTCCAGATACATGTGGTCCTGACCGCCAACCTCCATGCGGCCCTGGATCCGATGCTCGGCGGTCGCAAACCCGGCTTCGACGTCGCCGCGCTCCAGTTTCAGCGGCGCGGTGACATGCGGATAGCCGGCCTCCTGCGCTTCATCGGGGCGGAGAGCGTGGGGGAGTTTTTCATAGGTGATCTTCGCCTTCAGCGCCGCGGCGCGGGCGATATCCCGGGTCTCTGCGACCACCGCAAAAATCGGCTGCCCCCAGAACTCCACCCTGCCGTCGGCGAAGATCGGTTCGTCATGCAGATGGGTCGGGCTGACATCGTTGACGCCGGGAATATCCTCTTTGGTCAGGACGCCGACCACGCCGGGCGCGGCGGCGACCTCGCTCAGATCCATCGCCTCGATCGTGCCATGCGCGACGGTCGAGAGGCCCAGATAGGCGTGCAGCGAATCCGCCGGCAGCGGCATGTCGTCGATATATTCGGCGCTGCCGCTCACATGTTTGGGCGCGGAATCGTGGCGCAGATCGGTGTGGACGCCGCCCTGGATGGTTGCTTGCTGTGTCATCTCTCTCTCCCCGGATCAGGCGCGCATCAGGCGAACAGGCTCAGCGGCGTCGCTGTGCTCCAGATAGAACCGGCGGAACAGGTTCTGGGCGGAGCGCATGCGATAGTCAGCCGAAGCCCGCCAGTCGGTCAGCGGCGTGAAATCTTTTGGCAGCGCCGCCGCGGCCGCCGCGAATGTCGCGGCGCTGAAAGACTGGCCGACCAGCGCCGCCTCGGCGTTAGACGCGCGCTTCGGCGTCGCCGCCATGCCGCCATAAGCGAGGCGGGCGGCGGAGATTGTCCCGTTCTCGACTGTCAGGTTGAACGCGGCGGCGACCGACGAGATATCCTCGTCCCGGCGCTTGGAGATCTTATAGGCCGCGTGCAGCGATCCTTCGGCGGGTTTCGGAATGCGAATTTCTTCAACAAAGTCGCCGGGCTCACGGTCTTGCTTGCCGTAATCGATGAAGAAATCCTCAATCGCCAGCGTACGTTGTCCGCCAAGCTTGCGGAGCGTGACCTCCGCGCCCAGCGCGATTAGTACCGGCGGCGTGTCGCCGATCGGCGATCCGTTGGCGACATTGCCGCCCACCGTGCCCATATTGCGCACCTGCCATCCGGCGATCCGGTCCCAGAACTCCGGCAGATGCGGGAATGCGGCGCCGAGCGCCATTTCGCTCTCGGAATACGTGACGCCGGCGCCGATGCGGATCGCGTCGCCCTCATCATCGATGGACTTCAACCCGTCCAGATGGCCGATGAACACGGCGGGCGTGATCGCGTGCAAATGCTTGGTGACCCAAAGGCCGACATCGGTGGCGCCGGCCACGATCGTCGCATTCGGATTCTCAGCCAGCACAGCGGCCAGATCCTCGACATCGGCGGGCAGGATGGCGCGGTCGCCATCTTTCTCTACATCGACCCGGCGACCATCCTTTAGCGCAGTCAGACGCGCCGTGATCGCCTCACGCTCCGTGGTCAGATGGTCGGCGGCGGGCGAGCCGTATTGCGTGACGGCCAGCGCCGCTTTCACGATCGGCTCATAGCCGGTGCAGCGGCAAAGATTGCCCTGCAGCGCGGTCTCGACCTGTTGCTTGGTGGGCTCCGGCGTTTGCATCCAGAGCGCATAGAGCGACATTACGAAGCCCGGCGTGCAAAACCCGCACTGGCTGCCGTGGTAGTCGACCATGGCCTGCTGAACCGGGTGCAACTTGCCGTCTGGCCCGGCCAGATGCTCCACCGTCACAACGTGGCAACCATCCAGCGAGGCGAGAAACCGGATGCAGGCGTTCACGGCCTCATAGACCAAGGCGCCTTTGTGAAGGCGGCCCACAAGCACGGTGCAAGCCCCGCAATCGCCCTCGGCGCAACCTTCCTTGGTGCCGGTCAGACGCCTCGACAAGCGCAGATAGTCCAACAACGTGTCAGACGCCCCTACTGCGCTGATGCTCACATCCGCTCCGTTCAGGATGAAATTGATCTCTCGACGCGGTGTCATCGACTCTCCCCAGGCCTTGTTATCGGTTACGGCTCTCCTGGACGCAGTATACGCCTGAGATCAGTTTCAAAAATACGGGGCGTTTTGGTAAAGTATTTCAATGAATCATTGAAAATGAGAGAGTCTCGCCCATGCCCTATCTTGAAAGTCTCCGAGTTTTCGTCCGCGTCGTCGAGTTAGGCAGCATCACCTCGGGTGGCCGCGACCTGCGTCTGACACCCGCAGTGGCCAGCAACCGGGTGAAAGAACTGGAGAAGCGGCTGGGCGTCCGGCTGTTCAATCGCACGACGCGTAGTCTTTCGCCGACCGAGGCAGGCCATATCTTCTACGAGCACGCTCGGAAGGTGGTTGAAGCCGTTGAGGATGCGGAGGTGGCGATCGCCGGGTTTTCTGGCGCGCCGCGCGGCGTGATCGGCGTCACGGCGCCGCTTGGCGTCGGCCGGCGGATCATCGCGCCGCTCGTCCCCAAATTTGTCGAGAAGTATCCGGAGACCGAAGTGCGGCTGCGCTTGTCGGACCGCAAGGTGGACATCCTGAGCGAGCGGTTGGACGTGGCTTTCTTTGTGGGGCAGTTGACGGATTCGAACCTTAAACTGCGCAACATCATGGATTGTGAGCGCGTTCTCTGCGCCTCCCCGGCATATATCGAACGTTGCGGCGCGCCTGCGAAGCCGCAAGACCTGCTCGATGACGAGCACAATTGCCTGTTGCTGCGTTTCCCGCGTTCGCCTGAGTATTTCTGGATGCTCCAGACCGAGGACGGCCAGATCCGGCTGGACGTCTCTGGCCGTTATGACGCCGATGACAGCGACGTGCTGACCGAATGGGCGCTGGACGGACGGGGCATAGCCAACAAACCGCGGTTCGACGTCGCCCAACATCTTCGCGACGGCGCGCTGGTGGAGATTCTGCCGGATAATCCACCCACGCCCTCAAGCTTTGGATGCCTCTATCCGCACCGGCGGTTGCAGGATCCAAAGATCCGGCTGTTTATCGACTACATGACGCAAGAGGCCAAAAAATCGCTGGAGATGGTCAACGCTATGGATCGGATAACGCCCGCCTAGAAAGCCATAAACACGCGTCTATTTGATCGGAGCGGTCACAAATCCCTGTCACATTTCAGCAATGAATCGCGCATACCCTCGTTGCATCCACGCGGCGCGGGACCATATGAAACTGGCGATTACTCCGAATCCATCGGCGTTCAATCTGCCGCAAGATGAAATCTTGAAAAAACTACATTTTGGTGGTCGACTTAGGCGTATGAATAAATCTGGTGCTCAAATTGCGGCGTTGCCCTTGCGCTGGGACAAGTCGGGCAAGCTGCAGGTGCTCATGGTGACCTCCCGCGATACGGGCCGTTGGGTCATGCCCAAGGGCTGGACCATGGATGGGGTGAAGCCTTGGGCGGCGGCGGCGATCGAGGCCATGGAAGAAGCAGGCGCCGAAGGCCGCATCTCTTCAAAAATGATCGGCGAGTACCGGTACGACAAGGTTCTGGATGACGGCTCCCGGCTGCCCTGCATCGTGCAGGTCTATCCGATGATTGTCCGGAAACTTCTGGAGTCGTGGAAAGAAAAGAACGAGCGCGAGCGGCGCTGGTTTTCTCCGAAAGACGCGGCCTCGAACGTCGATGAGGCGGAACTGGCGATCCTGCTGAAGAGCCTTGAGAAGAAGAAAGGCCTTCGATCTAGAGTCGAGGAACTGCGCGTCGAAGCGTGATGCCGCTACAGTCGCAAAACGCCCCCGCGGACGAACGCGTTCACGGCGGTCAGAGGGTCAGGGTCGATCCAGAATAAAATCTGGCGCGATACCCGTCTTGGCGATCGCCGCATCGACGGATTGCCCGGCGAAGAACCCGTAATCGGCGATCAGCGCGGATGCGACGCCCGCCGCCTGCGCGCCCAGAATATCGGTATGAAGGCTGTCGCCGACCATCAGCACGCGGCTACGATCCACATCGCCGCCCAGATGGTCGAAAGCGACATCATATATGTTTTCAAAGGGTTTGCCGAAAAACCTGGGCCGCACGCCGGCGTCGTCTGCGAGACGATGGGCGTAATAGCCCGGTTCGACCGAAAACTCCGTCTCGCGCGGCGCGACTATGTCCGGATTGCCGACCCAGACATCCCGTGGCCGCGTTTGAAGCGCCTCCGCCAACAGCTTTTGCCGGGCCTCGGTCCACTCCGCTCCGCCGAGCAGAAGGAATGCGTCGACGCTGTCATAGATCTCTGCGTCATCTTCGAGAAACGCGGCGTCGAGATCCTCAAGCTCCTGAGCGCGCGCGTCGCCCGTCGCCATCACGCCCCAGCGACGCCCTTGCGCCCGTCGCACGACCTCCAGCACCACGGAGCGGCTTGAGATGATGTCGTTTGGCGGGAAATCATATCCAAGCCCGCTGTATTTCCGCTCCAGCGCTGATCGCGGGCGGCCGGCGGCGTTGGTGAGAACCATCACCCGTTTGCCCATCGCGCGCAGATCGCGAATACGCTCGACGACGCCCGGGATCGCGGATTCGCCGATATTCAGGACCCCGAACGCATCAAGGAAGAAGATGTCGAACCCGTCCGCGATCTCAGCCAGCGTGTGCACGCGAACGCAGGCGCCCCGATGGCGGACCTGCGGCAGGCGATGGCGGGCCGCTTCATAGGCGCAGAGCGCGGTCTCGGATGTCGTAATGGTCAAATGATCGCGCCCCTGACCTTGGCCGACACCCACTCGCTGATGACCACTGCGGCGAGGATCACCAGCAGGATCAGGCTGACCTGCGGCCAGGCCAGCGTGTTGAGCGAGGCCGAGAGCTGCAATCCGATGCCGCCCGCGCCGACCAGTCCCAGCACCGTGGATTCACGGATGTTGATGTCCCAACGGAACACCGCGATTCCGGCGAAAGCGGGAAGGATCTGCGGGACGATCCCGTAGGCCATGACCTGCCAGCGCGAGGCGCCGGTGGCGGTGATCGCCTCGACCTGAGTGTGATCAATCTCTTCGATCGCCTCGTAAAGCAACTTGGCGCAAAACCCGATCGACCGGATGGCGATGGCGATTACGCCTGCAAACACGCCCGGACCGATGATTGCGATCAGCAAGAGCGCCCAGATCAACGAATTGATCGAGCGCGTCGAGACAATGATCAGCAGCGCCACCGGCCGGATAAAGAGCGCCGAGGGTGTGGTGTTGCGCGCGGCGAGAAACGCCACGGGCACCGCCATAACCAGCGCGATCAGCGTGCCGAGCGTGGCGATGTTGAGCGTGTCCCAGATCGGCCGGCCAAGCTGGCTGATATACTCCCAGCGCGGCGGGGTCGCGCGCGTCCAGATATCGCCGGCGATATTTGGCGCGTCCCAAACGAAGAACCACGTGGTGGCGCCGGAGATCCGCTGCCAGCAAAACATGAAGACCGCCGTCCCGATCAGCCACCCGGCCCAATGCATCAGCGACTGGGCCTGCGTGCGCCGCCGCCAGACTTTCACCTCTCCCGCGTCGGAAACCGGCATTACTGCACCCTCGCCCGGATGATGCCAGAGAGGTATTCAAGCGACATGACGATCACGATTATGATGATCAGGATCGCGGCGGCGGTGTCGTATTCATACCGGTCGAACGCGGTGTTCAGCGTCGCGCCGATCCCGCCCGCGCCGACGAGGCCGAGAATAGCGCTCTCGCGGAAATTGATGTCGATGCGGTACATGCTGAGGCCGATCAGGCGCGGCATGACCTGGGGCTGAACCCCATAGT
Source organism: Paracoccaceae bacterium (assembly GCA_963669265.1). GTDB lineage: Bacteria > Pseudomonadota > Alphaproteobacteria > Rhodobacterales > Rhodobacteraceae > SZUA-547. Next base: position 713,706 of record OY769916.1, read on the forward strand.
TAATCCACTGCATCCAGCGCGCGCCGGATGCGCGGATCGCCTCCGCCTGCGAGCGGTCCATGCTCTCGATATCTTCGGCCAGAAGTTTTGAGAGGAAGCCGATGGTCGCGAAGCTGAGCGTCAGGAATCCGGCCAGCGGACCGAAGCCGAAAATCGCGACCAACAGGATCGCCACGATGATCTCTTGCAGGGCGCGACTAACCGCGACGATGCCGCGGCAGATCAGATAGATCGGAAGCGGCGCGATATTGCGGGCGGCGCCAAGGCCGATGGGGATGGAGATTGCGATGCCAACGACCGACGCCGCGACGGTCATGATGATGCTCTCCAGCATTCCGTCCCAGATATCGTTGGCGCGAGAAACGAAATCGGGGCTGGTGAAGGCGAGCACAAAGGCCGCGCCCCGGTCCAGCCCCTCATAGACGCGGGACCAGTTGACCTCGATCGTCATGACGGCGGCCACGAGATAGACAGCGAATCCGACGATCAGCGTCCAGCGCAACCAGGCGCGCTGTACAAGAGGCGGCCGTTTCCACCCCTGTCCCAGGACGGCGTTCAGCTCCGCGCTCATTCAGCGGCCTCGACGCCATTGCTCGCGCCGTCACCGTCGTCCTCGTCCTCATCCTCGACCTTTTGGATCGTCGCTTCCCAATCCTCCTCGCCATAGATTGTGGTCAGCACATCCGGCGTCAGAGCCTCGGGCGGGCCGTCAAACTCGATCGAGCCGAAGCGTAGACCCACGACCCTCTGGACAAACATCTGCGCCAGCGCGACATCGTGAATATTGATGATCGCCGCCAAGCCGCGCTCTTCGCAAAGCTCACAGATCAGGCGCATGATCTGGCGGCTGGTTTTGGGATCCAGCGAGGCGGTTGGCTCATCCACCAACAGCAATTTCGGATTCTGGATCAGCGCCCGGCAAATGCCGACGCGCTGGCGTTGCCCACCCGAAAGCTCATCGGCGCGCTTGTCAGCCATATTCAGAAGGCCGACGCGGTCAAGCAGCCGGAACGCTTCATCCACGTCCGACTGGGGGTAACGGCGCAGAAAGCTCCGCCAAAACCCGACATAGCCCAGACGACCGGAGAGCACGTTCTCCATCACCGTCAACCGCTCGACCAGCGCATATTCCTGAAAGATCATGCCCATCTGGCGACGCTCGCGACGCAAGCCGCCGGACGACAACGCGGTAAGCTCGACCTGGTCCAGCCAGACCTTGCCGGCGGTCGGCTCCACCAGCCGGTTGATGCAGCGGATCAGCGTGGACTTGCCGGCGCCCGACGGGCCGATCAGCGCAAGCACCTGCCCCTCCGGCACGTCGAGATCGACGGCTTTCAGCGCCTGATCGCCGGTCTTGTAGGTCTTTACGAGCTTTTCAAGCCGCAGCATCGCCGATCCCCTTGCGAGCGAGGGCGACCCCGTTTGGGACCGCCCCGTCTGTTTATGGATAGCGACTTATTCGCAGGCGTAGCTGACGCCGTTCGCGGCGTCGATCTTGCGAATAACTTCCCAATGTCCCTTGTAGGTGATCGGGATGAACTTGGCCTCGCCGTTCTTCTTGAACTCTTCCTCCAGCGAAGTGCCTTCCCACTCGAAACTGAAGAATGCGTCCTGGATTGCTTCATGCAGTTCCGGCTTCAGGTTATTGACGATGCCGTATCCCGTGGTCGGGAAGGTTTGCGACTTGTAGATCGAAACCAGCTGATCAGACTTCACGACGTCGCGCGCGAGCATCCGAGCCAGAACCGAGTTTGCGATTGAGGCAGCCGCGTAATCCTTGTTCGCGACGCCGAGGATCGAGTTGTCATGCTTGCCCGAGAACACCGGTTCGAAATCCCGCTCAGGGATCATGTCGTAATCAGCCTTCAGGATCGCGGATGGCGCCTTGAAGCCGGAATTCGACGTCGGCGAGGTGAAGGCGAGCTGCTTGCCCTTAATGTCCTCAACCTTCTCGATCCCAGAACCGGGATGCGTCAGAATCTCCATCTCGTAGCCGAACGAGTCATCCGCGCCCGCCATAATCGTAAACGGCCGGAAACCGGCGCAGTTCACCGCCAGAGGGTTGGAGCCGGTGTTGAATCCGGAGATATGCAGACGACCAGAGCGCATCGCCTCGATCTGCGCAGCGTTCGACTGCACTGGGAAGAACACGACTTTTTTGCCCGTTTTCTCCTCCAGATATGTCAGAAAATCCGCCCACGCGGATTTATAGACGGCGGGATCCTCGACCGGCGTGTAAGCGAAGATCAGCGTATCGGGATCCAGCTGGTCCGCCGCGTCTGTTGGAATGTCGGCGATCAAATCGCCATCGGTGTCGCAGAACCGGGCGTCCAGCGTGCCGCGCTCGCATTCCGCGGCGGACGCCGCTCCCGATGACAGCGCCAAAAGCGCGATTGCGGCTGCAGACGCCAGCCAGTTGATCTTGTGGTTCATCTTCGTACCTCCCTTGAATGGACCGCACTTTTTGTATCGGTCTCGTGTGTCAGTTTTTTGCGCCAGTGCTCCCCGGCTGTTCCCCCAGGGGCGGCGCGACGATCACATCGACATCCGCGCCTCTTAGGGCCGTGTTCAGATCTGAACCCGGCGCGCGATCGACGACCACCGACGTCAGCGACGACAGCGCCCCGACCCGCGATAACCCAGGTTTACCGAATTTTTCGCTGTCGATCAGCAAGTGCCTTTCGCGGCTTTGCCGGAGCATCATGCGCTTGATCGACGCGAAGCTGCGAATTTCCTCTCCCACGCCGTCCGGGGTCACGCCCGAGGCGCCGATCAGACAGCGGTCCACCTGATGCCCAGCCAGGTAATCAACCGTATCGACGCCCACCACCGCGGCCTCTGAAGCCAGATAGTCGCCAGGGCAAAGGATCACTTCCGCCGCGATGGACTGCCCGAGAGTCATCGCCACCGGCAGGCTGTTGGTGATCACCGTGCAACGCACTTCCTCGAAGGACAGAAATCTGGCCAACTGCTGCGTGGTCGAGCCGCTGTCGATCATGACCGTATCGCCGGGATTGACCAACTCGCGCGCGCTGCGTCCGATCCGCTCGCGCTCCTCAAGACGCGCGCTGCTGCGCTCATCGAAATCGGGATAGTGCCCCTGCTCCTTCGCGGAGACGCCGCCATGGGCGCGATTGATCAGGCCCGCCTCGCTCAACTCGTCCACATCACGCCGCACGGTTTCGCCAGAGACGCCAAACCGCTCCGCCAGTTCTGCGATTCGAACATGCGGTCGAAGTTTCAACTCTAACAGGATCATCCGTCGACGCTCCGCCTTTCGCAGGCGAGGGCGGGTCGATTCCACGGTCTTGGCTGGCGCAGTCAACGACATCTCCCAATATGATCGCCAGACAGGACGGATCTCACAGTCTCAGGAATGTGGAAATTTCAACATTTTGCAAGAGGATTCCTTTGCATGTGGGCGTTCCCATCATCCGCTCTTGTCGAAGCGGCGCGCGCTGATCCGTAAAGCAAGGGTGTCAATGGACCCAAAACCAGTCTTGCGCTAACTCTCCCGGTGACCCGCCCGGATAGGTCTGGCTGCTCTGACAGAAGGCGTCGAAATGATTGAAAACTGGGGAAGAACGGCCAAGGGCGAACCCGTCTCTCGGGTGACGATCAATCGCGATGGCCTGACAGCTCGCCTCATCAGCTTTGGCGCGACGCTACAGGATCTGCGCCTGACGGGCCGGGATTATTCACTTGTCCTCGGCTATGGCGAATTGGAGTCCTATCTGAGCAATCCCTACTATTTTGGCTCCACAGTCGGGCGCTACGCCAACCGGATCGCGGGCGCCAGCGCGATGATCGATGGCGTACGCCACAACCTGGATCGCAATGCTCTCGGCAAACACCACATCCACGGTGGTCGGGACGGCGCGCCCTTTCGCAACTGGACGCTGGAGGATCACGGCGCGGATTTCGCGGTCTTCTCAGATCTGCTTCCCGACGGGCATATGGGATTTCCCGGCGCGCTGTCCGTCAGCGTCACCTACCGTATTGAGGCGGGCCGGCGACTGACATTCGAGGTGAACGCCCGGACGGACGCGCCAACGCTCTGCAACTTCACCAGCCACAACTATTTCAACCTCGATGGCGAGGCCACGATCGGGGATCACGACCTACAGGTTCTCGCGGATCACTACATCCCGGTTGACGCCGAGGGCGTCCCATTGGCTGGCGCCGTCCCGGTCGCAGATAGTCCATTCGACTACCGCAAGACCCGTCCACTCAAGGAGAACGGGCGGATCGCGGATCTCGACCATAACTATTGCCTTGGCGAAGCGCGCGCGCCGTTGCGTAAGGTCGCGACGCTCTCGTCCAGGCGATCGGGCCTGCGCCTTGACCTCGCGACCACGGAGCCCGGCCTTCAGGTTTATGCGGGCGCCGGTATCGGCGCGGCGGCCACGTCTGGCCGGTCAAGCGTCTCTCACGCGGCGTTCTCCGGACTGGCGCTGGAGCCGCAAATCTGGCCCGACGCGCCGAACCGGAAGGGGTTTCCTAGCGCTATGCTGCGCCCGGGCGAACACTATCTGCACCGCACGCAGTTTTCGTTTGCCGAGATGGAGAATTAACGTTCCGGTCTTCAGGCGCGTTAAAGGCGCCGCCATGTTCTACTCAGAAACCCAATGGTTAGAGAACCAACCACCAGAGACGACCTGACGATCAGACGCGCATCACGCCTTCCTGGGATTGACGGGCGCTGTCCGTCGCGCCGCCGTCGCCGGCGCCCATATCCAGCAGCACCCGGCTCCACGCGGCTTGCTGAGTGGCGAAATATTCCAGATCCGACGCCAATTGTTGAACTGTGAGCCCGTCCAATGGCGCCCTGCCCATCAGAACGGCGTTGTCCTCGGCGTCCAACCCCGCCACCGGTCCGCCCTTCTCCGCCATCACATAGGTGAGTTTCAGAAGCATCTGGTGAACTTCGTCGGCGTTCGCCTCCGGCGCCGGTCCCAGATTCAGAACCAGCAACAGCGCCTGAAGTTCGTGGTTGTGAACAATCTGGATGCTGACATCTTCCGTGACGCCGACAACCCAACAGCTATCTTCTTCGTAGTAATCGATCATAGCCGGATCGAGAAGCGAGCCAAGCTCCATGATGAGGCTTTGAACCGCGGAGTCGTTATCCATCGCGTTGCTCCAGGCTGACGGGTCCGAGTCAGTCGAGACTATCAGAATTTATCGATCGGGGTCCGACCGGTACTAATCGAACGGGTTCTGACCGGTGCGCATGGTGATGAAGGCGCCATAAACATCTTCGCTGCGGAAATGCGCATCCTTGATGCCGATGGAGCTCGCGTACTCTCTCATCATGGCCTGCGCCTCGCTGCGCTTTGCGCCGCTGTTGACCATCGCCTGCACCAGCACTTTAGCGGTTTCATCGCGTTTCTTGCGCCAGCTTCCAAAAATCGAACCAAAAAATCCTTTGCCGGATTTGCTGACATAGAGCCGGACGGAGCCGTCATCGTTCATCGTCGCCTTCAGATAGCCGTCGCCTTCGCGCCGGAACGCGTTATCGGCGAAAGCTTCGATCGTTCGCATATTGAACTGGCCGGGGCGAAGTGTGATTTCCTGTGTCATCGCGTGGCGCTCCCTTTGTCAGAACTCCGCCGAGTGTGGGCGGCCGGGTTCTCTTTTTCGTATCCAGGGGCGGCTTGCATCTGCGGGACGGCCCTGATTGTGTCTCCTACTACAGTTGGGGACGCCCGCCCGCATATTCCAGAGCGCCGTCCGTCCGCCAATCGTCCGATTGGTCTGGGCGGCGCAGTCACGGTTTGGACGGCGGATCAGGCGGCAGAGCGATGTAATCCTTCATGGCGTTGACAACCATGTCGCGCTTCTCGGACTCGCTGAGGGTCGCGGCCATGTCGCCGTAATCCGAGAACGCCTTTAGGATCGCCTTGCGCGCGCCCTTCAGCGACACGCCGGTTTCGTTATTGTCGAACGCGGCGTCGCTGCTGAACCCCTGCGCCGAGCCAAGTAAATCGTCATGGACGGGTTTGCCCAGCCGTTTGGTTTCAGCCTGATCCAGCGGCCCGCGCGCATCCTTCAGCGCCTTGCCCATCTCACCCCGTTTTTCCATCCGCTCAAGGAAGAGCTGGCCCTGCATTTCGTTGTTCGTGCGGCGATCTTTGAGGAACTCCGAAATTTCCTCCAAACCGTCCGTAACGTCATCCATTGTTTCGGGCAGACCCGTTCCCGGATCCGGCAACTCGTCGGCAATCGCGTCTTCATTGTTGCTGGAAAAGACCGATTCAAGATGGTCCTCCATGGTCTTGTCGATGAACGCGATCGTCTGAGTCACGGTCATCTTGCTAAAGTCGGCGTTCTCAATCGCAGAAACCACAACCTGCCGCGCAGCCTCTTGATCAAATCCCATCTCTTTTAGATCGTCCATTGGAATCCCGTCGGGAAAATCCTTACCGATCGCTCTGTTCACCAGCTCCTGAAGCGCGTCTCCCGACTTGTCGTTAAACTGGCTTATGAGGTTTTTCTGGACGTCGGAAAGCCCCGGCGGCGCCTTGGGCTTGAAACTGGCGGCGGGGTCGATTTTTTGCGCGTCCTGTTCGACCTGTTTTGGTTTGATTGGGGTCGGTCGCTCGATCTCCGTCTTCAGCCTCTGCTTGCGTTGCTCGATATGCTGATCGACCTGCTGCCCGATATCCTTGATTTGCTTGGTCGTCACGTCGGGATTAGAGCGGCGCGATTCCAGTTTTGGATACGACGGAATATAATCATCGTCATTGCCGCTCTTGGTCTTTGCGACGCCGCCAACATCATCGCTAATGCTCGGATTACCCGCTGTGACGCCAGGTGTGGGCGTAGGGCTCTTTGGCGTCACCCCGTGGCCGCCATCCTTGTTCTGCATCTCATTCGCGATGAAACCATCCATCCGGCCCATCAGGTCATCGTCTATCCCGCGTTTGGAATCCATCAACTCGACATTGAACATCGAGAGGACGCGATCGAGCATCTTCGGACCGAATACAGTCTCGATCAGGTCGAATAAGGCGCTTTTCGCCAGGGCTTGTTGTTTGACTGCGAGCGCAGGCGACAGGTCGCCGCCATCTTTGTTCTCGCCGCCTGGGCTGGCGTAGATTTCGATAGAGCCGTCGTCCAGTTTGTCAGCCTTCAGATTCTTCTGCCCACCGTCAAGCAGCGACGAGATCTGGCCGATGTTTACGTTGCCGTCCAAACGTACTGAATCGCCCATCGACTCCTCCTCTCAGTTACGCGCCTCTCACACCCGAATGCCGCCAAAGGGCGGAACGTCCGGAACAACAGACTCGATGTCCTCCGGCGGCGTGCGCAACACGTCCGCCCAGACTGCGCGTTGCTGAGCCAGATTGCCCAGCAGGTTGTTCAATTGCGTCCCGTCAAGCCCGGCCAAAGGCCGGCGATAAAGCAGCGCCGCATCCCCGTTGTCGTCCAGCGCGGCGTAAAGACCGCCGGTTTCCCGCCAGAGATAGCTGAACCGCAGCAGGATCTCGTGCGCGCGCTCCGCCGAGGCGTCGGGAACCGCCCCCAAAGGCGTTACGAACTCCAACGCGCCGCCGCCTTCGTCAAATGCCAGCAAAATCAGCGTCTCCGCATCGATTGAGACCGTCCAGCTCTGATCGTCCGGCGCGTACGAGATCGCAGCGGGATCGAGCAGCGGACCGACCTCCTCAAGCAGTTTGGTGACTGCGGCGTTGTCATCCATCGCGCATTCTCATCCAATTCTTCTCAGCGGCGGCGCAGATCGCGGCTCTGCTTTCTAACGCATCAATCGGCGTTGGGATCAAGTTCCGCCTTATAGCCGACCTGCCCGTCCGACAGAGTGATCGGGTTGTTCGGGTTGTTGCAGTCGATCTGGCCTTTGAGCTGCACCAGATATTCGCTCTTGTTCGGGTCGGTGCGATCAGGCCGGCCAAACGGGCGATTATCCGAATAGAATTCATTGACGTTCGCCATCGGCTTGTGGGTCGTCGCGACGAAATCGTAAACGCCCGGCTTTTCCTTCGACTGCTGAAACTCGAATTTCAGCCCCGCCAGCGCCTTGTTGTCGCTGCCGCCGTCGCCGAAGTTGTAAGGCATCGGCGCATCGCCCGGGCTCATCTGCGTCATGATCTGATGAGACTGGAAAAGGCCCTGGTTGAGCGTGGCGCTCAGCACCGGCCAGTGTTCCTCAGGCACGCCCGCATCTTTCATCCGCTGAATGCACTCGGTGCGCTTCTGCTCCTGTTCGATGGAGCCGTCATTGGCGTCCACGACGGGCTTGCCGTTATAAACAAACGTGCTGCCCATGAAGTCCCGCGCGAAGTCTTTATGAATGTATTGGTCCGAGATCGACTTGTCGATATTCCAGTTGTTATTGTCGCTTTTGTTGACCGAGCCGTTCTGGATATTCTTGTACCGGTCCATGTCCTTTTTGACACCGCCATTGGCGTCGCTTTGAACTTTGGTCTTAAAGGTGTCGGAGTATTGCTCCGCATGAAGATTACCATCCAGATTGGCCGACGTGGTCCCGACGTAGAGACCTCTCGTCGACTCGTTGGTCTTCAGCATTTCATTCATCTTGTCGAGCTGGCCGAACGTCAGGCTCGAGCCCGCCTTGGGCGAGCCGGTGACGCGCGTAAAGATGGCCTTGGCGACATCCGCGCCAAACTGGTTCTCGATGGATTTGAAGACGACCGCCGCGCCCGCCTTTTGCTTGCGCCAGCGATTGACGAAATTCAGACCGCTCATCTTGGCGTGCTGATAGATCGACTTGCCGCCAAAGCGCACATGCTTGAGGGAATCGTCGCCCTTCGCGCGCGTCGCCTTCGCATCCTGATAGGTCTGGACGAAGCTTTTCGTGTAGTTCGCCGCGACTCCATTCGTCATAGCAAGCTCCTCCAAATCCATTGTCGCCTGCGATTGCTGGCGCATAGCTGACTAAGCATCAGACCCGAATAATCGGCCCCGCTGATTGTTGGTCCCGGTCGCCTCGATCACCTTGATCGTCTTCGCCGGTCCACCCTTCGACCACCCGCCTCCAGTGCGATCGAAGATCGAGATAACTGGACACCAGGTTGCTGAATTTCTCCGGGCTGAGCTCGGAGACATGCAGATCGATGGCCAGGGTGACCCAGCCGTCTTCGTCGCCATCAAGGGCCAGTCGGGCGCCGCCCGTCGTCCCGCCCTGATCGTTGTAGATCAGCATTGTCTGGAACAGCGCCTCGCGGCCCTGAACCGGCGGCTCGGCCACTTCTCCGCTCAGGATATACTGGTCCTCGCGCTCGCTGGCTTGCAGGTAGCAGGGCGGACGGTCTTCAAACTGCAGCTCCCAGATCGGCGCGTCGTCGGAATAGGACAATCCCGCCGCGTCCACCAGTGGGCCGATCTCATTCATCAGGGTGTCGATCTGTTCTTTTTCCAAAGTCCGGTGTCCTCGGTTTCGCGGCGATGGCTTCCAGCTTCACCAGCTGGAAAAGTCTGAAACTGTCGGTCGATATCGGCGGCGCTCAGATTACGATTCTTCGTCGCCAAACCCTTCGGGTGGTTCGATATTGGTCGACTGGTTCAGGACACTGACGATCGAGGACTTCACGCTCGAGTCCAGCATGTTGAAGATCGCGTTATAGGCTTCCTGCTCCGGCGTGAGGCTCTCTGCGTTCATCAGATCATCCATTTTCGCCGTGACATCGGCGTCTACCGACTCAGTGGGCGCGCCAGTGTCCACAGAGGTAGTCGCGCTCGTGCCGGATACGCCAGTCGTTGATGTGATGTCGGTCATAATTAAGTCTCCCTAGAGATGCGTCGCGATCTGGCGCGCAACCAGTGTCCTGCGCCGCGTCTGAGATGTAAAGATAAGCCCCGCTTCGCCTCGCGCAATCCGCGTCTCAGACGAAACTCAGACCAAATGGCCCGTCAAAGCCATCTATTCTTCCGCATCTTCTTCCGTTCGTTCGTTTCGCGGTCGCCCGGTATCGGGCTTTCGCAGCAGCCAGACATCCCCGGTCACCGGCTGATCCTGCTGCTTTCTGAGGATCTCGTGACCGACATCGACGACCTCAAACCCCGCCCATTTAGCGGCGTCCTCAACATAGGGTTTTGGGTGGGCGTAACGGCCGGTCTTGGTGAGTCGCCAGTTGTTCGCCTCCCCGTCCTCCGCCGCCTCAACCGAAAAGGCCAGGTGCCCGCCATCGATCATTGAGCGCCTGACGGCGGCGAATAAGGGCTTCAACTCGCCGAAATAGACAAAGACGTCCGCAGCGAGGCAAAGGTCGAACTCGTTCTCATAGAGCGAAAGAAAATCCATCAGGTCGGACTCGATCAGCTGATCGTAGCAGTTCCTCTCCGCCGCGCGATCCAGCATCTCGCCAGAGAGATCGACGCCGATCAGTTCTTCCGCAAATGGCGCGAACAAGGGGCCGCACATGCCAGTGCCGCAGCCGAGGTCGACAACGACAGGAACGCCAGCCTCATCTCGTGCGCCAACAATTCCACGCAATAGATTGGGAACATTATAGGAAAGCTCCCACAACATATGGTCGTCAAAGCTCTCGGCATATTCGTCAAACAAGGCGCGGACATAGCGCTTCGGCGCGCGGTTGGCACGCCAGCCCAACTGCGCGCGGAGATAGTGAAGGTTGTTGCTGAGCGCCGGATAGAGCCTGCGGACAAGCACAATCGCGGCCACGCCCGCCATTGCGATATAAAGGATTGTCCGCGCATCCTCTGACAATTGCGGACGCAGAAACACGGATGTGATGCTCAGCGCGACCACTAGCACCGCGTCCCAATAGTCAACGACATTCGTCCAAAGGATCGCCAACGGCCTTTTGAACAAGTTAATGCCGCGCGATCGATTTGCCACGGTCAGGCGCGTCGCTCCGGATCGCAACAGGCGATCTCATACTCCTGAACCGTCATGCCGTGATGGCGCGCGATCATCTTCATTACATTCGGCCTGACTAAATAGATCATGACGGGCACAGCGACAGCCGTTGCAACCATTGTGCGGGACCAGACCGGCCAGGTCGGCGCCAGCATCATGTCGAGATAGACAATCGCCGTCACCAGCGGGAAAAGACAAAGCCACATGCAAATCAACATCACCAAATGTTCGCTGCGCGTCATGATCGCTCCTTTCATTCTCCCACAAGAACGCCAAACCAACGCCAGAGGGTCAAGCGCAGATTTCGATGCATGGCCCTGGGCGCGTTAGGCGGCCGTCACCGCGACAGCGAGTGAAACTCTCAGAAAATCGTCCGAATTGGCGGTCCAATCTCGCGTCAGCGCGCCCATATAATTGGGATGCGAATGGACGCTATTCATACGGCGCGGGATTTTTCCTGTGATAGGATTGCATTCAAACTTGTGATGCATCTGCAAAGACAGGACTTTCCGTGATTGTAAGCTATGACGACGTAAGCAAGATTTTGAGTGAGATTGGCGACCGCCTGGACGTCGAGGAGATTGCGGGATTCCCAGATGACAAAAGCTGGATGATCGCGATCAACGACGAGTCTGAAGAGAGCATGGCGCTGGACTATGAGGAACAGTCCGGCAAGCTGTTCATGACCATCGTTATAGGTCCGGCGCCAGAGGGCAAGAAGCTCGCGACCTATGAGTTTCTGCTATCCTACAACCTCGGCTGGGCCGAGACGGACGGCGCGCGCGTCGGCGTGGATGTCGATACGGATGATATCGTTCTGATCCACGATGTGACGTTGCATGGCCTGACAGCCGATACGTTGGCGACGGTTGTGGAGAGCTTTGTGGCCGTGTCGCGCACGATGAAGTCGGTGATCGGTCAGGGGATCGGCGATGCGGAGGATGGCGACGACACGCCCCCGGCCGATCCGAGAGACATGATGGGGCACCTGATCGCCTGAGTTAGTTTGCCCGCACCGCAATCCAGGCGGAAAGTGGGACGCGCCCAACCGGCGCTGGACCAAGGAGATGAGCCATGGCGAACGATCCAGTTAGCATTTCGGCCAACCGAACTTATAGCGCCATTCGCCATGACCTGAAGTCGCAGGATCCCAAGGGAAAGAAGGATTCGATCCGGTTCACCGAGGGTAAGCAACTCTACGTCAAGAAACGGATCACCAACTGGTTCGGCAACCTCATCAATCGCTCGAACAAGTACAAGGCCGCCGCCAATAAAATTAAGCAATCGATCAACCTTGAATTCAAAGGCACCACGGTCAACGGGCAACAGATCGGCGACCTCGTCTTCGCGCGTCTCGGCAATCCTATCGCGCTCAAGGTCAAGTCGTTTGACGATATCGACAAAGAGATCGCGAAGGCGCTGAAGGAGTCGGTTGTCGGGAACAAACCCGACGCGGTGGTGAACATGGCGACGGACGCGGCGGATATGTTTGACGGGGCCGCAGACGCCGGGCATGTCGGCGGCTTGAAGTTGAAGGGCTGGGGCAAGCGCGTCTCTGGCGTCCAACAATTGCGTAACGCGATTGTCGCGGATCTGAAGGCCGCCAGACCTGAAATGTACAACGTCGGCGGCGATGTCATCGCCAAGGCGGCGGCGGAGAGCATTCTGGAAGACGCCGGTGTGTCCGGATCTTCGGGGCTGACCGCCAACAGCATGACCAAAGTCGCGAATGCGATGAAGAACAACAACTATCTTGGCAATGCGCGTCCCAACCATGTGATGGGGTTGGTTCATCTTCTGAACAACGGCATGAAAATCCAGCAAACCGGCTCGCAACTCGTCGCGTCGAACGCCAAACTGGACCGGATACTGAAGAGCAGCCAGGAACTTAAGCTCGACAATTTCGTGGTGCAGAAGACCAACGAATTGCGGACAAACAGCGCAAACATGGTCGGACGGTTCCACGCCCATGTGCGCACGTCAGAGATAAAAGGCGAAATCGAAGCGGTCGACATCTATAATGGCCTCGCGGCGAATGCGAGCCTGGCGACCAAGCTGGCGAATTCTCTGCCGCATACGCATGAGCAGATGCTGAGTCACAAGGGATACACCCAGAAGGATTACGACGAACTGCCGCAGATTCTGAAGGATGATTTCGACAAGGAATTGGTGGAGTCGAAAGCGCTCAAGAACACGTTGCAGGATCACGCCGCTCAATCCCACGATCTGGCGATGTCGCTTGTGCCGATGGAGAATCGCGGACTGGATCGCCGGCCTGTATTTTCTCACAACTCGGACCTGAACCAGCCTAGCGGGCTGCATCAGGTTTCGTTCGATGGTTTGAAAGATCAGGCTGTCGTTCCACAGGGCATATATAACTCCGGAAAATCCGGCGACGTCGCGGCCAAGCGGACATTGGCGTTCTTCGCCACCGAGTATAACAAGGCGATGGTCAAGGTGGATTCGTGCCTGAAAAAATTCCAGCAGGCGCCCACCGATGCAAATCTCGCGAATTTGGCCGGCGCGCTGGAGGAAGCCAGCATCGCCAATGACTATCTTGTCGCGAGGTATTCAACGGCGAGCGGCCGCTACGCGTTAAAGAGCCATCATAGGAACGGCAATTTCAGCCGCGGACAAAACGACTGGATGCTTGGGCAGATCAATCAGGCCAAGACCAAGGCGATCGCTCAACGTCGAGAGATTCAGGATCTCAAACTGATGGTGACGCGCGCCAATGACCAGCGCAGCTACATGGGCGATTTGAACAAGATGAACCCGAAGGATCTCGCCGCGAAGCAGATCCGCAACAGCAACGTGCTGGCGGCAAAGCCGCTGCCGCCATTCGTGCCGCCCGCGATGGACGTCAACCAAACGCGCGGTCGTGGAGACTCCATCTCGTCCGACGCGTCCGACAATCAGAATGGCCTGATCGACCCGAACCGTGTGACGATGCAGGCCGATTTCGAGTTTGGCGACGCGCCCGCGCCCGCCTATTCGGAGATGAGCGAGAAAGAAAAGCTGAACATCTACAACAAGTTCTTCAATCCGGGTCTGGGCGCGGAGCCGGGAATGCCCCTAAACGCGGGCAACATCCCGGGCGTCGACCACAATGTCGACGATATCGGCAGCCACAGAAGCAGTCAGGTGCAAAAGATCACAATTGGCGGGAACAACGACAAGGATGACATCTTCACTGAGCGCCACGCTGGTGAGCTATATGACGACAATGACGGCGAGGATGACGTCAGCGTCATCAAAAACGCCAAAAAGGACCCGAATTACGAACTGCCGCCGAATCCTTACATCGACGACCAGACGAACAACAAAGACGTCAAGGACGACGAGTTCGTTGTGAAAACCAAGGAAGGCCTTGGCAACGCCGGCGGCTATGTGAATGACGAGGATATGGACGTTGACGAGGGCTTTCATGGCGATGCGCTGAACCAGACCGCCGGCGGCGGAAATGTCGGGCCCAAACAGAATTTCTCGCAGGTCAATCTGGAGGCGCTGGACGGCTTTCGCCTGAACTTGAAAGTCATCGAGAAAAAGGCGGCGGACGTTAACGGCGCGAACACCGATGTCGACGATTTGATCGACCTATTGGACGAAGCCGTCCATCGCGGCAACTTCCGGCCGGGCGCGATATTGGAGGAGGTGGAAATCCTCCGGTCATTTGTGAACGTCGCGGCCGAGCGGGCCGAAATGAACGACGACAATGACCTGCGTGAAACGTCTAAGACAGTCAACAATCTTCTGGATCAGGTCGAAAACGAAGTGCGCCAGTGGATGGACGAGAACAATATTAAGTATGACAACGACGATCAAAGCATCGTCAGCGATGGAAGTCTTACCAAAGATTACATCGGCAACGACAAGCTGAATGAGGACGAAATGAACCTCATCAACCGGAACCTTTACGACGAGGACGAACTCGACAATATCAACAATGACATCGACGAGAATGAAAACGAGTACGACGATGGCGACGTCAATGTCGACGATATCGATGACGGCTTGATCACCAAGGATGGCGCCCTCAGCGACATTGACGACGAACTCGACGACATAGAACCCGTGAAGGTGACCATTGGCGGCTTGGCCAACGACGAAGAAGAACTGTATGGCGTGAACGAGAACGACCTGATCGAAACCATCGGTGGCGGCAACGACAACGATCACAGCGACGTTGCGAGCGTGAAGAACGCCAAGGCGAGCGGCCTCAACATGAATGCCGATCAGATGGATACGGTCTCCCAAGGGACCGAAATGTTGATAGCACTTCAGAATCAGTACGGACTGGACACCGGTCATGCGCTGAACCTGATCAAGCCGATGTGGAAACAGGTCGACTACAACGTCCAGCCCCTGATCATCGAGATCACGCAGCTAATGCTCAATGGCAACAAGGAGACGCTTGAGCCGCTGAGATTGTTCAAGAAAGATCTTGAGGACATGTTGTAAGCGTTTGGCGCAGAACGGACAAGCAAGTTCGATCCACCGACACCAGACAGCCGAATAAGGTGAAGATTTTTCGTTGACGGTTCGCTGCGGGCCGCCAGCCCGCAGCCAATGCGCCCTGCCCTAATCTTTGTCGTCGGTCTTGTTCGACGCGATTGTCGTGCTAGCCGCCAGAACCTTCGCCGTCTCATCCTGATCGACCATGTTTGGCGACGGCAGTCCGCCGACCATGCCGGCTGCTGAAGCGGGATCGAAGCCTTGCTTCTTGTTCGCCGGATCCAGTCCGACGCCGTGGGCCAAGCCCTGCTCAGACGCGTGCGCGACCCCCTGAGATTTTCCGGCCAAAAGAGAACTGAACTTGTCCTCCATCTCATTCAACTTTTCCGGCTTGATGTCGCCGCGCGTGTGCTTTTCAAGCCCGCCGTCTGTATTGGCGTCGATTTGTTGAATTGGAGGTTTAGGTCCGCCGGCCGATTCAATCCCTGACATTGTCGCTTATCCTTTTATGGTCGCGATCAAAGAGGGATCGCAACAAAGCGGCGCCATTAAGCCCTTTATGTCGGTCAGCGCGAATGCCCCGCCGCGAGGGTCTCGGCTGCCCCAAACATGTAGGAACTATAGCACGAGAGTTGAATGCATGAATTGGACAGTCTTCGGACGAGACGTGCCTCGGTTCAGCCTCCGCCGTGCGAGGCGCCGCCGTTTCTACCAACGGCGAAAATGGTGATGTCATCGAATTGAGGCGCCTCGCCCGCAAAGGCGTCGACGGCCGTCAACACGCGGCCCACGGTCTCGCTCGCGCTGATATTCGGCGCGCCCTCTAGCAGTTTGATCAGGCGCGTCTCGCCAAATTGCGCCGGCTCCACGTTCTCCGCTTCGGATACGCCGTCGGTATAGAGCAGGAAAGTCGCACCATCTGGCAGCGTCAATGTTTGCGGCACGAATTCAGCGGCCTCAAAGACGCCAAGCGCGATGTTGGACTCGACCGGGGCGATCTCCACCCGGCCGTCCGCCAGCCGAATAAGCGGCGCGTTGTGCCCAGCGTTCACATAGTCCACCCGGCCGTTGGACGTATCGATCACGGCGAAGAACAGGGTGACGAACATCAGATTCGGATTTTCCGCCGAGAGAATGGCGTTGGCCTTCTGCAAAATTGTCTTCGGATCGGACTCGCTTTCCGAAAGCGCGCGGATCAGCGACCGCGTGATCGACATGAACAGCGCCGCCGGAACCCCCTTGTCCGAGACGTCGCCGACCAGAACGCAGAGCTTGTCGCCGATTGCGAAGAAATCATAGAGATCGCCGCCAACCTCTCTGGCGGGCCGGATGGTCGCGTAGAGATCCACGCCGAACGCGTCCGAGATCTCGGCGAAATTCTTCGGCAGTATCGCATCCTGAATCTGCGCCGCCGTCTCCAGCGAGGAGGTCAGGCGCGCCGCATGGATGTTGTCGCATTCAATCAGCACATTGCGGGCGAGAAGGTCGATCATACGCTGATCGACGGCGTCTAGCTTGCCGCTGGCCCGGCAATAGGCCAGATCGGCTGGAATGCTGTCTGAGTCGAGCACCAGCAGCGCGTCGTCGTCGCCAAACTGATTGCGACCGCTTTCACCGACCCGCTTGGCGAGATCCGGGCGCGGCCTCGCCATGCCGCTCCCGCCGATATCGACCTGTTCCAGAGGCTTGTCGGAAACCAGACCGCCCGGCGTCCGATAAAAACTGACATGATCCAGATGGGGCACGACCGACGTCAATCGTCCCGCCAGCTCTTTCAGCACCGATACCGGCTGCTGAATGGGCAGCGGATGCTCGCCCCCGCTGATCAGCGCCTCCAGTCCACGGCGGGCCTTCTCTCGCTTCGCGATGCCCGATAGCAGAACGAAGATATAGCCGACCATGCCCAGGAAAACCGCAAAGGCGGCGAAGAAGTACTGCTTGTAGTGGTAATAGAACGTATCCGGTTCATCGATGATCATGCTGTCTTTGGGCAGCTGACTGCTGGTGATGCCGAACCGCTGCATCTGCCGGAAGTCGAACACGAAGCGATGCGGCGCCTCTCGCACCAGCGGGATTTGATCGGGATCGCCGCCATCCAGAACCTGCACCAGCTGCAGTCCAATCAAGAGGCCGATCTCTCGCAGGCTGAGCATATAGCCGCCGACGACGCCATAACCGGCCATCCCCTCCAATGCGCCATAAACCGGCGCGGAAGAGGCGCGAGACACGCGGCCCAGCGCGTCGAGATAGCTGAAATTCTGGCCTGCAGCGTCCTCGGTGAAGGAGAGGTAGAAGACCACGTCCTCCGGCCCCAGAGCGGAGAGTTCTTCCTCCAGATCCGCCATGGTCATCCCGAAACTGTCGCGAAATTCGAATTCGTCCGCGAAGTCTATCTGGGCTTTGCGCATACTGCGCCTCAGCCAGATGCTGCGCGCGGTCTTGGCCGAGTTGTCGTCGACGATAAAGATATTCGTGCGCTGTCGATCCAGCGCCAGCATCAGCGTCAGGGTCTCCGCCAGTTCATGTCCGGTCAGAACGCCCGTGACGCCCGGAAGCGAATTCGCATCCGCGTATTCCAGCCCGGCCACGCCGCCGAATATGATCGGCGCGTCGTTGATGATCGAACCTCGCGCCCGAAGGGCGAAGCTGAGCGCCGCCTCCCCCAATACGATGATCGCGTCGAGCGGCGCATCGGCGTATTTTTGGGTCAAAAAGTACTCGACGCTTTCGAGGTGCCGCTCGTGTACGTCATGCTCGACATCCAGATGTTCAATCTGGATGCGCAGGCCCGACCGGGTGGAAAGGCGTTCTCGCACGCCATCGATCACCGGCTCTAGCAAGTGGTCGTCAACTGCGAACGAACTGAGCAACAGAACCCGCTCTTCAGACCAGCTGAAGCTGGGGAAAGATGGAATTGCGAAAAGAAACGCGAGCCACAGGACCCAGCGCGCGGACCATCGGCCACGGGACGCATCTTTGCTCATCGCTTCACCCTTGCGCCGCGCTAAACCGAGATCTGGTCGAGCGGCTGGACGTTAATTTCCTGCGTCAGATCCTGATAGGACAGCACCGGAAGCTCGTAGAGTTCCTTCTCGATCAGCTTGCGCACATAGCGCCGGATATCCATCGAGACGACGATCACCGGACGATGGCGGCTTCTGTTGAGGTCGCCGACCGCCTGCTTGATCGATTGCACGAATTTCTGCGTCACGCGCGGATCGAGCGCCAGATAGCTTCCCGCCGAAGTCTGCCGGATGCCATTGCGGATCATCTCTTCCGTATCCGGCGTCAGGATATAGGCCGGCAGCATGTTTTGCCCGTTTGAGTATTTGTAGCTGATATACCGGCGCAGGCTGCCGCGTATGTATTCGCAGAGCAGGACGGTGTCCTTCTCTTTCTGACCCCATTCCACCAGCGCCTGCGTGATGGTCCTGAGATCGCGGATCGAGATCTCCTCGGAGACCAGCCGCTGGAACACCTCGGTGATCTTCTGGATCGGCACGACGCGCTGGACCTCTTTGACCAGCTCGCCGAACCGGTCCTCCATCCGGGTCAGCAAGAAGCGTGTTTCCTGAATCCCGATGAAGTCCGAGGCGTAGCGCGTCAGCACGAAAGAGAGATGATAGGTCAGCACCTGAGAGACCGACAGATACGGAACGCCCGCCGCCTTCATCTTTTCAGCATGCTCGCTGTCCACCCAGATTGTCTCCGAGCCCGGTAGAAAATTGTCGCCGCCCTCATGGGGAATACCGAGCATATCCAGCTGGCGCGGATGCTCTCGGCTGAACACTTTGCCGATCTTGACCGCGCCGGACGCCATCGGCGTTTCCTGAATCAGAATCTGATACTCGCCGTCCTTGAGATCGGTGGTGAACCGCAGATGGATGCCCGGAAACGGCACGCCGAGGTCCAGGTAAAGCGCGCGCCGGATCTTGATCAGCTCTTCATTGAGGGTGTTCGCGCTGATCTCGGACTCAACCGCCGCATCGATGTCGATCATCAGCGGGACGGTCAGAGAGAATTCATCGTCGACCCCGATCTTGCGCTTCGCGGCCTGATCGCTGGAGGAATCCGCCGACGCCATCGCCGGCACGCTGCCGGACTCCTGCGCCCCGCCTTCCTCCGCAGCGCGCGACATGCGTTGCAGCAGAAAGCCGGTTCCCAACAGGATGGGCCCGAGGGTGAAGAACACCGCCGTTGGAAAGCCCGGAACGATACCGAACAGGAACATCATCGCCCCGGCGATCATCAGCGCCTTCGGCTGGCCCAGCAGCTGACGGCTGATATCCGCGCCCATATTGGTGGAGTCTTCGGTGGTCACGCGGGTCACGATGATGCCTGAGGTGATCGCGATCAGCAGGCCGGGGATCTGGCTGACCAGACCGTCGCCGATTGTCAGGATCGAATAGACAGACACCGCCTCAGCCGCCGACATGCCGTGCTGGGTGGTGCCGATGGTGATGCCGCCGATAATGTTCACCGCAGTGATGATCAGACCCGCGATGGCGTCGCCCTTCACGAACTTCATCGCGCCGTCCATCGACCCAAAGAGCTGGCTTTCCTTTTCGACGTCGCCGCGGCGGCGGCGGGCTTCATCAAGGTCGATAACGCCTGCGCGCATATCGCCGTCGATCGACATTTGCTTGCCTGGCATGGCGTCCAGCGAGAACCGCGCGCCGACCTCGGCCACACGCTCCGCGCCTTTGGTGATCACCATGAACTGCACGATAGTGATGATCAGGAAGATCACCGCGCCGACGATGAAATTGCCCTGAACCACAAAATTGCCGAAGGCGAAGATGATATCGCCGGCATCCGCGTTCAGCAGGATCAGACGGGTGGTCGAGATCGAGATTGCGAGACGAAACAGCGTCGTGACAAGCAGCACCGAGGGAAAGGAGGAGAACGCCAGCGGCGACGGAATATACATCGCCACCATGACCAGCATCATGCCGGTCATGATATTGACGGCGATCAGCGCGTCCATCAGCCCGGTGGGCAGCGGGATGACCATCATGAAGATGACCGCCACGATCAGGCAGGCCAGCATAATGTCGCTGCGCGCGGTGACCGCGATCAGAATTCTTTGGGCGCGATCGGTGTTCACTGGTTCACGCTCCGCGACAGGTAATTGTCCATGATATTCTGCGCCTCGGCTGTCCGTCCAAGCTCCCACAACGCCTGACCTTTGACGATCATCAGCGTCGTGGTGTGTTTATCGTTCTCGTTGCCGGCCCGATAGCGGTCGACCATCGCGACCGTGTCCTCATAGCGCTCAAGCATTAGGTACACCCCGCAGAGCGCCCGCAAGGCGTCCCGGTTGTCCGGGTCTCGTTCAAGCACATATTCGAGGAGACTGGCGGCCTTCGCCTCCCGATTTTGGCTGGCGAGCATATTCGCCAGGATCTGGAGGACTTTGCTGTCATCCGGTGACCAGTCTTGCGTAGGCAAGTAATCCGCTCCGTCAGGCTTGGTTCAGAGCGGCGACGTTGTAGCGGCACTGCTCCCACGCGGCTTTGATATTCTTGAGGATATCGTGCGCATCTGACCCGGATTCGGGGTGTTGCTCCATAAAATCATCCACCTTGTCGAACGCATCCAGCAGCGCGGCTTCGAAGTGATGCTGTTGCAGCATTTGCGGGTCGATCGAGGACGGCACGGTCAATCCAACCGCGAGGTCGCTGACCGTTACATGATCATAGAGAGATTGAATGCTCTGGCGCACCTGGCGGCCGACCGCCTGATGCTCGCTTTGTCCGGGAAGGGTCAATTGACCGGAATCGGCCCAGTCGACGCCCGCCAGCCCGACCGTGGGCCGCATAAGTGAGATATCGATCATCGTCTTTCCCTCCCCGTACTCGCGATCGCCGTCGTTTCAAACGTCGTAGTCGTCACCGGGCCGACCTGTCGTGCAACTCTGTCAGTATGTCCACAGTCGCCTCCAGCGACTGAGCCGATACTTCATCGGCGTCATAGCGCACCAGAAACACCAGACTGTCCCCGTGCAAAGCGCATTGGACGCGCGCCGGCAATCCGTTCTCGAAATGCACCGACCGCAGCGCCGTGCGATAGAGCGTCAGCCGATCCACGCCGACGTCGATCTCCCGAGCCAGATAGACCAGCAAGTGCTCGTCGCGGCGCTCGACATGAAGCTGACCCGACCCGTCCATATCGATCGCGACATGATCCCGATTTTCGAGATCGCCGGGATTGAATCCCAGCACCGACCCGAAGTCGGCGATCGCTGTGTCGAGCATGCTCATTCGTCGTCATCCTCATATTCGTCGTCGTCTTCTTCCTGCTCCAGTTCGAGATCGCCTTTCTCAACCAGCGCATCGTCGATCGCATCCAGAAGCTTTCTGCGATTCTCCGGTTGAGAATAGCTTTCCTCCGGGATCAGACGCACAACCTCTTTCAAATCATTCAGGAACCGGATCTCGTGCTCCAACTCGGTCAGCCCCGCGCGCTCCGGTATCGCGCTGATCTGGTTCTTCTGCACCCGCGCCGCATCCAGCAGAGGGGCGATGGATTTGAGCAATGAGATCGGCGTGAAGTCGTCCTTGGCGTCCATAACCTTAGCGTTGCGCATCAGTACGCCGCAATTGCCAAGTACAGTCGTCATCGTCTTCAGACGCTTCATATCGCTCATGATGAGGTTGAGCTTGGTCTTGTCGATCGAGGATCCGCCCGCCTCCAGATCGCTGGCGAGCGCCTTCAGCATGAACTGGATCGACGTATCCAGGTTCTTTTCTCCGAACCGATTGACGAGATCGTCGATAACGCCGCCGATCGCTTTGTAATCATGGATATTGGTCGTATAGGCGTCGCGCAGATCGGGAACCGCACCCAGATCGGTCTTGGCGAAGCCCTGAGCCGTCGCGCCGATATTCAGCGCCGCGGTGATCGCAGGCCCATGCTCCGACATCAGGTCGTCGACGGCTTTCTGGGCGGCGTCGATCTGGTCCTGCGGGGCGCCACGCGCCTTCAGCGCCTCGACCAGCATCTTGAGGGCCGCGAATTGATGCGACGGTTCTTTAAATTGATCCTTGGTTTGTTTGCGAAGCTGATCGGGGTCTTTGCTTTGAAGCTTGATCAGCGCCTTGAGGCCACGAAACAGCGCGCGTTTGTCCACGTCGCCGAGATTTTTCATAATCTCCTGCAACTCGGGGATCTGCATCAGCCGTTCCAGGCTCTCCGCTTTCCGACCGTCCTCGACTTCCCGGTCAGAGACGTCTTTCTCCGCCTCCTCGCTGAATGCGGAGACCAACTCCTCAGCGGCGTCGGCGATCAGCGATTGCTGGTCGATGACCTTCAGCTCCGCTCCCTTGAACGTCGCCTTCGCCTGGCCAACCTGAGCACCCTGATTGCTGCTTTGCTGCAGCCCTCCAAGGCCCGGTGCATTTGTCCGGATGTCGCTCATGCCTCACTCCGCAATCGGGGTCTCTCGTATACCATGAAGATATATATAGGAATCTCCTGATTGCCTGACGAAATTCGGTCGGTTGCACCCAGAGTTGATTTGCTGGCGGCGATTCAGTGGCCTAGACCGCCGGTGACGCTGCCGTCTGCGCCCATCTGATAAGATAGGGATGGTATCGCGAAACGTGAGTCTGAACTTCGTCTGAACCGGCTATGGCGAGGCCGCTCCGCAGAGGTTAGTCTAAAGACAGAAGCGCTATTGACCTCCGCAGCTTAAACGGCATGGAAGCAAGCATGAAGACTACCCAATACAGCACTGATTCAGGCGATGTCGTCCAGATCGAGGGACGCGTGGACGCCAGCACAGCGAAAGAGCTGGAAACGGCGGTGATGGCCGCCGTCGGTTCTGGCGACGGCCTGCTGGTGCTCGACATGGAGGCCGTGGACTATATCAGCAGCGCCGGACTTCGCGTGTTGCTGATTGCGTTGAAGGCGTTGGCGGCCAAGGGGCGCCGCCTTGCGCTCGCGGCGCTTAATCCCGATGTCTTGGATGTGGTCAAACTGACCGGCTTTGACAAACTTCTGGACTGCCATGACAGCGTGGACGCCGCCATGGCGGGCGCGGCTGGCTGATCTAAGATGTTAGAAGGCGCAACAGATCTCGGCTACATCACTGACCAGCTGCAAAGCGCGGTCAAGGACACCACGATTTTGCGCATTCGCGGCCGCGTCACCAAAGTCACCGGCACCATCATCGAAGCCGCCGTCCCAGGCGCGCAGATCGGTGAGCTGTGCCTGCTGCGCGGACCCGCCCCCAATTTTGAGATCAAGGCTGAGGTCGTCGGCTTTCGCGGCCGTGTCGCCCTGCTGACGCCGATGGGAGAGATGCAGGGCGTCTCCAGCCACACCGAAGTGATCCCCACCGGGAAACCGCACATGGTCGGCGTGGGGCCGAAACTGGTTGGCCGCGTGCTCGACGGCATGGGCGCGCCGCTCGACGCGGACAAAAAGGGCCCGCTAGAGGTCGAAGAATACTACTCCGTCTACCGTGACAGCCCCGACCCGATGTCCAGGCGCCTGATCGAAAAACCGATGCCGATGGGCCTGCGGGTGCTCGACGGCATCCTGACCGTCGGTGAAGGCCAGCGCATGGGCATCTTCGCGGCGGCGGGCGGCGGCAAGTCGACCTTGCTGTCCATGCTAGTGACGGGCGCGGATGTGGATGTGACGATCCTCTGCCTCGTCGGCGAGCGCGGCCGGGAGGTGCGCGAATTTCTGGAGCATGACCTGGGCGAGGAAGGCGCGAAAAAGGCCGTGCTCGTCATCGCAACCTCGGACCGGCCGTCGATGGAGCGCTCAAAAGCCTGCTACGTGGCGACTTCGATCGCCGAGTATTTCCGCGATCAGGGCAAACGCGTGCTGTTGCTGATGGATTCCGTGACCCGTTTCGCCCGCGCCCAGCGTGAGATTGGCCTGGCGGCGGGCGAGCCGCCCACAAGGCGCGGCTTTCCGCCCTCGGTTTTCGCCACCCTGCCCCGCCTGATGGAGCGTGTCGGGCAGAACGACAAGGGTTTCATCACAGCGCTCTATACCGTGCTGGTCGAAGGCGACGACATGACGGAGCCGGTGGCGGATGAAACCCGAGGCATCCTCGACGGCCATATCATTCTGTCGCGCAAACTGGCGGCGGAAAACCACTATCCCGCCATCGATGTGATGGCGAGCGTCAGCCGCGTAATGAACAATGTGGTCGACGATGAACACAAAGCGGCGGCCCAGCGCGTGCGCCAGCTGATGGCTAAATACTACGAGGTGGAGCTGCTGCTGAAGATTGGCGAATACAAGAAGGGCTCGGATGCGGAAGCGGATGAGGCGATCGAGAAGATGCCGAAAATCCTCGCCTTCCTGCAACAGGGGCTAAACCAGCCTGAGGCCTTCGACGACGCGATCGCGAAGATGAAAGCGATCTAGGCGCGCAGGGATCGAACATGAGCTCGCTGAAGACATTCGAGCAACTGCTCAGCATTAAGGCGATCCGCGAACAGGGCGCGGCGAACGCCGTCCGGCGCGCGAAAGCGGCGGTAGAGGAGGCTGAGGAGGCGGTGGTGATCGCCGAGAAGGAAGTTGAGGAGTATCGCGCCTACCGCCTTCAGGAGGAGCCACGGCTGTTTGAGGAGATCCGGGGCAAGGGCGTCAAGCTCGATGAGATCGACGATATGAAGTACAAAGTCAGCCTTCTGCGCACCAAGGAGGAAGAGCTCCAGAAGGTCGTCGAAGACAAGCGCCAAAAGGTCGCCGACGCCGAGGCCAATCTTCAGCAGGCCGAGAACGAGCATGTTCTGGCGCAAAAGGCGCATGAGAAGTTCGAGCAATTTGTTCAAATCCAGCGCGAAGAAGCGCAAAAACTGGCGGCTGAGCTGGAAGAGGCCGAAGTGGAGGAAATCACCGAAGCCATCTTCGCCGGACGCCGATCGGAGGCCGAAGCATGACCGGGCCAGGAAGAGTGAATTTAGATCCCGTTCGCCGGGTGGGACCGAACACCGAGCACAGCGACCCCACCCAGACGCCGCAGGGCCGCCGCGAGGCGGATGAAAGCTCTGAGTCGTTCGGGAAGTTGCTGAACCGAAAGCAGGAGGATTCCGGCGGCTCTGGCCAGCAGGGCCAGTCAGGTCAACAGGAGGAGCAGCACGACCTGCCCCAACCCTTTCGCCCGCCCCAATCCAACCCGCCACCCCAGCAGTCCCGACAATCGGAGCAACCCCGGCAATCTCAACAACCTTTGAAGTCAGAGCAATTGCCGCCGCCTCAGGCCCGGTCGCAGCAATCATCGGCGAGCCACGGCCAGCAGCCTCAGCATCACGACGCGCCAAGAAGCGCAGATCCGGCACCGACCCAAAATTACGCGCAGCCGTCGCAGCAGACCCAGGAACCGCATTCGCCGCCGCCGCAAGCTCGGTCCCAGCAACCATCGGCAAGCCACGCGCAAGGGCCTCAGCATCACGACGCGCCCAAAAGCACAGACCCTGCGCCGTCGCAATCCTACGCGCAGCCGTCGCAGCAAACCCAGCGACCGCAATCGCCGCCGCCTCAGGCCCGGTCACAACAACCGTCGGCGAGCCACGCGCAAGGACCTCAGCATAGCGACGCGCCCAGAAGCGCGGACCCAGCCCCTTCGCAATCCATCACGCAGCCCTCGCAGCAGACGCAGCGACCGCAATCGCCGCCGCCGCAAGCCCGGTCGCAGCAGCCATCGGCGAGCCACGCACAAGGGCCTCAGCATCGCGACGCGCCCAGAAGCGCGGACCCAGCCCCTTCGCAATCCTACACGCAGCCCTCGCAGCAGACGCAGCGACCGCAATCGCCGCCGCCCCAGGCCCGGTCACAGCAACCATCGGCGAGCCACGCGCAAGGACCCCAGCATAGCGACGCGCCCAGAAGCGCAGACCCAGCCCCGACCCAGAATTACGCGCAACCCTCACAGCAGCCGTCGCAGCAGAAATCGTCGCCGCCTCAGGCCCGGTCACAACAACCGTCGGCGAGCCACGCGCAAGGGCCCCAGCATCGCGACGCGCCCAGAAGCGCAGACCCAGCCCCTTCGCAGTCCTACGCGCAGCCGTCGCAGCAGACCCTGCGACCACAATCGCCGCCGCCTCAGGCACGGTCACAACAACCGTCGGCGAGCCACGCGCAAGGACCCCAGCATCGCGACGCGCCCAGAAGCGCGGACCCCGCGCCGACCCAGAATTACGCGCAACCCTCACAGCAGCCGTCGCAGCAGAAATCGTCGCCGCCTCAGGCCCGCTCGCAGCAGCCGTCGGCGGGCCAAGCGCAAGGGCCACAGCATCACGACGCGCCCAGAAGCGCAGACCCGTCGCAGTCGACGAGCCGGCCCGGAAAATCCGCTCCGCAGACAACGCCCGAAAGCCCCGCCTCGGCGCAGGCTGACCGATCGGGCAAACTGGATGCGCGGCCAGCGGCCGACACGCGCAAACCGGAGGAGACTGACATGGGCCAGGGACCCCTATCGCGCCCCGGATCCTCACCTTCAGATAAGCGAAAAACCGCCGAAGGCGTCCGAGCAGATCCAAAGGACGTCCCGCCCGATCAACGCGCTGATACCCGCCCCCGGAACCCCGCAGACCGCGACGCATTCGATGCGGCTATGCACAAGACGGACGAGCGCGGCGACAATTCGGCTCGCTTGGGCAAAGACGGCGCACCTAAATCGGAAATGTTGCCAGACGGGACGCGCCCTGACGCAAAAGCGGAGCTCGGCGCCACGGCGGCGGCCAAGGGCGACTTCCGCGGCCAAGACGCAAAAGCCGCTGCAGATGGCGACGAAGCCGTCGATCCGCGCATGGCGGACAATCTGCGGGCTGACAAATTGCGGACAGGTGGGCCAGAGGACCGTCGAGGCGAGCGCTCGCTCGACAAGGACCCGGCGAAAGCCGGCGAAATCGACCCTCGCGACATCGATCCGCGCGATATCGACCCTCGGGTATTTGAAGGTCGACTCCCGGGCGGCGCAGACCCCCGACGCGCCAGGGATGAGAGGAAGGGCGGCGAAGAAATGACCGTCCGCGCGGCGGGTGATCGGATCTTGCAAGGCATGCATGGCGCGCCTGAACCTCGTGTGGATGCGGCCCGGGGGCCGGAACTGGCCAGCCGGACGCTGTCCGAAGTCGTCGAAAAACTGGCCGACCGGATCCTGACCTCTAAACCCGATGCGGCGGGCGGGCCGGAAGTGCGGATCAAGCTAAAATCCAGTACGCTGGAGGGCGCGGAGATCTCGGTTCGCCGAGACGCCAACGGCCTGACGATCAAGTTTGAGACCACATCGCTGGATGTCGCGCGACGACTGGACGGGCTTCGCAATCAGTTGCAGTCTCACATGGAAAAGCGGACGTCGGATTCGGTCAACGTCAAGGTCGACGTGGCGGACAAGGACGATGGGGACACGCCTGGCGACGGCCGGTCGCGCAACCGGAAAAATCCGTGGGAGCGCGAGCAGGATGATGAGGACGAGGCTTGATGAATTCGATCCAACCACTCGCCCTCGCCCAGTTCAGCGGGGCGGAGGTCACGCTGGAAAACCTGCTTGCAAGCCGACAGCCCGACCTCTCGATAATGCAGGGGGACGACGCTCAGCCCGTCATCCTGACCACCGACGCCGCGTCGCCATCTGATCAGATTGTGTTTCACTGCGCATCCGGCGCAAACGCGCTCGGCATTGGCTGCGATCGCGCCTGGCTTCAGGCATTCTATCCCAACGGCGTCGCTGATCTGGCGCTCGACGAGCTGCCGGAGGTCTTGGGCCTGGCTACGGCTGAGATCGTGTTGCAGCCGGTGCTGACGGCCCTCGGCAGCCTGTTCTCGCATCCGATCTCCGTGCAGCGCATCACCGCAGAAACGCCGTCGGAGTGGCGCGCCATCCACTTGAGTCCCGCGACCGGGGCTACTCCGGCGTTCGCGACCCTACTCCTAAGCGAACCGGCGGAGCAGGATCTTTTGGGCCGCATTGAGGCGCTTCCGATCAATGCGGCGCTTTCTCTGGACGCGGTCGCTGTGCTTGACCTGCATGTCGGTCTCGGCAGCCAGTTCGTCGACCAAGATGAATTGGAGAACCTCCGTCCGGGCGCGGTCGTTCTGATGCCGCGAGGGACGAGCCTTGAACACCCGCCGATTTTTGTCGGGCCTAATTTTTCGTCAATTGGATTTGCGAATATTGACGATACTGTGCTTACGCTGAGAACAGCGTCGGACGATACGCAGGGGGACGATATGGCGGGCGATGGCGAGGACGACGTTGAGAACGACGGCGAGGACGCCGTCACGGACGAGGCGCAGGAAGACGCGCTGGCCGAGGCGCCGACGGAAGATGGGGCCGACGCCCCCTCTCCGGCGGCCGATGAACCTGAGCAGCCCCTCCCCAACAGCGAGGACGCCGTCGATGTCGATGTGGAAGATCTGGAAGTGCGGCTCGACTTCGTCCTTGGCCAAAAATCAATAACGCTGGCGGAGCTTCGTGAACTCACTGCGGGAACAGCGATCACTCTGGATACGCCAACCTCGCACGCCGTTGAGATCTACGCCTCCGGGCGCCGCGTCGGACAGGGAGAGATGGTGGAGATCGACGGCAATCTGGGCGTTCGCATCACCAGAGTGAACAGGCGGTCTGATGGCTGATCTGCCGGATCCCTTTCTACTCCTCCTTCTCGTCGCGCTCGTTGGCATCATGCCCTTCATCGTCATTATGGCGACGTCCTTCGTGAAGATCGCCATCGTGCTTTCCCTGATCCGAAACGCGCTCGGCGTGCAGCAAATTCCGCCCAACATGGTGCTCTACGGGCTGGCGACGGTGCTGACGGCCTATATCATGGCGCCGGTCGCGCTGGCCGGGTTCACAGCGCTGGAGACCCTGGACTACACAGAATCCAGCGTGAGTGAGATTCTGGCCGGCCTGTCTATTGCGGGAGAGCCGTTTCGGGAGTTCCTGAAACAGCACGCGGATCAAAGAGAGATCGCCTTTTTCGTCAAGGCCGCAGGGCAGCTCTGGCCCGCTGAGATGCGCGACAGCGCCAATATCGACAACCTGATGATCCTGATCCCGGCTTTCACCGTCAGCGAGCTGACGGCCGCGTTTGAGATCGGATTCCTGATCTATCTGCCCTTCATCGCCATCGACCTCATCATCTCTAACATCCTGCTTGCGATGGGCATGATGATGGTGTCGCCGATGACGATCTCGCTGCCCTTCAAACTCTTGTTGTTCGTGATGCTGGACGGCTGGCAACAGCTGATTCACGGTCTCGTGCTCACATATAGTTAGGTGGATCATGGAGGTTTCCGGAATTCTGGATATGGCGGCGCACGCGCTCTTGCTCGTGCTCTATTTGTCGATGCCGCCGATCATCGCCGCCGCCGGCGTCGGCACGCTGGTCGCTCTGTTGCAGGCGCTGACCCAGATTCAGGAACAGACTCTATCTTTCGCCATTAAGCTGTTTGTGGTCGTGGTGGTGATTTTCGGAACCGCCCGCTGGTTGGGGCAAGAGCTGTTTCACTTTGCGAATGGGATCTTTGCGACCATAGCTGAGCTCTAAGCGCCATGACCGCTCTCGCCCAGCTTATGAACGACCTCTTCATCTTCGCATTCGTGCTGGTGAGGATGCTGGCGATCTTTGCGATGATACCCATCTTTCAGGCCGCCGTTCTGCCGGGCAGCATTCGCACCGCCGTCGCGATGAGCCTGACCATCATGGTTGTACCGATGGTGCAGACTGATGTCGTGGTCGCTGATTTCACCACGCCCATCCTTCTGGCGCTGATCGTGAAAGAGGTGGTGATCGGCGTATTTATTGGGTTCGGCGTGTCGCTGATCTTCTGGGCCATCGAGTCCGCGGGCTTTTTCATCGACAACCAGCGCGGCTCCACCATGGCGAGCTCCGTCGACCCGTTGACGGGATCGCAAACATCGCCGCTGGGCATCTTTCTGACGCAGGTCCTGACCGTGTTTTTCATGGTTGGCGGCGGGTTTTTCGTCTTCGTGTTCGCGGTGTATGAAAGCTATCAGTTCTTCCCCGTGTTTGAGTTCTACCCGAGCATGGATATCGACAACGTGCGGGTGTTTCTGGCCATCACCGACAGGATCATGGCGCTCGCGATCCTGATGGCCGCCCCCGCGATGATCGCGATGTTTCTCTCTGAGTTTGGTCTTGGCCTCGTCAGCCGGTTTGCGCCGCAGCTCAACGTCTTCTTCCTGGCGATGCCGGTGAAAAGCGCGGTCGGGATCCTGATGCTGATCCTCTATATCAAACTACTGCCTGAAATCTGGGATGACGAGTTCGCCGCCATGGTCACCCATATCGGCCTGTTGCGCAGCATTTTCTGATGGCCGACAAGACCGAACCGCCGACTCCCAAAAAGCTTCGCGACGCGCGAAAGAAAGGGCAGGTCGCGAAGAGCAAGGAGGTCTCTTCGGCCTCTCTTCTGACCGTCGTTTTCGCCATGCTGTTCGCATCGATGCCGCTTTATGTCGAAAAGATACGCGACATGATCCTGGCGCCGTCGCACCTCTACAAGGCTGACTTCCACCTGGCTGCGAATGTCCTGCTTCAGGTTATCGCCGTGTCGGCCCTTTCGATCTTTGGACCGATCGTAGTCGTCGTCGCCGTCGTCGGGGTCGTCGCCAACATGGCTCAGGTCGGATTGCTGTTCACCACATCCTCGCTGAAGCCGAAGCTCAGCAACCTCAACCCCGGCTCGGGGCTGAAAAAGATCTTTGCGCTCAAGAACCTGATCGAGTTCATAAAATCGACGCTCAAGATCTTCTTTCTCTCGACGCTGATCTTTCTGGTCGTGAAAGGCAGCATCCACGAGTTGGTGAAAATCCCCCATTGCGGGCTCGGATGCATCTTTCCGGTTTTGGGCAAGCTCTTCTTTAACGTGATGATCTATACGGTCGCCGCCTTCGTGCTGGTCGCCGCTGCGGATTACGTGTTTCAGAAGTGGCAGTTCACCAAGGACCAGAAAATGTCCAAAGAGGAGATCAAAAAGGAGTACAAAGAGAGTGAGGGCGACCCCCATGTTAAGGGGAAGCGAAAGCAATTTGCCCAGGAGCTCATACAGTCCAATGAAGACGCTGGCGTCAGAAAGTCGAAGGTCGTCGTGACCAATCCAACCCACCTCGCCATCGCCCTCGATTACCGCGAAGGGGAAACTCCGCTGCCGATCGTCCGCGCGATGGGCAAGGGTCTTCGTGCCAAGCGTATTGTTGAGATCGCTGAGGAGGAGGGCATCCCGATCATGCAGAACATCCCCCTCGCCCACGGCCTCTTCGAAGAGGGCAAGGTCAACCAGTACATCCCCGTCGACCTGATGGCGGAAGTCGCGGAAGTGCTGCGCTGGGTGATCGAGATGGAAAAAGAAAACGATCCCAACCAGAACTGACGCGCCAGCGCGGATCTACTTGCTCTTGAGCCTGTCCCGCATGGCCCGCTCGATCGCCTCGATCTGCTGGTCAATGCTCGCATCGACCACGCCGATTTCGGTTTGCAGCCTGCACCCGCCCTTCGGCAACCCCTTGTCGCCGACAACCTCAATAAACCCGATATCGCCGCTGTCCTTCAGGATCTCGCCAATTCGCGCACGCACTTCGTCCTGTACCTTTGGACGGACGGCGACGGTTACACGCTCCTCATTGCGAACCACCTGCAAGGCGTTGCGCGCGGCGAGAACCACCGTGTCCTCTTCGGGAAAGTCGCCGAGGATCTTGCGCAGGCAGATCATCACTGTCTTCGCAACGGCGCCCTCGGCCGTCGCAAGATAGTCGACGGAGCGCGTGACGATGGTCAGCATCTGCTCGGCGATCTCCACCTGCGCGTTGGCCATGCCTTCCTGAAAGCCGCGCTCTTTTTCAGCCTCGTACGCCTGTTTCGCCTCTTCGACGATCCGCGCGGCTTCGGCCTCGGCTTCGGTCAGGAGGTCCTGAGCCGCCACACGCAAGGCGTAGTCTTCTTCGCTGATAATCCGGCGGCCCGGCTCTATTTCAGCCCGCTCCGGGTCTAATCGAACAAAGGAAGCCATTGCGGCAGGAACTCCTTGACGACGCGCCGTGTCACTGGCGGAAGGGCCTCACTGTCCGGCTCGCCCGCCGCGGCGGGCAAATCGGCCTTCAGGCTCTTGGACATACCATGGGGCAACTTCAGCGCCAATCGCGTCAGATAGGACGTCTCCGCCGACGCCCGGGGTGAGATCGAATACGCGGCGCCGATTTGCATGAACCGCAACCTCGGCTCGCTGATCTCGGGCTCATAACTAAAATCCGGCGGCGCGCCCGCAAAAGATGTCCTCTTGGTCGCGTAATCCAGCGGACCGGCGCCGACAACCCGCCTGAGCGTGGCGATCTTCGACCCGTCCAACTGATTTCGAAGCTCTGCGCTGCGCAGGGCCGCGCCGACATAAAGAAAAAGGCTCTCCAGATACTTCCCGTCCAGCAAGGCCAGTCGCGCCCGGGGCTCGCTGAAATCGTCATAAAAGGCCGCGCCGAGGTCAAACGTATCGATGAGATAGCGGGAAAGCCGTCGCCCCGCCTGAGGCCTGTCGCTCAGCGCTTGATAGATCTCGCCATGCGGCAGGGTCGGGCGCCAGCTTTCGTGCAGATACCCGGCGGGCGCCAGATTGAAGTCGACCATCTCGCGGGTAAGCGCGCCGGAAGAACCTTCGCCGTCAGCCATCCGGTGTCGCGACGTCCTGTTTCTCAGACCGCCTCAGCTTTAGGAACAGGAAGACGTTTCCGGCGATCAGCAACAGCATCAGGAATGCGATAGCGCCACCGAACTGCGTCAGCGAGTCCGTGGAATCGCGCGTGTAGCGAATGCCCATCACCTCTTCCAGCGGCGGGCCAGAGGCTTTCACGCGCGGGGATTGCTCCGCCTCGAACAAGGCCACAACCACGTCGTCGTAATTCAGGCCCTGGACGCTGTTCTGCACCAGCATCTTGATCTCGGGAATCTTGTCCTCAAGGTTGATGCCGGGACGGGTCTTGATGAAAACCGAGGCGGTCGATCCGCCGGGCGCATCCTCAAGCGGATGCTTTTCCGGAACAATCACATGCACACGCGCGGTGATCACGCCGTCGATCTGCGACAGCGTCTCAGAGATCGACTGCGACAGGCCGTAGATGAACCGGACCCGCTCCTCCAGCGGAGAAGAGATCAGCCCCTGCTGCTGGAACACCTGTCCGAGATCATTGAATGTGTCGCGCGGATAGCCGTTTTCGTTGAGAATCTCGATCGCCGCGGCGAGATCCGCGGACTCGATCATCAGCGGCACGCCCTCTTTGGTGGCCGGGCCCTTCTCCGCATCAAGATTATAGGAGAGCAGGAGAGCGACCATATCGTTGCTTTCCTGTTCGGTCAGGCCGGAGAACAGCTCCACCTTGCACGCCGAGAGAGACGTGACGAGCGCGGCCATGCAGAGCCAGCGAGCGATTTTACGGTAATGCATCAGCCTCGTGACTCCGGCAGATTGATCAGCTTGCTCTCATCAGCTTGCTTACTTCCTGAGTAAGGGCTGTCGCCTGGTTCATCAACAGCGTAACCATCATACTGGAATGCTGAAACTCCATCGACAACTGCATCAGCCCGTCGATCGAAATATTGCTATCGCCCTGCGCAAGCTCCATCTTGTCACGAACGTCGTTCCAGTTCTCGCGCATGTCCTGAAGTTCGCCCTTCAGCACTTCGCCAACGGTCGGCGGCGGCAAGGCCTCAGCCGGTCCCGGCTGAATCACCCATCCGTTGGTGTTGTTCACTTCTGTCGCGACATTGGCGTTATCCGCCTGCGCCACGCGGATCTCATCAGATTGCAACATCTCCTCAAACTGCGCCTTGGCAGCCGGATCAGCCGGATTGGGCTCCGGTTCAACGCAACAACCGTGCCCGGCGTTCAGTTCGATTTGAGGGCGTGCGCCATAGGCGCTGACAGGTTCGATCATCGTACCGCTCTCTAAAAGTCGAACGGGCCGGGAAACACCCCAGCCCGGATTCGAGTGCTCTACGTATGGAGAAGCCCCTCGGCGATCGTTGTGGCGTCGCTGTCGGTGCCGGCGTCGATCACGCTTTGCAACACCCGGTCGCGCTCCGCGCGATTGCCCGAGAAATGATGCGCCAGACCCAGAAGCGTTTTCGCCCGGACATTTTCCGCATCTTTCGAAAGAATGTCGACGAGCAGAATGGCCGTCGCCTCTTCGACCCGGCCCGTATGCAGATATGTGCTGGCCCGCAAGATCTTGACCGCCGGGTCGTCTGGAGAAAACGTGTTCAGCGCGTCCACGATCTCGCCAGCGGCTTTGGATTGCCCATAATGCCCGGCAAGCTGTGCGGTATGCGCCAAAATCTGCATCGTTTCGTCATCAACCGACATGTAGTTCTCCCAGATTCACGTCTATGCAACCAATTGCGTCAGACGGCTAGCCGCGTGTTATTGCGGTACTTTAATAGCCTGAGCTTCTTTCATCATCATGCTCATTACCGAGTTCATCAGCTGCAGCTTGATCTGCTGGCTCAGCATATAGGACTGAGTTTTCTGCGCCGTCGCCATCAGGTCTTCGATCGACTGGCCGGTATAGGCGCTAAGCTCGGTGTTGTTCTGCGCTTCCTGCGTTTCCATCACGTCGGTGACGTCGGTCGCGCCGGATGTATTAACATTCATGTCGGTCATGATTACTCTCCTTTTTCGCGTTTCGCCTTCGCTATCATTGAACATGTACCAACGACATTGGCAGAAGTCAGAAGCGCAGAATGGACGGTTTCCAGACGCTTATAGTCCGCCGGCGAAACCCCCGCATCCATCGCGCTCTTCACCGCCTCCGCCTTCCGGCCAATTCTGGCGACGGCCGCGTTGCGCACGCCCTCGTCATCCTCGGCCACGGCGCGGTCGATCAACTCGATCGCTGGAACTGCATCATACTGATCTGTCATGGTTTCTCCTTGATACGATATACATATTCTTCATTTCCCGCCATCAGGATCATGCGGTCAAGCTTAACCTCTTTGACGACCGCCCCGGTAGCCAAGCGATCACCTACCCTTAACAGACCTCCGTCCGACAGCAGGGCGATATTTTCTCCATCAGACGACAGGACCACGCCGATAAGCGAGATCTGAGGTCGTCCGATGACGGGATCTTCAACTGTCGGCGGCGGCTCCACCGCAGGCGCGGGCCCTCGATCCGGCAGCGCGCTGACGCCGATCTGAATGCGCGGCCGCCCCCGGGATTGCTCAACAAATTTCTCACCGACGTCACGCCAAATCCGGGCCTGCGACGCGGTCAATTCCCCTTCGACGCGGATCTGATCCCCGACAACCGAGGTCTTTAACCAATCCGTTAGGCCCGCCTCCTCAATGTCATGCACCATGATAGCACGCCAGTCTCTGAGGTCGGAGCGAACAAAGCGAAGATCGGCGAGCCCCGGAACGTCGCCTTCCAGGCGCCGTCTCAACACGCTCTTGTCAACCTGGGGGCCCAGGAAACCGTCAATCGTAATCTGGCCCTTGCCCTGATATCGCACCACGAGATGATCTTCGTAATTGGACTCCGGCCACGTGACCGAGGCGAGGGTGATCCGCACCGCCTCCATCATCCGCTCGACGACCCGGACCCGGTCGTCAACCACGATGCCCGCGCCTTTCAGCGCCTCATCCAACGCATCTCTTTGATCTTGCGTTTCGACCAGACCGGTCAGCCGCAAACCGCCATTGGCGTCGACGATCAGCTTGACCTCGGCGAGCTCCATCCCCGCGAGAATCTCGCGCGCGCGGGTTTCTGGCTCAACGACGGCTTCGCCCGAAACGCCAGTTCCGGTATTGTCATCCGAGGGAGAAAAAACTTGTTCGTAAAGTACAAATATAACTGCGATCACCGCAACAGCGGCCATAGCGCCCAGCATCCTCTTTCGGGACCCGGCCGGAGCACTGGCGGCGGCTTGCGCGGACGCCGCGGGCGTCACCTCGGCTTCAGCGGTTCGGGGCGCGTCCTCCGCCGTTTCGGCGGCCTCCGCTTCGTCTGAAATCGCGGCGGCGTCTTCGGTAGTTTCCGCATCAGCCGGTTCGCCATCACCATCCTGTTCGGGCGCTTCAGCCCCTTCAGGGGCAGTTTCGGCTTCCGAATCAAGCTCTTCGACGGACATCTCATCCGCTGCGCCGACGTCAGCTTGACCTGGGTCCGGCTCTGGCTCTGGGTCCGGCTCAGGGCGCTGCATCGGGTCGGGTATCGGCACAGACGCCCAATCAGTCGCCTCGTCGCCCATGCCAACCACGAGCATGCCAACGACCATCGCTGCGGGCATCTCCAGCGGAGCGCCCTCGCCCGGTTGCAGAACCTGATCCCCGACGACGACTTCGCCCTCAAGCGCCTGAACGGATACGTCTCCGTTCGATATCGTCAAGGACACGTGGCTCGATTTCAGCGATCCATCCGCCAGAACGATGTCCACGTCGTCGCCGCTGCCGAGGACATAGGACGCCGAGCGCAGAGGCATTTCCGCGCCCCTTTGCACGCCGGAAAGGACCCGAAGCACAATTGTGCTCTCGGCCTCTACAGCGAACGCGTCTTCAGGGTCCTGGTGTATCATCGACAATCCGAGACTTTACTATGGGTACAATATCTGTGCGCTCATCGGAGCTTGATAGCGCGCCTGAACCTGCCCCGTCTCCAGTTGGCTCGACATGAATGCGATCGAATTCACAAAAGCGCCGAGCGCCGCTTCGAACTCATTCAAATCGATCCGGTTGGCGCGCAACGTTCGGAACATCGTCAGAGATTGGTTGTCTTCGGTGATCGATAAAACGTCTTCCCCCTTGCGCGCCTGCGCAAGTTGCAGCTTCATCAACCGTTCAAGAACATCCTCGGCCTCTTCCCGTCGCGACGGCAGCGCCGTCAGGTCAGACTCGATGTAGATGGCGGATCCCAGCTGCGACAGACTGACCTCATGGCGACCATCGAAGATCAGATGCACCTTGCCTTCCTCGTCGCGCTCCGATGCCGAGATGTCGCGGCGCTCAGACCATTCGGTTAGAAAGTTTTCAAGTTCACCCGCCATTTAAGAGACCCGTTTGTTCCGAACTACTGGCGCAAGGTCCAGACAATATGGGTATCATAGGTCCATCGTACCAGCAATTCGGACGATAAACGGACGTCCTTCATCCATTACGTCAATTAGAGACCCTTGTCGTTGGAGCTTGCTTATAGTGTCCTGCTTACAGGGTGAGTTCGTTGGGCGGATATCCCGCATTCGCCCCTGAGTAGCAAAAATGTAAAAATTTCGCTGCGCGCTATAGGCTAATCTGGAGGTGGCTCCTATATGACTGAGACCGCGTCGGGGGGCGAAGAACTTCTAGTGAAAATCCGCGCCGATATATCCGAGATTGGACCGTTACTTGAAAAAGTCACGGAGTTTCTTGGAGCGCGGCAGATCTCAGACGACATTCGCCGCCGCGTAATGCTCTCGATCGAAGAGATTACAGTGAACGCGATCGAGCATGGCGGGCAGCCACAGCGTTCGATCGAGATCGCGGTGCGCCTTGCCGCCAGCCGGATCTTGGCGGCGGTCTCTTACCACGGAGCGGAGTTCGACCCTACGACGCCGCGCGCCAATCCGAAATCTCCAGAAAAGATCCTGGCGGGTGAGTTGGGCGGGCACGGATTGTTCCTGACCCAACAGGTCTCAGATCGTGTAGAATACGCGAGGGTGACCGGGGTGAACCAAGTGAAGTTGGAGTTCGTCGTATGAACCGACTCGCCCGGCAGTCCGGATTGACTTTTCGTAGTGCACGGTCGGGATCGCGTACGACCCAAAAACAGCAAGCGTTTGAATCGGACCGGCATCGTCCAGTTTTCGTCCAGCGGTGGAATCGCTGGATGTTTAATTGAATGTCGAACACACGACGCAGTTCCAAAAAAGCAAAGATAGGGAAGCGGAGAAATGGCAGACACCGATAATCAATCCGGATCGACAGGCGGTGGAGTTCCGCAGGTCGGCACGGCCGAAGCGGACGCGTTTGTCGCCGCGCTAGAGGCGCGTGTCTTGGCGGCCGAGGAGAAGATTGCGAGCGAGATGGTCAGCACCGACGAGGCGGAGTCTTTCTGTTTAAAGACCGGCCTCAGCGCTCTGACATCGCAAATCTCTAAGGAAAACGGCAGCGATCTTGTGTTCACGAAACCACCAGCGCCGAAGAAGAAGAAAAAGAAGAAAAAGCGCATGCGGGTTTCAATCTAATCCACTGAATCCTCACCAAAAATGATCGGGACAGATAGGGCCCGGAAGCAGACGGAGAGAGTTATGACCGACGCAATCAGGACAAATACCTACACTTCGACGCAGAACATCTCGACCCAGGATGCCGTCAAATATGAATCGCAGCTCGAAGCCGATACGCTCGCCAAGATTGACGCAGGCGCCCTTGCGGACGTCGCGATCAAAGGCATCAACAGCGGCAATATTTCCCAAGCCGACGCCGAAAAACTGCTGGAGATGGGCAAGGGCCTGACCTCGCAGGACATCGACGCCCTGGTCCCGGGCACGCTTAACCGCCAGGCGGCTGACGCACTGCTATTGGCGACCTCTCTGGGCGCATATAGCGAAGGCACCACCACGGCGGCGGACGTCGCTTCGGCGATGACCAAATTCTATTCCATGGATAAGGCCGATCAGGAAGCGACACTGAACGCCTTCGCCAATCAGGGCAGCTTCGAACGCAATCTGAACGTTCAGATGAACGCCGACGGCACCTTCGCCTCTGCTTCTTACGAGCTTACCGTCAACGGAGAGAAGCTTGGACCGGGCGATCTGCCGTCAACCCCCGAGAGCCAGCGCGCCGCGATGTTCCTGATGTCCGATAAGGGCGACGCGACCGAGCCCGGCGCGATCAAGGCCTTCATCAACTGGGATTTTGCCACCGCGAACGACCAGATGTCGGCCATGCTGGGCACCCTGCCCAACTATGAGAACCTTAGCCCGACCCAGCAGGACGCGATGAGCAACTATCTCGCCGCCGCCGGGCGTGTGGCCGCGGGCAACGTCAACGCCGGTCAGGTCGATGCTGCGGACGCGGAGAAGGCGGAAAAGAACATTCAGAAATATGATGATGACCTGTCCGACATGCAGGCCGTTATCGACGCGATCGAGGTTGCGGACACCAAGGGCAACGTACATTTGAAGGACCTCAAATATGTCGGCGCGGATGGCGAAACGCACGACGTCAAGGACTGGCTCGACAAGCACAAACAGATGAAATTCGCCAACAAGGATGGTGATTGGATCCTGGGCGACAAGGAAACGAAATCCTTCCTTGAGACGCTTGAGCAGCGCAAGGACACCATCGCCGAGAAGAAAGAGATCGCCGAGATGACGCTGAATGGCGCGTCTCAGGACGAAATCGACTCGATGAAGGATAATATGCACCAGCAGATCGAAGCGCGTCGGGCTATGGCGGCGCTTCGGGCCTATGACTCCGACTGGAAAACAGACGGAAAAGGCTCCGGGGGTTGGCTCGAGCAAACCAAGCTCAAGCTCAACGACGTCACGTTCAAGGACACAGACGGCAAAGAGGTCAAGCTGGGCGACTGGCTGAAAGAAAACAATATCGCCTTCAATGACGAGAACAACGCCGCCGGCATGTCCTGGCTGCACTCTGATCACGACATGACGCTGGGCCACGAAGAGGCGCAGATTCTGATTGAGAACCTGAATGGCTACGTCAAAGGCAAGGACAACGAAGCCGAACTGATCCGCGCTGGTCACAAATCAGACTGGCCGGGCGCAAGCGGCCTCTCTGATACGATGGAGCAGAACTACAAAGACCAGGAGACCATGCGCAATGCTCTGTCCGTTCTGAACCAGTACAATCAGGACGCCGGATTGGTGCATTTGGACAAAGCCTTCTTCCATGACGCCGATGGCAACCAGATGACCCTATTGGAGTTCTTTGACAAGCAGGGTATCGACTTCCCGAACAAGGACAAGGACAACACGCTCGGCAACAAGGAAAGCGCCGCGCAAGAGGATGTCCTTCGCGATGCGCTCAAGAAACTCGAAGACACCGGCGACGGTCTGGCCAAGCAGATGCACGACCTGCAGCCGCCGGCGCAGCCGACGACGCCGCAAACCGGACGAACCACCGATGGCGGCAACAACGCCCCTGTTCTTGGCGCTGGCGATCCGGTGGCCGGCGGAGGCAGCGACCCGACGCTTCGCGAAGTCCTCGGCGCGAACACCATGTCTCAGGATGATTTGAACGCCCTGCTCGACAAGCCGGTAAGCGAGATGACGACAGAAGAGAAGCAGGCGCTGATCAACGAGACCGGCTATGACATTTCCCAGACGCTCGGCGACAAGACTTTGCGTCAGGTCCTTGATGACAAGGCGTCTACCTGGGATCCGAACGTCAAACACGGGTTCGATGAGGCAGTTAAGCAACTGGACAACGGCAACTGTATGGGTCCCGACGCGTTCGCGTCTCTCGGCTTCAGTGAAGACCAGACCGTCGATATCGGCATGTTGATGTTCATCATCCAGAGCGAGCGGATCAGCGTCCTAGGCAAGCAGATCCAGACTATCATCGCGTCGCAGCGGAAAAACACCAACGACCAGAAGGACATGAACGCCGCGATGGCTGCGCTCAACACAGGCGGCGACCTAGTCGACTTGAAAGCCACCACGTTCACGAAGAGCGACGGCTCGACGCAGTCCCTCGCCGATTTCATGGACGAGAAGGGCATCAAATACGACAACGACGACGGCGACTATAAGCTGGGCAAGGAAGAAATCCAGACCGCGATCAGCAACATCAAGGGCTCCGCTGAAGGTCTCTCCAACGAAGGCCAGATGATCATGAACGAGCTGACGCAGCTCAGCCAGAAGTATCAGCAGGCTGAGTCGCTGGCGATGAACTTCCTGGAGAAGTTCGACGCTATGAAGCAGAAGATCATCGACAAGATCCGGGCCGGCTAAGCCCTAACCTGATTGGGCGGCCGCCATGGGCGGCCGCCTGCCAAATAGATCAATCTTTCTGAGGATACTTGAAATGCTTGAGCAACTAGGCATCGACGAAGCGGAACTCCGGCGGATGATGATTGAGGGCGATCAACTCGCCGAAGGCGTTCCCAACGAGGAAGCCGCTGACAAGGCGATTTCGATCATCAAAGGCGAAATGCAGCTGAAGGATGTCAAAGGTCTCACCGATGATGAGATGGAGGCCACCTACGCCAACGGCTTCAACATGTTCCAGGCGGGCAACTACAAGAAAGCCTCGCAGATCTTCGAATTCCTGGTGATGTTCGATAACGGCGAAAAGAAATACTGGACCGCGCTCGGCGCGACCATGTTCAACCTGAGGAATTACAACGGTGCCCTCACGGCCTACTCGTCCGCCGTGTTGATCGACGTCGACCCCAAACTGCTGGTCAAGATCGCGCAATGCCATCTTGCGCTGGACGCCAAGGAAATCGCCTCTGGCGCGCTGGAAGCCGCGATAGAACTGGCCGGCGAAGACGAAGAGCACGCGCAGACAAAGGTGCAGGCGCAGGCGTTGTTTGACCTGCTAAACGGCGACGACTGATCCGCGCCGCACTTGAATCGCCGATAGGAGGCAAAGTCATGGGAAATGATATTCCAAGCGTCAAAAGCCCGACGGTCAATACACCCTCGTATCAGATCACCGAATCCGACAATGACGTCTCGACTATCACAGGCCCGGACGGCTCCATAACCATCGACGCCTCCAACGTCACCCCGGGCTCGGCGAAGAGAGACGCAGAACTCGACGCGGCGCTTGCGGACGCCATGAAGGCGCTGCATGAGATCGATGAGCCGCCTGCATCCATGGATGCGGATTCCATCATCGCCTATCTCGACCAGGTGAGCGCCAAGCTGACCGAAATCGGCACCAAGCTGGCCAACACGGCGCTGAAATCCGCCAATATCAAGGTCAAGACCGACACCGAAGAGCGCAACAAGAAGATCCACGAGAACTTCAAAAAAATGCGCGAGATGAAGAAGAAGCAGAAGCTCATGCGGGCTCTGTCCTTCATCGGCCTTGCGGCCAGCGTCATACTCACCGCTGTGACCGTTGGCACCGCCGGCCCCGTCACCGCTACACTGGCCGTCGCCTCCTGCACCATCGCCGTCGGAATGACGATTGCTCAGGAAACCGGCGCAATGGAGGCCTGGGCGAAGAAAGACCCGAAGGGCGCGAAAATCTTCGGCATCGCCATGATGATCCTTCAAATGGCGCTCGCGCTGGCCTCCGTAGCCAACGCGATGAAGAGCGCCGTGACTCTCGCCAAGGGCGCGGCCACCACCGCGCTGAAAGCCGGCGCGAACATGGCCGAGAGCG
This sequence comes from Paracoccaceae bacterium, assembly GCA_963669265.1. Lineage (GTDB taxonomy): Bacteria > Pseudomonadota > Alphaproteobacteria > Rhodobacterales > Rhodobacteraceae > SZUA-547. Next base: position 756,336 of record OY769916.1, read on the forward strand.
GCGCGGGACAAGTCGCCACCGCCGTTGAGAAAGGCACGGAGCAGGCTGTCCAGACCGCTGTGAAGGAAGCCGTCAAGAAGGCCATGGAGGCGGCGCTCAAGGAAGGCGCGAAAGACGGCATCAAGTCGGTCGCCAAGGAGTGCACCGAGGAGGTCGCGAAAGCGGCCACCAAAGAGATCGCCAAGGACGTCGCCAAAGAGGTCATCAAGGAATCCGCCAAGAAGGTCGCTCAGAAGGCCTCAATGGAGGCCGTGAAGGCAGTCGCCAAGGAGACTGGCAAAGAGGTCACGAAGGAGATGGCGGCGGAGATCGCCAAACAAACCTCGAAAGAGATCGCCAAACAGATGGCCGAGCAAGTCACCAAAGAGCTTGCCGAAGAGACCACCAAAGCCGTGATCAAGGAGGTCTCGGAAGAGGTTGTCAAAGAAGTCACGGAAGAGGTCACGCAGGCGGTGGTCAAGCAGGTGGCTCTCGAAGGCGTCGCGAATGCCGTCGGCCGCGTCACGCGGATCGTGCAGGGCGGAACCGGGGTGGCCCAGGGCGTTGAGGGTCTTGAGCTGACCCAGTTGACCAAGGAATACGAGGAAAACAAAGGCGATTTGGTCAAGTTGGCCGCGAAACTTCAGCTAAGCCAACAGGTTATCGAGGAAATGATCGATTGGATCAAAGACATCGGAGAGAAATATATGGACACGCAAAAGACCGTCCAGAAGCTATCTGCTGACGCGAATGAGACGGCGATGATCGCCATCGACGGCGGCACCGGCATCGGTGCAGGCTCAAACATTTCGTAAGCGTAACCAGTAGACAGAGAAGGAATCCCAAAATGGTTGATTCAGTTAACAGACCAAACCAGCCCGTTCAGCCGTCCCAGGTCGGCGGCGACGTGAATGTTCAGGGCGGACCGCAGCAAGTTCAGACCAGCCAGGGCGTCGGCGGCGGTGAAAACCTGACCGTCAGCTCCAGCGGAGGCGCTCAAAATGTGGATGTATCGGGCCTGACGCACGACGACATCCAGACTCCCAGCTCGAACGCCAATCCCAACATGCCAACCGCCATGGATAATATGGACGCGCCCGAATGGGACGAGACCGTCAACATCACGGATATGCTGAACCGGGCGTTGGCCGAGGCCGGCGACGATCAGAACGAACTGCAGAAGCAGGCGAACGAAATGTCGGTCGACGAGCAGAAGGAGTGGTATAAATCCATGCTCGAAAAAGGCGACGACATGATCGACAAGGCGGGTAATAAGGCGCTCTATGAAGGCTTCAAGATGGGCGTGCAGATCGGCACGGGCTTCGGGCAGATGGGAACGTCTGGCAATCAGGGCATCTCGGCGGGCGTCGGTCAGGTCGGCGGCGCCGCTGGAGGCGGCATTGGCATCGGCGAGGACCTGGATCAGGCCGCCTATGACAAAGAGCTGAACGCCGACGATATGGATATCGGCCTCGCGCAGCAGCAGCAGCAGAAATCCGAGGGTTTGCGCGACAAGTTTGGCTCCGGCTTCAGCAAAACGATGAGCGCGCAAGACGAAGTGACGCGCCAGGGCGCAGAAATGTACAACTCCGGTTCCAAGGGACTATAGTTCCCAGACCAGCGTTTTTCACGCGATCAAAGAAGCCCCGGCCAGCAGAGTGTCGGGGCTTTTTTGGTATCGGACGCGCTCCGGCCGGACGACGTCAGAACGTCAGAACGCGGCCAGCATCTCTTCGACCTCGGCGATCAAAGTCGAAGTCCCCTCCTCCTCCGGTATCGCCTTCGCGGCGTCCAGAGCCTGCCGGAACAGCGCCAGCGCTTCGTCAAGGGCGTGTTTCTCGACCGACGCCGCGCCCGCCGCCTGCCAATACTCGGCCGCTCGGCTTGGCTTGGTTGACGCCGCGAAATGGATCGCAACGCGCTCAGGCTCGCTGGCGGCGACTTGCGGGAAATGCATGCGCAGCATCTCGGCGACTTTCAGGTGGTGCTCTCGCTGCGCGCCGACCAGCATGGAGTCATAGGCCGCGTCCCGCATCAGCGCGTGCGCGAACCTGTATTCCACGACGCCGCCCCGTTCTTCCGCCTGGAAGATCCCGGCGTCCAAGAGATCTTGGAGCGACTGGCTGAGCGCGTCCTCGGGCAATTCGCTGACATGGGAGAGCAGCTCCCGCGAGGCCCCCTTCCCGATCACCGAGCCCCATTGCACGATTTCTCGCGCCGCGCCGCTGAGATTGAGGCGTGTCGCCAGCAGCCCCTTTAAACTGTCGGGAACGGCGTGAACGTTCACCAACCCTGCGGCCTGGTCCTCGCTCGCCGTCGCCATGCGCACGATCTCACGAAGATAGAGCGGCACGCCGGCGCTGCGATCGGAGATCACCTCAATCAGCCCCGACGGCAACAGCCCGCGCTCGCTAAGGTCTGAAAGCAGCCGGACGCATTGCGATTTCTGCATCCTTTCCAGCGGGAACCGGCGCGCGTCCTCTAGCCCCGGAAGATCGACATCGTCTTCGTCCCGATAGCAGAGAACAACCATCAGATTCAGATCCGCCGTCTGTTTCACAAGCCGCGCAAGCGTCTTCTTGGTCGACGGATCGGCCCATTGCGCGTCGTCGACCCACACCAGCGTGGGCGTCGTGCGCGCCGCGGACGTCATCATAAACAGCACCGCCTCCATCGTGCGCTCGCGCTGTCGCTTGGCGCTGATCGAGAGATCCGGCAGGCGGCGGGACGGGTTCGAAACGGTCAGCAACGACGCCAGCAGCGGCAAATGGTCGGTCGCCGGCTGATCGGTTTTCTCCAGGAACTCCTCGATCGCCTGAAGCATCTTCAGCGGCGGAGATTCAAGCTCCACATCCAAGATTTCTCTTAGCAGGATCATCAGTGGATTGAACGGGGTGTTGACGTGATAGGGCGAACACTGCGCCTTCAGAACGGCGGAATCCGGAACCGCCGCGCGCACCAGAAACTCTTCGACGAGCGCTGACTTGCCGATGCCCGGCTCACCGCTGACGACGACAATCTGGCCCGAGCCGCGGCCCGCTTTGGACCAAAGGTCCTCCAGATGGATCAGCTCCCGATCCCGCCCGACAAAGGGCGGCGCGGCGTTCGCCATCCGCGCAGCTTTCGGCGCATGCCGGTGATGGACCTGATGGATGTCTGTCGCCGCCCCGGTCGCCAGCCGCCGCTCCACCCGTTCCGCCGCGATGCTGTCGCTCGCCAGCTGCGCGGTCCGATCATCAAGGAAGAGCTCTGAGACATCGCCGGTGATCTCCCCCACCACACGGGCAGGCTCCACGCCAAAGACGATCGGACGCGTCTGTCCGTGGCTTTCGACCATGTCCACGATCGCCGGGCCGGAGGCGATCGAGGCGCGCATGCCGATATTCTCGCCGCGGGCGCAATCGAGCATCTCGCTGGCGATCATGATCGCCACATTCGCGGGGTGTTCGATCGGTTTGGGATAACCGACGACGACCGTGACCTCAGAGCCGGATTGAAGCGACGCTTCGCAGTCATAGGCCGCAGCGATGTCCCGGCATGTGCGGGAGAATGCAAGCGCCCGCCGATGCGCGCCCTCCTCGTCTTTGGCGTTCGACGAGAACGCGGCGTGCAGCACCGACACAAAGTACCGGTCGAACACCGGCCCGTCAGCGGGTTCCGTCAGCGCTGGCGCTGGCGCTTGCGTCTCGACGTCGTCCTCGTTCTCCTCCGTCAATTCGGCGGTGAACATGTAGCCCTTGCTGTGAATCGTCTGAACCGGAGATTTCGCGGCCCTTTTCTGGTCCAGCGCTTCACGCACCCGGCTGAGGCAGCGGCTCAGCGTGCCGTCGCCGACATAGATGTTGGGCCAGCAATTATCGAGCAGCTCGTCGCGGGATACGACGCGGTCGCGGTTCTCGATCAGATAGAGAAGGACGTCAAAGACCTTCGGCTCGGTCGACACCACGACATCGCTTTTGCTCAGGCGGCGCTGCTCCACATGGATTTCAAACTCATCAAAGGCGTATTTCATGCACTTTGTTGAGGCGCAGATAATCTTCTATGTCAACCGCCTAGTAGAGAATCCGCTTCAACTGATGAGAGAAGGAGCGGTCAGGCAGCGTGGCGACGCCAATCGATTTGGACAGCCGGCTGCGGTATTCATCGGTGATCTGACGCGCGGCGAGCGGATCGCGGATAACGCGCGGCGTGATGAAGATCAGCAGCTCGGTGCGCTCCACATCATCGACCTTGCTTCTGAACAGGGAACCCACCAATGGGATGTCGCCCAGCAGCGGAACCGAATTGCGGGTCTCGGACTCGCGACTGCGGATCAGACCGCCCAGCACAATGCTCTGCCCGTCGTCGACTGCGACCGAGGTGGTGATGATGCGCTGCTGCACGGTTGGCGAGTCGATGCCCGACGATGTGGTCGCGACCGCGTCGCTCACCTCTTGCTGGATGTCGAGGATGATGCGGCCGGAAGAACTGACGCGCGGGCGGATATTCAAGATGACGCCGGTGTTGAGCTGCGTGATCGAGTTGACGATCGGCGCGTCCGGATCGTTGACGGTCACCGAGGATTGCGTGGCCACCGGCACTTGATCGCCCACATTCAGAGTCGCCTGGCGATTGTCGAGCACCAGCAGCGACGGCGAAGAGACGATGTTCACATCCGTCACGGAGGAAAGCGCATTCAGCGCCACGCGCGCTTCACTGCCGCCGGTGAACGTCGCATTGAAGCCTGGGAACACCGCCCCCGAAAGCGCGGAAACGCCCGAGAAGTTGAACCCGAAGTTGCCGGACTCGAGGAACCAGCGCACGCCGAAATCCAACTCATCCGTCAGCCGCACCTCGGCGATCGTCGCCTCGATCAGCACCTGGTTCGCGACACTGTCCAGACGCTTGATCAGCCGGGCGATTTCATCGTGTTGACCGGGGGTCGCATAGACGATGATCGTGTTGCTCACATCATCCGCGACGATCCGGGCGACGTCAGGATCGGCCGCCGTGCTGGCGAGAGTCGGCTGCGTCGGGTCGGATGAGACCAGCTCGTCGATCGCGCCGGGAGCGTCCGCGCCTTCCTGCAGCGATAAGGTTCCGAAGGACAGCAATTCCTCTAGCATGGGCGCCAGATCCACAGCGGCGCGGTTTTCCAGACGATAGATCGCCGCCGTGTGCACCTCGCCGGAAACCGACGCCTCATATGTGCGGATCCAGGATTCTGCCTGCACCAGATATTTAGGCTGGGAGGTGATGATCAGAATGGATTTCAGCTCGTTGTTCGGTACGAACGAGATGACGCCGTCCAGCGCCCCACCGGCATAGCTGTCGAATACAAGCTCCAGCTCTTGCGCCACCGTTTCCGGATCGACCGAGAGCAGCGAGACGAGCGACACCGACTTGCCTTCCAAAAGGTCGACGTCGAACAGGTTCACGGTGTCGACGACGGACTCGATATCAGTGACCGAGCCGGAGGCCAGAAGAATATTACGTCCCGGAACCGCTTGCAGCGTGGTCGTCGGTGAGGCGATCGGCTGCAGGATACGCAGCATTTCGTCGACGGAGACGAAGCTCAGCGGCAGCGCGTAAACAGTTTGATCGGTGCCGCCCGCAACGCCGAACGACCGCACGCGCGGGAAAACGGACTCGCTTTCGCGCACCAGGTAAATGCCGCCTTCTTGCGCAAGCTCCAGATTGTTCACATCCAGCGCGACGCGAAAGGTCTCAAGCAGATCGGAGGCCCTCAGAGGGCGCGATGTGAGAACGGTGATATTGCCCTCAACGCCGGACTCCACGGCGAAGTCCAGGTTCAGCGTATCGCCGAGAATGGCTTCGGTCGCTTGCACAATTGGAACATTGACCAGGTTGACGGAATACTCGCCGCCCGGCTCCTGCACGACCAGCGGATCAGTGGGCAGAGGTTGCCGCGCCACATCGCTGTTCAAAAAGACGCCGGTTCCCACCTGTCGGGATGCGCGCGGTCCAGTGACCGTCGCAGAAGACGGCGTCCATTGCGCTTGCGTACTGGATTGCGCCTGCGGCGTCGGCGGAACTTGCGATAATTCGATAGGCGCCGGCGTCGGATCTACAGTGTTGTCGAGTTCCGCACAGCCGGAGATGGAAATCAGGCAAATTGCAAAAGCGCGCGCGGACGGAGATTGCCCCATCCACCCCGTTTTCATCGGGAGCAGCTGCCTTAACCGCGCAGCTGCACCTCGTTCGCCTGCACACCACATCACTAATTTATTCTTTACTGCCCGTTTTTTACAAGGTGCCATACATGTAGCACTTGAAGCAAGTGAAAGAGATCCACGGCCTGAAGACATGGACAAGTTGGCGGCGAAATCGGATCGACAAGCAGCGATTTCGCGCTAGAGCCGACCTGACGTTCTCCGGCTTAAAACGGCATTAATTGGCGGAAATGCGACTCAAATGGGTCTGAGCGGCCCAGAAATCGGGTAAATCCGGGATTGCGCGCGACGCCTTCAGCCTGCAACAGGTTTGTTGCTGAGATGCAACGCTCACCCCTTACGAGAACCCCTGATCGGCACCTAATCGCGACCTTGGGGTCGCGAAATGCGGATCAAGACCGACCTGAGAGCGCTTCCATCATTATACCGTCCGAAACCAGCTTACTTTTTGGGCTTAGTGTGGCCATATCAAAGTGTAACGGACTCTCGCGGACCCACCGCTCCTCCGAGAGATCGCCGGATCCGAACGAAACACGAAGAGAGAGCCCGCCTATGACACGCGCGATCGTGCAGAGCATCTTCAGCGAAATTGGAACAAATATCGGCATCCCCGACTTGGCGCTCGACGACAGCGACCATCTGGGGATCGTCACAGATGACGGCGTTGGTGTGAACTTTGAGTACTTCGAGGACGACGACGTGCTCGTGATTTACTCGACCATCGGCGAAGTGCCGGAGGAGCACCGCCTGCGCTTTTACGAGGAACTGCTGCACGCCAACTTCCTGTGGCAGGCGACCGCCGGCGCCACGCTCTCCCTCGCGCCCCGGGGCAACCTCGTGATGCTGAACGCCAGCGTCACCGTGCACGATCTCGACCGGGCGAAGCTGCTGAAAGTCACCGACCATTTCGCCAAATTGTCCTGGGCCTGGTCCGATCGCCTGCAGGCGATCGTGGACGGCACAGTGGAGGACGATGAGACCGAAGGTCCGCAGGAGAGCGCCGCGCCAGACCCGTCGCAAATGGCCTGATCGCAGCGCCATCGCGAATACTGAACGAACCGGAGACGCCAATGCCGAAGATCCCAGATGGACTGTCGCACCAACACCCGATCACCGGGCAGCAGGTGGATTTCAACCGACACCAGGTGCAGAAGGCGAAAGACAAATCGTCGCCGGAGACCGTGAAATGGGCGAACACGAATGTCCTCACCGCCGATAGGCGCTTCGCCGGCCACTGGAAGGTGGCCGGTTTTCACGTAATGAACTTCTTCGGCGGCATCATGGGCCAGATCGGCAAGACCTGCGCGAAGTCCAGCTACATGCTGCCTCAGAAGGAGGAGATGGAAGGCAAGCGGATCAATATCTGGAAGTCGATGGTCCGCGATATCGGCCAGACCTATATGAACGCCACTGGTCAGGACGGCTCCGGATCCTCGGCCCTGAACAAGATGGCACAAGGATGGACCAACACGCTTGGGACACTGACCTCAGGCGTCGTCGCGCTTCCCATCCGCTATGCGTTGAACGACCGCCGTATGGCGCGCGTCAGAGATCAGTTCGCCCAGGAAGTGTCGAAAAACCTCGGCGCGCCGGTAAACTACAATCAGGTCAAGAATGCGGATATCGAAAACCCGGCCTTAAAGCAGCACCGCGTGAAGACGCGGCTGGAGAACATCAACGCGGAACTCTATCTGGAGCACACCACCAAGCACGGCGACGCAAAGGCGGCGACGATGACGGGCAGCCAAGGTTTGCGCGCCGAATTCCTCGATTTCTGCATCAAGTCGTTCACGGTCGAGAACCTGCATTTTTACACCTGGGCTTCGCCGCTTAGGGAGAAGCTGGACCCTAAATCCGACAATTTTGACGCCGATCACCGCGTTACCAAGAAGGAGTTGCTCAACGCCGCAACAGACTTTGTCGACAGCAACGGCAAGTATTGCGTCAACTTGTCCTTCGCCGCCCACGGCAATCTAATTTCTCAGCTTGGAAACACGCTCGGCGATTATGGCCGGAGGTTGCAGATCGCGGAGGACACCGTGAAAAGCCTGACCAAACGGGTTGAAAACGCCAAGCCCGAAGAGGTCGCCGAACTGAAATCGCAACTCGAAGCGGCCAAATTAAATCTCGAGAGCATCGAGAGTGAAGACATTCGCGCCGGCGACCACCCCGCACTCTGCTCATCCTTGATCGCCGCCTCTGACGAAATCGGCGGTCTGCTGAGCAACGAGGTCACCCGGTTCAAAACCCATATAGAGAACGAAGTTAAAGCGCTTGGCGGCACCGTCGCGCCAAAGTCGAAACACATCGCCCCGAACCTCGCAATGGATGACAAAAAGAACTTCTATCGGCAGTTCTACGCAGAGCGGAAAAAGAAGTTCGAAGCCGTCGATCAGATGAACCAGACCATGCTGAACAATCTTGCGGAACTCGGCGCTTATCGTCCCCCGGCGCAGCAATCGCCGGAGCCGATCAACGTCCAGAATGTTCGCAAAGACTCCGAGGACAATCTCGACCAGTTCGACATCTCGCCGCCGTCGGAACCCGGCGACGTCCAGAATGTCGACGACATTCAGATTGTAAGCAATGTTGAAGAGGAAGAGATTCAAGTCTCGCCCGAACTGGCGGCGCTTTCCGGTCAACTCGACAAGATCCTCAAGGGCCAGTCGGTCAGCGGCGACAACTTCGTTCAGTTGGATGATACGGAGCGCCAGAAACTGAACGAATTAAAGCAGGCGCTGGACAAGGCCGCGAGCGGCCAGAACCCGGATCAGGCGGCCGCCGCATTGACGGCCATCGCCAAAATCGCCTTTCCCGGAGATCCAGCCGAACTGGCTCTCGCGCAGAAACTGGGCGCGGTCCAGGGTGACCTGATGCAGGCGCATATGACGTTGCTGGACATTGTTGGCGACGAGGACGCCGACTCGCCGGAGCCGCCCAACGCGCCGAACAAGGACAATGTCTCCAACCAGAGTCAGAATTCCGGAAACGACGCCGCGTCGGTCCAATCGGCCTCGGCGCCCGTTGACCCAATGGCGAGCCAGCGCAAAGCGAAGCTGGTGAAGGACATCCAGCAGATCCAGCGGAGATTCTACCAGTTGGCCAAGGAACACAGCAAAGGGTCCGTCAACCCGAAGGGCGGCCAGTCGCCGCTGCCGAAACTGCTCGGACAGGCCGCGATCAAGGCCGAGACCTCGATCGCCAAAGCGAACCGGGAAGCGCAGCAAGCGGATCCCGACGTTCTGGCGCTTTCGGGCCATCTGCTGAAATGCGCAAGCACGTTGAATGATGCTCTAACCGCCCAGGTATTTGCCGATGCGAATGCGGCTTCGAACGCGGACATTGTCGGCGACAACGAGTTCACCGAGGAATTCGGGGCCCTCGTCCGGCAGTTGATGATGATATCGCATGAGGTCGAGACCAAGGGTCTCTGAGCGACGCCGCAAACGACGTCGCTGAAGCGCGACGGAGCGCAGCGCACAACGGGCGGTCGCAATCTCTCTTATTGATGGACGTCTGGGGCAGCCATTGACGCGCTGAACGTGCGCGGGAGGCTCATCGGTCAATACCGGATGAGCGTTCCCGCCTCTCCACTTCTTTGGTCAAATCGACGAGTGAGCTGTCGCCCGGAACGTCACGGGTTCAGAGCTTTGTATTTCGCGTAGGCTTCCGCCGCCCGCTCTTTCAGCTTCGCGATCTGCGGGTCCGGATAGGCGACCTGATCGAGCAGCTCGACCGCGACGCGCAGCTTCTCCGCCTCGATCGGCCGCATATCCTTGGGCTCTTTCGAGAGGGTCTTCAGAACGCTGCCGGTCAGCTCATTCCGCGAGGTCCTCAGACCATAGGCGTTCTCGGTGACGAAATCGGCGATCAGCATCTTCTTGATGCCGGAATTCTGCGCCTTGTACTTCTTGTCGAGCCGAGACTTCAGCGTACTCAGATCTCCCGCCGTCATGCCGAATTGGGATTCGCGGCCCGACTGTTTGTTGAAGCGCTGCAGGCGGTTCTTCTTGAACCCCGCGGCCGCCGCGCCCAACCGGTCGAAATTCCGCGCCATCTGGGCCGAGTCTTTCTTGTTCGCCGAGCTGAACGCGTCCTTGATCGTGTCGCGCACAGCCTGGAAATTCTCCTTGCTGAGGCGGAAAGTCGGCCTTGGCGTGTGTTTCGTCATCAGCGCGTCGGCCTCTTTGAGGTTGCTGAAGGCCGAGTTCAATCCGGCGACATGTTTCTTCATCATCTCGATTTCACGAGACGTCGCAAAATCCAGGTCGTTCTCCTGCACCATGTTCACCGGCGCTCCGGCGCCATAGGCGACCGGGCCGGCCGGTTTGGGGTCGATTGGAGGCTGATGAGGCTCTATGGAAGATTGATTGTCGATGGACACGGACGGATCGTCGTTGAGCGCAGCGGCGAAATCGAAACCCTTGTCGTGCATATCTTTGCGATCAATGTTGCCCCGGTCAGCCGCCTGCTTACGAGCGGGATTTAGGCTGTTTGAATACTCGTCGTCGAAGTCGTCGCTGATCGACACTTTATTGACTCCGCCAGCGACGATGTTCTCGATATGATCGTCGTCCAAAGCGTTCTGATTGACGTTAGAGAGGTCGTCATCGATGTTCACCGGCGCCGCGCCCGGATCGCCGAACTCGCTTTTGACCTGCGGCGTTGGCATGAGATTCGGGGTCGGATCCCAAAGGATATCCTTTGAATAGCCGTGCTGATCGCCATGCGCATTCACGTCGACGACCTGGCCCTGCATTTTGCCCGCCAGCCGGATCAGAGAGCCCGCCGCCGCATTGCAGTTGCCGTCATTGCGCAGGCGGTTCTTCTTCTGCGACGTGCCTTGTCTGAGCTTGCTGGCCGCTTTTGAAAAATTGCTCTTGTCGTTCGGCGCCACCACGATCGCCTTGTAGCGGCGGTTATTGATCACGGCGTCCTTCTTGGGCCCGGTGTTGTCGCGATGGATATCGGGCATGACCGGCTGTTCAGGGCGCGGGGCGTTGTCGCGCGGATATTTCTTTTTCACGTCCACGTCTTTGGGAGATTTGACGTTGTCGGGAACGACCGGCGCATAGTTTTCTTCCCGGATGTAGGCCTCGGCCCGAGTCATCCGGTCTTCGAGATCCGCGACGAAATCATCGACGCTCAAATCTCCGTCCAGCGGTTCGTCGAATTCCGGAGCGAATATCGTGCCGTCCATGATGCGTTCTTTTTCGTCCAGATAATTCTGCGCCATCCACTGCTGGCGTTGAGCGTCAATCACGTCCGTCGCCTTGACGTCTTTCGCTTCGTTCAGGTGGAGCGCTTCGTAGAATTCAGGATCTTCGAACAGGCGCGCGTCCTGCTCGGCGAGCGTTTTTGGATTGTCGACCCACTCCGGATCCTTCTCATACGTGACCACGCGGGAGTTGCCGTATTGGTCGACATTGTCGAGCGACGTGGCGTATTTCGGGTCCAGAACCTTTACGTCCTTCTCGGTATTGAACTTGTTGATCGACTGCGTACCGCGGATCTGCGTCGGCCCCGTAAGCGCGCCCTTTCCGGAACTCGCGCCGCCGGAAGAGGAGGAATTCTCCTGCCTGCCGTTCAGAATATCGTACAATTTAGCCGCCTCGAAGTTCACTTCGACTTGCAGCGATCGATAGTGATCCTTGAACCTTTTCGCGTTCATGACGCCGTGCGGTTTGACCCGCTGAAGCTCCAGCCGCATCCGCTCGGCGAAGAACGCCCGGTGAAAATCGGCGAAAGTGCGGAATTTCATCGTGCCGCCGCCGTCCCGCGCCCGAATGTTTCGCAAGGCGGTGGGGGTATGGGGCGAGAATGTGCCCGGCTTCTCTCGCACTATTTTCTCAAGCTTCGCGTTCAGATTGACGCCCTGATATTTCGCGGACGAACCGTAGGAGAAAATCTTGGCGCCCTTGGATTTAGGGCCTTCGTCGCCCAGGCCCGGCTCTCCGATCGCCACGAATCCATGGAACTTCCTTTTCTTCTTAATTTTTGGGTCTTTGGCCTGCTCGACGTTGCCGACGCCAAGCGCGCGCGCCGCCAGATAGACCGGCACTTTCTTGAGTTTGACTTTCTGAAGGTCCTGCGAGGAGATCTGATCGGCGCGGTCGCTGCCATGCGCATTTTGGGGAACGCCCGCGGCGCCGTCGAGATCGTCATTGTCCAGCTCCGCGATCGACTGCTCCATCAAAGACTGGCCGGTCTTCAGTTGAATGGCGTTGTTCTGGCCAATCATGCTGCCGGATTGTTTTCGGTTTTCGACGTTGATTTGATCGGAGGATGAAGAGACCGACGAACTGCTGCTCACGCTGATGCTTGGACGGCCGATATTGATGTTGTTGTCAGCCATGATGGCATCCTCCTAATGAACGCAGGCGTCCCTTATATGGGTTCAGACCAGGTCCGATTTCAGACCGGCGTCGGACGAATCCGTAGAATCGGCCGCCGCATCGAACGCCGCGCGGGCGTTGTTGGCCGTGGTCTCGATCAGAATTCGCCAGACATCCGTGGATTCGATCACCGCCTCCACCGCCTCGGCGATGTTGCGGGGCGACACATAGGGCTTGGCGACGATGAGGGACGCGACCACGATTTCCTCCGCCGTCAAGCCAAAGATCATCCCCCCCGTGGCGTGCGGGCGGGCGTTGAGCGCCATAAGATCATGGACGACGCCATCAAGCTCCGGCCCTGAGAGGCGGGCGATCATGGCGGTGATCAGCACCCCGTTGATCGCTGGCTGCGCCTCAACGGTCAACGCACGGTCGCCGATGGCGAGAACGATGCTGCCATCTTCCTGAACCACGTCCGGCGAGCGCATGTCGCCCAACCCTAGAACGGAGAGGAATTCATCGGTCTCAGCGTCGCTCGCGAAGGGTCCAATGGTCGCGCGCTCAGTGTCGGTCATATGTTTCTTCCGCCCTGTAAGCCTTCGGTGTTTCCGTCTCTTCCCGGCATGTCATCATATCATGGATTGCGGCCTCTCAGTGACCACGGCGCCGCGCTCCATGAACGCTGGAAAACCAAACCCATTCTTTGAGTTAGGAGCCCCGGCAGCTCCTCTCAAGCATAGATCCATCCGCGAAGGGGCGCGCCCTTCCCGCTTCGCTCCGCATGGCGTCAAAGGATACATTCGTTAGCGCCGCCGAATTCGGACGATTGTCGGTCCGGATCAGCCCTGACTCGCCATGCAAAAACTGCAAATCGGTCCTGCGTTTTTTGTGACTGTAAAAGCGCGTCGCGACTCCTTATTTGCATGCGCGAAACCCACTCAGATTCGAGTGTGAAGGAGACACGGCCATGATTGCTAAAATTCTCGAGAAATTCGCCTCTTGGCGCAAAGCCCAGGCTATCGCGAAAGACCTCTGGTCGCTCGACGACCGGGAACTGAACGACCTCGGGTTCGGACGCGGTCAGATCGCCTCGATCGCTCGCCACAGCGTCGCGCACTGAGGCGCACTATTCGGCCCGACCCATGCGGTCGCGCCGAACTAAACGACGCCCCGAAAACAGATTGGCCGCCGGAGCGTATCCGGCGGCCAATTTCTTTCTTAAATGGCGCGTCTTGTCCGCGCGCCGATCCGGTCCTGCGAGATCGCCTTAGACGGTGCCGCCCAGGCTGCCTTCCAGCGCGACCAGCTCCTGCCCGCCGGCCATCATGTCCTGCAGTTCTTCGGGCGTGATCTCGCCCCGCACGGCCGTGCCCAGCGTCTTCCCGCGATTGAGAACAGTGAACCGATCGCCCACCGCCATCGCGTGACGGACGTTGTGGGTGATGAACACCACCGCGATCCCCTGTTTGCGGACCCGGTCGATGGTGGCCAGCACGTTGGCCGTCTGCCGGACGCCCAGCGCGGAGGTCGGCTCATCAAGGATCAGCACCTTCGCGCCGAAATAAACCGCCCGCGCAATGGCGACGGTCTGGCGTTCACCGCCCGACAACGTGCCCACCGCCTGATCAGGACCACGCAGGTTGATGCCCATCTTGCGCATCTCTTCCATCGTGATCTTGTTGGCGTGGTCATGGTCGAAGAAGTTGATCGGCCCGACCTTGCGGAGCGGCTCATTCCCCATAAAGAAGTTTCGGCTGACGGACATCAGGGGGATCATCGCCAGATGCTGATGCACCGTGGCGATCCCGGCGGCGATAGCGTCGCGAGGATCGTCAAAATGCAGCGGCTTGCCTTCGAAATAAATCTCTCCGGCCGTCGGCTGGTGCACGCCCGACATGGTCTTGATGAAGGTCGACTTGCCAGCGCCGTTATCACCTAGCAGACAATGGCATTCGCCGGGATAGACGTTCACCGAAACGCCCGCCAGCGCGATCACGCTGCCGAAATGCTTCTCGATGTCCTTCATCTCGATGATGGCGTCTTGATCGGTCATCTTATCTCTCCCCCGTAATCATCCGACGGATGTACGTGTTCAGGATCACCGCAAAGAGCAGGATGAGCCCCAGGAACACCCGGAAGAGCGAGCTTTCGACCCCGGCGAAGAACAGGCCTTGCTGCACCACGCCAAAGATCAATGCGCCCAGCGCCGCGCCGATGACGGAGCCGTATCCGCCTGTCAGAAGCGCGCCGCCGATCACCACCGCGATGATCGCCTCGAACTCCTTCAACAAGCCTCGATCGGCACCGGCGGATCCAAACTCCATCACCTGACAGGTGGCGAAGACGGTCGCGCAGAAGGCTGTGAACATGAACATCAGGATCTTCACGCGGTTGACCGGAACGCCCGAGTTGCGCGCCGCCTCGGCGTCGCCGCCAGAAGCGAAGATCCAGTTGCCGAACTTAGTCTTGGTCAGCAGCACATGGCCAAAGATGATCAAGACGATCGCCCAGACGATCAGCATGGGAATGCCGTCGACCACCGGCTGTCCGGCGCGCGATCCACGCTCAAACGTAGCGATGATCCCCACATCCCCCATCCAACTGAATGCGCCCGTCAGGATCTTGCCGCCAAAGAGCAAGGCCAGCCAGTCGCCCTCGGCCGCGTCCTTGATGCCGCCGATGATGGTCTTGCGCTCGATCGTCTGCGGAAAGTAGATCGTGAAGCCGCGCAGGATGAACAGGAAGGCCAGCGTTACGATGAAGCTTGGCAGCCCGGTGCGTACGACGATGTAGCCGTTCAGCGCGCCGATCGCCAGCGCCAGCGCGAAGGTGACGATAATGGCCATCCAGACCGGCCAGCCCAGCGTGACGCTGAAAATGGCGATCATCATGCCCGCGAAACCAATCATTGAACCGACTGACAGATCGAACTCACCGGCGATCATCAACAAAC
The DNA here is from genome assembly GCA_963669265.1 of Paracoccaceae bacterium. GTDB lineage: Bacteria > Pseudomonadota > Alphaproteobacteria > Rhodobacterales > Rhodobacteraceae > SZUA-547. The sequence continues at coordinate 771,776 of OY769916.1, forward strand.
ACGCGCCGACGGCGATGATCATGAATTGAGCCGACACCTGGCTCCAGTTCATCACGCCCTGACTGTTGAACATGCCGCTATCTGAGGCGAACAACAGGAACAAAAGAAATACGACAGCCGTGCCGACGATGCCGCCCAGTTCGGGACGGATCAGGGCTTCGCGAAATCGAGAGCGTGTCTTAATTCGCTCATCGCCCCCTGCGGGGGTAGTGGATGCTTCGGACATATTCGCCTCGTGCAGCTGGGTCTCTAGAACGAAAAAGGGGCGACCGGTCGAAACCAGCCGCCCCGTTCAGGAGGAAGTTAGCGGTATTCGCCGGCGAATTTTTCGACCAGCTCAAGCGCTTCCGCCGTCACGAAACCCGGGCCCGAGTTGATGTTGTTGCCCGGCAGCACCCCATAGCGGTGATAGTTCGCCAGAACCACGACCGGCAGATAGGCCTGCAGGAACGGCTGCTGGTCGATGCCCCACTGGATGGTGCCCGCCTTGATGCCTTTGACGATCTCTTCGCCGAGATCAAATGTGCCGAAATAGATGTCGCCGGCCATTCCGTTTTCGTCCAGCGCCAACATGGTCGGGTCGGCCGAAACCGGACCCAGCGTCAGGATGGCGTCGGTGTCCGGGTTGGAGGAGAGATAGGCCTGCACCTTGTTCTTGACCTCCGCCGGGTCGGCGCCGCTGTCGAGCATCGAGTTGCCCAGCTCAACGCCCAGACCATCGGCGAAGCCCTGGCAACGCTCAGCCAGAGTCGGCTGTTGGATCGAGTGGTTCACGCAGAGGAACGACTTGATGCCGTCGCCCTTGGCGCGCAGTCCCGCCGCGTAGCCTGCATCGTATTCCGGCTGACCGACATACATTAGCGCGCCCAACTCGCGCGCCTGATCCGGCGTGCCGGTGTTCATGATGATCACATCGACGCCCGCGTCGACCGCGTTCATGATCGGGCCCTTGAGCACGTCATAATCGGCGATGGTGGTGATGATGCCGTTGGGCCCGCTGGCGGCCGCCTGTTCGATGATCCGCGCCATGTCGGCCAGATCGCCGGTCGGCGGGTTGCGGTACTCGACCTCGACGCCCATCTGCTCGCCGGCCAGCGCGATGCCGTTCTTGACCGTGTTCCACCACGTGTCGCTGTCAGGCGCGTGGCTGACGAGAATATACTTCTCGCCTTCCGCGGACGCGCTCGTCGCCACAGTCATCAACGGCGCAGCGACCAAGGCCGTCGCCATCGCCAGATTTCTCATCAGTGATTTCATGATGTCCTCCCAAGACTCACTTGTGCTGTGGGTAATGGACAGGTTGGCCCTGCCCCTCCGAAAATCGTTAAACCATACTCATCCAAAAATTGCAACCGGTTGCAATTTTGATCGACCTCGGCCATTCTGCGATCTTGTTTTGGCGGATTGAGGGCTCGGGGGCTGCATCGGCATGGCCGTCACGTTGAAAGAGGTCGCACAGCGCGCCGGAGTGTCCCGCTCCGCCGTTTCGCGCACTTTCACGCATGGCGCCTCCGTCTCCGAAAAGATGCGTCGCCGCGTGGAGCGCGCCGCGCGCGAACTGGGCTACAGCCCCAACGCTCTGGCCTCCTCATTGACCACTGGGCGCACGAAGCTGATCGGTCTCGTCTCGAACAACTTTCATAATCCGATTTTCCTGGAAGTCTTCGATCTTTTCACGCGCGGGCTTCAGGATCGCGGGCTACGCCCTCTGCTGGTTAACCTGACGAATGAGACCGCCCCGGAAAATTCGGTGCGTATGCTTCGGCAATACTCGGTTGATGGCGTGGTTGTCGCCTCATCGACCCTGCCGCCAGGCTTCTCCAAGGCGTTTCGCGACGCCAATGTGCCGGTCGTGCATTCCTTCGGGCGCTATTCATCCGCGCCGCAGGTCCACATCGTCAGCATAGACAACGTCGAGTGCGGGCGCATGGTCGCGCGCACCCTCGTCGCCCGCGGATATGAGCGGGTCGCCTTTCTCGGCGGGCCGGAGAGCGCGACGTCGACGCAAGACCGTTTCGCGGGGTTCATGTCGGAGATGTCGCTACATCCCCAGGTGAAAACGACGCATACCTTCGCCGACGCCTATTCCTTCGACGCTGGGCGCAACGAGATGCTGCGTCTGCTGCAGAGCGAGCCGGCTGAGGCCTATTTCTGCGGCGACGACGTGCTCTCGATCGGTGCTCTGTCGGCCATCGAAAGCAGCGGGTTATCCGTACCAGACGATATCGGCATCATCGGCCTCAACGATATGGAGATGGCGCGGTGGGAGAACATCAACCTCACCACCATCCACCAGCCGATCCGGGAGATCATCACATCCTCGATCGAACTGATCGTCGCGATGCTGGACGAGCCGGACCGCTATCCCGAAGCCCGCATATTCCCCAGTTCAGTGGTTGAGAGGGGCACGTTGAGGCCCCTCCCCGACAACGCTCCGTCGACCGGCTGACGGTTCGTCAGCGAAACATCGGCGGACGGGCGTCGACCCATATGCCGTCGGCTCCGCCGCTCTCCGCAACGGCGAAGACGGCCGCCATCGACCGCAGCCCATCCTCGGCGCGCGGAAAGAGATCCGCCGCCGGTTCGACGTCGCGTCCCTCCTGACCAGCCCGGATCGCTTCGGCCAGATTGCTGTAGATATTGGCGAAGGCGGAGGTGAACCCCTCCGAATGTCCGATGGTGGAGCGGCTGGCGAGATCCGCCTCCGGGCTCAGATTGGCCTCGCCGCGCTCGATCACCTGCAACCGCTCGCCCAGCGGCATCCAGTAAAGCTGGTTAGGCTGCTCCTGAGACCAGCGCAATCCTCCTTTCTCACCAAAGACTTGTATGGCCAATCCGTGCTGGCGCCCCACCGCGACAGAGGAGGTCCACAGTCGCCCGACCGCGCCGCCATCCATGCGGAAATTGACCATCGCGTCGTCTTCCAACTCGCGGCTCTCGATGCAGCTGACCGTATCGGCCGAGAGCTTGGTGATCTCCTGTTGAAGCACGAAACTCGCCAGATGCAGGGCGTGAATGCCGCAATCAGCGAATTGCGCGGAGACGCCCGCCTGCGCCGGATCATACCGCCACCGAACGCGCGGGTTGTCGGCGTCGGCCGCGTCCGCATGATGCCCGTGAGAAAATTCGGTTTTGACAAGTCGAACCCGCCCAAGATCGCCGCGCGCCACCATCGCGCGCATGTGGCGCACCAGCGCGTATCCGGTATAGCCGTAGTTCACCGCGCAGATGCGACCGGTCGCCCGTGAGAGCCTCACGATCTCTTCGCCCTCTTCGACCGTCATCGTCATCGGCTTTTCGCAGAGAACATGAAAGCCCTTCTCCAGAAACGCCTTGGAGATCTCAAAGTGGGAGGCGTTGGGCGTCGCGACCGTAACCAGATCGACCCGGTCATCGCGCGCCGCCTCGCCCGCCAGCATCTCGCGCCAGTCGCCATAGGACCGGTCGGCGGCGAGACCCAGCTTCTGACCATAGGCGCGCCCGACATCGGGACGGTGATCCAGTGCGCCGGCCGCGAATTCAAAATGCCCGTCTAGCCCGGAGGCCAAACGATGAACCGGTCCGATCTGGCTGCCTTCGCCGCCGCCGATCATGCCCCATTTCAGTTTTTCCATGACGACCGTCCCTCAATTGAAGCCAATGGATTCAAGGTAGTTTCGGTTCTTGCGCGCGTCGCCCACAGGGTCCGGGTCAAGCGTCGGATCGCAGTCCTGCTCGACGGTGCACCAACCCTCGAAACCAGCATCCAGCAACACCTGCCGCACGGCGGGAAAGTCCACATCGCCATCGCCGAGATTGCAGAAGATTCCCTGCCCGCACGCATCGTAAAACCCGGTGCGATTCTCGATCACATCCGCTTTCACTTTCGGATCTATATCCTTGAAATGCATATAGGATATGCGATTCACATTACGTTTCATGAAGGCCACCGGATCGAACCCGGCGTAAGAGTGATGCCCGGTGTCGAAGCAGATCTTCAGGAAGCTCTCGTCGACCTCCTCCAGCAGGCGCTCCAGCTCTGGCTCGAAGTCCATGAACCCGCCCGCATGGGCGTGGATGCCGACGGTCAGGCCATATTCCTCCGCGCCCATCTTCGCCACATCCGACAACCGATTCCGATAGGCCGCCCATTCGGCGGCGTCCATCTGTTCGGCTTCATCCGCGCGCCCCGCCGTTGGGGCCCGGCGCGGAGAGATGGAGTCGATCAGAACGAGATGCCGCGCACCATGCGCGCTCAGCGACTTGCAGGTCCGGACCGACCCATCCAGCACATCTTCCCACGCGGCCGGGTCATGGAACGGGCGAAAGACCACCCCGCCAATCAGTTCAAGATCATGTTCGGCCAGGGCGTCCGCCAGTTCAGCGGGATCCTCCGGCATGAAACCCACCGGCCCCAGTTCGATGCCCTTGTAGCCCGCCTTGGCGCAATCCGCCAAAACCGAGCGCCAGGCGGGATTGCGCGGGTCATTCGCAAATTCGACGCCCCATGAACAGGGCGCATTGCCGATTCTGATTGTCATGTCAGCTGTCTCCGGCAGTCAAAACGCGTTGATATCTTTCCAGTTTTTCGCATTGGACGAGGCCCGGGCTGCGGCGATCACGCGATTGACCTCCAACCCGTCGCGAAAGCTCGGCCAGACCGTCTCGCCGGTCTCGATCGCCCGCAAAAAATCCCGCGCCTCAATGATGATCTGATCCTGATAGCCGGTGCCGTGCCCCGGTCCCTGGCAGAACGGCAGGTAATCTGGATGCGCAGGACCTGTCAGGACTTTGCGAAAGCCGCGACCTTCCTCCGGATCCTCCGCGCGGTAGAGCCAGAGCGTGTTCTGGTCCTCCTGATCGAACCGAATGGCGCCCTTGGTCCCGCTGATCTCATAGGCGTAACCCATCTTTCGCCCCGTTGAGATCCGGCTGAAATACATCTGCCCCATGGCGCCGTTCCGAAACCGGCACATCATCTGCGCGTGGTCGTCATTGGTCACCTGACCGCCGGGCCGGTCGGTATGGACGGTTTCGATCTCGGCCATGACGCTCTCAATCGGCCCCATCAGCGCCAGCGCCCCGTTGATCATATGCGGTGCCAGATCGCCCATCGTGCCATTGGCGTCGCCGGAGGTGCGCCATGTCGCCGGCGCATCTGGGTCAGCGTAGAAATCTTCGGTATGCTCGCCCCGGAACCATGTGACCTCGCCGATCTCTCCGTCGCGGATCAGTTGGCGTGCGAACTGGCTGGCTGGCGTGCGGATATAGTTGAACCCGATCATATTGGCGCAGCCGCTCTGCTCCGCCGCTGCGACCATGGCGAGGCTGTCCTCCAGCGACGCCCCCAGAGGCTTTTCGCAGAGCACCGGCTTGCCCGCGGCGAAAGCGGCTTCGGCGATCTGACGATGGGTTTCCTGCGGCGTGGCGATGACGATCGCCTCGACCGCCGGGTCGTCGACCAGTTTGCGCCACTCTGCGGTCGCCCGCCGGAAGCCATAGGCCGCGCGGTAGCGCTCGGCGCTTTCCTCCGTCGAGGCGCAAATCATCTCCAGGCGCGGACGGATCATTGTGTTGAAGACCGCGCCCACCGCCGACATCGCGACCGAATGGGCCTTGCCCATATAGCCGCCGCCCAGAATCCCTATTCCAATCTCAGTCATGCTGAGCCGCTCCGCAATCAAATCCGACTTGCAACCGGTTGCAAAAGTTGTATCGTGAGAGTCGAAGTCTCGCAAGCTGCATTCGGTGAACCGCCGGATTTTTTGATAGGGTTCGCACTCACATGACAACAGGACATGAAACGATCCGGCTGACGACTGCGCAGGCGATCATCCGCTGGCTTTCGAACCAGTTCATCAATGTCGACGGGCAGGAATTGCGCCTGTGCGGCGGCGGCTTCGGCATCTTCGGTCACGGCAACGTGCCGTGCCTCGGCGAGGCACTCTATGAAGTCAGGGACGAGCTGCCGCTTTATCGCGGCCAGAATGAGCAGGGCATGGGGTTCGCCGCCGCCGGATACGCCAAGCAGTGGCTGCGCCAGCGCTTCATGTTCTGCACCGCCTCTGCGGGTCCGGGAACGTCGAACCTGGTGACCAGCGCGGCCTTGGCCCACGCCAACCGCCTGCCGATGCTGCTGCTTTGCGGAGACACGTTTCTGACCCGCCTGCCCGATCCGGTGCTGCAGCAGTTGGAGAATTTTTACAACCCGACGCTCGGCGTGAACGATGCGTTCAAGCCGGTCACACGCTATTGGGACCGGATCACCCATCCGGCGCAGGTGATCCAGTCGCTGCCCGCCGCCATCGCCACGATGCTGGACCCGGCCGATTGCGGCCCGGCCTTTCTCGGCCTCCCGCAGGACGTGCAAGGCTGGACCTATGACTACCCGGTCGGGTTCTTCGCAAAGAAAGTACATCGTATTCGACGGATCACGCCGGACGCTGATGAGATCGCCGACGCCGCGGCCCTGCTCGCGAGCGCGGAACGCCCGATGATAATCGCAGGCGGCGGCGTACAGTATTCGCACGCGACGGCGGAACTGACCGCCTTCGCCGAGGCCCGCCAGATCCCGGTGGTTGAGACAATCGCCGGACGGGCGAACCTGTTGGCGACCCATCCGTTGAACATCGGACCGGTCGGTGTGACCGGTTCCAACTCGGCCAACGCCATCGCCGAGCAGGCCGACGTGATCCTCGCCGTCGGCACGCGATTGCAGGACTTCACCACCGGATCCTGGACAGCCTTTGCAAAGGACGCGCGCTTTATCTCGATCAATGCGGCGCGGCACGATGCGGGCAAGCATATGTCGCTGCCGGTCGTCGGAGACGCGAAGCTCTCGCTCGGGGCGCTGGATACGGCGACAAAAGACTATGTGGCGCCGGCAGACTGGACCACTTTGGCGCAGAATGAGCGCAAACGCTGGGACGCCTATGTCGCGGAGAACGTCTCTTACGGCAATCGACCCAACTCTTACGCGCAGGCCATCGGCGTGGTGAACGACCTGTGCGATGATCGCGATCGCGTGGTCGCCGCCGCTGGCGGCCTGCCCGCCGAGGTCACCGCCAACTGGCGCACGCTGGGCCTGGGCACTGTCGATGTCGAGTTCGGCTTCTCCTGCATGGGCTACGAGATCTCCGGCGCCTGGGGCGCGCGGATCGCCCAGATGGAGCGTGAGGCGGATCAGGACACCATCGTCTTCATCGGCGACGGGTCCTATATGCTGATGAACTCAGATCTCTATTCCTCGGTGCTCAGCCGCAAAAAATTGATCATCCTCGTGCTCGACAATGGCGGGTTCGCGGTGATCAACAAGCTGCAGAACAACACCGGCAACGAAAGCTTCAACAACCTGATCGCCGATTGCCCCACCATTCCAGAGGCGTTCTCAGTCGATTTTGAAGCCCATGCTGCCGCACAGGGCGCAATTGCCGAGACCGTGTCGAATCCGAACGAGCTGGGCGAGGCGTTCAAGCGCGCGAAGACGTCGGACAAAACCCATGTCATCGTGATGAAAGTGGACCCCTATGAGGGCTGGACCGCTGAGGGCCATACCTGGTGGGAAGTCGGCACGCCGCAGGTCAGCAACAGCGAGCGCGTGCGCAACGCCCATGAGGAATGGGAATCCAGCCGCGACAAACAACGGCAGGGCGTGTGATGGGCGCGCTGCTCGACGGGATCGCGCAGAAACGCTTCGCGGTTTTCGGCCGCGCGGGCATGGACATGTATGCGGCGCCGGTCGGCGTCAAAAGCGAGCACGCCTCTCAGTTTGAATCCGATCTTGGCGGCTCCTCAGCGAATATCTGCGCCGGGTTGGCCAAACTTGGCTGTCAGGCGTCGCTGGTCACATCGATTTCGGACGACGCGGTCGGTCGGTTCTGCCTCAATCGCCTGCATCACTATGGCGTGGACACAACCTATATCCGCACCGTCGGGGGAGAGTTCCGCACCTCGCTCGCGATCTATGAAAGCACGTTGGATGACTTCCAGAACGTCATCTACCGCAACGGCGCCGTCGACTTTCAGGTGACGGCGGAGGATATGGATCGGGTGGATTACAGCGCCTTCGGCGCGCTGATCACCGCGGGCACGGTTTTCGCGGCGGAGCCGTCACGAAGCGCCACGTTCCGCGCGTTTGAGAACGCCCGCGCCGCCGACCTTCCGGTGATCTTCGACATCGACTATCGACCCTATTCCTGGCCCTCGCCGGAGGTCGCCTCTGAAGTCCTTTCGCGCGCAGGCGAAGAGAGCGACCTCATCGTCGGCAATGACGAGGAGTTCGGCTTTATGGCGGGCGGCATGGATATGGGGCTGGCGAAAGCGCGGGCTCTGTCAGAACGGCCGGGCCGCATCGTGATCTACAAAATGGGCGCCGAAGGCGCGATGACCTTCGCTGACGGCGATGAAATCCGCACCGGCATCTACCCGGTCACCGCCGTGAAACCCAATGGCGCGGGCGACAGCTTCATGGCCGGCCTTCTGGCCGGCCTCGCCGACGGGCGGTCGCTGCGCGAGTCGGTCCTTCGGGGCTCGGCCTGCGCCTCGATCGTGGTCTCGCAACCCGGATGCGCGCCCGCCATGCCAAACACCGCCGAGCTTGAGGTATTTCTGGCCTCGCATCCCGGCCCTACAGAAAGCTGAACGGAGCGCGCCATGCATATCCCTCCCTTTGACAATCAGAACAAAGCCATTGTCGACATCGACAACGCCACGGTGCCGCTGAACTACTTCAACATCGTCAAGCTGAAGAAGGGCGAGACGTTCGAGTATCGGACGCCCGGCTATGAGACCTGCGTCGCGCCTGCGACGGGAACGGTGGATGTCGATGTCGAAGGCGAGGTGTTCGCGGATCTGGGCAACCGCACCATCGATGTCTGGGACGGAGAGCCGGAGGGCGTCTATGTTCCCGTCGGCGCCAAGGTGACGATCACCTGCAAGACCGACAAAACGGAGACTTTCGTCGCGGGGGCCAAGTATGACGAGGTGCTCGACCCGTTCGATGTGCGCGCCGCCGAGATCGACCTTGTGCAATACGGTTCGGACGACACAAAAACTCACCGTAAGATCAAGCATATCCTCGGCCAGAAACAGCACGGCAAAGTCGGCCGCTTGCTGGTGAGCGAGCTTTTCACCGTGGGACAAGGCGGCTGGTCCGGCTTCCCGTCGCACAAGCATGACACCGACCGTCTGCCGGATGAGACCCGTCATGACGAGACCTACAATTTCCGCTTTCGGCCCAATTACGGCTCCGGCGTGCAAATGCTTCAGCGCGTCGATAACGAGCCGGGCGACGCCTATCACATCGTCGACGGCTCCACGATCATGCTTGACAAGGGCTATCATCCCTGCGCCGCGCTACCCGGTTATGAGATGTACTATTTCACCATTCTGGGCGGGCTGAGTCAGCGCTCTCTGGTCCAGTATTTCCAACCCACTCACGCGGCGCAGCTGGAGACGATCCCCGGCATCAAGGACATGATTGCGAAGTTCAAATGACTCTGGCGACGCTCTCGGAAGTTCTTCAGCCCGCTCTGAAGCAAGGCTACGCGGTGGCTGGGTTGGTCACCCTCGGGTGGGAGGATATGCGTGCCTATGTGGCCGCGGCCGAGACTGAGGACACGCCTGTGATCCTGCAGGCGGGGCCGTCCTGCCGCGGGTACATGCCGCTGCCCATACTCGGAAAGATGTTTCGCCACCTGGCCGAAAGCGTCAGCGTGCCGGTCGTCGCCCATCTGGACCATGGCTACACCATCGAAGAGTGTCGCGTCGCGATCGATAGCGGTTTCACCTCGGTCATGTTCGACGGGTCCCGAAAACCGCTCGCCGCGAATATCGCCGAGACCGCCGAGATTGTGGAGTTGGCCCATGCGGCCGGCGTCTCATGCGAGGGAGAAATCGGATTTGTCGGCTATTCGGGCGGCGAAGATTCAGCCGGCACCGATCCGGAAGAAGCGGGCCAATTCGCGCGCGAAACCGGCGTCGACGCAATGGCGGTCTCGGTGGGCAACGTGCATCTTCAGCAGGAAAAGGATGCGGATCTGGACGAGCCGCGCATCCGCGCGATCGAGGCCTTGACCAACGTGCCGCTGGTCATCCATGGCGGATCCGGCGTGCCGGTGGCGCAGCGCGCGGCCTTCGCCCGGAACTCGAACATCTGCAAATTCAATATCGGAACGGAATTGCGCATGGCGTTCGGCGCGGCGCTGCGCGAAGCGGTCAATCGCGACCCGTCCCGGTTCGATCGCCTGTCGATCCTGACGGAGACGCACGACCCCGTGGTCGAGGCGGCGCGCCGGGTCCTGCAACCTTTGAAGCGAGCGTGACATGCTGAGGATCGGAATTCTGGGATGCGGGCGTATCGGGCAGATTCACGCCTATAACGTCCACCTGATGGACGGAGCCGCGGTCGCCGCCCTCTCGGACGCGCTGCCGGACGCCGCGCAGAAACTGGCGGACCGCTACGGCGCGCGGGTTCAGGGCAGTGAGGAGATCATCGCCAGTCCCGATATCGACGCGGTGATCATCGGCACCCCGACCGATACGCATTACGACCTGATCCACGCCGCCGCCCGCGCCGGGAAAGCGATCTTCTGCGAAAAGCCGGTGGACCTGTCCGCCGACCGTATTCGCGATTGCATCAAGGCGGTCGAAGACGCGGGCGCGCCTTTCATGACCGCCTTCAATCGCCGGTTCGATCCGAATTTCGCCAATGTTCAGGCGCGCATCGCCGCCGGAGAGATCGGCGACGTGGAGATCGTGACCATCCTTTCGCGCGATCCCGCCCCGCCCCCGATCAGCTATATCAAAAGCTCGGGCGGCCTCTTTCGGGACATGATGATCCACGATCTGGATATGGCGCGCTTCCTTTTGGGCGAAGAGCCTGTGAGCATCTACGCCGTCGGCGCGTCGCTGGTCGATCCTGAGATCGGCGCAGCCGGCGATATCGACACCGCGGCCGTGACCCTGACGACGGCGTCGGGCAAAATCTGCCAGATCTCCAATTCGCGCCGGGCCTCCTATGGCTATGACCAACGGATCGAGGTTCATGGCTCCAAGGGCATGCTAAGAGCGGAGAACATGCTGGAGAACTCCGTCGAGCTCGCGTCCGATAGCGGGTTCCGCAAGGCGCCGGCGCTGCACTTTTTCCTCGAACGCTACAAACTGGCTTATCAGGCGGAGATCGCGCAGTTCATCAAGCAGATCCGCGCGGGCGAGCCGCAGAACCCGGACATCCATGACGGATTGCGCGCACAGTTGCTGGCGGACGCGGCGGCGCGATCCCTCAGCGAGGGCGTCGCCGTCTCTGTCTAAACCCTACCGCTGCGCCGCGCTCATGGTCGCTGTTTCGCCGCCATCTCGTCCAGATGCGCGGCGCAGGCTTCCGCGCTCCAACCCTCGTCAAGCGCCCGCTTGAAGAAAGCCTGTTGCGATTCCGGCGCCAGACCGCCAATCGGCGGATCTCTGTCGAGATTGGTCGGAAACGAATACCCCTCCGCCGTCGATGCGATGGCCGCGTCCAATTCCGAAGCGCTGAGCGTTCCGCTCTGGCGCGCCCTGACCGCCTGCGGGTAGAGCAGCTTGCACATCTTGCGCCGATCCACCGCCTCCATCGCGCGGCCGAACGCGGACGATATCTGCAGCAGGTTGGCCATACGGTGAATATCTGCGCTGGAGTTGGCGCCCGCCGCGTGAAACAGGGCCGGATTGAAGAACACCGCGTCGCCCTTGGACAAGGGCAGTTGCACATGTCGCTCTTCAAACACGTCGCGAAAGTCATCGCGCCGCCAGGCCGCATAACCGGCGCGATAGGCCTGTGAGAACGGCAGCAGTTTCGTTGGGCCGCTCTCGATGGGCATATCGCAATGCGCGATCGCGCCTTGCAGAGTCAGGACCGGCGACAGGTCGTGGACATGCGCCGGGTACGCGGCGCTGATCTCAGTGGTCTGAAACCCGAGATGGTAGTCGCGATGCACCTGCTGCGCGGCGGCGCCGGGATGGACCAGATTGACCTGCGCCGTCATCTGATAATTCGGGCCCAGCCACGCCTCGCACACCGCCGCGATCGACGTGTTCGCGAAATATCGCAGATACACGTCCGGATCCCGTTCGCAAAGTTTTTGCAATGCGTTCCAGATCCGGTCATTGGCGCCCGCCGCCGCGAAGTGATCGCCGCCGCCACCCGAGGCCGCTTTCTCTTCGGCGATGATCGCATCGTAGATTTCTGTCGCCTGATCCAGAACGCCGGTGTCGGCGTAGGCGCCGCGAAGCGCCACCACGCCCGGCCCCGTCAGCAGCACTCGCGCCCATTCGGCCATGATCTCGACCCGCCTGTCGTTGCTCTCCAGATCTGGGCGCAGGCTGGCCATGTCGTAAATTGGGATATCGTGCCTAATCTCCGCCGCGTGAAGCGCGTCGGCGGGAGCCGTTTTCTGCTCTATGAGTGCGATAAGGTCGTTCACGTCACAGGCGTCCGGGTCGAAATAGCCTGTGCGGGTGGGGTTCTGCGTTTGCTGGTCCATGGCGAGTCTCCGTCAGCGTTTCGAACGATATTGCCGTGAATGTCTCTTGAGCGGCGTCAGAAAATCCATCAGAAACACATCAAATGACTCATCGTTTTCCAATCAAAGAGATTGCGTTGCAGGCTGGTTTGGGCACGGCAACGGTCGATCGGGTGATCAACAACCGCGCCCATGTCAGCCCGCATGCTCGCCGTCGGGTAGCCAGCGCGATCGCGGAGCTGGAGGGTCAGGAGGCGCAACTAGCAGCGCGCGGACGGCGCATGTTTTTCGATTTCGTGATCGAGGCGCCCACCCGCTTCAGCCATGAGGTCAGGCGCGCGGCGGAGCATGTCGTCGCGGACATAAAGGTCGCCGCGTGCCGCCCGCGATTTCTGTTGCAGGAGATCATGACGGAGGCCGACGTGATCGACGCTTTGGCCCGCATCGCCAAACGGGGCAGTCAGGGGGTCTGCCTGAAGGCGCGCGACGCGCCCGGTATTCGCAAGGCGGTCGACGACCTCGCGGCGGCGGGCATTCCCGTCGTCACGCTTGTGACCGACATCACTTCGCCGACGCGCGTGGCCTATGTCGGCCTCGATAACAAGAGCGCAGGGCGCACCGCCGCCTATCTGGTGGCGCAGACGCTCGCCGGCGCCTCTGGCACGGTACTGACGACAAAGAGTCAGGACCAGTTTCTGGGAGAGGAGGAACGTGAAAGCGCGTTCCTGCAATTGCTGACCGACGCATGCCCAAACCTCAGCGTGATAGACGCCAGCGGCGGCAGCGGCGTGCCCTACCAGACCGCCCACTCAATCGAGCCGGTGCTGGAACGCCTCAAGGACCTGCGCGCCGTCTATTCGATGGGCGGCGGAAATCGCACGATTCTGGAGATGCTGTCGCAGAACAGGCTCTCACCCGACATCTATGTCGCCCACGACCTCGACCGCGAGAACCGAAGATTGATTGAAAGTGGTCGCCTGAGTTTCGTTCTGCACCATGACCTGACGGCCGATATGCAGAACGTCTTTCGGGCCTTCCTCCACCACCACAAGCTGGCGCCGGACAGGCCCGAAAACCTGATCTCGAACGTTCAGGTCGTCACGCGGTATAACCTGCCGCCCCGGGTTTGAGACGGCGCTTTCTTACCCCATCCGCTCAGACGCGAAACCGCCCGGCCCCGCGGGGAAAACGACGGTCTTGTTGCCATTCAGGAATGCGCGGTGATGCGCATGGGCGTGAACCGCACGGGACAGCACCTGGCTTTCCACATCGCGCCCCAGCGAGACATAGTCGGACGCCGACTGGGCGTGAGAGACACGCGCGATGTCCTGCTCGATGATCGGACCCTCATCCAGATCCGAGGTCACGTAATGCGACGTCGCGCCGATCATCTTCACTCCACGCTCGAACGCTTGCTTATAGGGCGCGGCGCCCTTGAAGCTCGGCAGGAATGAATGGTGGATATTGATGATCCGGCCGGACATCTTGGTGCACATCTCGTCGGAGAGAACCTGCATATAGCGAGCGAGCACCACCAGTTCGGCGCCGGTCTCCTCAATCACAGCCATCTGCTCAGCTTCCGCCTTGGCCTTGTTCTCTTTGGTCACCTTGATCCGGTGAAACGGAATGTCCTGATTCACCACGACCTTTTGGTAGTCCATGTGGTTTGAGATCACCGCCACGATCTCGATCGGCAAAGCGCCGATCCGAGAGCGGTAGAGAAGGTCGTTCAGGCAATGGCCAAAGCGCGAGACCATGACCAGCACCCTCATCTTTTCGCCGTCGACATAGAGGCCCGTCTCCATATCGAACTCGTCGGCGATTGGCGCGAATTGCGCCTTCAGCGACTCCTGGTCCACCTCGGCCGGACCGTGAAACGCCAGACGCGCGAAAAAGCGACCGGTGTCCTGATCATCGAACTGGGCGGCATGGGTGATGTTGCATTGCCGCTCCGCCAGAAATCCCGAGATCGCGGCCACCAGGCCGACCCGGGATTTGCATTTCACAGTAAGAACATAGTTGGTCATTTTACGTTTCTCGCTGACACGGCGTCATGGGCGCATACCCGCAGACGCCAATGCTGATTGGCCTCAGATAGTTGCTCGTCAGATGCAATAGAGAATTCGCGCACGCGAGGCGAGCGTCATAATCGTCTCAGGCCAGATCGTCGCGGATCGGCGGAGAATGTGGCGCTATGGCGCGCCCATCCGGCTCGCGTCAAGCACTCTTATTGAGCCTTGTCCTTGGGGTGCTTGCCAAGGATGATCATGCCCAGAAGGTCGTCATCCGTCACCTCGTCGACATTGACCGTCCCCACCAGCTTGCCGTTTTTCATGACGCTCGCGCGATCGCACAACTTCATCACCTGATGCACATCGTGGTCGATCAGGAAGATACCGATGCCCTCGGCCTTCAGCTGCTGGATCAGGTCCGCCACCATCTGTGTCTCATGCGGTCCGAGCGCCGCCGTCGGCTCATCCATGATCAGGATCTTGGCGTTGAAATAGACCGCGCGGGCGATGGCGACGGATTGCCTTTGGCCGCCGGAAAGCGCTGAGACGGGATCCGCGAATTTGCGGAAATTCGGATTCAGGCGGCCCATGATCTTGCGCGCCTCCGCCTCCATCGCGGAATCATCGACCAGTCCGAACGGCGTCACCAATTCCCGTCCAAGGAACAGGTTCGAAGCGGCGTCGAGATTGTCGGCCAATGCGAGCGTCTGGTAGATCGTCTCGATATTGTGGGCGCGGGCGTCGCGCGGATTGTTGATCTCCACCTTCTCGCCATTGATCAGGATATCGCCGCTATCTTTCTGATAGGCGCCGGAGAGGATCTTGATCAGCGTGGATTTGCCCGCGCCGTTATGCCCGAGCAGGCCGACGACCTCGCCCGGCTGCAAATCAACGCTGACATGATCGACGGCATGCACGCCGCCGAAGGAAATGCTGATATCGCGCATCTCAACGAGTGGAGCGGCCATCATTTTCCTCCCAGGCGTTTGCGATAGATGATGTCGATCAGCACCGCGGCCACCAAAACCGAACCCACGACGATATTCTGGAACGGCGCGTCGACCCCGACCATGGCCATGCCCGATTGCAGGCTTTGCATGATCAGCGCCCCCAAAATGGCCCCGTGGATGGTGCCAAGGCCGCCGCTCAGCGCGGTGCCGCCGATAACCGCCGCCGCGATCACACGAAGCTCGTCAAGCGTGCCGATATCATTCGTGTGGTTCGCCAGCCGCGCCGAGGCGACGACGGCGGACAGCGCACACAGAAACCCCATCAGCGCAAAGATCTTGACCGTCAGCAGGCGCGTGTTGATGCCCGAGAGCTCGGCTGCGTCGGGATTGCCGCCGGTTGCGAAGATGTAGCGTCCAAAGCGCATCCGCTTGGCGACGACCGTCATCACCACGGCGACGGCGATCAGGATCAGCACAGAAAACGGCAGGCCGTACCCGACCGTCAGCCCTTCCGGCATGACCTCGCCGCGCGCCTCGAACATTCGCTCCAACCTGCGAGTGGGGATTGAGTAGGAGTTCAAAATCCAGACGAAACCCAAGATGGAGAAGACAACGATCCCGGACAGCGTCGCCTCGGCCCAGACCGGCTTGACCGGGAAGCCGTGGCGCAGTTTCGAGCGCCGACCATTATAAAGCGCGTAGAGCGCGAGCGCCGCGGCGATCCCGCCGACGATCCAGCTCCATGTCGCGCCCAGCGTGCCGTTGGTCCCGCCGAAAATCAGGAACGTGCTGTCGAGCGGGCCGATGGTCTGGCCGCTCGTCAAGTACCAGGCGACGTTCCGCCAAACCAGAAAGCCACCGAGAGTGACGATGAAGGCGGGTATGGTCAGATACCCCACCATCCAGCCATGGAACGCGCCGATCAACGTTCCCGCGATCAGGCCAGTTATGACCGTCACGATCCACGTCATCGGATGGTTCAGCCCCAGGCCCAGCGCATTTGGCAGAATGTCGGTCTGCGTCACAGCCATGATCGCCGAGCAGGTGGCCAGTAGCGCGCCGACGCTCAGATCGATATGCCGGGTGACGATCACGAACACCATGCCGGTCGCCATGATCGCGACGGAGACGGTCTGGATCGTCAGGTTGAAGATGTTGCGCGGCGTCAAAAACCGCCCGTCTGTGATCAGGTCGAACCCGATGCAAAGCACGATGAAGGCGCCGACCATCCCCAAAAGACGCGTGTCGAGCTCAAGCTGAGCGAACAACGACCGATTGGATGTGGCGGAGGGCGGCTGAGGCGTGGTCTCGGTCATATCCGGCTCCGACGTTCAGCGATGGGACTGCGACCGGCGGAAACAGGCCGCAGTCCGAGTTTTTCGTAGAGTTCGGCTACCGCATCAGTTGCAGGGCGCCGGGCCGTTAGAGACGCCCTGGCAGAGCGCGTCCTTGGTGATCCAGCCTGCGTCTACGACGACGCTGAGATTGTCAGCCGTAATCGGCGCAGGGGCGAGGAATTTCGACGTCATTGTCGTGCCGCCCGGCGACGTCCAGCTCGCTGCGCCCTCGACATCCGCCATCGCCGTGCCGCCGGCGAGCGCCACCGCGATTTCCGCCGCGTTCCGGCCCAGATCACGCGCGTCTTTCCAAACCGAGACCGTCTGCGTGCCCAGAGCGACCCGGTTCAGCGCGGCGTGATCGCCATCCTGACCGGAGACCGGAATACCTTCCATGCCCTGTGCGGTCAGCGCGGCCACGACGCCGCCAGCCGTGCCGTCATTCGAGGCCACGACCGCATCGACATTGTTGTCGTTGGCGGTGAGGATCTGCTCCATATTGCGCTGCGCGTTGGCCGGCAGCCAACCATCGGTATAGGCCTCGCCGACGATCTTGATCGCGCCGGAGTCGATGGCTTCCTGAAGGATCTCTTGCTGACCGCCGCGCAGGAAATCCGCGTTCGGATCGGTGGGCGAGCCCTTGATCATCACGTAGTTGCCTTCGGGCTGCGCAGCGAACACAGCGCGGGCCTGCATCCGGCCAACCTCGACATTGTCGAAGGTCAGATAGAAAGCGCGGTTGTCTTCAATCAGACGGTCATAAGCGACGACCGGAATGCCCTCATCCGCCGCGGCCTGCACCGCCGGTCCGATGGCCTGAGCATCCTGCGCCAGAACGATCAGAGCGTCGACGCCCTGCGCGATCAGGCTTTCGATATCCGACAGCTGCTTCGCCGAGGATGACTGCGCGTCCGCCGACAGATATTTGGCGCCGCCCGCCTCCAATGCGGAGACCATCGCAGCCTCATCTGTTTTCCAGCGCTCTTCCTGAAAGTTCGACCAGCTGACCCCGACCGTGAGGTCTTGGGCGAAAGCCGAGCCCGCGAATGCGGACGCCATAATCGCCACTACGGCGAAACCCGTTTTTTTCATTAAATCCTCCCTTGGCATTGGCTCCGACAGTCGCACCAAATTGCCTTTCTCCGGCCTACCTTAATTTAATTCGTCAGTCAAATTAAATTATGCTACGGTCCCCGCATGGCAGCCAAAACGATCATCGAATCGCAATATAGGAGCGCGCGTCCCAGCAGGCGTCGCTGGCCCCGTACATGGTGAGCGACGCGGCCGCTACGCCGCCCAAAAAACCTGGCGTCGCCTCGCCCGAGGGTCAGAGGGAGCGAGGACGCCGCGTGGTGTTTGAATGCATTCGGCGACACGGGCCGATCGCCCGTGTCGACGTCGCCAATGACACCGGCATCAGCCCCGCGACCGTTACCGCCATCGTCGCCGAGATGATCGAGGAGGGCTTGGTTGAAGAGAGCCCGGACGTCGAGGCCGAGACCGGCAAAAAACGCGGCAGGCCAAGAGTTTACCTAAAGATACGGGGCGAAGCACATCTGGTCGGCGGCCTGAAAATCGCCCATCGCAGCATCTCGACCGTCATCACGAATTTCGAAGGCGAGCAGATCGCGAAACGAGAGACCCCGCTGGCGAGAACCAGCCACGAGACCGCTGAGCTGGCCGAGCGCTGCGCTGAGGCGATCGAAGAGACTGCGAAGGATGCGGGACTGGACGCAGCGGACCTCTCGGCGGTGGGCGTCGGCATGGCCGGGCTGATCGACGCGAATCGCGGATTCGTCCACTGGTCGCCGTCGCTTTTGTCGCGCAACGTCGCCATCGCCCCGGCGCTGAGCGAGCGCCTGAAGTCGCCTGTCTTCGTCGACAACGACGCCAATCTGGTCGCAATGGCGGAGCGGCTGTTCGGCCGCGGCCGCGACGTCGACGATTTTCTCGTCGTAACCATCGAGAACGGCGTCGGCATCGGGATCGTGCTGGGCGGCCAGATCTATCGCGGCGTCCGAGGCTGCGGCGCGGAGTTTGGCCACACCAAGGTCCAGCTTGACGGCGCGCTCTGCCGATGCGGACAGCGGGGTTGCCTGGAGGCCTATGTCGCTGATTACGCGTTGGTGCGCGAGGCCTCCGTCGCCTATCCCACAAACGACTCGATCGACCCCGTTCACGCGGTCGAAACGTTGATTTCGGACGCCAAGAAAGGCGTCCAGCCCGCGCAAACCATCGTCGCCCGCGCGGCGCGCATGTTCGGCATGGGACTGGCTAATCTGGTCAATATCTTCGACCCGGAACTGATCCTGCTCGCCGGTGAACGGATGCATCTGGATCATCTCTACGAGGAAGAGATCCAGAGCAGTATCCGCAACCTGACGGTCGAGGTGGACGCGCCGCCCCCCAAGATCGTCATCCACAAATCCTCGGATGAAATGTGGGCGATGGGAGCCGCCGCATTCGCCATCAGCGGCGTAACGGAGCTGTCCTTGCGGAAGCGGCGAAACCATGCGGCGTAGCGCCTTGAGCGCCGCGGCGCTGGCGATGGTGCTGTCCGGGACGCAAGCCCTTGCAGGCTCTCCAACTTTCGCCGACCGCACAAGCGATATCAACCATGTCTATGACGGCGGCTGGGAGCATTTCGTCGGCGGCGGGGCGGCAGTCTTCGACTGCTCTGGCGACGGGCTGCCCGAAATCTTCGCCGCAGGCGGAGAAAACCCGTCGGTCCTGCTGCGCAATAAAAGCGACGGCGCGGAGATGCGA
Source organism: Paracoccaceae bacterium (assembly GCA_963669265.1). GTDB lineage: Bacteria > Pseudomonadota > Alphaproteobacteria > Rhodobacterales > Rhodobacteraceae > SZUA-547. Next base: position 791,317 of record OY769916.1, read on the forward strand.
TTTCGCGCGGAGACGCCGGCGGCGCTGACCCTGACGGGCGTGATCGGCGCCTATCCCCTGCATCTCAACGCGGATGCGCAACCCGATCTGGTGGTGCTACGCACCGGCGACAACATCGTCCTGCAGGGCGATGGCGATTGTAATTTTACTAACGTCACCGTGGATCTCGGCCTCTCCGATCAGAGCGGCTGGACGACGGCATTCTCCGCGACTTGGGAGGCTGCGCGTCGCCTCCCGACTCTGGCGTTTGGAAACTACGTCGATCGGGACGACCCGGACGGCCCGTTCGAAGCCTGTGACACGAACCTGCTCTATCGGGCCGAGGGCGATGCGTACGGTCCCCCGATGAAGTTGGAGCCGGGGTATTGCGCACTTTCCATGCTTTTCAGCGACTGGGGTCGCCAGGGACGCGCAGATCTCAGGATCTCCAATGACCGCCACTACTATGTGCGCGGCGGCGAGGAGCAGCTTTGGCGGATGGGGCCGGAGCCCAGCCTCTACACCCAAGCCGACGGCTGGCGCAGCCACCGCCTTTGGGGCATGGGCATCGCCAGCCGGGATATCACCGGCGACGGCCAGCCAGAGGTTTTTCTCTCATCGATGGGCGATCAGCGGCTTCAGATGCTGGAAATTGGCGCGGAAGGGCCGAGTTTTCAGGATGTCAGATTCGAACTAGGATCCAGCGCACACCGGCCGCATACCGGCGATGATGGGCGGCCTTCGACGGGCTGGCAGATCTCTTTCGGCGATGTCGATAATGACGGGCGCGATGACGTGTTCATCGCCAAAGGAAATGTGGACCAGATGCCCAACAGCGCCATGAGCGATCCCAACAATCTACTGATGCAACAAACCGACCGGAGCTTTCGGGAAGCGGCTGTGGAGGCTGGCGTCGCCTCCCCCCATCGGTCCAGAGGCGCCGTTCTCGCCGACCTCAACGCCGACGGCCTGCTGGATTTGGTCGTGGTGAACCGCCGGGCGAATATCGAACTTTATGAGAACGTCTCGGCGGTGACGGGGAGCTGGCTGAAGATCGAACTACGCCAGTCCGCTCCGAACATCGCCGCCGTCGGCGCGTGGATCGAGCTTGCAAGCGCCCAAAGCGATATTCAGTCGCGCGAATTGACCGTTGGGGGCGGTCACGCCAGCGGCGCCTTGGGACCTGAGCATTTCGGCCTTGGCGACGTGGAGGAGGCGCGCATTCGGATCATCTGGCCCGGCGGAGAGACCTCTGACTGGCGAGATGTCGTCGCCAATCAATCCCTGCGCATCTGGCGCGAAGAGGGCGCGTCGCTTCGGATCGAGCCCGTGAACTAGCACGAGCGGCACAGCGCCCGGTATCAGGCTCGCGCGGCCCCGCCCTCCCGAAATTGCTTGGTGCTGTTGGTCGATGGATAGGGCTCGTCAGGCACGGGCGTCCCAAGAAAATCGCAAAGCGGGTCCCATCCTGTACCGGTTTCATAGACGAGAAGGCGCTCAGCCGAAATCGACGCCTGAACGTCTGCCGCATGGGCGTTGAAGGCCGAGATCGCATGCTCCCTGTCGTCCAGACGCCCGCCAAAAATACCCTCGACGATTAAGCTGTGACACATCTCGGCGATAGCGTTCATATGCGCACTGTCATGGCGGCCCCGCAGGGTGGTCATGACCGGTCCGATTGTCGCCTGCACGCTGTCATACCAACTGTCCGGATCGCGCAGGCTGAGGATGACTTTCGCATCGGGATAGTGGTCGGCGAGCTCTCGCCAATAGGCGGCGCCCGGCCAGTCCACCTGCGCGCGATAGCCTTGAAAGATCGCGTCCCAGTCGACTGCTTCGCCGCGGGCGGCGGCCTCCCACCCCGGCAGTTGACCGGGATTGTCGCGCACTTCGAACATATGGTGACACGGACCAAATCCGAGCTGCTCTAGCGCCAGTCTCAGCGAGTTCGTGCCCGTGCGCCCAAAACCGGCCCCAATGATGCTCAACGCCATAGCATTCTCCGATGTATTGATCCGCCCTGAGCGGTAAAAAAGGGTTTGTGGACTTAAAATTACAGGTGACTGGGATGATACTCTACTGTCCTCGCTTTTGAGGCGGGAAGAGTCTGCTCACTCCCCTACTCCACTGGCAGACCGCTGGGCACTTCCGTCGGAACGCCCAGACGGCCGGCGACGCTGCGTTCGTCGGTCAGCGCATGAAGAAAGGCGATGATGTTCGCGATTTCCTCTTCTGACATTGATATTGGCGCCAGACTGTTCGCCGCCGCGATCCGGTCGACTTCTTCCGGGTCGGCGACGATCGCGAAATCGGATTCCTCAGCTCCGCCTGGCAGAACGGCCTGAGTGGAATCGTAGCGCCGCAGCGCGGCCACCGGGTCCAGATGGTGCCGCACCACCGCATCGAGCGTCGCATAGGCGCCCGAATGGCCGTAGGGCGCCGTACGCGTCACGTTGCGCAGAGAGGGCGCGCGGAAAGCGAAAGCGTCCGCCTCCCGCCCGGTCACGCGCATCCGTCCGACATCGCGGGAGTGCGACTCAAAGCGCGCCGCCTTTCCCGGCCCGATCTGCGGCATGGCGATGGCGTGGAACCGGTGATCGGTCTGAAAGACGCCGCTATGGCACGCGTCGCACCCCGCCTCGCCATAAAAGAGCGCCATGCCCGCGACCGCCGCAGGCTCTAATGGCGCGCCGCCCCGTAGATAGCGATCGAAGGGGCTGTCATCCGCGCGCCACTCCGTCGCGATGAACGCCGCCAGCATGTTGGAGATATCGGTGAAGGCGATGGGGGCATCCGCACTCAGCAACTCAGCGAACCGATCCCGGTATTCGGGTATCTCCGCGACGCGTGCCGCGATCTTTCCCCATGCGCCGTCCGCCCCGGTGATCAGCCCCTGCCGAACCGCTCGAGAGACCTCGTTCTCGGAATAGTGCCCGGCCATCTCGTCCGGCGAGAGCACGGGGAACATGGTCTGAGCGGCGAGCACGCTGTCAAAGCCGACAACCATCTCGTCCTCCAGCGGCGTGCGCAGGCCGCTCTTGCGCGAGTGATCCACCTCCAAACGCCCGTCATGGAACAGCGACGTGAACTCGGCGGCCCCCAGATTGAACAGCGCGGGCGAATTGCGGGGAATGCGCTGTTCCGGCGGATTGTCGGACGCAGGCGCACGCTCCGGCCCCAACCCCTCGCCGCCCTCGCCCATGCCGAGCGAGACGCCGTCGGAGGTCGCAAAACGCGGATGATGGCAATCGGCGCAGGAGATGTTGCGGTTGCCGCTGAGCACCTTGTCATAGAACAGGAGCTGCCCCAGCTTGACCGCCTTGGGATCATGTGCGGCGAAGTCCGGCGCCGCGTCGGGCAGCGGCCCGGCGATGGCGGCCCCCGCGAGCGCCGACACCAGGCAGACGAGATAGCGCCTCAGCCACGCCAATTGTCGCCAGCCTCCCGCCCTACCCGCATGCAACCGGTCCTCACACGAACCGGTTCACATAGTTCTCCAGGATCTCCTGCCGGCCGGAGCGCGGCTCGGGATTGATCCCCTCCGTCAGCACACGGCCTGTAATGCTCTCCAAATCGCTCGATAACATCGCGACCGCAGCCGGTTCACTCCATCTGGCGTAACGTTCCTCCAGCGCCGCCTCCAGCCCGCCATCCTCGATCATGGCGGCGGCGGCCTTCAGGCCTCGGGCGCAGATATCCATGCCGCCGACATGCGACGCGATCAGATCAACCGGATCAATGGACTGACGGCGGATCTTGGCGTCGAAATTGGTGCCGCCGGATGTGAAGCCGCCGCTTTTCAGGATGTGGTAATAGGCCAGCGCGACCTCAGGCGCATTGTTCGGGAACTGATCCGTATCCCAGCCGGATTGATAGTCGTTTCGGTTCATATCGATTGAGCCGAGCATGCCCTCGGCGGCGGCGACGGCGAGTTCGTGCTCGAATGAGTGGCCAGCGAGGATCGCGTGGCCCTGCTCGATATTCAGCTTCACCTCGTCTTCCAACCCGTATTTGCGCAGAAAACCAATACAGGTCGCCGCGTCGAAATCATACTGGTGCTTCGAGGGTTCCTGCGGCTTCGGCTCCACCAGGATCGCGCCCTTGAACCCGATCTTGTGCTTATACTCGACCACCATATTCAGAAACCGGCCCATATGGTCGAGTTCGGCGCTCAGGTCGGTGTTCAGAAGGGTCTCATACCCCTCGCGCCCGCCCCAGAGCACGTAGTTCTCGCCGCCCAGCTTACGGGTGGCGTCGAGGCAACTTTTCACCGCAGCGGCGGCGAAAGCGAACACATCGGGGTCCGGATTGGTCGAGGCCCCGGCCATCCAGCGCCGGTGGCTGAACATGTTGGCGGTGCCCCACAGCAGCTTAGTGGAGGACGCCGCCATCTTGTCGGCTACGTAATCCGTGATCTCTTCCAGCGTAGCCAGATTGTCGGCGAAATTGCCCTGATCGGGGCGCAGATCGGCGTCATGCCAGCAGAAATAGGGCGCGCCGAGAATGTCGAACATCTCGAACGCGACATCGGCCTTCAGCCGCGCGCGCTCCATGCTATCCTGCGGATGCCACGGGCGCTCAAAGGTCGATCCGCCAAAGGGATCACCGCCCTCCCAAGCGAAGGAATGCCAATAGGCGACCGCGAACCGGAGGTGATCCTCCATACGCTTGCCCAGCACCACCTCATCGGGGTCGTAATGTCGGAACGCCAGATCGCCCGACCCGTCCGGCCCTTCATAGCGGACTTTCTCAATCCCTTCGAAAAAGTCGGTCATTGGAGGCTCCTTATCGGTGAATAACTGGCGGCGAATTTCGCCCAGGCGTCCTCATAGGCGCTTTGCAGATCAGCGCGCGGCAAGATGGATTCCGCCACGGGCGTCGGCGTCATGACGTCGGCGACCGACGCGCCCGTAGCGCCCGCCATCGCCAAGCGCGCCGCGCCGAGCGCCGCGCCGAATTCGCCTGACTGCGGCAGATTGATCGGTTGTCCAAGCACGGTGGCGATAACCTCCACCCAGTATCTGGACTGCGACCCGCCGCCGATCGCGAGAATGCGGTCAAGCTGCGCCCCGGTCGATTTCAGCGCCTCGAAATTGTCCCTCAGCGCAAATGCGACGCCCTCCATGACCGCCTGCGCCAATTCGGTGGGACCGGCGCTGATGTCGAGGCCGATGAAGGCGCCGCGTACATGACTGTCGTTATGGGGAGTCCGCTCGCCTGACAGATACGGAAGGAACCGGATGTCGCCCGGCGGACCGATTTTATCGCCCAGCCCGCCCGCGAGATCCGCGGCTGTTTGGCCCGTCACCCGCGACAGCCAATTGAGGCTGTCCGTGGCGGCGAGGATCACGCCCATCTGGTACCAGGCCTTGGGGAAGGCGTGACAAAAGGTGTGAACGGCCGAGTCCGGGCTCGGCGCAAATCCGTCGCGCGCCGCCAGCAGCACGCCAGACGTGCCGAGCGAGACGAACCCGTCCCCTTCCCGAATGGCGCCAACCCCGCAGGCAGCCGCCGCATTGTCGCCGGCCCCGCCGACGACCTTCACGTCCCGCGACAATCCCAGCTCATCGGCGACAGCGCCGCGCACCGCGCCCACGACCTCGTTCCCTTCGACGAGATCCGGCATCTGATCCAGCCGCATGCCGGAGGCGTCCAGCAGGTACTGCGACCACTCCCTGCGCCGGGTGTCGAGCCAGCTCGTCCCGGCGGCGTCCGAGAGGCCGCAAATGTGCCGGCCGGTCAGCCAATGAACGAGATATCCTTTTGGCAGCAGAACCTTGTGCGTGCTTGCGAAGACATCAGGTTCATTGGCCGCGAGCCAAACCAGTTTCGGCGCGGTGAACCCCGGAAACACGATATTTCCTGACAATTCAGGCACATCCGGCAGCGCGTTCAGACGCTCCGCCTCGACATGGCTACGGGTGTCGTTCCAGAGAATGCAGGGGCGAAGCGGCGCGTCATTCGCGCCCAGAACGACCGCGCCATGCATCTGGCCCGACACGCCAATCGCCAAAACCTGCGCATACTCGGACGGATGCTGCTGTCTAAGCTCCGCAAGGGCGCTTCGACAGCCCGTTATCCAATCATTGGGATTCTGTTCGCTCCAACCCGGGTTCGGATGCGACACCTCATATGCCGAATCCGACGCGCCGACCACCGAACCGTCGGGACGCAGCAGGAGCGCGCGTAATCCAGACGTGCCTAAATCCAGTCCCAGGAACACCGCGTTTCCCCTATTTATTTCGATGTTCAAAATAAATAATTTACGCGATGAGTCAACTGCGATCTGGGAGCGTCAATAAATGTAGAGACCAGCGAGAAAGCGTCCCTTTTGGCTCTTAAACCACCGCCACATCCAGCGAGCCGACGCCCTCGATTTCGCCGCTCAATCTGTCGCCGCGCTGAACCGGTCCAACGCCCGAAGGCGTGCCGGTCAGAATCACGTCGCCGGGGCGGAGCGTGAAATAGTCCGAGAGCGAAGAGATCAACTCCGGGATCTTCCAGATCATCTGATTGAGATCGCCCTCTTGCCGGATCTCGCCATTGACGGTCAGTGAAATCGCGCCGGACGTCAGCAGCCCGACCTCCGCCGCTGGGATGATCGCTGAACAGGGGGCGGAATGCTCGAAGGCTTTACAGATCTCCCACGACCGGCCGAGCTCCATCTGCCGCCTTTGCAGGTCGCGACGGGTCATATCGAACGCAACGCCATAGCCGTAGACGCAGTCCATCGCGTTCTCGATTGCGATACGCTGTCCGCCGGAATTCAGGGTGACCAGCAGCTCGATCTCGTGATGCACGTCCTCAGATAAGCCAGGATAGGGAAAGTCCTGTCCCTCTGGCAGCAGATTGTCGGGATTTTTCTGGAAAAAGAACGGCGGCTCCTTGTCGGGATCGCTGCCCATCTCGACCACATGGGCCGCATAGTTGAGGCCCACGCAATAAACCCGGTGCACCGGGAAGAGGCCGTCGCCCTTGACCGGAATCGCGACCTGCTCAGGCGGCGCTAGGACAAAGCTCATCGTCAGTGCTCCTTCTCCTTCGCCGGGCCAGCGCAAGTGCCTTAAAGAAGTTCAGCCCGCCCGCTCCAACGCGGCGGCTTCTCTGGCGAGGCTTTCGATCATGTCCCAGTCGCCGACCCTGACGGCGTCGGCAGGCGCGACCCAGGACCCGCCGACGCAGGCGACGTTCTTGAGCGCGAGATAGTCCGGCGCGTTGCCGGGGGTGACGCCGCCCGTGGGGCAGAACTTGATCGCGGGCAGAGGGCCGCCCCAGGCTTTCAGCGCCGCAGCGCCGCCGTTCTGTTCGGCGGGGAAGAACTTGAGCACCTCCAGCCCGCGCTCCGCCGCCGCCATCGCCTCGGACGGGGTGGCGACGCCAGGCAGCATCGGTAATCCAGCGGCGTCCGCCGCGTCCAACAGCGTCGAGGTCCAGCCGGCTGAGACGCCGAACACGCCGCCCGCCTCCTTCACCGCGGCGACGTCCGCGGGCGTACGCATGCTGCCCGCGCCGAGAATCGCGTTGGGGACCGCCTCGGCCATCGCCCTGATCGCATCCAGCGCAACCGGCGTCCGAAGCGTCACTTCCAGCACCGGCAATCCACCCTCGACCAGCGCATGCGCGAGCGGCGCAGCCTTGGCGACATCGTCGATCACCAGAACCGGGACGACCGGCGCGAGCCCACAAATTTCAGCGATATTCATCAGCTCAACTCCCTAATGCGCGCGATCAGGCCCTCGGTGGAGCCGTCGGCGTCGATGTTATCACCATCCCGGACGGCGGGGATCAGCGTCTTGGCGAGCGCCTTGCCCAACTCGACGCCCCATTGGTCATAGGAGTTTATCCCCCAAATCACGCCCTGTACGAACACCTTGTGCTCGAACAGCGCAATCAGACGGCCGAGCGCGAATGGATCGAGCCGCCGGTAGAGGATCATGGTCGACGGCCGATCGCCGGGGAACGTCCGATGGGCGCTCAGCCGGGCGATCTCGCCCTCCGGCAGACCCGCCGCGCGCATCTCAGCCTCGGCCTCCTCGGCCTTGCGGCCAAAGGCCAGCGCCTGCCCCTGCGCAAGGCAGTTGGCCAGCAGCAGGGCGTGATGCCCGGGATCAGCGTCGCGCGGCGCGGCGGCGGCGATGAAGTCGACCGGGATCACATCCGTGCCCTGATGCAGCAATTGGAAGAACGAATGCTGGGCGTTGGTGCCCGGCTCGCCCCAGATGATCGGACCGGTGGCGGTCTCCGTCGCCTCGCCATTCAGTCGCACCCGCTTGCCGTTCGACTCCATGTCGAGCTGCTGGACATAAGCGGGCAGGCGATCCAACCGCTGATCGTATGGGATCAGCGCCGCCGTGGGCCATCCCATCACGTTGCGCCGCCAGACGCCGATCAGGGCGAGAAGCGCGGGCAGATTGCGCTCCAACGGCACCTCCCGAAAATGCCGGTCCATCGCGGCGGCGCCGGCCAGAAACTCGCGAAACTTCGCCGCGCCGATGGCGATTGCGACGGAGAGGCTGATCGCCGACCAGAGCGAGTAGCGCCCGCCGACCCAGTCCCAGAACCCGAACACACGGGCTTCGGGAATGCCGAACGCGGCGCAGGCCTCAAGATTGGTTGAGACCGCCGCCATCTGGCCGGCCGCCGCCTCGCCCAGCCAATCGCGTGCGAGCCGCGCGTTGGCCAGCGTCTCCAACGTGGTGAACGTCTTGGAGCAGACGATGACGAGCGTCCGGTCCGGATCCAGCCCCGCCACGGTGTCGGCGAAATGCGCGCCATCGACATTCGAGACAAAATGCGGGCGCGGCCCGTCGATATCCGGCCTGAGCGCGCGCGCCGTCATGACCGGGCCGAGATCGGACCCTCCGATGCCGATATTGACGACGTCTGTGATCGGCCCGCCGCGTCCCTGGAACGCGCCGGATCTCACCTCTTCAGCGAAGGCGAGAAAGGCGTCGAGCACCGGCGCAGGGTCCTCGCCGTCCGGCGCATCGGCGCCGCCGCGCAGCGCCATGTGCAGCACCGCCCGACCTTCGGTCTCGTTGACGAGCGCGCCTGAGAACATCGCGTCCCGTCGCGCCTCCACCTCTGCGGCGCGGGCGAGGCTCAGCAGATCCTCCAGCGCGGCGGCGTCGACCTTCTCCTTCGAGAAATCGATCGTCAGATCGTCCATCGCGACGCTGAACCTGCCGAAACGGTCCGGGTCGTCGGCGAAAAGGTCCCGCAAATGGGACGGAGCCAACCGGGCGCCCTGCGCGCGCAGTTGATCCCAGGCGAGAGAGATGGACATAGTCGCTTTGCTCCTCAAACGATCACCGCCGCGCCGGTCTCCGCCGCGCCGACGGCGCTGCGAAACGCGCCAAAGAGATCCCGGCCGACGCCCTCATGGCTGGCGGAAAGGTCGGCTGTGGCTGGGGCCCGGGCGGTGAACTCGGCCACGTCCGCCAGCACCTCCAGCGTCCCGGCCTCCGCGTCGAGCCGCACCACATCACCATCCTTAAGGCGCGCGATTGGCCCGCCGTCGACCGCCTCCGGGCTGACATGGATCGCGGCGGGCACCTTGCCGGAGGCGCCGGACATGCGCCCGTCGGTGACCAGCGCGACCTTGTGGCCCCGTCCCTGCACCACGCCCAGGGGCGGCGTCAGCGAATGAAGCTCCGGCATGCCGTTGGCCTTGGGTCCCTGAAAGCGCACGACCACCACCACGTCGCGATCCAGATCGCCCGCCTTGAACGCCGCCTTGACCGCCTCCTGATCGTGGAAGATCCGGCAGGGCGCCTCGACAACCCGGTGTTCCGGTTTGACCGCCGAGATCTTGATGACGCCGCGCCCCAGATTGCCGTCGAGCAATTGCAGCCCGCCGGTCGGCTGGAACGGATCCGCCGCCGGGCGGAGAATGCCGGGCTCGCCGCTGGCGCTGGCGCCGGCGGCCCACTCGACCGCATCGCCGATCAGATGCGGCTCGCGGGTGTAGGCCGACAGCCCCTCCCCCGCGACGGTCTTCACATCGTCATGCAGCAGGCCCGCCCGCAGCAACTCGCCGATCATGTAGCCGAGGCCGCCTGCGGCGTGGAAATGGTTCACGTCGGCCAGACCGTTCGGATAGACCTTGGCCATCAGCGGCGTGACGGCGGAGATCTCCGCCATGTCCCGCCAGTCAATCAGCACGCCCGCCGCCCGCGCCATGGCGATCAGGTGCAGCGTCAGATTGGTCGAGCCGCCGGTCGCCATCAGACCGATCATGCCGTTGACGAAGGCCTTCTCGCTCAGGACCTCGCAGGCGGGGGTGAACGCGTCGCCCTTGCCGCTGATCGCCAGCGCGCGGCGCGCGGCCTCCACCGTCAGCGCGTCCCGCAGCGGCGTGTTGGGATTGACGAAGCTCGCCCCCGGCAGGTGCAGCCCCATGAACTCCATCAGCATCTGGTTGGTGTTGGCCGTGCCGTAAAACGTGCAGGTGCCCGGCCCGTGATAGGAGGCCATCTCGGCGCGCAGCAACTCGTCCCGGCCAATCTCGCCGGTCGCATAACGCTGGCGCACCTGCGCCTTCTCGTCATTCGGCAGACCGGACGGCATCGGTCCGGCGGGCGCGAAGATCGCCGGCAGGTGGCCAAAGCTCGCCGCCGCCATCACGAGGCCCGGCACGATCTTGTCGCAAACCCCCAGAAAGATCGCCGCGTCATAGCAGTTGTGGCTGAGCGAGACCCCGGCGGCGAGCGCGATCACATCGCGGGAGAAGAGCGACAGCTCCATCCCCGGCTGGCCCTGGGTGACGCCGTCGCACATCGCGGGCACGCCGCCCGCCACCTGCGCCGTGCCGCCCGCCTCGCGCGCAGCGGTCTTGATGATGTCCGGAAACCGCTCGAACGGCTGATGCGCCGACAGCATGTCGTTATAGGCGGTGACGATGGCGATATTGCCGCCCCGCTCCTTGATGATGCCGGGCTTGTCCTCGCCACTCGCCGCCGTCACATGAGCCATGTTCCCGCAGCTCAGATGCGCCCGGCCCGGCCCCTCGTCGATGGCCCGCCGGCAGCGGGCGAGATAGGCCGCGCGGGCCTCTTCCGAGCGCGCCGTGATCCGCGCGGTGACAGCCTCGATCGTCGGGTTCATCTCCGCCTCCTAGGGCTCAATCTGCGTAATGCACGATGGCGCCGTCCAACACGGCGCAGATCGGCGCCTCCAATGGATCGTCGATCACCCGCGCCTTCTCCAGCGCCGCGCGCTTCTCCTCTCCCGCGATCAGCAGATGCGTCTCGGCGGCGGCCAGCACCGGCGCGGACAGCGTGATGCGCGGCTCTCCGGCCCCCGACGCGCGGATGGCGACCACGGGGGGCGCATCGGCGCCCAACGCCTCTTCCAGCCCCACCGCGCCGGGAAAGAGCGACGCGGTGTGCATATCCGCCCCCATCCCCAAAACGGCTAGATCCAGCGGCAGAATGATCTGGCGGATCGACGTCTCGACCGCGTTCAGGCTTCCGATCGGACCCGGCGTGCCGCCATAGAGCGGCGCGAACTCGGCCGCCGCCGCCGCGCCCTTGAACAGGGTCTCGCCCAGCAGCCGTTGGTTCGAACGCGGCGAGGACACGGGCACCCAGCGCTCATCCGTCAGCGTGACGGCGACCTTCTCCCATGGCAGATCCGCCTGCCCCAGACGCTCCAGCATCGGCGCGGGCGTCGTCCCGCCCGGAACCGCCAGGCTGGCGCGGCCTTTCTCGGCGACAAGCGCCTTCAGACGCTCCGCCAGCCGGTCGGCGAGCTTGCGCATCAGCGCCTCGCGCGATCCATAGGTGACGATCTGCGCGTTCATACGGAGATCTCCCGCCAGCGCCTTCCGTCGCGATGCATCAGCATCAGCGCATCTTCCGGGCCGGAGGAGCCGGGATCGTAGAGCGAGGGCCGGTCTTCGCGCGCGCGCCAGCCGTCGATGATCGGGTCGATCCACTCCCACGCGGCCTCCACCTCGTCGCCGCGCATGAATAGCGTCTGGTCGCCCCGGATCACATCCATCACCAGCCGCTCATAGGCGTCCGGCATCCGCATGCTGGTCCCTTCAAGCGTGTCGGCGAAGCTCATGTCGAGATCGACGGGCGTCAGGCGCATGCCGCCCGGTCCCGGATCCTTGACCGTCATGGAGAGCGTGATGCCCTCATCCGGTTGCAGCCGGATCGCCAGCACGTTCGACGCCGGCGCGCCGCTGTCGCTGGAGAAGATCGAGTGCGGCGCCGGACGGAACGTCACCGCGATCTCGGACATGCGCGCCCTCAGGCGCTTGCCGGTGCGCAGGTAAAACGGCACGCCGGACCAGCGCCAGTTCGCGACCTCCGCCTTGAGCGCGATAAAGCTCTCGGTATTGCTGCTCGCCGCCTCCGCATCGTCAATATAGGCGGAGGCGCCGTTGACCCCGCCATACTGGCCCCGCACCACGCTCTCCGGGCCGGTGATCGGCGACAGCGCGCGCAACACCTTGAGCTTCTCGTCGCGCACCGCGTCCGGGTCGAAATGCGCGGGCGGCTCCATCGCCGTCAGGCAGAGCAGCTGCAGCAGGTGGTTCTGCACCATGTCGCGCATCGCGCCGACCCCGTCGTAATAGGGTCCGCGCCCGGCGACGCCGACGCTTTCGGCCACCGTGATCTGCACATGGTCCACATGGTGCGCGTTCCAGAGCGGCTCGAACAGCGCGTTCGCGAAGCGCAGCGCCATCAGGTTCTGCACCGTCTCTTTGCCGAGATAATGATCGATCCGGTAGATCTGGCTCTCTTCGAACCGGCCGGCGAAGTTCTGGTTCAGCGCCCGCGCCGAGGCGAGATCATGGCCCAGCGGCTTCTCGATCACGATGCGCGCGCCGCCGCCCGACAATCCAGCGTCGTGAACCCGCTCGGCGAGCGGGCCGAAAAACCGCGGCGCCACCGAAAGGTAAAACGCGCGCGGGCGGTCCGTTCCCTCCGGCAAGGCCGCTGTCAGCGCGTCCCAGCCGTCCTCGGACGCCGCGTCGACGCGCACATAATCGATGCAGGACAGGAACCGCCGCCGCGTCTCCGCATCCAGTGCGTCGCCGCCGACGAACTCATCCAGAGCCTCGCCCGCGATGCGGCGAAACCCATCCGCATCCATCTCGCCCCGCGCCGCCCCGACAATCCGCGCCCCATCCGGCATCTGACCGTCATGGAGGCGGTGATAAAGCGCCGGGATCAGCTTGCGGCGGGCCAGATCGCCCGTCCCGCCAAACACCACCAGATCAAAAGGATCAACCGGAACAACCCGTGCGACCATCAGTTCAACTCCAGTTGAAAGGCGTCAACATCCGCCCGCCTCGGTAAATCAGCCCCACGACGACTACACGTGATCGCTGAGGCTCTGATCGCGAATTTGAGCAACTCTGCGACATCGTCGGAATCGGCCTCCCGCAAAAGGGCGCCGCTCCTGAAATCTCGTTCCGCCAGCCCCGTGACAAGCGCAGCGTGAAACGTATCGCCCGCGCCCACTGTGTCGGCGATAGCGACGCGCGCGCCGGGAACGGAGACGCGGCCCATCTGCCCGAAAGCTTCCGCGCCTTCGCCGCCCTTGGTGACGATCACCAGCGCAGGACCAAGCTTGAGCAGGTTCTCTGCAAGCTCAGCGACATCAACGCCAGGATAGAGCAAGTCGAGATCCTCATCGCTGACCTTGACCAGATCAGCATGACTGGCGAACGCGCTGATCCGGTCGCGCCACAGGTCGAGATCGGATTCGACCGTCGGACGCACATTGGGGTCGAGCGTGATCAGCCGTCGTCCGGCCTCTCGCTCGACCAGCGCCAACAAACTGGCCCCGACCGGTTCGACCACCAGCGAGTAAGACCCGACATGAACGCCCCAGACATCAGGCGTAAGCTCGGGCAAGTTCTCCAGGCGCACGTCTCGATCCGCCGCGTTATCGCCATAAAACGCGTAGGCCGGGCCGCCATCCTTGTCGAGATCGACGATGCTTAGCGTGCTCGGACGCGTCGTGGCGATCAGATAGCGCGCATCCACGCCTTCCCTTATCACCGCCGCCCGCAAACGCGCGCCAAGCGAGTCCTCGGAAATGCCGGTCAGCAAGGCCGAGTCATGACCAAGCCGCGACAGACCCATCGCGACGTTAAAGGGCGACCCGCCGATACGCGCATCGAAAGAGAGGCCCGCCTCTCCCTCCATCGCAAACAGATCCCAGAGCATTTCTCCGCAAACGAGAAACATCAGCGCACCAACACTTTCATCTCGACGCGGTTCGCCTCGCAGATTGCATTGGCGACCGCTTCCGGGTGGCGAGGACCGCCGCGCGGGCGATCATTGCTTTTCGCGGCCTAAATAGCCACACGGACTCACGATTCGTCAATAAATAAATCATATTGATTTTTTAATTATATGTGGCCTTATGGGGGCAGTAAGAATTGCCAACCGGAGGTGCGCGACACATGCGCGGCGGCGACAGCAGTGGATTAAGGGCTTACAACGAGCGTCTGATCGTCAGCGCGCTCTTGTCGGACGGCCCCATGTCCAAAGCCGCCATCGCCCGAGAGACCGGTCTCAGCGGCCAGGCGGCGACGGTCATTGTAAACGCGCTGCTGGAAAGCGGCCTCCTAATGAAGCTCGACAAGGTCCGCGGGCAGGTCGGCCAACCCTCCACGCCGATCGCGCCGAACCCGGCCGGCGCCTATTCGGTCGGCGTCAAGATCGGCCGGCGCAGCGTGGAGACCATATTGGTCAACCTGCTGGGCGAGATCATCGACTCCCATGACGAGCAATACGCCCCTCCCCTCGCCGACCGCGCGATGTCCATCGCGGTCACTTCGGTCAAGGAGCGTCTGCGCGCGTTGGACGCGGTGGCGCTTTCCCGCGTGGTCGGCCTTGGCGTGGCGATGCCGACGGATCTGCACCTCTGGTCGAGCGAACTTGATATGCCGGAGAGCGCTTTGTCGGCCTGGCGGGACACCGATGTCGAGGGCGTGCTGCAGGACGCGTCCGGTCTGACCGCCTCCGTCTATAACGACGCGACGGCCGCCTGCGCAGCGGAACTGATCGCCGGCGGCGCGATCACGACGCAAAGCGCGTTCTATGTCTATATCGGAACGTTTATTGGCGGCGGCGTGGTCATCGACGGGAAACTCTATCGCGGAAAGCAGTTCAACGCGGGCGCGATCGGATCGATGCCGGTCGAGCCATGTCAGGACTCCAAGCCGCCGGAACAACTGCTCCATCGCGCCTCGCTCCTCTCGCTGGAAAGCGCATTGCGGGCCGCCGGTATGGATCCGCTCATCGCGATCCGTAAAGGCGGCGTCGAGGCGGCGGAGCCGATTTTCGATGACTGGGTCGCACGCGCCGCGCCGGAGCTGGCCCGGGCCCTGGTCAGCGTCACGAGCGTGATCGATTTCGAGGCGGTCGTCATCGACGGTTTGCTGCACGCTGACTGGCGACGCCGCTTTACCGACGCGGTGCAGGCGCACCTGAGCCGTTTCAACTCACCGGGCCTCTCGCCTATCACGGTCGTCACCGGCTCGATCGGATCGAAGGCGAGGGTTCTCGGCGCTGCGATGATGCCGCTCAGAATGCGGTTCTCGCCGGATCTGGAGCTGATCGCCAGCGCGAGCCCACCCGCCGCGTCGAAACGCTGAGACACGTTTCTTTTCAATATGCTTTTGTCATGCGAGCGCCTTTGTTCTGGCCTCGATCAGCGTCTTCGCAATGCGCCTGTCCCGCGTCAGCATCGCACGCAAGTCTGGATCGGGCTGCACGATCCGTCCCGGTTGCGCCATCGCCTCGCGCGCGGCGCTGAAATCGACATATACGCCAGCGGCCGCCGCCGCGGTCATCGCGGCCCCCAACAGAACGGGAAATTCGGATTCCGACACCCGGATCGGCATATCCAGCGCCGAAGCGTAGAGCTGGATCAAAAGGTCGTTCTCGCTGTGTCCGCCCGCCACGCTGATCTCGCGTACAGGCGCTCCGCCGCTTTGCAGGCGGTCTTTCACATCGGCCAGATCCAGCGCCAGCCCCACGGCCGTTCGCCAGTAGAGCCGACATAGATCGTCAAAGCCCGCGCCCAAAGTCAGCCCGCAAATCATACCCAACCCCAGCGGCCTGTCCGGATTCGATCGATCGCCATGAAACTCGGGAACGACATGCAGGCCGGGGGCGAGGTCGAGCCCCTCTTCGGCGCGTAGTTCCAAAATGCGGTCGATGATGCGAATGTGCTCGCCGCTGGACGGCGCACCCCCAGCCCCATGCCACTCGATCATGTGATCGAGCAAAGCGCCGGACGCCGACTGGCCAAGCTCATTCATCCAGAGGCCGGGCGCGACGACGGAGAAATACGGGCCCCAAACGCCCTCGATCACAATCGGCGCGGGAGAGACCGTCATGATGCAGGTCGAGGTGCCCGCGATCAGGGCGGAGGCTGAACCGGACTCGAAAGCGTCCTTGGGCGACGCGCCCAACATGCCGGCATGCGCGTCGATCATGCCCGCGGCCACGCGGCAATCGGCGCTGAGCGACAGCGCCTCCGCAGCATCGGGGCTGAGCGTGTCGATCGCCTTACCAATCGTAACGCGCGCCTGCTCGCCGCCACACTTCTCAATCATATCCTCCAGATCCAATGATCTGAGATAGCGCCGCCGCCAGCCATGATCGTCATCGGTGGAGATCGGCCATTTCGATCCAAGTGTACAGGCGGAACGCGCGACCGACCCGGTGGCGCGCCACGTCAAAAAGTCCGCTAAATCAAAGAGATGTGCGGCGCGACGCCACGAATCTGGCAATTGTCGTTTGAGCCAGAGAACTTTTGGCGTCTGCATCTCGACTGAAACGACCGCGCCGTCCCGGGAAAGATCGGAATTATTCGCGGCTGTTGCGTCTCTTGCTTCCGTTTCCGCGCGGTGATCCATCCATGCGATGACATCCCAGCGGCTTACGCCAGCTCCGCTGACCGAGACCGGCGCTTCATCGGCGTCCCGGGCAACGAGCGACGTCGTCGCATCAAACCCGATCCCTCGCACTTGCGCCGGATCCACGCCGGCGGCGTTGATCGCCTCGCGCACCGCGCCGCAAACCGCGCCCCAGATCTCCTCTGAATCCTGCTCTGCGATCTCTGGTCGTGGCCGGTGCAAAGAAATCGGTCGCTTGGCGTAATCCAGCAACTCGCCGGAGGCGTTGAAGACGCCCGCGCGGGCGCTGGCCGTACCCACATCCACGCCGATCACCAGGTCGCCTTCCGCAGACCGGCGTCTGCTCTCTGAGAGCGAGTCCACCAGCCCCGGCAGCTCGGCCATATCATCGAAGACCAGCGACGCGCCTGCAGCGCGCAGCGCCTCCGCATGGCCCGTCCCGCTGATATGAGAGCCGCCGACATAGCCAAACACCTGCATCCGCGCCCTGCGCGCCGCCTGAACGCCCGCCGGGCTGTCTTCGATGACCAGGCATCGCGTGGGATCGACACCCATCGTGCGGGCGGCGTGCAGGAACAGATCCGGCGCCGGCTTGCCGCGCACGACCATGGTCGAACTGAAGATATGGGGATGAAGCCGATCAAAAAGCCCTGAGATCCGGAGCGTCAATTCGATCCGCTCAGGCTGACTGGAGGAGGCCACGCAGCGCGGCAGCTCAATCCGGTCCAGCGCCTCAGCGACATTGCGGGTCGCGGTCAGATCCCGCTCGAAAAGGCCATAGAGCCGCCGCCGCATCCGGGCGAGATCATCCTCGCCGAGACGCGCGCCGAACTCCTCCGCCAGGATCGCTGTGGTCGAGGCCAGGCTCAATCCCAGAAACCGGGCGCTCGCAGCCTCCGTCGTTAGAGCGACGCCCGCCTCGGCGACGCTCTCGAGCAAGGCCTTAAGCGCCAATGGCTCGCTGTCCACAAGCACGCCGTCGCAATCAAATATGACAAGCCTTGGTCGCATCATCGGATTTGACCGTTCGAAGCCGCCGCGCGCAAGGGCGGCGACGCCCAACGCCGCGTACTAGTGCAAACGATTGTCCAGATAGGCGCGCAATGTCGCGTCCACGCCCGATTGAGAAAGCGCGTCCGCGGCCACCCGGAACGCGCTCCGGAACGTCTCGGAATGCGCCAGATCGCCAAAGACGTCGTCCATCTCCAGAAAGCCCATCGGATCGTCGCCGGAGCCGGTCGCCATATGGCGCAGTCTTTCCGCATTCGGGTCATCCGCGTCGATCTTTGCGCCGGAATCGGAATAGCCCTGCCAATAGCGACGCCAGAGCGCGCTCTCCAACGCCAGACCGGTGATCGGCTGACCGGACTTCACCCTGTCGGCTGTGGAGGGAAGAATGAATTTCGGCTGCCGGTTGGATCCGTCCTGACACAACCGATGAATCGTATCCGCAATCTTCGGGTTGGCGAAGCGACGTGCCAGAAGATCAAGATAGCCCAGCGGATCCGGAGCGCCCGCCGCAACAACGGTCGGGATGATCTCATCCCGCTCAACCTTGTCCAGCCACGCCGCGATCAGCGGATTGGCCATCGCCTCATGCGCGTATTCGATATCCAGCATTGCGGAGGCGTACGCGATCAGGGCGTGCCCGCCATTCAGCATGCGCAGCTTCATCAGCTCATAAGTCGCGACATCGTCGACAAACGTGACGCCGACCTCCTCAAGCGCCGGTCGCCCGCAGGAAAACTCGTCTTCGAGCACCCATTGCGAGAAGTCCTCACAGAAGACCGGCCAGGCGTCCTCGATCCCGAAATCGTCGCGCAGGATGGCGCGCTCCCGATCCGAGGTTGCGGGCGTGATCCGGTCGACCATCCCATTAGGAAACGCGACTTCATCGTTGATCCGCCTGGCGAAATCCGGACCTGACATTTCCGCAAGACCCACGATCACCTGTCGGGCCACCACGCCGTTTCCCGGCAGGTTATCGCAAGACATGACGGTGAATGGCGGCGTTCCCGCATCAAATCGCGCGCGTAAAGCTTTCAGGATGACGCCAAAAACCGTGCTTGGCGCGTTTGGCGCCGCGGCATCCGCGCGCATCGCTTCATGTGTCGGGTCGAACGCGCCGGTCGCCGAGTCGATGAAATAGCCGCCTTCCGTCACCGTTAGCGACACGATGCGCGTCGCCGGATCCGCCATGCGGGCGACCAGCGCTTCGGTGTCGCCGACCGGAGAGAAATCGATCATGGATCCGATGACCCGCGCCGAGGAGCTGTCCGCCTCCTGCTCGACGACCGTGGTCAGCCAGTCCTGCCCCTCAAGCGCGTCTCGCAACCGGGCGTCGGCCGGCATCACACCGGCGCCGATAATGGCCCAATCGAGATCCCGACCGAGATTGAACAGCCGGTCGAAATAGACCGCCTGATGCGCCCTGTGAAAATTGCCGACGCCGACATGAACAACGCCGGGCGACAGGTTTTCGCGCACATATCGCGGCGTCGTGGCGGAGGAGATCCGGCCGAGATTCTCGAGGGATAGTTTCATCTTCGTCTTCTCCCTCACGCCAGCCAGTTGCCGCCATCGACGCCGAAGGTCTGACCGACCACATAGTCGGCCCCCTCGCCCGCCAGAAACACCGCCATCCCGATCAGGTCATCCGCGGTTCCCATGCGCCCATAGGGCACGGCTTCGCCCACGAGGCGTTTCTTCTCGCCTGGCGCCAGGCCTTCGTATTTGGCGAATAAAGCATCGACCCCGTCCCAGTGTTCGCCTTCGACCACGCCGGGCGCGATGGCGTTGACGTTGATCCCGTGCGGTATCAGATTCAGTCCCGCCGATTGGGTCAGGCTGATGACCGCCGCCTTGGTCGCGCAATAGACCGCGACCAAAGATTCCCCGCGCCGTCCCGCCTGGCTGGCCATATTGATGATCCTGCCGCCGCGTCCCTGCGCAATCATGGCGTTGGCGGCGGCTTGTAGCGTAAAAAGCGTGCCCGCTACGTTGACGGAGAACAGGCGGTCATAGCTGTCGCGGGTTATCTCGGTGATCGGCGCGGCGTCGAAGAGCGCGGCGTTGTTGACCAGAATATCGAGGCCCCCTGCATGCTCCGCCACCGCCGCGATCGCGAGGTCGACGGACTCTTGGTCCGCCACGTCCATCCGGACGGCGTAGGCGCCCAGCCCGATCTCTTCCGCCGCCGCTTTGGCCCGGTCCAGATCGATATCGCCGACGGCGACCAGCGCGCCCTCACGGGCGTAGGCGGCGGCGACGGCCATGCCGATGCCGCGCGCCGCGCCGGTGACGAGCGCCGATTTGCCGTCCAAGCCCACCATCAGATCGCTTTGCCGTCCGCGCCGAAACGATAGACGCGATCCGGATCCGGGCTCAGGAACACCTTGTCGCCATGGCGGACGTCGAACTCGCCCGTCGCGCGCGCGGTGACCGCGCCCACGCCGTCGACATTGACATGCAGCAGCGTGTCCGAGCCAAGGTGTTCTGCGACATTGATCACGCCGGACCAATCGCCGCTCTCCTTGGAAAGGTTGAAGTGCTCCGGACGGACGCCGATGGTGGTGGCGTTCGCGCGAGACGCCGCCTCGCCGCCGATCAGGTTCATCTTCGGCGAGCCGATAAATCCGGCCACAAAAGTGTTGGCGGGATTGCGGTAGAGCTCCATGGGGGAGCCGACCTGCTCGATATAGCCGTCATGCAGAACCACGATCTTGTCGGCCATGGTCATCGCCTCGATCTGGTCGTGGGTGACGTAGACCATCGTGGTGGAGAGTTCATTGTGCAGCTCGCTGATCTCCAGCCGCATGCTGCCGCGCAACGCCGCGTCGAGGTTCGAGAGCGGTTCATCGAACATGAACGCCGACGGCTCGCGCACGATCGCCCGGCCAATCGCCACGCGCTGACGCTGACCGCCAGAGAGCTGACCGGGGCGACGCTCAAGATAGTCGTTCAGGTTCAGCACATTGGCCGCGCCGCGCACTTTCTTGTCGATCTCCGCCCCGTCCAGACCGGCCATCTTCAGCGGAAACGCGATGTTCTTGTAGACCGTCATATGCGGATAGAGCGCATAGGACTGGAACACCATCGCCAGCTTGCGTTTCGCCGGCGGCAGATTGGTGGCGTCCACGCCGTCGATGCTGATCTTGCCGCCGGAGATATCCTCCAGTCCGGCGATCAGGCGAAGCAGGGTGGACTTGCCGCAGCCCGAGGGGCCGACGAACACGACGAACTCGCCATCGTTGATCTCCAGATCGACGCCGGGAATGACATTCACGTTGCCGAACGACTTGCTGACGTTTTCAAGTTTGATAGCGCCCATTGTTTCAGTTCCTTATTTGACAGCGCCGAAGGTCAGGCCGCTTACGAGTTGTTTCTGGCTGAACCAGCCAAGGATCAGGATTGGCGCGATGGCCATCGTCGAGGCCGCGCTGAGCTTGGCGTAGAACAATCCCTCGGGGCTGGAGTAGCTGGCGATGAACGCCGTCAGAGGCGCCGCTTTGGCCGCGGTCAGGTTCAGGGTCCAGAAGGCCTCGTTCCACGCCAGGATGAAGTTCAGGAGCAGGGTGGAGGCGATGCCGGGGACGGCCATCGGCGTGAGTATGTAAAGGATCTCCTCCTTCAGCGACGCGCCGTCCATGCGGGCCGCCTCAAGGATTTCGCCGGGGATCTCCTTGAAATAGGTGTAGAGCATCCAGACGATGATCGGCAGGTTCATCAGCATCAGAACCATGACCAGCCCGAAGCGCGTATCCAGCAGTCCCAAATTGATGAACAGCAGATAGATCGGATAGAGCACGCCGACGGCGGGGAGCATCTTGGTGGAGAGCATCCAGAGCAGGATGTCCTTGGTGCGTTTTGAGGGCACGAAGGCCATGGACCAGGCGGCGGGAATGGCGACGATGATGCCCAGGATCGTGGAGCCGCCGGCGATGATCACCGAGTTCCAGAGAAAGCGCATATAGTCTGAGCGCTCCTGAACGACGGCGTAGTTCTCCAGCGTCCAGTCGAAGAAGAAGAACAGCGGCGGGTCGTTGATCGCCTGCGCCTCCGTCTTGAAGCTGGTCAGGATCGTCCAGAGGATCGGAAAGAAGATCAGCAGGCCAATCGTCCAGGCGGCGGCGGTGTTGATGATCTTGCGGTTTTGCGTCACTGCGCGAGCCATGATGTTCTCCTCACGCGTCCAGGTTTTTGCCAACGATGCGCATCAGGAAGATGGCGACGATATTGGCGAGAATGATTGCGTAGACGCCGCCGGCGGAACCGAGCCCGACATTCTGACTCTCCAGCACGCGTTGGTAGATCAGGTAGGTCAGCGTCCGGGTGCCGAAGCTGCCCTGCGTGGTCACGAAGATCTCGGCGAAGATCGCCAGCAGAAAGATCGTCTGGATCAGGATCACGATCGTGATGGCGCGGCCGAGATGCGGCAGAATGATGTAACCGAAGCGCTTCAGCGGCGGGGCGCCGTCCATCTCGGCGGCTTCAAGCTGCTCGCCGTCCAGCGACTGAATGGCCGTCAGCAGAATAAGCGTCGCGAAGGGCAGCCACTGCCACGAGACGATCATGACGATGGATTGCAGCGACGCCTGACTGAGCCACTCGATCGGCGCGGCGCCGAAGAATTTCCAGAGATGCGCGAACAGCCCGTTCACCGGGTCCATGAACATGTTCTTCCAGACCAGGGCCGAGACGGTCGGCATCACGAAGAACGGCGCGATCACCAGGATGCGGACCACGCCCTGCCCGAACATCGGCTGGTTCAGAAGCAGCGCCAGCAGGACGCCAAAGACCACTGTGATGATCAGCACGCCGCCGACGATCACCAGCGTCGCCTGCACGCTGGGCCAGAAGGCGCTCGACGTGACGAAGCGGACATAGTTGTCGAAGCCCACCCATCCGAGATCTCCGCCGCGCAGCGGCAGGTATTTCTTGAACGAGAAATAGAGCGTCATCATCAACGGGACGAGCATCCATCCCAGGAGAAATATGACCGCCGGCGCCATCATCAGTCTGGCTGCAGAGCGGGAATGCTGGGTCGCCATTGGGCGCGCCTCCTCTGTTGTCGGCGAAGAGCCGACCGGAAATGCGGATTAAGAAAACGTGGGTTCAGGAAACCCAGGGGGCGGCGCGTATCGGGGGAGCCGCCCCCTGAGTCTGGGAGGAAGCTTAGTAGCCTGCCGCTTCCATCTCGTCGGCGACGAGCGCCTGCGCCTTGGCCAGGGCCTCGTCCGGTGTCTGCTGTCCAGCGACCATGGCGGAGAATTCCTGCCCGGCCGAGGTGCCGATGCCGGCCCATTCGGGGATCGCGACATACTGGATGCCGACATAAGGCACCGGATCGACGGTCGGGTTGCTCGGATCGGCCGCGTTGATCGAGTCGAGCGTCATCTTCGCGAACGGCGCCGCCTCAAGATAGGTCGGGTTCTCATAGAGCGACGTGCGGCTGCCCGGAGGCACGTTCGCCCAGCCCTCTTTCTCGGCGACGAGCGCCAGGTACTCTTTCGACGTGGCCCAGTTGATGAACTCCTTGGCCGCGCCTTCTTTCTGCGTGCCCGCAGGAATCGCAAGCGCCCAGGCCCACAGCCAGTTGGCCCGTTTGCCGACGCCCGTGTCCGGCGCAAGCGCGAAGCCCACCTTGTCGGCGACGGTCGAGTCGGTCGGATTGGTCACAAAGGACGCCGCCACCGTCGCGTCGATCCACATGCCGCATTTGCCCTGCTGGAACAGCGACAGGTTCTCGTTGAACCCGTTGGTCGAGGCGCCGGGAGGGCCGTAGCTGGTGATCAGGTCGTTGTAGAACGTCACGGCGGCCTTCCACTCGGCGCTGTCGAGCTGCGGCTTCCAATCTTCGTCGAACCAGCGCGCGCCAAACGAGTTGGCCACGGTGGTGATGAAGGCCATGTTCTCGCCCCAGCCGGCCTTGCCGCGCAGACAGACGCCGTAGATCTCATTGTCCTTATCGGTCATCGCCGCCGCGGCGTCCTTGATGACGTCCCAGGTCGGCGCGTCCGGCATCTCCATCCCGGCCTTCTCCATCAGGTCGGTCCGGTACATGATCATCGAGCTTTCGCCGTAGAACGGCGCGGCGTACATCGTGCCGTCGATCGACAGACCGGCGCGCATCGCCGGAAGGATGTCGTCGATATCGTACTCGGCCGGCAGATCGTTCAGCGAGACCAGCCAGTTCTGAGCGCCCCAGATCGGCGTTTCGTACATGCCGATCGTCATCACGTCGAACTGGCCGCCCTTGGCGGCGATGTCCTGCGTGACGCGCTGACGAAGAACGTTTTCCTCGAGCGTGACCCACTCAACCTCGTGCCCGGTCTTCGCGGTGAAGTCTTCAGTGAGACCCTGCATGCGGATCATGTCGCCGTTGTTCACGGTCGCGATCGTGATCGTTTCGGCGCTGGCCAGCGCGGTCGTGGCGGCAAGCGCCCCTACAGCCATGCCAAGTCGGGTGAGATAGCGCATCCGGTGTCCTCCAAGTAGCGATTAATTATTCATTGCTTGAGCTATTGCTCACATAATGTGTATGATTCGTCAACATTCGTTGATCAGCCGACGGCGTTTTTCGTGTTGAAAATCGGCCAACTTGGTGGAGAGATAGAGTGATAGGGCGCGTAGATTGATTTTGGGGGGACTGCAGATATGATTGATTACTTAGAGATTGGGCGATTGTTCGGACTGGAAGTCCCAAAATCAGGCGCGACGAATGGCTGAACCCACATCTGGCGCCAACAAGCGCAGCGAGGACGCCGCGCGCGCCGCCTGGCTGTATTTCATCGCAGCACGCACGCAGGATGAGATCGCAGCGCAATTGGGCATTTCGCGCCAGGCCGCGCAGCGTCTGGTCGCCTTCGCCGTCAGTGAGAACCTGATCAAGTTTCGCCTCGACCATCCGATCTCAAACTGTATGGAGCTCGCCCGCCGCTTAGAGGATCGGTATCAGCTGGAATTCTGCGAAGTATCCCCCAGCGACAAAGACGCGCCCGGCTCAGTCAAGGGCGTGGCCATCGCGACGGCGCAGAGATTCGAGCGGCTGCTCTCCTCAAAAGCGCCCACGATTCTCTGCGTCGGCACCGGACGCACGATGCGCGCCGCGGTGGAGGAGTTGGACGCGATCGATCGTCCGCAGCACAAGCTGGTGTCGCTGGTCGGCAATATGTCGGTAGGTGGTCACGCGAGTCCTTATGACGTCGTCATGCGCCTCGGCGACAAGGTCGGCGCCGCCCGCTATCCAATGCCCGCCCCGGTGCTGATGGAGACGATCGGCGAAAGAGAGGGGCTGAGCAATCAGCGCTTTTACACAACGCTGACCGATTTGCGGCGGGAGGCGCGCGCAAGCTTTGTCGGCATCAGCCAGATCGGCTGGAAATGTCCTATGCACAAGGACGGGTTCATGACCGACGCCGACATCGCAGCGCTACTTGACGCCGGCGCGGTGGGCGAGATCACCGGCTGGCCCATCGACGCCGAGGGCCGCATCGTGCGCTCCAAAGTCACTGACCGCATCGCGAGCCTGCCGCTAGAGATCCCGCCAGAGCGCACCACGATCGTCGCCGCCTGCGGAGCGGAAAAGCTGGCGGCGATCACGGCAGGTCTGAAAGGCGGCTTGATCACCGGCCTGATCACCGATGAGGCGACGGCGATCGGCGTGCTCGAACTGGGCGGAGCGGCCTGACCCATTTGGGTCAATTCGGAACGTCCGGCACGACCCCGCTGATCAGGTTCTCCTGCATCAGGCGCTCCAGCAACGTGCCCCTCGGCTCCGCGATCGCCGCGAGATAGTCCTGAACTTGGCCCGCCCGGTCGCGGGCGAGCGCAAGCGCCGTCTCCGCCTCCACTTTCGCAAACCGGACCGGATCCTTCGCGCGTAATTGAGTCAGTCGGTCCTGATCAACCGAGATCACCGTCGCGATCTTCGGATAACCGCCGGTGGTTTGGTGATCGGCCAGCAGCACGGTGGGAACGCCGTCGCCCGCCACCTGCACCGAGCCTCGCAGGATTGGCTCGGACGGAATGGAGAGCGCCTCCCTTAGCTCAAGTTTGGGCCCGCTCAGGCGCATGCCCATTCGGTCATAGGCGTCGGTGAGAGTGAAGTCGCTCCCCAAAAACGCATCGATCGCGCTGTCCTGAAAGTGATGATCCTGCGGCCCCAGAACCACCCGAACCGCGCCGTCCGGATCATCGATCAGCGGCTCCGAGATATCGCCCTCGCGGCCATGCTCGACGCGGGCGCTCTCGATAGAGAATGTCCGCGCCGCCCGAAGCATACCGCCGCCGAAGCCGGATATGGAATGGGTGGCCGTATGGTCCAGCCAGCGCGACGCGTCCAGCGTCCCGGCGAAGGCCAGATAACACCAACTGCCCTCTGGTCCGGGGCGGATGGTGATCTTCTCGCCCGCCTCGACGGTGAAGACCGCCCAACTCGAGGTCTTCTGATCGCCGAAGCTCAAATCGAAGGCGCCGCCAGCGAGCGCGAGGGATATCACCCCCGTCAGGCATTCCAGCACCAGCCCGCCCATGGAAATCTCGATCGCCGTCGCATCGGCGGGATTGCCCAGGGCGACATTCGCCGCCGCATGAGAAAGTCGGTCCATCGGGCCGGACGCAGGTACGCCAAACCGCATATGCCCCGGACGCCCGGCGTCCTGAAACGAGACCAGCGGCCCGGCGAATACCACCCGGAAAGAGGCGTCAGCCATGCGCGCCTCCTTTGTTGAGAGCCTCAAACCCGGCGCGATCGACGCGCCGGAACGTCACCGGGTCGCCCACATCGAACAGGAACGGCCGATCCGGGTCGTCGCGCAGAATTTGCGTCGCCGCGCGACCGATGATCCACCACCCCGTCGGCATGGTGATCGTCGAGACCAGACATTGCGCCCCCGCGATCAACAGGCTGCCGGCCGGAACATCGCGAAGCGCGGCGGTTTTGCGCGGTAGGCGAAGAGCCGGTGGCACCCCCGCCATATAGGCGTAGCCGGGCGCGAAGCCGTACATCACCACATGGTATTCTCCGGCCAGATGCGCGTTGATCACCGCCTCGCGACTCAGACCGGTCTGCGACGCCACGCTATCCAGATCCGGCGCCAGGTCATCCTCGTAGCAAGCCACAACCTCGCGCGGCGTCGCCTCCGCCGCGTCATCGACGGCCACGTCCAGCAGCGCTCGCGCCGCCTCCGCTACTTCCCCGTGATCCGTTTTCAGCGGATCAAACACCACCAACAAGTTCACGAAAGCCGGCGCCACTTCGGAGACGCCTTTGGGGGGGTGCAGGCTGAGCGCCCTATCTAACTGCGCGACGGCGCGGTTCGCCTCGTCGCTGATCTCCTGACCAAACTCGACAAGAAGCGCCTGATCCGCCACTGGAATGAAACGTGGATCCGCCATGGTCACACCGTCACAAAGGGCGAGAGTGCAACTCCGGACGCCTCTAACCGCCTGCGGATCTGAGCCGCCATGTCGACCGCGCCTTTCGTGTCGCCATGCACGCAGATCGAATGAGCGTCGAGCGTAATCGGCGCGCCGTCGATCACCGGCATCTCGCCGCTCTCCAGAAACCCCAGCAGACGATCGGCCGCCGCGTCCGCGTCATGGATCACCGCATCCGCATGGTTGCGCGGCACCAGTTGCCCTGAGGAAAGATAAGCGCGATCTGCGAAAATCTCCGAGAACACCTCCGCTTCGGCGGCCTTGGCGACCTGCTCCAGCGCGGTTCCCGAAATCGCCAGAATGGCCAGCGACGGGTCGACGCTCCGCACCGCCAACAGGATCTCCCTCGCCACATCCGCGTCCCGCGCCGCCAGATTGGCCAGCGCGCCATGCGGCTTTACATAGCGCACCTGCGCCGGGGTCAACGCGGCGACCCCGATCAGTGCGCCGACCTGCGCCGCGACCATGCGCCCGATTTCCTGCGGGCTCATGGGGATCACCCGGCGCCCGAACCCGTCCCGGTCATTGTATCCCGGATGCGCCCCGACGATCACGTGCTGCTCCGCCGCCAGACTTAGCGTCTCGAACATGGTCTCGGGATCACTGGCATGTCCGCCGCAGGCGACATTCGCGCTGGTGACCAGCGCCAGCATCGCCTTGTCGTCCCCCATGGTCCAGGGGCCGTAACTCTCGCCGAGATCCGAATTCAGGTCGATATGCATGGCCTGTCCTGCCTCCCTTGCGACAGATGTGCAGCGCCGGTGCCAAAGAAATCCGCGCAGCGTGTTGCTGGCAGGATAAACCGTTTCGTGCGTCATGAAAGATGCATCATCGGCCGGACGGCGAACAAGTCGGGCGCCATAAATTTGGCGAGATGCGGATTAAGATCGCTCTCATGCGGAAGGAGAAAATGCGCTGCCCCCACCGTCCGAAAACCATCCGATATTACCGCTCGGCATCCTCCGCTTTGGTGCTAACCTATGGTTGACGAGACCAGTTCGATTCACCATTCCCGTCCGCGTAAGGTTCGGCTGAACGCGTAAGGCCAAACGCATATGGAGAGATCAACGCAATGACTGACGAGGCGGACGCTGCGGCGGACAAAGTCCAGGAAATCCTCAATTCGGACCTATCACGCGACGATATCGACGCGGTGCTCGCGGGCTTGGCGACCGTCGGCGGGCCGGAAGGCCTGTCGCTGAACGACGCCAACCAATGCGACATCCTCGATGAGAGCGGCCGATCGATCATCGTCATGTATCGCCCCCCCTTCCCGGGCGTGGTGCTGTTGTCCTCGGTCTTCGAGGAAGGCGGCCTTGCGCCGGAGATGCTGTGCTCGCTGCTTCAGGCGAACCGCATATGGGGCCTGACGGGCGGCGGAACCTTCTCCATGACGGAGCCGAACGGCCCTGTCCTGCTATCCACACGTGTGCTGACCGTCGACCGGGATCCCGCGAATCTGGCGAGATCGATCAAGGAGTTTTCTGATCTGGTCGAAGCTTGGGAGACGGAGATCTGCTTCGGCCACGACGCGCTTGAGATCGAAAAAGCCGCGCGAAGCAGCGTCCCGGAAGCGCCCGGCGCGCAGATCATCGTCTGAGGAAGGGTTCGGATCATGGCAAGTTTTGACTATGTGAAGGCCGAGGTGGAGGCGTTTGGCGCGCTGATCGGCATCGCCGGCGTCGAACTCGACCAGGAAGGCCGGGCGGCGTTGGACGTAGGGGCCTATGAAGTCTCCCTGCTCTATGAGGAGCGGCCCGTCGAACTGCTTTGGCTGTTCGCCGATCTCGGAGAAGTGCCGGAGGATGACAAGGCGCCCGAATTCCTGTTGCGGCTCAACTTCTTCTCGTGGCTCGGCGACACGCTGACCATTGCGCTGGACGACGACGACAAGACCGTCATTGGATTCACTGCGATCCCAAGCGCGCTGCTGACCTCAGAGGTCCTGCACGATGCGTTCATCCGCTTTTCCCGCGCCGCGCTGGTGATCGGCGACAAACTGGCCGCGCGCGACTACGACGCCTTTGACGAAATCGCTGTATCGGTCGAAGCGACCGACACGTCGCATAGCGCGAGCTTTGTTTAGCCGCGCGCTCGCAAGACCGCCCCCCGTTGCGACGTCCTGTAGACCGCGACGGCGCAAGTAGAAAGATGGGTTTCTAAGATGTCCTTTACTGATCCTATGAACAAAGTTGGCGGCCTCAGCCCCCACAACCCGATCGACAACAACGTTCAGAGCCAGAATGTCGACAAGACGAACTCCAGCGCCCAAGTCTCTGGAATCAGTTTGAACGAGAATGACGACGACGTCATGGTCTCGCTCAAAACTGAGCCACACCGGAAACCCAAAAGTCCCAATCAGGCGACGTTCGAGATGGACGGCAAGGAGTTTAAGCCTGCCGATTTCGTCGAGGACAAGGCTCTGACCAAGCCGGCCCATATCCGCGATAAACCCGGCTGGGGCGAGAAACTGATCAAGACTGCGATGGTTGTGGGCGTCGTCGCGGGCGGCGTGGTTCTGGGCGCGGTCGCTGGCGCGGCGGTGGGCACGCTGGCCGGAGGCGTCGGCTCGATCCCTGGCGCCATCGCCGGGGCCATCGCCGGCGGCGCCAAGGCGGCGGCAATCGTCAGCGGAGGCGCGGCGATTGTCGGACTGACGACAGGCCTGGGCATGGGCAAGCTGATGAGCAAGATCTATGGCGGACGCGCCCAGGGAATCCATCTTGAAAACGCCGTCAAGACGCTCAACCGCATCGGCGTGAAATTCAGCAATATCCAACAGCACAATCTGGACAGCCTGCCGGATGATGAGATGCGCAGACTTCTCAACGTGCCCAGCAAGCGCGGCAAGATTGGCCAGGAGCAGCGACAGGCGATCCGCACCGCCGTCACGAGTTTTTACGCGAAAACGGGCGATTTCGACAAAGCGCAGGAGTACAAGCACACCATGATCGCTTTGTGCGCCGCCGGCGACGCAGAGCACGCCTTCAAGGGCCTGTTGTTGCGGCAGCACCCAGCACTGGCGCTTATCGCGGATCAAGACAACCCCATCGACTGGCCGGCGGCGCGCGACCGGATCGAGTCGAACGGCACGCACTCGACCACCAACATCAAGCTGGTTAAATATCTTGCTGAAAAGGCGCATATTACAGAGAATCTGGACTTCATGACCGCGCTCGCCGAATTGAAGGAAAACCCGCTGGAGACCGAGAACGATCAGAAGAAGTTCAAGCGGGATCTGGCGAAAATCCGCGACGAATTCATCGACAACAGCAATCCTGACAACTCGCAGATCAACATCTCTTTCTCAGAGCGCACCCAGTTGATGCAGGATTTGTCGGATGAAAGCCTGAGCAATATGAGCGTCGACAAGATGAAGGCGTATCAGAGCTTCAGGGACGAAAACTCGGGTTTGAAGACCCTGTCTCAAGCCTATGATCACATTAATATCCTTACGCAAGACGCCCTCAAGCGACAGGCGGATATAGAAGTCAGGGCGGAGCAAACGGAAGCGGTCGTGACCGAGCCGAACGTACCGCACAACCATGCGGCCCGTGCGGGCGCACCCTGGTACAATGAAATGGTCGAGAAGCTCGGTATTCCCGATGAGCTGCTAAATCTACAAATGCCCACCAAGGAGGGCACCCCGCAAACGATCAGGGCCTATATCGGTAGCATGGTCGACTCCGATCTCGACACGGCGGTCAAGAACGGCAAGGTCAATTTGAAAAGCAAGACCGCAGTTCAAAAGCAACTCATGCATGGGCTGAGCGGCGCCATGTATCAGGTCAAAAACCGTCTGGACAATGTGGCGATGCAGCCAGCGCTCTTCAATCTGTCAGAACAGCAGGTCGATCAGCTGAAACTGGCTCGGAGTAAAGCCGATGAACTGGAGGAACGGGCGGCCGAACTGGCTAAATAGCCAGAGACCACTCCCGCCGGATGATCGGAGGCTCGACTATTTCGACAAGCTGAAAATCGTGTCGAACGAGCCTTCGACACCATCTCCATCGCCGGTCCCGCCGAGCTTTTTCTCGTCCTCGATCGCGGCTTCAACCGCTTTGATCGCGTCCTGGATCTGCACGAACATCGGACGCCACCGCTCCCGCTCCTCCGGCTGACTCTGACTGGCCAGTTTGGCGGCGTAGATGCGTCGGTCGTCAATCAACTGCGCAAGCGCTCTGGATAGCACGTCGAGGTGATCATCCGTCATCATTCAACTCCTGATCATCGAAACTAAAAAGCAACTACAACACTCGCGCTTGGCGCGGCATGGGGCTCATGTGGCAGGCGCCTGGACAGAACGTCAACCAGAACAAACTGCTTGGACCAAGCAGCCCTTCAGTTCAATACCGGGCTTTGACGCCAGCGGGTATTCTCCCGATGACGCGCCGAAACGGGGCCGGTATTCTGCAGAGTGGGATGGCCCGCGCGCCGTCAGCGCAACCGGGCCTCGGTCTTCGCGTCAAAGAACATCGCAGTTTCAGGTTCGAATTCGACCACGACGCCAGCGCCGGATGAAATCGCCTCATCACCACGCGTCTCGATGACGATGCGCTCTCCCGTCGGCGTGCTGAGATAGTCATAGGCGACGCCGCCCAGCCGCTCGCGCAGATCCACTTTCAGCGGGGAATCCGCCTCGCGGACGGAAAGGTTCTGCGGTCGCAGCCCGACGATCACCTCGGTGCCCTCGCCCGGAAGCGCAACGTTGGTCGCCAGCGCCGCGCCATCCAGCGCCGGGACGCGAACTTTGCCGCCTTCGACCACACCGTTTAGGAAGTTCATGCTGGGAGAGCCAATGAATCCGGCGACGAACTTGTTGTCCGGATCCTGATAGAGATTCATCGGGCTGCCGACCTGCTCGATATGACCCGCGCGCAGAACCACGATCTTGTCAGCCAACGTCATCGCTTCGACCTGATCATGGGTCACGTAGATCATCGTCGCGCCGATTTCCTTGTGGAGACGCGCGATCTCGACACGCATATCAACGCGCAGTTCGGCGTCGAGATTCGAAAGCGGCTCATCGAACAGGAACACTTCGGGTCCGCGGACGATCGAGCGGCCGATGGCGACACGCTGGCGCTGCCCGCCGGAGAGCGCCTTGGGTTTGCGCGCAAGATACTCGTCCAGCTTCAGAATGCGACTGGCCTCGCTAACCTTGCTTTTAACCTCCGCCTTCGGAACGCCGTTCATCTTCAGGCCAAAGCCCATATTCTCCTCGACCGTCATATGCGGATAGAGCGCGTAGGTCTGAAACACCATCGAGACGCCCCGGTCGGCGGGATCGGCTTTGGTCACGTCCCTCCCGCCGATCTGGATCATCCCGTCGCTGGTCTCCTCCAGCCCCGCCACCATGCGCAGCAAAGTCGACTTGCCGCACCCGGACGGGCCGACGAAGACGCAGAATTCGCCATCGACGATATCCAGATCAACGCCGTGGATGACCTGAACGTCGCCATATTTCTTGACGACTTTGCTGAGATTAACACCGGACATTCAAATTCCTCCGTGGCGTTCAGTTTGTTTTTGGAAACTGCCAGGCCTCAGCCGCGGCGCCGATATCCGACGCCGTGCTTAAGAGTTCCGGCCGAAACTGGGTAAGCTCTTGCAGATTAAGCCTGTTCGTGGACGTCGCGATCGAGATCGCGCCAAGCACATGATTGTTGGACGCAAGGATCGGCGCGGCGATGCTGATGATGCCCAGCTCATGCTCTTCGCGATCGAAGGCGACGCCGTCCGCGCGGATCTGCTCCAACTCCTCCATCAGGCTCTCAGCCGTCTCATGGGTGTTGGGCGTGTAGGTCATGAAGGATTGTTGACGCAGCGCGCGTTCAAGCCGTGCGGGCGACAAATGCGCCAGAATCGCCTTTCCGACGCCGGTGCAGTGGCTGGGGGCCACCCTGCCCGCTTCGGCCAGCGTCTCGTAGCGCGCGGACGTCTTGCGTTTGTCGATGAAGAGAACCTGACCGCCATCCATCTGAGCCAAGTGAATCGACTCTCCGACGCGGGCCAGCTCATCCAGAAAGGGCGCCGCGATGGAGGCGAGCGACGACTCCCGCCACGCGGTATGGGCGAGACGCACCAGCCGCAGACCCAGCGAATAGACATGCCTTTCAGAGTCGTAGGCGAGCATCCCCTGATTCGTCAGAGTCTGCATCAGACGGTACAGCGTGGCCTTGGGATGCGCGCTCTGCTCCAGCACTTCAGAGTACCGGACTGGGCGGCCGAAACCCGCCACGCAATCCAGTATTTCCAAGGCTTTTCCGACGGTTCCGTCGCGAGGGCTTGTCGTATCCATTGTCTTTTTATCCTCCCAGCTTCGCACCGTTGAAAGTCACGAAACTGTTGACAGGATTAGTCGACACGGGCAGAATTTTCAATAGTTGAGAACTTGTTTCATTATTTGAAACCAATAACCAACACTCGACGCCGACCCATGGGAGAGAAAATGTTCCACTTCAGCAAGAAGATCATCGCCGCCGCCGCAGCGACCACGATGCTGTCATCCGCCGCCCTCGCCGGCGAGTTGGTGATCAACTTCGACGATCCGAATCCGGGTCCGAAAAAAGCGTTCGAAGCCGCCGTCGCGAAGTTCGAGGCCGCCAATCCGGACATCAAGGTCACCTTCAACATCAATGATCGCGAGGCGCACAAAACGGCGATCCGCAACTTCCTGTCCGCCGACGCGCCGGATGTAACCTCATGGTATCCGGGCAACCGCATGGGCCCCTTCGTCGACGCCGGACTGTTCGAGGACGTGTCGGATCTGTGGGAGCAGGAAGGCTTCGGCGAGTCGCTCGCGGCGATCAAGCCGACCATGACGCGCGACGGCAAGCAGTGGGGAGTGCCTTACACGTACTACCAGTGGGGCATCTACTATCGGAAAGACATTTTCGAGAAGCTGGAGATCGCCGAGCCGAAAACCTGGGACGAGCTTCTGGCCGCAAGCGCGAAGCTGAAAGAAAACGGCATCACCCCGTTCACCATCGGCACCAAGTTCCTTTGGACCGCCGCGGGCGTCTTCGACTACCTGAACCTTCGCACCAACGGCTACGAAGTTCACAACGATCTGACGGCCGGCAAAATCAAATACTCCGATCCCCGGATTGTCGCCGTATTCGAGAAATGGAAAGAGCTGGTCGAGCCTGGCTATTTCATCGAGAACCACGCCACCATGTCGTGGCAGGACGCGATTGCGCCCTTCGCCAAGGGCGAGGCCGCGATGTACGTCATGGGCAATTTCTCGGTCGACGGCTACAAGAACGCCGGTCTGACTTACGATCAGATCGACTATTTCCAATTCCCCGAAATCACGCCCGGCCTGCCCCGCGCCGAGGAGGCTCCGGCGGATGCGTTCTTCATCCCGGTCAACGCCAAGAACAAAGAGGACGCGCGCAAGTTCCTCGCCTTCGTCGCCCAGCCGGACGTCCAGACCGAGTGGAATGCGACGATCGGCCAGCTGCCGATCAACGCCAACGCCTCGGTCGGCGATGACAAGTTCCTGCAAAAGGGCTTTGATACGCTGAGCACCGCGTCGGGCCTCGCCCAGTTCTATGACCGCGATGCGCCGGCCGAGATGGCCAAGGCGGGCATGGAAGGCTTTCAGGAATTCATGATCAAGCCCGATCGGCTGGAGAAGATCCTGAAGCGTCTCGATAAGATCCAGGCGCGAGTCTACAAATAAATTCTGACACTTACGCTGGGCGGACCCTCCGCCCGGCGGTTTCTGGCCTGCAGGCGAGAGGGAGGGAGCGCTATGGCTGGCTCTAACGCCATCGCGGCGGCGGACGACCGCACCTGGTTTCAGCGCAACAAGCTATCCGTGACGCCCTGGATATTCCTGGCGCCGGCGATTGTGTTTTTCGTCATTTACGTTATCGCCCCGATTTTCCAATCGATCTGGATTTCCTTTTATGAGTGGGACGGCTTGGGTGAGAAGGTCTGGGTCGGCGGCGCCAATTATGTTGAGCTGCTGGACGACGACCGGTTCTACACCTCGCTGATCAACAACTTCTGGTGGCTGGCGCTGTTCATGCTGGCGGTGCCCGCGGGGCTTGGCGTGGCGCTGTTCCTCAATCAAACCGTGATGGGAATGCGGATCTACAAATCGCTGTTCTTCTTTCCCTTCGTCATCTCGCAGGTCGTCGTCGGCCTGATCTTCACCTGGTTCTACAACCCCGATTTCGGCGTTGTCGGCCTGGTTTGGGAATTCTTCGGAGCGGATGCGCCCGCTATCTTGGCGGACGAAGACCTCGTGACCTTCGGCATCATCTTCGCCGGCCTTTGGCCGCAGATCGCCTATTGCATGATCCTCTACCTCACCGGCCTCAACAACGTCTCGGCCGACCAGATCGAGGCGGGGCGGCTGGACGGCGCCAAGGGCTGGACCATGCTCTGGTACGTGGTGATCCCGCAGCTTAAACCCGCGACCTTCATCGCCGTGGTCGTGACCGTCATCGGCGCGCTTCGGTCCTTCGACATGATCGCGATCATGACACAGGGCGGGCCCTATGGGTCGTCCAACGTGCTGGCCTATTACATGTTCGAGACGGCGCTGTCCGAATACGGGTTCCGCATGGGCTATGGCTCTGCGATCGCAACCGTGCTGTTCCTGATCATGTTGGTCTACATCAGCTATTTCCTCTACCGCATGTACCAAGACGAAAAGGGAGGCCGCTGAGATGTTTCCGAGACCCATCGAAAAGTCCTCGGCCTCGATGCAGAGGCTCTATAAGGCGTCGCTTCCCTTCACGCTGTTCATCTGGCTGCTGCCGATGATCGCCATCCTGATGACCTCGATCCGACCCGCTGAGGACATCAACTCCGGCAATGTCTTCGGCTGGCCGTCGGATTTCATGCTGATCGAGAACTACTCGGCGGTGTTCATTCAGTCTGAGGCGTGGACCTATCTGAAGAACTCCTTCTTCATCACCGTGCCCACGATGATCGTGTCGGTGAGCCTCGCCTGCCTGGCGGGCTATGCGCTGGCGGTCTACAAGTTCCGCGCGGCGATGCCGCTGTTCTTCATCTTCGTCGCCGGAAATTTCGTGCCCTATCAGATCCTGATGGTGCCGGTGCGCGATCTCTCGGTGCAGACAGGCCTCTATGACACCGTGACCGGGCTGGTGCTGTTTCACTCGGCCTTCCAGACCGGGTTCTGCACGCTCTTCATGCGCAACTTCATCAAGGCGCTGCCCTTCGATCTGATTGAATCGGCCCGGATCGAGGGCATCGGCGAGTTCAAGATCTTCTGGTATCTGGTGCTGCCGCTGGTGCGGCCCGCGATCGCGGCGCTGGCGGTGCTGATCTTCACCTTCGTCTGGAACGACTTTTTCTGGGCGACGGTGCTGACGCAGGGCGAAGCCTCGAAACCGATCACCGCCGGCATTCGCGCGCTGAACGGCCAATTCGTCAACAACTGGCATCTGGTCTCGGCGGCCTCTCTGCTGGCGGCGATTCCGCCGGTCGCGACCTTCTTCCTGATGCAGCGGCACTTCATCGCCGGTCTAACTTTGGGCGCTGTAAAATGATCCGATGCTGGCACCTGTTTGACGGGCGCCAAAGTCTAGTTCTCGGCTCGCAGAAAGACCGCCTCGCCGAGGTGATCTATTGGGGGCCGAGACTGCCTGACGGAGAAGATCTGGAGGCGCTTTACCGCGCCCATGAGGTCGACGTGACCGGGGGCATGCTCGACGCCAATCCGGAACTGTCTTTATGTCCGGAGGCGACGCGCACCTTTCCCGGCCAGCCCGGTCTGGTCGTGCGCACGGGCGACGGCACGCCCATGTTGCCGAAGTTCTGCCTCTCGGACGCGAAAGAGGGCCAGGACGCGCTGATCCTGACCTATCGCGACGCCGTTAACGGGCTGACCTATATCGCCGAGTTTACGATCGACCCGCAGACCCATGTCATCGTCGCCAAGTCGCGGCTGGAGACCGAGCGCCCGGTTCTTCTGCACTGGCTGGCGGCGCCGGTGTTTCCCGCCTCGCACCACGCCGACGAGATGATCGATTTCGCGGGCCGCTGGTGCGGTGAGTTCCAGATGCACCGCACCCGCTGGTCGCCGGGGATCCGATACCGCGAGAACCGCACCGGCCGGACCGGGCATGAGCACTTTCCCGGATTGATCGTGCCGACCGTCGGCGCGACCAACACCAGCGGGCACGCCTATGCCTTCCACTACGGATGGTCAGGCGGACACCGCATGATCGCCGAGGAGCTGCCCGACGGGCGCCGCCAAATACAGTTTGGCCACGCGTCCCGGGTGGAGGGCGGCGCGCAGACCAAGTTCGAGACAGCGCCGCTTTACGCCATGTTTTCCGATGACGGGATCAATGGCTGCGCAGTCGCCTTCCAACGCCACCTGCGGGACCAGATCGTTGTCTGGCCAAAGCCGAACCAACCGCGCCCGGTGCACTACAATTGCTGGGAGGCGGTCTATTTCGACCACAACCTGCCGACGCTGAAGGACATCGCAAACCGGGCCGCCGATCTGGGCGCGGAGCGGTTTGTGCTGGATGACGGCTGGTTCGGCAATCGCGACGACGACACGAGGGCCCTGTCGGATTGGGAGGTCGATGCGCGGAAATATCCCGAAGGCCTGACGCCACTAATCGACCATGTCCAGAGCCTGGGCATGACCTTCGGGATCTGGTTCGAGCCAGAGATGATCAACCCGGACTCCAACCTCTTTCGCACCCATCCCGACTGGGCGCTGGGCGGCGAGGACCAGATCCTCGGCCGTCAGCAGATGGCGCTCAACATGGCGCTGCCGGAAGTGAGGGGCTTTCTGTTCGAGCGGATCAGCCACATCCTCAGTAATCACGATATCGACTACATAAAATGGGATCACAACCGGGTGTTGCCGATGCCGGACGCCGCGCAGACCCGCGGCTCCTATGCGCTGATCGACCGGCTGCGCGATGCGTTTCCGCAAGTGGAGATCGAAAGCTGCGCCTCGGGCGGCGGGCGCATCGATTTCGGCATTCTCCGCCGCACGCAACGGGTCTGGCTGTCAGACAGCAACGACGCGATAGAGCGGCTGAAAATGCAGCATAACGCGGCGATCTTCCTGCCGATGGCGGTTACCGGCAGCCATGTCGGCCCGCGCACATGCCACACGTCCGGACGCACGCTGGACATCCGGTTCCGCGCCTGGGTCGCCGCCCAGCGCCATATGGGGTTCGAGATGGATCCCCGCGAGCTGACCGAAGATGAGATCCAAGTCCTCAGAGACGTCACAAGCTGGTGGAAGGCAAACCGGGACTGGATGTATCTGGCGGATATCCTCCGGCTCAACAGCTCGGACCCCGCCGTGATCGCCGAAATGCAGCTGTCGAAAGGCGGCGAGAATTTCGTCGTGTTCGCCGGCAAGGCTGAGACGTCAGCCCAGATCGCGCCCCGTCCGCTGCGGCTGACCCGTCTGACGCCCGACGCGATGTATCGGATCGAGCTGATCAACCGAAGCGACGCGCCGGAATTGTCGCGCGGACACTCGATCCTGAAAAGCGGCCCGCTGGTCGTCAGCGGAAGCTACCTGATGAATCAGGGGCTGACGCTGCCGTGGAGTTTTCCCGCAACGATGTGGGTGATCGAAGGAACGCTACAATGACCAAAGATCGGCGCAATCGCGCGTGGTACGGCAAGCTCGACAGAGACGGTTTCATTCACCGTTCCTGGATGAAGAGCCAGGGTTTTCCCGATCACGCTTTCGACGGCCGCCCGGTGATCGGCATCTGCAACACATGGTCGGAGCTGACCCCCTGCAATTCCGGCCTGCGCGATCTGGCCGAAGGCGTCAAACGCGGTGTCTGGGAGGCGGGCGGCTTCCCGGTCGAGTTCCCGGTCATGTCGCTGGGCGAAACGCAGATGAAGCCGACGGCGATGCTGTTCCGCAACCTTCTGGCGATGGATACGGAAGAATCCATCCGCGCTTATGGCATGGACGGCGTGGTGCTGCTGGGCGGCTGCGACAAGACCACGCCCGGCCAGTTGATGGGCGCAGCTTCGGTCGATCTGCCGACCATCGTCGTCAGTTCAGGGCCGATGCTGAACGGCAAATGGCGCGGCAAGGATATCGGCTCCGGCACCGATGTCTGGAAATTCGCCGAGGACGTCCGCGCCGGAGAGATGACTCTGCAGGACTTCATGGCCGCCGAGACGGGCATGAGCCGGTCGAAGGGCGTCTGCATGACCATGGGCACCGCCTCGACCATGGCGTCGCTGGTGGAGGCGATGGGCGTGGCCCTGCCCACCAACGCCGCCCTGCCCGCGGTCGATGCGCGCCGGATGGCGCTGGCGCATATGACCGGCATCCGCATCGTCGAAATGGTCAAGGAGGAGCTCAAACTCTCCGACGTTCTGACCCGCGAGAGCTTCGAGAACGCGATCCTCGCCAACGCCGCGGTCGGCGGCTCCACAAATGCGGTGGTGCATCTGCTGGCTCTGGCGGGCCGGGTCGGCGTGGACCTCAGCTTGCGCGACTTCGAGATCGGCGGCGAGGTGCCCCTTCTGGTCAATTGCATGCCATCGGGCGAATACCTGATGGAGGATTTCTGCTACGCCGGGGGCATGCCGGTGGTGCTTTCCGAATTGCGGGACCTCCTCCGACCCGCGAAGACGGTCCTCGGCGGCGACATCAGCGCCTATTATGACGGCGCGGAATGCTACAATGACGACGTCATCCGATCCTTCGATAACCCGCTGAAACCCGCCGCTGGACTGCGCGTGGTGCGCGGAAATCTGGCGCCCGACGGGGCGATCGTGAAGCCCTCCGCCGCGACGGATGCGCTGCTGGAGCATGAAGGCGAGGCCTACGTCTTCGAGAATATCGAGGATCTGCGCGCGAATATGGATCGCGAGGATCTTCCGGTGACGCCTGACACGGTGCTGGTCCTCAAGGGCTGCGGCCCCAAGGGCTATCCCGGCATGCCCGAGGTCGGCAACATGCCGATCCCGGCGAAGCTGGTGCGCGAGGGCGTGCGCGACATGGTGCGCGTAAGCGATGCGCGCATGTCCGGCACCGCCTTCGGCACGGTCATCCTGCATGTCAGCCCCGAGGCGCAGGCGGGCGGAACGCTGGCGCTGGTCAAGACCGGCGACCGGGTGCGCGTCTCGGCCAGCAAGGGTGAGCTGGAGCTGCTGGTGAGCGATGAGGAATTGGAGGCGCGGCGCCAATCCTGGCGGGCGGACCCGCCCCGATATGAACGCGGCTACGCCAAGCTCTACGCCGACCATGTGCTGCAGGCGGATCAGGGCGCGGATCTCGACTTTCTGGTCGGCAAAGACACCCGCCCTGTCACACGGGAGAGCCACTGATGACCCCGGCGACGTTCAATGATCTGAAAGACCGCTCCGTCTTCATCACCGGCGGCGGGTCCGGCATTGGCGCGTTCCTGACCGAAGGGTTCCTGGAGCAGGGCGCGAAAGTGGCCTTCGTTCAGCGTTCGGACGCGTCCGGATTCTGCGACGAGATGGAGGAAAAGCACGGCGTCCGCCCGCTTTATCTGCCTTGCGACATCACCGATATCCCGGCGCTCAAGGCGTCGATTGACACGGCGGCGGCGGCGCACGGGCCGATCTCGGTCCTTGTCAACAACGCGGCGAACGACAAGCGCCATGAGACGCTGGAGGTGACCGAGGAGTTTTGGGACTGGTCGCAGGCGATCAACCTAAAGGCCTATTTCTTCGGCTGCCAGGCGGTGATCGAAGGCATGCGCGGCCTCGGCGGCGGGTCGATCATCAACTTCAGCTCCGTCTCTTACATGATGGGCAACTCCGGTTATCCGTCCTATACGACCGCCAACGCCGGCATCAACGGGATGACCCGTTCGCTCGCGCGCGAGTTCGGCCCCGACCGCATTCGCGTCAACGCGCTCGCCCCCGGATGGGTGCTGACCGACAAGCAGAAAGAGCAATGGGTGACGCCGGAGGGCCTCGCCGCGCATCTGGAGCGCCAATGCCTGAAGGACACGCTGGCGCCCGAGGACGTCGTCGGCGCGACCCTGTTCATGGCCTCGGATGTCAGCCAGATGATGACTGGCCAGACCGTGGTCGTCGATGGCGGCGTGGTGGTGACGGGCTAACGGCATGAGCGCGCAGGATACGCAATGGATCGCGGTCGACTGGGGCACCACGCATATGCGGGCGTGGGTGTTCGGGCCGGACGGCGCGCTGATCGCCAGCCTGTCCTCGGCGGACGGGATGGGAACGCTCTCGCCCGACCAGTTCGAAGGCGCTCTGCTCGCATTGGCGGACCCGTATCTGCCGGAGGGCCGCCAGACCCCGGTGATCGCCTGCGGCATGGTCGGCGCGCGGCAAGGCTGGATGGAGGCGCCCTACGCCGCCGTGCCCTGCGCTCCGCCAAGCGTTCGGCAGGCCGCGACCCCGCCCACGGCCGATCCAAGGCTGCATATTCGCATTCTGCCTGGCGTCAGCCAGGCGTCGCCCGCCGACGTGATGCGCGGCGAAGAAACCCAGATCGCCGGATATCTGGAGTTGAACCCCGGATTCGACGGCGTGATCTGCCTGCCGGGCACCCACACGAAATGGGCCCATGTCAGCGCGGGGGAGATTGTCAGTTTCCGCACCTTCATGACCGGGGAGCTGTTCGCGCTCCTCTCTCAGCAGTCGGTCCTGCGCCACGGGATCGCGAGCGGCGGCTGGGATGACGCAGCCTTTATGACCGCTGTAGAGGATGCGATGGCTCGGCCGCATTCGCTCGCCGCTGATCTCTTCTCCATCCGCGCGGCCGGATTGCTGAACGACCTGCCCGCAGCCTCCGCCCGGTCCCGGCTGTCGGGGCTTTTGATTGGGTTGGAGCTGGCCGGGGCGCGGCCTTATTGGCTGGGCCAGCGGGTCGCGCTGATCGGTGCCGATGCCCTATCGCGGCTCTACGAGACCGCGCTTTCGGCTCAGGCCACGCCCGCCGAGCGCGGCGATGGCGACGAGACGACGCTCGCCGGACTGACCGCAGCCTACAAGAACTTAATGGAGGGGCCGACATGAGCCGCAAAATCATCGCGATCCTGCGAGGCGTCAAACCGGACGAAGCGCTGCCCATCGGCCGAGCGTTGTTCGCCGCCGGAATCGATCGCGTCGAAGTGCCGCTGAATTCCCCCGACGCGCTGGCCTCGATCGCGTTGCTGGTCAAGGATCTGGGCGACAAGGCTGTCATCGGCGCCGGCACGGTTCTAACCGCTGCAGAGGTTGCGGATGTGAAATCCGTCGGCGGCGCCATGATCGTCTCGCCCGATTGCAATCCGGCGGTGATTAAGGCCGCCAAGGCGGGGGGCATGGCCTCCTACCCCGGCGTCGCCACCCCCACCGAGTGTTTCACCGCGTTGCGCCATGGCGCGGACGGGCTGAAAATGTTCCCCGCTTTCCTGATCAGGACGGACGGCCTCGCCGCCATCCGCGCCGTTTTGCCCAAAGGGACAGAGACCTATGCCGTGGGCGGCGTCGGACCGGAGAACTTCGCGGAGTGGATCGCGGCAGGCGCCGCCGGGTTCGGCATCGGCTCCAGCCTCTACAAACCGGGCTTCGACGCGGATGAGGTTGGCCGGCGCGCGGTGGAGATGGTCGCGGCCTATGACGCGGCTGTGGGGTGATGGCCGCGCGCGCCTTCGACGCGCGGGTCTGCGCGCTTGGCGAAGGCCCGCTCTGGCACCCCGAGCGCAAACAGCTCTTTTGGTTCGACATTCTCGGCAAGCGGCTGCTGACGCGTGATGCGGACGGACCGAAGGAATGGGAGTTTGACGAGTTGGTCTCCGCCGCGGGATGGGTCAGTCGGGATGAGTTGCTGATCGCCAGCGAGACCAAGCTCTTTCTCTTCGATCTCGCCGCCGGGCGCAGCACGCCGGTCGCTCCGCTGGAGGCCGAGAACGCGATCACCCGCTCGAATGACGGGCGGGCCGACCCCTATGGCGGGTTCTGGATCGGCACCATGGGCAAGAACGCCGAATCTGGCGCCGGCGCGATCTATCGATGGCGCAGAGGCGAGTTGAGAACGCTGCATCAAGACATCACCATCTCGAACGCCATATGCTTCTCGCCAGACGGGCGTTTCGCCTATTTCACCGATACGCCGACCGCGCAAATCCTGCGGCAGGAGCTTGACGATGCGGGCTGGCCCGCCGGCCCCGCCGAGATCTTCCTGGATCTCAACGACGAGGGCCTGCATCCCGACGGCGCGGTGATCGACGCCGAAGGCTGCCTCTGGAACGCGCAATGGGGCGCATCGCGGGTGGCGCGCTACGCGCCCGACGGCCGGTTACTGTCCGCCGTAACCTTTCCGGCCGCGCAGATCAGTTGCCCAGCGCTCGGCGGGGACGATATGAAGACGCTATATGCGACCTCCGCCGCGGGCGGCGCGGAAAGTGATGATGCGGAGGCCGGCCGCACGTTCTCGGCCCCTGTTGACGTCCTTGGCCAGCCCGAACACCGGATCCATCTTTGAAGGCGAGACCGCTGCCATGACGCGCGCGCTTGGAGTTTGCTACTACCCGGAACACTGGCCTCGCGAGATTTGGGAGGAGGACGCCCGCCGCATTGTTGAAACCGGGCTGACCTGGGTCCGGATCGGCGAATTCGCCTGGTCGCGGCTTGAGCCGACCCCCGGCGTCTATGAGTTCGGCTGGCTGGACGACGCCATCGACATACTTGGAGCGGCGGGCCTGAAAGTGGTGCTCGGCACGCCGACGGCGACGCCGCCGCGCTGGATGCTCGATCGCCATCCGGACATGCTGGCCATGGACGTGGAGGGCCGCCCGCGCAAATTCGGCTCCCGCCGCCATTACTGTTTCAGCCATGAAGGCTACAAGGCCGAGTGCACGCGGATCGTGACCGCGCTCGCGGAACGATATGGCCGAAACACGCATGCGGCCGCCTGGCAGACCGACAATGAATATGGCTGCCACGACACGACGATTTCCTACAGCGCCGCCGCCGCCGCCGCGTTCCGGAACTGGCTGCGCGCGCGCTATGGCGATATCGGGACCCTGAACGAGGCGTGGGGCAATGTCTTCTGGTCGATGATCTACGACGATTTCGACCAGATCGATCCGCCCAACCTGACGGTGACCGAGGCGAACCCGTCGCACAGTCTGGATTACCGGCGTTTCAGCTCGGATCAAGTCGTGGCGTTCAACCGGCTTCAGGCGCAGATCATTCGCGCGCATTCGGATGCCCTGCTCACGCATAACTATATGGGCCGCATCACGGATTTCGACCATTTCGCGATCGGCGAAGACCTCGATATCGCCAGTTGGGACAGCTATCCGCTGGGCTTTCTGGAGGATCGCATCGACGCCGACGACGCCCATAAGCGCCAATACGCGCGGCAGGGCGACCCCGACTTTCAGGCCTTTCACCACGACCTTTATCGCGCCGTAGGGCGCGGGCGTTTATGGGTGATGGAGCAGCAGCCCGGACCCGTGAACTGGGCGCCGCACAATCCAGACCCCCTGCCCGGCATGGTCCGCCTCTGGAGTTGGGAGGCGTTTGCGCATGGGGCGGAAGCGGTCTGCTATTTTCGCTGGCGGCAGGCGCCGATGGCGCAGGAACAGTTGCACGCCGGGCTACTGCGACCCGACAACGAGGCCGCGCCGGGATT
This sequence comes from Paracoccaceae bacterium, assembly GCA_963669265.1. Lineage (GTDB taxonomy): Bacteria > Pseudomonadota > Alphaproteobacteria > Rhodobacterales > Rhodobacteraceae > SZUA-547. The sequence continues at coordinate 836,244 of OY769916.1, forward strand.
GGCCGAAGCGCGGCAGGTCGCTCGCGAGATCGCCGATGCGCCGGACGTCGCGCAGCATGGCGCGCCGGTGGCGCTGCTCTTCGACTATGACGCGGACTTCGCGTGGAAGATCCAGCCGCACGGCTCCGGCCTCAGCTATTTCGGGCTGGTGTTCGAGACCTATCGCGCGATGCGCGCGCTTGGCCTTTCCATCGACATCCTGCCGGTCGGCGGGGCGGATTTCTCGGACTACAAAGTGATCGCCGCCCCTGGCCTGATGCACATGCCGCAAACCTTGAAGGAGCAGCTCGTGGCGAGCGGCGCTGAGATCATCCTCGGCCCCCGCAGCGGCGCGCGCGACAAGAGCATGCGCATTCCGGTTCCCCTGCCCCCCGACATGCCCGGGCTGGATGTGACGGTTGCGCGTTTGGAGAGCCTGCGCGCGGATGCGCCCGTCGAGATCAAAGGCGGCGGGCGAGCGATCCTCTATCGCGAGGTTCTTGAGGGCGACGCCGACATCCTAGAGCAATCCGAACAGGGCGACCCCGTCGTCATGGCGCAAGGCCGGTTGCGCTATGTCGGCGCGTGGCTCGACCAAACCGCGCTGACGCGGATCCTGCGCGGCGCATGCGAGGCGGCGGGCGTCGAGACTTTAGAACTGCCAGAGGGCGTGCGCCTGCGCGACGCCGGGCGCGAGCGGTTCTGGTTCAACCATGCCACGGATGAACGCCATATCGGGGATCTGACGCTGCCCCCGGCCTCGGTCATGCGCCAAATAAAATCGAATTGATTGAGAACTCATGCGCTTACACGCAAGAACGCCTCTTGACCCCCTAAGTAACTGATAAAAAAACATCTATTCATCGTCTCATTGGATTTCTCGTTCCGATTTAGTCCCGTAGACGGTACTCAGATCGTATAAATTCGGAGGCTCGCAGATTTCCGTCTTTCATCAATTGTTCATGTTTTAAGGCGGGCGGCGTTCACACCCGGCTGGTTGAATATTCACAGCTCGATCGCGACCCGCGTCATCTTACGGCGGCAGATTGGCGGCGTACCCAACGTCAACCAAGGAGATCCACGCCATGTACCTCGCCGCCAATCTCTCCACCGCCATCCTCGCCAACGCCAAATGGGCGTTCACGACCCGGCGGGTGAACAAAGACGACGTCGCGCATCTGCGCTCTGACATGGGCGCGGCCGTCGCCGGGGATCTCTTGCTGTGTGAAATCCTGGCGATCGGGCAGCACAAGAAAATCCAGCTCGCCTCCCGCCGCGCGTCCACCAGCTATCCGGGCGACCTGGTCGTCCTCTGCCTCGGCGATCGCTACGCGCCGGACCAGTTTATGGCCGCCGCGGCGGTCCGGGGCGAAACCCTGTCGCTGGTCGCCGGCGGCGGCGTGGCGGGCGCTGTCGAGGCGATGCATGACCGGATGGATGACCCAACGGCGTTGCGCCCCATCGCGCGCCTGTGCGCCAAGGGCGGAGAGGCGATCAACGTGGAGAGTTATGCGCTGCCCTATCGCGAGACGCCCGAGGACGTGTCCGTGATCGGCGTCTTCGGCGCGTCGATGAACTCGGGCAAGACGACCGCCGCCGCCGCCCTCGCCCATGGTTTGCACCGCGCCGGATACAGCGTCGCGGCGATCAAGGCGACGGGGACCGGCGCCTTTGGCGACTTCAATGCGATGGAGGACGCCGGGGTTCCAGTCAGCGATTTCACCGATGCGGGCATGGCCACCACCTTTCGCGCGCCGTTCGAGCGGATCGAAGCCGGGTTCGACGCGCTGATCGCCGATGCGGCGGACAAGGGCGCGACCATCGCCGTCGTCGAGATCGCCGATGGCGTGTTCCAGCAAGAAACGCGGCGCATTTTGGCGAAATCCCGAATTCGCGAGCGCATGGACGCGATGCTGATCGCCGTGCCGGACGCCCTCAGCGCCTATGGCGGCGTGATGATGCTGGAGACGCACGGGTTAAGCCCGTTCGCGATTACCGGGAAGGTCACGTGCTCCCCACTTGCGGCCGCCGAGGCCGCGCAGGCCACGGGTTTGCCGGTCCTCTCTCGCGAGGAGCTTTGCGCGCCGGACCTGATCGCGCCGCGGATCGCCCCGTTCCTGCGTGGTGACGCAACCGCGCCCTTGCGATGCGCCGCCGCGTGACCCCCATGCCCCGCCCCTTCGCCAGCGGCCGCGCCGCGCGCGTGGCCGTCACCGCTTTGCTGGGCGTCGCGCAGGCGGTCTTTCTGGGCGTGATGGCCTTCGCCACGCGGGATGCGTTCGTTGCGATCTATGCAGGGTCCGCGCCGGGATGGTCGGTTCTCGCGACGCTGGCCGGAGCTGGTATCGCCGCCGCAGCCTGCGACGGCGTCGCACGGATTTGCGCGGAATCTCTGGGGCAGCGCTACGCCTCGGCGATGCGGGTCGCGCTCTATGGGCACTTCGCCGGCATGTCGCGGCGGGCGCTCGACACCCGCCGGCTGGGAGCGTTGTCCTTGCGCTTTGTGGGCGACCTGTCGGCGCTTCGGAACTGGTTCGGGCGCGGTCTGCCGCGCGCCGTCTCCGCAGCGATGGTGTTGCCCAGCGTCACGCTCGTCGTGTTTCTGCTGGATCCGGCGCTGGGGCTTGCGGCGGCCCTGCCCCTCGGCGCCTCGCTTTGCGTTATGGGTGTGGCCGCCATCGGCCTCAAGCCGCGCCACCGACGCCTCCGGTCCGGACGTGCCAAGATCGCGATTATGGCGATGGAGCGCCTGATCGCCGCGCCAAGGCTGGATCTGATCGGTCGGTCGGCATCCGAGCTGAAATCGCTCGAAAAATCCGGCGTGAACCTGCGCCGGACCGCCGTCGCCAGAGAGCGGCGGATCACGTTGCTGCGGCTGATACCCCAGATGGGCGCGGCCATCAGCGCGATCGCCGTCCTCGCCACCGCCGGACAGAACGGTCTGGCGACCGGCGCGGCGGCGGCGGCCCTGTCGATGCTGGCGATCCTGACTATGCCGCTGCGTGAACTGGCCGAGGCGTGGGATCAGTTCTGCGCCTGGGACATCGCCAGGGAAAAGCTGCAGATCGTGTTCGAAAAGCCCAGCAGGCGGCGCAGGACCCAGGCGCTTGGAGCGCCCGCCGCCGTCTCCATCAAGACGCCGCAGCGCCAGTACGACATTCCCGCCGGCGAGCTTGCCCAGATCGATGGTCCGATGGGCGGCGGCAAGTCGGCGCTTGCCAACGCCATCGCAGGGCTCGATCACGATCCCGACCTGACGATCCGCTATCGCGACGCGGCCGGAGGCCGGGTCCGCGGACGCCTGCCGAAAATCTCTCATATCGGTGACCAATTGGTCGTACTGCGCGGCAGCCTGCGACGCGTCCTCACCCTTGGTCAACGCCCAAGGCCGCCGGATGAGGCCATCGAGAATATGGCGAGGCGCTTTGGCCTCTCAGAAATGATCGGCGCGCTGGAGGGCGGCCTAATGGGCCGCATCGAAACGGCGCAAACCCTGTCGAGCGGCGAGGGTCTGCGCATCTGCCTCACCCGCGCCGCGCTCGCGCAACCTGATCTGATCATCCTGGACAATGCGCAGTTTCGGGCGGACCCGAACGCCGCCCTGTTGCTTGACGATTTGCGCCAAAACACCAACGCCACGGTTATCATCGTCGGACCGACACACGGGTTGCCCGAGCCGGATATCCGTGTGCCCACCTACTGCGACCCGGTCGCCTAAAACGAAACTCGGAGAAATGCACCTGTGCGAACCACCCGATTCTTCGGCATCTTTTGCGCCCTCTTCCTCGTCATCGTCGCTGGCCTTTCCGGCCTGACATTCTGGAATATCGACCGTTCCTCCCATTGGGATGCGCGTGTGCAACTGGCGCAGGAAAGCTACCGGACCCATCTGCAACTGGAATCGCACATCTATCAATTGCTCAAAGCGAATGGCGACGCGCTGCTGATCGGCGAGCGCGACGGCGGCGAGAGCACGGCGGCGATGAGCGCGGCGATCTCCGCCGATATCGCGAAAATCCGCGACACCATCGCCCGCGAGATCGAATTGGTCGGCGATGAGGAGTTCGAAGAGCTTGAGGCGCTGGCCTTGATCGAGCGGCGGGTGCAGGCGCTGACGCGGGAGCTGAGCAGTTTCGGCCCCTTCACAGAGGACGACGACCTCGCCGCAAGACAAGGCAGGTTGCGCCCCCTGATCGACCGCAATGCCGATCGTGAACTGGCGGACCTGATCCACGCCGCGCTGGAGGAGGAGCAGGAGGAAGTCGACGAGACCCTCGCCGAGGCCGCCGACTTTCGCGCGACCGCCCGGATCGGCCTGATCACGCTGTCGCTGGCGGCCTGCCTTCTGGTGGTCGCCTTCGTCATCTCTTACATGCGGCTGATCCGCCAACCGCTGGAGCAGCTCGGCCATGTTCTGGCGCGTCTGCGCCGCGGCGAGTGGGCGGCGCGCTCTGAGATTGGCGGCGGGCGGGAGTTTCGCGATCTCGGCGCCGTCCTCGGCGAGATGGCCACGGCTCTGGCCGCGCGTGAAGCGAACCGGCGTACCGAGGCGGAGCGGCTGGAGACCATGGTGCAGTCCCGGACCGAGGAGCAGCGCCGCCTTCTGGTTCAGATCGAGCGCACCGAAAACCGGCGCCGCCAGCTTCTGGCCGATATCAGCCATGAATTGCGCACGCCGCTGACCATCATTCAGGGCGAGGCGGACGTCACTCTGCGCGGCGGCGATCAGCCGCCGGAAGTGTATCAGGACGCGCTGGCCCGCATCCGCGACTCCGCGCGTCACACAAATCGCATCGTCGACGACCTCCTGCTGATTTCGCGGCAGGAGGCGGGCGAGCTGCGGCTGGACCGAAAAGACGTCGATGTCGGTCCGATTCTGTTGGAGGCGGTGGAGGTGTTTCCGGGCGAGGTCGATCTCGACTTACCGGAAACCCCGGTGCGGGCGCATGTCGACCGGTTGCGCATGCGCCAGTGCCTGCTCGCCGTATTACAGAATGCGCGCCGCTATGGCGGCCCAAATATCTCGGCGTCGCTCGCACTGCGGAACGGCGACCTCCAGATCCTCGTTGAGGATGACGGACCCGGAATCACTAACGCCGAAAAGGAGCAGGCCTTCGACCGGTTTTTCCGCGGCAACGACGCGTCGCGCGGGCTCGAAGAAGGACACGGGCTGGGCCTGCCGATCGTGCGTAGCATCGTAGAAGCCCATGGCGGCCGCGTCTGGTTGGAGGACGCGACGCCGAACGGTCTCCGCGTCGTCATGTCCATTCCCACACGGCCGAAACCCCGCATCGTCCCGAAGGACGGCGCCGACGCCGCGCCCGCGTCAGGCGGCGCATAAGCGCCTGATATCGGCATAATCTCCAGTTTAAAGGCTGCAACTCAACCTCAGACCAATTGTGGTTTCCCATGCGCGGCGCGTATTTCGAAGCGGGGGCCTGAGGGAGATCAGCCATGAACATTCTCATTGTCGAGGACGAACAACGCGTCGCGGATTTCCTCCGCCGCGGCCTGATGGCCGAGGGATGGTCGGTTGAATACGCGCCTGACGGTGAGACGGCGATCGATCTCTTTGAGGCCGCGTCCTTCGACGTCATCGTGCTCGACCTAATGCTGCCCGGAATGCAGGGACAGGATGTCTGCCGCAAGCTGCGGGCGCGCCGGCAGGCGGTGCCGATCCTGATGCTCTCCGCGCTCGACAGCACTGATGAGCGGATCGCGGGGCTGCGCATCGGAGCCGACGACTATATGCCCAAACCGTTCGACTTCGACGAACTGGTCGCCCGCGTCGAGGCGCTGCACCGGCGCGGCACGCGCTACGCCGCCGCGCCGCAGGACCCGAGCCTTCAGAGCGGCGCGCTTTCGTTCGACCGGACCAGCTTTGAGGCCTCGGCCGGGAACGGCCCGTTGGAGCTTTCCGGTAAGGAGCGGGATCTCTTCATCCTGTTCCTGTCGAACGAAGGGCGAGTCCTGTCGCGTGAGCGCATTCTGAACACGGTCTGGGGAATGAACTCCGATCCGATGACAAACGTCGTCGACGTCTATGTCGGGCGCCTACGTCGAAAACTCGGGCGCGAGGGACGCCGCATCATGACAATCCGCAATGTCGGATACCGCCTCGATCAGGTTGAGAAGCCTGCCTAGCTCGATAATTCTGAGCCATTTTCGAGAGGCGTGTCCCGGATCGGCTTCACGCCGGGACCAGCCACCAATCTCCTCGCGGCTACGAGACCTTGTCCTCTACCGCTGACTGACCCGCCAGTCCGGATGGATCCACGGCAGGTCGTTCGCAGGCGCAAGCGGCGCGCGGCCCAGGATGTGATCCGCCGCCTTCTCCCCAGTCATGATGGACGGCGCATTGAGGTTCCCGTTCGTGACCCGCGGGAAGATCGAACTGTCAGCGAGCCGCAGTCCATCCACCCCGATCACACGGCAGGCCGGGTCAACCACGGCCATCGGATCGTCGCGCCGTCCCATCCGGCATGTGCCGCAGGGGTGATAGGCGCTTTCGGCGTGCTCGCGGATGAAGGCGTCGATCTCGTCGTCGCTCTCAATATCCGCGCCCGGCTGGATCTCGTGTTTAACGTGCGGCTCGAAGGCGGGTTGCGCGAAGATCTCCCGTGTCAGGCGGATGCATTGACGAAAGTCCCGCCAGTCCTGTTCGGTCGACATGTAGTTGAAGAGAATCCGCGGGGCGTCCGCCGGATCGCTGGAACGCAAGGTGACCTCGCCGCGAGAGGGCGACCGCATCGGACCGACATGGGCCTGAAATCCGTGGCCCTCGGCCGCCGCCTTGCCGTCGTATCGCACGGCGATGGGCAGGAAGTGATACTGAATGTCGGGGTATTCGACGCCTTTGTCGCTGCGAATGAAAGCGGCGCTTTCGAATTGGTTGGAGGCGCCATGGCCGGTCTTGGTGAACAGCCACTGCGCGCCGATCAGCGCTTTGCCGAACAGGTTCCAGTGCTTATAGAGCGTGATCGGTTGCTTTGACGCGTACTGGACATAGACCTCCATATGATCCTGTAGGTTTTGCCCGACGCCGGGTCGGTCCGCGACGACCTCGATCCCGTGTTCGGCGAGATGCGCCGCCGGGCCGACGCCGGAGAGCATCAAAAGCTTCGGCGAGTTGATCGAGGATGCGGCGACGATCACCTCTTTGGCCGCGGTGATCGTTTCGACGAGCCCGCCGCTCTCCAGCTCGACGCCCACCGCCCGGCCGTCTTTGATCACGATGCGCCGGGCGAACGCCCCGATCAGATCGCAATTGGGCCGCCGGATCGCCGGTTTCAAATAGGCGTTCGCCGCCGACCAGCGCCGGCCTCGCCAGACGGTCTGCTCCATCGGGCCGAAGCCCTCCTGCTGCGCGCCGTTATAGTCGTCGTTGACTTCATAACCGGCCTGTCGCCCCGCCTCGACAAAGGCGTGATGCAGCGGGTTGGCGCGCGAGCCGCGGGTCACGTGCAAGGGGCCGTCCCAGCCGCGCCAGCAGGGGTGGCCGCCATGGCCGCCATCGTGCCAGCACTCCATGCGTTTGAAGTAGGGCAGCACGTCCGCATAAGCCCAGCCATCCGCGCCGGAATCGGCCCAGTGGTCATAGTCGCGCGCATGGCCTCGCACGTAGACCATGCCGTTGATCGAAGAGGATCCGCCGATCACCTTGCCGCGCGGGGTCGCCAGTCGCCGCCCGCCGAGATGGGGCTCCGGCTCGGTCTGAAAACCCCAATCATAGCGCGCCATGTTCATCGGATAACTCAGCGCCGCGGGCATCTGAATGAACGGTCCCGCATCGGTGCCGCCATGTTCGATCACGATGACCGAGACGCCGGCCTCGGCCAACCGATAGGCCATCGCGCATCCTGCGGATCCGGCCCCTATGATGACGTAATCAGCTTTCATGACTCAACGGATCAGTACGGCGCATCGACATCGTTCATCGAGACATAGACGGACCGCACCTGCGAATAGTGGTGGATCGCCTCTTTCGAGTTTTCCCGCCCGACGCCCGACGCTTTCACGCCGCCAAACGGCGCCTCGACCGGTGCGAGGTTGTAGGTGTTGATATAGCAGCTCCCGGCTTCAAGCCGCCCGATCACCCGGTGGCCGCGCTGCAGGTCGCGGGTGAAAACACCCGCCGCCAACCCGTATTCCGTCGCGTTAGCACGAGCGATCACATCCTCCTCCTCGTCAAAATCAAGAACGGAGAGCACCGGGCCGAAAATCTCCTCCCGCGCGATGGTCATATCGTCGGTCACATCGGCGAAGACCGTCGGTTGAAGGTAGAAACCCGGCCGATTGAGCCGCGCGCCGCCATAGACCAGCCGGGCCCCTTCCTCAACGCCCTTAGCGATATAGCCTTGCACGATCTCCATCTGCCGTTCCGAGACCATGGGCCCGAAACTGGTCGCCTCGTCCATCGGATCGCCGATCACCGCCTTGCCCAGACGCTCCGACAGCCGGTTCAGAAAGGCGTCCTTCACGCCCGATTGCACGAAGACCCGCGTGCCGTTGGAGCAGACCTGACCCGAGCTGTAGAAGTTGCCGAGGATGGCGCCCCCAACCGCATTCTCAAGATCGGCGTCGTCGAAAATGATCAGGGGCGACTTGCCGCCGAGCTCCATAGTGACGTGCTTCATCTCGGCGGCGGCGGCGGCGTAGACCCTCTTACCTGTGGGCGCGGACCCGGTCAGCGAGACCTTGGCGACGCGGGGGTCGGTCGCCAGCGCCGCGCCGACCTCTCCGTATCCCTGCACCACGTTGAAGACGCCCGGCGGCGCGCCCGCCTCGGTCAGGATCTCGGCGACCTTCAAGGCGCAGAGCGGCGTCTGCTCTGATGGTTTGAACACCATCGTATTGCCGCAGGCAAGCGCGGGCGCGCCTTTCCAGCAGGCGATCTGTGTCGGGTAGTTCCACGCGCCAATGCCGACGCAAACGCCCAACGCCTCTCGCGCCGTATAGACGAAGTCGCCCCCCGCCAGTTGGATGTGCTCACCCGTCAGGCTTCCGGCCAGCCCGCCGAAATACTCGAGCGCGTCAGCGCCGGAGGTCGCGTCCGCGACAAGCGTTTCCTGCAGCGGCTTGCCGGTGTCCAGCGTCTCCAGTTCGCTGAGCTCGCGGTTTCTTTCGCGGATGATGTCGGCGGCGCGTCGAAGGATGCGGCCTCTCTCCGTCCCGCTCATCGCGGCCCAGGCCGGTTGCGCCGCTTTGGCGGCGGCCAGCGCCCTTTCGACGATCTCTGGCGTCGCGGCGTTGATCCGCCCGATCGCCTCGCCGGTCGCGGGATAGATCAACTCGATCGGCGCTCCGGCGGAGTCCTCGACATACTCTCCACCGATATAGTGGCTGGCGATTGGTTGTGCGTCCGGCATCATCTGTCTTCCGGGCTAGGGTTTCGGCTGCGCGCCGCGCGGATAGCGGGCGTTCTCCTCAACCTCGTTCAAATCCATATGGTTGCGCATGTAGCGTGAGGATGCGTCCTCAGCGGGCTGGAACTCCCAAGGCTCATACTTTCCCTGCCGCAGCGCCTGATACACCGTCCAGCGCCGCGCCTGGCTTTCGCGCACCTCAGCATCGAAGCGGTCGAGATCCCAGATCCCGTCGGCAAGTTCCTGAAAATGCGACAGCGTCTCCGCATGCACCGGATCGCCGGTAAGATTGACGCCTTCCTGCGGGTCCGCATCGAGATCGAACAGCTGCTCGGGATCAAGCTTGCAGCGCGTATATTTCCACCGCCCCTCGCGCAGCGCGACCATCGGCGCAAAGGACGCCTCGGCGGCGTATTCCATCCGGACCGCCGCCGAACGGCGCTCGCCCTTGGCGACCGGCGTCAGGTCCTCGCCATCGACCCATGGTGCGACCGCCTCCATATCCAGCCCCGCCATCGCGCAGAGCGTCGGCGCGATATCGACCGTTGAGACCGGTTGATCAATACGCCCCGCCGGCAGATCCGGCGCCGCGATCATCAGCGGCACCCGCGAGGATCCTTCGAAGAAGGACATCTTGAACCAGAGGCCGCGCTCGCCCAGCATTTCGCCGTGATCGGCGGTGAAAAGGATGATCGCCTCCTGTCCCGTCGCCTCTAGAGCATCCAAAACCTCTCCGATCCTCTCGTCGACATAGCTGACCGATGCGAAATAGGCGCGGCGCGAGCGTCGAACGTCTTCATCGGTGATGTCGAATCTGCGCCAGTCATTGGCGTCCAGAATGCGCTTTGAGTGCGGGTCCTGCTGATCATAGGACAGCGCGACGGTATCGGGCGCGAGATGCGCGCAACCTTCGTAAAGCTCCCAATACTGTCGCCGCGCCACGAACGGGTCGTGCGGATGGGTGAAACTGACTGTCAGGCACCATGGGCGGTCGTCATGGCCGCGCCCGAGATCGTAGACCTTCTGCGTCGCATGGTAGGCGACCTCATCATCATATTCGAGCTGGTTGGTGATCTCGGCGACGCCCGCGCCTGTGACCGAGCCCATATTGTGATACCACCAGTCGATCCGATCTCCCGGTTTGCGGTAATCCGGCGTCCAACCGAAATCCGCCGGATAAATGTCGGTGGTCAGCCGCTGCTCAAACCCATGCAGCTGATCCGGCCCGACGAAATGCATCTTGCCGCTGAGGCAAGTCTGGTAGCCCTCGTTGCGCAAATGATGCGCGAAAGTCGGGATGTCGGACGCCAGCAGCGCCGCATTGTCATAGACCCTGTGGCGCGAAGGGAACTGACCGGTCATGAAGCTCGCCCGCGCCGGTCCGCAAAGCGGCGACGCGCAATACGTGTTTGCGAAGCGCGCCGAGCGCTCGGCCAGCCGCTTCAGATTGGGCGTGTGCAGCCAGGGGACCGGGCCATCCGGAAACAGGGTTCCCGCCAGCTGATCGACCATGAAGATCAGGATGTTGGGCCGGCCCATTGCGCTAGTCGGTGCTGGGCCGCAACAGCGCGGAAATGATGCTTCCCTGCGAGATCTCCCCGACAAGCGCGCCGTCTTTTTCGACGCCGATCGGCCGGTCGCTGTCCTTACATTTCTCCATCACGTCCTTGACCGGAAGCCGGGCGTCGATGGTCTCGGCGAATGTCTCGCTGGAGGCCGTGCGCATGATGTCCTCAGCCCGCAGGACGCCGAGCGGGTTCATATGGGCGACGAAATCGGCGACATAGCCCGACGCGGGCGCATGCACGATCTCTTGCGGCGTGCCGCATTGCACGATCCGGCCACCCTCCATGATGGCGATGCGATTGCCGATCTTAAAGGCTTCGTCCAGGTCGTGACTGACGAAAATGATGGTGCGCTTCAGGGTTTGCTGCAGCTCCAGCAGCTCATCCTGCAGCCGGGTGCGGATCAACGGATCGAGCGCGGAAAACGGCTCATCCATCAGAAGGATCGGCGCTTCGGTGGCGAAAGCGCGTGCCAGACCGACGCGCTGCTGCATGCCGCCAGACAGCTCACCGACCTTGCGCTCGGCCCAATCGGAAAGGCCGACAAGCTCCAACTGTTTGCGAACGCGCGCCTCGCGCTCACCCCGGTCGACGCCCGCCAACTCCAGTCCAAAGCCTACATTGTCGATTACATTGCGCCAGGGTAGCAGGCCGAACTGCTGGAACACCATGGCGACGCATTCGCTTCGGACGCGTCGCAGATCGGTCGAGGAACAATCGGAGATATCGCAAGACCAGTCGCCGTCGAAGACCGTGACCCCGCCGCGCACCACCGGGTTCAGACCGTTCACCGCCCGCAAGAGGGTGGACTTTCCCGAGCCCGAAAGCCCCATCAGCACCAGGATCTCGCCCTCGGCGACCTCCAGCGAACAATTGTGCACGCCCAGCACCTGGCCGGTCGCCGCCTGAATATCCTCCCGGCTGTCGCCAGCGTCCATCATCGGAAGGGCCGCCGCCGGGTCGGATCCGAAGACGATGTTCACCGCGTCGAATGTGACCGCTTTGCTCATGTTCAGCCCTTACGGATGCGCAGCATGCGGTCGAGCATGATGGCCACCACAACGATGATGAAGCCGCTCTCGAACCCGAGCGCGGTGTTGACTTGATTGAGCGCCCGGACGACCGGCACGCCCAGCCCGTCGGCGCCGACCAAAGCCGCGATCACGACCATGGAGAGCGACAGCATGATGGTCTGGTTGAGCCCCGCCATGATCTGCGGCAGGGCGTAGGGCAGCTCCACCTTGACCAGCTTCTGGCGCGGCGTGGCGCCGAACGCCTCGGCCGCCTCCAGCAGCGGCGTCGGCGTGGTGGAAACGCCCAGATAGGTCAGACGGATCGGCGCCGGGACGACGAAGATCACCGTGGCGATCAGGCCGGGCACCATGCCGATGCCGAAGAAGACGATCGCCGGGATCAGATAGACGAAGGTCGGCAGCGTCTGCATCAGGTCGAGGATCGGCTGCATGAACTGGTAGAGCTTGGGCCGGTGCGCCGCGGCGATCCCGATCGGCACGCCAATCGCCATGCAGACGATGCAGGCCGACATCACCAGCGTCAGGCTCTCGGTCGTCTCCTCCCAGTAATCCTGATTCAGGATAAAGAGGAAGCTGAGCGCCACCAGCAGGCAGATCTTCCAGCTCTTTTGCAGGAACCATGTCAGCGCCACGAACAGCGCGACGATGATCAGCGGGTGCGGCGTCTGCAATAGCCACAGAAGGCCGTCGATCAACCCTTCCATGGCGAAGGCGAGCCCGTCGAAAAACCAGGCGCCATGCTCCTGCAGCCCGTCAAAGAACCCCTTGGCCCATTTGCCGATCGGGATCTTGTTGTCCGTCAGCCATTCCATGGCGTCGACCTTTCAAGCAATGCGGCCGCCGGGCGTTCGACCGGCGGCCAGCGCATCAAAGATCGAGCTCGGATTTGACCGCGGCCAGCCCGTCGCCGCCATCCTTTGTGGTCACGCCTGCGAGCCAGGCGTCGAGCACGCCACCGTTTGCCTTCAACCACGCCTCGGCCGCGTCCTCCGGGTCTTCTCCGTCATTCAGGATCGCGCCCATGATCTCGTTCTCCATCGCCAGAGAGAACTTGAGATTGCCCAACAGCTTGCCAACGTTCGGGCACTCGGCGACATAGCCCTTGCGGGTGTTGGTGTAGACCGTCGCGCCGCCGAAATCCGGACCGAAAAAGTCGTCGCCGCCGCTCAGATAGGTGAGCTCGAAATTGGCGTTCATCGGGTGCGGCTCCCATCCGAGGAACACGACCGGCTCGTCCCGCTTCACCGCCCGCGCGACCTGCGCCAGCATGCCCTGCTCCGAGCTTTCGGCGACTTCGAACCCGCCGAGGCCGAACGCGTCTTTCTCGATCATGTCGAGGATCAGCCGGTTGCCGTCATTCCCCGGCTCGATGCCGTAGATCTTGCCGTCGAGCGCGTCCTTGTGCTTGGCGATGTCGGCGAAATCCGTGATGCCGAGATCGGCCGCCGGCTTGTTGACCGCCAGCGTGTATTTCGCGCCTTCGAGGTTCTCGCGCAGCGTCTCGACCGAGCCGTCCTCGCGATAGGCGGCGATATCGCCCTCCATCGTGGGCATCCAGTTGCCGAGAAAGACATCGACGTCGCCCGACTTCATCGAAGCGTAAGTCACCGGCACCGAGAGAATCTTGATATCGGTCTCATATCCCAGCGCCTTGAGCACGGTCGTGGTCGCCGCTGTGGTCGCGGTGATGTCGGTCCAGCCCACGTCCGAGAACGTGACCTCATCGCATTGCGCCATGGCTGTTCCGCTGGCCGCGGCCAGCGCCACAAAACCCACAAGTGCCGATTTAAGTATTCTCATTCTGCGCTCCCTGATTGCTGGCCGTTCCGTTCGGACCTTTGGTTGTTAGCAATAACAGAGCAGGGAGAATTTCCAAGGCTCACGGGCGCGCGTGCGACGTTGGACGCATTCGAACTGGGTAATCCTGAAGACGCGATAGGCGAATTCGGGCCTCCATTCGTTCAGCCGTTCGCGTCGCTGTCACCCTCCCGGCGCTCTTGCCGTCCATCTTGTTTGCAATTGCGTTTGTCTTTGCCGACCGCGCCCTCGTCTTGGCGACAATCCTGTCGGTCGCCACGACGGTCGCCCCGATTGTCTTGCCGCCCCCCGCGGCGATCATTGCGACGCTCCATGCCCTGGGTCTGCGCCAATTGCACAGCGCCGGCCGCCGGCGCTTCCGCGGGCCAAGAGAAGACGACCAGTGAAAGCGGAACAACCCATCGCCAATGGCCGATAGAGTGCTTCATTGCGCTTTTGATCATCGCTCGGGTCCTCAATCGTCTTTCTCTTGGGATATCTTATGCGGCAAGTCAGAGCGACTGGGCAAGCTGAGAGGTGAGGTCATGGCCCTTTGTCGTCAAGGAAATCAACTAAGATCGGCCCCTCGCCGCATCGACAAGCGCGCTGTTGACCTCTTCAAGCGACAAGAGACCCTTTCTGATTGCAGCGTCGATGAAGCGTTCGTCAGATTGCTCCGCCTCCTTCACGATTTTGGAGACCGAGGCGTAACCGAGTTTCGGCACGAAAACAGTCGCGAGGGCGGATGAGCCCAGCAAATTCTCCATCGCCCTTTCCTCCGCCGCCTCAATTCCAGCGATACACTTGTCGGCGAAGATCCGGCTTCCTCGCGTTAGCAGGTCCATACTGTCAAACATGCGTGAGGCGATCACCGGCTCGAAGTGATTGATCTCGAGCTGGCCGCCCAGCGAGGCCAGCGAAACCGCCGCATCGTTTCCGACCACCGCGTAAGTCACTTGCTGCATCATCATCGGCAGCACCGGGTTGACCTTGCCGGGCATGATCGAGGAGCCGGGCTGGACCGCCGGCAGCCTGATCTCGCCGATGCCGGATTTGGCGCCGGACGACAATATGATCAGGTCGAGGCTGATCTTGCCGATCACTTCCGCGGCGATACGGATCTCAGACGAAACGCGCGCGAAGGTGTCCGAATTTTGCATGCCGTCGAACGGATTCGCGGCGGGTCGAACCGCCAAACCCAGATCACCCGAAAGGTGGCGATAAACCGCGTCCCGATAGCCTGGCTGGGCGCCGAGCCCGGTGCCGATCGCGGTGCCGCCCAATGGCAACTCCAGAAGATCCGACACCGAATTGCGGATCTTACCGCGCGCGCGGTACATCGCGCCGGCGTAGCCGCTGAATTCCTGGCCAAGCGTCATCGGCTGGGCGGCTTGCATGCAGGTGCGCCCGATCTTCAGGATATGGGAAAACTCTTCCGCCTTCGCCTGAAGCGCGTCGGCCACGTGTTCGATGGAGGC
The DNA here is from genome assembly GCA_963669265.1 of Paracoccaceae bacterium. GTDB lineage: Bacteria > Pseudomonadota > Alphaproteobacteria > Rhodobacterales > Rhodobacteraceae > SZUA-547. The sequence goes on from OY769916.1 coordinate 851,462, forward strand.
GACCAGCGCATCGGATTTTTGAATGACCGCGAGTTTGACCGCCGACGGAACCACGTCGTTGGTGGATTGACCGCAATTCACGTGATCGTTCGGATGAAGAAGCGCGTACTGACCGACTCCCCGGCCCAGAATCTGAAGCGCGCGGTTCGTGATCACTTCATTGGCGTTCATGTTGATCGAGGTGCCGCCCGATCCTTCAAGAAGATCGACCACGAACTGCTCGTGATGCGCGCCGGCGAGAATTTCGTCGCACGCCGCGACAATAGCTGAGGATTGATTAGCGCCTATCGCTCCGATCTCGCCATTGGCTTTCGCCGCAGCCCTTTTAATCGCGACGAGGGCGCAGACGAATGCGGGTTCCGCGCCGATCTTGCGCGGCGAGATGTCGAAATTTTCGATACCACGCAATGTGTTGACGCCATAGAGCGCATCGTCGGGCAATTCGCGTTGACCGATGCTGTCGACCTCGAAACGGGACATAGGATCGGATCTCCAAGGGTGGCTGTTAGATGCAGGTCACGCGCGCGCTGGCGGTCGCACCGGCCGCGCGTGAACCACTTTGAGTTAAGACTAGAGGACGCGCGTCAGAGAATCTGACTCAGGAACTCCTTGGTGCGCGGGTCCTGCGCATTGTCAAAGAAGGTGTCGGGCGGGCCGTGCTCAACGATGACGCCACGGTCGGTGAAGTAGATATGATCCGCCACTTCGCGCGCGAATCCCATCTCATGCGTCACCAGAATGCAGGTCATGCCGTCCTGAGCCAGATCCTTGATCGTCACCAGCACTTCCTTCACCGTCTCCGGGTCGAGCGCGGCTGTAACCTCGTCAAACAACATCACATCCGGGTTCATCGCCAGACTGCGCGCGATCGCGACGCGCTGTTGTTGTCCGCCGGACAGCTCGCCGGGATAGCTGTCCTCTTTGCCCTGCAGGCGCACTTTGGCGAGCAGCTTGCGCGCGCGTTCCTCAACCTCTTTCTTGTCCTCCTTCAAGACCAGAACCGGCGCCATCATCACGTTCTGAAGCGCGGTCTTATGGGGAAAAAGATTGTATTGCTGGAACACCATCCCGACTTTTTTGCGCAGTTCCAGCTTGTTCAAGTCGGGCGTGTGCACCTCTTGACCCTCGACCGTAATCGAGCCGTCCTGAATGTCGTTAAGCGCGTTGATACAGCGGATCAGGGTCGACTTGCCTGATCCGGACGGGCCGATGATGCAGATCACCTCGCCCTTCATCACGTCCATCGATACGCCCTTGAGAACCTCCAGCGTTCCGAAGCTCTTGCGCACATCCTTGATCGAGACGATCGGTTGGTCAGAATTCCATGACATCGGGATTCTCCTCAGAGTTTCAGCGCGAACCGCTTCTCCAGCCGCACCGTCAGGCGCGCAATCGGGTAGCAGTAGGCGAAAAAGATGATCAGCACGAAGCCATAGAACGGCACGAGCAATTCGGGTTGGTTGTCTTCGGCCTCGATGGCCTGACGAGTGAGGTTCAGCACCTCCTCGACGCCCAAAATCGAGACGATCGGGGTGGCCATGGTGAGGATCGCGTACCAGTTCATCCAGGGCGGGATCATCCGCTTGATGCATTGCGGCAGGATGATCTGAAACAGCGTCTGCCGACGGGTGAAGGCGAGGCTTTCCGATGCCTCCCATTGCGCGGTGGGCACAGAGGCGATGGCGCCGCGCACGATCTCGGAGATATTCGCCATGACCGGCAGGCTGAGACCGATCACCGCTTTCATCCAGTCCGGCACGGGAATGATCACGTCGCCGATCACAATCTCGAACGGGAAGGACAGCATCACGATGAACAGCAACACCAGCCAGGGCGAATTGCGGAATGTCTGCGTGGTCGCCCAGCTCGTCTTGGCGATAAACTTGTTTGGCGAGATCTGACCAAGGCCCAGAAACACGCCCAATACCGTGCCGATCGCCATCGACAGGAAGCTGATGAGAATGGTGAATGTGAAGCCGCTGAACACGAGGAACGGCATCCATCGCACCAACGCGTCGAACGCCTGAGCGATCGTGTAGCCGCCGTTCTGCGCCATCGCGCTCATCGGCCAGGCGAGTCCAAAGATCACGAGGATGAAGGGCGCCCAGCGGGGCATTCCCGCCATCCATCGGCAAAACCCGATTTCGCTGGGCTCGGCGTATAGTCTGCGATGCGAGTGCAGAACGGGAAGATCGGTCGAGGCGGGCGCCGAGACGCCAGGGATTGCATGAGTCATCGCCCTACCCTCCATAGCCGGGGATGCGCATCGACCGCTCCCACTTGTTCATGCCGAGCACCACGACCCCGACCAGAAGCAGGTAAGAGATGAACAGCAGCACCATCATGGGGTTCTGAGCGGACGGGTAGTCGTTCCAGATCGTCACCGACTGATAGAGCAGCTCGGGCACCGCGATGACGAAGGCCTGCGTCGTGGTTTTCACCAGGTTGACGAGGTTGTTGTTCAACGCCGGGATCGACACCCTCAAGGCCAACGGCAGAACGATATAAGTGTAAGTTTGGAGTCGTGTGAAACCGAGGGCTTCCGCGGCCTCTTGAGTGGACTCAGGGACGGCCTCCACGCCCGCGCGAAAAATCTCAACATTAAAGGCGCCCGCGAAGAATGAGAGCGAGATGATCGCCCAACCGACCTGAGAAATGATCGGCACTTCCAGCCAGCCGTCTAGCGAATAGGTCGGTGTGAACCGGCCAAGCGCGAAATAGAAAAACAGAAGCTGCACGAAAGGCGGCGTGTTGCGGAAAAACTGGATGTAACCGGCGACGATGGCCCGCAAGACCGCGCTGCGCGCGCCTTGCATCCCGGCGCCGATAATTCCGATGATCACGCTGAAGAACACGCAAACCACCGACAGTTTAATCGTCATCCAGACGCCGCTGACGACCTTGTTCCACTGGCTTTCTTCATACAGGAAGATGAAATTCCAGGTTGGATACTGGCTCGCCAGTTCGCGAAAGAACTCGTCAAGCGCTCCAAACATCGTGAAGCTCCCCCCAAATGATGGTTCGGGCGACCCAAATGCGGGCCGCCCATTTTCTTTTTTGGTTATTCAGCGAGCCAGTCTTTGAAGCGCTCGTTTTGGGCGGCCAGATACGCCGTCGGCTGAATGCCCCATTTCTTCTCGAGCTCAACCAACGCCCCGCTGCTGTGCCAGTTGTACTGAATGCCCGACATAAAGTGGCCGAACACGCAGTTCTGCTCCGCTTTCGGGACCGCCAGCGCCCACGGATTGTCGTCTTCGGTCGGCATCGGCATCTCAAAGTCGTCCCAGTTTCCGGACGCGAGATCGGCCATGATGGAGCTGTCGTCATAGACGAAACCGATGCATTTCTTGTCGCGCAGCGCCTGCTTGGCTTCGGCGTTGCCCGTGAAAGCGATGATTTCCGCTCCATAGCGCTCTTCGACATTCTTGTTGTAGAACGCGCCCTGCTTTCCGCAGACCGGCTTGCCGCGCACTTGCTCCCACTCGGTGAACTTCAGCGCCTTGGGCGCCAGCAGGTTGGTGCCGGACGTGTAGTAGTTCGGCCCCACGATCCCGACGATCTCTCGCCGGTCGGCGCGGTCGGACATGGTGGCGATCATCAGGTCGATCTTGCCCTGCTCTAAAAACTGCATGCGGTTTGAGGATTGCACGGCGACGGTTTCAAGCTCGACGCCCATCGCATCGGCGACGCTCTGCGCCATGTCGATTTCCATGCCGACCAGATTGCCGTCCTGGTCCCGATACCCCCAGGGCTTATAGTCGGCCTTGACGCCGACGACGACCTTGCCCCGCTCCATCACCTTGTTCCAGGTGTCGTTCGTACAGGCTGCGAAAGCCGAAGTGGCTTGCGCTGACAGCGCCAATGCGGCCGTGGTCGCGATGAGTTTTTTCATGTCAGTCTCCCTTGTTGTGACAGTTTCTCGGATCCGTTTGGCCCGAGAACGTTTTGGGCCAGTTGAAGCAGATTGGCCTGGGTGGTCTCCTCGCCGATGCTGGCGGCGCCAGCGAAGCGCAGGCAGTCGGCGAACTTGGTCTGAATCTCCGCGTTGCTGAGCGGTCGGCCCGGCATGCCCAACGCCTCGCCGCAAAAACCTTCGATATGTCTCCCGTTTCGCAACGTGAGCTTCAGCCGGGCGCTTTCCGGATGCCGTGTCCGAGCCTCTTTGGTCGAGAGGTCCGACGCGACCGTGGTCGTCACCCTTTCCATCAGCGCCGTCTTCTCTTCGGACGCGATTTGTGGCGGCGACAGGTCCTCCAAGCGAACCCGCCCGTGGAGCGTCGCGCAGGCAATCGCGTAGGGCAAGCTGAACTGGGCCTCAGCCGGGCCGAGAGGTCTCGGATAGATCAGGCTCACATCCACCAGCTTCGGGATTTCCGCCTCTATCCGTGTGATCTCGCTGGGCGTAGCATCGGCCTCGCGCATCAAATTCGCCATCAACTCGATGGCGGCGTGAGCGGCCGAGCAGACCGGGTTGGTCTTGAATAACAGCCCGGGATCGACCAGACGCCAGCGCGCGCCCAGCGTCTCCGCTTCGGCAAGTTCGGCCTCGCCGTCATTCAGGAGGGCGCGAAATCCTCGGTCATCCTCGAACGCACCCGCCGGACCGGAGACGCCAAGTTTCGCCGCGCGGGCGAATCCGATGGCGCGCCGCGCGGCGTCGCCTACCAGAAACGGCTTCCCGCCCGTGCCAAACACCGACTTGCCGCCACTGGCGGAGGAAAGCGCCAGACCGAGCGCGTGCGTGGTTTGCTCGGCTGTCAATCCGAGCAGTCGCGCGGCGGCGGCCGTCGCCCCGACAAGTCCAAAGGTGACCGTGCTCCACCACCCGCGGAAATAGTGTTGGTGCGTACAGATGTCAGCCAAGACGTAAGTGACCTCTGAAGCGGCGATGAACGCGGTCAGCATGTCCCGTTCGCTCGCGCCTGTCTCCTCGGTCAAGGCCAGCGCAGCAGGCAAGATCACAGCCGATCCATGCATGATACCTGTATAGCTGGTGTCGTCGAAATCCCAAGCATGGGCGGCGACGCCATTGATCATTGCTGCGGTTTCCGCGTCGTTCAAATGCCCGCCAACCGTCGTGCACGCGCCTGCGGCTGAGGGCCAGCCGTTAATGAGCTTTTCGACAGTTGAGTGACGCCGGCCGGCGGCCATGACGCCAATCGTGTCGTATATCGCCCGGCGGGCCGCACGCTGAACGTCGGGTGGCGGATCGAACGGCCCGAGGCCGACCGCCCACTCGGCGAGGATTTGTGCAAGCGGCCGCGTCATTGCGACTCCGCACAGGTTTGAAAGCCGATGGGCCTGGCGCAGTCGCAGATCATCTCCCAGATCGACATGGCCCATGTATATGGGATCAGGATTTCGAACTTGTGCTCCGCCAGCCGGATCAGCGTCACGCCGACATGATGAACGCCGGTCTGCGCAAACCTCCCGACGGGAGAGGCGCGAAGCGACACGTCGATAGGCGCAAGCCGCAGGAGCAGGTCTTCGACCGCAGGCCCCTCGATGAACACCGACCAGCGTGCATGGCTCAGATCAAGCGATGGCGCTCGGCTCTGATCCAGCTTTGCGGCGGCCTCTTGCAACAGCGTCGCATCGGGATGGCGCAGCAACAACTTGTCGGGCGCGATACGGAGGCATTCGGCGTCTCCCTCGCGGCGCGCGCTGCGGTAATCGCCAAGCCCTTCGAAGCCCAGCGCCTGCAGCGCCGGCGCGGCGGCCTCGGCGAAATCCTCCCATCCGGCTACTTGGAGGATGGCGCCGGGCGCACGCTGCGATAGCAAAAGCGGCGCGTCGGTCGCGATTGTCGGGGGCGCATGTCCGGTGATTGGCGAATGGAGGTCAAGCATTCTGGCGTTCCCCCTCCGGGTCGAAGAAATGATGGGAGACCACCTTAGCCTTTTGCTTTGCGTCGCCGACAAAATTCACCACGTCGATCGTCTCGCCCTTGCGCGCCTTGCCGTTCGCGAGGAAGGCCAGCGCAATATTCCGGTCGAGCGCCGGAGAATACGTGGTCGAGGACACCCAGCCGTCGCCATGCCCCGAATGCGGACCGCCTTCGGGGAACAGGATCGCGCCAGGCTCAGCGCCGCCCTCGCCCTCGATATCGAGCCCCACCAGGATCGGCCGCGCGGTGTCGACAAGGTGCGGGCGGTTCCTGAGCACGGAGCCGACAAAGGGCTTCTTGCGAGAGGCGAATTTCTCCAGCCCCAGATCGGGCAACGCCGTGCGCCCCTCGATCTCCGGCCCCGCGACATGGCCTTTCTCGATCCGCAGCGCGCCCATCGCCTCCGTTCCGTAGGGACGAAGATCGAACGGGCCGCCCGCATCGATCAGGGCCTCCCAAACTTGCAAGCCATATCCCGACGGAATGTAGACCTCATAGGCCAACTCGCCCGAATAGCTCATACGGTGAATGCGCGTTTCGACGCCCGCGATCTCGGCATAGGTGAAATGATTGTTCGGCAACGCGTCGCGCGAAAGATCCGCTCCCGCGGAGACCGCTGTCAACAAGTCGCGCGACTTTGGACCGGCCACCGCAATGGCGGCCCACTGATCGGTGATCGTCGTGACATGCACCTTCAGATCGCGCCACGCCGTTTGCAAAAGATGCTCTGCGAAGGCCAGCACCTTGGCGGCGTTCGCGGTCGTGGTGGACATGTAGTAGTTGAATTCGCCGATCCGCGCTGTGGCACCGTCATCCATCACGATCCCGTCCTCGCGCAGCATAACGCCATAGCGCAGCCGCCCGACGGCAAGCGTCTTCCAACCATTGACGTAGATCCGGTTCAGAAATTCGGCCGCATCTGGTCCCTGCACGGCGATTTTGCCCAATGTGGAGACATCGATCATGCCCACATGCGCACGTACATGGGCGGCCTCACGCGCATAACCGGCGCGCAGATCCTCGCCTGCCTCGGAATAGTATCGGGGGCGCATCCAGGCCCCCGCCTCAATCATCTCCGCTCCATGCGTCACGTGCCAGTCGTGCATCGGACTCAGGCGGGTGGCGCGGAAATGGCGGCCATGTTCCCGTCCGACGATCGCGCCAATGGCCACCGGCGTGAAGGGCGGGCGGAATGTCGTGGTGCCGACCTCGGGGATCGAGGCGCCGCGCAGTTCCGCCATCCGCGCCAGCGCGTTGACATTCGAAGTCTTGCCTTGGTCGGTCGCCATACCTGTCGTGGTGTAGCGCTTTAGATGCTCGACCGAGACGTAGCCTTCGAGATGCGCCTGATCGATGTCTGAGAGCGCAACGTCATGCTGAAGATCGACAAAGGCTTTCGCGGCGGGTTTCCCATCCCGGCCTCGGATCGCCCAAACCGGAGAGATGTCGCGACCCCAGTCATCCCCAAGCGGCGTCTCTGGCGCGCTGGGCGGATCGCCAACCCTGCCGGTCGCCCCCGCCTCAGCGGCGGCTTCAGCCCCCGCTTCAAACCCCTGTGCAATAGCCTCTGCCATACTATCCGCCGCCAGCGCCGAGCCCGCGCAACGCATGGTCGCGATGTGCCCGCCGATCGGCGCGAAGCAGAGTTTCCGTGCGTCGAATTGCGGCTTTTGCTGGCGCTGGCTCCAGAGATGCACCAGCGGCGACCAACCGCCCGAGACGGCGATTAGATCGCAGGCGTGGGACCGCGCGTCGCCCGTCGCGACGCCATCAGGGCCAACCGGCGCGACTTCAGCGGCGCCTACCTTGCCGCGCCCCTGAGCGCGTAAAACGCCATGCCCAGAGAGGATCTCGACGCCGGAGGCCCGGAGCGGATCGACCAGCGCCTCCGGGATGTCCGCGCGCAGATCCGCCAGCGTGACCTGGGCCCCGGCGCGCGCCAGATCCAGCGCCGCGCCATAGGCGCTGTCGTTGTTGGTCGCGACCAGAACCCGCTTGCCGGGGAGCGCGGCGTAGCGGTTCACGTAGGTCCGCGCGGCGGAGGCCAGCATGACGCCGGGCCTGTCATTGCCGCCAAAGACCAGCGGGCGCTCGATGGCGCCCGTCGCGAGCACCGCCTGTTTCGTCCTGACCAACCAATACCGCTGGCGCGGCTGGTTCTCCGGTATGGTGGCAACGTTGTCCCAGACCCGCTCGACCAGCGCGTAGACGTCTGAGTCATAGGCGCCAAGAACGGTGGTCCGCGTCAGGATGCGCACATTGGCCATCCCCAGAAGCTCGGCCTTGATCGCATCCAGGAACGAGTCGCCCTCACCGCCCACCGGCGCCGAGAGCAGCGATCCGCCCAGCGCGCAGTCCTGATCGACCAGCACCACCTCGGCACCCGCGCGGCCCGCCGCCAGCGCAGCGGACAGGCCCGCCGGCCCGGCGCCTACAATCAGAACGTCGCAGAACGCATTGATCTTCTCATACTCGTCTGGATCGTTGAGCGCCGCAGCCCGGCCCATGCCCGCGGCGTTGCGGATCAGTTTTTCGCAGAACATCCACCAGCCGGTCCCCCGGAACGGACCTATGAAGGTCTTGTAGTAGAACCCGGCACCGATGAACCGGGACAGCATCTGGTTGGCCACGCCCAGATCGAACCGCACGCTCGGCCAGGCGTTTTGCCCGAAGGCCTCCAACCCGTCATAGGCTTCGGTCAGGGTTGCAAGCGTATTCGGCTCCCGGCGACCGCCGCTGCGCAGCGTCATCAGCGCGTTTGAATCCTCCACCCTCGCGCCATAGACGCCGCGCGGCCGATGATATTTGAAGCTGCGCGCCACCGCCGTCTCACCATTTGCGATCAGAGCCGAGGCCAGCGTATCGCCCTCGAACCCGGCGACGGGGCGGCCGTCGAACCGCAGGGTGAGCGGCCTGGTCCGGTCGATCCGGCCGCCGTCCGGCAGGCGTGCGCCGCTCATGCCGCGACCTCCTTTGCGGGGGCCTCTCCGACTGCATCGCGCGCGAGCACGCACGCGCCCATCTCATGGGTCAGCGTATCGCGCTCCAACACCAGCCACTGCCGGCAGCCGAGCGCGTGATGCCAGTATTCCCGATGCGCGCCGCGGGGGTTTTCCCGGGTGAAGACGTAGTCCAGCCAGACTTGAGGATCCGTCTCGTCCATGGCCGGACGCGTGATCGTCGCATCGCCGCCATAGGTGAACTCGGTCTCATCCCTCAGGCCGCAAACGGGGCATTGAATTCTCAGCATCTCCGGCCCCTCAATGCGCGTTGGGTTGAGGGCCCATGCCCTTCTCATCGATCTGATAACCGCGTTCGAACCGCCCGAGCGTGAACTCGGCGTTGTCCGCATGCGGTTCGTCTTTGGCGATGGTCCAGGCGAAGCACCAGCCGGAGGCGGGCGTCGCCTTGAACCCGCCATAGCACCAGCCGCCGTTCAGATAGAGGCCCTCAACCGGCGTTCCGGTGATGAAGGGCGAGCCATCCATCGACATGTCCATCACCCCCGCCCAATGGCGCAACAGCCGCAGGCGTGAGATCGAGGGCATCAGCGCCTTGGCGCTCGCCAATGTGTGCTCGACAATCGGCAACCCGCCGCGCTGGGCGTAGGAATTGTAGCCGTCCAGATCTCCGCCCATCACCAGACCGCCCTTGTCGGATTGGCTGATGTAGAAATGCGCGGCGCCGTAGGAGATCACCGTGTCGACCAGCGGTTTCAGCGGCTCCGAAACAAAGGCCTGCAAGCAATGAGTCTCGATCGGCAGGCGCAACCCGGCCATTTTCGCCAGATGCCCGCTATGCCCCGCCACGGCGAGCCCGACCTTGCCCGCCCGGATCGGCCCGCGCGTGGTCTCGACGCCCGTGATCGCGTCGCCGTCCCGCAGAAATCCCGTGACCTCGCATTGCTGAATAATATCGACGCCCTGCCTGTCGGCGGCGCGCGCATAGCCCCAGGCGACCGCATCGTGACGCGCCGTGCCCGCCCGGCCCTGAAAAATCGCGCCATGGATCGGGAAGCGGGCGTTCTGCGAGTAGTCGAAATAGGGCAGACGCCGGCGCACCTCCTCCCGGCCGAAAAGCTCTGCGTCGATGCCGTTGGCGCGCATGATGTTTCCGCGCCGACGCGCCGCATCCATCTGCGCCGGGGAGTGACAGAGATTGTACTGCCCGCGTTGCGAGAACATGACGTTGAAATTGAGGTCGCGGCTGAGGTCTTCCCACAGCTTCATCGAGCGCTCATAGAACAAGGTGTTGCCGGGCATCATGTAGTTCGAGCGCACGATGGTGGTGTTGCGCCCTGTGTTGCCGCCGCCAAGCCAGCCCTTTTCCAGCACCGCGACGTTTCGAACGCCGTGTTCCTTTGCCAGGTAATAGGCGGTCGCCAGCCCATGCCCACCGCCGCCGACGATCACCACGTCGTAATGCGGTTTGGGGTCGGGGTCGCGCCAGACGCGCTCCCACCCCTGATTGCCTGTCAGGCCCTGCCACAGGACCGAGATCGCCGAGTATGCGCCCACTGGAATCGTTCCGAGAAAGGGCGACTCGCACGGAACGAGTCGCGTCGACTCAATGTTTGTATCAAACGCTACATTTCGTCAATATTTATCTCGTTTGCTTTAAATTGCGCCTTGCGCGTACCGCCAATCTCTGTTTTGTAACATTCGCTACATCGCGGATGGGAGCTGCATCGCCTTGACCAAGATCCTGGATCGCCTCGCTGACGCGCTTCCCGATCTGCCGACGAAATTGGCGCGCGCCGCGCGGTTCGCCGTCGATAACCCTGAAAGGATCGCGCTGTCCTCGATGCGCACCGCGGCCGCCGAATGCGAGGTCGCGTCGCCCACGATGCTGCGGTTGGCCCGGCAGATGGGGTTCAGCAGCTACGACGACTTCAAATCCGAGTTTCAGGCCGTGGTTCTAAGTCCGGGCTTCGGGTCCCGGGCCAGCGCTCTGCTGAGCGATCAGGAGGACGGGTCCGCTCTTGTCGACCAGATTTCGAGAGCGTGCACAGAGAACATCTCGCGCTCCCTGCACCGCGTGGAGCCAGCCACGTTGTCGGCTATGGCCGAGGCGCTGCGCGCGGCCAAAACCATATATGTCGTCGGCGCCGGTATGATGCATTGGGCCGCGGCGATGATGCAGACCAGCGGCCGCATGGCGCTGCCCAACCTGCGGGTGCCGCACACCAACGCGCCGTCGATCGTCGAGACGCTGGGCGCCATCGGCCCGGACGATGTCTTGCTCACCCTGACCGTGGCGCCCTATGCGCGCAGCACGGTCGAAGCGGCCGCATTTGCGAAGGACCGAGGCGCCAAGGTGCTGGCGATCTCAAACAAGCGCAGCTCCCCGCTGTTGGAGCTTTCTGAACACTCCATCATCGTTGATACGGACAGCCCGCATTACTATCCCTCCATAGTCGCGATCATCGCCGCGATCGAGGCGCTGCTCGCCACTGTCGTTGCGCAGTCTGACGAAGCCACCCTGCGTCGTATCAAAATGATCGAAGACCTAAGACGGCGAAGCGGCGCTTACTTGGAGTGAGGGTTGGTCGCCCATTGGTTGTCGAGTTTCAGTTTTGGAGGATCTTGGCGCGCGTGAACGATTCACTCCCATTCACACGCTGACGCCAAGCAGTCCCGCATTTCCGATTGAGCCCGCATTCATTTGGAAGTCCGAACCATCCGCATGAAAGCGGGCCTGCCGCAGAACGCTAGTCAGGAACCTCCGCGCCGACAGCTTTCAGCGCCGCCCGCGCAACGTCCATGTCCTGTTCCGGCGAACCTGAGCCTATGCCGATCCCTCCCACAAGCACGCCATCCAGCCGAATGGGCATTCCCCCAAACAAACCCGTTACGGTCCCTTGGGTCGCCAATCCGATCAGCGGCCTCACATGCTCGGGAATGTTCTCAGACGCGGCCCCGATCGAGGCGGCCGTCAGCGCTTTACTCAGCGCGCTTTTCCGGCTGAGAAACTTGGAGTCCGTCATGCGAATCTCGCCAAGAATCTCGCCGCTGGCATCCACTATTACGATACATTGCGGCTGTTCCAACGCCTCAGCGCGTTCGACGGCGGCTGCGAGCATGGCCATAACGCCTGTATGGGTCAGCTGAACGGTTGCCCTGGAATAACTCACGGCGGCTCTCCCTGAAGATGAGGTTTAGGACGTGTTTCCAGCAACGAAAACTGGATCGATGCGTTGATGCGGCGCGACGTCATGGCCTTGCAGGATGTCTGTCAAAGCCTGGCCAGCCGCCTCACCGATGCCGCGCCTTGGAACGTCCAACGTTGTGACTCGGGTCCTGATCGTATGCGCCAGCGACGTGCCGTTAAAACCGGCGACGGCGAGTTTGCCCGGCACGGAAACCCCGGCGTCATGGAGCCAAGACAGCGCGCCGACCGCCATGGCGTCATTCAGATAAAAGATCGCGTCGGTCTCTGGCGCTCTTTGCAGCAAACGTTCCGTTAGCACCGGACCGCTAGACGCTTGCCTTGGCAAGTCGGCCTCGATCTCGCACGTCACGGACAGTCCCGTTTCCTCGATTCTCTCGACGAACCCTAGAAAGCGCTGATGGGCGCAAATGTCTTTTTGGAGTTCGGTTCCCACATAGCCGATGCTGCTATATCCCCTTTCCAAAAAGTGCCGAGCCATCCGCCGGCCAGCCTGACGGTGTGAAAGCCCGATATTGACGTCGCCGCAGGAATCGTCCGCATCCCAAATTTGAATCAGCGGCCCATTCCGTCTCTCGAGCAGAACCTTACCTCTTTCAGTGCGATTGATGCCGCCGTTGATGATCAGGCCGGCGGGTTGCAGCGATAGCATCGTTCGCAGGATTTCTTCCTCAAGCACTCCGTCAAATAGCGTCTCGCCGATCAACGTGTTTAGGCCATGCGGCCGCAATCGCTCATTAATTCCGCTTAGAATTTCCGCAAAGATCACATCGCCTGCGGAGGGAATAATCACCCCGACGAATGTACTCTTCTTCGAACTCAGTGATCCGGCCAGGGAGTTGGGAACGTAGCCCAATTCATCCGCTGCTTGCTTCACGCGTTCGCTCGTCTTTTCCGAGATGCTGCCAGTGCCGCGCAAGACTTTGGAGACGGTCATCGAACTGACCCCGGCCCGCTGCGCGACCTCGGTCAATCTGACTTTCTGGGGTGGTTTTCCTTTAGACATTCAGAGCGCTTCGCTTCCCGTCTCGACATGTTTTTGGTTTGCAAGAAGCACGACCCCGGACCTCGAATGCAGCGCTCCTTTTATACAAACAGTGATTTGAAGTCTTGCCTTGAAACACCTTGCCAACCGCTGATTTGACCGATAAGGTTATCGATAACCTAATTTGCTCTGACGGTAAACACCAATGATCAAATCCCTGCTGGATCGGCTCTGGAACGCCGTCGATGTGATCATGGCGGCGTTGATGGCGATGATGATCGTCCTCGTCTTCGCCAATGTCGTTCTCCGCTACGGGTTCTCGTCGGGACTGCGCCCTTCTGTCGAGCTGTCGCGTCTTGGTTTCGTCTGGATTGTCATGATCGGCGCGGTCACGGTCCTACGTCGCGGCGAGCATCTTGCGATCACTGAATTCGCTGAAGCTCTGTTTCCAAAACTGTTTCCCTACCTCAAACGTCTTTCCAGCATCGTCATTATGCTCAGTGTCGCCATGCTGTTCTGGGGCGCCTCCAAGCAAACTCTGGCCAATTGGAACAACATCTCGCAGCTGACGGGACTGCCCAAAGGTCTGTTGTATCTTCCGGGGGCGATCTCCGGCGCATTGATGTTTTTCGTGGCCTTCTATCAGTTTTTCTATCCGGTGAAGGACCGCGGCTCCAAATGACACTCGCGATCTTTCTCGGCGTCCTGTTGCTGGGAATTCTACTTGGCATTCCGGTGGCGTTCTCTTTGCTGCTGAGCGCCATGGTGTTGATGTTGCATCTGGATTTGTTCAGCGCCGACATTCTGGCGCAATCCTTGATCAACGGCATCGACAGCTTCCCTCTCTTGGCCATTCCATTCTTTCTGGTCGCGGGCGAGGTCATGTCGGCGGGTGGTTTGGCCAAGCGCATTGTGCGTCTCGCGATGGCCCTGCTGGGACATCGCAAGGGCGGCCTCGGTTTCGTGGCGATCTTCACGTCTGTGTTGCTGGCCGGTCTTTCGGGATCGGCGGTGGCTGACGCCGCGGCCCTTTCCAGCATGCTCTACCCGATGATGGCGAAAGCCAGTTATCCGGAGGGCCGATCCGCAGGGCTTTTGGCCGCCGGCGGCATCATCGCGCCCGTCATACCCCCGTCCCTGCCCCTCATTCTGATCGGCGTCGCCGGCAATATTTCGATCGCCAAGCTTTTCGTCGGCGGCATCGTTCCGGGTCTGATGATGGGCGCGACGCTTTTCATCGTCTGGAGCTTTCTTGTTCGCAAAGAGGACCTGGAAGTGCTGCCGAAGGCGTCAGGGAAAGAGCGGCTTCTGGCGCTTCGCGACGGCTTCTGGGCGCTGTTGCTTCCCATCATCATCATTGGCGGCATTCGATTTGGAATCTTCACGCCAACCGAGGCTGCGGTGGTTGCGGCCGTCTACGCCATCGCCGTCTCTATGATCGTCTACAGGGAACTGTCTTCCAAAGATCTCTACCACGTGTTGGTCGCCGCGGCGCGATCGACCGCCATGGTGATGTTCCTGGTCGGCTGCGCCATTGTCGCCGCCTGGATGATCACCATCGCCCAACTTCCGCAGCAGCTCGCCTCGATGCTCGCGCCGTTGATCGAGTCGCCGCGCCTGCTCATGGCCGCAATCATGATCATCGTCTTCCTTGTTGGAATGGTCATGGACCTCGGCCCGTCGGTGCTGATCCTCGCTCCACTGCTCATGCCTGTGATTAAAATGGCGGGGATCGATCCGGTTTACTTCGGCCTGATGTTCATCATCAACGCCTCGATCGGCCTCATCACGCCGCCGGTCGGAAACGTCTTGAACGTCGTTTGCGGTGTGTCGGGCGTCGCAATGTCCAGAGCCGTCAAAGGGGTCGCCCCCTTTGTTCTCGCTTACATCGTCCTGCTCGCGCTCTTCGTCGCGTTCCCCAGCATCATCATCGTCCCGATGAAAATTCTCATTGGTTAAAATAAAGGGAGGAGACCCATGTACCGTATCGTTCAATCCATCGCCGTAGCGGCGTCTATCGCTCTCGCAGCGACAAGTCTCAGCGCGGAAACGCGTTTGAAATTCGGACATCCTGCGCCGGAGACGGATTTGTCTCATGAAATGGCGCTCATGTTCGCCGAGAAAGTGAAAGCGGCCACCAATGGCTCCGTCACGATTGACGTGTTTCCGAATGGCCAGCTGGGTTCAGACAGCCAGCTGATCGACGGCGTGCGCTCCGGCATCATCGACTTCGAGCTCTCGGGCCTGAACAACTTTACCGGCATGGTGCCCGAGGCGGGCGCCTTCACACTGCCTTTCATGTTCCCAAGCCGCGAAGTCGCCTACAAAGTTCTGGATGGAGACGTCGGCCAGAGCGTCTTCACGGATCTGGAGGAGTTTGGCCTCAAGGGCCTTGGATATCCGGAAAACGGCTATCGCAACATCACTACGAACAAGGGCCCGGTGCGCGTGCCTGCAGATCTGGCTGGCGTACAGATGCGCGTGAACAACTCGCGCGCGCTGAATGATCTGTTCGCGGAATTGGACGCCAATCCGCAGCAGATTCCGGTCTCTGAACTCTACACCGCATTGGAGACCGGCGTTGTAAACGCGCAGGATCATCCGATCTGGGTGGTCCGCGCCTTCAAGTTCTACGAAGTCCAGAAATATCTCAGCCTGTCGCAACACGCCTACTCCGCTCTGACCCTGGTTATGAATCTGGACCGGTTCAACAGCCTGACTGAAGACGAGCAGAACGCCATCACGGCGGCGGCGGACGAAGTCGTGGCGTTCCAGCGCACCGCGATCAAGGCGGCCGAGGAAGAGAATATCGCCTGGCTTCAGGAGCAAGGGGTGGAGGTCAACCGCGACGTGGACGCGGCGGCCTTTCAGGAAGCGGCGAAGCCAGTTTGGAGCAACTTTATCGAGGCCAACGGCGACACCTTGATCAACGCCATCCTTGAAGCTTCAAAATGACTTATCGAAGGGGCATGCGGAAATCGCGCGCCCCTTTTGCCTATTTCAAGCTCTGGCGTAAGCCGGCGCAATTTGAAAGAGTACAATATCGACAGGGACAGGGTTCGGCGGCGCATGAGAGAGCGGCGGTCGCCGGCAGCTTCGATCCGGCATACCTCAAATACCAAGATTGAATTCTTCGACGAATGCGTGGCCTATGTCGTCGCTGCATAGCATCAGATAGTATTGAGTCAGTTCCCATTCACACACATTCGCTAGGCATCTCTACGTGCTCCTCATCCTCACACAGCGATGACGCGTCGAGCAAAGAAGTGCCTAGAATCTCAGCGCAAGCGACAGTTCCCAGAAGTGAACATCGGAGCGACAAGGTTTAGATCGAGCGGACCGATTTAAACTTGCTCGTCTCTTACTCACCCGAAGACTTCATCGGCGACCGTTGCTTAGCGCCAAACCGCATCAGGCTCGGTCCGAAAAGCGCCAAAGCCGTCAGCACAAAGAAGAACAGAGTCAGCGGGCGGGCGAACATCAGCCACCATTGCTCATTCAGCATCACCATCGACTGACCCAACCGTTGCTCCAGCATGCCGCCCAGGATCAAGCCGATCGCCAGCGGCACGACAGAGAACCCATAACGGCGCATGAAGAAGCCGAGGACGCCGGAAATCAGCGCGACCCACACGTCGAACATCGACTGATCCAGCGCATAGGCCCCCACGATCGAAAACACGAAGACGCAAGGCCAGAGCAACTGGACAGGGATGAGTGTGAAGCGCGCAAATAATTTTGCGCCGCGCAGCCCCATGAAAAAGAACAGAATATTCACGAGCATCATCGACCAGAAAATCGCATAGGCGAAATCGGCCTGCTCGGTGAACATGGCCGGTCCGGGGCGCAATCCATGCACCATCAACCCGGCCAGAATGACCGCGGCGGTGGCGGATCCTGGAATGCCCAACGCGAGTGTCGGCACCATCGCGCCGCCAGTGGCCGAGTTGTTGGCCGCCTCTGAGCCAGCGACACCTTCGATCGCGCCCTTGCCGAACTCCTCCGGATTGCGGGACCAGCGCTTGGCCTCGTTATAGCCGATCATCGAAGCCACGGTCGCGCCCTCGGCCGGCAGAATCCCGATGAACGTGCCGATCCCTGATGACCGCAAGATCGTCCGCCATGTCTTGCGATAATCGTCGCGACTGGGCAAATCGATGGTCTTCATCTGCACGGTTTTGCGTTGAATATGCAGGCTGGATGCCTGCACCAGAAGCTCTGAAATGCCGAAAACGCCAATCATTACGGGGACGAACCCGATCCCTTCGTAAAGCTCGTAGGAACCGAAGGTGAACCGCTCCACGGTCGTCAGATTGTCAACGCCCACAAGTGCGAAGAAGATCCCCAAGCCTCCGGCGATCAGGTTTTTGAGCGGCGAGCCGTCGCCGATGGAGGCCAGCATCGACAGGCCGAACAGCGTCAGGGCGAAGTATTCCGGTGGCGAGAAGTTATAGGCCGCGCGCGCCAGCAAAGGCGCCGCCAGCATCAGGCAGAGCACGCTGAAGACGCCGCCGATGGTCGAAGCGACCACCGCCATTCCGAGCGCACGGCCCGCCTCGCCCCGCTGCGCCAGTGGATAGCCGTCGAGGCATGTCGTGGCGCTGGCCGCCGTGCCGGGCGTGTTGATCAGGATCGCCGTGATGGCGCCGGCGAAGGTCGCCGAGCAATAGATCGCCGTCAGAATCGCGATCGCCGGCACCGGCTCCATCGTCAAGGTGAACGGTAGCAGAAGCGCGGCCCCGGTCGTCGCGTTGAGGCCCGGCAATGCGCCGATGACAACGCCGCCAATCGTGGCCGCGAGGAGCAACGCCAGCAGATAGGGGTCGCCCAGCGCCATCAGGCCATTGAGAACAGGATCCATCTATTCGTACCAAATGTTGGTGAGCAGGCCGCGCGGAAAGCGGATCTCAAACACCATGTCGAAGAGGAAAAAGATCGCGACGGGCACGACAAGTCCCATGACCGCAAGAACGATCACCCGACGCTCGCCCCAATATGCGGCCAAAGCGGCGGCGAAGACCGCCAATGCGAGAAACAGGTCGATTGACGTCAGAAGCGCGAAGACGACGAACAGAGCGATCGTGCCCAGCGTCGTTCCATGCAGCTTCTCTTTGACGCGCACTGGGTCGATCCACATCATCACGAGCGTCAAGACCACGATCGCCGCCAACAAGAGCTGTGGAAAGTCAGATGGTTGAATGCCCCGCTTCAGCACAGGCGGCATCGTCTTGAACATCGTCGTCAGCCAAAAGGCGGCGGCGCAGAACAGGATTATCAGGGCGGGGATCAGCCAGCTTTCGAACTGGCGGCGCGGCTCTGGTGTCCGAGGCATTGGCGTCTCTCAAAAAAAGGGGCGCAGCCCTTTTACGGACCGCGCCCTGGAGGATCAGGTCGTCAAATAAAGCCGAGCTCTTTGAGCGCTGCTTCCATCTCCTCAACCGTGGTCTGGATCTGCGGTCCCCAGACGTCCGAACCCGCCACTGACGTGCTGTCGAGACCAACCGACGTCAGGAAGCCCTGATACACCGTGTGGTTCATGGACTTCAGCAGCGCCTCTTCAATCTTGGCGGCGACTTCCGGCGGCGTGTCGGCATGAACCGCGAACCCGCGCACGGTGGAGAAGCTGACCGGAATGCCGAGCTCTTTCGCGGTCGGCACGTCGGGGATCTTCGCCATACGCTCATCGGCCAGCACAACGGTCGGGCAAATCTCGCCCGCTTCGATCTGTGCGGAGGCTTCGGCGAGATTCAATACGCCCGCGTCCACCGCGCCAGCGATCAGCTGCGTCGCCAGCTCGCCGCCGCCGTCAAAGGGCAGCATCTTTGGCGTCTGCATGCCGCCTTTCTTGGTGAACATGAACGCAGAGACGTCGTCGATATTGCCCAGATGAGTGACGCCGTAGGTGATCGGCGCTTCCTTTTGCTTGGCCACGAAGTCCTCCGCGCCCTCATACGCGCCGCATTTGGTCATCAGGATTTGCGGATCGTCGGTGCCGCGCGCGATCGGGCGTAGATCCTCGATCTTCATACCCCCCTGACCCTTCGCCATGACGGCCGCGTGCCCAACCGTAAAGGTCAGGATCGTGTATCCGTCGGCAGGCACGGTCTTGTAATACTCGAGCGCTGCTGCGCCTCCGCCGCCCTTCTTGTTGATGATCACCATGTCCTGGCCCAGCTCTCGCCGGGCGCGCAACATCATCATGCGCGTGGTGACGTCGGTTCCGCCGCCATTTCCGGCATGCGTCACGACTTCAACAGTTTTTGTGGGGTACTCCTCCGCAGACGCTGCGCCTCCGGCCAAAGCAAGCGCAGACGCAACTACGACAGACGTCGTTAGCAGCCTGAAGCCCATGTCATCAATCCTCCCATGATTCCTCGGATGGTCGGCGAGCGCCGATCCAAATTTGGTATGCCAAATTTCGAATTCCAAAACAAGGCTAATATTTCCAGCCGGATTAGCCAGGCCGAACGCCTTTCAGATCTCATGACTACGAACAGGTCTGGGCGGAATAAATTCGACCCGCCGTTTGAGACGCGTTCACGCCAGTGCCTCTCGCGCGGACGTCAGGCTATCTATAAAAAAGCTCAGACGGCAGCCTTCGCTGATGTTGCGATGCGAAAGCTCTTTTCAATTGGCTGAAACGTTCGAAATGCAGGCGCGATTGGCTCGCATCAGACAACGCTGGAACGTCACATATCGGCACAGCGCTGAGAGATGAGCAAAGTTGCCGACAATCAGCATTGCGAATAGTGTCGCCGCCCCCGATCCCCCGCTCTCAACTATTGTGCAATCTGTCTCTCCAGCATCAGCAGGCCGAGTTCCGTAGGGTTCGACCCATCGCCTGATCCAGTGCTCGTCGAGCGCCAGCATCGTCGCCCGCGGCGTCGCGCAACCGGATCAGCATGGCCCGACCGTTCACCCGGTTTGGATCGAGGCGAGCGGACGCTTTTGGATCACTTGAGCCGATGTCGCTGACTTCGGGGTGTGAGCGCGTCTCGCTAGGTCAACAATCACCTTGGCGCAAACTTACACCATCAGCATGAAGGCAGCGAGCATTTGAACCAACAGGCCGATGCTTTCGCGACGGACCTGATGGAGTTCAATCAACTAGGACCGTTAATGCGCTGTCGCATCAACTTTCGGCGGCGCTTAGTCCCGCACCATCGTCGTCGGAAGTTCCATATTGTCTTCCTCAACTTCGTTATTGAACCTGTGGGTGAAGCGGAACACATCTTCCGAGCAAACATCGATACAGCGCCCACAATTCACGCAGTCACCCGATAGAATCAGCGGACCGCGACCGTCCTTTTCGCCGCGCAAGGCGGGTGCCAGGACCTGCGGTTCCGGACAGACGGCGTAGCAATCCATGCAATCGTCGCAGGCGGATCGTTTCACGGCGGAGACCCGGATCAGCGAGGCTTCTCCGATCACCCCATAGAACGCGCCCACCGGGCAAAGATGCCCACACCAGCCATGATGCGCAACGAAGAGATCGAAGATGAAAATGAGCGCGACGAGCGCCCAGCCAAACCCGGCGTCGAACACGAGGGCGCGGTGAAAGGCCGTCACGGGATTGACCAGTTCCCACGCCAATGCGCCGCTTGCGAGCGACGCTAGAATGACCGCCGCCATGATCCAGTTTCGGGTTGCGCGCCTCGGCGTCCACCCCTTCTTGAACCCTAGTTTTCGGCGCAGCCAGGCGGCCGCGTCTGCGATCGGATTGACCGGGCAGGCCCAGGCGCAATAAGCCCGCCCGCCGACGATCAGATAAAAGACCAGAACAATGGCCGCGCCAATCAGCGCGGTCTGCTCAGGCCAGTGCTCGGCCGCCGCGGACTGAAGCATGATGAACGGGTCTGACAGGGGCAGAAAGTCCAGCGTCAGACTTTGCGCCAGCGTGCCTTTCGTGATCCAGACGCCCGCGAGCGGCCCGGTCAGAAACACCGCGAGAAACAGAATCTGCGACAATCGACGCAACGCCAGCCAGCGAATGCTGTGAACAAAACCTAGACGTTCTCTCGCGCGATCGCCTGCATCCCGTTTGAGGCTCATTTCTCGCCTCCTTGCGATTCAGTATCGAAACCGCGATTCAGAAAATCCATCGCTGAGTCTGGCGCGCCGTCCTGCGCTTCGTGAAACGCGCGGTCTTCAGCGCCCTCCATTTCCCAACCATAGCGGTAGTGCCGATCATGGGTCCCAACGGCGACGTCGATCGGCAGAACCTTGATCGCGGCCTCCTCCAGCACGCAGGCCTCTTCGCACTTTCCGCAACCTGTGCAGGCGTCTGCATGCACAACCGGTTCAAACATCGCGTGTTTGCCGGTTCGCGAGTTGCGGCTCGTTTCAAGCGTGATCGCCTTGTCGATGACGGGGCAGACGCGATAGCAGACATCGCAACGCAGCCCTTTGAGATTCAGGCAGGTGTCCCGGTGGATCAGAACCGCGACGCCCATCTTCGCGTCTTCTATCGATGGGATGTCCCGGTCTAGCGCGCCGGTGGGGCAGACGCGCGCGCAAGGCACGTCATCACACATCTCGCAGGGCGTCTCGCGCGCCAGAAAGTACGGCGTGCCATTGGCCGGACCGTCGCCGAGATCGGCCAGCATCAGCGTATCGTAGGGACAATCGCGCACGCAGAGACCACAGCGGACGCAGGCGGCGAGGAAGTCTTCTTCGGGCAGCGCGCCGGGCGGACGCAACGCCTGAGCGGGAAGCGCCGCCGATTGGCGCGCCAAAGCGACCAAACAGAAGCCTGCTGCGCAGGCCCCGCCCGCGAGCCTGGCGCCGTCGAGCAGGACATCCCGCCGAGATTTACTCCGTTTGGCCATGTGCTCGATCTCCCGCCGTGGTCGTCTCGCTGATCTTTCATTTCGCCGTCGGCAAAACTACGAAGGGGTGTGTGCCGCAGTGTGATGAGGCCAGGTCAAGAGCGTCGCGAACGAGGCTGTGAGAAAACGCTTCTCGCCCCGCTTTGGCGCCGCAATGCCTTGACGCCGAACTTTGGCTGTAGCGCTTGCGATCCCCTTATTTGGACAAGTGCGGCCACGACGGTGGACTCGCCTCTCCACTGACGTCAGACTCACCCCGAGTCTGAACATTATCGCGGCGCTACGCCTTGATGGACATCAAGATGACGATCAGAAAACGTATGGGCTTAGTCAGGCACCTGATCCGAATGGCCGGAAAACCTGCGCTCAGATCCGTGAAGAAAAATCACCTTCAACTGCGCAAAAGTTAGTTTAACTTAACTCTTATGAGCACGCCGTTCCGCGCCATCACCGTATTCCACGCCGTGGCGAGCACCGGTAGCATGATCCAGGCGTCCGAAAAACTTGGCGTCACTCCATCCGCAGTCAGTCAACAGATTCAGTCGCTCGAAGGACATATTGGCAGTCCGCTGTTCACCAGAACCGGGCGCAAGGTGGTTCTGACCGAGGCGGGCGAACGATACTATGAAATGATACACGACGAGGTCGAACGGATCGCCGTTGCGACCGAACAGATGCGGGGGATCAACAGCTATACGGCGCTGAATGTGCGTATCGCTCCGACATTCGCCGCCAAATGGGTCCTGCCGCGGCTCCCCGATTTCGTCGAGCGTCACCCTGATATCGAGTTGCGGCTCAACGCGACCAATGATCCACCGGATCTCGGACGCGAGAATATCGATCTGGAGGTGCGTCACGGCGCGGGTGCATGGCGCGGGCTTTTCGTGGAGTGTCTGGCCACCGAGCGGATGACAGTCGTCTGCTCGCCTGACTACCTCGCGCCGAACTCGACAGAGATTGACGAGATCGCCGAACACCGGCTCATCCATTCGGTGAAGAACGTCACCCAATGGGCGCAATGGTTTGAGAAGCAAGGTTGGCTTCCCACCAAGCCGCTTCAACGCTTGCTGTTCGACCGGGCGCATATGTCGATCGATTTCGCGACTCGCGGTATGGGGCTC
This sequence comes from Paracoccaceae bacterium, assembly GCA_963669265.1. Lineage (GTDB taxonomy): Bacteria > Pseudomonadota > Alphaproteobacteria > Rhodobacterales > Rhodobacteraceae > SZUA-547. The sequence goes on from OY769916.1 coordinate 874,451, forward strand.
GCCCTGGAGTCAAACCTCATCGTATCGCAAGAGATCGCCGACGGTCGCCTGATCTGTCCGGTGCGCGGCGCGCAGGACATCTTACAGCAATCGCTGTGGTTCGTTTGCCCTCATTCGCACCTCAATCGACGCAAGGTGCGACTTTTTTACGATTGGTTGCTCTCGACGCTCGTGGATTTCGCACCCAAGGACGGTGCGGCGTAGCTGGATGTCAAAGATCCTGCCTACGTGGCGGGCGCCTCAACCCGGCGAGCGCGGATCAGGCGGCCGCGCCGAGGCTTTTGCGAAAGCTGTCTTCCATCGCGCGCCGGACCGAAACGGCCTGATTGTCGACGATCTCCACATCGTCCCAAGAGACCATCTGCCCTTCGGGCACCGCGCGGGTGATCTTCATGCCATGCGCCAGTCCGATCGGCAGTCCGTTGCGCGCCAGCGAGTCCTCGGCGCGCGCAATCCGGCCCCACACCGTGTACCCGCCTTCGCCATCCAGCACCTCGCCCGGCTGCAGTGGTTTCTTCGCCACCGCCACCACGTCCGAGACGAGCCCGTTGGTCCGGCCCGTCGGCTCATTGCGGATCGCCGCGCTGGCGACGCTGACGCCGAGTTCCAGCCCGATGAGGTGCGAGGGGCGATAGAGCGTGGCGTAGCGGCCCGAACGGTCCGTCGTCACACCATATTCGCGGAAGCAGCGTCGGACATAATCCGCACCCAGCCCGGACTCGTCGATGGCTTCCAACGTCACATAGACGCCCCAGCGCAGGTCGCCGATGACCTGACGCCCGTCGCGCTCCACGCTTGAGACAACCTCCACCATGCCGGCCTGTTCCAGCACGCCGCCATGGGCGCGCGGCTTCAGCACTTCCGGCAGATCATGCGCGCCGGCCGGCGGGAACAGCAACCCGTCCTTCGGCGCGATCAGGCCCGAGGCGTTCGAGATCGCCGCCATCTCCAGCGCGGATTTGGTGCCGTCGAGGAAGGAGTTGAACATCTGCGGGTTCATGCCGCCCTTCTCAGCCTCTTCCGGCGTCAGGCCGTAGTGATCCCAGACGGTGTCTGGGGTGGAGCTAGCGTATTCCGGCAGGTATTTCGTGCCCTTGCCGGCCGCCACCACCTTGAAGCCGCAGGTGCGCGCCCAGTCGATCTGCTCGCAGACCAGCGCGGGCTGATCGCCATAGGCCATCGAGTAAACCAGACCGGCCTTGTCGAATTCCTGAACCAGGTAGGCGCCGGCCAGCACGTCGGCCTCGACATTCACCATCACCATGTGACGGCCATGCTCCGCCGCCAGCAGCGCGTGGCGGATGCCGGCCGCCGGATGGCCGGTCGCGTCGATCACGACGTCGAGCCCCGGCGTCGCGATCAAGGCGGCGCTGTCTTCGGTCAGGCAGGTGCGGCCCGTCGACATCGCCTCGTCCAGGCTGCCGACGACCGCAGCATCCACGTCCCATCCGGTGTTGATCATCGCCTTGCGGGCGCGTTCGGCCGAGAGATCCGCGATCCCCACAAGGTGCATCCCCGGGATGTGACGGACCTGACTCAGAAACATCGAGCCAAATTTGCCTGAGCCGATCAGGCCGACGCGCACGGGATTGCCCTCATCGGCGCGGCGCAAAAGCTTGGTGTAAAGATTCACGGTTCAAGGTCTCCCAATTGCCGACATCGCGGGATTGATTGCATCTTGGTTCCTGATCCCGGTGTGAGACGACATCAGAAATTTGATGCGCCTTCGTATCGAACCGCGAATATGAAGCGCAAACGACTTTTCTGTGGAAAAACATTAGATATTCTAATTTCAAACCACTCTATGGGCGGCGGCCAACCAAATCCTTTGCAGCGGATCAGGCGAGCACGGCGCCTCTAAATCATGGCTTTGAGATGGGCGACGACGCTGCGCGCTAGGGCACCTGGCTCATATCCCCCCTCAAGCATGGAGACGATCCGGCCATCTGCATGACGTTGGGCGATGTCGACGATCTTTTCGGTCAACCACGCGTAATCTTGCTCGGTGAGCGACAGGCCCGACATATCATCCAGGATATGCGCGTCGAATCCGGCGGAGATTACGATCAGTTCCGGCCGGAACGCCTCTAACGCTGGCAACCAGTGCTCGGTGATCGCTGCGCGGTATTCGGCGCCTTTGACCCCAGCGCTGAGCGGCACGTCGACCAGATTGGCGGCGTCCGAGGCATGGCCGGTGCCCGGATAGAACGGGTGTTGAAAGCTCGAACAAAAGAGAACCCGCGAGTCGTCCTGAAAAATGTCCTCGGTGCCGTTGCCGTGATGCACGTCGAAGTCCAGAATCGCGACCCGTTCCAATCCGTGCGCGTTCAACGCATGGGCGGCGGCGACGGCGACATTGTTGAACAGGCAGAATCCCATCGCCCGATCCCGCTCCGCATGATGCCCGGGCGGCCGGACCGCGCAGAACACCGGACAGGCCTCGCCGCGCATCGTCAGATCCACCGCCATGATCCCGGCGCCGGCGGCCCGGCGCGCCGCCGACAGCGAATGCGGGTTCATCACCGTATCACCGTCGATCAACACTTCGCCCTCCGTCGGAGCCATCTCGAAAATACGCGCGACGTAATCGGCGTCATGCACGGCCGTCAGCGCGTCCCGGTTCGCGAGCGGCGCATCGTATTGCTGAACGACGAATTCGAGACCCGAACTGATGATCTGGTTCTGGATCGCGTCGAGCCGCTCCGGCCGGTCGGGGTGGATCGGCCCGGGGTCGTGGTCGCGGCACTCGGGATGACTGATCAGACCCAGCATATCGACCCTTCCGTCATTCGACCTACCCCGCTAAACGCGCCGCTCGACGATCATCGTCTCTGGATCATCCGGGTCGAGACGTTCACTGAAACCCAGCCGCCGCATCAGAGCGAGCATGGGCCGGTTTGATGTCATTACGATGCCTTCGATTGTGGCGAGGCCATGCAATCTGGCCGCCGCGATAAGAGCGTTCATCAGCCGCGAGCCTATTCCGCGACCCTGAACCGCGTCGCTCACCACCAGCGCGAATTCGCAACTCCGCCCGTCCGGATTGATCGCATATCGCGCGACGCCCACCTGTTTTTCGTCGCCGTCGATTTCGGTCAGCGCGATCAGCGCCATCTCGCGGGCGTAGTCGATCTGGGTGAACCGTGCGAGCATCTCAGGCGTCAGTTCCTTGATCGCCTGCATGAACCGGAAGTGCTTCGCCTCGGGCGAGAGATCACGCACGAAAGCGCGCTCGCTCTCCGCGTCCTCGGGCCGGATCGGCCGGATCGTCAGCGGCGCGCCATCCGCAAGGTGGCCATGCTCGACGAGGTATTTGGGATAGGGCGCGATCGCCATGTGATCATAGGGCGCGTTCGCCCCGGACGGCCGCTTGACCCCGATGCGCGCATCAACCGCCAGAACCCCGTTCGGACCAGCGATCAGAGGATTGATGTCCAACTCCACGATCTGCGGAAGCTCCGCAATCATGTCCGAGACCCGCAGTAGAACCTCGACAACCGCGGCGCGGTCGACGGCGGGCCGGTTGCGGAACGCCTTCAGAAGGTCCGAGACCCGCGTGCGGTCGATCAGCCGCTCCGCCAGAACCGTCGTCAGCGGCGGCAACGCGACGGCGCTGTCGCGCAGCACCTCCACCATGGTCCCGCCCGCGCCGAAGACGATTGTCGGACCAAAGACCGGATCCCGCGTCACGCCAACCAGCAGTTCTCGCGCGTCCGCGACCGCCGCCATCGGCTCGATCGTCACACCGTGGATGCGCGTCTCCGGCGCCGCCGCCGTCGCGGACTCCATCATGCCCAGATAGGCCGGGCGAATATCGGCCGCGCTCATCAGGTTGGTCTTCACGCCACCGACATCCGACTTATGTGTCAGGTCCGGCGAGTTGATCTTCATCGCGACCGGAAAGCCCAAAGACTCTGCCGCGATCAGAGCGCTGGCGGGGCTGTCCGCCTCGATCGTGGTGCCGACATCGATCCCAAAGGCCCGCAGAACCGCTTTCGACTCCACATCCGACAGCATGCTCCGCCCTTCGGAGAGCACGCTGTCGATGATCATCGAGGCGCCGACGGAGCCCTGATGGTCCGAAAAGATGTCCGGCCCCGGTGTCTCCAGCGAAAGCCGCTGGTTCAACTCATGTCGGGCGAGATAGGAAAACGCCTCTACGGCGCGCTCAGGCGTTGTGAATTCCGGCACCCCCGAACTCGACAACTCCACCCGTGCCTCGGTGACGGAGGTCTGCCCCATCCAGCATCCCAGCAAGGGCTTTTTGGGCGTATCCTCTCCGGCTTTGATCACATGCTCCGCCGCGACGCTGGCCTCGGTCATCGCTTGCGGAGTCAGCATGACCAGCACGCCGTCGCAAAACCGGTCCTTCAGGCATGTTGCGACAACGTCGCCAAACACCTCCGGCGGTGCATCGCCAAGAATGTCGATCGGATTTCCATGCGACCAGTAGGGCGGCAAAATCTCGTCTAGCGCCTTCAGCGTGGCCTCTGGCGGCGGCGGCAGGGCGATCCCCAGATCCTCCGCCCGATCCGCGGCCAGAACGCCGGCGCCGCCGCCATTGGTGATGATGCAGAGCCTGTTACCGGTCGAACGTTTGTGCGCCGACAGCATCTCGGCGGCGGCGAAAAGCTGCCCGAACGTCATCGCCCGGACCGCGCCCGCCCGCTCCAACGCGGCGTCGAACGCGGCGTCGGATCCAACAAGAGCGCCGGTATGGGTGTTCGCCGCATCCGCGCTCTTCCGATGCCGTCCCCCTTTGAGCACGACGACGGGCTTGATCCGCGCGGCGGCGCGCAACTCGCTGACAAAAGTCCGCGACTTCCGGATCCCCTCGACATAGAGCAGGATCGCCTCAGTCTTCGGGTCGGTCGCCAGAAAGCTGAGCGCGTCGCCAAAGCCGATATCGACCGAATTGCCGAGCGAGACCAGGGCGGAGAAGCCGAGATGGTTCGGCTCGGCCCAGTCCGAGATCGCCGAACAGAGCGCGCCGGATTGCGATATGAGCGCCAGTTTTCCCGGCGGCGTCGCGCCGCGCAGGAAGCTGGCGTTCATGCCCAGCCACGGCCGCACCACGCCGACGCAGTTCGGCCCGATAAACCGCATTCCGTTGCGCTGCGCGATATCTAGCAGGCGGCGTTCGCTGTTCTGGCCGCTTTCCCCCATTTCGCCGAAACCCGCCGTCAGGACGAGCGCATTTCGCACCTCCGCCGCCCCGCAGTCCTCGAACACGCCGGGCACGGTGCGCGCAGGCGATGCGACGACGACCAGATCAATGGGCCGGCCGATATCCTTCACGGAGTCTACGCACGGGCGCCCGAAGACGGCGTCACGCTTCGGGTTGACCGCGAACAACTCTCCTTGAAAGTCGGATTGCGCCAGATTGGCGAACACGCGTCCGCCAACGGAATCCACTCGCTCGCTCGCGCCAACCACGGCGATAGAGTCCGGGTTGAACATGGTTGATAGCTGATGGGGTCGCATCGCCGACGGTCCTGAAAAATGTTCATTCACTCGCAAGGACGTCTGGTGAATGTATTGCAAAATCACACCGAAAGTAGATGCCGCGGCAATGTTTGAGCTGCGGTCGAGCGAAATTTTTCGCTCAAGAACCTGATCCCTTCGCTACCGACCCAAGAACGACTGACTTAAACCGTGCTTTGCCGCCGCCACGCGTCAAGAACAGCCATCTGAGATGTAACGGTATTGACCGATCGGTTTAAACAATGTAGAAGACTCGCATACGATGGAACAATCGTCGTGAAGGCCTTTGCGACGATGCAAACTTAAGAGGGACTTCAAGACATGATCGATAAATCACTGAAGATCATTTCGACTTTTCTTAGCGCCGCGGCGCTGTCTTTTGCGCTGGTCTTGCCGACTGCGGCAGGCGCCGAATCCACATCGAAAGACGACATCTTCTGGGTTTTGGAGCTTGAACTTGCGGAGGGCGCAGATGAGACGTTCGACAGCCTGATCGCTGAGATGGTGGCTTCGACCGAAGAAGAAAAAGGCGCGCTGACTTACGAAACCTATCGCGACGGCAATAAGGTCTACTTCCTTGAGCGCTATGATACGAACGAGGACGTCATCATTCATCTCGGAAACTTCGGCAGCAAGTTCGCCGAGCGCTTCCTCGCGATCCTGACGCCCGGGAGCTTCAAAGTCTACGGACCGGCCGACGAGGCCGTGCGTGAGGCCCTGGCAGGCTTCAACCCGGAATACTATGACCCGCACAAGGGTTTCGCGCGCTAAGAGTTGAGCGCACGCGACGTACTCCATTACGCCAAGGCCCTCCAGTGGGCCTTGGCTAACTCAAGCGCTCGAAGCGATTGAACAAACCTCTCGAATTTGGGCGAACCCTGCTTAGACCAAGAGATAGCGCTTTGCGCGCGTGGAAGCAGAGAGATCAAATGCCCGCTAAAGTGTCCGACCCATTTGGCCCGCTTTGATGGTCCTTGCATGATAGGCTTGGGTTCCACCTGGACACCAGCGTCGCGCGAAACCGTCGGTTGGAGGCCCGGCAGCTTTTGTGTATGGCTGTCGCCGGAGGTCACAACCCAATGTCGTCAGTTCAATCAGTCCGGCGGGCGTTCGCGGTGCTACAGAATCTCTCCCTCGGTCCTGCAAGCGTCTCCGAGATCGCAGAACGAACGAAATTGCCGAAGAGCACCGTATCGCGCCTTCTGTCCACTCTGAGCGAAGTTGGCGCGGTCGAGCAGGGCGGAACGGCGGGCGTTTATGGCCTTGGCGAGTTGATGTTCGACCTCTCATCCGCGGCCAATCCGGGTCGCAACCTGATCGCCATCATACGCCCTTATCTCGTCGAACTTGTCGCCCGAACCGGCGAGGCCGCCGGGCTTGCGATGCTTGAGGGCAACTCGGTCTATTACTACGACCAAGTGGGCGGCGATCATGCGGTGCAGATCCGCGATTGGACTGGTGAGAAGATCGATGCGCATGTCGTCTCATCGGGCCTCGTTTTGATGTCCTTCGCTGCGCCGGAAACCCGCGCTGAATTTCTTTCAAGCCCGCTCAAAAAATGGACCGATAAGTCCGTAACGGATCCGGGCCGCATCGCCGAGCGTCTGGATGCCTGTCGCAGCGAGGGGGTCGTGTGGGCCTATGAGGAGATGTCCGAAGGCCTCAACAGCGTGGCGGCGCCGATCTTTGATCCGGCCGGTGTAGCGATCGCCGCAATTCACGTCCACGGACCCGCATACAGGTTTCCTGAAAGCGGCTGCAAAGATGAGATCTCTGCCATCGTGATTACTACGGCCCGCCGCATCAGCAGCCGGCTCGCCGGGCGCGCTGATGAGAGCGCTGATGGAGGCGCTCACGGTGGCGGCTAAAGGCTTCCGCCTGATCCTCTTCGCGAAATTTCGAGAGGCGTGAAAAAAACGTATCCTTTCGCAAATTTTTTCGTGACAATTTATTCAGTTTACGACTAGCGTTTCACAATGCAGTTCATGTTCCATATCGTGGATTTGCGGTGATGACAGACCAGGAAGACTTTGACCTATCGGCGCTGCCCGACGATGAACTCGTCGAGCAGATGCATGACGACCTTTACGACGGTCTCGCGGACGAGATCGTCGAAGGCACGCATATCCTTCTTGATCGCGGCTGGGCGGCCGACAAAGTCCTGAGCGACGCGCTTGTCGAGGGGATGCGGATCGTCGGCATAGATTTCCGCGACGGCATACTTTTCGTTCCCGAAGTGCTCTTGTCTGCGAACGCGATGAAAGCGGGCATGGCGGTCCTGCGTCCGCTTCTCGCCGAAACAGGCGCAGAATCCATCGGTAAGGTCGTGATCGGGACGGTGAAAGGCGACATTCACGATATCGGCAAGAACCTCGTCGCCATGATGCTGGAAGGCGCCGGATTCGAGGTCTTCGACATCGGCATCAACTGCGACGCCGACAAGTATATCGCTGCTCTGGAGGAACACCGCCCCAGTATTCTTGGCATGTCGGCGCTTTTGACGACGACCATGCCGTATATGAAGACAGTGATCGACACGCTTGATCAGAAGGGCATGCGCTCGGATTACATCGTCCTTGTAGGAGGGGCGCCGCTGAATGATGAATTCGGCGCTGCGATCGGCGCGGACGGGTATTGCCGGGACGCAGCGGTCGCGGTCGAAATGGCGAAACAACTTGTCGCGGAGCAAAGAGCGCCAGCGGTTTCGGCGACGGGCTAAGAGCGGTGGCTAATGGCCCACCTTTTTTTGGCGCGCAACGCCAAGCAAACCTTGAGCGCTCGTGGCGCGCGCTGACGGTATGAACGCCGCAAATGGCGGGAACGGAGCGAAGAAGGCGACGAACAATGGCGAGACCGAAGCAGTTGAACGCCCGTGATCGACAAAAACGCCGTGGCGGCGGGCGCGACGCGCGCCGGGCGAAACGCGGCGCGGAGGCGACTGCGGCGGCGTTCGTTACGCGCAAACTGACGCCAGTGGAGATTGTCAGTGAGGAGGGTCTCGCGCTTCTTGAGCTTAACGCCGATCTGATCCTCGAACGCGTCGGCGTCGAGATCCGCGGCAAGCCTTCTGCGATTGAGAGGTTTCGCGACGCCGGCGCCGAGGTCGACGGCGACCGCGTCCGCTTCCCCCGCGGACTTTGCCGCCAAATCGTGCAACAGAACGCCCCCGCGACATATACGCAGCACGCCCGAAATCCTGCTCGAAATGTGCAGATCGGCGGAGACGCCACGGTGTTCGCGCCGAATTACGGCTCCCCTTTCGTTCATGACCTGGATCGAGGCCGGCGCTACGCGACGCTGGAGGATTTCGAGAACCTCGTGAAGCTCGCCTATATGACCCCGCATCTGCATCACAGCGGCGGCACGGTCTGCGAACCGGTGGACATCCCCGTCCCCAAACGCCACCTCGATATGGTTTATGCGCATCTGCGCTGGAGCGACAAGCCGTTCATGGGGTCGGTGACGGCGGGTGAGCGGGCGGCGGATTCCGTGGAGATGGCGCGCATCGCCTTTGGCGGCGATCTCGCCGACCGGACCGTGATGACGAGCCTTATTAACGCTTCGTCTCCGCTGGTCTGGGACGCGACCATGCTCGATGCGGCCGAGACCTATGCCGCCGCGAACCAGGCCTGCATCATCAGTCCGTTCATCCTTGCAGGCGCGATGGCCCCGGCGACCTCCGCCGGGGTGGCCGCGCAGACCCTGGCCGAGGCTCTGGTCGGCCTTGCCTTCACCCAGCTTGTCCGGCCGGGCGCCCCCGTGATCTTCGGATCCTTCGCAAGCTCCATGTCTATGCAGACGGGCGCGCCGACCTTCGGCACGCCGGAACCGGCCATCGTGCTCTACACCGTCGCGGCCCTATCGCGGCGGCTGGGCGTTCCCTTCCGCTCAGGCGGATCGCTGACCGCGTCGAAATTACCCGACGCGCAGGCGGCCTATGAATCCGCGTCGACCCTGCTACCCGCGATGATGGGCGGGGTGAACTTTGTGCTCCACGCGGCCGGTTGGCTGGAGGGCGGGCTCGCCGTCGGCTACGAGAAATTCATCCTCGACTGCGATCAGTTGGGCGCGATGCAGGTGTTCGCGTCGGGCCTCGATATCTCTGAGAACGGACAAGCGATCGAGGAATTGCTTATACATGAACCGAGCGAGCATCACCTCGGCACCGCCCACACGCTTCAGAATTTCGAAACGGCCTTCTACCGCGCGACGACGGCGGACAATTCGAGTTACGAGGAATGGTCCGAAAAGGGCGGTCTCGACTCCGCCCAACGCGCCAACGCCGCCTGGAAAGCCCAACTCGCCGAATACGAGGCGCCGGAGATCGACAGCGCCATAGACGAAGAGCTAGGCGCCTTTGTCGATCGGCGCCGCGCAGAACTGCCGGACATCGAGACTTAACGACGCCCGCCAGCCGGACTGGGCGTTAAGCTTCAGCCGCGATCTCCCGCGCTCCCGTTTCCAGAAGCTCGCCGACATGCGGCGCAAAGCTGTTCCAGCAATCCAGCCGGTATCGCGTCGGCGCATCGATCCAAAGGACCACCGTCACCCCGTCGAAAACTGTCCGCCGGGCCTCTCCTTCCGGGATCTTCGCGATATCGCGCGGGCAACCGATGGTCAGAAGCTCCGAGGCGCGCGCGCCCTCGATGACAAACGTCATTTCGCGGGCCGAGATGTCGACCAAGCTGTGCGGGCGCTCAGAATACGCATCTGCGCAAGCGGTTGTGAGTTTTCCGGCCTCGTCCTGCGGCGCAAGAAGCACCCACTCATCCGGGCCAAGCCGGAGCGCCTCTCGACCGCGATCCGCCGACCTCTGTCCAATCCGTTCCGGCAGCTTTAGGCCTAGCGCCGTCTCGATGAGCGACAAATCTCCGCGCGCGCGCAGTGAGAACCGCGCACTTGGCGACGCCAGGCTGACGACGACGTCAGGCGTCTCAACGAGCGGGCCCGGAGAGCTTTGACTTAGGTTCCCGCTCATCCGTCCGCCTCTCCTATTTTCAGGCGCGCGTTTTCTGGATCATAGAACACTGTTTCGGAAACGGTCGCGGCCACGGTGCGATCGGGCATCGGAATGTAGACGGTCTCTCCGATGCGCGCCCGTCCGCCGGCGAGGAGCGCAAGCGCGATCGGTCGCCCGACCGCGTCGGAGTCGTAGGAAGAGGTGACATGCCCAACCATCGTCATCGGCACCGGCTCATCCGCATCCAGCACGATCTGCGCGCCTTCTTCGAGCTTCGTGCGGTCTTCCGTCAAAAGGCCCACGAGCTGCTTCCGGCCCGCCGCGGTCAGGTCGGGCCGGGCCAGCCCGCGCATGCCTACGAAGTCCGGCTTCTTCTTCGCGACCGCCCAGCCGAGCCCAGCGTCGTCTGGCGTGACGGTGCCGTCGGTCTCTTGCCCGACAATGATATAGCCCTTTTCGGCCCGCAGCACGTGCATGGTCTCGGTTCCGTATGGCGTGAGGCCATAGGGTTGGCCTGCCTCCCACAGCGTCTCCCACACCGCGCGTCCCTGATGGGCGGCGACATTGACTTCAAAGCCGATCTCTCCGGTGAAGCTGACCCGGAAGAGGCGCGCCGACATTCCCGCCACCCGGCACTCCGCGCAGGCCATGTGCGGGAAATCCGCCTCGGTCAGGGTCGCCCCTTTGACCAGCGGCGCGAGAAGAGCCGCCGCTTTCGGGCCATTCAAGGCGATGGTGGACCATTGCTCGGTGGTGGAGGTCAGCCAGACGTCGAGATCCGACCATTCGGTCTGGAGATAATCCTCCATCATATTCAGCACGCGAGCCGCGCCACCCGTGGTGGTCGTCACATGGAAACGGTCCTGTGCGAGACGCCCGATCACCCCGTCATCCCGGATGTACCCGTCATCGCCCAGAAGCAGGCCATAGCGGCAACGCCCCGGCGCCAGTTTTGTCCAGGGGTTCGTGTACATCCGATTCATGAACTCGACCGCGTCGGGACCGACGACCTCGATCTTGCCGAGGGTCGAGGCGTCAAAAATCCCCACGGCCGACCGCGTGGCCCGGCACTCGCGCGACACCGCCGCGTCCATATCCTCGCCGCCGACAGGGAAATACCGGGCGCGCCGCCACTGACCGACCGGCTCGAAGACCGCGCCCCGCTCGTCGGCCCACCCATCGATCTGCGTTTTGCGCGTGACCTCGAAATGCGCGCCCCTGTGATAGCCAGCGAACGCGCCGAACGTGGTCGGCGTATAGGGCGGGCGGAACGTGGTGAGGCCAACTTGCGGCTGCGGCTTGCCCAGCGCGTCCGCCGCGATGTTCAGGCCGTTGATGTTGGACATCTTCCCCTGATCGGTGGCCATGCCGTTCGTCGTGTAGCGCTTCACATGCTCGATGGATCTCATGCCCTCTCGCACGGCCAGCCGAAGATCCTTGGCGGTGACGTCATTCTGAAAATCAACGAACGCCTTGGCGCTGGACGGGTTCCGGTCCGTCGGCAGCTCCACATGGGAGACGCCAGCGCCGGGGCGGTCCGCATCCACGCCATGTCGTCTGGAAGTCCCCTGACCGCCCAGCGCGCGCGCCGCGGCGACGCCCTGCTCCGCGCCGTCGTTCAACGCCGCCTCAAGGCCCCAGAGACCGCGGCCCGCGCCCGCGATGACGCAATCTTCGGGCGTGTCGCCGGGCAGAAACGTCGTGCGCTCGTCATCCCACGCGAGCGAGCCCTTGGTGTGGGAAAAGAGGTGCAGGGTGGGCGTCCAGCCGCCCGACATCAGCACCGCGTCGCATGAGATTGTCTCGGCCAAACCCACGCGCCCGCCCGACACCCGGTTAACGCGCAGCGAGGAGACCCGCAGGCGGCCGGTCGTCGCCGTCGCCGTATGCGAAAGTTTGACGGGTATGCCACGTTCCGACGCGCCGGCCAGCAACGCCGACTGAACATCCTCGCGCGTATCGACGATCGCGGCGACCTCAGCCCCCGCGTCGTGCAAGTCGAACGCGACGCTCCATGCGGAATCGTGACTGGTCAGCACGGCAGGCCGTTCCCCCACCAGCACGCCATAACGGTTGAGGAAGGTCTGGGCCGATCCCGCCAACATCACCCCCGGCCGATCGTTTCCATCGAAGACCAGAGGCTTTTCGAGCGCTCCTTGAGCCAGCACGACTTGACCTGCGCGGACCCGCCACAGCCGCTCTCTGGGCGTGTCTGGCGGAAGGTCCGACAAGTGATCAGTCAGCCGCTGGCAGAGGCCGATCATGTTCTGATGATAGTATCCAATGGCCGTCGTACGGGTCATCACTTTGACCCCCGCCGATTTCAGCGCCTCAACCTCGGCCGCAAGCCAATCCCAGGCGCTCTGGCCATCGATCACCGCATGGGGTTCCGATAATAGCGCGCCACCAGCCTCGGCGTGCTCATCGACGAGCACCACCGACCGCCCCTCGCCCGACGCTGCGCGGGCGGCCGCAAGCCCGGCCGGTCCGCCGCCGACAACAAGCACGTCGCAATGCAGATAACGCGAGGCGTAGGCGTCGGGATCTTCCTCAAGCGGCGGCTGCCCAAGCCCGGCCGCCCGCCGGATCAACGGCTCATAGAGCTTGTGCCAGAAGCTCTGCGGCCACTTGAACGTCTTGTAGTAGAATCCGGCCGAGAAAAGCATGTACCCCGCATCGGCCATGGCGCCGACATCGAATTTAAGGTTCGGATAGCGGTTCTGCGACGTGGCCTCCAACCCGTCGCGCAGCTCCTGCATCGTGGCGCGCGTATTGGGTTCGAATCGTCCCGGACCGCGCCGCGTACCGATCAGGGCGTTCGGCTCCTCCGACCCGGCTGCGACCGGGCCGCGCGGACGGTGATATTTGAACGACCGGCCCATAAGGATCTCGCCATTGGCGATCAGCGCGGAGGCGACCGTGTCGCCCGCCTGTCCGGTGTAGGACCGGCCGTCGAAAGTGAACGGGATCGACCTGTTCGGATCGATCCGCCCGAGGCCTGGAACGCGCCGCGTCATGAGCCCGCCCCTTGCAGATCAGATAGGTCCGGGCGGGGCTCGCCCGCCTTATAGGTCGTCAGGAACCGGTCGCTCACCGTATCGCGCACGGCGTTGAAAAAGCGCCCGCATCCGTGAACATGGCGCCAACGCTCGTAATGCGGGCCTTTCACATTGTTGCGGATGAAAAGGAACGTCTCCCATTCCTCATCGGTTTGAGAGGAGGGATCGGCGACGCGCGTCACATGCGCCTCGCCCGCATAGGCGAACTCTTCCTCCGGCAGGGTTTCGTCGCAGTAAGGGCAGTGGATCAAAAGCATGGTCTGGCCCTCAATGCGCAACGGCGGCGGCGGCCGCTTCATCGATCAGACGTCCGGTGCGAAAGCGCTCCATTGTGAACGGCGCGTTGATCGGATGCGGTTCGTCTTTGGCGATGGTCCAGGCGAAGGTGTGCGCTGATCCCGGCGTCGCTTTGAACCCGCCCGTGCCCCAGCCGCAATTGACATAGAGGCCCGGAACCGGGGTCTTCGAAATGATCGCTGATCGATCAGGCGTCACATCAACGATGCCCCCCCATTTTCGCAGCATCCGCATCCTGTCGAAGATCGGGAAGATCTCGGTAATCGCGGCGATCGTGTGTTCGATCAGTGGAAGTCCGCCGCGTTGAGAATAGGAAGTGTATTGATCGGTTCCCGAGCCGATCACCAGCTCGCCCTTGTCGGACTGGCTGATATAGGCGTGAACCGCATTCGACATGACGACGCAGGGGAAAATCGGTTTCACCGGCTCCGAGACGAGAGCCTGCAGGGGATAGCTTTCAATGGGAAGCCGCACCCCCGCCGTTTCCATAACCACGCTCGTATGGCCGGCCGCCGAAACGCCGACTTTCTTCGCGCCGATAAAGCCCTTGGCCGTCTCAACGCCGGCGACTGAGCCATCAGGGCGCCGCCGGATCGCCGTCACCGGGCAGTTCTGGATGATGTCGACGCCGCGCGCCGCCGCGCCGCGCGCATACCCCCAGGCGACGGCGTCGTGTCTGGCGGTGCCCGCCCGCTCCTGCAAGGCCCCGCCCAAGACTGGGTAGCGGGCCGAAGGTGAGATCGAGAGTGGAGGGCAATAGTCCTTGCACTCTTCCGGCGTCAGCCAACGATTATCGACGCCATTCAGCCGGTTGGCGTGGATGTGCCGGCTGAAGCTCTGCACGTCGTGAACATTATGCGCCAGCATCAGCACACCCCGGCGCGAATACATGACGTTGTAGTTCAGCTCCTGGCTCAATCCCTCCCACAAGTCGACCGCGTGATCATAAAGCCGCGCGCTTTCGTCATAGAGATAATTGGAGCGGATGATCGTGGTGTTGCGGCCCGTATTGCCGCCGCCAAGCCACCCCTTCTCGACGACCGCGACGTTGGTGACCCCGTGCTGACTGGCGAGGTAATAGGCCGCTCCGAGACCGTGACCGCCCGCCCCGACGATGATGACGTCATACTCTTTGCGGGGTTCGCATTCCGGCCACTGCTCGGTCCATCCCTTTTGGCCGGTCAGGGCGTTCTTCAAAAGCGTGAAAGCGTTAAAATGCGTCACGGTGCGTATTTCCATTTCGCGCTGTCGTTGGCGGAGGCGTCGCCGCGCGCAGGTTTCATCGAAGGCTCATACCCGGCCAAACTGGCACGCTGCGCATGCTAGCTGCGCGGTTTCAGGTTCTCCGGATCGTAAAGCGGTTCATAGCCCACACCCACCACTTCGACCGGATAAATCTCATCGAAATAGGACACGTTGAGCGTCCGCCCTTTCTGACAATACGCCCATGGCAGATAGGCCAGCGCGATGTTCTTGCCGATCGTCGGTCCATAGGCGATCGAAGTCGTATAGGACCGCCGACCAAGCTCATCGACGAGCGTCTCTCCGGTTTCAGGATCCATCACCGGCAGGGTTCCCACCGGATAGCGCGCGACCCCCAGACGATCGGTGTTTTCCTGCATCACGAGCGTACAGAGCATGGCCGGCTGATGATCTCTCGCCCGGTATTCCAGATGCTTCGCCTTGCCGCGAAAGTCCGCGTCCTTGACTTTCGGGCGCGCCAGATCGGCCTCATAGAGGTTGTACTGCGTCAGCAGGTCCGCGTTCTGAAGTCTCAGCGATTTCTCCAGTCGCCGTGAGTTCGCGTAGGTCTCAACACCGACCGCCGTTGCCCCTGTCTCACGCAACGCGTCCCAAACGGCGAGGCCGTCGCCATAGGTCATGTGCAGCTCCCACCCCTGCTCGCCGACATAGGAAATGCGGAAGGCCGACACGGGCTTGCCCGCGATCTGGATTTCGCGGATGGCCGCGAAGGGGAAGTTTTCGGGATCCAGCAAATCCGGATCGTGAACGACTTTCTTGAGCGTCGCGCGCGCGTTCGGCCCCCAGATGCCGATGGTCACGTTCTCGTCGGTCACGTCGGTAATGCTGACGTCGAACCCTTTATCCTCCGCCACTCGGCGCATGTACTGCAAATCGCGCGGCCCGGCGTCCGCTCCGTTCACGAGGCGGCAGCGGTCGGCCATTCTGAAGACGGTAAAATCGGCGCGCACCATGCCCTGATCATCGAGGAAGTGAGTGTATATGCCCTTCCCGATATTCCCGTCGCCCCCGATGCGGGCCGCCGAAAGCCACTCCATGAACGCGAGATGGTCCGGGCCGGTGATGTCGCTAATATGGAAGTGCGACAGGTTGATGATGCCACAATCATCGCTCAGGTGCAGCTGCTCGGCGTTCGACACGCGCCAGAAATGGCGATTGTCCCATTCATTTTCGCGAAGCGGCGCGCGGCCGCCGTATTTCTCCAGAAGATGCTCGTTGGCGGCGTAACCATGGGCGCGCTCCCAACCGCCCAGTTCCATGAAGTGCCCGCCGAGCTCCTTTTCCCGCTCCCAAAAGGGCGAGCGGCGAATGTTTCGCCCCGAAGCGAAAGGCTCCCTGGGATGCACCGGCGGATTGTAGATCTTCATCGCCGTTTCCTCGCAACGGCCGTGAATGAAGCCCTCGTCCAGCTGGTGCGCGTAGAACCGCGAGAAGTCGATCGAGTTGTGATCGATTTCGGTTCGCTCATCCGTCATCCAGTCGACGAGCAGTTTGGCCATGCCGGGCCCGTCCTTGACCCAGATGCCGACCGCGTACCAGAGGCCGCGAAGCTTTTGGCTTTCGCCGATCGAAGGCCCACCATCTGCCGACGTCTGCAGCAAGCCATTGAAGGAATGATCTTCCCGATAGCCCAGATCTGCGAGGATCGGCGTCAACTCCATCGCGCGCTCGAGAGGCTCGATGACGTCCACCAGATCAAGATCACGCTGCGAGGGAGATAACCGGGCCTCGTGTTTCGACAACAGATCGCGGGGATGAACGAGGCGCGGGGATTTCTCATAATAATAGCCCCATTCGATCTGTCCGCCCTCCGACGTCTTGGGATCGCCGGTGTCGCGCATATAGGCGGAATTGCCCTGATCGCGGAGCAGCGGGAAGCCAATCTCCTTTCCGGTTCCGTCGAATTCAGCATAAGGACCAAAGAAGGTCAGGGGGTGGTCCACGGGCATGAGCGGCAGATCTTCGCCGGCCATTTCTGCGATAAGGCGCCCCCAAAGCCCGGCGCAAACCACTACATAGTCCGCCATGATCGTGCCGCGTTCGGTCACAACGCCTGTGATCCGCGCCCCCTCGATGACCAGCGAGAGAGCGGCGGTGTTCGGCACCGCGCGCAGCTTGCCGCTCGCCACCGCCTTGTCGATCAGCTCCCCCGCCACCGCTTGGGAGCGGGGCGTGACAAGACCGGCGTCGGGGTCCCACAAGGCGCCCTGTATCTGATCTTCCTCAAGAAGAGGAAATTTCTCCTTCGCCTCCGACGGTGAGATCATTGCCGCGCGTGTTCCGAACGCGCGGCCCGAATCCACCTTGCGGCGCAGCTCGGCCATTCGCTCATCATCGCCGACCCGCGCGACCTCGAGGCCGCCGATCCGGGCGTAGTGACCCAGGCTCTCGTAGAAATCGACCGAATAGAGAGTGGTCCAGCAACTCAGCAGATCGTGGCTCGTGCAATAGCAGAAATCCGACGCATGGGCGGTGGAGCCCACGTCAGTCGGAATGCCCGACGTATCAATGCCGACAATGTCGTCCCAACCGCGCCCGACCAGATGATGCGCGACGGACGCGCCGACGATCCCGCCAAGACCGACGATGACCACCCTCGCCCTATCCGGTAGCGCCGCCATGCCCTGTCCCCTCCATACTGGCGATGGTCGCGCGCGTGTGGCGTGTCCGCGACCACTCGATCAATGTTTTGCAGTATTGCGACAAGAAGCGGCGCAATTATAGGATAATCGCGTCAAAGCGAGAAGATTGTAGCGACAGGGAGCGATCGCGAATGGGCCACGGCGTGTCCTCTACCGCCAAACGGGATCTCCCTTCGCGCCGCGCGCCCGGCGTACGCCTGTCGGTCGGCTTCATCCTCGCCCGCCGGTTCACGCTTTGCGCCTTCGCGAATTTCGTCGATGTCCTGCGACTCGCCGCGGATGAAGGCGACCGCAGTCGCCCCATCCTCTGCGATTGGGCGGTGCTGTCGGACAAGATGGATGACGTCCCCTCCAGCAGCGGCGTGGCCGTGCAGCCGACCGAACGGCTCGGCGATCCGTCGCGCTTCGACTATATCGTGGTGGTCGGGGGCCTGATGGACGAGGCGCCGTTCCTGAACCCGGCGTACACGCGCTATCTTCACCGCGCGGCGGAGATGGGCGTGCCGCTCGTCGGCGTCTGCACTGGAGTGTTTCTGCTGCACGCTGCAGGCCTTCTCGACGGGTACCGGTGCTGCGTCAGCTGGTTTCACCACGCCGATTTCCTGGACCAGTTCGATGGGCTCGATCCCGTCGCGGACCAGATCTTCGTCGTGGACCGCGACCGCCTCACATGCTCGGGCGGCGCAAGCTCGGCCCATCTGGCGGCCTATCTCGTGGGCGAACATATCGGCCGCACGTCGGCCAGCAAGAGCCTTCACATCATGATCATCGACGGCCAGTTTCAGCCGGAGAAGCCCCAGCCCGGTGTCCCCCTCGACATCCAGACCGACGACCCACTGGTCCAGCGGATCCTTCTGATCATGCAGCAGAATATCGACGCGCCGCTGACGATCGAAGAGATCGCCCAACGCGTTGGCCACAGCAAGCGGCGCATTGAGCGGCGGTTTCGGTCGGCGCTGAATATCTCGCCACAGGCGGCCTTTTTGAAGATCAGGCTCGCGCTCGCGCATCATCTCCTGCGGACGAGCGCCCGGTCCGTGGCCGAAATCGCCATCGATTGCGGCTTCTGCGACTCCTCGCATCTGAGTCGCGTGTTCCGCCGCCACTTCGGCGCCACGCCTCAGGCCTTGCGAAAGGCGGAGGGGTTAGAAGAATTGGAAACAGGCTGAATTCGCCAGCGAGCGCGGGACTGCTAACAGAGCGAAAGCTATTCAATCTATGAGTGGGCACAACGATGCCGTTCTCAATTAGATTCGGTTTTTTTGGGGGGAAGGGACAATCTTCCACATTCGACTGCCGCCCTTCAAATCAGTCAGAATAGTTGGAATCAATATCGTCGCAGTTGTGCGTTTGCTATGGACTCTCGGCACCCTGCAAACGACAGCCTTTCGTGCAATTTTCTGATGTGGCCAAGGTTGGAAGTTTAATGGATCTTTTAGCAATTCGCATTGCGGAAACGGGCTGAGTTCGTCAAGTCCTTCCATCTCTTTGAGGGGTGCTGGATGAAGTCGGACTCGTCTCTAATTGCCGGGAAAGGCGGGAACTTAGGCGAAACAAAGACGCCACCACTCAGGAAGCGCGGCGGTTCGGGACCTCTTTAAAACGCATCTGCTGGTGGCCCTCCCAGCCTCAAGCCGATTTCCTGCGAAAGCGTCCGTCAATTGGCTCCGCCATACTCGGCGAGAGTCGAGTTCGCCTTCTCGCGCATAACCGCTGAACGCGCCGCGAACCCCGGATGGGAAGTTAACTGCCTCAATACCGGCTCACAAACATATATCCATGATCAATCGCATGATCTAAGACGGCCAGCGCCTCATCGTAGCGATCTTGCAAAATATGCAGCGACATGAGGCCAAGATTCTCTTCAGACGTCTTTATGGACGCAAGCTCAACACCTTCGAAATACTCGCCCAACAGCCGTTCGAATACGGCGGAGCGTTCCGGATCGGTCGCTCGCAGGGCGAAGGCGTCGATCGCCAAATGGTTCAGAGCGCAGGAATCCGCCCTCAAGCCCGACGCGGACTCCACCACGTCCCAGTGACGGCTGTTGACGCTGTAGGTCTCAAACTCTGTATCCGGATCCACAATCATTTTCGCATATTGGCTTCTCAAAGCATGCGGATTTTTTGCGGCCTCAGATCGAGCACGCTGCGCATCGCCCATGAGCGCATAGATTTGCGCGCGGTCGCTCGATCGCCGGACAAATAGCAGCGACGCTTCCGGTCGCCCCAAATCGAAATAGAGAGCTCGGATGGATCTTGAGTCATTGAGTTCCATCCAACCCAGTTCCTGCATTTTCGCGAATGTAGAGAAGGCCCTTTCGTAATCCGCGGTCGCAACGGCAATCGTCGCAGACAAACCATGCGCCAACCGATTGTCCGGATTCCATGACAGATTTGTTGATGTATAGAGTTCCGCTTTGTCGAGATTTCCGGAGCAGAGATGCTCCCTCGAAAGAGTAAACAGGATCACCGGGTCATTCGGGTTCTCTCGCCACTCTTTCTCGACAGCGACCAGTCGATCCTGAACCGAGAGTCCTGTGGACGTCATGGTCAGATAAGCGCGAACCGTATGCGCGAACGCGTTATCGGGATCTTTTGCGAAAGCTTTCTGCAGTAAGTCTTCCCAGTCTTCCTTGTCGCGTTCTCGGCCGGTTGCGATCGCAGAGCCTTGCCCGTTCCATGGCGCGACGATGGCGCGCGCGACCAGCGTTTCCGGGGCGTTTGGCGATATTTCAATCATTCGGTCGACGAGGCGATACAGTTCGCTCGTCTCGATGTTCGGCCCGTCTTCTTCGAAGAGAACGCTCCGATGCCAATGGGCGCGCAGGAGCGCGGAATATGCCGGGAGATAATTGGGGTGCTCTGCGATCACTTCCACGAGAAGCGCAAACGCTTCGTCCAGATCGTGCTTTGCATCTGTTCCAATATGCTACTTCGCCAGTTCCAACTTTCGTCGAACGTCATCGGCGAAAAGGTCCGAAACCTGAGCATCGCCCGCTCCCCTCGTTGGAATGGGAGATTTGGATTTTCAGCTCTGTTGTTCAGCCACCGCCCAATCGATCACAAGTCAGACATGCCCAAGTCTCTCAGTGCAGCGCATTATGGTCGAAATTGATCCCTATGCCCCCCATACTCCTGAGCGAGTGTCGGAAACGGAGATAGATCATCACCGCCAGGCAGATGAACTCGTGGTTAGGATTGAAGCACCCAAAGAGAGCGCATTTTTTCAAGAGCTGACGCACGGCGAGCGCCCTGCCCGTCTCAAGCCAAGGTCGTCCGACAGTCGCTTCGGAATGGCCAATCTTCCCAGATCTTGTTAGAGCAGATTCCGATCACTCGGGCTCATATCCTGCGGCTGTGAAGTAGTTTTTGCATTCTTGGGGCGGGAAAGCGTCGATTGCATTGGCGACGGCGTCCCAGAGGCCGTCGCGGGTGCGTTCGGCGGCCTTGCGCATGAGCGCCTTGAGCTTGGAGAAGGCCATCTCGATCGGATTGAAATCCGGGCTGTAGGGCGGCAGGAAGACGAGACTTGCGCCTGCGGCCTCGATGGCGGCGCGCACGGCCGCGCCTTTGTGACTGCCGAGATTGTCCATGATCACCAAGTCGCCGGACCTCAGCGTTGGGACCAGAACCTGCTCCACATAGGCGAGGAAAATCTCGCCATTGACCGGCCCGTCGATCACCATCGGCGCATCCATGCCCGTCAAGCGCAGGCCGCCAATGAATGTCTTCGTCTTCCAATGGCCATGGAGCAGGCTTGCGCGCAACCTCTCGCCCCTGGGCGCGCGGCCCCCCAGCCGCGCCATCTTGGTGTTCAGAAAGGTCTCATCGATAAAAATAGACGCTTGGGGTCCAGATCCGGCTGCGCCTCAAACCAGGCTTCCCGCGCCGCCCGGACGTCTTTTCGGTCCTGCTCGCTCGCATGGCCGGTCTTTTTTTGAATGTCCAGCCGCGGCAGCGGAAGAACCGGTGAACCGTCGACGGCGCGAAGCGCTCGCCGTACTCGCGCTCCAGCCTCTGGGCGATCTCCGCCAGCGTGATGTCGAGCGTCTCCTCGACCATCGCGAAGATCGCGTCATCGAGCGCGTCGATCCGACCCGAGCGCGTGTCGCCGCACTGCGCGCGCGGCGCGGCAGAGCCCGTCTCTCGACAGAGCCGACGCCACTTCACAGCCGCAGACGGCCAAATCCCAAACCGCGCCGCCGCCGCGCGACAGCTCATACCGGCCTCAATTGCGGCGATCACCCGGCGTCTCAGATCAAGAGAAAGAGGTTTCGTCATGGAGGCTGGCCTCCTCACCAGCCCCAACCTTGAATCAGAAGCCGCCGCAAATGGGAATCCCCCAACGAATCCGTCAGGACGGAAAATGCGCTAGCGCCACTCCGCCTATCAACTTTGCAGAAGTTCGGCTACCGCGCTTGCATCGTTCAACTCCGCGACGTTCCAGGCCGCCGCGATCAGCGCATCCTGACCCGCCGCGTTAAGCACGCCCTCGCAGCAGGAACGGACTTTTGCCTCCAATTCTCCGTCGCTTAGCGGGTTCTCAGGCCCGCCTCGATAGCGCTCATCCGCCCATCCGGCGACCTCGCCATCGCCTTCCAGTTTTATCGTGATCCGGGACCGCATCTTGTCGAAGCCTTTGGCTTCGATCTCGGGATCAAACCTTGTTCGAACACGGCGCTGCATCGCCTGCATGGCGTCCGAGTCGACGAATTCGTCCGAAAACTCGTGCTTACCGGCCTTGCGGTTCAGCGCAATCATCGCCAGCGCCGCCGGCAGTGAGAATTTGGCTTGCAGATGATTGGACGCGACCGGATAGCGGATTGGTTTCAGGATGTTGGAGCCGGCGTGGACCGTCACGCTCTCAATATCCTCCGGCTTGATATCAGCATCGATGACCAACCGCAGCATCAGGTCTATGGTCGGATGGGTCAACACTCCGCACGGATAGGGTTTAATCGAAACACCCGGCTCAGTAATCGACCACGTCTTGCCAAAGCCTTGCGAGATCTTCTCTTCGCTGACGCCGCCGCCCTGCACGGCGAAGAAGCCCCAAGGACCGTCTAGCGCCTGTGGATCAGCGGTGTGCCCGCGTGCTGCCAGAAGCGCGGCGGTGACGCCGTTCTCTGCAGCGCGGCCGACATGCAGTGGCTTGGTCATGGTGCCGAAGTTACAGCGGATGCCGGCGGCCAAGCTGGCGGCGATGCCAAAGCCCCAACGCAATTTCTCACCTTTCAGGCCCAGAATCTTGGCGGCGGCGACAAAGGCACCGAATGTCCCGACGACGCCGCTGGAGTGCATGCCTCGCATGTAGTGCTGCGGAAGCATCCATTCAGAGATTTTGCACTCGACCTCAAAGCCGGTCAGGAACGCCAGCATAAACTGCTTACCATCCACGCCGCCCAAGCGCTGCGCCATGACCAGCGCGGCGGTCAGGGGCGGAACCGTCGGGTGGGTCAAGAGGCCATAGATATGCGCAGGATCGGTACTGACCTGGCTGTCGTCCCAATCATGTGCGTGGCCAGCCGTCCCGAGTACGCGGGCGGCCATCGGCGCTGGCACCTTGATGTCTCGCGCCAGCAACCGGGCGTCGGCGCGACCGCCGGTTTCTTCCGCCTCGGCAATCAACACTTCAACGCCATGCTCATCCGAGCCGGCCACAAATAATCCGAGCCCGTCGAGAAGACAGCGCTTTCCGATGCGGAGCGCGTCCTCCGGGATATCTTCAAACCGCGCCGCTTCAACAAATTCTGCAGCTTGGGCAGTGACATTGGTGTCCGCCGGCATATTGGCGAACGCGTTTTCGGCGACAGACATTAGCTTATCCTTTCGTAGTGTCGGAATAGGCGGAAAAGTGGGAAAGCTGGGACCAGAGAGGCCCCGCCAGAGCATTGACGGTGACGGCGCGCACGGCCTGAAAGGCGGCCACCAGCGCGATGTCTTGATCCAGCGCCCGCGCGGTCAGTACCATTTCGGCCATGCCGCCGATCGAGAAGCAGAGGATCAGTGTGGGAATGTCATGCGGCATCGCCTGACCCGCGAACGCGGCGATGGCGGCCATAATCGTGATGATGACGATCAGGACCGGTGCGCCGACGGCGAGCGCGCGCGGAATGGTCGCCAATGCGCGGCGCTCAAACCGCGCGCCAAGTGAGATGCCGACGAAGACTTGCGCTATCGCCAGCATCGGTTCGGGAAGATTGCCTGACAACTCGCCGACGCTTGCGAAAGCGCCGACAGAAATCACCGCGCCCAGCAACCATGCGGCAGGCAGCTTCAGACGCGCGCCCAGCCTGCCGCCAAAGATCGCGATGGCCAGAGTGGCTAGGACGAGCGGCGCGTTCTGGGACACCACTTCGGACGGCTCGATCGCGCCATGCGGAACGACGGCAAGCAGAGCCAATGGCAGCAATCCGACGACCAGGCCCACGCGAACTGCGTGCAGCGAGGCGATCGTGGTGGGCTCCGCGCGATAGCGCGCGCCCACATTGGCCATTTCTATGACTCCGCCTGGAAGAAGGGAAAAAAAGGCGGTGCTGCGCGCTACGCCGCCGAAATGCGCCAAAGCGGGAGCGGCCAGCGCGGCGCATCCCATGCCTGCAAAGGCGCCGAGGACCATGGCGGGCGTCCAAGCGAGCATCTCACTCGCGACCTCAGGCGTGATGGCCAGGCCGACACTTGCTCCGACGACTGCCAAGGAGAATCTGCTGAACACAGGCGCCGGGACAACATTGCGACCGGCGACGGCGAAGCCGCCGGTCACGAGAGCGGAGCCCATCAGCCACCCGAGCGGCATGCCCGCCCATTGCCAGACGGCGCCGCCGAGCGTCGCTGGCAATAGGGTCAGAGCAAAGCCCCGCAGATTCAGGCGGCTGACGGTCATGGGTTACTCGTTCCCGTGCGCAAGCCCATCGGCGTTCTTCAGCCGCCGGTTCTTGACGAACGTGCTCAACGGCGTTGACGCGATGCTGAGGATGGCAAGAGCGAAGAACAGCAGTGCGATTGGACGGCTAAGGAACTGAAGAATGTCCTGATCAAAGAGGATCATGGACTGCGCCAGCGAGTTCTCGACCAGATGACCCAGCACCAGACCCATGATGATCGGCGCAGGCGAGAACCCGGCCCGGTTCATGAAGTAGCCGATGAACCCGGCGATCAGCATGATGTAGACGTCCGTCAGCGTCTGACCTGAGCCATAGGCGCCGACCACGCAGAGGCAGAACACCGCCGGCCAAAGGAACTGGCGCGGGATCAGCGAGATGCGCGAGAAGTATTTTGCGCCAAACATCCCGAAGACCAGGAACACCAGGTTGGCGATCAACATTGCAAAGAAGATCGCGTAGAGCAGGTTCGGCTGGTTCTCAAAGAGATACGGACCCGGCCGCAGACCGTGGATCTGCAATCCTCCCAGAATGACCGCCGCGGTGGCGGAGCCGGGGATGCCCAAAGCGAGCGTCGGAACCATCGACCCGCCGGTTGCGGCGTTGTTCGCAGCCTCCGGCCCCGCCACGCCCTCGAGCTCGCCTTTGCCGAAATTGTCCTTGTTCGGCGACCAGCGCTTGGCTTCGTTATAGCCGATCATCGCGGCGACGGTGCTGCCTTCGGCGGGAAGGATGCCGACAAAGGTGCCGATGCCGGAAGATCGCAGGATTGTCTTCCAGCACCGCTTAAAATCGCTGGCGGTAGGAAGCTTCAGGGCCGAGATGTTGAAACGCTCGAGCGGCTTATCCTTTTGCCCAGCCTGATCCAGCAATTCGGCCATAGCGAAGAGGCCTATAAGGACCGGAATGAAGCTGATGCCTTCATAAAGCTCCGGCACGCCGAAAGTGAACCGCTCGACGCCTGTGGTCAGATCGACGCCGACCGTCGCCAACAGAACGCCGAACGCGCCGCCGATCAGGTTTTTGACCGCGGATTTGCCGCTGATCGACGCCAGCATCGAAAGGCCAAAAACGGTCAGAGCGAAATACTCAGGCGGTCCGAATTTGTAGGCGATGTTCGCCAAAAACGGCGCTGCGAGGATCAGCACGAACAGGCTGAAGATGCCGCCGCAGACGCTGGCCGCCGCCGCCATACCAAGGGCTGCGCCCGCTTGGCCTTTCTTAGCCAGCGGATAGCCGTCGAAAGCTGTCGCCGCCGCCGGCGGCGCGCCCGGCGCGTTGATCAGGATCGCGGTGATCGAACCGCCGAAGGTGCCCGCGCAGTAGAGCGCCGCCAACATGGCGATGGCCGGGATCGGTTCCAGATAAATGGTGAAGGGCAGCAGCAAGGCGACCGCCATAGAGCTGGAAAGGCCAGGCAGAGCGCCGACCAGCACGCCGACCATTGTGCCGGCGCAGATCAGTAACAGCGTTGAAGGTGTCGCGACCTCGAGAAGGCCGCCGATGACGACATCCATGTGCGCCTCCTCAGACGATCAGTCCGCTCAGCGGACCCAGCGGAAGACGCAGGGCCAAGAGCATCTGAAAAATGATGAAAATCGCGACCGGCACGGCGACGGCGAAGGCGCCAATGGCGAGATAGTTGCGCGAGCCCCAAAGCGTCGGGAGCACGATACAGACGGCGAAGAATGTAATGGGCACGCCAACGATCGGAAACAGGATGGCGGCAAGGCCTAGGACCCCGGCGGTCGCCCACATCTTCCACGGTGGCGGCGTTTCATTCTCGCTCTTGCCCGCGCGAAAGCCCTGCACGATCATGATGATCGCAAGCCCAGCGATGATCGTGAGCACCAGCTGGGGCATGTGAGTAGCGGGCATGCCTTGCGCAGCGCCCAGCGGGTCGGATTCGAAAGTCGTTGTGACGTAGTAGAGGATCGCGCAAGCGACGAGGATCACGAAACCCGAAACTACATCTTTCGAGATAGTCATTTTGTCCCCTCCAAGAAGATAGAAGAGCGGACGCGGTCCCGCGCCCGCCCCTTGCTCGATTTGCGGTTACTTGCGAAGTCCGAGCTCTCCGAGGGTGGCGTAGATGTTGTCGTACATCTCACGGATCTGGGCGTCCCAGACGTCCGCTCCAGCGACGCTGTCCGGGTCGAGACCAATGCCGTCGAGGTAGGCCTGGAACGTGCCGTGCTCCATCGATTTGAGAAGCTTTTCTTCGAGGAAGGCCGTCCGATCAGCAGGCACATCCTTCATGACGATGACGCCGCGCACGGTCGAAAAGTTGGATCCTTCGATCCCCAGCTCCTCGAGCGTCGGCGTGTCCGGCAGTGCGCCCAGGCGCTTTTGCGCCATGATCGCGACCGGGATAAAATCACCGGACTCGATGCCATCGACGGCTTCACCGTAATTTAAGCCTGCCGCCTGAATATTACCGCCCATCAGGTTGGTGATGATCGCGCCGCCGCCATCGAAGGGAACGTAGGAAACTTTTACTCCGGATTTATTGGCGAACGTCATCGCCGCGATATGGTCGATGCCGCCCGCCTGGGTGCCGCCCCACTTGATTGGCGCGCTTTCCGACGCCGCTTTCAGCTCATCCAAAGTGGTGATGCCGGTGTTTTTCTGCGCGACGATGATGATTGGATCATCGGTCGAGCGCACTACACCCTTGACCTCGTCGATGCTGATGGGCGCGCGGCCGCGCGCCATAGTGATCAGGTGGGTCGGCGTGATCGCCATCAGGGTATAACCGTCGGCGGGCTTGCCAGAGGCGTAGCTCATCGCGACGGCGCCGCCGCCGCCCTTCTTGATCTGCACATAGGCGTCGGTCTTCAGCTCTTTTCGTGCGCGGATTAGCATGGTGCGCGCTGTGGTGTCTGTGCCGCCGCCCGCTGAGGCGTGGGTGACAACCTCAATCGGCCCGGACGGGTAGTCGTTCGCAAGCGCGAAGCTAGCCGATAGGGCAAGTGACATCGCGGTCGCCGCGATAGCGCCAATGGTTTTCATAGTTGCTCCTCCCAAGGTCCATACGGCGTGTGCGCCGGGTAATGGATGAGCGCTTCTGTATTTTGCCTTTAGTCAACTGTCAACAGTTTTTAATTTTTGATTAACTCTCGATGCAGGCGCTCGCATTCAAGAAAAAAACGACTGGCAGATGTTAGAGTGCGGCCGACATACGCGCCCAACCGCCGGCGACATGCCGGCGCATCGCCACTTCAGCCGCCGATTCATCCCGCTCGGAAAGCGCCTTTACGATGGCGGCGTGTTCTTGGTTGGAAACCACCAGATTGCCCTGTTGGGCGAGTCCACGGCGCCGAAACTGATGAAGCTGTGTCACAATCCTGTGGTCATGCTCTCCGAGCGCTGGATTTCCGGAAGCCAGAACTAGATGGTCGTGGAAGGTCACATTCAACGCGTAATAGGCGTCGATATCGCCATTTTTGGCGGCTACGCCCATCTTGTCGACCAAGTCTGAGAGAGTGGAAATCTGTTTATCTGTAGCTCTTTGCACGAGAAGCCGCCCGGTAAGTCCCGCCAAGGCACCCCGCACTTCATAGAGATCGCGGGCTTCCTCAAGCGTCATTTCGCGCACATAGTAGCCTCGGTTGACCGCGCTGATCAAAAGCCCCGCCTGTTCTAGGCTGCGGCACGCCTCTCGGATAGGTCCGCGGCTGACGTCAAGTCGCGACGCCAAGGCGCTTTCGTTTACCCGGTCGCCCGCGGCGAGTTCACCGGAAATGATCAGTTGCTCAATTGCCTCGGCGACGATCGTGGCGAGTGTCTTCGCGCGTCTTTGACTGATTTGCTCGAGGGCAGCAGCGTCTTTGGGTTCACCTGACATGAGCGCAAAATGATTTGCCATTCGCCAACTGTCAACAAAGAGCATACAGGATCTACTGCAGCTTCTTGAGCGCAATCCGTACACAGACGCTCCAATGCCGGAGCATTAAGGACCCGGCGATCAAGTTCTCTCGCCTTTGCAATTAACGCGATGCAGAAACACGGTATCTGAGCTATCTTACGTTCCCCATTCTCGACCAATGTAGCACCCCAGTTGTTGGAGGAAGGACAATCTCGTCGCCAGCAAAGACCAATTTTTCCGCTGAGTGGTATTGTGCGCTAAGTACAGCGAGTGACTGCTCAGAACCCGCTCGTACGTATGCTGCACAAGACACGAAATCCCGCTCGTTTGCGACTAGACACCCCAAATGGGTCTCCGACCGATTCCTTCGGTCAAATAAACCTTGAAGACTCTCACTTTCGGCGAAATGACATTCATCTTGGGACAGATGAGCCAATACACATTTCCCTCGGTGCTTTCGACGTCCGGTAGGACGCGGAAAAGTTGGCCTAAGGCGAGTTCGTGGAGCGCCCCGGACTTTCAAATCACTATCGAAGCACCACGGTTTCTCGGGGCGTGGCCCGGGCTGCTTCTGTTCCAGTATGTCGAATATCAAACCGGAGCCCGCGCATCAGCATCGGAAAACCGTCGTCTTTCCACTGTTCTGTTTGAACGGGATGGTGAAAAGCTTGAACAGGATGGTGAAAAGCTGATTTGGCGCTATCTGACGGAAATTGGCCTAACATCGTCGAGACAACAATAGTCATTGACGGCAAAGTCGCCAAATCGCGGAACCCCGCAAAGTTCAATACCGGCCCCAAGCCGCCACTCGCTCGCATTACTGATGGCACGTCGCCGCGTTCACAAAGCTGCCGTTGATTGAATCTGCAGCATTTTTTCAGTCAATCGACCGCTATGCGGACATTCCGAACGTCACTTCCGAGCGGCAAGTATTCCAATCGGAAAGTATGCGGAAAGCGGACACAGAACTATTGCGTTATGGAGATCTCAAAAGTCCCAGCGCGCCGTTTTTGCCCCCCGTGAAGAGGCCTTTAGCCGTGATTATGAGGGTTCCTTGAGGTTTTTAAACGAACATTTTAATAATGTGCGATGGGTCGGCCTAGAACATACTCTCGGGACGTGGTGCTCGAAAAAGCCATGAGCCTGTTTTGGCGGAACGGCTACAAGGCGACCTCGGTCAGCGATCTCGTCCGCGAGACCGGGTTGAACACGGCCAGCATGTACAAAGAATTCGGCGGTAAGGACGGGCTCTTTCTTGAGGCGCTTGAATACTATCGCGACCATGTCATTCGGCCGCGCTATAAGATTCTGATCGACAATCCCAACTTATCTGGTGTTGAGATGTTCCTCAGGAACGTCATGACCGGCGCCGCCAAGGCGGAATACAAGGGCTGCCTGATGATGAATCATCTGGCGCAAAAGCATGTGATTAGCGCTGACGCCGCAAAGCAGGTCGGCGCATTCTGCGCCGAGATCGAATCTTTGATTGAGAACGCTCTTCGCAACGCGCAATCGGAAGGTGGTATCGGGCTGGATAAGGACCCAAAGCAGCTTGCGAGCTTCGTGGTTTTTAGTGTTCACGGCGCGGTTTTGTATGGGCGTCACGAGAATAAAAAAGACGTGATTCCAAGCTTTTACGATACGCTCATGGGCGCTTTGCGACACTGACCCGCTCAAGCGTCATTTTTGAAGTGGTTATTTTAAAGTGATTATTTTAATATATGCATTCTCGGTTCTCCAAGTCGGTGCGAGGACCCGGATTAAGTGGCATTTTTGAGGGAGGCAAAACCATGTCCGACATTGAAACCGTAAAAGCGCTCGACGCTGCGATCATTGATGGGATCAACGCGAAAGACGCGGACAAGGCGACTGCGCCTTACGCGGCAGACGGCGCGGTCATGCCGCCCGGAGCGCCAACGATGTCGGGTCATGACGCCATCCGCGGGTTTTGGCAGGCGGCGATTGACGGGGGCTTGAGCGATGTCGTGGCCAATGTGACCGCCGCTCATGTCAGCGGAGACATCGCCGTAACGATGGGATCGCTCACCGCCTCTATGGGAGGGCAGGAGCTCGCCGGGAAATACATCCTGTATTTTCAGAAGGGCGATGACGGCTGGAAAGTCCAGCGCGATATCTGGAATTTCGACGCGTGATATAGGCGGGGCGGGTTATCCCGCCCTCGCCATTTAATTCAGTGTCTAGCCCCCTAGTTCTGGGCCATATCTGATTAGAGATTCGGGTATTGGCGGCCTCATGTTCAGGGCCTGATGCGGGCGAGTGTGGTTGTACTCTTTGAGCCAGCAATTGATGACGATTTGGGCCTCTTTGGTGGTGGCGATTCACTCGGCGTTCAGCACTTCTCTGCGCAGAGTTCCATTGAACCGCTCATTGTGTCCGTTCTCCCATGGCGAGCCGGGATGGATCCGGATCGGCTTCACGCCGACGCAGTCCAGCCAGGTCCGCGTGGCTTCGGCGGCGAATTCCGGTCCGTTGTCGCTGCGGAGGTGTTCCGGTTTTCCACGGCGCAGGAGCAGCCGATAGAGAACGTCCAGCACCTCGGCTGAGCCCATCCGGACGCGGGCCTCGACGGCCAGCGCTTGTCGGGTGAACTCATCCAGAACCGTCAGCATCTTGTAGCTCCGGCCGTTGCTGAGCCTGTCGTGAACGAACTCGACGCTCCAGATATGGTTCGGATGGGTCGGCCGGAGCCGAATGATCGAGCTGCCCTTGTGATAGAGCCGCCGTCGCTTCTTGTGCCGCTGCGGCAGTTGCAGCCCTTCCTCGCGCCAGAGCCGCTCGACTTTCTTGTGATTGACGCGCCAGCCTTCGACGCGCAACAGCTGCGCGACCTTGCGATAGCCGTAGCGGCCGTATTGCTTGGCCAGCCGGATCAGAGCCAGCCGCAGAGCGCCGTCATCTCGCAGGAGCGTTTGATACTGCATCGAACTGCGGGCCAAACCGATCACCCGGCAGGTTCGCCGCGCCGAGGTCGCGAGCTTCTGACGCGTGTGGGTGACGGCCTGACGAAGCTGGCTCGTCGTCAGGCCTTGGGCTTTAGATAGCTCAGGCTCTCCTTGAGGATCAGCTTGTCCAACTCCAGTTCGGCGACAATCTTCTTCAGCCGGGCGTTCTCCTTCTCCAACGAGCGGAGTTCCGACAGCTGCGAGCGTCCCATCCCGCCAAACCGCTTGCGCCAGTTATAATAGGTCGCGTCGCTGATCCCCACATTACGTCAAGCAGATTGCACGTCGCTTCCCTCGGCGAGCCTAAGCTCAATCTCCCGCAGCAGCTTCAATATGTCTTCGTCTGAATGCCGTTTCCGAGCCATCTCTCATCCCCCAATCTCAGCCAATGTACTGGCCCAGTTTTAGGGGGGAAGGACAATGTCTTCCCGCACGGCACGAAGAATTTCGATGCGCGTATCTTCGGGAATGTTTATACTGCCGAGAGATTGCTTCAAACCTTCTCCTGAATTCCATTGCCCATCACCCACATTAAGATTTTTGGCGAGCGCAACACCGGCACAAACTGGTGTGAGCGATTGCTTGGCGAAAACCTTGACGCTACAATAATCCATCACAGAGGGATTATCCCCAAGTATACAACTGAGGCCGACAAAAAGCGGCTGATGTTGATCGAGAAGCCGTTCCGAAAATTTGCCCGAGAAGCCTTGACGGATCGGATCTTCGACGGCCCAGGGCGAACGAAGATGGGTTGGAAACATGCATCAGTTCATCTTGGTATGTTTCAGGATCATCCCTTGTTCGAGATGACTGGTTTCGTGTGTCTCACCAAACATCCGAGCACATTTCTCGCGTCGCTTTTCAAGCGCCCATATCATGACCTTCTACCGAAGTCAGAGTCGCTGGATGCGTTCGTGAGGCGACCGTGGCTGCCAACGAAACGGGATGGACTGGAAGAAATCGTGCTTCCTACACCTCTGGCTCTTTGGAACCAAAAGGTTTCCTCCTATTGCGCGCTCGAGGCCACCCACGTTCCGGTCATCATTATAAGCTACGAATCCTTACTTTCAGACCTGCATGGTGCGCTGGAGAGAATTGCTGATACCTTTCATGTGAGATGCAATTTTTCGACAGTCGTCGAGCAATCAACGAAAGGGGACAAAATGACATTTGAGGACTATCGCGAAAAATACCTAACATCAGATCCAATGGCCGCTTTCTCGCCTGACAACCAGCGATTTATTTTAGATTTTGTGGACAAGAACATTTTTGATCGGTTCGGCTACAAGATGTCCTGAGCCCCGATGGCGCTGTCATATGTGGACGTAATTGACATCATCCAACCAAAGGCTCGCCATCATCGATCCTGTTCGATAAGACGCAATTCGTTGACGACACGCTCACAGCACTGCCCATCCCGATAAGCGAAGAAGTTTCGCGCGCGCTCTGCATGGGTTTCGTCGGGACCGTTGCGCAGAATGTCGCAAACGCCATTAATCGCCTCTTCCGCATCGGCGTAAACTGGGCCAAACCCGTCGCGGCGATATTCGAAAAAGCCGGCAGAATAAACGTGCTCACCAGAGAGAAATCGATTCGCATCGAACTGAAAATAGACAACGGGCCGTTCGATATAGGCGGCTTCGCACGCGGCCGATGAATAGTCGGTAATGAGGAGCCGGGTATGTGCAAACAGGTTCTGATAGCTTTGACCGCTGCGCGCATCAAAGATTTCCACCCAGTCAGGGAGGCCCATCTCGTCAATATACATCGCCATGTTGGGGTGCGGCGCAAAGATAATGCTCGCACCGAGAGCATTCGCCTGCGCCTTCAGCTTCGAGCTTTGAAGGACCCTAAGCCAGTTCCGCGCATACTCGCTCTCGATGAAATCGGAAATTCGCGCTCGATCATTCCCGATTCGACCGGTTTCATCCGTCAGGTACCGCCGCCATGTCGGCGCGATCACAATCGCATCCCTCTCAGCGGCGCGCGCTTTCTCAAGCAATGCATCATGGCGGGGGAGACCCGTTAAGGCGACCTCCTTCGCCGTATACACATACCTGCTGTCCGAGCTGACATAGGATTCGTACTCCATCTGGGTTGTCGCGACCATCATGCGAATACCCTTTCCATTGAGCCATCCTGACAAATCGTCTTTCACTACCCCATGCTGGAGAAAAATGTACCGGTAATGCGCGAGATCTTCGAAAAGCTGCTTTCCCATCGGCCAAAGCACGTAATCGTCCGCATGCGACGACACAAGTAATGAGGAGTTGAACAGCGCGGCAAGGTGGTCGTCGGAGCGAGTCGGAAGAAGGTGGAAACCTTCCGCGTCCAACCGTGGCCAATCCGGCGAGTCCTTGTTCAGGATAAAATACGCATTGGAGTCCTGCCCGGTCCGCATCAGGTGGCGATAAAGATGTTCCGCATTATCGTCGGCACGGGTGTCCGCATCCATCAGGACCCAGCACCCGCGGTACTTGTTTTCCATATCCGGTGACAAGATCACGCGTCTCAGCCGCGCCTCGTCCGGGTTCATTTGCAAAGATTGAATCGACGGCGCCGAGACGCGCGAGGCAGCCTCGAGGTCCGGCCAGGTCACCTTTGTTCCGATCGTGCGGCCAGATCGTTTTATCCGCGCAGTTCGTCCGTTCACACGAAACTGGAGATGATCGTTCGGTGTCAACCTCACGTCGAGCAACCGCTCGCGATAGAACACTCTGCCGAGGATATCGACTTGCCGGCCGCCGATAGGGTCACACGCTTCGGGACGCTCGTTCAAGAGCACCTCGGGGACGAAATTGTCATCGTCGCCGCAAAGCCATAAAAACCGCGCAATCCCCGTTCGAATATCGAATGATTTCAGATAGATGGCCGTTCGTTTTCGCCGCGTGTTCTTGTATCGCGCAAGAAGCGCAACCTTGTGCTCTTCGCGGCATTGGGCCAGATCGAAGTCGTTGATCGTTTGTACATCAATTCGGTCCATGATTTCCGATGTCAAGGCACCGAACCGAGCAGTTTCTTGTTCGTCCAGAACCGAGTCGAGAGCTGCCGGCTTCCGGATCAGGTGATGAAACCGCCACATCATGTCGTACAGAACTGTACGTTGCACAAAAACTGGCGCTCGCGCCCCGTGTTCCTCACCCTTTTTCAGAAGGTCGAGGTATCCAAATTCCAGTTGGTCTAACCAGAAAGACTTTTTCTTTTTTGCGGTATCAACGAGCGAACTGGCGTCGGACCGCTTACGATAGAAATATACCGCGCGTCCCTCAAAAGCCACTGTCTTGCCCTTCTCACGCATGAGCAAATGGTTGATCATATGCGCGTCTTCGAAGCTTCCCCAGCCGTGCCCAACAAATTCCAGGCCGTGCTTCAGGATCAGCGCTCGGGGTAGCCAGGCTGAATTCGCTGCGAGATGAATATGTTCCCCCATGTTGTCGGTCGAAACATAAGTGTCCCGCTTCTTAAACCGATGGGTCAGCGGGTGCTTGTCGGCGAATTCACATTTATCTTCATGATAGAAGACCAGCTTGGCGCAAACGGCGAGGAGCGGCTTGGTGTAATAGCTCGACAAGGCGGACCGAACCACGGCCAGATAATTCTCTTCGAGAAAGTCGTCCGGGTCAGGAAAACTAATCCATTCCCCGCTCGCAACGCGAAGGCCCGTGTTTCGCGCGGCGGAAAGGCCGCCATTTTCCTGGTGTATGACCTTGATAAGCTCCGGGAGTTTCTTCGCCCAGAACTCCAGTTTCTCAGGCGTTCCGTCCGTCGATCCATCATTGACGCATATAACTTCCAAGTTCTCAAAGGAATCGTTCTGAAGGGCTAGGCTTTCAAAAAAATCGTCGGCGTACTTTTCAACATTGTAACAAGGAACGACCATCGACATTGAGACGCTTTTGTATGCCGAAGAGATGATTTTCTGCACGGCAGGAGCGCCGATTAGGCGTCTGCGAGTGGACTCGGGGAAAATATGGCGAACTAAACGACCGAAGGTCGAATTTATATTAACAGGTCTCACGGTCTTCCTGCTCTGTTAGATTACTTGATTTGCGCTGTCTGGGTCCGGCTACCATACAATTATTGCGCGGGAAACCCCGCCCAACAGCGTAGTCAACAGAAATGGCTAAGGAAAGTTAGACAGGCTGGATAAGTAGCGTTTTCACTCGCCAATGGCAGGATTGCCGGGAATAAAATGACACTATGACTGGATGATCACAAAGAAACTACGGCGCTGCGTTATAGGCGAACGTTGGTTTGGACGCTCGGAAGGGTGATGACCCTCCCCAACTGAATTGGTCCATCCGTATGGTTAGGAAACGGAGGGCCAAGAATGGCGAACAAGCATCACAAGCCGGAGGAAATCGTCGCGAAGTTGCGACAGGTTGAGGTTCTGGTTGGACAAGGGATGGTCGTCGCGGACGCGATCCGCGAGATCAGCATTGCGGAGCAAACTTACTACCGGTGGCGAAAGAAGTATGGCGGCATGGGAACGGATCAGCTTCGGGACTGAAGCGGCTTCAGAAGGAGAATGAGCGGCTTCGGCGGGCGGTCTCTGACCTGACCCTGGACAAGCTCATTCTGACGGAGGCGGCCAAGGGAAACTTCTGAGCCCCGCGCGCCGCCGGCGTTGCATCGATCATGTGCGGCAGGCCCTTGGCGTTTCAGAGCGCCGGGCCTGCCGCACGCTCGGCCAGCACCGCTCGACCCAGCGTCATGTTCCGCGCGGCCGTGAGGACGAAGCTCGCCTGGTCGCCGACATGATCGAGTTGGCGAGACAGTATGGCCGCTACGGGTATCGCCGGATCGCGGCTCTACTGCGTGAGGCGGGCTGGTCAGTCAGCGACGGGCGGGTTGAGCGGCTCTGGCGGCGCGAGGGGCTGAAAGTTCCACCAAAGCAACCGAAGCGTGCCAGGCTCTGGTTCAATGACGGCTCCTGCGTCCGGCTGAGGCCGGAGCGTCGGAACCACGTCTGGTCTTACGATTTCGTGCATTGCCGCACGGATGACGGGCGGGCCTTCCGGCTCCTGAACATCATAGACGAGTACACCAGGGAGGCGCTGATGATCCGGGTAAGTCGTAAGCTCAACTCCGTGGACGTGGTCGATGCGCTCACCGATCTCTTCATCCTGCGCGGCCCGCCCGCCTTCATCCGTTCAGACAACGGACCGGAGTTCGTCGCTGAGAAAGTAAGGAACTGGATCGCCACCGTGGGCACAAAGACCGCGTTCATAGAGCCAGGCAGCCCTTGGGAGAACGGCTACTGCGAGAGTTTCAACGGCCGCCTCCGGGATGAGCTCCTGAACGGGGAGATCTTCTACACGCTGAGAGAGGCCGAAATCATCATCGACGACTGCCGCCGCCACTACAACACGATCCGACCCCACAGCGCCCTCGGATACAGGCCGCCAGCGCCTGAGACGATCGTCTCAATGGACCGGAGACCGCTCATGAACTAACAATTCAATTGGACCAATCAGGTGAGGCCGGTCAGTGAGCCTCAATTCACCGTACAAGTTCAACACCGAGGCTGGTAGTGGACGCCGGAACGAGAAGGTCAAACTCGGGGTCGAAGACGTCGGCGTCTTTTCCAACGAGGACTCGCGCATCCGCCTCGTCGTAGCGATGTATTTCAAGCAGAATGACGAACAGCGAATCCAACACTGCTTCTTGTGACCCGGAGCTTTCGCACGAACCGACCAAACCGACGCCGACCCCATTCTCAACATTACATCTGAAGCAGCCTGATCATGCCCTCAGGTCATCTCGCTTTTTCCGCCATATTGACGTATGAGGTCTTTGAAAATCTGGACAAGTGAGTTCGATAGATTCAGGCCCAGTCCAATCCATCAAATACTGGGACTAAACACCTAAATCGGCCAGTCGGGAAAGAAGGAAGACATGTTTTTCAAGAAGAAAGCCCCACTAGCGTCATCGCCATCCAACGTGATCCCATCCAATTTGGCCGACGACCCGATCGTGATTGCCCACATTGGAGCACACAAGACTGCAACATCCCTTATTCAGCAGCAGTTCAAGTGGAAAAAAGAATACTACGCAAAAAAAGGTATCCATGTCGTAACTCGCGATGATGTGGGCCGTCACATCGGATGGGGCGGGAAACTTGTTGACAACCCTGGAAATCTGAATGCCTTTCTCAAGGAGGGCTTTTCAACGTCGAAACAGAAGACGTTCGCATTTTCCTACGAGGATACACTGGGGCGCCCGTTTGGGAAGGAACCGGGCCTTTATCCTGATCATAAGAAGATTGTTCCTTACCTAAGGGAGGCCCTGGATGGTTTCAATTCTCGAATTGCCGTCGTGATTAGGCCCCAATGGGATTTCCTAGAATCCTACTACCTTCAAAGGGTTCACGAAGGATATTTTCTCACATTCAATCAATTTCTCCGAGATATCGATCTAGACCAGATCTGGTGGGAGCCTCTGGTTGAAAACCTGCGGTACAATTTCGGAAGAAAAAACG
This sequence comes from Paracoccaceae bacterium, assembly GCA_963669265.1. Taxonomy (GTDB): domain Bacteria; phylum Pseudomonadota; class Alphaproteobacteria; order Rhodobacterales; family Rhodobacteraceae; genus SZUA-547. The sequence goes on from OY769916.1 coordinate 912,351, forward strand.
TCGTTATTATGAATTTCGATTCCATAAAGAAAGGACAACGTGCGTTCCTTGCAGAATTTCTCCAAAAAACTATTGATTCTTCCTTAGAGCCGGCCCCATTTGATGAAAAAAAGGTACACAATCCTTCCTTATCAGACAGGGGGCTTCAGATCGCTTTGCGTATCAATCCTCTTTTGGAACCTGGGACTGCCGAAGTTGGCGAGGTTCGGCGGTTCCTGCAAAAGCAATTCTCTAACCGGACGGAACCACGACCCAACCTGCTTTCGGAGAGCATGAAAGCTGACTTACGAAAAATATACGAAGGCGAGATCTCGAACCTCGCCCGTGGAGCCCAAGGTCAAGACGCATAGCCAGAACATCAGGGCAGAGGTGGTGCCAGAAATTCGGACCAGTGAGTAAGATAGATCGCGATTAAGGCGATTAAGAAGGAGCGATTGCGATATAGGCAAGAGAATGCGGCATTCCGCAGAGATTTGAGTGAGCAGCCTCGCCTGACTGGTCCAGTTAGATTGTTAGTGCACGGCTGGTCTCCGGTCCATTGGAACGAAGCTTTCCGGCGCTGGCGGTCGGTATCCCAGGGCGCTGTGTGGGCGCTTCGTATTGTAGTGTCGCCTCCATTGCTCGATCAGGATTTGGGCCTCGCGCAGACTGTAGAAGATTTCGCCGTTGAGCAGCTCATCGCGGAATCGGGCGTTGAAGCTCTCGCAGTATCCGTTCTCCCACGGCGATCCCGGCTCGATGTAGGCTGTCTTGGCGCCGACGGCCGCGATCCAGTCCCGGACAGCCTGGGCGACGAATTCAGGACCGTTGTCCGAGCGTATGAAGGCGGGTGGGCCGCGCAGGATGAACAGGTCGGTGAGCGCATCAATGACATCGGTGGAGTTCAGCTTGCGATCCACCTTGATGGCCAGACATTCCTTGGAATGCTCATCAAGGATGTTCAGCGTCCGGAACGCCCGACCATCATCGGTCCGGCAATGGACGAAGTCATAGGACCAGACGTGATTGCGATGCTCCGGCCGCAGCCGGACACATGATCCGTCATTCAGCCAGAGCCGCCCCTTCTTTGGTTGCCTTGCAGGCACTTTCAGCCCCTCCCGTCGCCACAGGCGCTCGACGCGCTTGTCGTTCACCAGCCAGCCCGCGTCTCGCAGCAGAGCTGCGATCCGGCGATAGCCGTAGCGGCCATACTGGCGCGCCAGTTCGATCATGTCCGCGACCAGGCGCTCTTCGTCGGCCCGGCCTTGTGGCTGGCGCCTCTGGGTCGAACGATGCTGGCCAAGAACGCGGCAGACACGGCGCTCCGACACCTTGATCCGGCCGCGAACATGATCAATGCAGGCGCGACGGCGGGCGGGGCTTAGTAGTTTCCCCGTGCGGCTTCCGTCAGGATCAGCTTGTCCAGCGTGAGGTCGGACACCGCCTTTCTCAGCCGTTCGTTCTCCTTCGGAAGCCGTTTGAGTTCCTTCAGCTGGTCGGTTCCCATCCCGCCATACTGCTTGCGCCATCGGTAGTAGGTTTGCTCAGCAATGCGCATCTCGCGGATCGCATCCACCCGCGCCATGCCTTGCCCGACAAGCACTTCAACCTGCCGCAGCTTGGTGACAATCTCCTCCGGTTTGTGTCGCTTGTTCGCCATCTCTGATCCTCCGTTTCCTAAAAATAACGGTGGACCAACTCAGTGGGGGAGGCTCATGAGCAAAGGTCGCGCGGGGCGTAAGTCGCAGCGAGTAGACGCTTTCAGAACTGGTCGCCAAGCACTGCGTGCATCCAATCCTGATCAGCCGGTGGAAGCGTCAAGCCATTGCGCAGGTGTTCTCAGACAAGTTCGAGCCAGTTTTTGTTTACCGGCAATGGCGCGCACCTAGGTGGAAGTGTCCCGCATTAGCGCTTATGGGCCGATTTGAGGTTATTGGTTAGCCCAATCATTGACAGCGAATACATCTCTTGTGCAACGCTCGGCTTGATGTACAGGTATTGTGTCGCTATTTGAGAGATTTAGATCGAGCTTAGCAGAAGTTTAACCGCTTCTGGCACCGAATTGCCGATCAACGAGTTTTATCCATATCAGCTTCTTAACCCGATTGGATCACCGTTGCAAATTGAGCAAACGTCGCCTTAGAGCCGGAGCAGAGAAACGACGTAAGCACTCAGAACAGCTCCTCGGCGATCAGTTCCGTCATCTGAGTCTTTCAGCCAGATGACCGATGATGACCCAGAGCGACCCCATCAGTGAATTGCATAAGAACGGTTAATTTGGATAGGCCGCTCAGACGACCGGCCCTATTTTCTAACGCCATCCATCCAGTCTTGAACATTGTACCAGGCGATCATCGCGGGCACGAACCAAGGGTTTCCGTTGTAAAGAGGGATCGGGAGAAACCGTCTCGACTCGAATGACGTCGCGCTGTCGCCTCGCTGCAGGATGCGATTGGCGGCCTTCATTCCCGCCCATCGCGCCCAGACCACGCCTGAGCCGCAGAACCCGGTCGCATAAATTATCCCGTCTTTCTCTTTGAATTTGGGCAGTTGATCCATCGGGAACGCGACATAGCCGAACCAGTGATGGGAGATGCCGATGTCCTTCAACTCTGGAAACACCTTCAGCATGACTTGCCGTAGGCCTTCTCTCGATTGGTCGAAATCGCCGCTATAGCGCCGTCCGCCGAATAGGATCCGCGAATTGTCCGGCGACGGGCGGAAATAGTGCGCCAGATGGCGGCTCTCGCTGAACATCTGATGCTTCGGCATCAGGCGTTTCATCATGTCCGGGTCTAACGGCTCGGTCGCGATGATCTCCGAGACCACTGGAACAAGACGGCGACGCAGCCATGGCAGGCCCTCATCCGTGTATCCGTTTGTCGCTGCTATCACGTGATTTGCGCGAACGACGCCTTTCTCGGTCTTCACTTCGAAACCTGCGCCATTTCGTTCGATGCTTGCGACCCGCGTTCCCCCACAGATCTTCGCGCCGGCTTCTTCTGCGACGCGGCGCATTTCCTTGTGCAACTTGCCAGGATGCACGCCTCCCATATCCGGACGGATCACGCCGCCTTTGAAGTAGTCGGATCCAATCTCGTTCCGCTGGTTGGCGGCGTCGACGATGATCGTTTCGATATCGAGCTCTCGATGGTGTAGTTCAGCCGCTCGTTTCTGCGCATCGAGATGTTTGTCACATAGCGCGCCGGCGAACCGGCCGGTCAGATTGAAATCGCAGTCTATGTTCTCGGCCTCAATGAATCGCTGAAGATCTTCGCGGGCTTCCGTCGCTTCGCGATAGAACGCCTTGGCCGCATCCGCCCCGAAAGCGGATTTCATGCGCGCATACGACCAGCGCAGGTTGCCGGAGGTGATGCCGCCATTGCGGGTGGATGCGCCTTCGCCCGGTCGATCGCGCTCCAGAACGGCGACATCCCGGCCAGCGCGAGCGAGGGGAATGGCGGCACCGAGTCCGGCATAACCTCCTCCGGCGATAGCGACATCGACCTTTGCCGGGGGTGGGCCGCTTTCCGTTGGTTCTGGCTCGGCCGCCTCCCACCAATAGGGTTTTCCGTATGAAGTGGTCATCGTCTTCTCCCACACATGCTCCGTCGGCGGTGCAATCGACTGCGGATCGCACGCCTAAAATCTGGACGGACTCAGTCGCTTCAGATCGAGATTGGTTTTCTTGCGGCTCACAAGGTCAGCCAGGATTTCACCGGTTTTCGGCGCCATCATCAGGCCATAATGCGAGTGGCCGAACGCGCAGAACAATCCTGGCGATCCGGCGATCTCCCCAATGACAGGAAGGCTGTCCGGAAAGGATGAGCGGCGCCCCATCCAGAACGTCGATCTCTCTAATTTCAAATCGGGGAGAATCGACTGCGCCTGTCGGAGCAATAGATCTTCTTTACGCGGGTCCGGCGGTGCATCGAGATGTCCAAACTCGGATATGCCTGCGAGGCGCAATCCACCAATCATCGAACTGGCGACGACCTTCTTGTCGACGTCCATGACCGAGTTCCGCAACTCGACGCCGGGGTCTGGGAAAGATACGTGATAGCCGCGCTCTGCAACGACAGGGAACTTTAGCCCGAGCGGGCCCAGCAGTTCCGCAGACCAGACGCCGGCGGCTATCACGACGCGCGTGCTGGCCAACTCACCCGCGCTCGTTTGCAGCGTCCATTCCTGCGAGTCGGTCTTTGAGAGCGCCTGAACGGCGCCCCTAACAATGCGCGCGCCCTGAGCTTCCGCTCGCGCGGCCAGAACCGCGCCAATGCGTCCGGGCGACCGGGCGCGAGCTTGACCCTTTATCAGGACAGCCGCCTGAAACTCCTTGGATAAGGCCGGCTCCAGAGCGCGAATCTCCGCACCGCCAATGACTTGAAGATCTGCGCCTTTCTGGATGCGGATCTGATATCCTAATCCTTCGAGATTGGCGTGCTCTGCGTTGCGGAAAGCGTGAATGTAATAGCTGTCCGCCACGAGGTCTTCATGCCCCGTTCCCGCCAGATGCTGGCGATAAAGCTCTATCGAAGGGCCGCAGAGAATTTCCATGGCGTCGGAGATCTCTCGGACCGTTTTCTCTGATGATTGAGCGATAAAGCGCAGCCCCCAAGGCGCCATCCTTGGCCAAAAAGCAGGGCGAACAGAGAGAGGGCCATCGGCGTCGAGCAACCATCCGGGAACGTTCTTCCACACTCCTGGCAGGCTCTGAGGCACACAGGACCAAGGAGAGATGATGCCTGCGTTTCCAAACGACGTCTCCTGTCCCGGCTCGTTAGGATCGATCAGCTGAACCTGAAAGCCGCGCTTTTGCAGAGACAGCGCGCAGCAGATGCCAACGATGCCGGCGCCGACGATTGTGATCGTGTCTTGCTGCGTCATCGCCCCGTCCTCCCTATCGAGAATGAGAGGCGCCCTTCGCCGAGCGTGTTCGGTTTCTTTAAGTGTGCGTTTGCAGGGTGTCGCATCGCAGCAGGTTCCAATCCGCCCGATGTCTTCCATCAGGCCAGCGAAGGGGAATCGTGAATCTCTATGGGCTACTTGCGACCGGCGAACCCAAGAAAAGATGATCCGCCGATCGAGTTCAGAAAAAGCCGGCGCCCCAAGCCCTCAGGGGGCGCCGAAGTCAGAGGAAGCTCTTACTTTTTCATCGTTTTTGCGGCCTCTTTCATGATGTCGCTGGTCGCGCGCATGCTGGCGATCCAGTCGTCGCCGTGGCGGAAATCCACGACCGCTCCCATGTTGTCGTAGGCCGTCAACACGCGCTCTTCCTTCATGATTTCGGTCGTCGCTGCGATCAGCTTGTCGACGACTTCCTGCGGAACGCCCGCAGGTGCGAAGACGCCGGACCAACCCTCAAGATTTCCCTCGATGCCCTTTTCCGCGAAGGTCGGCACATCAGGATAGGCGTCCATTTTCTGGTTCATGACCAAGGCGCGCGCGCGCCCGGCCGCGACATGGGGCCCAAAGGCCGGCGGGAATGACACGGCTGAATCAATGTGACCGCCGACGACCGCCACCATGGATTCAGCGGTTGTATTGGCGTGCACGAATTTCGGCTCATAACCCGCCTGACCCGCGATGATCCGCCCGAGCGTCGTGCCCGACGAGGCCGCGCCCCAGGATCCCTGGGTCAGAGTTTCCGCCTTGGACGCCGCCACGAAATCCTCGAAGGTCTTGTATGGGCTGTCTTCCGCCACGACGATGGCGAGCGGAACGGCGGTCATTTTCACCACCGGCACAAAGCTGTCGAACGTATAGGGCGTTTGGCTGAAGTTCGGGGTGACCAGCATATTGCCCAGACCGGCGTTGATCAACGTGTAGCCATCCGGCTTGGAGTTCGCGACAAAGGCCGTCCCGACGACGCCGCCGCCGCCCGCCTTGTTCACCACGACGACCGGCACGCCAAGCTTGTCCTCCATGGCGTCAGCCCACACACGCGTGGTCAGGTCCGAATCTCCGCCCGCGCCATAAGGCACGACAACGGTGATCGGCTTTTCGGGCCAATCCGCAAGCGCCGCGCCTGCGGAAAGGGTCACAGCGAGCGCCGTCGTCATCGCAGCCATGGATTTCGTTAGCTTGCTCATTTTTATCTCCTCCTAGTCAGATAGCTGTGGTTTGAGCGAGTTTCTCGGTTCGCGGGCCGATGTGATCGTTCGCCCCGCTTTGATCTTCGAAAGTCTGGTTTCGCTACGCGTCTTCTGCCGCCGCGGACTCCTGCAGAGCCGCCTTTTGTTTCTTCTTCAGCCGCATCGATGAGTAGATGAAGAAGGCCGAGAGAGCGGTGAACACCCAGGCGAATGGCGAGGCGAAGATCATGCCGTAGTCGTCGCCGACGATCGCGACCGCCTGATCAAGGTTCTGTTCCAGGAAAGGCGTCAGGATAAATCCGATGATGAACACCGCAGGATTGAGCCCGACTAGGCGCATCCCATACCCAAGCACCGTGAAGCAAATCAGGATCAGCACGTCGTTGAGAGACTGGTTGGCGGTATAGGCGCCGGCGAAGGCGAAGACCGTGACGCACGGGAAGATGTAGAACCGCTTCAGCGAGGCGACCCTGGTCCAGAACCCAAATCCGGCGCGCGCGATGAACAGCAGGAAGAAATCCGTGATCAGAAAGCCCGCGAAAATGGCGTAGATGATGTCGGTATGCTCGAAGAAGATCATCGGTCCAGGCGTCAGGCCATGGATCAGGAATGCGCCCATCAGCAATGCCGCGACATCGTCGCCTGGAATACTGAGCGTCAGCATCGGGATCATGCTGGATCCGCAAACCGCATTGTTCGCGGATTCCGCCGCGGCAATGCCGCGAATGGAGCCTTTGCCGTAGGTCTCTGGGTTCTTGTCTGTCCGCTTGGCTTCGCCATAGGCGATGAAAGCCGCCGTGCTTGACCCGAGGCCGGGCAATGCGCCGATGAACGTGCCGATGCCGCTGGATTTCAGGATCGTGCCAAAGACGGATTTGTACTCTTTGAAACTGATCCGATTATCCGCCGGATTCTTTGATTTATTCAGCACCATGTTGTGATGCGGCGACTTCCGGTTCCGAATCGTGCTGATGACTTCTGGCATCACCAACACACCGATCAGCATAGGCGTAAACGTGAAGCCGCTCATCAATTCGGTCACGCCGAAGGTGAACCGCGTAGCGCCTGTGATGGTGGAGAGACCGACCATCGCGAACAGCATGCCGAGGCAGCAGGACAGCAATCCGCGAGAGATGGACTCGCCAGCCAGCGAGCCAACCACCGTGAAGGCGAACAGAAGCAGAAAGACCTTCTCGATCGGGCCTGCCTGCAGCGAGATCACCGAAATCGGGGCGGCGACGAAGATCAGCACAAGAGTGGCGAGCATTTCTCCCGTTACAGAGGAGAACAGAGCCATATCCAGCGCCTTGCCAGCCTTACCCTTTTTCGTCAGGGCGTGACCGTCTTGCGCCGTCAGGAAGGCGGCGGCGGCGCCGGGCGTATTGATCAGAATGGCCGATATGGAGCCGCCATAGATCCCCGCCTTGTAGACCGCCAGCAGCATGGTGATGCCGATGATCGGATCCACATAGAAGGTCAGCGGCAGGATGATGGCGATGGCCATAATCGCCGAAATTCCGGGAATGGCGCCAAAGAAGATGCCGACACAAATTCCGGCGATGATGCCCAGTATCGGTCCGATCGCCAGTACAGACCCAAAACCGTTGAGAATATTATCAAACATGGCTCCGCGCCCCCCTCACAAAGACCAGGTGGGCAGGAAAACCCGCAAAAATTCATAGCTGAGATGGTAGATCGCCAGCGGCGTGATGACCGACATCAGCCCCATGGCGATCCAGCTCCGCCCTCCCAGAAGGACGGCGATCGCCATCATCACCGGAGGCGTTGCGATGACGAATCCGATATGCGGGACCGCGAGCCAATAGGCGATGAAGATGCCCAAATAGATAAAGACACCGCCAAAGCCGTCGGTGCCAATTTCTTCGACATCCTCCTTCGGCGCCCGCGCACGCAGTTTTAGTAGCGATTGCACGCCGACCGTGGCGGCGAACCCGATCATGCAGATGGCGACGATCCGCGGCAGGAATAGCGACCCGAGTTCGGTCTCAACGCCACCCTGCGAAAGTCCGTCATTCGTGAGAATGATGATGGCCGCCGCAATGAGGGCCGATGCCATGGCGATATCAATTTTGCGTCTGTCGAAAGTCATCGGTGGTTCCTAAGCAGCGGCGTTGTCAGGCGGGCGTCAACTCCCGGATACCGCGGACCATACGGCCCAAAAACCATTTGAACAAATTGTTAATTTCTCTATATCTATCGAAAACTTTTATGGATTAAATCTCATGAATCTGAAGCAGATGAAGGCGTTTCGAGAGATTATGCTCACCGGCTCAGTTTCCGAGGCGGCGCGCAATCTGAACCGGACGCAACCATCGATCAGCCATCAAATCGCGATGCTTGAAGATGGTTTGGACATGAAACTGTTCGAGCGTCGCGCAGGACGGCTGCATCCTGTGCCTGAGGCGCAATATCTGTTCGAGGAGTGCAAAGAGCTACTCGCCCGCATCGACTTGATCGACGAAAACATGAAGCGGATGAAGACGATGGAAAGCGGTGAGCTGCGCATCGTGTCGATGCCCGGCCCGTCCGTCTTTATGTTGCCAGAAATGATCAGCGCGCATGTCGGCGAGGCGGACCGCGTCAAGGTCACATTGCTGTCACGCAATTCGGATGCGGTGTTCCAACTGCTGAGCGCGCAGCAATTCGATCTCGGAATTGCGGATTGCCATCCGGCGAGCACGTTTGAGTCCTCGCTGATCGATGTGAACGTCTATGAGTTTGAGTTTCTATGCGCGCTTCCCGCCTCCGACCCGCTGGCGTCAATACAGGTCGTCACTCCAAGCGACCTGGCTGGTCGCGCCATGGCGACGCTCTTTCCCGAGCATTTCAGCGTGGACGTCACCAAGCGGGTGTTCGCATCTGAGGGTTGCGAGTTAAACAACCGATTTGTGACGCAGTATTTTATTCCCATGCTCACTTACGTGAGAAACGCGCAAGCCTGCGCGCTCGTCGACCCTTTAACGGCCGAGTCCTACAGACTCTTCAGCGGCGACGCGGAAGACATCGTGTTCCGTCCATTCAAGCCAACTGCGGAGTTCGGCGTCGCTGTGCTGACGCCTGCGTACCGGCCGGCCTCACTTCTGGCGAGTTCGTTCTCTAAACGTCTGGCGGAAAAAATGACCAACCTTGGAGGGAGAAGGGTAAGTTGATGTGAGGCCGGAGATTTGATTGCGCCGTTGGCTATTGGAAATGATCTAGGCGGTCGGAACATTAGCTGATGTCACCATTCTTAGTTTGTCGGCCGTACGACGGATCGTACGGCCTGTGCAGAATATCCGCCTGTAGCACGTAACAGCCATCCACCATTACTTGATTATGTACTCTTTCAGCGCGATCGAACGAATGCGCCGCAAGATAGGAACGCGGAATCTGAGTTTTTCGGAACAAATAAGAAACCGGCGCGCCCATTCTCGCCGACGCGCCTAACACGCCGCATCGGCGTCGGCTGATCCGCCTCGCCTACCTGGCGCCCGACATCCAGTGCGCCATCCTCGCCGAGTGCCAGCCAAAGGCCCTATCGCTCGCACGTCTCATGGAGCGCGACATGCCCCTTTCCTGGTCGGAACAGCGCCGGATATTCGGCGCATCCGCATCCGACTGAACGTCGGAAAACCGCCTTCGATGAGCGCCCGGATTCGCCTGTTATATCGACGAGCACCCCTGATAGTGTCGAAAAAAGGGCCTGTTATGCGCCCAAAACCACCTATTCCTGTCGAGAAACAGGAAACCGCCCATCGTGGGACGCAACCCTCTGAAAACTGAGGACGAAATCCGCCACATTGCGTGCCCGATGGCAATTTCCGCTTGATTTAAGCCGGATTCGACAAAAACTCCCGGCTAATCGCCAAACTCACCCTTGCATCCCGCAAGCGGAGACCGGTCTGCGGCGGCGCGTCAGAACCCCGCCAGGTGGCGGCCAGAGACCAGCGCGACATCGGGATAAGCGCGAAATTCCCACTCCGTCCCCGCGACTTACAGTGATCACGGATTGGGAAACTTCTTGTGGATGTGGGTGGCGGTGGTGTCAGACTAATTCGAACCAGCCTCTGTTTACCCCAGAATGCGGGAGCCTTGACGGAACGACGCAGCCGCCACTCGACTGGCGTGGCGGTGCGGCTCCTTTTGAAAGAGTGTCGGCTAGAGAGGAGGCGTTCTTTGCTGAAGTAGTTGTAGATGCAGGAGTGAGCAGCAGCGAACATCTGCAGATTTTGCGTTTGTCGAAATCTTGGCATCGCCACCCCTCTTCGTCGAGGTGGTAGGTGTGACCGCCAAAGCACGATTCTATCGACCTTGGAAACGCCACAACGTCGTCTAAAAACTGACATCAACCCCCACCCCCTCAAGAAATAAAACATAAATAAAAGTCAATCAAATTCGGCGCACGTATAGATCGTATATTGTCCGAATTTCGTCCAAAGCATCAAATTATTTCCAAAATTATTGGTTTAGAGTCGGGAGTATTTCGCACATCAAGGCGACACTTCAGGCAGGAGAAACCAAGTGACCAAAGGATCGTTTAACGACTTCCTGGATGCGCTGCGCGCATTCGAATCCGGATGGGACCGGGATCGCTATGATCAGGGCGTGATCGCGGACTGGCAGCTCGACCAATGGGCCGGCGGGCCGGTTGGAGATCACTATCCGCAATACGACAGCTGGGCCGATCTGACGGACGACGAGTGGGACGCGATGTCCTATCGCTCGATGAATTCGCTGGGATTCGTAGGCTTTCAGTTCGGCGAGGCGCTGCTGATCGACCTCGGCTATTACGACGACGACGTCTTCTATGGCGCGGGCGCGGCTAGCAACACCTGGGACGGAACCTGGACCGGCAAGAACGGCGTCGACTCACTGGAGGAGTTCATGACCGCCGGGGCGCAGGACGTCGCGATCCAGGAGGCGTTCGGCTACAATCTAAAGGTCATTGAGGACGGTCTGGCGTCGACCGGGCAGTCGCTGGAGGACCTTCTGGGCACGACGGCGAGCTATCAGGAAGGCGGCCAGACCGTCACTGTCGAGCTGACCCTGACCGGCATCATGGCCGCGGCGCATTTGCGTGGGGCCTGGGGCACGCTGGCGCTGTTGCAAAACGGGGCGGTTTCGCAGGACGAATACGGCACGTCGATCCTTAAATATATCGAGCAGTTCGGAGATTACGACGCGCCGACCGTCGCCGAGTCGATCGCATTCTATGAAGACCGGCTCACCGGCGACGAGGGCCTCGGAATACCGGGCGACGATGGGGCGCCCGATCCCACGGACGACGGTCAGACGCCCCCGGGAGGCGGCGAGCTAGGCGCCGGGGTGGACGCGAACTCGGCCGATGTGGTGATCGACTGGGCCTGGGGCTCGGCGACCATCGTCGAGGGTTTCGATCCTGCGACCGGAACCATCTTCATCTCCTGGATCGGCGCCGACGCGCTGGAGGTCTATGACGCGCCTGAGGGCGTCATCTTCGCCGTGCCGTCGAACAATCAGACCACGGTGCTGGAGGATGTGACGCTGTCGCAGCTTTCTGCGTCGAATTTCACCATCCTCGACGATGGGACGGCCGTTGAAGTGCTCTCGCTGGTCGGCCCCGGCGGCGGAGACGGGGACGGCGACGGGGATGGAAACGGCGACGAAACGCCGACGGACCCTCCCCCGCCGATGAACGGCATGGTTTTGATCTCGCTGACCACCTCCTCCAGCACCATCGCCGATTTCGACCCTGCGACGGATATGATACATATCGAGGCTGGCGTGACCGGCGACCGGTTCGATATCTTTGAGGAGAGCGGCGACGCGCTGGGCCTGACGGTCCGGCTGGTCGTCACCGATCCGCAGGGCGGCGTGTTGAGCGTGACGATCCTTCAGGACGTCGGACTGGCCGATCTGACGATGGCGAATTTCTCGGTCGCCGAACAATCCACGCTAAACGAAGTCGCCTCCGCCATCGGGCAGGTCATCTCAGGTCCGGGGACGAACGAAGGCTATCCGGTCGTATACGACACGGACGGGTCCGCCCCGCCCACGGTCACCGGCGAAACGGCCGAAGGCGGCGCGAAATATCGCGCGGACGTCAACGCCGACGACATCACCGGGTTCGATCCGGCGCGAGATCAGCTCGATTTCGGCGGCACGTCAGTTCATGGAATGATCGTGACCAAGACGCCGGCGGGCGAGGTCGCCATCGACAGTCCGTGGAGCGACGCGGTTCAGATCGTGCAGGGCGTCGGCTTTCAGGATCTCTCGATCGCGAGTTTCGGCGTGGTCGGCAACGAGCATCTGCGGCAGGATATCGGCGGCGTCGTCTCGTGGGAGCTGGGCGTCGGCCCGCGAGAGGCGGACACTGTCTATGTGCGCTCACACGAATACGGCGTTCACGAAGTGGTCGACGATTTCGATCCGGCGACGATGAAGATCAGCTTTCTCTATTTCGGCACGCGCGAGCGTCTTTCGGTGGAAGACACCGAGGACGGGCTGGTGATCTCCAGCCTGCCGACCGGGCAGAGCCTGACGCTGACAGGAATCGAACTCGCCGATCTCTCTCCGGGCCAGGTGGAGTTTCACCATGATCAGGTGATGGAGGACAATCTTGAGGTCCCCTTCGGCTTCGCGCAGGACGACGTCACCCTGGTCGATCGCACACAATTGCTGACACCGGACGCGCCTCCGGGCGAAACGACGGACGGCTATCAAACCCGTGACGGCGTGATCGACTCGGCGCCGGGCGACAATGGCGACACAGGGGATGGCGACGGCGATGCGGGTGACGCCGACACCGGCGACGCGTCGGACGGTGTTGAGCTTGGAGACGGCGCAGACGTCGTCACGCTGGGCTGGGCGTGGGGAGAGATCGAGTCGTTCGTCGGCTTCGACCCCGCCGAGGACGTCATCAACTTCGGCAATGTCAGCGGCAATCAGGTCGATATCACCGAGGTCGACGACGATCTGGTGATCGAGATCCTGGGAAATGGCGGCCACGCATATGTCTTCAAGGATGTTCAGGCCGAAGATCTCAGCCCCGCCAATCTGGACGCGCCCAGCTGGAGTTCGGCGCTGGCCCCCAATGAAGCGGTATATGAACAACTCATAGAGTTAGGAATGGTGGACACGATCGCCTGAATATCTGCGCACGAAAGAACAGTTACGGACCGAAGTCAGAGTGACTTCGGTCCGTTCGAATGAAATTCCGGAATGGTGTCGAGCCCCCAGTTTATGGGCCATTTCTGAGTAGAGTCTCCGGGACTAGCGGGCGCATGTTCAGCGCCTGACGCGGGCGGGTGTGGTTGTACTCTCTGAGCCAGCAATCAATGACGATCTGCGCCTGTTTTGTGGTGGCGAACCATTCCGCATTTAGGATTTCCCGACGCAGGGTTCTGTTGGAGCGTTCATTGTAGCCGTTCTACCACGGCGAGCCGGGATAGATCCGGATGGGCTTCACGCCGACGTGGTCCAACCATCTCTGCGTGGCCTCGGACGCGAACTCATTCCGGCGCTTACGCGGCCCCACTGGGGCCTCGGTCGCCTCCATCATTGTCGCGTCTTACGAACTCAGGCTTCCCGTGGCGCAGGAACAGCAGGTAGAGAACGTCCAGCACCTCGGCTGAGCCCATCTGGGCGCGCACCTTCACGGCCAGCGCCTGGCGCGTGTATTCGTCGATGATGTTGAGCATCCGGTAGGCGCGCCCGTCATGCGTCCGGTCCTGGACGAAGTCGTAGGACCAGACATGGTTCGGACCGGCCGGCCTGAGCCGGATGATCGAGGCGTCCTTGTGATAGAGCCGCCGTCGTTTCCTGTGCCGCTGCGGGAGCTGTAGCCCTTCCTCGCGCCAAATCCGCTCGACCTTCTTGTGATTGACGCGCCAGCCCTCAATGCGCAGAAGCTACGCGATCTTGCGATAGCCGTACCGGCCGCACTGCTTCGCCAGTCGAATGAGAGCCAGCCGCAGCGCATCGTCATCTCGCTGGACCGTTTGATACTGCATTGAAATGCGGGCCAAACCGATCACCTGGCATGTCCGTCGCTCCGACGTCGCGAGCTTTTGGCGCGTATGGATGACAGCCTGACGAAGCCGGCTCGTCGTCAGGCCCTGGGCTTTAGATAGCTCAGGCTCTCCTTGAGGATCAGCTTGTCCAACTCAAGCTCGGTCACGATGTTCTTCAGTCGGGCGTTTTCCTTCTCAAGAGAGCGGAGCTCCGACAACTGCGATCGTCCCATCCCGCCGAACCGCTTACGCCAATTGTGATACGTGGCGTCGCTGACGCGGACCGAGCGGCAAGCAGACTGCACATCGCTACCATCGGCGAGCTTCAGCTCAATCTCACGCAGCAGCTTCAGGACGTCTTCGTCCGAATACCGTTTCCGAGCCATCTTGCGTCCCCCATTCTCGGCCAATGTAGTGGCCCAGTTTTAGGGGAGGAAGGACAGGCGGACGCGCACCATTTTCACCGCCTGAATCTGCTGCGCAGTGCGCGCCGAGATCGAATCGAAGCAGACATGCTCCATCTAGTCCTTTATCCATCTAATCCTTTAATAGAGACTCGAGCCCAATCTCTTTGAATTCAGAGGCGGAACCACCACCTAAATTAGGATTTCGTCAGGTTCCGTCGGCGACAGCGCGTATATTTCATTTTGGTTGCTGTCTGAAGTTGAGCGATAATTAGAGGGCGCGTGTAAGATATGGCTCTATCGGATTTAATGACCGCGTTCGCCGAGGAAGTGGGTCTTCCAGACATAGAACTGGAGGAAGACGGCGGCGCGCGTCTCGTGCTGGGAGACGACCTCGAGATCGATGTCTTCGCGGATGTCCAAGGTCAAGGGTTCTCAGTGATCGGCGTGGTTGGCGTCCTGCCGGACGCCGATCGCGAAGCAGCGTTTCAATGGATGCTCGCCGCCAATGTCGAAGGGCTTGGAACCGGCGGCGCGTTTCTGGGGTTTGATCCGCAGCGCGATGAGATTGTGCTGCGCCGCCACTTTCCCAACACTGAACTTGCGGTCAGTCAGTTCGATCGAGAATTGGCGGCCTTTGCGAACGCGCTTCAAACATGCCGGGTGCGAAACGACGGCGGCGCGCTAGGCCGGCAGGACGACGAGGCGCCCCCCGAGGAAGACGACGCTTTGCAGGGACCGCCTAGCGGGATCATGGTCTGACGGCGGGGCAACGACATAAACAGGAGCGCGGAGAATGGTCGATTGGCGAACAGTAGGCGGAGGTAAGGCGTGGAGCGCGACCGCGTCGCAGCCCATGACGATCCGGCAATACCAAGCCGCGCACAACTACGCCCGCCCGCCGGCGGAGTTCAAGGTCTCCAAATGGGGCAAGATCTCGATCCGCACGGGATCGCGCATTCTACGCCTTCGCAAGAGCGTCACGCGACTGAACGAGAAGTACAGCAGTTTCACTGGCTCGGCGAAAAAGGACGCCGCGGCGGAGAAGGCAAACAAGCTGACATTTACGAGACGCAACATCGCGCTGCGCGACGTCGAGCACGATTTCGACAAGAGCGTGAACCGTCTCGTCGAGGATCTTGCGAATGGTAAGATCAAAACCACCAAGGGCGTCATCAAGGCGCTGAACGCGCTGGGCGTTCAGGCGGAGCGCCTGCGGAGCCGGTTCGACAACCAAAAGGGCGGTGAAGAATTCGCCGGCCGCGCGATCGTCAATCTGCAAGAATCGTTGGAGGCGCTGCGCCTCGCAGACCGAAGCCCCAATAAGGCCAAGTACAAACAGGCGAAAGCGCTTTTGAAGCAAACGGCGACGGAGCTGAAAGGCAACACATCCAAGCTGATGGGAAGCAGTTTCAAGCAAGGCAAGGATCTTCACTTGTTCAATTTGAAACTTGCGAATGACCTGAGCGAGGCGGTGGACCCCAAGCCCAAGTCTTCGGCCAAGTCGGCGATTAAATCAGCGAACGCCGTGCAGGTGCGTTCATTTGGCGTCGCGGACGACCAATACGCCAACGAAAAACTCGGCTGGCGGGGCGAAAAGATGTTTGACGCTCCTGATCTTGATGGCCTCAAGCAGACGGACGCCGATTTCGATTGGGGTAATGAGGGCCATGTCAGCAAGCTAGAGACCAAGGACGGCAAGAGAAAGCTGTGCGGCAAGTTCGAGCGTTCCGCCGCCGAAGCCCATCTCGATCACGAATTGGACGCGTATAAAGCCATCTACAAGGCGAATGGCGGCAAGCCTCACCCCAATCTCGGCAAAGTCTACGGCATGGCGATGGTCAAATTCGCCACCAAGACCGAGCGCGGTCTGATCATGGATGAGGTGCAAGGCCAGAAGGGCACCATCGCCATGAAGCATCTGCGCGAGGCGTATGAAAACGGGGAAATCTCGCACAAAGAATACTGGGGCTCGGTGCAGTTCATTGCGCGTCGTCTGCTGGCGGTGAACGAGCTTATCAATAAGGCCGGCATCACCCACAACGACATCAAGCCCGAGAACTTCGTCATCGACAAACACACTGGCGAGCCGGTGCTTCTGGATCTTGGCCTGTCGTCGAAACTGGGCGATAAAAGCGGCGGCGCAACAGATGAGTTTCTGGCACCCGAGGTCTATGACGACAAACACGCAGCGTCCGAAAAGAGCGATGTTTTCTCGATCGCCGCATCCTTGCTCGAATCCACTGAGAGCATTCCCAGAGGGATCAATCGCGATGTGAAGCCTTATCAGGGGCTCGCCATCTCGAAAACCGGTCATGCGACTGACAAGTATGGCAAGGTGCATCGCGCGCCGGGCATCGCCGGGGCGTCGACGCTTTACACTCAGTTCATGGATCGGCTGCTCGATCCAAACCCAAAGAACCGGCCGACCTCGGCGGAAGCTGCGAAACTCGGCTTCCTGGCTGACAAACCGATCAGCGACGAGGAGGCCAAGGCGGTCATCTCTGGCGTGATGAAAAGGACCTCGAGCACAGCCGAAAAGCTGACCGGAGTCGCGTTCGAAAGGGACAAGCGCAGGAGAACCTTCAAGACCCTGAACGCGGAGGCGATCAAGCATTCGCAGATCGCGCTGACCAAAGCGCCGAAAACGTATCTGGCGCATGATCGGTTCAGCCCCGGAAACTGCTATGACCAACTGTGCATCGCCGATGATTTGCTGAGCAAGGCAGCGAATTCCGGAACGCACGCGTCCTCAATCAGCGGCTTAAAGAATTCGATGCTCCATCTATTGGATCGGATGCATCAACGCGCCGTAAATGGCGACGCGAAAGAGCTTTCGGCCGGCGACAGGGATGTGATCCGCACGGAGTCGACCGTGGTCGCCGACGACGCGAAGGAGTTTCTGCGCACAAAGCCGCCATATCGCCCCGTGCATGCGGATCGAGATCGGATCCAGGTCCTGCATGCGCGCGCGAAAGCGCAGGTCGCGCTTGAGACTCTCGCCGGGGCGGATGACGACGCATCCCAGTTAAAATCGATGGTCGAGACGGAGCGCAAATTGTCCGCGCTTCTGGACGGAATGGATCAAGCGCGTGAGGCCGCCCAACCCACCCGCGTGGCGTTGGAATCCGCGCTCGACGCCTGGAAGGACGAGGCCGACGCCGCGCTTTCCAAGTTCGACGCCAACAAGCCGCGACACAAGAGCGGCGTGCGTCAAACCGGAAGCGGTCAGTACATCCACTCCCCACAGTCCGAGCTGGACGCCGCAAAACACTCGAAGAGTGTCGCGATCCATGCGCAGAAGGCGAAGGAGGAAACGGCGCATCTTCGAGAGAGCATGGAAAAATTCGCCGACCAGGCGCAAGCCTTTCTGGCCGGTCCGGGACTGGCGGGATTGTCGGCCAAGGAGCGCGAGAAGCTGCGCGACGGGCTAACCACCGCGCGCCGGTTGCTGAACCTCGACCGGGAATGGATCAAATCGGCCGAGAACATCGACATGAAGCATCTCGAGGCGCTGGCGAAGGGCGGCAAGCCCGTTTGGTTCGACGACAAGTCGCCCGATCAGCCGCCAGCTCAACAACCCGTCGCCAGCGCGCCCAGAGACATAGGCGCCGTGGCGGATATGACTAAGCGAGAGATCGCCTCTCGAATGAACACGATCGCTCAATTCGCGGGCAAAGTGGGCGGCGTGAACTACAGGGCGCTGTCGCTGCTCGTCGACAAGGTGCAGGATCAGGACAAGCCTGACCCGGACGACATGCTGCAAATCGCAGCCCTGTCCTATGGTCTGCGGCGCGACGTGCGCGCGGGCGTCGACGACAGTTATGGCGATCCTTACGCGTTGAAACTCTGCGATACGTTTGAGCAGATCGGCGTCATCGCTGGCGGCTATATCGCGGCGGCGCGCACCGCCGGGGCGGACAATGCGGATGCGCCGGACCCCTCATCGCAGCCAGCACCGCACCCCTCATCACAGTCTGCGCCGCACCCACAATCCGCCGAGCAGCAGAACATTGGTCGGAACGACCCAGCCGCGGGGCCGAGGGTGCCGCCGCCAGCGGACCTAAACGAGGCAATGCAGCGGGTCGACGATATCGCCGAGAAGCTTGATTTTCCGGTCGGATCGATGCGTGGTCTAATGATCAAAGTCTTGTCTGGGAACGGCGATCTCGCCGACTTGCAAAAGTTGGACAGGAAGGCGGGCGAATTGCAACGCCAGGCGACGATGGGCTGGCACAAAACCCGGAACCCGGAATACAGGAACCTGCATAACGCGCTGAGATCGGCGCGACTGCTCGCCCAGAATCAGGCGGCGGCCTTGACCCCGCCCGACGCGACGGGGCCGCGAACCCCGCCGCCAACCAATCTTGACGAGGCTTTCACCCGCACGGAAGCTCTGGCACAGGAACTGGATATGCCAATAGGCGTGCTGACGAAGCAGTATCAAAAGGTTCAGAAAGAAGGGCCGAACCCCGTCAATCTGAAGCCGTTGCACGACATGGCCAAGAACCTGCGCCAGCGCGCAGACCAACAGCACAACGAGACGGGCCGGGCCGAATTCGCAGATCTCGCTAAACTGGCGGGCGCCGTTCAGTTCTTCGCCCAGCCCGTCGAACCGAAGCTGATGGTATGACCCGTTTGCAAACGGTGTCGGACGGGTTGTGTCAGACAGGTGGTGTTAGAAGAAGAAAGTCATCAATCAATCGATTGAACAGATCCGGCTTCTCCATGTGAACCGCGTGCGCGCAGCGGGGAGCCACCGCGAGGTTGCTGTTCGGGATTTTTCGCCAAAGCGTCTCGATCTGGGCCCATGAATACGTGCGGTCGCAATCGCCCCATAGGATCAGCGTGGGGGCGGCGATCTTTGGCAGGTGATCCACGCCGGACCAGTCCCGCATGGCTTCCAGCCCAGCGAGAATTGCGGCAAGTCCGCACCGCTCGGCGATGGCGGCGCAAGCGGGGTATCGAGGCGCCGCGTCTTCGCGCAAAAACCATGTGGCGGCGATACGCCGGGCGGTGGCTTGCGCTCCATCCGTCCGCGCGCGCTCCATCGACGTCTCGATCGGCTCGAAGCGCCCGGGCAAAACGCCTTCCGCCCCGGTCGCGTAGAGGATCAGGCGGTCGATGCGGTCAGGCGCTTGCCTGGTCATCTCCTGCGCGATCATCCCGCCCATGGAATGCCCCAGCAGGTCAAACTGGCGAACGCCGTCGCGCTCCAGCGCGTCCAACACCCAACTGGCGAAGCCATCGATACGATCAATTGGCGGCGATTGGGCGTTCTTTCCAAAGCCCGGCAGGTCGACGCAGATCAACTCGCGCCCTTTGGCCAGCGGCGCCTGTTCAGCCCATTGCTCACCTCCGCCCATGAACCCATGGACGAAGACCAGTGGCGTCACTTGCGCGCGCCCTGCACGATACGGTCGAGGATCATGGCGCAGAAGAGGATTGAGAAACCGGCCAGAATGCCTTGTCCGACATTGGCGTATTGCAGCGCCTCCAGCACGTCCTCACCCAGTCCTTTCGCGCCGATCAGCGAGGCGACCACGACCATCGCCAAGGACAGCATGATTGTCTGGTTGATTCCTGCGCGAATGGAAGGGCTGGCCAACGGCAGGTCGACCTTGGTGAGGAGGTACCATTTGTTCGCGCCGAAGCTGATCGCCGCCTCGCGCACGCTTTCCGGCACCCCGCGAAGACCCAGCACCGTCAGGCGAACCACCGGCGTTCCGCCAAAGATCATGGTGACGACGACCGCCGCCGGTTTACCCACGCCGAAGAAGGCGATCACGGGAACCATGAAGACGAAGGCAGGCATGGTCTGCATGAAGTCCATGATCGGCTGTATGAAGGCGTAAAACCGGGGCCGGCGCGCGGCGTACATGCCGAGCGGGATGCCGATCACGATCGAAAGGCACGCCGCCGTGCCGAGCAGGGCCAGCGTGGTCATCGCCGCCTCCCAGAAGCCCAGCAGGCCCATATAGGCCAGGAACGCGCCGGAATAGATCGCCGTGCGGATGCCTGCGGTCAGCCAGGTCAGCAAGATGATCAGGCTGGCGATCACGACCCAGGGCGTATTGACGAGCATGACTTCCAGCGCATCCAGCAGCCAGCGGATGCCAAAGGTGAGGAGATCGAAGAACGCCTCGCTGTTGCGGACGCACCAGGCGATGAACTCCTCGACCCACGTTATGCCGGTCAGGCGGATGTCGGGATCGGTCGGGAAATGTGTCAGCAGGTCGAAGCGTCCCGGGAAGCTGTAATGCAACATGGCGACAATTATGATCAGCACCATGAAGACAGCGCTGAGAACGACATGCTTGCTGGGCATGCCGGAATGGATTGAACGATCCGACAGCCAGTCCGAAAAGCGCGCTTCAAGCGCCCAATTGGCGGTCACGGCTTGCGCGACCTTGGCCGCCACCAGAATGACGAGGCCGGTGAGCGCGATCGAAGGCCCTTCCGCCGCCAAGGCCTCGGCTTCGGCTCGAATTCCGCCGATATTGGCTTCGAGGGATTCCACCGCCCGCCGATAAACTTCGACCTTTTCGGAATTATCCTCTATGGCCGCCGCCAATTGTTGGCGGCGCAGCTCCAGCGTGCCCTCGATTGATGCGATGCGCTCCATGGCGTCGGCGGCGAGATCGCCGAAAAGACCGCGGGCGATCTGCACGAACCCGAGCGCCTCAAGAATCAGGAAGGGCAGCGCCCATGACCAGAGGCCCCTTGCTCCGAACCAGATCGGCCCGAACAGCCCCGCCATCAGGTTGAGTGTGGGGGTGAAACGCGACGAGCCGCCGATCCGGTCAAAGTTTCGGATGTAGTAGTCGGGGCTGGTGCGCACGAAGGCGCTGATGTTCTGACGCCGCTCTTCGGCGTAAGCCAGCGCAGCTTCGCTTTCGGTGTCTTCCAGCGGGTTCACATCGTCGCGCGTCATGACACTTCCGTCCCCTCAATTACCGTGCGCAACAGATCAGCGCGCGTGATCACGCCAACATCCGCGCCGTCATCTTCGACCAGGATCGCATTCTCATTGTCGATCGCCAGATTGATAAGATTGCTCAGCGTTTCGTCCTCTTTCACGCGCGGAGCTTCGGCGGGAATTGGCCCTTTCGCCGCGACATAGGCGTCGATCGGCTGCATCACCGCATGCGCGTGCACGACCTTCAGACGCGAGATGCCCGCGACGAAATCAGCGACGTAATCGTCGGCCGGGTGCATCACGATATCCTCGGCGGTCCCGATCTGGACCATCTTGCCATCGCGCATGATCGCGATGCGGTCACCGATGCGCACCGCCTCATCCAGATCATGGGTGATGAAAATCGTCGTTTTCTTGAGGATCTTCGAAAGCCGGATGAACTCATCCTGCAACTGGCGCCTGATCAGCGGATCCAGCGCGGAGAACGGCTCATCCATCAGCAAGACGTCAGGATTGGCCGCAAGCGCCCGCGCAAGACCGACGCGCTGCTGCATGCCGCCGGACAATTCATGCGCGAATTTCGATCCCCAGGCGCCCAGCTCCACAATGTCGAGAATCGCGGCCGCCTGCCGCATGCGCTCGTTCTTGGCCACCTGACGGATCTCAAGAGGCATAGCGACATTGTCCAGCACCGAACGATGCGGCATCAGAGCGAAGTTCTGGAACACCATGCCGATCTTCTGATTGCGAAAGAGTTGCAACTCTTTCGGGTCCAGACCCATGACATCGGTGCCTTCGATTTCGATCGTGCCAGCTGTCGGCTCCAGCAATCGGTTGAAGTGGCGGACCAGCGTGGATTTGCCGCTGCCGGACAAACCCATGATGCAGAAGATCTCGCCGCGGTTCACCGACAGGCTGACATCAGCGACGCCAACAACCGAATTAAACTCAGCCAGAACCTCAGGTTTAGTCAGCCCCCTCTCGCGGACCGCCTCCAGCGCAAGCTCCGGATTGGCGCCGAAGATCTTCCAGATGTTCGAGATTTCGATAACGGTTTCTTTGGTCATCAGAGACTAGCCCGCCAGTTGTCAGGTGGAACAGCGCCGGCCCAAACCGACGCTGTCCCGATTATCAAACCCGATGGATTACAGGCCCAGCCAAGCGTCCACGCGATCGGGATTGGCTTCGACCCATTCTTTGGCGACGTCGGCGGGCTCACGGCCCTTGCCGCTGATCTCATAGGCGAAGCTGCTGACATCGTCGGAGGTCAGAGAGAAGTTGGAGAAGAACTCTGCGACTATGGGCGAACGATCCGCTAGGGAATTCGACCATGCGATCTGGACGTTCTTCAACGCGTCTTTGGTGGCGACCTTAGAATTGTCATACCAATCCGGATCGTCCGAGGGCTGGACCATGACATATTTCGCCGGGTCGAATGTCGGTTCGGTCAGCATCTCAACATCGAACTGGTACCAGATCGCATGCGGCTTGTAGCAGTAGAAGGCGTAGCCTTCGCCCTTCGCGATGCTGTCCTTAACCCGCGCAGTCTTCACGCTTTCCTCCGCTCGGATCGGCTCGATGAAGTCGAGAAGCCCATAATCGCGCACCTTCACCTCATTCACATTGGCCGACGCCCAGCCGGGCGCGCCAATCCACATCTCGCCTTTGCCGTTCCCGTCGCTGTCCATCTTCTCAGCGACATCCGGGCGACCAAGATCGGCAATGTCGGTGACGTTGTTGGCTTTGCCGAAATCCTTAGATACGCAGAAGCCCTGGTTGCCCTCATAAGGGTTGGAGGACAGCGTCACGGTACCCGCTTCATCGACATATTTCTTGGTGAAGCTTTCCTGGTTCGGCAGCCAGACATCGGGGTGGACGTCGATGTCGCCCTTGCCCTGATCCATCGCCTGGAAGATCGTGGCGTTATTGCCGGGCACAAACTCGACCTTGCCGCCGATGCGCATCTCAACCACCGCGCCGAGAACATGCGCGATCGCCTGCGCTCCGGTCCAGGACGGCACGCCGATTTTGACTTCCTCATCGGCGAACGCCGGCGATGCGGCGAGGCTGGCCGCAGCCACCAGGCCCAGTGATTTCAGATTGATCGTCATAGTCTTCTCCTCTGTTGGCCAGCGCCTTTGCCGACGCTTTATCCGTTTAGTGATGCAAGAAGTTGCGCCTGATAGGCGAAAAGCGCAACGGCCCCGCCGGTGTGTAAAAAGAGCACGTTGTCTGTGGGTTCGAAAAAGTCCTCGCGGATCATGCCGATCAACCCCGCCATACCCTTGGCCGAGTAGACGGGATCAAGAAGGATCCCTTCCTGCTGCGCGAGCAGGCGTATCGCCTCCAGCGTGGACTCTGCAGGAAGGCCATAGCCGTCTCCCACATAACCGTCATCGACCAGAATCCTGCTGAGCGGGACTCCATCCACTCCGAGTTTCTCGAGCGTTTTCTGGGTGAGCGCGTGGACGGCGTTCATCTGCCGTTCGCGCGGCTGACGCACGCTGACGCCCATGACAGGCAAATTGTGGCCAATGGCGTGAAAACCGGCGACCAGTCCGGCATGCGTCCCGGTGCTGCCGGTGCTCATCACCAACCAGTCGAACTTCTGCCCCGTTTCGCGGCTGTAATCCGCGATTTCCTGCGCGCATTTCACATAGCCCAGCGCGCCAGTCGGATTAGATCCACCGCCCGGAATAAAATAGGTGCGGCGGCCCTCCGCACGCAGCGCCTGCGCCACAGCTTCGGCCTCGGCGTTCATATCCAGTCCAGGTGGGCGAAACTCATAGGTTGCGCCGAAGAGGTTATCGAGCAGCACATTGCCGGTCTCTTCGTAAGATCCATCGCGATCCGGCACCCGACGCTCCAGCAGCACATGGCACTTCATGCCCACCTTGCAGGCCGCGGCCGCCGTCTGGCGCACATGGTTCGATTGCACGGCGCCCTGGGTGACCAGCGTGTCCGCCTTTTGCTGCATCGCTTCGCCGACCAGATACTCCAGCTTGCGGGTCTTGTTTCCTCCCGTGGCCAAGCCGGTGCAATCGTCGCGCTTTATAAACAGTCGCGGGCCGCCAAGCAGTTCGCTGAGCCGCGGCATCGCCTCTATAGGCGTGGGCTGATGGCAGAGAGACGTTCTCGGGAAACGGTCGAGGTCAATTGGTGCGCCTGTTCTGGACAGCGTCTGGGCGTCAGCCATGGCAATTCCTTGTGGGTGTTGAAACCCCCTTAGCTTGGGGCAAACGAACCCGCGCCATCCAATGTTATGTTCGTATGACATTATGCAAATTTTCTATTATGACAAGCGTATGGATATTCTTCTGTTTCGCGATCTCGATCGCCTGCGACAGACCGGGAATTTTTCTCAGGCCGCTGCGCTGGTGAATCTCAGCCAACCCGCCTTTAGCCGGCGCATCAAACTGCTTGAGGCCTGGGTCGGCGTCACGCTGGTGGATCGCTCGCATCAACCGGTTCAGTTGACCGAAGATGGCGCGCAAATGCTTGAGGCGGGTCTGCAGGCGCTGTCCCGGATTGAGCACGAACGGAGCCAGATACTCGAAGCCCGATCTTTACCTGACAAATACGTCGTCACCTTCGGCACCCAGCATTCTATCGGCTGGAGGTTCTATCCGGCATGGCTGCAAGCGCTTGAGGAAGCCTTTGGCCCAATACTCTCCCGCCTCAGAACAGACAATCTTCCCAACTGCATGCGAGACCTGAAGAACGGCGACGTGGATTTCGTGATCGCTTATCAGCGATCAGATTCGCCCATGGAAGCAACCGTCCACTCGATTGTCATCGGTGTCGACCGGCTCGTTCCTGTCTGCAAACCCGACGCCAATGGCGCTCCAATGTTCGGCTTTGATGAGCCGGGTGTGAAAATGCCCTTCCTTCGGTTCGGCGACGCCGCGCCAATCGGCGCGCACCTGGAGCCGCTCTTCGCCGAGCAGAACATTTCGAGGCGCCTGCGCACCGTGTACGAGAACCAGATGGCGGGCGCGCTTCGCATACGTGCGCGGGCCGGAGACGGGGTGGCTTGGCTTCCGCAAAGCCTCGTCGCTCCCGATCTCGAAAGCGGAATACTGGTTCGCACCGGAGAGCCCGACTGGGTGGTTGATCTATCGATCCGTCTTTACCGAAACCAAGAACGTTCCAACCGGATCACGCGCTCGGTCTGGTCATTTCTTGAGGTCCGTCCGTCTGTGTCGCTTGTCTCGGCTGAATGACGACAAATTTTTCTATGCGGTTCGTCTATGGCGTCAGACGTATTCGAAGCAGTCTCAATTTCCCGAGAAGGCAGGAACCTGGGCGGAACAAAGCAGCCGCCACTCTTCAAGTGCGGCGGTTCGGTTCAGCTTGAAGTTTCGTTTGGGGTAGAGGTGGCGCTCGCGGTTGAAGAGGTTGTAGACGGAGGAGTGGACGGCGGAGAACATCTGCAAACTCCGCATGCGCCTGCACCTGAGCATCGCCCGCTCACGTCGTCGATACGGCAGGTGTGAATGCTCAACTCGGTTGTTGAGCCAGCGACCGTAGGACTGGAGACCGCCACCTCCCAGTTCGCGCAATGCGGGGCCGTACGACCGAAGTCGGTCGATGACGATCTCGCGCGGAGCGCCGAGCCGCTTCATCAGTTTCTTTAATAATTTCAGGGCGGCGCGCCTGTTCCTGCGTTTGGTAACGACCTCTCCCTCATGCGCAATGGCATGCCACAAATAGTGTTGCTCGCTATTGATCCTCATGAAGTCCTCGTCGAGATGCCATCGCTACTTTGAGTGCGCTTTCATCTGTTCGACCCGTCGTTACCTGGCTTCAGGCGCGAACTTCGGCCCAAATCTCAAACACCGGAACCGGATCGCCTCATAGCTAAAGTCGATACCTCGTTCCTGGCAATGTTCTCAACGTTCCGGAGTGAGAGCGGGAACAGGATATACATCATCACCGCTACGCGGGTGCTCTCGGGGCTCGCTTTGAAGTACTTGAAAGGGTCACGCTTACTCATGCGCGGACGTTAAGCGAGCCCCCTCCGCGCCTCAAGCCAAGTTCCTCTGACAAACCCACTTGAAGGGGTCGCGCTTGCTCATGCGTGGTCGCAAGATCAGCGCCCTTCTCAGCTCAAACCAAGTTCTTCTGACAAGCCCTGAGGCGTTTCTGCGAGAAAGCGCTATAAGGATGTATTCAATTGACGGCGCATTTTTCCGAAGCGCTGAGCCGCGGCAGGAACCTGAACAAGGGAGCGATAGATATGTCAGACGATAAAAGCACCGCAAAAGATATCCATCAGGCGGCGCTCGATTATCACGAGTTCCCGAAATCCGGCAAACTTGAGATCCGAGCGACCAAGCCGATGGCGACGGCGCGAGATTTGAGCCTGGCCTATTCTCCGGGCGTCGCGGACGCCTGCACCGAGATCGAGAAAAACGACGCGGAGGCGGCGCGCTATACGGCCAAGGGCAATCTTGTGGCGGTGATCTCGAACGGCACGGCGGTTCTGGGTTTGGGCGATATCGGGGCGCAGGCCTCTAAGCCTGTGATGGAGGGCAAGGCGGTCCTGTTCAAGAAGTTCGCCGGCGTGGATTGTTTTGACATAGAGGTGAATGAGCACGATCCGGAGAAACTGGCCGAGATCGTTTGCAAGCTGGAGCCGACTTTCGGCGCGGTGAACCTTGAAGATATCAAAGCGCCAGACTGTTTTCTGGTCGAGCGGATCTGCAAGGAACGGATGAACATTCCCGTTTTCCACGATGACCAGCACGGCACCGCGATCGTGGCCGCGGCGGCGGCCTACAACGCCCTGATCATCTCGAAGAAGAAGACTGAGGATATCAAGGTCGTCACGCTAGGCGCTGGCGCCGCCGGCATCGCCTGCCTGAAAATGCTCAAGGTGATCGGCGTCAAGCACGAGAACATCCTGATGCTGGACTCCAAGGGCGTCGTTCATACAGGCCGCGACAACCTTAACGCCGAAAAGCAGATGTTTGCGCAGGACACCGACAAGCGGACAGTGATGGACGCCATGGAGGGCGCGGATCTCTTCCTTGGCGTATCGGGGCCGGGACTGCTGACAGCCGAGATGGTCGAGAAAATGGCGGATGATCCGATCATCTTCGCGCTGGCCAATCCCGTGCCCGAGATCATGCCTGAGGAGGCGAAGAGAGCCGCGCCCGGCGCGCTCATCGCGACAGGACGAAGCGATTATCCCAATCAGGTCAACAACGTGCTCTGCTTCCCGTTCATCTTCCGCGGGGCGCTGGATGTGGGCGCAACCACGATCAACGACGAGATGAAGCTGGCCTGCGTCGAGGCGATCGCTTCTCTGGCGCGCGAAACGGTCTCCGCCGAAGTGGGGCAAGCCTATCGCGGCGAGGCGCTGTATTTTGGCGCCGACTACTTGATCCCAAAACCGTTCGACCCGCGGCTTCTGCCGACGGTCTCACATGCGGTGGCCAAAGCGGCGATGGAGTCCGGGGTCGCGACGCGGCCGGTCGATCTGGACTCTTACAAGACCAAACTGCAGGCGCAGGTCTACAAGACTTCGATGATCATGCGACCGGTCTTCGAGTCCGCCCGCGCCGACAAGCGGCGCATCGTCTTCGCCGAGGGTGAGGACGAGCGAGTGCTGCACGCCGCCAAGGCGATGCTCGAGGACACGGTGGACACGCCGGTCCTGATCGGCCGCCCGAGCGTGGTCGAAAACCGGTTGGAGCGCGCTGGACTAAAGATCCGCCCCGGCGTGGATTTCGATCTAATCAACCCGGAAAGCGATGCACGGTTCCGCGACTATTGGAGCAGCTATCATGAAGTCGCCCGACGCGTCGGCGTAACGCCGGATTCTGCGCAGGCCATCATGCGCACCAATGCGACCGTCATCGCGGCGGTCGCTGTTCATCGCGGCGACGCGGACAGCATGATCTGCGGAACGTTCGGAGAGTATCAGCGTCACCTTAAATACGTGACGCAGGTTCTCGCGTGCGGCGAGTACTCGCCAGTCGGCTCGATGTCGCTGATCATCTTGGATCAAGGGCCGCTTTTCGTCGCCGACACTCACATCCACTCTGAGCCTACATCGGCCCAGATCGCAGAGACCGTGACTGCAGCGGCGCGCCATGTGCACCGGTTTGGACTGACGCCAAAGATCGCTCTCTGTTCAAATTCCCAGTTTGGCAATCTCAACAGCGCCTCGGGGCGATTGATGCGAGAAGCGCTGGCCCTGCTGGACGCTCAGGACCTCGATTTCGACTACGAGGGCGAAATGCATACCGACGCGGCGTTGAGCCCCGCCCTGCGCCAGCGTCTGTTCCCGGATGGCCGACTGGACGGTCCGGCGAATGTTCTCATCTACTCCAGCACGGATGCGGCTGGCGCGGCGCGAGACACGCTGAAATCGGTCTCTGGCGGGCTGGAAGTGGGGCCGATCCTTATGGGCATGGGCAATCGCGCCTTTATTGTGACACCCTCTGTCACTGTGCGAGGCCTGCTCAACACGGCAGCATTGGCGGGCACTTCGGTGAGATCGTACGGGTAAGACGAGCGCGCGGGCAAATCGAGGCTCCCGCTCGCGGCGTTGAGTCCCTAGCGACCGTCATGTGAAATCGGCGCCCGCGGCCCACAGTTGACGTTCGGCTGACACTCTCGAATTTGCGTGGCAGCGCTCGAAGACGGAAGT
Source organism: Paracoccaceae bacterium (assembly GCA_963669265.1). Taxonomy (GTDB): domain Bacteria; phylum Pseudomonadota; class Alphaproteobacteria; order Rhodobacterales; family Rhodobacteraceae; genus SZUA-547. The sequence continues at coordinate 941,399 of OY769916.1, forward strand.
TCACCGCCAATTCATTAAAATCGGCGCCAGAAACGGCCGCTTTGCAGACAAAGCCGAGTTATCGCGGTTCTGCGATGGCCTCTTCTGGCGGCCGCAAGTCATCCCGAATCCGGTGAAGCCGCGTCGGGTAATCGGACGGGAATCGCCAGACCGGCTCTCCCTCGAGTAAAACAAGACCCCGCGCCTCAGGCTTTAGGCCATAGACGAAGCTAGCGATGATGTCGCTGCTGACCCATGGACTGCTGCGGAAATAGCCGTGTCCGTTTCCGCGGGTCGATCCCTCAGCCTCCGCCACGTTGATGAAGACGAGCTTCGGACGCTCCTGAATATACTGAGCGACCTGCGGCGGCATCGCGCCTTCCTGCCACATCTCGCCTGCTCTCGGGCGAAAGCCAAGGAACCTGAGAAGCTTGAGCGCCCGATCCGACTCGGAGAGATAAAGCGTCATGCTGTCGACCACATCCAACACGCCATCATTCAGTTTGAGCCCAAGTATCGCCCGTGAGCAGCCCCGCCTGACTGGTCCGGTTTGATTGTTAGTGCACGGCTGGTCTCCGGTCCATTGGAACGAAGCTTTCCGGCGCTGGCGGTCGGTATCCCAGGGCGCTGTGTGGGCGCTTCGTATTGTAGTGTCGCCTCCATTGCTCGATCAGGATTTGGGCCTCGCGCAGACTGTAGAAGATTTCGCCGTTGAGCAGCTCATCGCGGAATCGGGCGTTGAAGCTCTCGCAGTATCCGTTCTCCCACGGCGATCCCGGCTCGATGTAGGCTGTCTTGGCGCCGACGGCCGCGATCCAGTCCCGGACAGCCTGGGCGACGAATTCAGGACCGTTGTCCGAGCGTATGAAGGCGGGTGGGCCGCGCAGGATGAACAGGTCGGTGAGCGCATCAATGACATCGGTGGAGTTCAGCTTGCGATCCACCTTGATGGCCAGACATTCCTTGGAATGCTCATCAAGGATGTTCAGCGTCCGGAACGCCCGACCATCATCGGTCCGGCAATGGACGAAGTCATAGGACCAGACGTGATTGCGATGCTCCGGCCGCAGCCGGACACATGATCCGTCATTCAGCCAGAGCCGCCCCTTCTTTGGTTGCCTTGCAGGCACTTTCAGCCCCTCCCGTCGCCACAGGCGCTCGACGCGCTTGTCGTTCACCAGCCAGCCCGCGTCTCGCAGCAGAGCTGCGATCCGGCGATAGCCGTAGCGGCCATACTGGCGCGCCAGTTCGATCATGTCCGCGACCAGGCGCTCTTCGTCGGCCCGGCCTTGTGGCTGGCGCCTCTGGGTCGAACGATGCTGGCCAAGAACGCGGCAGACACGGCGCTCCGACACCTTGATCCGGCCGCGAACATGATCAATGCAGGCGCGACGGCGGGCGGGGCTTAGTAGTTTCCCCGTGCGGCTTCCGTCAGGATCAGCTTGTCCAGCGTGAGGTCGGACACCGCCTTTCTCAGCCGTTCGTTCTCCTTCGGAAGCCGTTTGAGTTCCTTCAGCTGGTCGGTTCCCATCCCGCCATACTGCTTGCGCCATCGGTAGTAGGTTTGCTCAGCAATGCGCATCTCGCGGATCGCATCCACCCGCGCCATGCCTTGCCCGACAAGCACTTCAACCTGCCGCAGCTTGGTGACAATCTCCTCCGGTTTGTGTCGCTTGTTCGCCATCTCTGATCCTCCGTTTCCTAAAAATAACGGTGGACCAACTCAGTGGGGGAGGCTCATCCGGTCCATATCACTTCCCGTGAGAACGACCTGGCCAAGCCGCATGTGGTCTCCATTCCCCTCAAGGGCGATATTATGAAGCGTATCTAAAACGACACGGGTGCCGGCGCTGTAGCCGAGAATATGGATGCGTTCAGCGCTGGTCTCCTCGCGCAGAGATCTCAGCAAGTCTCGTAGCGCGTGGGCTGAAAGCTCAGCGTTCTCCAGGTCCGTCAGATAGGCCCATCTGTTGAAGGTCGAGGGCCACGAAAAGGCGACGAACGCCCCTTTATAACCCAAGAAATGCCAAAACTCGGCCGCCACCAGAACTGGACTGGAGAAAGGCACTCGGTAGCCATGAACATAGACGAAGATCTCGCGGTTGCCGGAGCGTTCGAACTGCGCCTCGATCGCCTGGGCGAACGCCGTCTCTCCACGCGGCGCGCCTGGTGAGAAATGGGCGGGGTCGGAGAAAGGCAGTAGGCTGCGCTCCAGAAGCCCGAATTCCTCGACTTCCGTTAGGGTCAGTGTGAGTTCGCGTTCGCGATCCGCCGCGGCGGCGAGCGCGAGAAAGTCCTCCCGTGAGACGTCGCTTTCGCTCACAGTCAGACTCGCGCGCCCGAGACGGACCACGTCGCCGCGTTCGTCGGGATAATAGGGATAGGCGCCGTCCTCCGTCGGCGGGCGGGAGGTGGCGTAGAGAAGGCCCGGATGCGCTTGATGCTTAGCCGCGTCGGCGAGCACCGTCTCCGCCTGCTCTTCGGCGGAGATCATCGGCGCAGGCATCATGGTGATCGAGTAGGGCGCGCCGCCGCATCCCGCCAACAAGAGCGCCAGTGTGACCACAAGAAAGGCTTTAACAAAGCGCATCACGCCTTACGTCTAGCAAATCCGGACAGCGCCTCGCATTCCGGTAGCGCCAACCTTATTCATATATTCATTAGAAGCACATGTTGAGATTGGTATCGCTCTGAAAAAACGTCCGTTGCTACGGCCGTGGTCGAGCACGACGCTCTCACTCTTTTTGTGAGAGACTGCCTCTGAGTGAGATCTAGCGAACGGCTATCTTGCTCTTTTGGGGCGCAAAGCTAAGCAAATTCTTGTTTCTCAAAGGCTTTCTGATGTTCGGTTAGCGTTGAGTATAAGATGTCGACGTCAGCTAGGATAAGACACGAGGGATAGCGCATTATGAGTGATTTCAATTTGGCGCATGATGAAGTTGTCCGGCTTCATGACTTTTTGGCCTCATGGTTCCGCGGTGAACTTTCTGAAGCAGAAATCAATCGCAGTTTCGCCAGTGTTTTGCATCCAGAGTTTGAAAACGTGCAGCCCGCCGGAGTAACTTTGACACGCGCAAACATTGTCGACGCCATCAGACAAGGGCGAGGAAGCAACCCGGACTTTCAGATCACTATCGAAGCACCACGGTTACTTGGGGCGTGGCCCGGGCTGCTTCTGTTCCAGTATGTCGAATATCAAACCGGAGCCCGCGCATCAGCCTTGGAAAACCGGCGTCTTTCCACTGTTCTGTTTGAACGGGATGGTGAAAAGCTTGAACGGGATGGTGAAAAGCTGATTTGGCGCTATCTGACGGAAATTGGCCTAACATCGTCGAGACAACAATAGTCATTGACGGCAAAGTCGCCAAATCGCGGAACCCCGCAAAGTTCAAGACCGGCCCCAAGCCGCCACTCGCTCGCATTACTGATGGCACGTCGCCGCGTTCACAAAGCTGCCGTTGATTGAATCTGCAGCATTTTTTCAGTCAATCGACCGCTGTGCGAAAAAGCCGCCGTTGCATCGAAACGGTTCAATGACCACTCTTGACCAAACTATCTAGATGCCAAGTAGCTGGACAACCCGGCCGGAGCCTCAATGCAGGCGTTTCCAATTGCCGTCCGGTGCGCGGGACTTCAGATTTGTCTCAATTGTTCGACGGCACTCACCGACCCGCAACGCCCTGTTTGAAGAGCGCAATTGCGTTGTGGAACTTGCTGCCGATTGATACTGCTTGTTCAGATCACACGGCGATGATGGCTATAGACGCGGTGTCCAGCAGCGAGCCGTATGCATCGAAAGACCGCTTGTCGAGCGCGCGCTGGGTCCAGGCCCGCCCGCAAAGCTGTTTGGCTATCGCCTGATCCTGTTGGTAAAGCGCATTGGCCTTGCCGATCAGGTTGGGGTCCTCCCATCCCGCGCTATAGGCACCCTGCATCCCCGCCTTATTGCTGCGAATATTGCTGAGCTTCGCCTTGCTGGCGGTCTCTTTCTCATTGGTCAAACTACTAGTCTGTCCGAAGGAATGTGAGCGTGGTTTGATGCGTGCCCTTGGTGTCGACAAATACGTTGATGTTGCCTACTTCACTGCCATCCACATCTGTTGCTTGTACTTCGTAGTCTTTCTGCGAAATCTGAGGATCGGCCACGGTTTTTTCCGCGCCCATGGCGTTATCGTGGTACCCAATGCGCGTGCGCGCGCTTGCTACGGCGTCGTCATGCCTTCTCTGCAGAACCGCGCGGTGGTGTGCTTTGACAACGGCGACTTTGGCCTCGCCATCGGGTGGAACCCATTCCCCTTGATTGTCGCTGGGCGCCGCATGGCCGACCCTCCAATCCCACTCCTTTATAATAATAGGAGAATCGCCCAGGGGCGTACGTTGTCGGGTCACTGTGACATCGATGCTGGTCGTGACCGACTCGGTTATTCGCGTGGCCGTCATGGTCCTCACTTCCGCCTTCGCGGTGAAGAACGCCTCCACCTTTACCGACCTTCGGCCAGCTGAATGCCATCGATCCTCTGTCTCCACTTCTTCCACGATCACGGTGTATTCCCCGATAGGGAGATCCGAAAATAAGGCCTTGCTGCCCTGGAGTATCCCGGTCCGGCGCTTTCCATCCGCGCCTTGCACGTGCACTTTGTGTCCGTTCGGCCGGTCTTGATTTCCAGATTTGGTCTCCACTACTACGCTCACGTCCAAGTGGCCGGTTGTCATTGCCGCCCCTTGGCGATGCACGGGCACCAGCACGGCCTCGTCATCGCCGGCCTCCAGCGTTACCTGGGTTGATTCATCGGTCCAAACATCACTGGGCGTTTTGACCTGGACGGCATAGGTCCCAGGGGCCAATTCAATGCCAAAAACGAAGCCATTGTCATCGGTGCTCCATGCTCCCGACGGCGTCTTGGAGGGTAGCTCCAGCAGGGCCACCAATGCCCCAGCATACGGCTGCGTTTGGTCGCCATTCTTGAACACGCCCACTTTGAGCTTGGCGATGTCACCAGGTCGTCTGGTGGACTCATTCATCAGGAAGACGTGGTGCGCGTCCTTGCCGTCGACGACCAGCTCGCCGGACTGCGAGTCGTTCTCGGTCGTCACATTGATGATGAACGTGCCGTCCTCGACATTGCCAATCTTCACCTGGCCGTTGCCATCGGTCTTGGTCTTGATCGACTCGATCCCGCCCGGCGGGCCGCCCGTGATAACCGTTTCCGCACCCGGAATTGGATTGGCGGTGTCCTTGCCGACGACATCGATAGTGATCGAATGGCCTTTTCCGACCGGCTTTTCGCCCGATCCGCTCATCAGGAAGATGTGGCGCGCGTCCTCTCCTTCGACCTTCAGCTTGTCGGATTGGGAATCGTTCTGGGTTTTCGCCGAAATCAAATAGGTCCCGTCTTCGACTTCGCCGATCTTCACCTTTCCATTCGAGTCGGTCTTGGTCTCGATCGACAGGTCGCCGCCCTTGATTACGACCACTGCTCCCTCGATGGGTGCGGCGGTGTCCTCGTTGACCACATCGACGGTGACCGTGACGCCGTTATTCTTAACGCCGCCCGGAATTTCGCCGAACTCGCCCTTCCAGTTGTCGCCGCCGAGCTCCGGCGGAAGGAACGCCTCGATCTTGAAAGGACCGGCGCCATGCTGGATTGTGAATTCGGTGACGCGCACCCAATGCGCGTGTCCGGCGCCGGTCGAAATCGTCACCTCCGGTTTGCCGATCTTGATATCGCGCCGCTTGCCGTCAACGAAGACAATCGCCTTAAAATCGTCAATCGGCTCGTCGCCGACGGATGAAACGACCATTCGCAATTGGTCGCTCGATCGGTCATAGGTCAAGATGTCGCCGCTTTCAGAACCCCAGCGGCCTTCAGGGCCGCGCTCGACGAACGTGCCGGGTTCGCGGCCATCCGTGCCGACCGCCGCGCGCTGCTTATCGTCCCTCAGCGCTGACCAGGTCTGGTTTCCGACGATGCCGTCCACCAGCAGGGGCGGCTCTCTGGTGCTTTGGAACTGGATGACCGCCTGGTGGGTTTTCTGATCGAATTTACCGTTCACTGAGCATGCGCTCGCGCCGATGTGATGGCAAAGCATCTGTTGAAGATATTCGACCCATCCGTCGACGCTTTCATCGCCCTTGCGCAGCGTCGGTTCATTCTGCTCTGTCGGCGGAACGAAGGGTTCCGATGTATCGCCGCCGCCGGACTCACCGGCCACTTCGCCGTCGGTCGCTCCACGTTGCTGCTGCTCGGTTGCTTCGCCGCCGGAAGCACCACCGCCCGCGCCGCCGCTAAGCGCGCCCCATGTCTGGCCGCCGGGATCGACACGCCCGTCTGAGAACCCAAGATTGGCCATCTGGAATTTCGATATTGCGCCGATGGTCTTCGGTCCGACTTGACCGTCCACCGTCAGGCTGTCGCCCTTGTCGTTCAGAAGCTGCTGGACCGCACTGACGTCATCAGCCTGGTTCTTGCCGCCTTGTCCGACGGAGCCGGAGATGTCCTTAGCTACTGTTGGCGGCGGCGCGTCCGCCTGCGCAGCGCTTTCGGCTTCGCTAGACGCCTGCTCGGCTTCGTCGATGACCTCGTTTGCAGCGCGCTCGGCCTCTTCAACGACCTCCCTCGCCGCGCGTTCGGCTTCATCCAGCGCATCATTCGAGTCGCGTTCGGCGTCGTCGATCGCGTCATTCGCATCGCGTTCAGCGTCGTCGACCTCTTTATCGGCCGCGCGCTCCGCCTCATCGATTATGTCGTCAATATCATCTTCGATGTCATCGATCAGGTCGTCGATCGCATCCTGCGCAGCGCGCTCCGCCTCATCGAGGGCGTCATTCGCATCGCGTTCAGCGTCGTCGACCTCTTTATCGGCCGCGCGCTCCGCCTCATCGATTATGTCGTCAATATCATCTTCGACGTCGTCGATCAGGTCGTCGAGTTGCTCGTCCAGCGCCGCATCGCCCTCATCCGACGACATCTGCGCCTCTTCCTCCTCGATCTCGATTTCCAACCGGAGGATGTGATCTTCAGCCATCGCGATCAGATCGTTCAGCTGCTGGATGTCAAACCGCTCCGTATCGTCAAGCTCGCCGTCTTTCCATGCATCCGCTTCGACCTCATTCAACTCCGCACGGAGTCCGGCGATCGCGCCCTTCATGTCGATGAGTTCAGCTTGCGCCGGGGTCATCACGCGGCCTTCCTCAGTGAATCGAGCTCCTCAAGCCGTTTGGTCATCTCTTCCACCCGCGTCTTGATCGCATCCATTCTGGATTTGCGCGCCTTGACGCCCTCGCTCCGTCGCATGTCGAACGCCGCGATCTGTTCCTTGAAGGCCTCGAACGTCGCGGCCGAGGCCGACATGTCGTTCGACTTCATCTCTTTGCCGAACGCCGAGACCAGCTTCTGCAGCGCCGCCTTGTGCTCTGGATTGGCGATGCTCAGCGAACGCTTGAGGTCAGGCTTGAGGTCCGCGAACGCCTTGGTCAGCTCTCGCTTTTGGTTCTGAACGTTGGCCAGATTGGCCTCTTCGTCCGTCTCGCCGCCCTTCGAGCTGAGCGTAATGGGCTGCAGCGGGCTTTGCGGGGTGACGCCCGTCAGCAGGCCGAGCTTGTTAATCGAGCTTTGCGCATTCTGCAGATCGCCAGACTTGATCGACCCGGCGATAGTCCTCAACGCCCCCTTGATCTCTTTCGTCTGGGCTTCGTCCATGCCCTCGAAGCTCAGCTTGAAGACCTCGGTAATATGCGTGATGTCCTGGGTCAGTTTCTCCTTCGACAGCTCAGGCGCTTGCGCAGGTTGCGCCGCCTCCTCTTCCTCCTGGGCCTGGGCGGGCTCTGTCTCCGGCTTCGCGGAGACCTGCGCATCTTTCGCCTCTGGTTGCGCGCGCGCCGTCACGGCCTCCATGGCGACTGGTTCAAATCCGCCGACTTTGCCTGTTTGTGGCGCCTCGGCCTCCTCCGGCCGCGTCTGGCCAGGCCTTGGGCGGGAGCGCGGCGTTTCTTCTTCCTCGGCGATATTTGCGTCTTTCGCCTCTTCTTCTGCCACGTTGAAAACGGCTTTGAACGCGCCGTGATCCGCCTTCTTGAGGTATTGCTTGAATTTGACGTCCATACCGCCCGGCAGCTTCGCCTCAAGGCAGTCGAACACGAACTGCTTGCCGTTGAGCTTGAGTTTGCCAGTGATGCAATTGGCTTTCTTCGCGCCATCGGCGTTTTTGGCCTGCATCATCAATTTGGAAATGGGGTGCAGCGCATGGGCGCAGAGGGACATGCCCTCCTTAAGCTCGACGAGCGCGAAGTTTTGCGGCTTCTTCTTCGCCGCGATCACGACTTCCTTGAGCGCCTCGCCTTCCTTTTTCCAATCGTCCTTGGACTTTTTCTTGGCCATGACATTCCCCCATATCAGCGCCAATGGCCACGGTCAGGAAGTCTCTGAGTTTCGCTGATGTTCGACTAGAACCCCGATCGCGACGCGAAAGCATACCACGGTTTCACTCAACCACACATGCGGCGCTAAAATGGGGCAAACCTCGAAGAAAGCCGAGCGTAAGCAACCACCGTCCAAAATGGGCTGATTGTGTTGAAAAAGCCGTTGGATTTTGGCCGGGTGGCTTCAGCTATCGGGCCAAAATCCAACGGCTTTTTCAACACAATCGGCTCGATGCCGTCGTTCGCTGCGGGCTCCACAGATGTCTTCTCAGCGGGCAAAGCAGTCGCCTGAGTTGATCGCGTCAGTGACCAGTGGCGACGCAATGTAGTCGTTTCAACGCTCGCTTATGCAAGCGTTGCAGGAGATTTAATGGCAGCCAAGTTCGTCGTCTGATCGTTCAGCGCGTTCATTTCGTAATCTTGGTGATCTTGGTGCCCTGCAGCCCTGCGCCAGCCATCAATCCTTCCTGTCCGAAAAACACGGGCACAATATCGCCTTGTAGATCATTGGTGCCCATCGAAGACGACCAGCCTTGATCGCCGCCCACCAGCGTGGGTCCGCTGCCAGCCTCCCAGCCGTCGTTCTCGCGGAAGTAATTTAGGGCGCCTTCGTTCATGAAGAACATCGCGTAAGAAAACTGCTGCCCGCCGATCTGGAGTCCATAGGACGCGCCTGCAAGACTGTAGTAACCAGTCGTCTTTCCACCCTGACGCATCGCCCCCTCGCCATATTGACCGCCGATCATCAGCCCGCCTTTGGTCACTTTCGGAAAAACGAGAACTGCGACAGCTTTTGAGGACAGTTCCTTAGCTTCGGGAGATCCGGCGTAGAGCCTCTTTAGAGCCGAATTCACACCGCTTTCAATCTCTCCAGCCGTCGGTCCGGACGCAGCGTCGGCAACGCTGTTTCCAACGGACTCGGCGGCCTTTCCAACTGATTTGGCGGCGTCGGAAACGCCTTCGGAGATTTTGTCCAGCGTGCTCTGCGCGTAAGCGGCCTGCTGCGCGAAGTGAGCAAACACGCCAATTGCGGCCGCAGCGACGACCCCTCGAATTATAGTCATGATCTCGTTCCTCCGTTGCCGACTCTATTCAAGCGACGATGCGAGTCGATTGCTTCGGCGTGTGTTTTCGCCGCCGACCAGTGACCAGAATAATCCCGCGTCGTACAATTTCCACAGTGTGCATCTAGCGCATCGCCGCCCCTGATCGCAGCTTGCGCTAAAACCAAACCGCCACCACCCGCTCGACAGCCCAGAATCCCGCTACCGATCCAATTAATGACGCGAACGTCCTCGGCAAGATCGTGTGGGAAAAGCCGCCCGCCGATCGGAAGAGCTTGGACGCAATCATGACCGCCGCAATGAACGCGAGCTGCCCAATTTCCACGCCGACATTAAAGAACAGCAGCGCCGCCGGCACGGCCTCCTCCGGCAGGCCGACATCGCTGAGCGCGCCAGCGAAGCCAAACCCGTGAAGCAAGCCAAAGGCGAAGGCGATCAGCCATGGTCTCTTGATGGCCCAGGTCGTTTCGCCACGACGTTTGTGGATGACCTCGGCGGCGACAAACACGATGGAGAGCGCGATAAGCGCCTCGATTAGCGCCCCGGGCGCGGAGAGGACGCCCAGCGTCGCCCCGGCCAGCGTGATCGAGTGGGCGATTGTAAATGCGGTGACAGTGGCGACCAGACGCCGCCAGCCTTCGACCAGCATCAGCAACGCCGCGACGAAGAGCAGATGATCGATCCCAAACAGGATGTGCTCGACGCCGAGCACGAGGTATATCAGAGCGATATCGAAGACTCTGCGCGGGCCGGTGAGCGCGACGTCCGGCGATTCCGGCGTCGCCCGATGCGTCTCGCCGCCCCCGTTTTGATATTCGATGCGAACCAGGACGTCCGTTCGCAACGTCCTCAGACCTTCGATCGAGATGGTCGCGGCTCGCAACCCGCCATCGCAGGCGAGCACAGCTTGGGTTTCGGCGAAATCGTTGGATCGGCTCAAGATCGGCGGGCCGACCGTTCGGCAATTCGGCGGGAAAACAGGCGTCATCTTGAGTGGCAGATCAGCCCGCACCGGCTTGCGCCAAAGATACTCGATCTCTCCTTGTTCGATCTCCTTCATCTGCAAAAGGCCGGGCCGAATCTCATGAGATTGCGCCGCGGCGCCAAAAAGGACGACCGGCAAAAGGAGAAACATGAGGGCTCGGTGGATCACTGTATCGCCCGCTCAATGGAAATGTCGTAGCTTTGCTTCAGGCGATCGATCAGCTCATCGCGCGCCTCGCGCTCGCGTTGATATTGGAGATCGCGCGACACGGTTTCCCGGACGTCCTCGAAGGACGGGATTTCACCAGGTGAAACCGTTTCGATGCGCACCAGATGCCTGCCATATGAGGACGACACAGGTCCAGCCCAGGCGCCTACAGGCAAATCAATCAACGACGCGGAGAAATCCGCGCCGAAAGACCGATCGATGTCACGAGTGCTCGCCGCATTCATCGCAGGCGGCAGCAGACTGGGCGCGCCAATGGAGGCGAAGTCGAACTGCTGATCGCCATTCATCCGTTTTACCAGGTCATCCCACTCGGTTGGTCGCTCAGCGTCGTTCAAGGGACCAAGGAATACCTGTTGGAAACTCAGCCGATCTGGCGTGCGATAGTCCTTTTTCTCCGCTTCGTAATGGGCGCGCAGGGCCTCCTCGCCCGGTAGGGCGGCGGCGAGCGCGTCGCCGAGCAATAGCTCCACCTTCTGCCGCATCCGGCGGCGCACGACCAGGTCATCCCGATCCAAACCGATCTTCAGCGCCTCGCGATACATCAGCTCCTCTGTAAGGTAATCCTCGATCAGACCTTCCCTCTCCTGTTCGGTCGGGGGGCGCCGCCACGCACGTTCGAAGTTCGCCGTGAGGCTTTCGACCCGCGCAGCTGTTATCACGATTTCCTCGCGCGGCGGCGCTTCGGGTGGCGCGAAAGTCGCATAGGTGATGAAAAACGCCCCACCCAGGATCAGAAACTGAAGGACAGGCTCTTTCGCCAGTCGCGGGATTGTCTGGTTCACTCAGGACTCCGGCGTGTACCAGATTGGCGATGAATAGGCGCGCTCCTGACCTACCAATTCAGCCCCCTTTGGCAAGTCGATCCCGAAGCGAAGTTTGTCATAGACCACCCAGCGGGGCGTCGGGATCTCCAGCACGCGCGCGTAATAGAAGGCGCGCTGCGCGGAATCGAACTCTGGATCCTTCCATATTGCGTGCAGTTCGGATGCGCCGATGTCGTTCGTCCAGGTGGCGGCCTCCAGATCGACGGTGTTTCCGACCGGAGGCAGTTTTCCGTTCGCATCCGGCTCGCGCCCGCCCGACCAGGCGACGTCGTAGACCTTCTCATGCGTCTCGCCATCGGCGTCCAGCCAGCCTTTGACGATCTGCACCCTGTCGAGATTGGCGCCGATCGGATCGCGCAACGCTAAGATCATGAAACTCGGCGCGGTTGCGCCTTCCGGAATCGGCCGCATGTCTCCGCCCATCGGCACGCCTTTCTCATATCCGGCGAAGGCGGGCACGCGAGAGCGCACATCATCTTCGTTAAAATCCCAACCGCCGAAAAAGCGTAGTAACATGCGTGGGCCGGTGGTCGCGTAGGTTTCCTTGCGCTTTATGGCGTCGAAGATTGCGCGGCGGGTGTTCTCAACGGACCAGACGCCTGTATAGCCGGACGCCACGATCTGATAGCCATCGATCCTTCCCAAAGGGCTGGCCACGAACGGGTGTCCGATCCGGTCGGGCGACGGCTCGACGCTAACCGACTTGCCGAAAAAGTTGTCCTCCTCCGCGGTCGCCAGCGAGGTGTGGCTGTCGGTGGCGCCGCCGACGCCGAACTTGTACGGGTTCACACCAAACTTGGCCTCCAGCGCAAGACCGCGTTTCAGCGCCTCGCGCGCATATTCACCTGCCAGCATTTCCGGCTCTTTGAGTTCAGTAATGTCCAGATTGCCCACATCCCAAGTCTCGTAATCGGCGAATTCGTCATCCGGCGACAGACTGGGATGCGCCTCGCCGTCTCCTTTAATCTGGGTGATTTCGTAATGCGGCTCCCACTTCGCTCGGAGCCTCACGTATTCCTCATCCACCTTGCCGCCGTGATAGGTGTCTGTCGTTGGAAACATCCATCCGTTGGAGAGGTTGCCATTATGGGCAAGGGCCATGGCGGTTCCGCCTGTGCGGGCCTCGTAATCCTCCAACCACTTCCAGAGAAACAGCGGGTCAGTGTCGCCGGTCGGCGGCTGCGTCGTGGGCGGCGACACTTGTATGGCCTGAACGGCGTTATCCCGCAGAATGACGTTTCGATGCAGGTTGAAGCCCTTGGGCACCGAGGTCCACTCAAATCCGATAAAAGCGGTGAACTCGCCGGGCTCGTTCGCCTCCTCGGCGGCGTCGATTATCCGCTCCCAGACGCCATCATAGCGTGTCGCGCCCGAGCTGTAGCCATTGAGAAATTTCTCCGGGAGCGTGCCTTGCGAGAAATTGGTGATCAGGTCGAAAGCCGCCTTGCCGGCCGCCGCGCCGCCTTGCTGAAAGCCGTCAAACCATTCCTTGCCTTTCGGGTCCGTCAGAACGAACGGATCACCGTTCTGCAGATCGACGGCGAAGCCCATCAGATCGGTGTGATCTGTCAGCACCATCCAGTCGAGTGGCCGGCCCAGTTTCACCGGCAGACCGGTGGAGGAGATGATCTCTTCGCCTCGGGCGAACTTCCAGGCGTCCTCCGGCCCGATCGTGTTTCCAAACAGACCCGCATCCAGCGACAATCCGGTGTGAAGATGGGTGTCGCCCCAATAAACGTGACTTGGGAAAGAGCGTTTGGCGTAGGGCGAATAGGTCTTGCCGGGATACAGCCCGCTTGCCTGCGCTTCGGTGGGTATATGTTCTTGCGCGTAAGCGGACTCGGTGAAACCAAGCGCGAGCGATACTGCAAACATGGTTATGGCGGTCGCCGCGCAAATGCGGTGCTTCATATCGTGATCCTCCCTGGTAACGCGCTGGTTCTCCCGAATCTTATCGCCTCTACGAGACTATCACGGCCCTGCGCTCGAGTGGCCCAAGGAATGGGAGCCAGGCGCGGAACTCAACTCCAAACTCCGACATAGCCAAAAGCGATGCCTACTACTTTGTTTTGCCGTGATGTTTCACATATTTCGGGCCCTGCTGTTCTTCATTGGCGCATTGCGCCCACGGCGCGATTGAGCGACGAGTCGGTGCTGTCAGACGAATTCGAACCAGTCTCTGTTTGCCGGCGTACGCGGGAACCTAGGCGGAACAGAGTTGACGCCACTCGTCTAGTGCGGCGGTTCGGTTCAGCTTGAAACTGTGTCGTGTGTGGAGGTGGCGCTCTTGGTTGAAGAGGTTGTGGACGGAGGCGCGAACGGCGGCGAACATCTGCAAACTTCGCATGCGCCTGAACCTGAACATCGCCCGCTCTCGTCGTCGAAACGGCAGGTGTGAGTTCTCCGCCGGATTGTTGAGCCAGCGTCCTGTGGCCCGGAGATCGGAGCCGCCCAACTCCTTGAGCGCAGCGCGATACGACCGAAGGCAGTCGGTCACAATCTCATGCGGCTGGCCATAGCGCCTCATCAATTCCCTGAGGAATTTCAACGCCGCTTTCTTGTCGCGCCTCTTAGTGACGAAACTCTCAAGCACCTCGCCCTCGTGATCGACGGCGCGCCAGAGATAGTGCAGCTCGCCGTTGATCTTTACGAACACCTCGTCCAGATGCCAGCGCCAGTTCGAGAACGAGCGCATTCGATCCACGCGTTTACGCTTTATCTCCGCGGCGGACTTAGGGCCAAATCTCAGCCACCACAACCGTACGGACTCGTGGCTCACGTTGATGCCACGTTCGTGCAGCAGGTCTTCCACATTCCGCAGCGAGAGCGGGAACCGGACATATATCATCACCGCCAGGCGGATGACTTCTGGGCTGGTCTTAAAGTAATTGAAAGGGTCACGCTTCCTCATGCGCGGACGCTAAACGAGCCCCTTCCCGCCACAAGCTGGTTTCCTCTGACAAGCCCTTATTCGGCGATCCCCGCGGCGATGATGAGCGGTGCCCAGACGTCGATCAACTCGGCGACAAGCGCCGTGTATTCCTCGGTCGACATGGCGCGATGCGTGATACCGAGTTCCGTCAGACGTTGCTGAACTTCCGGATTGGCGAAGACGGCGAGCACCGTGTCATGGATGGTTTGAGTCATCGCCGGGTCGATTCCGGCCGGCCCAGACAGTCCCACCCAATTTTCGATAACGATGTCATAGCCCTGTTCCTTGAACGTCGGTACGTCCGGTAGTTCCGGATTCCGCTCAGGCGAGGCGATGGCGATGGCCACGGCTTCATTGTCTTCGATCATGTCGCTGTTTTGCACGACCATGTCATAGAATGAGTCGAGCACTCCTGCCCGGAAGTCCTGAATGGCGGGTGAGCTGCCCTGATAGGGCACATGAATTGATTCAACTTCGAGCGAAGCATCCACGGCTTCGCCCAGAATGTGTGAGATGGAGCCGACACCGCTCGACCCATAGGTCATCGGCGATTCCTTCACATGGGCGACATACTGCTCAAGCGTAGTGATGTCGGCTGAGGGCTGCACGAAAAGGCCCGGCGCCGACGCACCGATATAGGCGACGTGGGTGAAGCCGCCGAGTGGCTCGTAAGGAATAGACTTGAAACGGGTTGGCGCGATCGTGAACGGCGCGTTGTTGGACAGGATCAGCGTCGTGCCGTCCGGGTCCTGCTGCGCAACGAAATCCGCTGCGACCGTGCCTGCCGCGCCCGGACGATTGTCGACCACAGCTTTCTGGCCGAACTCCGAATCGAGGTACTGGGCGAGCAGGCGTGCGACCAGATCGCTGGTGCCGCCTGGCGGGAATGTCACCACGATGCGCACCGGCTCGTCGCTCCATGCGCCTGGTTCGGCCATGGCGCCCGGCGCTGAAAGCGCAGCGGCGGTGGCGAGAGTGGCTCCGAGAATCGTTCGACGGTTGAGGTTCATTGTGTTGTTCCTTCCTGTTGGGCTGTCTTTGCCGCTGCGCGCGCGTGGCGACGGTTTCGCTCGGTGGAGTAGAGGGCGAAGATGAGAATTCCGACTGTGATCGCGATCAGCGTCGCGCTGATCGGGCGCTCGAGAAACACCATGGGGTCGCCGCGGGACAGCAACATCGCCCGGCGAAGCTGCTCCTCCATCAGCGGCCCCAGAACGAAACCCAGCAAGAGCGGCGCAGGCTCGAACCGGAACAGCTTCATGACGTAGCCGACCGCGCCGATCACCAAGGTCAGCCAGACGTCAAAGACGTTGTTGTTAAGGCTGTATACGCCCATGCAGATCAACACGATGATCGTAGGGTACATGTACTTGTAGGGAATCTTCAGCAGGCGCACCCAAATCCCGATCAACGGAATATTCAGGATTAACAGCATGATGTTGCCCACCAGAAAGCTTGCGACCAGGCCCCAAAACAGGTCCGGCTCCTCCGTCAGCAGGCGCGGTCCCGGAGTGATGCCGTAGATCATCAGCGCCCCGATCACGATCGCCATCGGAGGGCTTCCAGGAACCCCGAGCGTCAAGGTCGGGATGAATGCCGTCTGGGTCGCCGAATTGTTGGCGGCCTCTGGCACTGCGACGCCCGGCACGACGCCCGAGCCAAATTTCTTGCGTTGCGGATTAACGCGTTTCTCAACCGCGTAAGCGATGGCTGCGGCGATGGTCTGACCGGTTCCCGGCAAGGCGCCGAAGAATGAGCCGATCGACCCGCCGCGCAATATCGGAGCGAACAGCGACTTCCATTCCGACTTCGACGGATAGAAGGCGTTGAGCCTCCCCCACTGAGTTGGTCCACCGTTATTTTTAGGAAACGGAGGATCAGAGATGGCGAACAAGCGACACAAACCGGAGGAGATTGTCACCAAGCTGCGGCAGGTTGAAGTGCTTGTCGGGCAAGGCATGGCGCGGGTGGATGCGATCCGCGAGATGCGCATTGCTGAGCAAACCTACTACCGATGGCGCAAGCAGTATGGCGGGATGGGAACCGACCAGCTGAAGGAACTCAAACGGCTTCCGAAGGAGAACGAACGGCTGAGAAAGGCGGTGTCCGACCTCACGCTGGACAAGCTGATCCTGACGGAAGCCGCACGGGGAAACTACTAAGCCCCGCCCGCCGTCGCGCCTGCATTGATCATGTTCGCGGCCGGATCAAGGTGTCGGAGCGCCGTGTCTGCCGCGTTCTTGGCCAGCATCGTTCGACCCAGAGGCGTCAGCCACAAGGCCGGGCCGACGAAGAGCGCCTGGTCGCGGACATGATCGAACTGGCGCGCCAGTATGGCCGCTACGGCTATCGCCGGATCGCAGCTCTGCTGCGAGACGCGGGCTGGCTGGTGAACGACAAGCGCGTCGAGCGCCTGTGGCGACGGGAGGGGCTGAAAGTGCCTGCAAGGCAACCAAAGAAGGGGCGGCTCTGGCTGAATGACGGATCATGTGTCCGGCTGCGGCCGGAGCATCGCAATCACGTCTGGTCCTATGACTTCGTCCATTGCCGGACCGATGATGGTCGGGCGTTCCGGACGCTGAACATCCTTGATGAGCATTCCAAGGAATGTCTGGCCATCAAGGTGGATCGCAAGCTGAACTCCACCGATGTCATTGATGCGCTCACCGACCTGTTCATCCTGCGCGGCCCACCCGCCTTCATACGCTCGGACAACGGTCCTGAATTCGTCGCCCAGGCTGTCCGGGACTGGATCGCGGCCGTCGGCGCCAAGACAGCCTACATCGAGCCGGGATCGCCGTGGGAGAACGGATACTGCGAGAGCTTCAACGCCCGATTCCGCGATGAGCTGCTCAACGGCGAAATCTTCTACAGTCTGCGCGAGGCCCAAATCCTGATCGAGCAATGGAGGCGACACTACAATACGAAGCGCCCACACAGCGCCCTGGGATACCGACCGCCAGCGCCGGAAAGCTTCGTTCCAATGGACCGGAGACCAGCCGTGCACTAACAATCAAACCGGACCAGTCAGGCGGGGCTGCTCAATCCGAACTAGTTCTCTTCGAGGCGCTTCAAATCAACTGCGATTTGTCCCCAAACACCTTCACTGCGCATTGTCGCGTATTCACGTGGTGTTTGACCGTGGGCATTCATCTCCCCCAAGTCCGCGCCACGCGCAACAAGAAGCTCAAGTAAACGCCCATCCCCTACATTCGAATAAGACTGAGGTTGCGCCGCGAGCATCAGCGGCGAAAAACCGTTGCCATCGATTGTGTCTACGGGCGCTCCTTGATCCAGAAGCAACTCCACAATCAAAATCTGTCCGTTTTCCGAAGCTCGATGGAGAGGTGTCTGGCCTTGGGTCGCCTCGGCGGCATTCGGGTCTGCGCCATGGGTCAACAATACATTAGTCGGGTCGAAATGACCGCGGGCAGCAGCCCGAAAGAGCGGCGTACGGCTATCGGCGTCGCGTGAGTCTAGAATTGCGCCTTTATCAAGTAGAGCTTCCACCATAGCGACATCACCCAACTCAGCGGCAATATGCAGCGGTCGGCTCCCTTGCAGTTCGCCTACCGATTCCGGATCCGCTCCTCTGTCCAAGAGGTAGCCTGCAATTTCGGTGTCGCCGTCAGAAACGGCAATATGAAGAGCAGAGCCCAAGAAGAAATCAGTCTCATCAATCTTCGCGCCTGCCGCTAACGCTTGATCAATCGCCGCAACGTCCTTTGCTCGCACTGCATCATGCAGAGGCCCCGCCTCAAGACTCGGTGAGTGCCCGAATAGGAGAATTAGGATTGTACATGCTGTTCTAGCGAAGTTTTTCAATCGCATCAGAGTTTCACCTACGATTGTGGGCGAAATCATTTGTACGCCGGACATCCCCGACTCCAGGTTATCGATGCGAAGGAGGCAGTTTAAGCCGGCGAATATCGGAGCGCAAACCTCTGCGCCTTGAAGTCCGCTTCGGCGCGGAGCCGTCATGCGAATCGATCCCGGATCGCGTCGTCCTTGGGCTCGATAGAGCCTTTCGCTGCGTTTCGTTCGAACGGCCGCTCAGCGGTGGATTGCAGCCGCTCGTTGTCGGACCATTCAACGGCTGGTCAGCGGACAAATTTGTCATACAACCATTTTAGTCAGATGCATGCTCCTGAACCAATGCGGAAGTCCCTCATATTGCGGCGGTCGAGTTGCCTGCCTTTCGACGACTAAAGCCGTGACTGCATTCCCACTCAGCTAACTCGACTTACTTCGAAACCACTTCGGCGACCTGAAGAAATGCGAAGGGAGGGATGCGATCCAGCTTCCGAGCGACATCCATGTTCACGACATAGGCGAAATCGGTGGCGCGCACGACTGGCAGATCACCTGGAACAGCCCCATCGCGCAATATCCTAAGCGCCTGCTCGGCGGCGAGGGCACCGATATCGCGATAGCGCGCGGCGATCGACAACAGCGCCTGATGATCCCTGACCAGACTTTCATAGGGGCTCAATATCGCGATGCCGTTCTCCACCGCGGACGACGTGTATAGCTCGGCGTTCAGCCGCAAAAACGAGCTGGAACCCAGGTAGAGCCATTTGACGCCCTGTTCGCGCAATTCCGCCATGCGCAAGGGAATGGTCGCGGTATCTGGCGCGCCATCGCGCCCCGGATCAAGCTCCAGCGCGATAAGTTCGATACCCAGCGTGGGCGCCAGCGCTTGCAGTTCCTCCTTCTTGATCGTCGAATTGCGCTCGTTGGAATTGTAGAGCAATCCGAGCTTTGCGAAGGACGGATCGTATTGCCGGATAACCTCCATATTGACGGTTTCCGGCACGCGGTTGAACGTTCCGGCGACATAAGACCGGCCGCTGCCCTCGAAACTCTCCGCGACGCGGGCGCCAAAAGGGTCGGCGACGACCGTAAAGACCACAGGGATGTCGTTGAGAAACCTGTCATCGCCGGCGTCGTCCAGCGTGCCGATCACGCCCAGGGTGACGCTGGTCCCAAAGGTTAGCACCAGATCCGGCTTCGACGCGCGGACGTCCTCCACAATCTTTGGCAGCAGGCTCTTGTCCTGATCGATATCGCGAATGACCAATTCAACCGGAAAGCCGCTATCGGCGAGGGCGTTCTGAAAGCCCTGGCAAAGGAACTCGCAGCCCTCATAGAATACGCCGAGGATCGTGCGCTTTTCCTCCGCCTGGGCGGCAGCCGTCATGGCGCATGCGAGCAGGATCGGCGCCAGGATACATTGGATCGACTTCATCTGCTCTCCCCATGCGCCGATCTTCATCCGGTGCGCCTCGATCCTCCGATACTAGCGAAACGAAATGTGCGAGGCCACGGCGGAACGCCTTCGGACTAATCCCGCGTTTCAGACGCCTCGACCGGCCTGAAATACGCCAGCGCGAAGACGGCGCCGCCCGCCAGCGACCAAGCCGCGATAGCGCCCGCCGCAGCCGTATATCCCGCGGCGCCGGCGATCCCTGCGATCAGCAGCAAACCAACAACGCTGCCGAGACGCTCCAGCATGCGTAAGGAGCCGAGTACCGCGGCCGCGCCCAGATGTGCTAGATCAGTTTCCGCAATCGTCATCGCCAGAGAGACTTGTGCGCCGCGGACCAACCCAAAGCCGATCCCAGACACCGCCACAGCTAGGACGAGCGCCGATTCTGTCGGCCAGATCACAAATGCGCTGAGAGACGCGCCAGAAAGAAAAGCGCCTGCGAGCGCCACCTTATCGACCGCGACGCCCGCGTCCGCGAGCCGTCCGCCAAGGGGGCCTGCGGCGACGACGCCCATGAAGTAGAGCATCAGGGCTCGACCGATATCGGCCGTCGAGGTGCCGATCGAATCGAGCGTGATCGCAACGAGGTAAGAGGTGAACGCCTGCAGAACCACGCCGGACGGAATAGCAAGGCCGAACGCTACGGAGGCGAACCGCCTATTGCGCAAAGGCGCGGCAATCGCCTGCAAACTGAGTCTCTCTCGACCGCCATGTCCCTTAGCTGTCCCCGGCGCGATCATCCACGCGCTCAAGCCGCAGGAAACGACGATCAGCGCCGCGCTCAACAGGAAAACGTTCTGTTGGCCCAATCGATCGGCCAACACGCCGCCCAGAGCGACGCCCGCAAAAACGCCGCCAAACAAGACCAGCGTGAAAACCCCCAAGGTGCGGTCTCGGTGGGCGGCGGGGGAGGAATCGAGCACGTAATCCTGGCAGGAAAGCGTCACGAAGGCGTATCCGATTCCGGTGATCGTGCGCCAGAAGATCACCGCTTGCGCGGAGTCCGCATAATAGAGTCCCAGATGAGCGCCGATCATCGGCGCCGCTGCCCCGAGAAACATCAGACGAACGCCAAACCGGTTGGTCAGCGCGCGGGAAAACGGCGATGCTACGAGAATGGCGAGCAAGTAGCCCGCGAGCGGCAAGCTGATCAGCACGCTGACGTCCAACCAAGGCCACAAATTCTCGGACGCGCGGGTGTAGAGCGGCAGAAAGGCCAACGGCAGCTCATCCGCCGCCGCGAATAGAAACAGCGCCAGGCGGACATCTGTGAAATAGGACACCCGCAGCGGCGCGGGACGCCTGTTCACAATGCACAACTGCGTCTGTAGCGCCTTTATAGTGCGTCGCTCTTTCTCAGTCTTCGCGCCGTCGAACGCTCGGGTCGCGGCGACGTGCAGTTTCTCCGCCTGATCTGATAATCGTTGCGCCAAAGTGCCGATCGGGCCTCGCGCCTTCGTGGCCGTGACAGCGGAGAAATCACCCGCGGCGTGCATCGAGGCGAGCCCTTGCAAGCGGTCTAAGCCCGCCGTCAGCGAACGGCTGGTCAGCAGAACCATGCATTCGAATGCGATAAGAACCGTCACCAGGACAACCACGCTCACATCAAGAAAAACGTCCCGAAACCGCTGAGAGATGTAGGCGGGGTCGATGTCGATCACGACATAAGCGACTTCCTCGCCACCATGCATGATCGGATGACTGCGCACGTCCTTTCGTTGTCGAGGCGGCGCCAGATACGGATCGATCCGTTGCCCGGCCTCCAGAATAACGCGCCCGGTCGCGACCGCGATGTACGACACCTCGGGTAACTGGATGAGCATGTCGCCGAAGTAGTTTTCAGCGCCGACGAGCTTTTCAAGCGGAGCGCCGGCGTCCAGGGCACGTTCGACATTCTCGCCGACAATGGCGCCGATCAGATTGCTGCGCGCGGCCATTTCCGGCTCGATAGACCGGTTCACATCGCGAATGGCGACGACGCCGAGCAAGATCGCGGACGTGGCGATCACCATGGCGGCGAGGGGCGCGAGACGAAGCGCGAACGCGCGCGCCAGGGATCGGGACGGATCAGCGTCTGCGCGTAAGGCGTCTTGGGTCTCGTTCTGGTCCGCCAGCTCGCTTTCTCCACCGCCCGGCGGCTCTGCGAGCGCGCGCATCGCTCTGTCGTGGCGTTTCGCCGCCTCGCTGAGGCTTCGCTCCAGCCGCGAAATCTCTTCGCTGAACAAGCCGCCTTTGACTGGATCCGATGTCCGACCCTCAGGCGCTACCTCCGCGTCGCCGCGAGAGATCGCATCCAGCCGCTCAATGGCGCTCCGAGGCGCCGACAGGATCAGTCGCAACAGCAGAAACGCGACGGCGGACAGCGCAAACCAGATCAGGAGCGCAGCACGCATTACATCCATTCGAACCGCATCCGAAGCCGCGGAAAGGCGATCCTTGGGATAGACGACGACCACCGCGCCGATCGCATCTCCGGCGTTGGTCGTCACGTTATGACCGCTGAGAATCGACGTCTCCGTCTCGCCACCCCAAGTCACCTCATCGGCCAACCGCATATGTAGCAACGCCTCATCCTGCACGGTTTGAGGTCGCGGGTGCTGCGTGCTGTGAACGATTATTCCCGAGGGGTTGAACGTGTGGACGGCGGAGATGTCGCCATCCATCGACCGCGCGCGCCCGACAATCGCATTGCCGTTTCTGATCATCGAGATCGGCAGACCGAGACGAACGATCGGCTGATAGGATGCAACGGTTGTTTGCGCGATAACGGCGATCCGCTGACGCAGCAGTTCGGAGAAGATCGCATCGTGTTGCAGAACAGCGAGGAACCCGAGCACGGCCTGAACGACGCCGATCACGACCGTGAATGTCAGCCAGCTTCTAAAGAGCATACGGCGGCCGCGTCCCCCAGTTTTGCTGCCCGGAGCCTATCGCCGCGCGCCGATCACGAACAAGCAGAATCCGCGTTTTGACAATCGCGTAGCGACATAAGGCTTACGGCGTGCTCAGTAGAATGACGGGCCTCGACTGATTTCCACAAATAGAGAACTATGCGAACATGATTTGGTTGGCGAGATCCCTGTGCCTTGACTGTATTTTGCTGCCAAGAGTGATCGAATTGTCCGCTGAGCGGTTGTCTGTCTAAGGCGTAACAGACGATTTGAAAGGGCTCGAAGCCGACCTTTGCGGTGCAAGATAAGAGCGCGGATTTCACGTTCCTTGAAGGTCCGCTTTTCGGTCAGGGTGAGACCAGCCTCGCACCTGCAGCGAATGGCGACTTCCCCCCTTTGCTCCGCTTCCTCGGTCGCAACGGTGAGCTCCGGCGGTTGTACAGGTCGGCGTCTTCCTTGGCTCTTGCGCTTGTTCTGAGCGCGGGGGTTTGATCGGACATAGTCCGGACATGGA
Source organism: Paracoccaceae bacterium (assembly GCA_963669265.1). GTDB lineage: Bacteria > Pseudomonadota > Alphaproteobacteria > Rhodobacterales > Rhodobacteraceae > SZUA-547. The sequence goes on from OY769916.1 coordinate 964,504, forward strand.
GAATTTGGCGCACAGCGCGCGCACACCGTGTTGGCGTTTAACTTACTGACTTTATTGGGGTGATATTGGTTGCGGGGGCCCGCAGCCAGCTTTGTCGAACTCATCCTATCGAATATGTACTCACGATCTAATTGTCCCGACTCTGTGAGGCCATTTGACTATATGACGCTACGTGATGCCGCGTCGCAGCGTTCCGAAAGCTGCCGTTGAATGAACCTGCAGCAATTTCTTCAGGCAATCGACCGCAGTGCGGACAAAGCGGACATATCGTTCGCGGCTCTGATATTCGGCACTGATCCAAAGCAGGCCGTTCGCATATGTCGCGCTACGGGCAAGTGTTCACCAAACTGCTCAAGCGAGAGAACCCAGAAGCTGTGCTTGGCTAGAGCCGCCAGTTGCTAAGTTGTTGAGCCGGATCGATAGTTTCGACCCGGCTCATTCACTCTATTCTGCGGCGGAGACAGGAATCGTCCCAATTTTTTCGCGTCGACCGTCTCGATAGAGCGCTTTTATCAGCGACAGGCACATCAGACCCATCACCACCGTGAATGGCAAAGCCCCGATGATCATGGCGCTTTTTAGCGCCTCCATTGGGTCAGCGCCGCCATTGGTCTTTCCGGCGATCAGAAGGGTGCCTATCACCAATGTCAGAATCACGCCCCAGACGATGCGATGCTTGATGCCAGTTTCCTGCTCGCCGCCGGACATAATGGTGTTCATCACTAGAATGCCAGAGTCCGCCGAAGTAACCAGAAATGTCATGATCAGCACCACACACATGATGGTGATTGCCGACAGGAACCCGCCAGAGATCATCTCGCCCAACGTCACGAATAGTTTCGCGGTGTTCGACGCGCCGATAATCGCGCCCTCCGCCGCACCGCTCAACTCCAGATCGATAGCGGTGCCGCCGAGGATTGCCATCCATGCGAAGCACACCATGGCTGGCGCGAACACGCAGCCGACAATGAATTCGCGCACTGTACGGCCACGGGAAATACGCGCCAGGAATAAGCCAACAAAGGGAGAGAACGCGATCCACCAAGCCCAGTAGAAGGTGGTCCAACCCGCCTGCCAACCGAACTGACGTCCCGGTTCGCCTGCCGCGTATGCAGCTTGCAGAACCTCGTTGGACAAGTTCGCCGCTTCGCCTTCGAGTCCAGATTTGAAGCCGTCGAACGACCCCCAGGCGTTTGTCGCGCCGCCCCGAAGCGCATCGGCGAATGGCGCGGCATCGGCAGGCAGACCAGCTGCGAATTCGGCGGGCGCCTGCGGGCCATAAGCGCCGAAACTGATCGAAGCGAAGTGGATGATATAATCTACTAACGCCGTCCCATATGTCGTCAAGGCGAAGAGAAACGAGCCGAAGATCACGAAGGTCAAAAGCAAGATTAGCGATAGAACCAGGTTGAGGTTAGACAGGTATTTGACCCCCCGACCGACGCCAGAAACCGCCGAGATAATCGAAAGGCCCATGATAACAGCCAGCCCAGCGATTAGGCCGACAGTGCCTGGCGCCGGCGCCTCGCCGCTCATATCCATCATCCAGTCAGCCCCGGTAATCGCGTACATGCCATCGATAAATTGGGAAACCCCGAAGCCAATCGTGACCGACACGCCAAGAATGGTGGCGACGACACCCAGGACGTCGACGATGTGTCCCAGAACACCGTTCATGAGTCGACCGAATAACGGAGTCAGGGCCGACCGGATCGTTAGCGGCATATCGCGCGTATAGGCGTAGTAGGCCAGCGATAAGCCGGTCACGACATAGATCGACCATGCGTGAAACCCGTAGTGCGCGAAGGTATAGCGATATGCGGATTGCAGCGCCTCTTCGGTATTTCCGACAACTGCGCCCGATACGACAATCGGGTTCGATCCCCACAATCCCAACGGCTCGGCGGTCGCGAAGACCATTAGGCCGACGCCGAGACCAGCGCCGAACATCATCGAGAACCAGGAGAAATTTGAAAACTCTGTGCCTTCGCCAGGTCGCCCCATGACACGCTTGCCTGTCTGCGGCAGCGCGGCGACGACGAACAGGAAGAAGGCGAAGAAGCCGACGATTATGATGTAGAACGTGTTGAAATCTTCGAGCAGCCGCCAGTTGAGGCTGCCGAGGACGCCATTCGCATTGGCTGGCCAGACAAGAGCCCAAATGACAAGCGCGACCATGATGCCTTTACTGAGGAGCGCAATTTCTACGCTGTTTCCTTGATAGAACCCGGCTTTTGCCTTTGAGACCTCCAGTTCGGTAAACGGTGGTTTGATCGACATGCGCACCCTCCTTGCGTATGAGTATTTTTAAGTGGCCCAGAATGTCCGGGCGATTGCAGCACGTGGCTGCTCTAGTGCCTGAAGTCGGCGGTTTGTCGCTGCTAGAGCTTCACTTTAGGCTCTCTTCAATCCGTTTAAGGATCGCCACATTTACATCCACTCCATGCTTCTTGGCGGCGATCCGCTTTGTCCTGCGACCGTCGCCAGGCAGATGGGCGCTATCCTGGTCTCGGATGGCTGCGACCAGATCAGCTACTCGCGCAGCGAAAAGATCCCCTGCAGAAGCGCCTGGATCGATCGCCATAAAGAACTGACCGGTTTTCGGTGGTCCGCCTGCAGTTCCTGCAAACGGCGATGCGTTGATTCCGAGCGTCGCGCCAGAAAGCGCTGCGGCCATTATTTCGACCAACAGCGCAACGCCGACCCCCTTGTATCCGCCTGAGGGTGCCATCGAGCCCCTTAGGCCAACATTTGGATCAGTCGTCGGATTCCCGTCAGGGTCAAGCGCCCAGCCAACTGGAATCGGCCGGCCCTCGCGGGCGTGCTTCATCACCTCGCTCTTAGCTATGGTGCTGGCGCTCTGGTCGATCAGGATCGAAGGCTCCCCATCTTCGCTTGGCGCCGCGATGGAAAACGGGTTGGTGCCCACTACCGGCTTGGCGCCGCCAGACGGTGCGATAGAGGCCGGAGCGTTGGTGAAAGCCAAACCGACGAGCCCGCCCTGCGCCAGCCGGTGCGTGTGATAGCCGAGGACGCCACAATTGTAGCTATTGCGGATTGCTAACGCGGCGACGCCCTGCTCGCGGGCCAACGGGATGAGTTGCTCGAAGCCCACATCAATCGCCGGATGCGCGAAGCCTGTGTTTGCGTCGACCGTCAACATCCCGGGACGCGTCTTCTTCAGCGCCGGCGCCGCCATTCCATTGACCTTGCCGCACTGGACATGTTCACAATAGATCGGGATGTAGGCCAGCCCGTGGCTTGCCACGCCGTCAGCCTCGGTCGCAGCGGTAGCGATGGCAAGCGATCGCGCGTTCGGCTCCGAAGTGCCTGCAGCGACCAGCGCGCGAAAGGAAAGATCCTCGATTTCGGAGAGGCTGAGGTTTTTCGATTCGATCATACGGTCCTCGGATCAATCATTGTCGGATAGCCCCGCGCCGGCGCCTTTAAGACGTGACTCCTCGGTGGCTGGGGCGAATGTGCGGCGCGCGAACCGATCAAGCGTGTCCCAAACGTCGGCCGAAGGCTCGACTCGGTCTCGGTGCGTTGCTCTCGGCACGATGTCTCGGCCGACTCGTACGGTCACCCCTTCGGCGACCTTGTCGGCGACGCCGCGAACAACGACGCCTTCGCCATCCGTGATAGCGGCGATACCCGGCCCTTCAACAGAAACTGAGGCTTTTAAATATCGCGCCGCCCAAGCGGCGAATGGCAACATCAGCAGTGGACAGGCAACAGTATCCATTTGGAATGCGCGATGCGGTAATTCTGCCGCGCGGTCCGAAAGAGCGGCTCCGGCGATCAGCGGGCACAAAGTGTCGCCCGCTGCTTTCCACCGGCCTTCGATAGAACTCGGCATCCTGTCCGTCAGGTCGACGCATTCGACATCGCGCAACAATTTGGCCAGCTCGGCGGTCCCGTCCAAATCATGCGCGCACATCCAGCGCACAGCCTTGCCCGCCTCTTCGGCCAATCCCCAAGAATACCCCGCGCCGCGCGCCGCGCGTTTGCTCATCGCATCGACTTCATTGAGGGAGAAGCTCACGCTCGGCCCTCCGGGTAGACCCAGAGATCGGCATTGTCTTGGGTCAGGTCTTCTGGGTACGGCGCACCTGCATACATGGAGATCCGCACCCATCGGTCAGAGCGTGGATCGAAATGGGTGGCGCCGAAAAATGACAGCTTGGCGCGCAGCATGTCGATAGGCAGCAATTCGGCGCTGATCGTATTGTCCTGAATTTCGCCATATGGCGAGATTGAGTGCATCTGCGCCCGCCGGATCGTATGCCGATGCTCTGGATGGCACAGCAGAAATTCCGCTACCGGCAACTCGTCCTGGAACTCAATTAATGCGGCGTGAGCAGATGCGGCGTCGCGAGCGGGGGCTAGTGGCTGTTCATAAGCGACGATCGGCTCCTCAAACCGTTCGCCCATACGTGGCTCAAGCTTTTCTTCCGACACGTACCAGGCGCGCGCTTGGTTTTCACGCGCTGTCCAATCGATCTTCAACGCCCATCCGAAGCAATCTTCAATCATTAGACGCACGCGCCTGACGGTCATTGAGCCGTCGATCCGGAAGGCGTCGGATTCAACGTCGGCCATGTGTTTTGACAGGTCATCAACCAGTTCGCCGTACGGCTCTAGGATCAGTGAGTTGACGAGTTCCTGCCCTTCTTCGGACAAAGCCTGCTCTGCCCAGCCAACCAGCCGGTTCCACGGACTTCCGTTCCGTAAATCGTCTTCGGCCGCAAACTCTTTCAATGCCCCCATGTCACGTTGCAGGTTGGCCAACTTCCGAATCTGAATTGGATGCTCGGACCGCCAACTTCCGACAAGGGCCTCACTCCACGCCAGTACATGCCTGAACATCGCGACTTCATCAGTTGTCGCGGTCGATACGGAGCGAACGCGCGCGATAGCTTCTTCTCTCGCTGCGATCCAGTTGCTGAAAAGCACCGGATGATTGACGATGAATGGCGCCATCCCAAGGCCGGTGGAGTTGCCAATTCCCAGACGCCGTGCGATAGCCGGATCCAGCTCGACCGCTCTATCGCGGCACTTAAGCTGCGCGGAGTGTTGCACCAGGTCGCGCACGAAAACGCGGGTCAGGTAAACGGAAAGCATTTCCGCCTGGAAAGGTCCGCGCATCTCTGGTCGGTCGGCGATCTTCTCCCAATCCGCCGCGCCGAATTTGCCTGAGCCGTAGACCGCAGTGGTGCGCATTAAGTAGCCGACTTTGTCGATCTTCTCTGGATCGGGCTGTTTCCCGTCGGCCAATGCGCCCACCACTAGCGCCCAAAGGCGCATGGAACGATTGGCGCGGGACAGCGACAATTCGCTTTCACTCAACCGCCCCGCCTCCTGCAGCGGCACGTTCCTCGACAGGCGGTCGACGTCTTCCGTCGTCGGGACGCCGTCAAATAGAGCGAACGTGGCGTCCCAAGCTTCTGCGATCACCCGGTCCGAGCGCTGCTCATCCGGCAGATCATGCGCGAAAGCAACTAGGGAATAGGCTCTCTCGGGACCTTGCGCGGTATAGACGGCGCGCCCAACTCCGTTCTCGTCTATGTCGAAGACTGGGCGCGAAAAGCGCCACTTATCGCGGGCCATGCGCCGGGTTAGCACTCGCATAAAGCTGAGACGGCATTGATGCAGAGAGCCGAGGCGGCTAAGCCGCATTACCTGCGCCGGATCGCGGCGTGGGACGGATGGCAAAACCTGCGTCACAACGGTCTTGCCCCGAAGTTCTCGGCAAAAAACCGATACCAGTTGCCGCCCATAATTCCCGCGATTTCAACGTCACCCATACCAACATTGCGCAAGCCGCTTTCGATATTGCCGAAATCACGATTGTCGCGAAACCATTCTGGCATGGCGGGAAACCCTGGATTTTCGGCGGAGCCCTCTCCGTATTCGATGTTCTTGCTCCAGCGTCCGATGCGCATCCATTCGACCACGCTGTCGGGCTGGTCCTGACAAAGATCGCTGCCGATCCCAAAGTTTTCCGCGCCGTATTTATCCGCCGTCCTGGCGATCATCTCGCAAAAGCTTTGCAGCGTGCATGCGGAATTGTCCTTCAAGTGGTGCGGATAGAGCGAGAACCCAAGCATCCCGCCATTCTGGATTACAGCGCGGAGGACCTCGTCCTTTTTGTTGCGCAAAGCCGGGGTCCACTCATGCGGATTTGCATGGGTGATGGCGATGGGGCGCTCTGAGATATCTGCGGCCTCGATAGTCGAGCGGTCCGCAGAGTGGCTCATATCCACGACCAGACCTACCCGGTTCATCTCCTTGATCACCTGTCGTCCCATACGCGTGACGCCGGAATCCTCCGCTTCGTAACAACCGGTCGCCAGCAGCGACTGGTTGTTATAGGTCAGTTGCATGAACCGGGCGCCCAATGTGTGTACAATTTCGACGAGTCCGATATCGTCTTCTATCGGACTAGGGTTCTGAAAACCGAAGAAGATCGTGGTGCGGCCCCTCGACTTCGCTTCATCAATATCCGAGGCCCATAGCCCCTTTTGTATTAGGTCGGGCCATGTTTCGAACCAGCTGTTCCACTGCTCGAAGTTTTGAACCGTCTCACGAAAATTTTCATGATATGCAATCGTGACATGAATTGCATCGACGCCTCCCGCACGCATTTGCTGAAAGATTTTTTCCGACCAATTTGCGTATTGCAGGCAATCAATCCGCATCAGATTGGCGTTCCCGCGCTAACGTAAGCGGTCTTGACCGTGGTGTAGAACTCGGCCGCCGCCTTCCCTTGTTCACGCGGCCCGTATGAGCTGTCACCGCGTCCGCCGAACGGAACGTGATAATCTGTTCCGGCCGTCGGCAGGTTCACCGTCACCACGCCTGTGCGAGCGTTTCGGCGGAAATGAGTGGCCCGTGCCAGATTCTGAGTGACGATGCCTGAAGTCAGGCCGAAGTTAGTGTCATTGACTGTCGCCAGCGCCTCTTCGTAGCCTCCTACCTTGATAACTGATGCGAGAGGCGCGAACATTTCCTCGCGGTTAATTCGCATGTCGTTGTTGGTGTTCAGAAAAACGCCTGGCGACATGTAGTAACCATCATGCGGCATCTCCAATCGCACCCCGCCGCACGCTAATTCCGCTCCTTCGGATTTGCCTATTGCGACATATTCAAGGTTTTCGCGCAGTTGCTGTTCGCTAACCACCGGTCCCATCTGAACACCGGGTTGAAGCGCGTGCCCAACTTTCAGGGCTTTGGCGCCCGTCACGAGCTTCTCTACAAAGGCGTCGTGCACCGCCTCGTGCACAACCAGGCGGGAGGACGCTGTGCATTTTTGCCCCGTGCCACCGAACGCGCCACCTAGCGCCAAAGCCGACGCGAGATCGAGATCAGCGTCGTCCATGACTGCCAGCGCGTTCTTCGATCCCATCTCCATTTGCACCTTGGTTAGGTTCTGAAGCGCCGCGACAGCTATTTCTTTACCCACCGGCACGGAGCCGGTGAACGAAATCGCGTTCACCTTTGGACTCTCTATCAAGCGTTGGCCGATGGACCGGCCGGATCCCATCACAAGACTGAACAGCCCCTCGGGAATGTCCTGACCGTAGATAATTTCAGCTAGTGCGACCGCCGAAGCGGGTGTGGCGTTGGCAGGCTTCCAGACAACTGCGTTGCCATAGCAGAGCGCCGGCGCAATCTTCCACGAAGCGGTGGCGGTCGGAAAATTCCATGGTGAAATGACCGCGACCACTCCAACAGGCTCACGCCGGACATCAATTTCAACGCCCTCTCGGACACTGTCCGCGTTCTCACCAATCTGACGCAGACATTCTGCGGCGTAGTAAGTGAAGAACTGACCAGCGCGGAAGATTTCGCCCTTGCCCTCAGCCAGTGGCTTACCCTCTTCTCGGCTCAACAGCGTGCCGAGCTCCTCGGATCGCGCCATCAGTTCTTCACCGATCTTCATGAGCACGGCTTGTTTGCGCTCCACGCCATAGGCAGCCCAATCTGATTGGGCGCGGCGCGCCTGGAACAGAGTCGCCTCTAGCTGATCAGCGCTCGCCTGGGCGAAGACGCCTATGAGATCATTCAGATCGGATGGATTACGGTTCTCGATTTGGCTTTCGCCAAGCATCCACTCTCCCGCGATCAAGTTCCTTTTGGCGTCAGACATTCCACATCTCGCTAAATTCAGACTGCGCAGAATGGACTCCGACAACAATATCAGTCAAACTCAAATAACTGAATAGTATTTCAGGAAAGTTGAAATATGACGATTAAGATCGAAATGCTGCGCTGTTTCAGCCATGTGGCGCAAACAGGAAATCTGGCTGAGGCGGCCAATCGCCTCGGACGATCGCCGTCCGCGCTTTCAATGACATTGAAGCAGCTTGAGGATCATTTGGGCGTCCGCCTGTTCGAAAGTGATCGCAAGAACCGGCTTACGTCTCTAGGTGAACAGGTGTTCGAAATGGCGCAGGTCCAATTGCGCCAATTTGACAATACGGTGCGCGCAATAGAAGCCTCGGCGAACTCGCCGCTCGGCCTAATCCGGATCGCATCCGTTCCCTCGGTCGTCGGGTTGATTTTTCCAGAGGCGATTACGACGCTCACTCGGCGCCACCCCGGGCTAAAGGTCGAATTGCGCGACGCGGACACGCAAAGCGTAATTGACTCGTTGCTTCAAGGACAGGTGGAAGTAGGCGTGGCATCCGGACGACACGCCTTAAACGGCGTACGACAAACAGTGCTCTTTAAAGACCGGTTCGGCCTTGTTTGCACCCCGGATCATCCCTTGGCGCGTCAGTCCACCACGCCGACAATCAGTGAAGTGGCGTCGTCGGGTTTTATACGCAACAACCTTTGCAAGTTAATTGAAACCGCCGAATTTCACGACGCGACGATCGAAGCCCGAGTATCTGTGCACAACACGCTTTCACTCATCGAAATGGTTCGGACACGAGACTGGGTAACTGTACTACCCGAAACAGTCGTTCAAATTGCTTCCCAAGATCTGATATTCAGGGAAATAGCTAGTCTCCCAGACCACCGCGAAGTCTGCTTATTCGTGCGCGAGAAATCTCCATTCTTGCGATACGCAGAGGAACTAGAAGTATATGTTCAGATCGAACACGGTAGAGTCAGAAGCGATCTAGGGTAGGCACCTGACACGTCCGCTTTGGGCTGATTGTGTTGAAAAAGCCGTTGGATTTTGGCCGGGTGGCTTCAGCTATCGGGCTGATCGTTTTGGATAATCTGCGCCTAGCCCGCCCACTTATCCGGCGATGGGCGCCATCGGCTTGAGCTTTGCCAGTTTCCGGAGGTTTTGGGCGGTCGCTGCGAGGGTGAATTCATCCTGGGCGCCGCAGGGTCCTCTTAATCGGAGCCGCCCCAGCCCGAGGATGCGTTTGAGGTGGGCGAACAGCATCTCGACTTTCTTGCGCCGCTTCTGCGCTGTTGGGTTGAATTCAGAGGCGGTGCAGCGCCGCACGAAATCCCTGACGATTTCATACTTCTCTCTGTTGATGGCGCGCAAATCGGTGTTCGGGCAGCATTTCGGTTTGGAAGGGCAATTTAGGCAGTCGGCTTTCAACGCCCTGTATTTGCGCGCTTTCAGCCTTGGCGCTGTCCGAGCGGGATCGGAATATCGCCGTCTCGTGTGACGAAGTTCTTTGCCTTCCGGGCAGATGTATCGGTCGTTGTCCTCGTCCCAGGTGAAGTCGGACCGGGACCAGGTTCCGTCCTTGCGTTCCGATTTGTCGAACACCGGGATGAATGGGAGGATCCGCCGTTTTATTGTCAGCCAGGTGAGGTTGTCGGATGATCCGTATGCCGTGTCAGCGGCGACCCAATCCGGCTTCAGGCCGAAGCGCTCTGTGGTCCGGTCGATCATCTTGCGCATCGCGCCTACCTCGGCGGACTTGTTCGACCGGCTGGCGTCCACATCCACGATGACGCCATGATCCGTGTCGATCAGGTAATTGTCGGAATAGGCGAAGAACGCCGGACCTTTCCGCGCCGCCGTCCATTGGCTGGCAGGGTCCGCATGAGCCGTGAACTTGGACTTGGCCGTCGTGGCCGCGCCGAAAGCTTCGTCATCCAGAGTGTCGAGATATTCGCGAACCGCTCGTGACGCATCATTGGGGTCGATCTCTCGGGATGCCCAGTCTTCCGGTTTGCTGGAATTCTGCTTCTGGACGTCCGCGACGATCAGGCTCGCATCCACGGCAAAGCCCTGTCCGCCGACAAGGCCCTCCTCCATGCAGCGCGTCACGGTCGCCTCGAACACGTGACGCAACAGCTCGCTCGCGCGGAAGCGGCCATGGCGGTTCTTGGAGAAGGTGGAATGATCCGGAATTCGGTCGGTCAGATCGAGGCGGCAAAACCAGCGATACGCAAGGTTCAGATGCACCTCTTCACACAGCCGCCGCTCTGACCGGATGCCAAAGCAATAGCCCACCAGAAGCATCCGGATCAGCAGCTCGGGATCGACCGAAGGACGGCCCGTGTGGCTATAGAATTCCGCCAAGTGCGTGCGAAGGCTTGTCAAATCGACAAACCGATCAATCGACCGCAACACATGATCCTGCGGCACATGATCTTCCAGCGAGAACTCATAAAACAGCGCCGATTGCGCCTCCTGCCTTGACCCCATCATCGCGATCCGTCCTCCTCAATATCGGAAGTGAATCAGCGAGTTGACCGCCGATCAAGAGCGAGTTTTTCAACACAATCGGCTCGAAGCGGCCTAATGCAGCGCGCCATCCTCGCCGGGCGGCAGCCGAAGGATCTCTCGCTCGCTCGCTTGATGGAGCGCGACATCCCACTCGCATGGTCTGAGCAACGGCGAATTTTCGGCGCGCCCACATCCGGTTGAGGGACGGATTTTAGCCGCCCGAGAAACGTCCCAACTCGACTGATCAGTCGAGAAACGCCCCTGATACCGTCGAAAAACAGGGCCTGTTATGCGGCAAAACCCGCCTGTTCCGTCGAGAAACAGGAAACCGGTCTGCGCTGCGTGTAACCCACTGAACTCTCGAGATGAATTCCGCGGGTGCTGGCAGACTAATTCGAACCCGTCTCCAAACCGCCCGATGCGCCTAGGTTCAGGCCGCGCAAAGCTGCCGCCACTCTTCGAGAGCGGCGGCGCGGTTGAGCTTGAATTTGCGCCGAGAGTAGAGGTGACGTTCCTGGTTAAAGAGGTTGTAAACGGAGGCGTGGACGGCGGCGAACATCTGCAAACTTCGCATTCGCCGGAAGCGCTGCATCGCCCGTTCCCGTCGTCGGAATGGCAGGTGTGAATTCTCGGCTCGATTGTTAAGCCAGCGCCCGGTCGATTGAAGTTCCGGCGCACCCAATTCGCGCAAAGCGGCGCCATAGGATCGTAGCCGGTCCGTGACGATCTCCTGTGGCGTCCCGTAGCGGCGCATCAATTTCTTCAGCAATTTCAATGCGGCGTGCTTGTCCCGGCGCTTGGTGACCACGGATTCCAGAACCTCGCCTTCGTGATCGACTGCGCGCCACAAATAGTGCTGCTCCCCGTTGATCTTCACAAAGACTTCGTCCAGATGCCACCGCCAGTTCGAGAATGCGCGCATTCGATCGACGCGCTTGCGCTTGATCTCCGCGGCGAACATAGGCCCAAATCGATGCCACCAGAACCGGATCGTCTCGTGGCTTACATCGATCCCGCGTTCGTGAAGAAGATCCTCCACATTTCGCAGCGAGAGCGGGAAGCGCACATACATCATCACCGCCAGGCGGATAATCTCTGGGCTAGTTTTAAAGTACTTGAACGGGTCACGCTTACTCATGCGGGCAGGCTACGAGAGCGCCCAGCCCGGCTCAACCCAAGTTCCTCTGACAGTGCCATCCGATGACCGGTTATGACCCAAAGCGGACACTCTAGAAACACCCAGCGGCCGGCTGTTTCGAAGCCATTCCGCCTGATCTCTAAGACCTATTTGCGGCTGAAATCTGGCTTAGAGCAGATGTCTTTCGTTAACTCAATTGAATTGGATGGCAAGGCGATTGAAATCGAATGCGGGCAGGGACACCGACGACTCTGTGGCTGGAAAAGGAATAGGCAACGTTCCAGGTTTCGCAGCGAACCCCGACAGAAAGTGAGGCCCTGCGCTTTATGGTAAAGTACCGGGGCCCAACACTCCGAAGGAGGGCGTTAGACGGATGACGAAAACTCAGGACAGGGCCGAAACGGTTCTCAAGGCGGTCGCAATGATGCGCTCAGAATCGACGGGGGATAACCTGAACGAGTGCGCGACACCCAGTCGGAATGATGACGACGTCGCGCCCAATCGATAGGAGGCTGGCATGAGCGACCAAGCGGCGGACGAAACCGACATGGTGACGGTCTTTAACAGCCCAGATGCGGTATCCGAGTTCTTTGCAGCACTTGGGCTCGCGGAAGTCGATCCCGACGAGGTTATCCAGGAAGATGGGTCGATCATACTCGCCATTGGAGATCGCGCCATCACGCTCGAGCGCCATGACGCGGTCGCCGGCGTGGTGATCACCGCCCTTATCGCCAGGGCGGTCGGGCCGGAGCTCGACGGCATTGTCCATGATCTGATGGCGTTGAACGCCCGCCCGCACACGACTGGAGGGCTTACGTTCGGATTGCTCGACGACGACATCCTCGTTGGCTCTCTGATCCTGGACGACGCGATTGCGAGCCCCCGCTCATTGGCGGAAGCTGTCGACGCGATCGTGGAATCCACCGATGCATGGAGGACTTTGATCGAGCAATCGGGCGCTATGACCCGCGGCATCGCCAACAGTCCCGCCGAGGATCCGCCCGCTGCGGCCCCGCCCGAGACGTTCGTCTAGTTCCCAAAGCATCCGGCCCGGAGAATGGAGCCAATCCCATGGTCGACCGATTCACCAACATCAATCGCAATTCACTCAGCCAACAGCCCCTGAACATTGACCCGAATGAGAGGGTCGGCGTTCAACAAAATCAGCCGCATCAGGGCCCGGGCAGCGTGATCGGTCAGGAATATGCGAGGTCCGTCAAGACGGCGCAGCAAATTTGGGAGAACTCGGTTCATCAGTTCGTGCAGGACAACCAGGGCCAGGCGGGCGCCGCCGGGTCGCATATCGAGCGGGATGCAGACCCGGTAGACAATCGGCGGGCCGCGATCACCCCGTCGATGCTAAAGGACGCCCGTAAGAACAAGTTGAAGGAGTTACCCGTCTTTCTCTGCGCCCGCCCGCTCGCGGGAAATAACGCAATGGTCAAGGGCAAGGGGCTGCATGGCTTCGTCGCCATCGGTCAGCCGGGCATGGCCAATGTAAAGGGCGCGAAAGTCTTCTCCTACGGCGCGGACGACCGGACCAGCTCGTTCAAGTTCAACTCGAACGTTGTAGACAAGTTGGAAAACGCTAAGCAGAAAATAAAAGAAGACGACAGATTCGGAAATACAGTTGAGGTTGAAAGGCCGATATTCAGTAAAGAAGCGATTGAAAGTTTCCGGCGAATGGCGTTGAAGCATGAAAATTTTCACAGCTTCGCAGATTTCCACCGAGCTTATTACGCCGACCGGATGGAGCATGAGGAAAACAACAATCCGACAATACTCAAAGGCAAGCAAGGCATCGGTGATCTGAAAGCCAATTACGAGAGGTTGAAGCGCGACTATGAAAACCTCCCTGACAACGTGGATAAAAAAACAAAAAAAGAAGCGCGAAAAAATATGAGAACCGCGCGCACAAAGTATCGGACGCCGCTCGTTGGAGCGAATTTCACAAGACACAGTCTTCGCAATGCGATTAATGAGGACGCGGTGAAAGCGTTCGAAACTTTGCAGAAGACGGGCAAGGATTCGAGCGGCGGCGGATTGCCCGGAGACGCCCTGCGCGGATGGCAGCCTGGCCCGAAGGACGGATCCGGTCACCAAACTCTGGCGAACTCGGATGTAGATCTCTTCGAGAAGAAGGACGCGCATAGCAAGCCCGGCGTCAAGTTCGAACAGCAACACGGCGTGAAGGCGACGGATGTAATCGAGGTCCAGCGCCAGCAGTGGATGGCGGACAACTACCGCGACGAAAAGGCCGGACAGATGGCGGAATCGGGGCTCGCCCCCGAATTGCTTGAGGATCTCGCGCTCGACGATCCCACGAAGGAACTCGGCGACACCAAAGCGGATTTCGACGAGAATCTGGCGAAGACAAAGAGGAAGCTCAAGACAGGCAAATACGCCCCAATCACAGATGGCGACAAGGACGCCACCTCCTTCGGAAAAGATGCGCGCGCCATCCGCGACAAGCGCACCTATGCGCCGCTCCTTGTGGTCAAGAACGAAAAGAGGGGGCTGGTTTTCCTGATCGCCTCATTCTTCAAAAAGGTGTTCCGCAGCAAGGCGTCAAAGCTCCGCAACGAAGGCAATTGCAACGCCGCGGCGGGCTCGCTCGTCCGCATGGCCGCGAGGCGGGGCGGCAAGCGGATCGAGGCGGATGGCGGCAAGCACCAGCATGGACTCTCGAAGGATGTTCTCTGGAACCCGACGCCCAATCTCCGGCGCGAGCCGCAGACGCAAACCGAATTCGTCACGACCGGCAAGCAGCGCCCGCAACTGGATCCCAATCAGGACGAGATCGTTGCGTCCGGACCCGACAGTGGCCGCCTGATGGATGTGACCGGCCGCGAGGTCCAAGAGCTGAGAGAGAGCGTGCGATCCATCAACCAGGCGTACCGAGATCTCCACGAAACCAACGACTTAATGAACAGCTACGCTCCGAAGCCGAAATTCAGGCAGGAGAGGTTTCAGGCCGTTCGCGACGGAATGAAGGGCTTTATGGCCGCGATCCAGTCCGGCGATGACGAGGACATCCGGGAGGCTGCGAACAAAGCGTCGAAGGCCGCCAGTGATTTTCACGAAACCCGTATGGATCAGTACTTTAAGAAGAAAGGCAAGGAATTCGACAGCTCCTCGCAGAACATTCAGGAGCTCAGGTCCCGCGCCTCTAAAGGGCCAAGCGGCGAACGCAAAATGCTGCTCTCCAACTCCATAAAGAGCTCGACAAAGACATTGCGCGATGAGCGGCGAAAGCTCATCGAGAATATGGAGCATACGCTCTCCAAGCCGGAAATCTCCGATGTGGAGGCGCAAAAGCTTCTGATCGGCGCAAAGCTGCTGGCGGGCGTCATCTTCCCGGACGCCGCTATCGACGATCTCGTCGAACGCGCCCAGGCCAAGGTGCGAGAAGCGCGCGCCGCGGGTGGAGTCGGTGGAGGAGCGATTGTTTAGGTGACATGTTCCGCTCTATGGGTAATTTCGAACCAGTCTCTGTTCGCCTGTCCGCTGTTGGCTCGAGGTGGTCATTCGCCGTGTCCTGATCAGATGCCTGCTCAGCGGACAAAGCAGTCCTACGGGTGAATTGATTGAACGGCTGCTGATGACCCCACGCGCTTGCCACAACTACTTAAGCGTAAACTTCAATCCGGCCCCAATCTGGTCGCTCGCGCGTCAATCGTGCCCTACTGCGGCCTCTACACGCGGATACATCGTTTCTACGTACTCTTCGAGGTTATCGAATGTGAAAAGGTGCTGTCTGACGAATTCGAACCAGTCTCTGTTTGACCGAGAAGGCGGGAACCTAGGCGGAACAGAGCTGCCGCCACTCGGCAAGTGCGGCGGCGCGGTTGAGCTTGAAATTGTGTCGGCTTGAAAGACTGCGTTCCTGATTGAAGTGGTTGTAGACCGAGGAATGAACGGCGGCGAATGTCTGCAAACTTCGCATGCGCCGGAACCGGAGCATCGCCCGTTCTCGTCGTCGGAATGGGAGATGTGAGTTCTCGGCCCGGTTGTTCAACCAGCGCCCCGTGGACTGCAGGTCCGAGCCGCCGATCTCGCGCAGCGCCGCGCGGTACGATGGCAGTCGGTCCGTCACGATCTCCCGCGGCCGACCATACCGACGGATCAATTTTCTTAGGAATTTCAACGCCGCCTTCTTATTTCGGCGTTTCGTAACCACGGCCTCCAGCACTTCGCCTTCGTAATCCACGGCGCGCCAAAGATAGTGACGCTCGCCATTGATCTTCACGAACACCTCATCGACGTGCCAGCGCCAGTTCGATAAAGCGCGTAACCTGTCGATGCGCTTCCTCTTGATCTCGGCCGCGAACATCGGGCCGAACCGATGCCACCAGAACCGGATGGCTTCGTGGCTCACGTCGATCCCGCGCTCGTGCAAAATATCCTCGACATTCCGCAGCGACAGAGGGAAGCGGAGGTACATCATCACCGCCAGGCGGATGATCTCGGGCGACGTCTTAAAGTATTTGAAGGGGCTGCGTTTACTCATGCACGGAGGCTACGAAGGCCCCCTTCCCGCTTCAAGCCAAGTTCCCTTGACAGAACCCACCAGACAGATATCCGACGTTGGACCGCGCGGTCGCTCATGTGCGGGAAAGGAGATCGCTGCATCCAGATGAGTGGTTCAGCGCGCCCAAGCCGGTGCTGTCCGAAGCGGCCCGCCGCGCCGCAGATGCGGCGCGTCATGTGCGTCTGCCAGAGTCGCCGGGAAACGATGGACAAGTTCCGCCAGCAGACGCCGTCTGATCACATGATCAGACGCAACGCCCTCCACGAAAAGGAAAAAATCAAGCGCCTGGGCATACATTTGCTATGCTAGGCCCATGCTGGTTTTGTCTTTCTTGGTGCAGTTGATTGGCGCGACGTTCTTGCTGCTGTTCGCGGTTCGCATGGTCCGCACCGGCATCGAGCGAGCCTTTGGCGCTTCATTTCGCCGTCTCGTGACCGGAGAGCGCAGCATCCTGCAACTTGTTCCGGTCGGCGTATTGCTCGCCATTCTTCTACAAAGTTCAGCGGCTGTTACGTTGCTCGTCGCGGGGTTCGCGAGCAGCGGCACCATCGCATTCGCATCCGGCCTTGCGGTCGTCCTGGGTGGAGATTTGGGCTCTGCACTAATTATTCAGGTTCTCTCGCTCGAGCTCGATTGGCTTGTCCCCGTTCTATTGACTGCTGGCGGCGTACTTTTCTTGAAATGCTCGCGCCGTTCGCTGCGGCAAGCCGGGCGCATCACACTGGGAATCGCATTCATCCTGATCGCGCTCGGGTTGCTACGGGAGGCGGTTGAGCCGATCCGCGAGAGCGCCTTTCTTCCAGCGATCTCAAGCTACCTGGAGCGGGATTTCGTTACGGCTTTCATCGTCGGCGCGGCGCTGGCCTTCGTCATGCACTCCTCCGTCGCGGCGGTTCTGATGTGTGTCGCCATCGTTGGCGCGGGCGCTTTGCCTATGACTGTTGGCGCCTCAATCGTTCTGGGCGCCAATCTTGGATCTTCGCTCATCCCAATCTGGCTGAGCCGCGGAATGGCGCCCGAGGCGCTAAGAATTCCAGTGGCGAACTTGCTGATACGCGGCGGGGCCGGCGCCGTCGCGGTGGCTGTGGTCAACTATTCTTCCGTCCTCAGCCACCTTGGCGAGTTTGGCGGCATGGGCGTGGCGCAATCCCTGGTGCTGCTTCATATTCTGTTCAATGCGATGCTTTTGCTGGCGCTCCCCATCTGCGGACGACTGGAGAATCCTATCAACGCCTTCTTGCCCGGACCTCCCGAGGATCCGGATCAGCCGGCGCATCACCGCTCGGTGCTCGACGAAGCCGCCTTGCAGAAACCGCATCTGGCCATAGCTTGCTTACGACGCGAGGTGTTGCGCATGTCCGGCATCATCGGGGACATGCTTTCACCGGTGATGGATCTCTACGCCAGTTTTGACAAACCGCGCATGGAGGCGATTAAGGCGCAGGATAAAATCGTCAACGAAGCGCTGGATCGTATTCGCGTGTATGCCGCGGATATGCGCCTCGACGAAATGACGAAGGATCAACGCAAAGACTCGCGCGCGCTTCTGGACTACGCGATCGCCCTTGAAGCGGCGGGAGACGTGGTGGTCAAACGGCTTTTACCGTTGGCTGAGAGCAAATCTCAGAACGGGAGTCGGTTCAGCGAACGTGGCGGTCACGAACTCAGACGCATCCATCGAAAGGCGTGCGAAAACCTGACCTTGGCTTCGAATGTCTTGGTTTCCTCTGATGTCGAAGGCGCACGGCTGCTTCTAGAGGGCAAGGCCGCGATGGCGAAATTGGAGCGTTCGAGCCGCAAAAAGCACCTCAAGCGCCTGCATCGTGGAGACGTAGACAGCTTTAGTTCAAGCGATATCCACCTGGAGACCGCTTACTCCCTCAAGGAATTGAATTCATGGATTGTGACGGTGGCTCATCCCATCCTCGATAGGGAGGGGCTATTGCTCACCTCCCGCCTGGCGCATGGCGATGCTGAGTCTTAACGCCTTTATGGTGGTGTCAGACGGGTGGTGTCAGACTAATTCGAACCAGTCTCTGTTTGCAGGCCAACGCGGGAACTTAGGCGGAACAAAGCAGCCGCCACTCCTCAAGTGCGGCGGTGCGGTTGAGCTTGAATTTGCGCCGAGAGTAGAGGTGACGTTCCTGGTTAAAGAGGTTGTAAACGGAGGCGTGGACGGCGGCGAACATCTGCAAACTTCGCATTCGCCGGAAGCGCTGCATCGCCCGTTCCCGTCGTCGGAATGGCAGGTGTGAATTCTCGGCTCGATTGTTAAGCCAGCGCCCGGTCGATTGAAGTTCCGGCGCACCCAATTCGCGCAAAGCGGCGCCATAGGATCGTAGCCGGTCCGTGACGATCTCCTGTGGCGTCCCGTAGCGGCGCATCAATTTCTTCAGCAATTTCAATGCGGCGTGCTTGTCCCGGCGCTTGGTGACCACGGATTCCAGAACCTCGCCTTCGTGATCGACTGCGCGCCACAAATAG
This sequence comes from Paracoccaceae bacterium, assembly GCA_963669265.1. Lineage (GTDB taxonomy): Bacteria > Pseudomonadota > Alphaproteobacteria > Rhodobacterales > Rhodobacteraceae > SZUA-547. The sequence continues at coordinate 983,311 of OY769916.1, forward strand.
TGCTGCTCCCCGTTGATCTTCACAAAGACTTCGTCCAGATGCCACCGCCAGTTCGAGAATGCGCGCATTCGATCGACGCGCTTGCGCTTGATCTCCGCGGCGAACATAGGCCCAAATCGATGCCACCAGAACCGGATCGTCTCGTGGCTTACATCGATCCCGCGTTCGTGAAGAAGATCCTCCACATTTCGCAGCGAGAGCGGGAAGCGCACATACATCATCACCGCCAGGCGGATAATCTCTGGGCTAGTTTTAAAGTACTTGAACGGGTCACGCTTACTCATGCGGGCAGGCTACGAGAGCGCCCAGCCCGGCTCAACCCAAGTTCCTCTGACAGTGCCTACGGACGCGCTGGTCTATCCGGATCTCATCATCACCAAGGCCAATTCGGTGGATGAGATCAGCCCGGGCGACGTGATCGAGTTTGAGATCACCGTGCAGAATATCGGCGGCTTCCAGGCCGACGGCGTGAAGGTGGTCGATCTGATCGACACAGAAGTCTACGAGTTCGTCAGCGCCTCCAATGGCGGCGTCCACAACGCAGGCGACGGGACCGTCACCTGGAATTTGGGCATAGTCGCCCCCGGCGATCCGGTGATCCGGCTGACGCTGCAACTGGAGGCGCTGTTCGCCTTCCCCGACGACGAGCTGGCCGAGAACACCGTCACCGTCAGCAGCGACCTGACCCGCGGGCAGGAGATCACGCTTGAGAACAACACCGCTATGGTGATCGACGCCTTCCTCGCCGCGCCTGATCCGGCGGAGATCGCGGGCGTGTTCGGCGATGACGAGGAGGACGAAGAGATCGAACTGCGGCCGGTCCTGTTCTATGCGCCGCTCTTCTCAGGTCAGGCGCCGGCCGGCGCGAACGTGCAGGTGCAATTGATCGGCGCGGACGGCTCCACGCTTGGACAGGCCACGACCTACTCGTCCGCCTCGGGCGCCTGGCTGGTCTCCATGCCGGACATCGTGGCAGACAGCCAGCCGGTCTCGGCGGTGGTGACGACCTTCGCGGGCGGATTCACGCCGGTCGATCCGCTGACGGCGAACAACGTCTTCTACAGTCCCGGCGGCGACAGCCCGGTCACATTCCAACGCGAATTCGCTTTCTTCGAGGACCGCGACGACGAAGCCCGCGCGCAGTTGATGGCGCAGATCGCGGCCAGCGAAAACCCGCTGGCCTCATCGCCCCGAGACTATGTGAACTTCAATGAGGTGAGCGGCGCCGGCCTGAGCACGCAGTAAATTCTGTTGGACGGAAGGTGTCAGACAAATTGGTGGTGTCATGGGAGCTGGCAGACAAAGTCTAACCTGTCTCTGTTTCCAGGGCTCATGGTAGGCGAGAGGCATGGGCGACGGAATTTCCGTCAAGCGCCACCGGTTTCCGCCGGATGTGATCCGCTACGCAATCTGGCTCTATCTGCGCTTCACGCTGAGCTTCCGCGATGTCGAGGAGATGCTGGCCGAACGCGGAATTGACGTCAGCCGCGAGACCGTCCGCTACTGGGTGATCAAGTTCGGCCCGCGGTGTTGTCAGACAGATTCGAACTCGTCTCAGTTTGCCCTGAACCACGGGAACTTAGGCGGAACAAAGCAGCCGCCACTCTTCAAGTGCGGCGGTTCGGAAAAGCTTGAAGTTGCGTCTGGAGTTGAGGTGGCGTTCTCGGTTGAAGAGGTTGTAGACGGAGGAGTGGACGGCGACGAACATCTGTAAACTTCGCATCCGCCGGAACCTCAGCATCGCCCGTTCTCGTCGTCGAAATGGCAGGCGCGAGTCCTCCGCTCTGTTGTTGAGCCAGCGGCCAGTAGACTGGAGATCAGAGCCGCCCATCTCCTTCAGAGCAGCGCCATATGATCTTAGCTTGTCCGTCACGATTTCGCGCGGCTGACCGTACCGCTTCATCAATTTCTTCAATAATTTCAATGCAGCGCGCTTGTCCCGGCGCTTGGTGACGACCGCTTCCAACACCTCGCCCTCGTGATCGACAGCGCGCCACAAATAGTGTTGCTCGCCGTTGATCTTCACAAACACCTCGTCCAGATGCCACCGCTCGTTCGAGAACGCGCGCATTCGATCGACGCGCTTGCGCTTGATTTCGGCGGCGAACATCGGCCCAAATCTCAACCACCAGAACCGGATTGTCTCATAGCTGATATCGATCCCGCGCTCATGGAGAAGGTCTTCGACATCTCGGAGCGACAACGGGAATCTGAGGTACATCATGACGGCCAGGCGGATGACTTCAGGGCTGCTGTGGAACCCCTTGAACGGATTACTCTTACTCATCCGCGAACGCTACGAATCCGCCCTCCCCGGCTCAAGACCGAAGTTTCTGACAACCCCCCATTGCGAGACAGAGTTGGAATTTGTCAGGTAGGCCTGTCCGGACTCTCAGAAAAAACAGGCCGCGAAACCGCGGCCCGTCTCAGTGTTATGTCGAGGTGTTCTACTCCGCGGCCACAGCGTCTCGCCCGTCTGTGTGATGCGGGCGAAACCGCTCACATTGCGGCATGTACTGCATGAGCAGGTAGTAGGACAGACCGGCCGGGATCAGGCTGGCGTACCAGGAGAGGCCAGAGAAGGTAAGCGCAGCGACCACGCCTATCGCCATGGCGATGATAGCGGCCGGGTTGTAGCCCGCATAGGCCCCCTTCTCGTCATAGAGTTTCTCTATGTTCAGACGTTGACCCCGAAGCACGTAGTAATCGACGACCAGGATGGCGAAGATCGGGCCGAGGAAAGCGCTGTAGGTCTGGATGAACAGGCTCAGGCCCGCGGCAGATTCATCTTTCACCAGCTCCCATGGGAAGGTGCAGAAAGCCAACAGGCCAACGGCCACCGCCGATTTCTTGAAGCTGAGATTGAAAACGTCCATCAGCGCATAAGCGGGCGGAACGACATTGTTCAGGATATTTGTCGTCACCTGAGCGAAGGCGATGAACAGAAGCGTGGTGACAAGAAGGATCTTGTTATCGACCGCGCTGGAGAACACCTTGATCGGGTCAACTTCACCGGTGGCGCCTGACACCATCAGACCGATCATGCCCATGAACATGGTCGCTGGGAAGATGGAGTTGGCGTAGATCACGACCTGTCGAACGCGGCCCACATCGTGCCTTAGCTCACGCGAATAATCCGACACATTCAGCATCATCGTCGAGTAGACGCCGAGGAACAGCATCGTCGCCCCCCAGAACGGCGCGCCCCAGGTGCCTTCGGCATCGATGAGATTTGTGCTGATCTCCTCGCCATATTTGTCGATCACGCTAAAGAACATGTATATCAGCGAGCAGATGATGAACACCGAGCCGATGTTCTCCAGCCACTTGATCCCGTGGAAGCCGAGCACCGACAGACCGATCTGGAGGAATTGGAACCCAATAAAGAACACGATGAGGTTGTCAAAGCCGAACATCGTGGCGGACACCAGATTCAGTGCGCCGGCGCCGATCCAGCTTTGAAAGCCATACCAGACGATAGCAGGAACTGAGCGGACGAGCGCCGGGATTCGGGTTCCACCAAATCCAAAGGCCGAACGGGCCTGCACCATGAACGGAATGCCGTATTTGTGACCCGCCTGACCGTTGATCATCAGCGCCAGGCCGATGACGGTACAACCGATCGCAATTGCTATGAAAACCTGGACCAGGTTCAGCGTTCCGACCAGGCCGGAACCGACGGTGAAAGTGCCGATGGAGACGCAGCCGCCTAACCAGGCGAACAAATACGACCAGGGATCCATGATCCGCGTCTCTTGCGGGGCGAGCGACTCTTCGCCGATAGCCTTTGTTTCCAGGATCTCGGGGGTATGTTCCCCTGCGGTTTCCTGAGCCGCATATTTAATTTCATCAGTCATCATTTTCTCCAGAATCGGGTGCTATTTCGTGTTCGGCACCGCGTAGGCGCCGATTTTGCTGGTCTTCAGCCCCGCACCCACGAGCGCCTCAGCGAACTTTGTGGCGACGGTGACACCGTCGATGACCGGCACGCCGGTCTCTTCTGTCAGCCAAGTCGTCAGGTCGGACATTCCCGCGCAGCCAAGCACGATTGCTTCGCAATTATCTTCTTTGACCGCGTTGTTGATCGCGTCTCGGACTTGTTCGCGCGCATTGGAGCCCGGCTCCTCCAGCGCGAGGACGGGGATCTCCGCCGATCGCACTTTGCGGCACTGGTGATCGAGCCCGTATTTGCGAACGAGTTCTTCGATCACTGGAACCGAACGCGGCAACGTGGTGACGACCGAAAACGAAGTTGCGATCATGCTGGCGGCTTTGACGCTCGCCTCGCAGATGCCCAGCACAGGGCCGGTTGCAATTTCACGGCACGCTCCGATACCGGGGTCATCGAAGCACGCGACCACAATCGCATCCGAGCCCGCGTCTTCGGCCGCGCGCACCTGCTTCAACAATGAAGGCACAGACATCGCCTCGTCGTAGTGGCCTTCGATGCTGGCCGGCGCGTCCTGGCCTGAGAATGCTTCAATTGTAACGCCATCCGACGCCACCTCGCGCGCCGTCGCGGCGATCTTGTCGGTCATACTCACCGTCGAGTTTGGGTTTATGACGGTAATTTTCATTGCCACATTCCTCCATTGGCGCTTAGTGCAATCGCTTATCGTAAGATTTGATAGCATATTTTGTTAACAATTTTTAGTATTTTTTGTTGCCACATCTCTATCAAATTATTCAGCATACACTTTTAGTTTTTATTGTATAAAGTATGCATTTTTTGCGACCAATCCTTGCCGCATGCGAATGCCGATCAGATGACTTTGGCCGGATGCGTGTGCGCGGGATTGACGGATCGCTCACTACGTTCTCGACGACATTTCAGTCAGACGCCGCAATGCTGAAGCGTAGCGCGGCAAACAAACTCTAAGTGATTTGTTTTCCTGAAATCGACTTACGTGAGAAGGGCGCTGGCGATCCAATGGGCCACAAGGCGAGAGGCGGCCATCCCAATCGGGATCGCTTTGGCAAAATCTATCGGAGAACGAGGCGCGCGAAGTTTTTCAAGCACGTCGCGTCATGATTTTGGCGACCACCGGCAATATCGCCAAAGTTGCACCAGCGAGCGATATCATCGGATGGCGAGTATATCTGGAATTGGAGGCTGGAAACCCTGCACACGGAAAAGGACAGCGTGGGATCGACAATCTTGGAGCTCACTTGGGCACTGAGCCAAATGGGCGACTCCAATGAACTGGAGTGTCACATCACAGAACGGACTAGGCCTACGTCTCTAGTCACCGGTCTCCACAAAGCGAGAATTTTGTCTTTCCGGCTCGCCGAAGAGGTCTTGCGTCAGCCAACGCCCAAAATCGCGTGAAGGTTGTCCAACTTGGGCTCGCCTTCAATCGCAGCGCTGCTCTCCAGATGTCTGAGGTGCGCATCCATAAGGTCAAGCGCTTTCTCTTCATCTCCGCTATCAATCGCGTCGATGATCTCGACATGGTCATGATCCTCGCAGAGCGGCGCGCGTGATGATGCATAGAGGCTGATGATTAGCGAAGTCCTCATGACCAACTCTCTGAGAAACCCCTCCAGCACATCGTTGCGGGCGACTTCCGCCAATACCAAATGGAATTGTCCAGACAATCTGATCGCCTCGCGACGGTCCGAAGACGCGCGGGCCATCTGTTCGTTCTTGGCATGCTTTCGCATTCGCTCAACGTCTTTACGCGAAGCGTTGCGAATAGCATTTCGAACAATTGTTCCCTCAATTGCGCGACGGGCTTGGAAAACATTCTTTGCTTCGTCTGCAGTCGGTGTGGCGACATAAGCCCCGCGGTTCGGAATCAATTCGACGACCTTTTGTGATGAAAGTACGAGCAACGCCCGCCTGACATGAGCGCGACTGCAATTAAAAATCTCACTCAGCGTTTGCTCGCCAAGTTTCGTTCCCGCCTTCAACCGATGGTCGCCAATCGCATTTACGACGTGCTCAACAATGGCCTGTTCTGATTTGTTAAGCATAGCATGAACTCCACCAATCACTTCTAAAGACGAAAAATAATACGCCCCGGAGTGGAATCCAACCCGTGTTAATCTGATTGTCCCAAAAGTCTCCGAATTGTAGCCACATGGCCACCGACCTTGATCTCTGGACAAATATTACACATTAATTGTTATAAATATAATTGTTTTTAATTCACAATAATGCGAACTATTGAGTGCGGAATTCACAGTGCCCGCCAGAGAGAGGGCCTCGCCGACGAACGTTGCGAATTCTGGAGAAATTTGGGAAGCCAAATGATCGCCAGCAGAACTTTCACCAGAGCCGGTGGCGAAAGCGCAGCCCCCGCAATTTTGGGCGAGGCATCAGTATTGCGCCCCCTTGCCGCGTACAGTTCTCTTAAGATTGGCGTTCTTGGGGCGTTTAGCAGCCCGGCGGAGCGATTGAGCCTGGTGTGCCGTTGTCGCTCGTGGGCGCGCGTGAAACCGGCTGGCAATAACTGCACCCAGACGCGTGCTGACATTGGTCTTGAAATGGTGTTGTCAGACTAATTCGTACCAGTCTCTGTTGGGCGGCAATGACGGGAGACAGTCCGTAACGATCTCATTTGGCCGTCCATAGCGCTTCATAAATTTCTTCAATAGATTCAATGCGGCACGCTTATCCCTGCGCTTCGAAGCCACGGCCTCCAGCACTTCACCTTCATGGTCAACGGCGCGCCAGATGTAGTGTTGCTCGCCGTTGATCTTCACGAAGACTTCGTCGACGTGCCATCGCCAGTTGGAATACGCACGCATCCGGTCGACACGTCTGCGCTTAATCTCGGTGGCAAAGATCGGGCCGAACCGGTTCCACCAGAACCGGATCGATTCATGGCTGACATCGATCCCGCGTTCGTGGAGAAGATCCTCGACATTCCGCAGCGAGAGTGGAAAACGAACATACATCATCACCGCGAGCCGAATGATTTCGGGGCTGGTTTTGAAGTACTTGAAGGGGTCACGCTTACTCATCCACGGACGCTACGAAAGCACCCTGCCCGCCTCAAGCGAAGTTCCTCTGACAGCGCCGTCCGGCCTGTTGACGCGGAGCGCATGTCCGCTGGCCCTGATGAAGTCCGCGCGCCGGGCCGCCGACGATTTTCCGGAATTGGAGGCGCGTTGGCGTTCAGTACGACGCGACAAGCCACCGCTTCGCGCTCGAAGCAGTTATTCGCTGCAAATTGCGCGAATGTCGCCTTCGGGTCGGATCGGACATGTGGCAGAGGCCGCCCGAACGGCCACTCCGCGGACAAAACAGTCATCTGAGTCTTTTGGTCAGATGACCGGCCGCGACCCTAAAACGGACATCTCTAAGCAGTAGATGGGCTGTATCCAAACGCGTGCCGATGGTTCGATCTGGCCCCTACCAGCCATCCACAATTGATTGACCCCCCGGCCCGAAAAGTGATGATTCAAACCGGTAGGCCAGCCTTGCGCATTCCATCGACATAACGCTGCAATTCCTTCGGGTTCATGTACGGCTGTGTGCTGGCCCACGCGTCGATCGAGAATCCCGGATTGGCGCTTAAAAACCTCGCGGCCGCATCGTGCGCTTCGCCAAGACGGCCAAGCTGCGCGAAAACAGCCGCCAAGAGCCTGTGCGCCTGACCGGGGGAGACCATTCGCTCAAGAGAGTGCAAGGCATCCTGATAGCGCCCCAGATGAAAGTACGTAAATCCGAGGTGCCACCAGAACCAATCGGGACAAATCGGGTTCAGACGGATCGCTCTCTGGCAATGACCAAGCGCTTCTTCCTTGCGATCGCAATAAACCAGGAAATCCGCGAAATCGGCGAGCACATTGGCGTCATTCGGATTTATTAGAAGCGCACGTTCGAATGCGGCGAGGCTTTGCGCACGCCGCCCCATCTGGCCATAGAGGCGACCGAGCACCCAGTGCGCCAGATATTCTCCGGGGTCCAGCTGCAAGGCGCAGTTCGCCAGATCGCGCGTTTTCCGCCTAACGTTCTCGAGCGGCTCCAGAAGATAGACCTTGAACCTTTGGAAGTGAAGAAGAGCTAGCGCAGTATAGGCGCGTGCTAGCCTTGGATCGAGTTCGATAGCCTCCTCGTACAGCTTTTGCGCCGTGTCGTATCCCGATCCGTGCCGGCGGTGGAAATGTCCCTGAGCCTTTAGGTAGCAGTCATAGGCCGTGAGGTTCGTGTTCGGAATCCCGGCTGTTCGCGACTGCGCTGATCTCTCGACGGCGCCGTCGAATGACCCAAGGGCATGGACAATCGAACTAACGACTTCGTCCCTGACGGCGAAGATATCGCCGATATCCCGGTCGTAGGTCTCGGCCCACACGTGGCGGTCGCCGGTGGCGTCTATGAGTTTGGCGGTGATCCGGAGTCGTGATCCGATCCTGCGAACACTGCCTTCGAGTACGAACTGTGCATCCAATGCTTCGGCTATATCGCGCACTGGACACGACTTGCCCTTGAAAGCGAATGTTGAATTTCGAGAGATGACGGATAGATGAGGGTTTTTCGACAGGCCGATGATGATGTCCTCACTAATCCCATCAGCGAAGTATTCTTGGTGCCGATCCTCAGACAGGCTCGCGAACGCCAATACGGCCAACGACAAGCCATTTGCTGACCGGGACCTTTTCACTGCGCTCCTAGCGCAGTCGACGTCGGTTTCTATACCGCCAAGGTATCGGTAGCCGCGACCGCGCACGGTTTCAATGAATCGCGAATGCTTGGGATCGTCACCGAGTGCGAGGCGCAGGTCATGGACATATTCTTTGATCAGGCCTTCGGAGACGCACAAATGACCCCAAACCCCTCGGAGAATATCATCTTTAGTCAGTAGGCGGTTTGGATTTGAGACGAACAATCGCAACAGCTGAAATGCTTTATTGCTAGTAGGAACAGGTTTGGAACCATTCCACAGCCGCTCATTCGCAACTTCGAGCCTGAATTTCTCCGTGGTCATGTCGAAGTCTCACCAACGCTCCAGTCCGTTGAGGCCAGTGAAGGAGGAGATTCAGAATTTGCCTGCGGAAACGGCGGCAAAATCCACCAAAACTCCACCAGGAATCCACACATGCTGCCTCAGATCACAGCATTATACCAAATGCCGGATAGTGCGTCATGCGCGTACCACGAGGTGAATTGCGGTCCGTATCCCGAACAGGAACATTCGGCTCGCGAGCGGGCCTGTTGAAGAGTTGGCGATAGGGAAACCAACCAAGGACGCCGATTTACCAGAAGCGCCCGGTCGCAAATGAAGGACCGAGCCATGGCTGATAACGACGTCGCATTCGTGCGAACCGAGGAGGCGCCGACGCTGCTGCCTCCGTCGGAGACAATCGGCTTTTCCGGCTGGATGAAAGCGAACATTTTAGATTCGATTAACGATTTTTCGTCACCCGCGATGGCTTTGAAATCGCTGGTGGTGATTGCGCTGACGGTATTATCGCTACTGATCTCCTATGGCGTGATCAGCAGCCTGATTTCATTCCTACTGATCAACGCCACATATTCGGTGCCCGAGGGGATGAACGGAGCCGACGCCTGTCGCGAAAACGGCGGCGCCTGCTGGCCGTTCATCGCAGCCAAAATGCGTCTGATGATCTACGGCGCCTATCCGGGCGAGGAGCTATGGCGGGTCAACTTGGCCTTTTTTCTTCTGGCGGTTGGCGTTGCTTGGGTTGCCTGGGACAAGGCGCCGGCGCGCAAGACTATGGGCGCGATCATGTTGACCGCATTCCCGGTAGTGGCCTTCGTCCTGTTGACTGGTGGAGCTCTGGAGGGCGGATGGGGCGCGAAAGGCGTTTGGACGGCGGTTGGCCTCGCGCTGCTAACACTCGGGATCGCAGCGGACCGAGGGTTGGGCGGAGACGCCCTGAGCGCATTTTCGGGAGGATTCAAGGCGGTCGGCGGACTGATCTTCGTCGTCGTTGCCTTAAGCGCGTTCTTTTCCATCGAGTTCGGTTTGACGCCGGTGCGCACGGGTCTTTGGGGCGGCTTACTAGTCACCTTCGTCGTAGCGCTGACGGGCATCGTCGCATCACTTCCCTTAGGCATTTTGCTGGCGCTCGGACGGCGATCGACGCTGCCCACTATACGGATTCTCTCAGTCATCTTTATCGAATTCTGGCGCGGCGTACCTTTAATCACCGTCCTATTCATGTCCTCAGTAATGCTGCCTTTTTTCCTTCCGCCGGGGACGGAGGTGGACAAGCTTCTGCGCGCACTTATTGGCTTTGCGCTTTTCTCGTCCGCCTATATGGCGGAGGAAATTCGCGGCGGCTTGCAGGCGATCCCCAACAGCCAGTACGAGGGCGGCATGTCGCTGGGTTTCAGCTATTGGCAGCAGATGCGTCTGATTGTACTGCCGCAGGCGCTAACACTTGTGATCCCAGGAATCGTCAACAACTTCATCGGCCTTTTCATGGACACGGTGCTGGTTCTGATCATCGGCCTGTTCGATCTACTTGGCGCCATACAAAACCAGGCGCTCAAGGACCCCGAGTGGATCAACCCCACAGCGGGCACTACCGGCTACCTTGTCCTCGCCGCAATCTTCTGGGTGTTTTGTTTCTCCATGTCCCGCTATGCCCACGCGGTTGAGCGCAAACTCCACCGCGGACACAAGCGCTGAGCGTGTTGGCTACATATTAAAACCGCAAAACACCGACAATTTTTTGAATTCCAATTCTAAAATAGATGTCCGCTTTCTGGTGCCGAGCCAATGTGCGGCGAACTACGATCAGGCTCACTTGGAGAGGATTGTGTTGAAAAAGCCGTTGGATTTTGGCCGGGTGGCTTCAGCTATCGGGCTGATCGTTTTGGATAATCTGCGCCTAGCCCGCCCACTTATCCGGCGATGGGCGCCATCGGCTTGAGCTTTGCCAGTTTCCGGAGGTTTTGGGCGGTCGCTGCGAGGGTGAATTCATCCTGGGCGCCGCAGGGTCCTCTTAATCGGAGCCGCCCCAGCCCGAGGATGCGTTTGAGGTGGGCGAACAGCATCTCAACTTTCTTGCGCCGCTTCTGCGCTGTTGGGTTGAATTCAGAGGCGGTGCAGCGCCGCACGAAATCCCTGACGATTTCATACTTCTCTCTGTTGATGGCGCGCAAATCGGTGTTCGGGCAGCATTTCGGTTTGGAAGGGCAATTTAGGCAGTCGGCTTTCAACGCCCTGTATTTGCGCGCTTTCAGCCTTGGCGCTGTCCGAGCGGGATCGGAATATCGCCGTCTCGTGTGACGAAGTTCTTTGCCTTCCGGGCAGATGTATCGGTCGTTGTCCTCGTCCCAGGTGAAGTCGGACCGGGACCAGGTTCCGTCCTTGCGTTCCGATTTGTCGAACACCGGGATGAATGGGAGGATCCGCCGTTTTATTGTCAGCCAGGTGAGGTTGTCGGATGATCCGTATGCCGTGTCAGCGGCGACCCAATCCGGCTTCAGGCCGAAGCGCTCTGTGGTCCGGTCGATCATCTTGCGCATCGCGCCTACCTCGGCGGACTTGTTCGACCGGCTGGCGTCCACATCCACGATGACGCCATGATCCGTGTCGATCAGGTAATTGTCGGAATAGGCGAAGAACGCCGGACCTTTCCGCGCCGCCGTCCATTGGCTGGCAGGGTCCGCATGAGCCGTGAACTTGGACTTGGCCGTCGTGGCCGCGCCGAAAGCTTCGTCATCCAGAGTGTCGAGATATTCGCGAACCGCTCGTGACGCATCATTGGGGTCGATCTCTCGGGATGCCCAGTCTTCCGGTTTGCTGGAATTCTGCTTCTGGACGTCCGCGACGATCAGGCTCGCATCCACGGCAAAGCCCTGTCCGCCGACAAGGCCCTCCTCCATGCAGCGCGTCACGGTCGCCTCGAACACGTGACGCAACAGCTCGCTCGCGCGGAAGCGGCCATGGCGGTTCTTGGAGAAGGTGGAATGATCCGGAATTCGGTCGGTCAGATCGAGGCGGCAAAACCAGCGATACGCAAGGTTCAGATGCACCTCTTCACACAGCCGCCGCTCTGACCGGATGCCAAAGCAATAGCCCACCAGAAGCATCCGGATCAGCAGCTCGGGATCGACCGAAGGACGGCCCGTGTGGCTATAAAATTCCGCCAAGTGCGTGCGAAGGCTTGTCAAATCGACAAACCGATCAATCGACCGCAACACATGATCCTGCGGCACATGATCTTCCAGCGAGAACTCATAAAACAGCGCCGATTGCGCCTCCTGCCTTGACCCCATCATCGCGATCCGTCCTCCTCAATATCGGAAGTGAATCAGCGAGTTGACCGCCGATCAAGAGCGAGTTTTTCAACACAATCAGCTCGATCCGGTCATTCGCGGCAGTTTGAACTAACGTCCGCAATGCGGACAAAGCCGTCATCTGAGTCTTTTAGTCAGATGACCGGTTGTGGCCCAAGGCGAACATCAAAAGCTCCGAAGTAAACTGATTGGAATGATGGCCTATAGATTATGGAGATGGAATATGGGCAGGCCTGTGGCCCGCCCACCATTTCTAGTTGGGCGATTGGAATTCACGGCGGTTCTACTGATAGTTCCACATGGCCCGCTTGATGCGCCATTCGCCAGATGCTTGGCGCTGGATTAGCCACCCTTTGTTGGCTGTCAGCGACTTCTTTGACCCATCTTCATGCGCGACCAGAGAGATCTTTGTCTCGGCGATGCCGTAAACCCAGTCATCATCAATGCGCAGAGCATGTACGGGCCTCACTTCGATAGTCCACTTCGCGTAATCGTAGTCTTTTTGCTCATTTCTCTCGATCTCGTCCGGGCCGAACTCGGGTTTGCCGCCCGGCGGCAACCTGACGGCGTCCGGCGCGAATTGACGGGCGTAGGCGGCTGAGTCATTCGCGCTCACCGAGGTCTGATAGCTTTCACAGATCATTTCGAGCGCTTCCATTGGATCGGTCATTTTTAACCTCCTTAAGATTTGTCCTCTTGACGTACGGAATCTGCGATCGGAGCTCACTTTCAGCTAGTGTTCGAAGCATAGCGGCCCCGGTACACTTTCTGAATCGAACGCCGAAATCGTTGGAGCGCTGCGCTTGCAGCGAGGCGTAGACCGGCAAGCATCGATAAAAAAAGCCCCGCTTTTGGACGGGGCTGGTTTCTAGGTCCAGTGCAACTGGACAAGATTAATTCGATCAGGCCGGGTCTAAATGCTCCGACACTTTTGTTCGTGATCGCAAAATCATGGCGATCTGCGCCAGATTCAGAAATACGAAGAACAGGTTCCAAGCGATGATCGAATTGACGGGCTGCGGTTGCGAGGCGAAGTATGTGACCAGGCAACAGGCCGCCACAACGGTCAGCAGACGCAACTTCAATATATCCTTCACCAAGTAGGACATCAGGTAGAGTCCGTTTGCGACATAGATCAGGAGTTCCATTGCTCTGCTCCTGGCCGAGATCTCGGAGACGTACGGCGACGGCTACCGCTAATCCCTTCCGGCGCGACGATCATGCCGCTTCTTACGAAGTCGATTTGACCATGCACCGCTTGATGGATCTGGTCGCGAGTCAGGCCAATATCCCTGAGTTGATACTCGCTCATCTGAGACAGATACTTTGTATTCCGCATCCTTTCTTGCTGCTTGCGGACGACTCTATAGGCATCGGCGATGCGGGCCGCCACATAGGCGATGAAGCCGCCTCTGTTCGAACGCGATTGGCCGTTGATTGAATTGGCGGTTGTGGTGGTCATTGCTAGCTCCATTGGATCTGTCGTTTTTGGTGCGACAGACCTGTGCGCGAGCCGCTGAATCCACTAGTGACTGAAAAGTAGCAGGCCTAGTATAGTTTCTGAACTAGCCCGCTTGAGGAAGCTTGGTTAGCTTCATCGACGCGGAGGATGAAGGGATGCCAAGTAAGAGCTATGGAATGTTTTGCCCGGTCGCGATGGCGTGCGAGGTCGTCGAGCCGCGCTGGACCCTCCTTATCCTGACCGAACTGTGTTTGGGCGCGACCCGCTTTAATGAAATCCGCCGCGGGGTACCCGGAATCTCCCCTGCGCTCCTGTCAAAACGATTAAAGGAACTGGAAAAACAGGGGTTGGTTGAGCGCCTGGAGGATCCCGCGAAGGGAACTGTCGACTATATAAGAACACCCAAGGCCATCGAACTTGAACCTGTCGTTGAGTTGCTCGGCGATTGGGCCTACCGTCATGTGGAGCCGGAGATCGCGCTCAACAACCTTCAACCGGACTACCTGATGTGGAACTTGCGTCGCCAGCTCGATCTCGACGAGTTGCCTGACCGACGCGTCGTCGTGCGCTTTCATTTTCCGGATTGCAAAGAGGAAGAGGCGACTTTCTGGCTTATCGTTCGGCCAGGTGTGCCAGCAGATCTCTGCTTGATCGATCCGAGCTTCGACGTGGACCTCTATGTCGAGGCGGACCTCCGAGCTTTGGGTTCCGCCTGGATGGGCTACTCATCGCTCCAGACGGAAATCTCGAATGACCGAATTTTGCTGATTGGCGACGAACTTCTCAAGAGAACGATCGACCGATGGCTGGTGAAGAGCGGCGCGGATGAGGCAGCGAACTAAGCCTCGAGAGGAGCGCGACATCGGAAACAATGCAATCGGCGCTATACACATTACTGAGCTTCCAACCGCCCAGCTTTGCAATACGCCTCTGATACAGCCGAGGCGGTGAGGTAGGCTTTCGCATCACCGCGCGGGCGGGATGTCAGCGAAGTAATTGCTGCCGAGCCAAGTCGAGATGTCTCGTTTGAACCAATCGTCGCCTGTCAGCCTGATCCTGCGATCGCGCAGAGCTTGACCGAGGCCGAGGTCGCCCATCCAAACGCCGGTCAATGTCCGCACATCGGTCACGATCTTCAGGTCGATGCTGTGACCTGGGTCCTTCATACAGGCGTCGACATCGCCATCCTGTATCACGAACCACCATCGACGGTGCTTGGCGTTGAAATCGCAGAACTCGAAATGCAATACGGATCTACCGGAACCGAAATATTCTGCGTTCATCGTTCGGTGAATGTCCCACATCAGCATCGCCGGGTCGAGGTCGTCAGGCGTCAATTTGCTGCGCGCCCAGCGATGCCCCCAAACGCCCATCTGCAGAATGATCGGCTTCAGTTCCCGGCCCGATTCCGTCAACGTGTATCGAATGCCCTTCTCGGTCTCTGAGCGAGCGATGACCATCACATGCTCAAGAGATTTGAGCCGCGAAGACAGCAGAGACGGAGAGATCAGCGGCAATCCCCGACGAAGATCGTTAAACGACTCGCTTCCAGCGCCCAACTCCCGAAGGATGAGGATCGTCCAACGCTCGCTGAGAACTTCAGACGCCTTGGCGATCGGGCAGAATTGTCCATAGCCGGTCATGAGGCGAAACTATCGAGTGCGGACACCTGAATCAAATACAAAAAATGTACTACATTTTTGACAGTGAATTGCGAATTTTCACCTATTTCTAGCTATAATAAACAGAGGCATTTGAGATCAGTACAGATTATGTACCTAGATAAATTGAGCATAGGAGCCGATGTCCCCCAGCATGGCGTAACCGCAACTCAAGGAGCGAAACCATGCTGCCGAAAACACTCAGATACTGGTTGTTCGACACGCTTTCCATTCAGACGATGCGCTATGTCAGCGCCGTTCCGACCCGAGACGCCACCGGTTTGACCAAGCAGGTCTATGACATGATCCGCGAGGATTTCTTCAAGAACGGATCGTTAACAAGCCGGTCGAAGGTTCCGGAACTCATGGCGGCGATCTGGACTGGGGGACGCGAAGCGATGCTGGTCGCAGATAAGGTAGACCGCACGACAAAAGACGCGATCAGCGCCGTTCTCTCGCAAGTCAACGACTGCCCCTATTGTGAAGACATGCTGGTCAGCCTGGTACACGCCGGCGGTGAGCACGACGCTGCAGGCGATATCTTTGCACAAAACGGGCTAGACGCGACGGATGATCTGCTGCGCAAGCGCCTGGAGTGGGTGAAGGCGATCGCGACGCCAGGAAGACATGGCATTCCCGAGACGCCGTTCACCAAAGATCAATTGCCGGAAGTTCTCGGCACTCTGATGGGAATGAGCGATATCAACCGGTTTAGCCACGTCGTGATGGAGGACTCGCCGGTAGGCGCGCCCTTTGGGCTGCGGACGATAAAGGCGATTGCGCTTCGTCTGTTCGGCAGGGAACTGGAGGCCACACGCCGGATCCCGCTTGAGCCTGGCAGCGCCCTGCCGCTGCTGCCGTCTGCGCCTTTACCCGAGGACATGGGGTGGGCTAGGCCCAATCCGCGAGTGGCGGACGCGCTGGCGCGCTGGACGGCGGCGGTTGAAATGGAGGCCGTGAAAGTGATTTCCCCACGTGTGAAGGAGGTCGTCGGCGCATCCCTGGCCGCTTGGCGAGGCGAGCGGATGCCGATCAGTCGATGCTGGGTCGACGCCGAGGCCGAGGGGTTGCGAGGAGAGGACCTCGCGGTCGCGCGCCTCGCAATTGTACTCGCTAAGGCGCCCTATCAGGTCGATGAAGGCATGGCTGAGGACGTGTTAGATTTCGTCGATGGCGAGGAACAGTTTGTCCGCATCTTGGCTTGGGCGTCCTTCACCGGCGCGCGACGCGCAACCCAGATCATTTATGAGTGTCTGCGCGAAAAACGCGCTACCGAAAAGCAGCCGAATACACAACATGTGACGCGACCCGTAGCAGAGTTGGTCGCATGATCGACAGCATACGCCGGGGCGCAAGCCTCGGCGTAGCCTCAGAGTTCAGCATCTAAAATATGATTTCTAGTCGCTGCTAAAGGACTGCTCTTTGCACAATGCGGAACTAACGGTGCAGTGTGAAACCGTCCAAATGGGCTCGTAGCAGTCCTTCGCGGCAGTTGGCGCTAACTGCCGCTCTGCGGACTTTCCTGTCGCAGCGCGGATGGGGTTCAATGACCGCTTCGAGCCGATTGTGTTGAAAAACTCGCTCTTGATCGGCGGTCAACTCGCTGATTCACTTCCGATATTGAGGAGGACGGATCGCGATGATGGGGTCAAGGCAGGAGGCGCAATCGGCGCTGTTTTATGAGTTCTCGCTGGAAGATCATGTGCCGCAGGATCATGTGTTGCGGTCGATTGATCGGTTTGTCGATTTGACAAGCCTTCGCACGCACTTGGCGGAATTCTATAGCCACACGGGCCGTCCTTCGGTCGATCCCGAGCTGCTGATCCGGATGCTTCTGGTGGGCTATTGCTTTGGCATCCGGTCAGAGCGGCGGCTGTGTGAAGAGGTGCATCTGAACCTTGCGTATCGCTGGTTTTGCCGCCTCGATCTGACCGACCGAATTCCGGATCATTCCACCTTCTCCAAGAACCGCCATGGCCGCTTCCGCGCGAGCGAGCTGTTGCGTCACGTGTTCGAGGCGACCGTGACGCGCTGCATGGAGGAGGGCCTTGTCGGCGGACAGGGCTTTGCCGTGGATGCGAGCCTGATCGTCGCGGACGTCCAGAAGCAGAATTCCAGCAAACCGGAAGACTGGGCATCCCGAGAGATCGACCCCAATGATGCGTCACGAGCGGTTCGCGAATATCTCGACACTCTGGATGACGAAGCTTTCGGCGCGGCCACGACGGCCAAGTCCAAGTTCACGGCTCATGCGGACCCTGCCAGCCAATGGACGGCGGCGCGGAAAGGTCCGGCGTTCTTCGCCTATTCCGACAATTACCTGATCGACACGGATCATGGCGTCATCGTGGATGTGGACGCCAGCCGGTCGAACAAGTCCGCCGAGGTAGGCGCGATGCGCAAGATGATCGACCGGACCACAGAGCGCTTCGGCCTGAAGCCGGATTGGGTCGCCGCTGACACGGCATACGGATCATCCGACAACCTCACCTGGCTGACAATAAAACGGCGGATCCTCCCATTCATCCCGGTGTTCGACAAATCGGAACGCAAGGACGGAACCTGGTCCCGGTCCGACTTCACCTGGGACGAGGACAACGACCGATACATCTGCCCGGAAGGCAAAGAACTTCGTCACACGAGACGGCGATATTCCGATCCCGCTCGGACAGCGCCAAGGCTGAAAGCGCGCAAATACAGGGCGTTGAAAGCCGACTGCCTAAATTGCCCTTCCAAACCGAAATGCTGCCCGAACACCGATTTGCGCGCCATCAACAGAGAGAAGTATGAAATCGTCAGGGATTTCGTGCGGCGCTGCACCGCCTCTGAATTCAACCCAACAGCGCAGAAGCGGCGCAAGAAAGTCGAGATGCTGTTCGCCCACCTCAAACGCATCCTCGGGCTGGGGCGGCTCCGATTAAGAGGACCCTGCGGCGCCCAGGATGAATTCACCCTCGCAGCGACCGCCCAAAACCTCCGGAAACTGGCAAAGCTCAAGCCGATGGCGCCCATCGCCGGATAAGTGGGCGGGCTAGGCGCAGATTATCCAAAACGATCAGCCCGATAGCTGAAGCCACCCGGCCAAAATCCAACGGCTTTTTCAACACAATCGGCTCGTTGCGGTCATTCGCTGCGTCCTGGAGCAACGGCCGCTTTGCGGACTTAACTGACACATGCGTGAATTGGTCAGACGAGCTGACCTGATCCAATGCGGACTTCGCCATTTAGCGATGGTTTCACCGCATTCGCCCGCAACCCGAATTCGACACAACTAGCGGCGACTGTTGTTTCGCCTTTCGTCGTCGCTCTGCGCAATATTGCTCGTTAGCTGTCGCGTAGCGCCTTGGCCTGATGACTGAGGTCCAGATAGCGCTCGATATCCGTCAGGGTCGCATCCCCGCCACCATAGCGTGAGCGCAGGTCGAGCACCGTTATCATACCATCAGAGAGGATTGCGCCATTGGGCGTCAGGCCAGAGCGCGGGTCCATCAGGCTGTCCATCACGCGGCCAATGGCTTGCGGTTTGATCTGCGGCATGCGCGCGCTCAGAAGTTCCGCCGCTGCGGCGCGATTGACGGAATCAAGGGTCCAGTCGAGGCCGCGAAGATAGGCGCGCAGGAACCCGCGAACACGGTCAGGATGTCGCTCTAGGAAGGGGCGCGTCGTCGCGATTACACCGCCCTGATAGCTATCAAACAGCGTGCGGGTGCTTCCCAGAATGTTGAATCCTGCATTCTTGGCGAGGCTCGTAAACGGCTCGATTGTCAATGTGCCGGCGTGCTTGCCCTCTTTTACGGACTGCCAGCGCTGGGGCGTGGCGCCGACAGGTTCAAGCGAAACCTCGTCGCGAGAAACGCCTGCGCGAGAAAGGATCTCATAAAACACAAAAGCGAATCCGGTAGTCAGCGCGTCCAGCGCCACGACCTTCCCCCTCAGGTCCGAGGCCTCCTTGATGCCGGGTTGCGCGACGAAGCTGACGTCAAGCTGGGTCGCTCCCATCACCACCACATATTGAGGATCAACGTCTACAGCGCCTTGGCCCTCGCTATAGGCCACGGCATTGTCAAACGCGGTGCAGACGATGTCGCACGCGCCTCCGGCGGTCTGCTCCGCTTGATAGACTGAGCTTGGCGTCAACTCCAAATCGAGCTTCAGACCTTCATCAGCGAAGTAGCCCTTCTCGTCGGCCGCGAAGACCGGAAGGTTCGGGGCGCCTGGAAAGGCGATCACGCGCAGAATCTCGTTCATCTCATTGGGTCTCCGCTCATTAATTGGCTCGCGCTTCGTTGATCGCCCGCCAAATCCGCGCAGGCGTCAACGGCATAGAGATATCTGTCACGCCAAGCGGCCGGAGCGCGTCAAGCGCCGCCAATGTTACGCTTGCAAGCGCCGGTGTTGTGCCTCCCTCACCGCCAGCCTTCACGCCCAAAGGGTTGGTCGGAGAATGCACTTCCGCTATTTCGACGTCGAATGTCGGCAAGCCGTCTGCGCGCGGCATGCCGTAATCCATGAAGGAACCTGCGATCGGTTGGCCGCTGTCTCCGTCGAAGGCGCAAAGCTCCCACATCGCCTGACCGACACCCTGGGCGATCCCGCCATGGGTCTGGCCGTGAACGATAAGCGGATTGATGCAGCGCCCGACATCATCGACGCTGGCGTAGCGGGTGATCCGGACATGTCCGGTCTCTGGGTCGATTTCAACTTCGCACACAGCGGCGCCGTTCGGAAAAACTGGCGTGTGCATCTCGTTGGTCCGCGCCGCAGCCAGAGGTCCGTGCGTCTGCTCGGTTTTCGCGGCGATTTCTCGCAATGTGATGGCGTGATTGGTGCCCGCAGCTACAAGCCTCTCCCCATCGAAGGATACTGCGTCTCTGCGACATTCGAAATGCTCCGCGGCCCGCAAGCGCGCCTCTGATAGAAGATCCGCGCAAGACATGGACATTACGGTGCCGGCATGTCGCATCGAGCGCCCCGAGTGCGATCCACCGCCGACGCTGACCACCTCCGTGTCGCCAAGGATGATCTCGACCTGTTCGACGGGAACCGACAGCATATCGGCGACCACTTGCGCAAAGCTCGTCTCGTGCCCCTGACCCGAGGGTTGGGTCCCTATGACGACCTCAACCTCTCCAGAACCGCGCATGGTGATTTCCGCACGTTCCTTCGGCGCGCCAATTGAGGATTCGACGTAGTTGGCGAAGCCGAAACCGAGCAATCTGCCGCGATCCTGCGCCTCGGCCCTCCGGTCAGCGAAGCCGCTCCAGTCGGCGAGGGTCAAGGCCCAATCCATGTTCTTCTCGTACTCGCCGCTGTCATAGATCATGCCAACCGCGTTGCGGTACGGCATTGCCGCCGAAGGCACGAGGTTCTTCCGTTTGAGCGCAAGCGGATCCATACCCAGTTTGCGCGCGGCTATATCGGCGAGGCGTTCGATGGCGTAGGTGACTTCCGGCCGACCGGAACTGCGATAGGCTTGGGTCGCCATGGTGTTGGTGAAGACTGCGCGGGCGCGCAAAGACGCGCAGGGGATATGGTAGGACCCGGTTACCAAACCAGCCCCTTTGCTGAGGGGCGAGAGCGACACGCAATGCGAGCCGACATTGGAGATATTGTCCGCGCGCATGGCCAGGAACCGCCCATCCGCGTCCAGCGCCAGCGCCACGCGCGTGTGCAGGTCGCGGCCCTGATAATCGGACAGGAACGCCTCTGATCGGGTCGCCGTGAATTTCACCGGACGCCCGACGCGCCGCGCGGCCCAAAGAACGAGGCCGAATTCGGGGTAGACCCTGTTGCGCGTCCCAAAATTGCCCCCGACATCGTGAGAGCGGACTCGCAATTGTCCGGGTTCCACGCCAAGCACATGGGCCAGTTCGCTGCGCTGGCGAACTGCGCCCCCGCTTCCTGCGATCAATACGTATTCGCCAGTCCCGGCGTCGAACGAGGCGACGGCAGATCTTGGCTCCAACGGGACGCCGGTTACTCGGTCTACGAAGAATTCGGCCTCGACGACATGCGCCGCCTTCTGAAACGCTTCCTCGGTCGCTTGCGCATCGCCGAAATGTGTATCGACGAGAACGTTGTCCGGAACCTGGTCCCAGACAGTTTCGGCGCCATGTTTCAGGGCGTCCTTTGCGTCGAGAACGAAGGGCAGTTCCTCAAACTCAATTTCGATCGCCTCAGCGGCGTCCCAGGCTTGCGAGCGGGTCTCAGCGACGACCAGCGCGACCGCCTCGCCGACATGACGCACTTTGTTTCGCGCTAGCAAGTGATGTGGCCCAATGAATGGAACACCTCCACCCGGCGCGGTCAGTTTCATGTCATAGCGCGTTTTGGGAAGCGGGTTATGAGGGATCGGCTGCAGGCCGTCCCGCTCTAAATCTTCGCCAGTGAGGATGGCGAGCACCCCCGGCATCTCCGCCGCCGCGATGGTGTCGATCCGCCTTATACGGGCATGCGGGTGAGGAGAGCGCACGACCGCCGCTCGCACCTGGCCCGGTATGCTGAAGTCGTCGGTGAACTGGCCCTCACCCAGCAGCAACCGCCGGTCCTCCTTACGGCGTACGGGTTGGCCCACGTGGCGGAAAAGCGCCTCGCGCACGAGTTTCATTTCAGGTGAATCGCTATCAGGCGCTTCGCGCCCGAAGTCGTTCGCGCCGGACCCCTTGTTGGCCAGTCGAGTCATGGTGCCGCCACCGCCTTGCCAGAAGAGCAATTCCGACTCGTCAGTCTGTAATATTGCTCTTTGTATGAATGTATGACAAATAAATTTACGAGGTCAACGCAGGGAAGCCTTGACGCATGCTCAGGATCGGTCAGTCACAGGTCCGCTTCGAAGATGACGCTTTGTTGCGGGGCGAAGAGCGTTTCACGGATGATATTACGGTCCCGGACGCGCTGCACATGGCGGTGGTCCGCTCAGCGAACGCCGCCGGTCGCATCGTTTCTCTCGATACCGACGAGGCCGCGCAAATACCCGGCGTATCCGCTGTGTTGACCGGCCCGGATATGGAAGCCGACGGGGTTGGGCGGTTCGTTCCTCGGTTGAAACACCCGGGGGCGGATGGCGGCGACATGCCCGTGCCGCCCTTTCCTCCGCTTACGTCGGATGAAGTTCGTTTCATGGGCGATCCCGTCGCTATCGTGCTTGCGGAAAGCAGGTTGACGGCCGAGCTTGCCGCGGAAACCGTGGAGGTGGAGGTCGAAGAGTCTCCAGTGGTGACAGACGCCGACGCCGCGGCTGCGCCAGAAGCGCCACTCGTATGGAAACCTTTGGGTTCTAATCTTTGCTTTCGCGTTGAAAAGGGCGACAGCGCCGCCGTTGAGAGCGCATTCGCAGAGGCCGCGTATATCGTGCGTGAGAGGATGCGGATCAGCCGAGTGACGGCGGCACCAATTGAGGCCCGCGCGTTGGTCGCGCGTTATGAACCCTCTACCGACCGTTACCGTCTGGAACTTGGCACACAGACTCCCCACCGGCTCATTCCCGATCTGGCGCAGGCGCTGAACGTTGATCTGGCGCAGCTGCATGTAATCAGTCATGCCTGCGGCGGCGGTTTCGGTATGAAAAACGTGTCATACCCAGAATATGTGATGGCGTTATGGGCGGCGCGGCGAATGGGTCGGCCCGTCAAGTGGCGCGCAGGACGCATGGAATCCTTTATCTCGGACGCCCATGCGCGGGAGCAATCCGCCGAGGCGGCGTTGGCGCTGGACGCGGAGGGGCGATTTCTGGCGCTCGACGTGCGCATCCGAGCGAGCCTCGGTGCTTATCTGGGCCCGTCTACGCCCCATCCACCGGTCGCCAATCTTGGCGGACTCGCGGGGGTCTACGCCACCAAGGCGATCCACGTTCGCTGCGAGGGATATTTCACCAACACCCAGAACGTGGCGCCCTATCGCGGCGCAGGCCGTCCCGAGGCCAGCTATATCCTAGAGCGAGTGATCGACGCCGCCGCGCGAGCAGTCAAAATGGACCCGGTCGAATTGCGCCGACGCAATCTGATTCCGGCGGATTGGATGCCCCATAAGACGCCGCTTACATTCACCTATGACAGCGGCGATTTTTCCGCCGTCCTTGAGAAAGCGCTGATCGTCGCCAACTGGAACGGACTGGCGGCGCGGCGACTGGGCTCGCGCGGAAAGAACCGAATACGCGGGGCATCCCTGGTCTTCCCAATTGAAATCGCGGGCGGCCCTGGAGCCGCGCCGCATGCCGAATTTGCGCGCCTTGTCACCGCGCCTGACGGCGAGGTTAGGTTCGATGTCGGCTCCAGCGATTCCGGACAGGGTCATGGCACGGCCTATCGCCAGATACTTTGCGATCGGCTGGGACTGGCGCCCGAGAACATACAGGTGGTCAGCGGCGATACCGATCTGGTTCCAAAGGGCACAGGAACGTTTGGCTCTCGCACTATGCCTGCGGCGGGAACAGCGCTCTGGCGCGCGGCTGACCGCATCATAGAACAGCTCACTGAGTCGGCCGCAGAGGAACTCGAAGCCGCCCCGGCGGATCTGGCCTTCGCTAAAGGGGAGTGGCGCGTTGCCGGAACTGATCGCGCCATCCGGTTCGTGGACGTATTGGCGAACGTTCCAGAGCCAGTCACCGGAGAAGTCTTTGCAAGCGCTGACGGCGCTACCTTTCCGAACGGCGCGCACGTCTGTGAGGTGGAGATCGATCCAGATACAGGGCGGCTGTTTCTCGATCGCTATACGGTGGTCGACGATGTCGGCGTCGTGATCAACCCAACGGCGTTGAAATCACAAATCTGCGGTGGCGTTGCGCAGGGAGCCGGACAGGCGCTGCAGGAATGGATTCGCTACGACGCCGACACCGGGCAGCTTTTAAGCGCGAGCCTGATGGATTACGCACTCCCTCGGGCGGCGGATCTTCCCCCGGTGACAGTGGAAAGCCACCCTTCGCCGACCGAGATGAACCCGCTTGGCGCGAAGGGAGCGGGAGAGGCGGGCACGGTTGGCGCGTTGCCGGCGGTGATGAACGCCGTCAATGACGCTCTCGCCTCGGTGGGCGCGTCGGCGATTGATATGCCCGCGACGCCCATGCGTATCTGGTCGGCATTGAAAAACGCTGACGCGAGATAGGCTGCTAGCCGACTGGCGATTACGGCTCCTCGATCACAAATGGCAACGCAGACAGGGCGGCGTTCTCGACATGAGCGCGCGCAGCCTTGCCAGCCGCGTCAGGATCGCGTGCGAGCAACGCGTCCCGCAATGCCTCGATCTCGCGGATGGATTGGTCCTGGCGTTCCGGGCGCACCACCGACCGGCTGCGCAATTGTGCGGTGCGAAGCGTAAGTCGCATCAACAAGTTATGCGCCACCGCGTTATCGGCCACGTGGCAAACGTGGTCATATAAAGTCCGTTTCGCTTCGATGATGGTGATGAAATCGCCACCTCGATAGGCGACGATCAGCGCTTTGCAAAGTCGATCCGCCTCAATCAGAGCGGCGTCATCTTTGGTTTCTAGAAACTGGTTGAAAATGAGGGCCTCAAGATCGGAGCGAATGCGATAGATATTCTCCGCGTCCCGCCGCGAGATGCGAACCACCGTTAAACCGCGCGCGCCGGATTGCGCGACGACTCCCTCGGCCTCCAATTCGCGCAATGCCTCTCTCAAGGACGTCCGGCTGACGGCCAATTGCTGACACAAGTCCTTTTCGACGAGCCGTTCGCCGGGCTTGAGCGTTCCGCGTTCGATTGCGCGGCGCATGGCGTCGATGATCCGAGACCGTAACGGCGCGGCTTGCTGAATCGGGGCGAGACCCGCCTCCGTCACTTCATTCATCGCAAGTACTCCCCTCCCAACACTCTCTATCAAAGCGCGCCGTCTGGTTCAGGACTATCTTCGGCTCAACCAACCGAAGAACAGAGGCGCCATTAAAATGACTAGTGAAATCCGCACCAGATGATGGCTTGCGACATATGCGACGTCGGCGTCCATCGCTAGCGCGACGAGGCTCATCTCCGCCAATCCACCCGGTGAATAGGCCAGCACCACCTGCGCGAAGGATTGCTCAAACAAACCGTGAAAAGCCCCGGCGAAGACGAACGTCACGGCCAGCATCAGGACAGTGGCGCCGACGCTTAGAAGGATCGCGCGCATGATGGTGCCGGGCGGCGTTCCGGCAAAACGGCAGCCGATGATTGTGCCGAGGAACACCTGCGCCACGATTACGAGTTCCTGCGGCGGCGGGCTCGTCGTCAGCCCGGCGAGGTGCACCGCAGCGCTGACCAGCATGGGTCCCAGCAGGCCCGGCGCAGGCAGTCGCAAGGCCCGACCGATATAGAATCCGGTGACGCCGGCCGCGACGAGCACGACAAGCTCCATGCTGGGGATGTCCGCCAGCGGTACGCCGAATTGGGATCGGTCGCTCAATTCGACGCCCTGGATCAGTCGAAACCAAATCGCCACCAGAGCGACGACGACGACGATGCGACTGGCGTGGGCCAAGGCGATGGCGCGGTCGTCCCCGCCCATGTCTCGACCAATGGTCATCATCTCGTTGAGCCCGCCCGGCATTCCCGCGAAATAGGATGTCACGCGGTCAAAGCCGGCGACGCGGCGGTAATATGGGATCGTGATCGCGCCGCTGATCGCGAGATAGGCCGCGAGGAATGCGAATGACACCATCCAGGCATCGAGATGGTCGTAAAGAGCCGGCGTGAAGCCGGAACCCAGCATTACGCCGATCACGACCACGACATAAGGCCTTACGCGAGCCGGAGAAGCGACCGGCAGACGCAAAACCGCAGCCAATGTATTTGCGATCATCGGACCCAACATCCAAGGCAAAGGCAGTGTCGCCCAGTTGAAAAACGCTCCGGCCGACGCGCCGAACGACAAGGCCAGCGCGATGCGCCACAACTTCGCGCGGTCCATCGCCAAGCGGTCGCATTCCTGCTGCGGCGACTCATCCTTCTTATTCTTCAAAGTCGCGAACCGGCGTCTCCGGCTTCATGCCGCCTCTCTGTCGCGGTTCGGTGACCTCGCCATTCGCCTCCCAATCGCCAGTTGCGGCGCGATCCGCGTACTCAGTCCAGAGGTCTGACCAGTCGCCAAGCTCATATCCGTACCAAGGCGACTGGGGCGTCAGTCGGGGTAGGCCAATCTCCTCCCAAATCTCTTTAGCGCGCGACATATAGGGCTCGCGCGGCAGCGCAAGCGGCGGCATATCAGCTTTGAGAGTCGCATCGATCATCAACGTCGCGTCGGCGCCGCTCCTGCCCGACTTGGGTCCGTGCCCCCCTGAGCGATAGGGGGAGATGTGGAGGTCATTCGACAAGTTCGCCCTGTAGGCGATGGACCAGAAAATCGCGTCGGCGTTATTGGGGTCTATGTCGTCTGAGACTGCAATGACCACCTT
This sequence comes from Paracoccaceae bacterium, assembly GCA_963669265.1. Lineage (GTDB taxonomy): Bacteria > Pseudomonadota > Alphaproteobacteria > Rhodobacterales > Rhodobacteraceae > SZUA-547. The sequence goes on from OY769916.1 coordinate 1,010,038, forward strand.
TCCGCACTGGGCCTGAAGGGCGGCGGCGGCCTGCAATCCGCGCCAGATCTCGGTCTGAGGGGCCGAGCGGTCGAACTGAAGAAAAATCACCTTTCGAATATTGGTCAATGGCTCGTGCATCACGACGCGCTGGATGCCTTTGACGTTCAGCGCCTTTTTCAGATGCTCGAAAAACAGCGGTTCATAGGCGACCTTTTTGAGTGTGGAGCTTTCGCTCGGCGTCACCTGGCTGATGATCGAGATGAAGACCGCGCTTTTTCGCATGGTGATTGCGGTGACTTTCATCGACATATTAAAGTCCTCGAGCGCGACATGCCCGTGACTTTCGCCGAACGGCCCCTCGGGTTCGAGATAGTCGGTGGCGATCTCGCCCTCGATCACGATCTCGGCGTCGGCCGGCACTTCAAGATCCACGGTCTTGCAGCGCACAGTGCGCACCGGCGCGCCGATCAAGCCGCCGGCGACCGCCATTTCGTCCTCATCGATTGGCAGCTTTTGCGGTCCCGTAAACAACACCGCAGGCGCGCAGCCGATGACGATCGCCACCGGCATCTTCTGACCGCGCTCCTTGTATTTCAGCCAGTGCTGATAACCGCCAGCGCCCCCAATCCGCGTGGCCATGCGCACGCCGATCCTGTCTTTGGCCTTCAGTTGCCCGCGATATGTGCCCATGTTGCGAACGCCAGATTCGGGATCTTTCGTGACCACTAGCGTGGCCGTCAGATAGGGCGCTGCATCGAAGCCCGGCGTGGAAATGGGCACTGGCAACGCGGACATCCCTCCGCCGTCGCGCATCAACTCTTCGCCGGTCAGAACAACCTGCTGGCAACGAGCGTCCGTCACTGTTTCAGGCGCAATCGGCCGCTCCATCGCCTTCACCCAGACATCGCCAATCTCAGACACCGGAACGCCGAGTCCAGCAGCGTAGATTTCCGGCGTTGCGGCCAATGCGCCGACGGTCACCGGCATATCGTAAACACGGCCCTTCGCGTCGGTGACGTTGGTGAACAGAAAGGCCCTGCGATCCTCGACGGGAACACCGCCCTGAAACTGCCAGCGCACAAGCGGGTGAAGCTCGCTGTCTTTGTTGATCGCCCGGTCGATCCGAGTCAGCAAGCCACGATCCTCCAATCGGGCAAGGTGGTCCTGAAGATCATGCGGAGCGGAGGTGTCGGTCTTGCGCAACATATCGCAATATCCTCAACGATGCGCCGCCCCGGAATCCGGGGCGGCGAAATGTCAGCGGCGGGATTTTACTCGGGCGCCTTGCCCGCGTCGGAAGCGTCAATCGCCACTCTGACCTTGTCCAGAAGATCCTCCGGCGTTCCCATGATTTCAGCCATGATCGCCTCCATGTCTTCACCGGTGCCCGGCGTGATGATTGCGGACCGTTTTTGGGCTGCGGCCAGGAACTCGGGGTCGGCGATCATTTCTTGAAATGCCGCGCGCAGGCCTTCGATGATGTCGTCCGACGTGTCAGGATGGATCATCATCGAGCGCCCAATCGGCGCGCTGGCCCCAAGATAACGCAGGATCGCTTTGCCATCCGGGTCGTCCGTCAGCTCTTGCATCAGGGGAACATCCGCCAAATCCGGATCACGCTCCAGACCGGTCTGAACCACTATTTTCAGCGTGCCGTCGCCCAGGTCGGCTGGATCGGATTTGAATGACGCCCAGTTTTGCGAAAGCATGTCCGCCTCGCCACGCAACGCCGCCAACACTGTAGCTTGGGAGCCCTTGTAGCCACAAATCAGGCGCAGGTTCAGGCCGGCCGCGTTTTTCAGCGCCGCGGCTTGCTGGGCTGAGCGGGCGTTGCGTCCCGTGCAGGCGACGATGATTTCCTTATCGCGCATCTCTTCGGCGCTCGTCGCCTTGTCAGCGCGCACTGCGAAAGCGGCGTTTGCGGTCGAGAACCGCCCGATATAGCGGAACTTGGTGGCGTCCCATTTCGCCGCGTCCGGGCGCAGATGCTCAATATGGCCAAGGCTGTCAGGCAGAACTGCGACGGTCATGCCGTCCGGCTCAGTATTGTTGATAAAGAACGCCGCTCCCTTGCGGCCGCCGCCGCCCGGCATGTGCTGGACGATGACATTTGGATTACCCGGGATTTTCGCGCCCATGAACTCGGCCGCCAGCTGCGCATATAGGTCATAGGAGCCTCCCGGCGGGTGGCCAATCAGAATCGTGAGCGTCTGCCCTCCATAGACTTCCTCTAAGGATTGGGCCGACGCCTTAGGCGCCGCAAATGTCGTCGCTGCTGCGGCGGCGCCCACAATCGCTGCAGACCAAAGCAACTTCTCGATCTTCATGCATTCCTCCCATTTTGCGTGAAGAACCCCGGGAGCGCGTCGCTCGGGGCCGTCGCATCTTTATTAGCCAACATGTTCAAGTATGCCGTAGATACGGTTGTAAGTAATATTGCCATACATTATACAATGTCGCAACGACGCCGGCTTCTGACGACACGGCGCGCACGGGGAGGGGTTTGGTGGTCGAAGCCGCCGTTGATGCACTCCTAATCATCTCGGATCCGACTCGACTGCTGTTCGTAGCGCTCGGAACGCTTCTGGGGTTGGTGATCGGCTTGATCCCGGGGATCGGCGGGCTTGTCGGGCTCGCGCTTTTGCTGCCTTTCACGTTTTCCATGGACGCCTATACCGCGCTGGCTTTTCTGGTCGGCGTGCAATCGGTGACCACCACGTCCGACACGATACCCGCGGTTCTCTTCGGCGTGCCGGGCACAACTGGCTCCGCCGCAACGGTGCTAGACGGCCACCCTATGGCGAAGAAGGGAGAGGCTGGACGCGCCTATGGGGCGGCGTTCACCGCATCCGTCTGCGGTGGGCTCTTCGGCGCCTTGGTTCTGGCGGTCAGCATTCCCGTAATTCGCCCCTTCATCATGGCGACGGGCACGCCCGAGCTTCTCGCAATCTGCCTGTTGGGACTGACGCTCGTTGTTTCGCTAAGCCACGGAGCGCTGTTCAAGGGTCTGGCCGCAACCGCGATCGGCTTGCTCCTGGCGACGATCGGCGACGAGCCGCAGACTGGAGAATTGCGCTGGACGTTCGGCTCTCTTTATCTCTGGGACGGTCTCAGCCTGGTGCCGGTCGCTCTGGGCCTATTCGCTGTGCCAGAGATGATAGACTTGGGCGCGTCACGTCGAACCATCGCCCGGAACGGGGACAAGATGTCCGCGTGGGATCAGCTTCAGGGCGCGCGGGACGCGCTGCAGAATTGGTGGCTTGTGCTGCGCTGTTCGAGCATCGGCGCGTTCTTGGGCTCGATTCCCGGCCTCGGCGCCAATGTCATTGACTGGATATCCTATGGCTACGCCGCGCGAACGGAAAAGGGTGCGCGAGAGAGCTTCGGCAAAGGCGACGTTCGGGGCGTGATCGCCTCTGAAAGCGCAAACAACGCCAAGGAAGGGGGCGCGCTGGTGCCGACGCTCGCCTTCGGAGTTCCGGGTTCCGCGTCAATGGCGATTCTGCTGGGCGCGTTCCTGATTCACGGAATCGCGCCCGGCCCAAACATGCTGGACGAACAGCTCGACGTAACCTTCACCCTGATCTGGACGGTGGCGTTGGCGAATATTCTGGGCGCCGGCGCCTGCTTTCTTCTAGCCGGGCAATTCGCCCGCATCGCGACAGTGCGCGCCGGGTTGCTCGTACCGTTGGTCTTTGGCGTGATGGTAATCGGCGCGTATCAGGGCGCCAAGGATTACGCCGATCTGATCGTTCTCGCCGTCTTCGGCATATTCGGCTGGCTGATGAAACGGCTCAACTGGCCGCGCGCTCCTTTAATTCTGGCCTTTGTTCTTGGTGGGCTGATCGAGAACTACCTTTTTATCTCGCAACTGCGCTACGGGTTCGGCTGGATGCTTCAGCCCCTACCGCTGATGGTTTTGATCACAATCAGTTTCCTGTTGCTGCGCCCTCTCGTGCTTCGTTTTTTACCTGGATGGGAGCGACGCCAAGTGGAGTTGAACGTCGGCTCGCCAAACAAGAATTTGCGAGGCATGGCGCTTTTGAACGGCGGTGAGCGGATCGCGGATCTGGCCATGTGGATCGGCGTCGTCGCCATGATGATCTTCGTTTTCCTATCATCGGCTGACTGGCAGGCGCCGGCGAAAATGCTGCCTCAGGCGATCGCGGTTGGTGGTTTGATCACCGCCATCGGTTTCGCAGTCTTTTTTGTTCTTGGCAAGATTCCCCCTCTTCGTCCCGAGGCGAGCGAACCCCTGCTCTTGGTCGTGCGCCAAGCGGCGTGGCTTCTTGTGCTCGTAGTCGGCGTGCGCCTCGTGGGCATGCTGCCGTCAGTCGCGCTTTTTGCCTTCGCCTATATTGTTATCGAAGGACGCACCCGGATTTTGACCGCTGTCCTGATCCTGATTCCGTTTACGCTGGGAATCTACATCCTGTTCCACAACTTGCTGCATATCCCCTGGCCACAATCGATACTCGGCGACCTGTTCCTCGATATGCGCCGGGCGACCGGGCGCCTGCTCTAGACGCGGCCGAAAAGGAGGTCCGACATGGTTAATCGCGATGAAGACGTAGACGCGCCGCCGCCAAACCATCCGATTTATGGCAGCGACATCATCGCCGAGGCTCTGCGCGAACAGGGATTTCCCTATATCTGCCTGAATCCGGGCGCGAGCTACCGCGGTCTGCATGACAGCCTCGTCAATCATCTGGGCAACCGGACGCCAGAGATTGTCACCTGCATGCATGAGGAGCACGCCGTAGGCATCGCCCAGGGCTACGCCAAGATCACCGACCGGGCGCTGGCGGTCGCCGTGCATTCGAATGTGGGGCTGATGCACGCGTCGATGGGAATCTTCAACGCGTGGTGCGACCGTACGCCGATGCTGGTGATCGGCGCCACCGGACCCATCGACGCCGCCCAACGCCGGCCGTGGATCGAGTGGATTCACACGACGATTGACCAAGGTGGCTTGGTTCGCGGCTACACCAAATGGGACGACCAACCAGGGTCGCCGGAAGCCGCGGTCGAGGCGATCCGGCGAGGGGTAATGCTGGCCAACGCCAGACCCTCGGGGCCGGTCTACGTGAACCTTGACGTCAGCGTGCAGGAGATGGAGGTCGAAACGCGGCCCGCGCTCGATGGTATCGAGCAGTTCGCCACGCCGGAAGATCCGGAGCCACCGCGCGTTGCGCTCTCCCAAGCCGTCGACATCCTATCTTCAGCGAAGCGACCGTTTATTTTCTGCGGTCGCGCGAGCCGCAGTGAGACCGGTTGGAACGAGCGGGTGCGCCTCGCCGAGACGCTTGGCGCGCGAGCGACCACGCATATGAAACTGCCCGCCGCCTTTCCCTCGACCCATCCGGCCTTCGTCGGAGAAACGGGTTGGCGCTTGAAGGGGGCGGTCCTGGACGCCATCCGCGACGCGGATGCGATCCTGATGCTCGATTGGCTTGATGCGGGGAACGCGATCAAGCTTGCCTTTCCGCCTGGTGTTCCTCGTCCGCCGATCATCCACGTTTCCAACGACTATCAAATCCACCGCGGCTGGAACATGGACTATGGCGGCTTGCCGGCTGTGGACGTCAACATTCCAACCGTCTCGGAGACCGCGGTGACCGCGCTGCTAAAGGCGCTGCCATCGGATGCGCCCCCTGCATCCTTGCGGTCCTGGAGCGTCGATGCTCCGGGCGGTTCTGGCGCGATCGGGCTGATGGATCTCGCGCGCGCCTTTCACAAGGCGAGCGCCGGGCGCGAACTCTGCATCACCGGCAGACCGCTCGGGTGGCCCCAAAACGCAAATGAAATCGCCCATCCGCTCGACTTCCTGGGTCATACAGGCGGCGGCGGTTTGGGCGCCGGCACCGCCATAGCAGTCGGCGCGGCGTTGGGCCTGCGCCAGATCGGCTCGGACCGGCTGGCTGTCGCAATCCTCGGCGATGGCGACTATACGATGGGCGTCACGGCGATCTGGAACGCGGTCACTCTGAAACTGCCGGTATTGTTCCTCGTCGCCAACAATCATTCCTACTACAATGACGAGGACCACCAGATCAAAGTCGCGCGCAAACGCAGCCGCTCGGAAGAGAACGCCCCAATCGGACAGCGCATGCAGGAACCCGAGCCCGATCTTCCCGGCCTCGCGCGTAGCCTGGGGCTTGAGACGCGTGATCCGGTCACCGATCTCTCCGAATTGCCCGCCGCTTTGGAGGCCGCGCTCGACCGGGTCGCCGATGGCGCCGCTTATGTTCTCGATGTCCAGGTGCGGCCGGAATATGTCGGCGCGAAAATGGTCGAACTAAGCTGAGGTGCGAGATGAAACGTGAAGCGGTCGCCATCGCTGGCGACGGAACGAGATTGCGCTACGTGATTTGGGGTCAAGCCGATGCTGACAGGCGTGTAGCGCTGTTGCACTCGCTTGCGATGACCGCCGAGTTCTGGGAAGGCGCGGCGCGGGCTCTTGGCGAGGGATGGGAGGTGCTGGCTCTCGATTGCCGGGGCCATGGCGCATCTGACAAGCCTCCGGGGCCGTATTCGGTGGAATTGTTCGCCGACGATCTGGCCTCTGTCTTCGATCATGCCGGTTGGGACAAAGCTTTGGTCGGCGGCGCCTCCATGGGGGGATGCGTATCCTTGGCCTTCGCCGCCCGGCACACAGCGCGGACAACAGGTCTGGCGCTGATCGACACCACGGCATGGTATGGCGATGACGCCATCCAGAACTGGGAGGAGCGCGGTCAGAAAGCGATGACCGAAGGCATGGTGGCGCTCACAGGCTTTCAGAAAACCCGTTGGTTTTCGGACGCGTTTCGCGAGGCGAATCCAGATGCGGTGAACGCCGCCATTGCGACATTCGTCGCCAATGACCCAGCCGCATATCTGGAAACCTGCCGGATGCTTGGACGGTGCGATCAACGCTCGTCCCTTGCACGATTTAGCTTTCCCGTCGAAATCCTGGTTGGCGAAGAAGATTACGCCACGCCTGTGGCGATGTCGGAGGCGATGGCGTCCGACATCCCAGACGCTACGATGCGGGTGCTGGAAGGCGCTCGACATTTTACACCATTGGAGGCGCCTGCAAGCATCGCTGACGGCCTCACTAGGCTCGTGGCTCGATAAGGCGATGGCGCGGCCGCAAATCTTCATCCGCCTGTCGCGACAGACTAGTCTGATCTCTGGATCTTCTCGTTATTGAACTTTGGCCCGGCGCCCAAGGTTGGCGCATTGCGGCGAACCTGGCGCCTGAAATGCGGGTCTGCATTGGCTCGTAGCTGTCGATCGCTGCAAAATCAACGGGGGTCCGGTTTCGCGGGGATAGCGGACATTTGGAATATCAGGCGCCCCGAACAAGTTCGGCGCTCCTGACCAGCGGACTCTCGACCAGGTGTTCAGCGCGCTCGACGCCTCTGCTCCCGGCGCATCTCCATCCGCTCTCTCCGCTCGACCTTCAGGGGGTGCTCGCGCCCGAGGGCCCGCCAAAAACCATTCTTCCTCGACCAGTTGAGAAACTGGCTGAAGCTGTCGGCCTGATCCTTGCGCGACCCTCGCGGAAAGCTCTGGAGCTCACGCCGGAAACCCGCGAGCCAGGGCGCGTCCCGCGGCAACAGCACTTCTCCCGCCTCGACCGGAGCGCAGGCTGTATTGAACCGGATCTCTTTTTCCAGCAAAGGCTTGATGCCTTGAAACCGACCAGGGTTCTCATCTCGGCATTCCTGAAGCAGCGGTTTTCCAGACGCCGCGTCCTCGATCAGGACCCTGTCCGCTTCCCACTCATCCGCCAGCGCAAGAACTTTCCGTTTGAGGGCCGGATACTCCAGCTGAGCCCTAAACACGTCGAGGAGCCACCACTTGCGGTCTCGGAACCCCCATGTCGTACAGACCGAGAAATCGCTTCTGGGATCCTCCGAACCGACCGTGTCCCAGCTTTGCACGATAAGCTCGAAACTGTTTCTGGGCGGCGCGTCCTCGTAGGTTCCAAACCACTCCCAGCGAAGCACCGATCCATCGGGCGCGATCGGGTTCTGCTGATATTGACAGTTGAACGTTGGCGAACCCATTTCCTTGCGGAGGCGCTCGAGCTCGTCCCGTGGAAGACGCTCCTCAAACAGAACATCGCCGACCTGCCGAACATGCGCTCGGCTGCGGCCGATCTGAAATCGCTCTTCGATCTCGGCGATCGCGGGAAAGTTCAGATGCCTGTATCCGCTCTTTTCCAGGAGATAACCCGCAGGGTCGACTTCGTGAAGTCGCTGCTGAATGCAGACGACGCGGCCCTCCGCCGGTCTGTCGAACCGCGATAGGAGCGAGCTGTCGATGAACTCCTGAGCGCGTAAGAGCTCGGTCTCCGACCACGCGTCCCCCGCTTTCAGGAGGTCGTCGATGATGAGATAGTCGCAGCCATGCCCAGTGACGGCGCCGCCGATGGAGACGGCCTTGCGGCCGCCTCCCATCGTTGTCTTGAGCTCATCCTGTGTATTGCCTCGTGTGGCCAGCCGCATCTGAGGAAACAATGCCCGGGGTGCTGTCAGACGAATTCGAACAAGTCTCTGTTTGCGGGCGAACGCGGGAACCTAGGCGGAACAGAGCAGCCGCCACTCGTCTAGCGCGGCGGTTCTGTTCCTCTTGAAAATGTGTCTGCTGGAAAGGAGTCGTTCGTGGTTGAAGTGGTTGTAGACGGAGGAGTGAACGGCGGCGAACATTTGTAGACTTCGCATGCGCCTAAACCTGAGCATCGCCCGTTCTCGTCGTCGGAATGGCAGATGTGAATTTTCCACTCTGTTGTTCAACCAACGGCCCGTTGACTGAAGTTCTGCGCGTCCCAACTCCTTTAGTGCCGCACCGTACGAGCGAAGCTGGTCCGTCACGACTTCCCGGGGCCGGCCGAAGCGCCTCATCAATTTCTTTAACAATTTCAATGCGGCACGCTTATCCCTGCGCTTCGTAACCACCGCCTCCAGCACTTCACCTTCATGGTCAACGGCGCGCCAGAGGTAGTGTTGCTCGCCGTTGATCTTCACGAAGACTTCGTCGACGTGCCATCGCCAGTTGGAGTACGCACGCATCCCGTCGACGCGTCTGCGCTTAATCTCGGTGGCAAAGATCGGACCGAACCGGATCCACCAAAACCGGATCGATTCATGGCTGACATCGATCCCGCGTTCGTGGAGAAGATCCTCGACATTCCGCAACGAGAGTGGGAACCGAATGTACATCATCACCGCCAGGCGGATGATTTCGGGGCTGGTTTTGAAGTACTTGAAGGGGTCACGCTTACTCATCCACGGACGCTACGAAAGCACCCTGCCCGCCTCAAGCGAAGTTCCTCTGACAGCGCCCTTAAACGGATTACTCTTACTCATCCGCGAACGCAACGAATCCGCCCTCCCCGGCTCAAGGTCAATCTTTCTGACAGTGCCCCTTCTATACTCTCAGTGAGAAATTTGACAGGCGGTTGGGCTCAGAACGGGCGTCATCATCCGCGGGCGTCTCGCCACCATCAAGCCCCAATACCAATCGTTGTTCTTCAGCTGTATCAAGGAACACGCCAAACAGCCGATCGAAAGCCTCTGCGCTCAGAGCGTCGAGGGGCCAACTCTGCCAAAGGACAGCACATTCGCCCGATGGATCGAGCGAGAGACAAGCGCCTCGGGTCCCCTCGCCCTTGTGATTGGCGAGAAGAAAATGGCGAAGCACATCCGGATCGTCGGGTTTGGAGAGATTGCCTAGATTGGCGCTTAGAAACAGCGCACCGCCATCGCCCGAGGCTTCAACGGTGACATCAATGACGTCCTTATAGAGCAAAGCGACAAGCCCGTCGAACTCCTCTACGCCATAGGATTTCAACCAGTCGGCCAGATACTCGATGGACATCCTGGGCTCCATTCCGGCGTCACGCCGCCTGATCTCCGAAGAAAAGTGGACGCAAGATCAGGCCGCGTTCCTTCAAGTCCGCCAGCGCATCTTCGCTGTCAATCTCGCCGCGTGCGATCCGATCCAAAAGCGGCCCTTGCCATGAAGTAAAAAACTCGATCATGCGCGCGATTTCCTCCAGCTCTTCGTCTGAGGGACCATCCGTTTCGCGCACGGTCAGCGTATAACCGAAATAGATCGCTGGCGTGTCTTCGCAAAAGCCATTATGGCCCAGCGGCAGAGTACGATTGAGCGCAAAAACCGCGCGCAGCAATTCGGCCAAAGTCTCTTCATTTTCGATAACCGTGGGATAGACCAGTCTAAGATGGATCAGCGTGAATGGGTCGCCCTCGTCTGTCGGCAACTTCTCAACCAAAAGTGCGCGTTCCCGATCGAGATAGTCTGACTGCATTGTTACGATCAGCGGACCACGGGCGGTCTGACCCTCGCCAAATTCGGTCTCTATCAGATTGGTCTCAAACCCGGCGCGCTCGAACCCGGCCTGCAATGCTGTCAATCGCGTCATATCCGTCCTCGCCTGCCGCTGGTCAAAGCCCGGGTCAATTGTATCTCTGCAGTGTTTCGGCGATCAACGCGACCGCGTCAGATTCATGCGCCTCATCCGCCTCAAGCATCGCAAGAACAGCGTGACTGGACATCTTCAGAGCCGTGGTCATGTTCGCCGCAGTGCGGGAGCTATTGACCACACGTTGAGCCAGATGGTTCTCAAAACTATGCAGCTGGGCTTCCAGCTTCTCTGCGGTCTTTCCAAGTTCGTAGAATTGCCGCCGAGGATCGTTTTTGGGAAGGGCTGAGAAATTGACATCTCCGACGGAGAGCTCGGGATCGCTCTCGATCTTCTCTCCCAGTTTGACCAATTCGTCGCTCAATTCCTCCAGCCGGCCCGCCATTCTCGCGCGTGTTTCGACCTCTTTCTGGGTCGGCATCGCCGCGCGGGACTCCCATCGCATCTTGCTGAGCAGATCCTTCGCCTTGACGTTTTTGTCGTAGCGACCGATCAGATTGACCGCCATTTCATCGGTTGAGATGCCCCTCTTCGCAGCGGACTTTGCGAGTTTTTTGGCGAGCTTCGGATCTGCGACGTTCAGCACCGCGTCCGCCGCGCGCTTGCCTTTGTACTCAATGCCGCTGCTCTTGAATTTCTTGTAGCCATAATAGGCGCCGGTGGCGACAGTCGCGACACCTGCAGTGATCGGTCCGGCGACTACGACGCCCGTCGCCGTGACGCCGATCAACAGCGCTGTGGCGGTGCCGTAGTAGACTGTCGATGCGGCTTTGTAAGCGGTCAGCGTGGCTTTCTCGCCCTGATTGGTCTCATCCTTCATGAACTTGACGAAAGCTTCCGACTCGGCCAGCCGATTCAATTCACCCAGAAGCGCGGTCTCGTCCCTTTCTGGCAAACCCTTGTCGAGGATCGCTTGCCGGGCCTTGGAGATATCGACGCTGTTGCTGCGCCGCCCTTTGAAGTCGGAAACGTCGACGCCGATCTCTGCACAGGCGGCCAGAAATACGTCCCTGTGATTGCTGGCCGCTTTCTCGATTGTGCCCTTGTCCACCGCCGCCTGGCCCGTTTCATAAAGAGCGATTATCGTATCGATCCCAGAGGCTACGGTCCCCAGTACAGCGAATGAGCCGCCGACGATGGGCGCCGCCGCGCCAAGCTTTCCGATCAACGCGGGATGCATCGACTTATAGGCGTAGCGGACGGACGAAGCGATTGACGTTCCTACGCGCGCATAGTCGAGCTTGACCTTTTTCGATTGGAGCGCATGCCCTCTGAACGCGCTGACGCATCCCTGGTAGAATTGCGTGTTGCGCTTGACCGGGTCTTTGATCTGTCGCTGCTCGTCATCGAACTTTTCGCATAGCTCTTTGCCGAGTTGACGCTTTTCCTTCTTCGAGTGAGCAGCTTCAAGGTTTTTGACCGCACTGCCTGCGGAGGCCACGGAACCAAAGAAGTACTCCGTGACTTCTGCGCCGGTGATGACATTGGACAAGGGACCGGTGGTTGACATATCGCCTTGCGACGTCTTGGCGATCTTCAAGCTGGCCGCCAGAACCTTGCCACCCGTCTTGATGTAGGACGGCACGTGGGAGTGCGGCAATTTCTTGCCGAACAGCTTTATAATGAACCGTTTGAATTTCTGACCTTTGGTCAGGTTCTTACCCTGCGCTTCGTCGAACGCTTTGACTTCGTCCGCCCATTCGGAGCGGGTGGCGTCAAACTCAGCTTGTGTGACGAAATATCCGTCCCCCAGCTTTGTCTGCGCGGCAACGGCATATGCCCCAGGCTTCTGGCCGTCAGCGATATCGTTGACCTTCGACATGGCGCTGCGAATGTTGTGCACCGCCTGCTCGCCCTTATTGCGAGAGAAGAGGCCTGGCTTGTAACTTCTAGTTTTCTGGTAGATTTCAGTGAACACCGTCTTTCGCGCCGCGCGAAAATGGTGTTGTAACTCATCATGACTGGGCAACTCAGCCAGGTTGATACCGAAGTTCCGGGAAACCTCTGTGCGCAGGTGATTTTTCTCGATCTTCAACGCTTCCAGACGCGCAGCCAACTTCGCCGGTCTGCACTTTGACTCCTCGTATCGCGCGCGGAAGCTCTTCCGAACCGAATTGACCTCTCGTACATGCGTCTTCAACAACTTGCGCTGCTGCTTGGCGTTTTGGATGCGGGGTTTCAGGTCGCTTTTGAGTTTCGTTAATTGACGCAGTTCCCGCGTCATCTTGTTGATGTCGTTCTGGGAAACGGTTTTCGGCTTGTTAGAATTCAACTCTTCGCGTTTTTGGGTCTGAAGCGCCGTTGTCAGTTGCTGCGTCTTCTCGGTGATGTCGTCATCCAGCGCCTGCCCCCTGGCGGTCAGTTCCGCAACGCGAATGTTCTGCTTGGAAAGCTGCTGCACGGCCAGCCGGTGGGCCTTCTCCTCCCTCCTCCAGGCGCCGTGCAATTCGGCCGTTGGCGCGCCGCTCTTATACCGCGCCAACTCATTAGAGATATCGTTCATCTTTCGGTCGATATCATCGCTGTGCCGACGAAAGACGACTTTGGCTGAAAGATCCCGTAGCGCAAGAAACCGTTTGCCGAACTGGGTCTTTCCATTGTCGATCTTCAGACCAGAAATGTTCACCTTCTTTAGTTCTGCTTCCAGCTTAAGAGTTGAGGTGGATAGCTGCGTCCGGCAGCGCGCTTCAAACTCGGCGGCTAGACCGGTTTTCTGTATTTGCTGAAAGAACGCGTGTTCCGGCGAGCCGTTTGCGCGAACCCGCCCATTGTCCACATCCGCATAGGTCTTTAACGCAATCTGCTGTGCGTGCTGGCGGTAGTCCGCATCCGGCTCTTCCTGACCGACGGCGTTGGCGATCGTCGCTGAAGAACCGAGGTCGCGCAGAAAATTGGGCTCGTTGGCCCAGGCGGTTGTCAGATCTCCGGCGGCGGAGGCCATGGCCACATGCAGACGGCGTGGATCGTTTGGCGCATCGACAACGTTTGCGAATGGTGAGCTCGCGTCCGAGATGCCGAATTGCTTCTCCAGAAACCGATGAATTTCGCGATCCGATTTCCCGTCGACCTCCATCTGTCGCGCTTGATCCAGAATATCGGCCGTGTCGTGAATCTTGCCGTCCAGATCGAACAGCTTGTCGATGGCCGACGTCAACTTGGCCTCAAGATCGCGAAACTCGTCTGCGCGTATCGCGCCCGCCCCGCGCTGCGCGCGCAGCGCGTCGCGTTGAGCATGGGCGACAATCAGCAATTCTCGTGTCGACATTTTTAACTGCTGCAACCCGCCCTCGAGGCGATCTAGCACCTGGTCCGTGTGTTCGAAAGCCGACTGATTGTCGGTTGGATCCAGCCGCAAGGGCGTCGGCGTCAGCTTCAGCTTCTGCGCCAGTGCATGTTTCAGAATACCTTGCTTATGCTTGACCATTATCGCGCGCTGAACATGGGTCGCGCCAGGAGACCTGCCTTTGTTCGAGACCGAGTCCAAGCGCTGTGAAAACACTCCAGGCAGCGCGGCGGTCTTGTTCGCATAGTCGCGATGCGCGCGTTGCTCCTCCGTCCAGCCGCCCAATGACAATGCTGCGTTTTCTATGTGCTGGTCCTGCCGCATGCGTTTGGCTGAGTTAGTCAGATCCTCGCGGCGATGGGCGGGATGGCTCTTAAGAGCGTTGCGATATGATCGTTGCGGCAGTTGCGGCAGATGCGAAGACGGAGCGACGAGGTTCTCGTTCGCCGGACCTGAACCCTGCACGGATAAACTGCTTGAGCGGCGAACCTTATTCGGTTGCAGATCCTGATCCACGTTCAAGCTCGAATCGTCGAACCTGACGTTTCCGTGCATCGACACTTCGACCAACTGAGAACTCCCTACTTCGTCTGATCACGCTTGCACAGCCAATTAGTGTGAAGAAGAATAAACTCCTCCCCACTCTCGTCACCCGATCATAACCTATATTCAGTTCCCAAAGCGATCCGGACGGAACGCGGACAATTTTCCGACGAGCCGCCAAATGGGTGGCGCCAGGTAGCTGGCAGAGGGCAGGAAGTCCGCCAAATATACTCGTTAAGTGGTGTTGTCAGACCAATTCGAACCAGTCTCCGAACCGCCGACGCGCCCGACTTCAGGCCGCGCAAAGCAGCCGCCACTCTTCGAGAGCGGCGGTTCGGAAAAGCTTGAAGTTTCGTCTGGAGTAGAGGTGGCGTTCTCGGTTGAAGAGGTTGTAGACGGAGGAATGGACGGCGGCGAACATCTGCAAACTTCGCATGCGTCGGAACCTGAGCATCGCCCTTTCTCGTCGTCGGAACGGCAGGTGTGAATTCTCAGCACGGTTGTTCAACCAGCGCCCCGTGGACTGCAAATCCGACCCGCCCAACTCCCTGAGAGCGGTGCCATAGGATCGAAGTCGATCGGTTACGATCTCCCGCGGTGGCCCGTAGCGCTTCATCAATTTCTTCAACAATTTCAATGCAGCGCGCTTGCCCCGGCGCATGGTAACGACGACCTCCAGCACTTCGCCTTCGTGATCCACCGCGCGCCACAAGTAATGCTGTTCGCCTTTAATTTTCACGAAGACCTCGTCGATGTGCCAACGCCAATTCGAAAAGGCGCGCATGTGATCGACCCGCTTCCGCTTGATCTCAGATGCGAACATCGGCCCAAATCTATTCAGCCAGAACCGCACGGATTCATGGCTTACATCAATGCCACGTACGTGCAGAAGGTCCTCCACATTTCGGAGCGAGAGCGGAAACCGCACATTCATCATCACCGCCAGGCGGATGATCTCGGGGCTGGTTTTGAAGTACTTGAAGGGGTCGCGCTTACTCATGCGTGAACGCTAGATGAGCGCCCTGCCCGCCTCAAGCCAAGTTCCTCTGACACTGCCTTCAAGCCAGTCCGATGACAAGTCGGCAATCCAACTAAGCTAGAATACTCGTAAATTGTAATGAACCATTTCGCCGAACCTAAATACGAGATACTCGTTGCCATGCTGGGCCAATAGTTTATTTCAGTCACTGCCAACAAAGAAAATGCAGGCGCATGGCTGAAACTCCCAGCCCTTCCGGGGCGCGATCTGATACACGCTCTCCGCGCGATTGGGTCGTGATACTTTCCGAATACCGCGAGCCTAATCAACTCCGTAGCGCGTTTGAGTTGGGCGTCACTCTTGTTCCGTTCGTTCTGCTTTGGTGTCTGGCATGGTGGTCACTGTCTGTCAGTTATTGGCTGTCATTTGTGATTTCGCTCTTGAACGCGGCCTTCTTATTGCGCCTGTTCGCCATTCAGCATGATTGCGGACATGGGGCGTTCTTCAAAAGCAGGACCTTCAGCGACTGGTTAGGACGCGTGATCGGGGTGCTTACGCTGACGCCGTACGATGTCTGGCGGCGCACCCATGCGGCGCACCACTCTGCATCAGGCAATCTTGGCAAGCGCGGGATGGGTGACATCCACACTCTTACGGTCGCGGAATATAGCGAGCTGTCTACGTTCAAACAACTGGTTTACAGACTATACCGCCACCCAATTGTGCTGTTCGGTTTGGGACCAAGCTATCAGTTTTTTTTGCAGAACCGGATACCGTACGGGCTGATGGCCAACGCGAAGTATTGGATCAGCGCGATGGGCACCAATATTGCAATCCTCGCCGGGTTGGCGCTTATCCTGCACTTTGACGGTTTGATGCCAATTTTATTGATATTCCTGCCTTCGACCATGCTTGCGGCGACGGCGGGCGTCTGGCTGTTCTATGTGCAGCATCAATTCGAGGCCACCCAATGGGATCACGATGAAGACTGGCAATTACACGACGCAGCACTGCACGGCAGCTCACATTATGTACTGCCCTCAGTGCTGCGTTGGTTTAGCGCAAATATCGGCGTTCATCATGTTCATCATCTATACAGCCGCATCCCGTTTTACCGCCTGCCCGAAGTGCTACGCGATCACGCGGAGCTTGCGAATAACAACCAGATGACAATCCGAGAAAGCTTCGCCAATGCGCGATTGCATCTATGGGACGAGAAAAGCAGACGATTGTTGCCGTTTTCTCAGGCGCTTCGCCTCTGAGGCGGCGCAACTTTTTGGTGCAAGAAAGCAGTAAGTGACATCCTCAAAGACAACAGCGGCTTTGTCCGCTGAACCGCCGTTTGTGGTCCCAATTTTGATGAGTTGGCGGTGAACTTCTGCTTTCGACCCGAAGGCGACATTCGCGCAATTTGCAGCGAATTACTCCTTCGAGATCGAAGTGGTGGCTTGTCGCGGCGTACTGAACGCCAACTCGCCGGTGCTGGCAGACGAATTCGAACTCGTCTCTGTTTGCCGGCGAACGCGGGAACCTAGGCGGAACAGAGCTGCCGCCACTCGGCAAGTGCGGCGGCGCGATGCTTCTTGAAAATGTGTCGGCTTGAAAGACTGCGTTCCTGATTGAAGTGATTGTAGACCGAGGAATGAACGGCGGCGAAAGTCTGCAAACTTCGCATGCGCCTGAACCGGAGCATGGCTCGTTCTCGTCGTCGGAATGGGAGATGTGAGTTCTCAGCGCGGTTGTTCAACCAGCGCCCCGTGGATTGCAGTTCCGAGCCGCCGATCTCGCGCAACGCCGCACGGTACGATGGCAGTCGGTCCGTCACGATCTCCCGCGGTCGACCGTAGCGCTCCATCAATTTCCTGAGGAATTTCAACGCCGCTTTCTTGTTTCGGCGCTTTGTGACCACGGTTTCGAGCACTTCGCCTTCATGGTCAACCGCGCGCCACAAATAGTGACGCTCGCCATTGATCTTCACGAAGACCTCGTCGACGTGCCAGCGCCAGTTCGAGAAAGCCCTCATCCGATCGACACGCCTTCGCCGGATTTCAGAGGCGAACATCGGCCCGAAACGATGCCACCAGAACCGGATCGCCTCGTGGCTCACATCGATCCCGCGCTCGTGCAAAGGGTCCTCGACATTCCGCAGCGAGAGAGGGAAGCGGAGGTACATCATCACCGCCAAGCGGATGATCTCGGGCGAAGTCTTAAAGTACTTGAAGGGGCTACGCTTACTCATGCGCCGACGCTACGAAGGCCCCCTTCCCGGTTCAAGCCAAGTTTCTTTGACAATGCCCGCGGGATAACCCCAAACTCATACCAATTTGATATGAATATTCGTGCTTCTCGTCATTTATTCCAACGACCTTGCATAGCTAATATCGCGTCAATCGTCGGCTCGAACGGCGTTTAAAAAACATGCTCTGATCGTCCGATACCGCGGTCAGCCACTAAGGAGGAAGCAATCCATGTTTCAGGATGTGAAGAAACTCGCCGCATGTGCAGCGCTGGCTATAGTGGCCGCAGCGCCCCAAGTATCGTTGGCCCAAGACTTTCCAAGCAAACCAATCAAGGTGATCGTTCCATTTGCTGCGGGCGGACAGGGCGATGTTTTAGCGCGTCTCATTATAAAGCGTATCGAAGAGTTGGAACTGCTTTCACAACCCATGGTGGTGGTGAATGTGCCAGGTGGCGGAACCACGATCGGTGTGCGTCAGGCGAAGAAGGCCGATCCGGACGGGCACACGCTGCTCTATCTTCATCAGACAATCATGACTAGTCAGCTGACCGGCAAACTCGACTTCAAATACACCGAGCTCGAGGCCGTGGCTGAGACTAACAACACGTGCCTGTTGACCGCCACGGCGGAAGGATCCGGCATCGAATCTGCGGAAAACTGGATCGAGCAGGCCAAAGCAGAACCAAAAGGCATGAAGGAGGCGACCCTGGTCGGGAGCGCCGCGCATTTCACCGGCGCAATGATCGGCAAAGCCGCGGAGATGGAGCTAGGTTTTGTCAATGCGGGCGGCGGAGCCAAGCGCATCGCCTCGATACTTGGCAATCACACCAAGACCGCAGTGTTGGTCGCGACTCCGGTTGCCAAGAATCCGAAGCTGCACGCAATTGTCTACTACGGTGAAGAGCGCAATCCGCAAATCCCGGATACGCCGACGGCCAAAGAGCTAGGCTATGACGTCGTCTCCTGCCTGAACAACGTTTGGTGGGCGCCCGCCGGCCTGCCTACTGAAGTCACCTCCACACTCGGCAACGCGTTCAAAGCCGTTATGGCCGATGAAGCCCTGATCAAGGAAATTGAGGCAAAAGGGCAGGAAGTGTCGTTCCACTCGGGCGACGAACTCGATGCAAGGCTGGCCGATATCTACGCTCGTCTTGAAGCGGTCGCAGGCGACCTCTGACTTTTCTTTGAAAGGCGCGGTTTCTCAAACTCCAAGTGGGCCAGAATATCGCCGTCCGCCAATGGGGAATTGCGCCCAATTCATTTAGGAGTGACAGACCATGTCTCAGCGTCCGAATTTCCTGTTCATCGTCACAGATCAACACCGTGCCGATCACCTCGGCTGCTATGGCAACCAAGTGGTGCGAACGCCAAACATCGACAAGCTGGCGGCACGCGGGACGCGTTTTGATAGGGTCTATGTCGCCAATCCGATCTGTATGTGCAATCGCGCGAGTATTTTGACTGGCCGGATGCCAAGCCTGCATGGTGGCCGTCACAATGGCATTCCGCTTTCGCACGACTCGACCACTTTCGTAGACCTGTTGCGTGACGCGGGTTACGACACCGCTCTGATTGGCAAATCACACCTTCAGAGCATGACTGGGTTACCTGCGACGACTAAACACGAGGCGAGAGACGGCTTAAAGCACCCATCGGAAAGCCTGCAGGACGCGACCAAGCGCCGGAGAATTGGCGACGCCTATGATCAGGAGGTCTACAGCCGCTGGATCGACGATCCGTCGCATCGCGTTCGAACACCGTTCTACGGCTTCAACGACGTCATCATCGCCAATGAACACGCGGATCAGGTGACCGGCGATTACTATGTTTGGCTGAAGCAACAACGACCTGACGCCGATGGTCTTCGCGGCCCTGAGAACGCTGAGCCAGACGAAAGGTACAAAGCACCGCAGGCTTGGCGAACACGCGTGCCGGAAGATCTCTACCCGACCACTTTCATAGCAAATGAGTGCGAAGCGTTCCTTGAACGGCAAGCATCCGGCGATGAGGCCCCCCCCTTCTTCCTGATGATGTCGTTTCCCGATCCGCACCACCCGTTCACACCACCCGGCAAGTACTGGGACATGTACGATCCGGATGAGATCGAGCTTCCTCCGTCATTCGGCAAGGGCGATATCCCTCCGATCCGCGCGCTCAAAAACCAACTCGAAAACGATCCTGCTGGCCGCAAAGGACAGGACCCTTTCGCTGTCACCGAGCGCGAGGCGAAGGAGATTATAGCGCTGACCTACGGCAGCATCACGATGATCGATGACGCAGTTGGTCGGGTTATAGCGCGGCTAGAAAAGCTTGGGCTCGCGGAAAACACAGTGGTCTGCTTCACCTCAGATCACGGCGACTTTATGGGCGATCACAGCCTGATGCTAAAACTCTTGATGCATTATCAAGGGCTTATTCGAGTTCCATTCATTTGGGCTGATACGCCTGGAAGGAAGACGAAAGACAGTGACGGGCATATGCGCAGCTGCATCGACATCGGTCCAAGTTTTTTGCAGCGGGCGGGAATTCAACCCTACAACGGAATGCAGGGCGTGAATGTTCTGAGCGACGACAATCCACGCAAGGGCGTCATCGTAGAAGAGGACAGTCAACGCAAAATGGCCGCATTCGACAAGCCGCAACGCGTCCGCACTTATGTCGAGCAGGATTGGCGGATCTCTCTCCGACATGACGAGGATTGGAGCGAACTATACGACCTGAAGAATGATCCGCATGAGATCAACAATCTCTGGGATGACCCGGCCTATCAGGATCGTAAAAGCCAACTTGTCGAAGCGATGGCCCGCGAAATGATAGCGCTGCAGGATCGTTCGCCATTGCCAGCTTATCGCGCCTGATCAGGGGAGCGTTGGGGCCGCGGTGCCGCCAGTCAAAAGGATTACAACATGAGTAAGCCATTCGGTGTCAGTATTGGCGAACTGGGATCGCTTTCCCTGTTGATCGTTACCGGAATTTTGCTGCTTATAGGCTCCGCGCAACTGCCGCCGCCGGAATTCGATCCTTTGGGCCCTGCAGGAATGCCGAGATACATCGCATTCATTCTTCTGGGGCTTTCGGTATTTCGCATCTTCAGTCTCCTAAGGGATCGGAATGCATCGACTGAGAGCTCTGCGCAGAAGTTGGGCGAACCGATGGAGATCGGTAAGTTCACCTGGTCGTCGGGCATCGTCGCCGCTTATCTCGTTGCTTTGACAGTCGGCGGCATACCGTTCTCGTTTCTTTCCTGCGCTTTTCTGGTGGCGCTTGGCGTTGTGATGACAGGGGGCGCCAAACGCAAGCTGCCGATCATCGTCGCAATAGCGGTCACCATAAGCTTCGGCCTGACTTACATCTTCACCGAATTACTGACCGTCGTGCTGCCGGAATAGGATTCTGAACGATGCAACTCCTTGATGCTTTTATTCAAATCGCCGCGCCGGAGCCGCTTTTCTTTATCGTGCTGGGTGTTCTCGCGGGCATCATCGTCGGCGCAATCCCGGGCCTGGGCGGTGCGATGCTGATCGCATTACTGCTGCCCGTCACGTTCTACATGGACAGCCTTATGGCGCTGATGCTGCTTGTCTCAATCTATGTGGGGTCGGTCAGCGGCGGTCTTATTACCGCGATCATGCTCAATATGCCTGGAACGCCCTCCGCCGTCATGACGACTCTAGATGGTCATCCGATGGCGGCTAGTGGCCGGGCCGGCCGCGCGTTGAGCCTGGGTATCATGGCTTCTTTTGTCGGCGGTTTAGTGTCGTGGATCTTCCTGGCCGTGCTGTCGCCTCCGCTGGCTGATTTTGCTCTTCGTTTTGGACCATATGAGCTCTTCACTCTGGTTTTGATGGCGCTAGTGCTAATCGCGACGATCGCCGAAGGCTCTCTGATTAAGGGATTGCTGATCGCACTCTTTGGTATGGGCGTGGCGATGGTCGGAACCGACACCTCGTCGGGGGTCAGTCGCCTTTACTTCGGGATCGAACCGCTCAACGCGGGATTTCGCCTGCTTCCTGTGCTTCTAGGTGTTTTCGTAATCAGTCAAATCATCGCCGATGTATTGAAAGAGGAACGCGTCGTTGAAGAGAGCCAAGGCGCGTTAAACGAGTTCTTTCCATCTGGTGGGGACGTCAGGAAACACGGCGCCAACTCGGTCAGGTCTTCGCTCATAGGCACTTGGATCGGCGTGCTTCCGGGCGTTGGCAGTGCGATTGCGGCGATCGTCGCCTATACGACGACCAAGAGCTTCTCGAAGACGCCTGAGAATTTCGGCAAGGGAGAAGAAGCGGGTATCGTCGCTGCCGAGTCGGCGAACAACGCTTCTGTCAACGGCGCGCTGATACCGCTCATCACGCTTGGAATTCCTGGCAGCGTGATTGATGCGATCCTGATCGGCGCGTTGGTCATTCATGATCTGCAACCGGGTCCGCTGCTGTTCCAAAATAGCCCCGACATCGCTTACGGCGTTATCGCCGCCGCTCTCGTTGCTAATTTCGTAATGGTCGCGGTTATGTTCCTGGGCGTGCGGCCTATCGCGAAGATCGCAACAGTGCCAAACGCCTACCTTTACCCCTCGATCATCGTCTGCTGCGTGATCGGCACTTATTCGCTCGGAAACAATCTGACGGATGTCTGGGTAATGTTCGCCTTCGGTGTGATCGGGTTCTTGTTTCGCAAAGGCGGTTATCCCGTGGGCCCATTCGTGCTGGGCTACATTCTAGCGCCGCTGGCTGAACGCGAATTGCGTTCAGGTTTGATGCTCTACGATGAAAGCATCGTTCCGCTCTTCACGCGACCGATCTCGCTGTTCTTCATCGTGCTCACTGTGATCCTCGCAGCGTGGCCGTTCGTACAGGCGCGGCGAAAAGCGAAACGCCTATCGCAGGACTGACCTCGTCGGAGCAACCAAGAGTACCGCCCATAGTTTCCGAAGAATTGAGTTTTGAAAGGAGATTGAAATGAAAATCGAGAAGATTCACCACGTCGCCTATCGCTGCAAAGACGCGAAAGAAACCGTCGAGTGGTACGGCAACATGCTGAACATGGACTTCATTCTTGCGATCGCGGAAGACCATGTTCCGTCTACGCACGAACCCGATCCTTACATGCATCTGTTTTTAGATGCGGGCGATGGAAACGTGCTGGCCTTTTTCGAGTTGCCCACGAAGCCCGACATGGGCCGCGATCCCAATACCCCCGAATGGGTGCAGCACATCGCCTTCAAAGTGAAGGACCGCGAGACGCTGGTCGAGTTCAAGGAACATCTTGAGAAGAACGGGGTTGAGGTTCTCGGTGTCACAAATCACTCGATTTTCCACTCAATCTACTTCTTTGACCCTAGTGGGCATCGGGTTGAACTGGCCTGCCCGGACCCGGAGGAGGAGGCGATGCTCAAGCGGATGGACGAGGTCAAATGGCTGATGCTGGAGGATTGGTCGAAAACCAAGAGAGCGCCGAAACATGCGGACTGGCTGCACGCGAAAGAGCTGAAAAAATAGCGATCCGCGAAGCCGATTGATCACGATTTCAGGCCGATGGGGGAACCTATGAATAAGCCGACCGCCGACATTGTCGTGGCCAAAAGCCGCGCCAAATACAATGAAGGCTATATGCCTGGCTTCGGAAACGACTTCGAGACCGAAGCGATGGAAGGTGCTTTGCCGGTCGGGCAGAACTCGCCACAGCGCTGCCCATATGGCCTCTACGCCGAACAGCTTTCGGGCACGCCGTTCACCGCGCCAAGAGCCTCGAATGAACGGACATGGCTTTATCGGATGCGGCCAACGGTGCTGCACATCTCAGACATGAAGCGCACCGAACTGCCACACTTCCGTTCAGCGCCGACCGTCGACGAAAGCGGCCTGCCGCTAGCGCCGATGCGCTGGGATCCGGCCCCAATCCCAGATGAAGCCGGAAGCTGGCTTACCGGAATGCGCACCATCGCCACCGGCGGTGACGTCTTCACCCAAGTCGGTTATGCGATCCACACCTACGCTGTGACGGAAAGCATGGACGCCGAGGTGTTTTATAACGCCGACGGCGAAATGCTGATCGTGCCAGAGGTCGGGCGTCTGCTTTTTTTCACTGAGATGGGAGTCATCGACGCGGCGCCTGGCGAGATTGTCTGCATTCCGCGCGGTATGAAGTACAAGGTGCTGCTAAACGGTGACGACAAGTGCCGCGGATATATCTGCGAAAACTATGGCGGCGCCTTCACCGTACCAGAACGCGGTCCGATCGGCGCAAACTGCATGGCCAATCCGCGCGACTTCCTGACGCCTGTCGCGGCCTATGAACAAAAAGAGGGCGTCACGCACCGCGTCGTCGTCAAGTGGTGCGGACAGTTCCACGCCTGTGAGGTCAACCACTCGCCGCTGGATGTAGTCGCCTGGCACGGTAATTACGCGCCCTATAAATACAACCTTCGCCACTATTCGCCGGTCGGGCCGATCCGTAATGATCACGCGGACCCGTCAATCTTCACCGTGCTAACCGCGCCGTCTGGCGAACCTGGCACCGCGAATATCGACTTTGTCATTTTCCCGCCGCGTTGGCTGGTGGCGGAGGACAGCTTCCGTCCACCTTGGTACCATATGAACATTATGTCCGAGTTCATGGGCCTGATAGAAGGCGTCTATGACGCTAAGCCTGAGGGCTTCGTGCCAGGCGGTATGTCGCTGCACAATATGATGCTGCCCCATGGGCCAGACGCAGATGCATTCTATGGCGCGTCGCTAAAGGATCTGGCGCCGGAGAAGCTCGACAACACCATCGCCTTCATGTTCGAGACGCGCTTCCCGCAACAGCTCACTAAATACGCCGCTGGGCTAGAGACGCTGCAGGTCAAGTATCCGGATGTCTGGAAACCGCTGCGCAATCACTTCGACCCGAACCGGCCGGACTGGAACGGCGAGTAAATCGCGCTTGCGCCGAGACTTCGTGATGTCTGTGGCCCAAAGGTCGGAAACACGGCTTGTATCTAGGGAAATGCCCATGACCAATCTGAACAAGACCCACGATCCATCTCGCAAGAGCTGGGTCGAGAGCGCAAATGATGCGGGAAGCGACTTTCCAATCCAGAACCTGCCTTTTGGAGTGTTCTCGGGCGATGGCATCGAGACCCATATCGGCGTCGCAATAGGAGATCAGATTCTCGACCTCACTTCACTGGAGGCGTCGGGCAAGTTGACGCCGGGCGGAAGTGCGAAAGTATTCGAACAGGGTATACTGAACCCGTTCATGGGGTTGCCGCAACAGGTCTGGTCTGAGACCCGTTCGGCGATTGCGGACCTCTTGGACGCCGAAGGCGGGGACCGGTCATTGCCTTTGATCCCGCTGGCGAGTGCGACATTGCATCTGCCAGTCTTCGTGCGTTCCTACACCGATTTCTACGCCTCCAGAGAACATGCGACCAATGTCGGCTCTATGTTCCGGGATCCCAATAATGCGCTGATGCCGAACTGGCTGCATATTCCGATCGGCTACAACGGTCGCGCTTCTACTGTGGTGGTTTCGGGAACCGAGATCCATCGACCGCTTGGGCAGCTCAAAGGGCCACAGGACGAAGCGCCGCGATTCGGCGCATGCGCAAAGCTGGACATCGAGCTCGAGCTGGGCGCAATCGTAGGCACGCCGAATGCGATGGGAACGCCACTGAGCACGGCGGAAGCCTATGACAACATATTCGGATATGTGCTGGTCAACGACTGGTCGGCGCGTGACATTCAGGTTTGGGAGTATCAGCCGCTGGGTCCATTCCAGTCGAAAGCCTTCGGCACCTCAATCAGCCCGTGGATCGTCACACGCGAAGCGCTGGAGCCGTTCCGCCATCCAACACCAGAGCGAGTCAAGCCGTTGCTCCCCTATCTCGAGGAGATGACGGACAACAATTTCGACATTCATCTGGAGGTGAAGCTCACTCCCGAGGGCGGCGAACCGGCGACGATCAGTAAAACCAACTACAAGCACATGTACTACTCGGCGGCCCAGCAGCTGACCCACCACGCGAGCAGCGGCTGCGCGATGTGCACTGGCGATCTATTGGGCTCAGGCACGATCTCAGGACCAACGCCGGACAGTTTCGGTTCGATGCTCGAGCTGACTTGGAACGGGCGCGACCCACTGCAGATCGATGGCGGGACCCGCACCTTTCTCAAAGACGGCGACTCGATCACCATTCTAGGTCACAGCAACGGCGCTTACCGCATCGGCTTTGGAGAGGTGGAGGGGTCTATCCTACCTGCGCCGAGCTTCGAAGCTTGAGGGGATGATAATTGATCCAATGGAGGTTAGCTAATGCTGACTGAATGCACCGCCATCGTCACAGGCTCTACAAGCGGGATCGGCCTCGCCATCGCTGATGCGCTGGCAGCTCGCGGCGCGGATATTGTTCTCAACGGGTTCGGCGATCCTGAGGAAATAGAGGCGACCCGCGCGAGCATGGCGGAACAGCACGGCGTCAAGGTCTCTTATAGCTGCGCGGACATGACTAAGCCGAGCCAGATCGCCGCCATGGTCGAGACGGCCGAGGCAGAGATGGGCAGCGTCGACATTCTGGTCAATAACGCCGGCATCCAGCATGTCGCTCCGATCGAAGAATTCCCACTCGACAAATGGGACTCGATCATCGCGATTAACATGAGCTCCGCCTTTCATGCGTCGCGCGCCGCAATACCGGGCATGAAGGCGCGCGGCTGGGGCAGGATCGTCAATGTCGCGTCGGCGCATGGACTGGTCGCGTCACCCTTCAAGTCAGCCTATGTGACGGCAAAGCACGGCGTGGTGGGTTTGACAAAGACTATTGCGCTGGAGACCGCGCAGCACGGAATCACCTGTAACGCCATTTGCCCCGGTTATGTGAAGACGCCGCTGGTCGAGGCACAAATCCCGGACACCGCGAAAACGCGCGGCATCTCTGAAGAAGAGGTCGTGCGCGACGTAATGCTGGCCGGCCAGCCGACGAAGAAGTTTGTTGGTCTCGGCGAGTTGGGCGGGCTGGCCGCCTTTCTATGTTCGGATCAGGCCGGGTCTATTACCGGCGCCTCTCTTCCAGTCGATGGCGGCTGGACCGCGCAGTAACTCCGCAGTGATCATTTAGGAAGGCTTCAAGATGATCCTTTGCTCTTGCGCAGTGATCCGACAGAACGAAATGCGAGACGCCATCCGTGAGCTGATCGAGAAAAACCCGAAGGCTCCAGTGACGCCCAATCGGGTCTATAGGCAAATGGGTAAATCGCCAGATTGCACGGACTGCGCGCCTCTCCTGACCCGCCGGATCCAGATGATCTACACCGACATTGTCGTCAACGAGAACATTCTCAAAGGGCAAGACGTGCCAAGGAGGTTGAAGTGAAGGGTAACGAGAAGGTCATCGAGTACCTCAACAAAGCGCTCAAGCATGAGCTGACCGCCGTCAACCAGTTTTGGCTGCACTACCGATTGCTAGATGATTGGGGCTTTCAGAAACTTGCGGAGAAATGGCGCAAGGAATCGATCGAGGAAATGGAGCACGCTGACGATCTCGTCGTCCGGATCATTTTTCTCGAAGGCCACCCGAATCTGCAACAGCTCAACCCGTTGATGATCGGCGAGAACATTCGTGAAGTTTTGGATGCAGATCTGAGGATCGAATACGAAGCTCGCGCGCTTTACCTCGAAGCAAGAGACGTTTGCCGTGACACAGGTGACTACGTCTCAATGAACTTGTTCGAAAAGCTACTGTCCGACGAGGAAGGTCATATCGACTTTATCGAGACCCAGATCGACCTCTACGAAAAAATCGGTCTCGAAAACTATGGCACCCTAAACGCTCAATCGGTCGACCAAATTGCGTGACCAAGATGTAGTGGAGTCGAGCATGAACTCTGGCGAACCAATCGTACTCTATGACTATTGGCGGTCCTCGTCCGCCTATCGGGTGCGGATCGCGTTGTCGCTGAAAGGCCTCGATTTTGATTTGGTTCCTGTCAACTTACTGACCAGCGAGCATCGCACGACCGCGCATTTAGCGCGGAACCCGCAAGGGCTGGTGCCGGCGCTGGAGATCGATGGGATCTGTCTGACCCAATCTTTGGCAATGATCGAGTATCTCGACGAAACCCGTCCCAACCCACGCCTGCTGCCCACGGATGCGGGAGGAAGAGCGCGAGTACGTGCACTCTCCGACGCGATTGCAATGGAGATCCACCCCGTTTGCAACCTCAGCGTCGCAGCGCATGTCGCCGAGTTGACAGAAAGCGATGATGTGGCGAAAGCCGCTTGGATGCGCCATTTTATCACCAAGGGGTTGGAGGCGTTCGAGGGGCTTCTGGACCATCCAGCGACCGGCCGGTTCTGCCATGGCGACGCGCCGACAATGGCCGATTGCTGTCTGATCCCGCAACTTTACAACGCGCGGAGATGGGGCGTGGATTTCACCCGTCACGCGCGCATCAACGCGATCAGCGAAGCCTCCCAAACCGTGGGCGCGATTGAAACCGCCCATCCCGACCATGTGGGCGCGCCTCCGGAAACTTCAGCTGTGTAATGCGATGACGGGGAAGATCTTGATCGACGGCGATGCCCTCCGCCGCGATCATAATGGTGAGGACATCACTACATCAGTTTTCGTGGGTACGGGTGCCCTCAGCCCAGCGGTTCGCGCCGTCTAACACGATAGCGCGGTTTGAGGACTGGAACGCAGTTTGGCGGTTCTAGGACGACAAGAATGACGTGGACTTAGCGCTTAGTAGCAAATTGCCGATACCAAGGAGCAGATCATGCTCGGAGACAGACGGCTAAGGTGAGAATTAAAACAAAGGAGACATTTCTATGCAGATCAAATCGATACTTTGCGCATATAGCGGCGAAGCTGCAAAGGGGAGCGGGTTGCGTCATGCGATACGACTGGCCAAGCACCACGATGCCCATTTGACCGGCATACTGCGCCACGGGCGGTCCTATCTGGATGAAAGCATGACCATGCGCATTTCGGAGGAGGTAAGGGCGCAAGTACGCGAAGCAAATGCCGATCACATTCAGAAAATTGCGATGCGATTCAATGCCATGGTTTCGGAAGGCGGCGTATCAGACAAGGCTGATTTCGTAGAGTTAGATCCTGAGGAAGATGGCTCCATATCTTCTTATGCCTATGCATACGACTTGGTCGTGACCGGTGTGCACAGCGCACGAGCCAGCGAGGCTCATTTCTCTGCCCACCCTGACATCATCGCGCTTAAGTCAGGACGACCGGTTCTGGTCGTACCCAATGAATTCGAAGCATCGCGTCTAGCAGATCGAGCGCTGGTCGCGTGGGATGGGAAACGTTCGGCGGCTCGGGCAATAGGCGATGCGATGAGTATTCTCGCCGAACGATCGCACGTAATGCTCTTAAGCGTCGGGGATGTTCCACATGGCACCGACCGAATGATCGCAAATTTGAAAAGACATGGCGTTGTCGTTGAATCGGGCAACGTAGCGCGCCGCGGCAGTATCGCTAGCTCCCTTCTGTCGGCGGTGGAAGATACCGGGGCCAATCTGATGGTAATGGGGGCTTTCGAACACTCAAAGTTCGCCCATGATCTCTTTGGCGGTGTGACAACCGATGTAATCAAGAAGTCGTCCGTGCCAATCTTTATAGCGCACTAATTTGAGATCGATGTCTGCAACAACTGAGCGCACTGCCACCCCGGGGCTGTTTCGATATTGGACAGCAAAAGAACCGCCGCTACCAATGCACCGCGTCAATTGATCGAAGTCTCTTAATCGTTGATAGCGACATGAAATGCATACGACTGCTCGCTCCCAAATTATGATGTCGCCAAGCAATAGAACGAAAGATCTGCAATGTATCTGGATCCAAGGCAACTCGTTCAACTCGCGACAATTGTCCAGCTCGGGTCATTCGACGCCGCCGCGGAGAAACTTGGAACTCCGCAACCAAGCCTGAGCCGCAGCATGCGCCAGCTTGAAAAGCGCGTAGGAGGCGCATTGTTTGAACGTATCGGTCGCCGGTCTGTCGCCACGGATCTCGGCCGAAGTCTAGCAAGGCAAGGTTTGGTCATTCGTAATGCGGAAGCAGAGGCGAGGACCTTCGCAGATCTGATCCATCTGGGACAAGCAGGAAAACTGAGCATCGGATCGACGCCGACATTGGCGGATAATCTGCTGGTTCCGGTCATTAGCGAGTTTCTGACCGCGCACGAAAACGCGCACATAGATCTCAGGGTCGGCATCGTTGACGAACTGGAAGAGTTGCTTGCGACGGGTGCGATCGATTTAGTATTGGGGCCAGTCGATCCTTGGCGTCACAAAGGAACTTTTGATATTGAACTGATGGCAGACGATGTCATCGGAGTACTTTGCAATGCAGAGCATACTCTTCTAGGCGCGAAGCGCCATTCGCCGGGTGATTTAGAGAAGCAACGCTGGATCGCGCATTCGAGGGGAAGCTACCTTCGATTCCAGACAGAAGACGCCCTAAGCAAGTTCGGCGTTAGAAAAATGGACATAGCATTGGAGACAGACTCTACAGAGTCTGCCTTTAAAGTCGCGATGCGCACCGACTTCATAACCGTAATGCCTCGCCTCCCGTTTGAGAAATCGGAGTTCCAAGAGCATCTCGTGTTCATTGATTTGGGCAACACAGCGTTTCACCGCCCTATTGGACTGATCAATCGCTCGACACATATCCGGTCCAAAATAGAAGCGCGGTTCATGAAACTATTGCAGCGTAGAATTGGATAGAAGTCTTTTTAGGGAAACTAGGCAGATTCATAGTGTTTACGCACGGGATGATTGGAGATCTCAAATGTCGAGCCCCAGTTTATGGGCCATTTCTGAGTAGAGTCTCCGGGACTGTGAGCTGCTACCCCGGTGTTGTCATGTGTGGACGGCCCCGGGTTTGCAAGGGTTGATTTGGTCCGACGGTGATCGTCGCAGGTTGCGGTCATGTGTCCGGCCTGTTTGCGCGGCACGCATGTCCGCTGGCCCTGATGAAGTCCGCGCGCCGGGCCGCCGACGATTTTCCGGAATTGGAGGCGAGTTGGCGTTCAGTACGACGCGACAAGCCACCGCTTCGAGCTCGAAGCAGGGTGTTGTCAGACAGATTCGAACTCGTCTCTGTTTGCCCTGAACCGCCGGAACCTAGGCGGAACAAAGCAGCCGCCACTCTTCAAGGGCGGCGGTTCTGTTGAGCTTGAAGTTTCGCCTGGAGTAGAGGCGGCGTTCCCGATTGAAGAGGTTGTAGACGGAGGAGTGGGCGGCGGCGAACATCTGCAAACTTCGCATCCGCCTGAACCTGAGCATCGCCCGCTCTCGTCGTCGGAATGGCAGATGTGAATTCTCGGCTCTGTTGTTCAGCCAGCGCCCCGTCGACTGTAGATCCGTGCCGCCCAACTCGCGCAGCGCCGCCTTGTAGGACCTCAATCGGTCCGTGACGATCTCGCACGGCGCACCAAAGCGCTTCATCAATTTCTTTAGTAACTTCAATGCAGCGCGCTTGTCCCGGCGCTTGGTGACGACCGTCTCCAGCACCTCGCCTTCGTGATCGACCGCGCGCCAGAGATAATGAGTCTCGCCGTTGATCTTCACGAACACCTCGTCCAGATGCCACCGCTCGTTCGAGAATGCGCGCATTCGATCGACGCGCTTGCGCTTTATTTCGGCCGCGAATTTTGGACCAAATCTTAGCCACCAGAACCGGATTGTCTCATAGCTGATATCGATCCCGCGTTCATGAAGCAGGTCCTCCACATTTCGGAGCGAAAGCGGGAATCTGAGGTACATCATGACGGCAAGGCGAATGACTTCAGGGCTGCTGTGAAACCCCTTAAACGGATTACTCTTACTCATCCGGAGACGCTACGAATCCGCCCTCCCCGCCTCAAGGTCAAACTTTCTGACAACGCCCTCGGGCGAGTTCCGCGCGAAAAAAGACAACAGGGAAAGAGACGGGGGTGGGTGGCGGGCAGGATGGGATTCGAACCCACGAGACCCTTTTGGGGCCTACTCCCTTAGCAGGGGAGCGCCTTCGACCACTCGGCCACCTGCCCGCAGCGTGGCTAGCAGCCGGACGGCCGGGTTTCAACCGCCTATTCGCCGCGCGGGCGGCGACGATGCTCAAACCGCCCCGATCTTCTCCAACGCCGCGCGCACATCCGCAATCGCCGCCGCGTCCAGCGCGGTCTGCGGCGGCAGAGGATCGCCGCAATCAAGGCCCTGCAACCGGAGCCCGGCCTTGATCGCCGCAGCGAGGTTGTGGCGCGCGAACGCCTCATTCAGCGACCAAAGATCCCGCTGCAACACCATGGCTTCCGACCATTTTTCTGCCTTGCAAAGCTCATAGAGGCGCACGCTTTCCGCCGGCGCGATGCAGGACGGACCCGCCATCCAGCCCAGCCCGCCGATCATCATCACCGCAGTGGTGATATGCGAGGACGCCGCGAAGACGCCCAGCCGGCCCTCGGTACGGTTGAGGATCGAGAGCAGCCGCCCAGTATTGGTCGATGCATCCTTGAGATAGGCGATATTCGGGTGGTGGGAGAGCCGCTCGATCACCGGCAGGCTCAGATCAGAGCGCTGGAAATTCGGATTGGTGTAGACCGTCACGGGCGCCTCGGCCGCATCCGCAACGGCGGAGAAATAGGCCTCGACGCCATCATCGCGCAGGGGAAAATACGCCTCCAGAATGGCGAGGATTCCGTCCGCGCCGATCTCACGCCAGCGTTTGGCCTGCGCCACCGCGTCCGCGGTTGTCGTCGCCGCGACGCCCGCGATCACGGGGACTCGACCCGCGGCCGCCTCGACCACCGTTTCGACCACCGCCTGACGTTTTGGAAAATCGAGATAGGCGAACTCGCCGGTGGACCCCAGTGGCGCCAGTCCATGCACGCCTTTCTCGATCACATGCTCTGTCAGGCGACGCAGCGCCGGTCGGTCGATCTCTCCCGCCGCATCCACGGGGGACGCGAGATAAGGGATCACCCCATGTAGCTTGTCGGCCGCATCGCCCATATCGCCCTCCGCAAATCGCCAAGCGGCGTCACGCCGCCCGTTCCCTGTTATTGGACGATCAAGCGCCGCGGCGTCAAATAAGGCGGTTATGCGAACGCCAGGCCCATTGAGGGGCGGAGCTATTGCTGATGCTGGCTCTGCGATTGCTGCACAGTGACGGCGACATCGATTTCTTCTTCCGACACGCCGGCGACAGCGCCCCGGATCGGCGCGGCGTCGCGCGCGTCCAGCCCGGTGGAGATGCGCACATAGGAATCGGTCGGGCAGAGCCCGTTGGCCGCATCGAAGCCGACCCAGCCGACGCCCTTGACGAAGCACTCCGCCCAGGCGTGCGCGGCGGCGTGCGGCCCTTCATCCGCAGTGAAGAGATAGCCGGAGACATAGCGCGCAGGCACATTCAGGCTGCGCATCGCGGATATGAAGACATGGGCGTGATCCTGACAGACGCCCTTCCCCGCCTCCAGCGCCTCGGCGGCGGTCGTCGTCGCCTCGGTCTCGCCCGTCTCATAGGCGATGGCCTCACCGACCCGCGCGCAGAGTGTATGGGCCAGCGAGAGCGGACTGTCCGAATCCGCATTCGCCTCTTGCGCGAGCGCGCCGATCGCGTCGTCCGGTTTCGTCGGCGCGGTCTCTCGCAGGAAGACCGAGGGATGCGCGATCGCGCGCAAACCGTTGACCACCCCGGCGCGATCCGTGGTTTCGACCTCGCCTTCCGCCACGATCTCACAACTGTCGACGTGATCGCGTTCCGAGACCAGCGCCACGTCATCGCCATACCCGTCGCGAAAATTGCGTGTGATCGGGGTTCCATTCACGCTGGTCGTCCAGTCCAGTACGCGCTGCGCTTCAAACACCGACGGGAAAAGCTTGATCCGCTGGGACATGCCGCGAGCGGGCGGATCATAGCGGTAAACGGTCGCGTGGCGGATTTTCAAGCGCATGCTGATCTCTTCAGAATAGGTAGGCGTCCGCGATTTCGCCCGCCAAACGGTTGTTGCGAGCGATCGAGTCGTTCAGGAATTCGTGCAGCCCGGTGTAGAAAATCTCGCCCATATCCTGATTTTCCAACGTCGCCACATAGCCGCTGGCGGTCTTGTGGCATTCATGGCGCTCGCCATAGCCCCGGCCCAGCCGGTCCAGATGCTCGGCGATGCGGTCATAACAGAACGCGACCGAGCGCGGGCTCAGCCGGTTCAGGATCAGGAAGTCGGCGATCCTCCACGGCGAGTAGTCGCCGTGATAGACATGGTGATAGGCGCGCTGGGACGAGGTCGCGTGCAGCAGACTGGTCCATTGCAGGTGATCGCGGCCGCCGCCCACGACTTCCGTCTCAGGCAGCAGGACATAGTATTTGACGTCGAGCAGGCGTAGGGTCAGATCCGCGCGCTCCACGAAAATCCCCAGCCGATAGAAGTCATAGCCGTCATTGCGCAGATGGGTGGCCTCGGCGGCGCCCTGAAACAGCGCGCAACGCTCCCTTATCCAATCAAGATGGCCGGGGACGTCGCGCTCCACCGACGCCTCGTCGAGATCCCGGATTTTCAGCCAGGTGTCGTTCAGCGCCTCCCACATCTGTGTCGTCAGCGCGGTGCGCACGGCCCGGCCGTTCGCGCGGGCGCGCCCGATCGCCGACAGGATCGACGACGGATTCTCTCGATCCAGGATCAGGGAGCGCAGGATGGCGCCTTCGTCGATTTCATCCTCGCTCGCCAGCAGGTCGCCACACCCGGTCGCGGACGCGACAGAGCGCCATTCGTCGTCGCCGCCTGCCCGCGCCGGCATCATCGCCATCCGGGCGCCCATGCTGATCATGCGCGCCGTGGCGTCCGCGCGCTCGATATAGCGCGCCATCCAGAAGAGGTTTTCGGCCGTCCGACTCAGCATGCCCCGCCCCCTACTCGTCGTCCGCCAGAACCCAGGTGTCCTTGACGCCTCCGCCCTGGCTGGAGTTCACCACAAGCGATCCTTCCCGCAACGCCACGCGCGTCAGCCCGCCGGGCGTCAGGCGCACCTTCTGACCCACCAGGCAAAAGGGTCGCAGATCCACATGGCGCGGCGCGATCCCGTCATCGGTCAATGTCGGACAGGCGGAGAGGTCCAGCGTCGGCTGGGCGATGAAATCCGCCGGATCGGCGATGACCCGTTTGGCGTAGGCCTCCTGCTCCGCCTTGGTCGATCTGGGACCGATCAGCATGCCGTAGCCGCCCGAGCCGTGAACCTCTTTGACCACCAACTCGTCCAGATGCTCCAGCACGTATTTGCAATCGCTTGGATCGGCGCATTTATAGGTCTGAACGTTCTTCAGGATCGGCTTTTCGCCCAGATAGAACCGGATCATCTCTGGCACGTAAATATAGATCGCCTTGTCATCGGCGACGCCCGCCCCCGGCGCCGAGCAGATCGTCACGCCGCCCGATCGGTAGGCGTCGAAAATCCCCGGAACGCCGAGCACGCTGTCCGGGCGAAACGCCAGCGGATCGATGAAATCATCATCGATCCGCCGATAGATGACGTCGACCCGGCGCGGCCCCTGCGTGGTGCGCATCCAGACCAGCCCGTCCTCGACGAACATGTCCTGCGCCTCCACCAGCTCCACGCCCATCTGATCGGCGAGAAAGGAATGCTCGTAATAGGCGCTGTTCAGCGCGCCCGGCGTCATCACCACCACCGTCGGATCGTCTTTACAGGCGGGCGGCGCGACCTCCTCCAGCGTGCTGCGGAGCTGCGCCGGATACTGGTCGACCGGCTGAACCCGCCTGCCAGAGAAGAGACGCGGGAACATCCGCATCATGATCTCACGGTTCTCAAGCACGTAGGAGACGCCCGACGGGGTCCGGCAATTGTCCTCCAGCACCATGAAATCGTCTTCGCCGGTGCGCACGATGTCGATGCCGACGATATGGCTGTAGATCTTGCCCGGCGGGTCGATGCCGATCATCTCGGGCAGGAAGGCCTCATTCCGATAGACCAGATCGGCCGGAATGATTCCCGCCTTCACGATTTCTCCGCGATGATAGACATCCCACAAAAAAGCGTTGAGCGCGCGCGCGCGTTGCTCGATGCCGCGCGAGAGCTGTCGCCATTCGCGGCCGCTGAACACGCGTGGGATCAGATCGAAGGGGATCAGTCTTTCCGGATCTCCACCCTCGCCATAGACCGCGAAGGTGATGCCGATCTTGCGGAACAGCATCTCCGCCTCCGCTCGGCGAAGCTGAAGCTTGTCCAGACCGCTCTTTTGAATCCAGCGGTCGATTTCAGCATACGGCGCTCGCACGCCATCCGCCGAGGCGAGCATCTCATCGAACATGCAGCGACTCCCGTTGACCCACGCAAGAAAGCAGAGCTTTTGCGTTGGCGCAACGAATACGCGCGCCGGGGGTCGGTTCGCCTGAAATTTGGGCGCCTAAAAGTCGAAAAGGTCGAAATCAGAGGCAAATACCGTCTCGACCCGACGTTTGGTCTCAGGTTGAACCGCCTACCGCCTCTCGTCCGCCATCGCCGAAGCGCTCCACGGAGCCTTCGCGGCATAGCGTGGCGTGAGGTCACGCCCGGCCAAACTCGTCGTCGATGCGGATGATGTCGTCCTCGCCCAGATACGACCCCGTCTGCACCTCTATCAGCTCCAGCAGGATCTTGCCGGGATTGGCCAGCCGATGCACCGCGCCTTGCGGGATGTAGGTGGACTGATCCTCGCCCAGGATCACCACATCGTCGTCGATCGTGACCTCGGCGGTCCCGCGCACCACGACCCAGTGTTCGGACCGGTGATGGTGCTTTTGCAGCGACAACCGCCCGCCGGGTTTGACGAACAGGCGCTTCACCTGGAACCGCGCGGCGGAATAGACGCTGGTGTAGCCGCCCCATGGCCGGTGAACCGTACGGTGTTCCTGCGTTAGGGCTGCGGTGTCTGGATCGGCCGCCAGCGCCGTCACCGCATCCTTCACCCGTTCGGACGCGGAAAGCTTGCCGACAAAGACCACGTCGTCGGAGGCGATCACAGCCAGATCCTCGACCCCCTGGGCGACGACGCGCGGACCGTCGCTGACCACCAGCGCGCGGCGGGACTCGGGCGCGCTCGCCGCCCCAAGCGTGACGACATCGTTGGACCCGATCGCGTCCCGCTCCCAAATCGACGACCACGAGCCAAGATCTGACCACCGGAGCGACGCAGGCACCACCACCGCCCGATCGGTTTTCTCGAACACCGCATAGTCGATGGAGATCGACGGCGACGCCTTGAACGCCGCCGCGTCCAGCCGCAGGAAGCTTAAATCCTCGGCCGCGCCGTCGACGGAACGCGCGGCGGCCTCGGCCACATCGGGCGCCTGGCGTTGAAGCTCTTCAAGAAACGCATCCGCCCGGAACATGAACATGCCCGAATTCCAGAAATGCCCGCCCGCCGCCAGCATCGCCTCGGCGCGCTCAAGATCCGGCTTCTCCACGAATTGCGCGATCGGGCGCGGCCCATCGCCCGCCGCCGCGCGAATATAGCCATAGCCGGTCGCGGGGCCTTTGGGCTCGATCCCGAACGTCACCAGCACGCCGGACGCGGCCTCCGCTTTCGCAGCCTCAAGCGCGCTCCCATAGGCGTCGTCCGCCTCTAGGGCGTGGTCCGACGGCATGACCAGCAATATGGCGTCGTCGTCAGCCCGCATCGCGACACGCGCCGCCGCCGCGATGGCGGGCGCGGTGTTGCGCGCGGCCGGCTCCAGCAGGATCAGCGGCTTGGCGCCGATCTCGCACGCCTGCGCCGCGCAGTGAAACCGGTAGTCTTCATTGGTGACGATGATCGGTGCGGCGTAGCCCTCGCCGGAGGCGCGCAACAACGTCTGCTGCAACAGGCTGTGGTCGCCGCCGAGAGAAAGAAACTGTTTCGGATAGGCGGCGCGCGACATGGGCCAAAGGCGCGTGCCCGACCCGCCCGCGAGAATCACTGGTGTTAACACCACGGCGTCCATTCTCCCATCTGGCTACCACCCAGAGCCCCGTCGCCCCTCGCCGCACTGTCTCCGCGCGCGCATCTGGAGCGATTCCCTGTCGGCTTTACCCGACTAACACGGTCTTTGGTTAATAAATTACTAGCGAGCAACCTGCTAACGCCTCGAATTACTGGTTCTTTCGCCGCGCTGCTTATAACGTTCCTGATGGCGGCGCGGCCACCTCGCCGACCGCATCCGGCGAGGGAGACATGTAGAATGAGCATCAACGCCGCTCTGACGCACCGAACCACATACAGCTATGACCATCCCATCGAATTAGGGCCGCAGGTCGTTCGGCTTCGCCCGGCGCCGCATTCGCGGACCAAGATCCTCAGCTACTCTCAGGTCATCACGCCGGAGCCGCATTTCCTGAACTGGCAGCAGGACCCGTTCGGCAACTACCTCGCGCGACTGGTGTTTCCTGAGAAAGTCGACAAGTTTGAAGTCGTGGTCGATTTGATCGCCGACATGGCGTCGGTCAACCCATTCGACTTCTTCCTCGAAGAAAGCGCCGAACACGCGCCGTTCAAATATGCAGACGATCTCCGCGGCGATCTCGCCCCCTATCTGGAGACGGAGAGGCACGGCAAGAGATTCAAGGCGTTGCTGGACTCTCTTCCCAAGGAACGCATGCATACGGTCGACTATCTGGTGGCGGTCAATCAGGCGGTGCAGCAGGCGGTCGGTTATCGCATTCGGATGGAGCCGGGCGTTCAGACGCCCAAGGAGACGCTCAGGATCGCGTCCGGCTCCTGCCGCGATTCCGCGTGGTTGCTGGTCCACCTTCTTCGCCACAAGGGCATAGCCGCACGGTTTGTCTCAGGCTACTTGATCCAGTTGACGCCGGACATCAAAGCGATCGACGGACCCTCTGGCCCGGAAGCGGATTTCACCGACCTGCATGCGTGGTGCGAGGCCTACGCGCCCGGCGCCGGCTGGATCGGTCTGGACCCGACCTCGGGCCTGTTTGCGGGCGAAGGACATATCCCGCTGGCGGCCACCCCCTCGCCCGGCGCGGCGGCGCCGATCACCGGCGCGCATGAACCGGCCGAGGTGTCGTTCGATCATTTTATGGAAGTGCGGCGCGTGCGTGAGGAGCCGCGCGTCACCTTCCCCTTCACCGATGAGCACTGGGAGCGGATCAACCAGACCGGCGAGGAAGTCGACCAACGCCTGAACGCGGGCGACGTGCGCCTGACCATGGGCGGCGAGCCGACCTTCGTCGCCTCGGAAGATCGCGACGCGGGCGAGTGGAACACCGAGGCGGTCGGACCGACCAAGCGCCGCTACGCCGACAAGCTGGTGCGGAGATTGCGGGACAAGTTCGCGCCGGACGGCATGCTGCATTTCGGGCAGGGTAAGTGGTATCCGGGCGAGCAGCTTCCCCGCTGGGCGTTCGGACTTTATTGGCGGCGGGACGGTGAGCCGCTTTGGGCCGACGCCGCGCTAATCGCGCCGGAAGGCGGCGCCGAAGCCGCGAGCGCGCCGGGCATGAAAGAGGCCGAGAACCTGATCGGCGCCCTGGCCGAGGCGCTGGGGTTGGAGAGCGACTTCGCCGAGCCCGCCTATGAGGACCCGGCCTTCTACATCCTCAAGGAATCCATGCTGCCGGAGAATCTGGATCCGGAGAAAAACAAGCTCGACGACCCGTTGGAGCGTCGGCAGGTGGCGATGGCGTTCTCTCGCGGGCTCGGGAACCCAAAGGCGATGATCCTACCGGTACAGGTCGCGCAGTCCCGCGCCCATGCAGATCGCCGCCGTCGCTATCGCTGGATGTCGGAGCGCTGGCGCACGCGCAGGGGCAAGCTCTTTCTGGCGCCGGGCGACAGCGCCGCCGGATATCGCCTGCCCCTCGCCAGCCTGATCGATATTCCCGAGGCCGATTTCCCCTTCATCATCCCGCTCGACCCATTCGCGCCGCGCGGTCGCCTGCCGGAACGCAGAACCTTGCAAATGCAGCCTCAAGGCGGCGCTGGCGTTGGGGGTGGAAACGGCGGGGGCCTCGGGCCGGCGCCGCTGGGTGAAGAACCCGAGCGCCCGGCGACCGATGGGCGCATCCCGCCTCCCCCGCCGGAGCCTGATCCGGCCAATGCGATTTTCGTCGACGCCGTGCGCACCGCCATCACCGTGGAGCCTCGCGACGGCGTGCTGACCGTGTTCCTGCCGCCGCTGGAAAGCGCGGACGCTTACGTCGACATGATCGCCGCCGTCGAGGAAGCCGCCGCCGAGACCGGCCTGCCGGTGCATCTGGACGGGTACGCGCCACCCGACGACCCCCGGCTCAACGTCATCAAGGTCACCCCCGATCCGGGCGTGATCGAGGTCAACGTGCACCCCGCCCATTCCTGGGCCGAGCAGCGAGAGATCACCGAGGCGGTCTATGAAGAGGCGCGCCACTGCAAGCTTGAGACCACCAAATTCATGCATGACGGCCGCCCCACCGGGTCCGGCGGCGGCAATCACATCGTCGTCGGAGGCGCGACGCCCGATGACAGCCCGTTCCTGCGCAGGCCCGACCTGTTGGCCTCGCTGATCCGGTTCTGGCAGAATCACCCCTCGCTATCCTTCCTGTTCTCAGGCGCCTTTATCGGCCCGACCAGTCAGGCCCCGAGGATCGACGAGGCGCGCAACGACGTGCTCTATGAGTTGGAT
This sequence comes from Paracoccaceae bacterium, assembly GCA_963669265.1. Classification (GTDB taxonomy): domain Bacteria; phylum Pseudomonadota; class Alphaproteobacteria; order Rhodobacterales; family Rhodobacteraceae; genus SZUA-547. The sequence continues at coordinate 1,050,118 of OY769916.1, forward strand.
ATCGCGCTGAACCAGTTGCCGGACCGCAGCGATGACTGCCCGCCCTGGCTGGTCGACCGGCTGTTCCGGGACATTCTGACCGACGCCACCGGTAACACCCACCGCTCTGAGATCTGCATCGACAAGCTCTATTCGCCGGACGGGCCCACGGGCCGTCTGGGCCTAGTCGAGTTCCGGGCCTTCGAGATGCCGCCTCATCCCCGGATGAGCGTCGCGCAATCCTTGCTTTTGCGCGCCCTGATCGCGTGGTTCTGGGAGACGCCGTATGAGCGCCCGCTCACCCGGTTCGGAACCGCGCTGCATGACCGCTATATGCTGCCGCATTTCGTTTGGGAGGACTTCAACGACGTCCTCAGCGAGGTCTCGGGCGCGCTCGACGTCACGCTGGATCCGGAATGGTTCAAGGCGCAGTTCGAGTTCCGCTTTCCTCTCCTCGGCGACATTCGCCATCGCGGCGTGCTGCTGGAGTTGAGGGGCGCGCTGGAGCCTTGGCATGTGCTGGGGGAAACCGGGGCGATCGGCGGCACCGCGCGCCATGTGGACAGCTCCGTCGAGCGTCTGCAATTGCGCGTCGTCGGTGATCTGGCGGACCGGTATCGTGTCGCCTGCAACGGGTTTGTGGTTCCGATGACCCGGACGGGGCGCAAGGATGAGCAGGTCATGGGCGTCCGGTTCCGCGCGTGGAGCCCGCCACGCTGCCTGCATCCCACGATCCGGCCGCATGCGCCGCTGACATTCGATTTGCAGGACCGCTGGTCCGGCCGATCCTTGGGAGGCTGTGTCTATCATGTCGCCCATCCGGGCGGACGTAGCTTCGAGACCCAGCCGGTCAACGATCTGGAAGCCGAGGGCCGGCGCCTCGTGCGGTTCGAAACCATCGGCCATTCGCCCGGCCCGTTCCAACCGGCGACGCCGGAACTCAGTCCGGATTTCCCGCTGACGCTGGACCTTCGGCGCCAGACATGAGAGCGGTATCCCGGAGCGCGCGACTGAGTCTCGCGCCCCGATTTCGAATGACCTGATGCGAGGGGCGACCACGGCCGATGGCCTTGGCAAAGACATCTGAAACCGATCGGCTGGCCAAGCTGATTGCGGCGCGAGAGCCGTCCGATGGCGCGTTCGAAGAAGCGTTCGCGCCAGACGGCGCCGTGCGTCCTGAATGGGCCCCACTGCTGCAATGGCTGGCGGATGCGCCCAAAGAGGCCGAGGCCGCCGCGCTGGAGACGGAGCGGCTGCGCGCGGAGAGCGGCATCGCCTTCTCCACGGCGCGCACGCCGGAATCGGGCCGGATCGGAGAGATCCGCGACCCTCTGCCGGTGCTGTTGTCCGTCGCCGACTGGGCCGAAGTTGAACGCGGTCTGATTCAACGCGCGAAACTGCTGGAGGCGGCGCTTTCAGATATTTACGGCCCGGCCGAGACCATCGCCGAGGGGATCTTTCCGCCGGGGCTCGCCTATGGGCAACGCTCCTTCGCAGCGCATTGCGCCAAGCGGGGCGCGCAACGCTGGCTCTATCTGTATGAAGCGGACGTCGCCCGCTCAGCCGACGGCCGTTGGATGGTTCTGGCAGACCGGGTCGACACGCCCTTGGGCGACGGCTGGCTTCTGGCCAACCGGATCGCCACCAGTCAGGCGATGTCCGAACAGTTTCTGGCGCTCGGCGTGCGCCGCCTCGCCACGCATTACGGGCGTTTCCAGCAAGAGATCGAGTCCCACGCCGGACAGGATGGGCGCGTCGCGCTGATGACCCTCGGCGAAAAAGACCCGCGGTTCTTCTCCCACGCCTATTTTGCGCGGTATCTGGACGCGACGCTGGTCGAACCCGCCGACCTGACCGTCCGCGCAGGCGCTTGCTTTATGAAGACGCTGGACGGTCTGAAAAAAGTCGACGTGTTGTTGCGCGGCGCGCCGGACCGAAAACTGGACGCCCTGCATCGGCCGCGTGACGCCGCTTATGGCGCGCCCGCCCTCTCAGCGGCGACCCGGGGCGGCGGCATGGTCGTCGGCAACGCCATCGGCTCCGCCACCCTCGCTTATCGCGGCATGGCCCCTTATGCGCCGCGGATGTGCCAGCGGCTGCTGGGCGAGGACCTTGCGCTGGCCGACGCTCCTTGCCTGTGGCAGGGCGATCCGGCGGCGCGCGCGCAGGTGCTGGAAGAGCCGGAATTCTGGTTCATCGCCCCGGTCAACGGCCGCCGCGAAGGGCTCGCCATACCCGTCTCGGTCGATCCGGACCGCGACGCGCTGAAGACGCAGCTTGAGCGCCATGGCGAACGCTTCGTCGCGGTGGCGACGCCGCCGCTCGCGCATACGCCGATCTGGCGGCGAGGACGATTGAACGGCGCGGAATGGATGATGCGGGTCTTTGTCTGCGCCACGCCAGAAGGATGGAGCGTCGCCCCCGGCGGGGTGGCGTCGCTGGTCTCGCCGGGATCGCTGCCGCCGACCCCCGGTTTCGGCAAGGACGTCTGGGTTCTGCCCGAGCGCGAGGCCAAAGAACCCGCGCCCTCCATCGCCACGCAGCGCGTCGCCGATGCGCATATGCGCCGCACCGGTCGGGAGCTGCTGAGCCGGGTGGCCGACGACCTGTTCTGGCTCGGCCGCAACGCCGAGCGGGCGGAAACCACTCTGCGCATTCTCGATCTCTGCGCGCGCAGGCGGCTGGCGGGCAACCGCGCCGATTCCCAGCCGGCGGTGCTCTACCAAATCACAGAGATCCACGCGAGCAAGTCCGAGACGCTGACCGGCGAGGCCCGTTTTTTGGACGCCGCGCGCCGACTGGCGGAGGATCCCGACGAGGCCTGGGGGCTGCACGCGACGCTGGTGGCGCTTCGCAGGGGGTTGGCCCGCGCGCGGGCCCATGTCAGCGAGGAAAGCTGGCGCTATCTGGATCAGCTTTGCGCCGACCGGCGCTGGTATGGCGCCGGCGACATGCGACGGATCAGCGACATGGCCCGATTGATCGAGGACTCGTTGCGCGCGCTCGCCGCCTTCGCCGGATCATCCCACGAAAACCTGACGCGGAATTTCGCCTGGCGGTTTCTTGAGATGGGACGGCGGATCGAACGCGGCATCAACATCGCCCGCGCGGCTGAGACGTTGATCGGTGAGGAGCGCAGCAATGAAGAGACTTATCTGCGGGCCTGGCTGACCCTCAGCGACAGCCGCTCCGCCTATCGGTCGCGCTATATGACCACGCCGCAGCCCGCCGCGGTGCTGGACCTCTTGTTCCTCGATGAGGCGAACCCGCGCTCGCTGGCCTATCAGTTGGCGCAATTGGAGCAGGTGTTGGCCCAGCTGCCCTACTCGGGGCCTTATCGCAGCCCCGAGCACCGGCTGGCGCTGTCATTGCTCACCGAGATCCGTCTGACCGACGCCCGCGCGCTGACCGAGGCCGCCAGCGCGGAAGAGGCGAGTGAGCGAAACGGCGACGACGCGGCGACGACGCTCAGCCGGCCGAATCTGCTGGCGCTGGCGGAACGCTGCCAGCTTGATCTCTCTGAGATCTCGAACCTGGTCAGCCGCGCCTATTTCGCCCATGCCGAGGCGCCTCTGGCCCTGACCAGCGCGGCCCGGCAAGATTGGAACGAGGGGGTGGCGCCGTGATCTATGACATCGTCCACCGCACGCATTACGCCTATCAGTCGGACGCCAACTTCTCTCAACACTTGTTGCGGCTGACCCCTCGGGGATGCGCGGCGCAGCGCGCAATCGCGACGGAAATCACCGTCAGCCCGGAGCCGGAGGCGCTGGCGCGCGACATCGACCTATTTGGAAATATCGAACATCTTGCGACGGTGCGCGAACCGCATGAGACGCTGGAGGTGGTCGCCCGAAGCCGCGTCGACCGGCGCAATCCAGGCGAGTTGATCGCCGATGCGTCCACCCCATGGGAGGCCGCGCGCGATGCGGCGCTGGGCGTCAACGCCAAGCCCGCGATGACCGCCGCACCCTTCGCCTTCCCAACCGCCATGACCGACGCGGATTCCGCGATCGAGGATTATGCGCGCGCCGTGCTAACCCCCGGACGCCCCGTCATGGCCGCAGCGCGGGACCTGACCACCCGGATCTATGAAGATTTCGACTACGCCCCAGGCGTGACCAACGCCGAGACGCCGCCCGCCGAAGCCTTCTCCGCGGGCAAGGGAGTCTGCCAGGACTTCGCGCATGTCATGCTGGCGGCGCTGCGCGCCCACCGCATACCCGCGCGGTATGTCAGCGGCTATCTGCGCACCATCCCGCCTGAAGGGAAGAAGCGCCTTCAGGGCGCGGACGCCAGCCACGCCTGGGTCGCCGTCTGGGACCCGATCCTCGGCTGGGTGGATTTCGACCCGACCAACAACTCGCTGCCCGGCGAAGACCACATTACACTGGCCTGGGGCCGCGACTATGGCGACGTGGCGCCGGTCTCCGGCCTGGTGATCGGCGCCGGTGGACAGACGCTGTCCGTGAGCGTGGACGTGGCCCCGGCGGGCGCGGAGACGATCTAATAGGCGATCCGTCCTATCGCTCCCTGCGACACCCTTAAAGAACAAAAACCCGGCGCTGAATTGCGCCGGGCCACGAGTGATCACAGGAATGATCAATCAGCTGGTGGCGATCGGACTCGTCGTGAAAAGGGTCTCGCCAGAGCCTATCAGACGCCCTGACGTGCTTAATGCGCGGCGGCGACGGCCAGTTGCAGGACGCCGAGTTTTTCGAGCCCTTTGACGATCAGCTCGACGCCGAGCGCGGTTAAGAGGATGCCGAATACGATCTCAGAGATAATCAGGCTGGTCGGGTTCAGCCGTTTCGAGATCTTGTCCGCGTTTCGGAACACCAGCAGGTCGAACGCGCCGATCAACAGGATCATGCCGATCGTAATCGCCGCGCCGAGCGCGGACGAGACGCTGCTGGACGCCATCAGCAGAACCGTGACGCCGACCGGGTTCAACAGATAGGGGATCGCCAGCGGATAGACCGCGATCTGATGATGGTCGAGCGGCGAGGTGTGCTCCTCTTCCGGCTCGTGATCCGGTCCGGCGGCCATTTTCAACGCCAGAAGCACCAGCACCAATCCGCCTGCGACGGCGACCTCGCCCGCCGTGATATGCAGCAGTTTCATCAGGATCGCGCCGCAGAAGAACAGGATCAGCGCGGTCACGATCGCCGTCTTGACCATCTTTGTGCCGGTCTCCCGCTGCTGCTCCGGCGAGAAATTCTTGGTCTTCTCCAGGAACGGCACCAGAGCGATCTTCGGACCCATGCCGATCAGCATCAGAAGAAACATCGTGGTCAGAACTTTCGGATCGAGCGTGCTTAAATCCATCGGTCGTCTCTCTGTGATGCGTCTCGCGCGGTCAGGATGAAGTGATGGCGGAGGCCAAGGGCGCCTGTCCAGCGGAAAGTGGCGATCGAGGATGCCTCCTGGCCGCCGATGGAAAAGCGCCTGGCGTCAGGCTGAGCGCGTCCGGCGCGGCTTGGCCTGCTCGATCGACATCTCGTAGAGGCCCAGACGCTTGCGTGCGATCCGGTCCCGCCCGGCGACCGCATTGTCCGTGGAAAACGCGGCGCGCACGAAATCCATATGCGCCTCGGCGGCCTTTGACGCGGCGTCCGGGTCGCCATCCAGAACGCCATCGGCGATGGCCTTGTGCTGCGCCAGCAATTTGTCGCGCGCGCCGCCCATCCGGTAAAGCTGTTCGCGATTATAGAAGATGCCGCGCCGCATCAGTTCATAGATCGAGCCCATGACATGCACCAGCATGGAGTTATGCGCCGCATCAGCCACGGCCGCATGCAGTTTCACGTCCAGCTCCGCCTCCTCAGACGGATTGGAGTCGCCATGCACGGCCTCCATCCGGTCGATGATCCTGCGAATGATCTCCCGATCGTGATCAGTCGCCCGGCGGGCGGCGAGGAAGGCGGCATACCCCTCCAGCTCGCGCCGGAATTCGAGGTAATCAAAAAAGGCCTCCGCATGGCGGGAATAGAGATCGACCATGGCCGGCGACAGCGCGGCGCCCGTCAGATCGGCGACGAAGGTGCCCTCGCCATGCCGGACCGTCAGCAAACCGCGGTCCTCCAGCACTTTGATGGCGTCGCGCACCTTGGGGCGAGAGACCTCGGTCAGTTCCGCCAACTCGCGCTCAGACGGGAGTTTTTGGCCGCTTTTCAGAACGCCGGAGATAATCAACTGCTCGATCTGGCCTATGACGGCTTCCGAGACGGAATCAACCTCGATCGGTTCAAAGATTTGCTTTGCGGCTTCCATGGCGGCGCTCCAACGATCCAGATGCTTGCAGAGGCTACCGCTTAAAGGTAATCTTTGTAAACCTCTTCGCGAATGAGTGCGCTGACGTGATCGGAAACTCACGCAGACTTTCTAGCACTCCGACAGCAGCGCGCGGGTGTTCTCTGCGGTCATCTCGACAGGATTGCCGCCGACGCTGGGATCGCGCAACGCGTCCTCCACAAGACGATCCAGATCGAGCGATCCGACGCCCAACGCGGCGAGGTTCACCGGAATGTCGAGGGCCGCGTTCAGTTCTCCGACAAAATCGTGGAACCCGTCGAAACCGCCCGAGATCCCCAGATAGGCGGCGGCGCGTTCTATGCGGGCCCCAATGGCGGATCGGTTAAACCGCAGCACGGGCTGCATGACGACCGCATTGGTCGTGCCATGATGCGTCCCGTGATGCGCGCCGATCGGGTGCGAGATCGCGTGAATGGCCCCAAGTCCCTTCTGGAACGCGACCGCCCCCATCGACGCCGCGACCATCATCTGCGCGCGCGCATCCAGATCCCCGCCGTCGCGATAGGCGCGCGGCAGGTTCTCTTTCACCAGCCGCATTCCCTCCAGCGCGATCCCCTGGCTCATCGGATGGAAGTGCGGCGAGCTATAGGCCTCCAGACAATGCGCGAACGCGTCCATGCCGGTTCCTGCGGTGATCTTCGGCGGCATGCCCACCGTCAATTCCGGGTCCGCGATCACCACGACCGGCAGCAGTTTGGGATGAAAGATGATCTTCTTCATATGGGTGGCGGAGTCGGTCAGCACCCCCGCCCGCCCCACTTCCGAGCCGGTGCCCGCCGTGGTCGGCACGGCGATGATTGGCGCGATGGCGGAGGCGTCGGCGCGGGTCCACCAGTCGCCCACATCCTCGAAATCCCAAACCGGCCGGTCCTGCCCTGGCATCAAGGCGATCATTTTGGCCAGATCCAGCGCAGAGCCGCCGCCGAACCCGATCACCCCGTCATGACCGCCCTCGCGAAACGCCTCGATTCCGGCCGCCATGTTTTGCTCGGTGGGGTTCGGATCAACCTCCGCAAACACCGCGCGGCCCAGCCCCGCCGCCTGCATCAGATCCAGCGTCCGCGCAGTGATCTCCATATCGCGCAGGCCGCGATCGGTGACGAAAAGCGGGTTCTTGACGCCCGCCCCCGCGCAGGCGGCGCCGATCTCGGCGATGCGCCCGGCGCCGAAACGAATGGCGGTGGGATAGGACCAGTTTGCAGTCAGAGTCATCAGTTCAACTTCTTCAGATGGAATGAGACGGGACGCGTCAGATTCTGATAGCCGGTCGGGCCCATCGCCCCGCCGCGCCCGGTGTCCTTGCAGCCGGTCCAGCAAAGCCCCGGATCGACATAATCGCAGCGGTTGGTGAAGACGGTGCCAGTCTCCAGCGCAGGCGCCAGCGCCGCGGCGCGCGCCGGATCAGAGGTCCAGAGCGAGACGGTCAGGCCGTAGTCACTGTCATTCATAAGCGCCAGCGCCTCGGCGTCGTCTTTCACCTTCATGACGCCCGCGACCGGACCGAAGCTTTCTTCGCGCATCACCCGCATGGAGTGGTCCACATCGACCAGCAATTGCGGTGCGAGATAGGCGCCGCCGTCATCCTCTGGAAAGCCGTTCGCGTCGATCAACGGCGTGGCCCCTGCGGCGACGGCCTCGGCGATTTGCGCGCGCACTGTTGCGGCGAAACGGGCATGCGCCATCGGGCCAAGCGTCGTCGCCTTGTTCAGCGGGTCGCCCAGCTTGTAGCCCGAGATCAGCGCGACGGCGCGCTCGACAAACTCATCGTAGAGCGGCGCAGCGACATAGATCCGCTCGATCCCGCAGCAGCACTGTCCGGAATTGAACATCGCGCCATCGACCAGCGTCTCGATCGCCGCGTCGAGGTCACAATCCTCCATCACATAGGCCGGGTCCTTGCCGCCAAGCTCCAGACCAAGTGGGGTGAATGTGCCCGCCGCCGCCCGCTCGATTGCGCGGCCGCCGCCGACCGAGCCGGTGAAGTTGATATATCCGAACGCCCGTCCGCCGATCAGCGCCTCAGTCGTCGCGTGACCGAGAAAGAGGTTCTGAAAGACGCCCTCCGGCACGCCCGCCTCGCCGAAGGCGCGGACAATGCGCTCGCCCGCCAGCAGGGTTTGGGTGGCGTGTTTGAGGATCACCGCATTGCCCGCGATCAGCGCCGGAACGATGGTGTTGATCGCCGTGAGGTAAGGATAGTTCCAGGGCGCGATCACGAACACGACCCCATGTGGCGCGCGCAGCAACCGACGCTCAAACGCGCCGCTGTCCTCGACGATCTGCGGGGCGAGCGCCTCGGCGGCGATCCCCGCCATATAGCTGGCGCGCTCCTCCACGCCCCCAAACTCGCCGCCATAGCGGATCGGCCGCCCCATCATCCGGGCGAGTTCCGGCACGACCTCGTCATTCATCTCGCCCAGCCGGGCGATCCCCGCCGTGACCAGCGTGATCCGCTCCTCCAACGAGCGGCGGACCCAATCCTTCTGCGCGGCCCTCGCGGTTTCGACAACAGCGAAGGCGGCGGCCTCGCTCGCGACCTCCCGCTCAGCGAAGACCGATCCGTCGATCGGTGAAATGCACTGCAATACCGACATGCCTTAGGACCTTTCGAATCCGCGCGCGATCTCCCAATCGGTGACGCGGCGGTCATACTCGAACTGCTCCCACTCGGCGGCGTTCACATAGTGATCCACGACCTCGTCGCCGAATGCGGCGCGCAGCATCTTCGAACGCTTCAGAGCGACCGAAGCGTCCCGCAGCGTCTTCGGCACCTCCCGCGCCCGTTTGGCGGCGTAGGCGTCGCCCTTGAACTCCGGCTCCAACTCCATCTCCTGCTCAATCCCGGCGATCCCGGCGGCGAGTTGCGCGGCGAAGGCGAGATAGGGGTTCAGATCGGCCCCGCCGACACGGCATTCGATGCGCACCGCCTTAGACCCGTCGCCGCAGATCCGATAGCCGGCGGTGCGGTTGTCCTGGCTCCAGATCGCCTTGGTCGGCGCGAAGGTGGCTTCCTGAAACCGCTTGTAGGAATTGATATTGGGCGCGAGGAAGTAGGCGTATTCGCGTGAATGCGCCAGCAATCCCGCCAGATATTGCCGCATTTTCAACGACATGCCGTATTTTTCGGCGGGATCGAAGAAGGCCGGAAACCCGTCGGAGGACCAGAGCGATTGGTGCACGTGGCACGACGAGCCCGCCGCCACGTAGTCCCATTTCGCCATGAATGTCAGGGCCTTGCCCTCTTTCCATGCGATTTCCTTGCAGGCGTTCTTGGTGATGGTGTGATTGTCCGCCGCCGTCAACGCGTCGGCGTATTTGACGTTGATCTCCTCCTGCCCCGCCCAAGCCTCTCCCTTGGAGCATTCCACTGGAATTCCAGCGCCATAGAGGCCATTGCGGATCTCTCGCATCACCCCTTCTTCCTTCGCGGTCTGGAAGATGTGGTAATCCTCGTTATAGGCGCTGATCAGGTTGAGGTCGCGATAGCCCTTGGCCTGCGCCTCGGCGAAATCCTCATGGAACAGGAAGAACTCCAGCTCCGACGCCATCATCGCGCTCAGGCCCATCGCCTCCAGCCGGGCGATCTGTTTCTTCAGGATCGCGCGGGGCGAGACCGGCACCTCCGCCGCGCCATGGTGATCCAGGATGTCGCACAGCACCAGCGCCGCGCCCTCCATCCACGGCGTCCGACGCAGCGTCGAGAGATCGGGCTTCATCGTATAATCGCCGTATCCCTGCTCCCAACTCGCGGATTTGAAACCCGGCACCGGCTCCATCTCCGCATCCACCGTCAGCAAGTAGTTGCAGGAATGGGTCTCCTCCACCGCGCTTTCGAGGAAGTGGCGCGCATGAAACCGCTTGCCCATCAGGCGGCCTTGCATGTCGACCTGAGCCATGACGACGGTGTCGATTTCGCCATTCTCGACTTCACTGGTCAGTTCTTCGAGTGTCAAATTGCCGGCCATGAGGACTCCGTTCGCATTGGCCCGCCCCCAAAAAAGGGAGCAGGCGATATCAGATAAGTCGCGGGGACGGACGCCCCCGCAGAGAGCTATCAGCCGTAGCGATAGGGCCGTCCGGCCTTCTCCATATCGGCGTTATACTGCTTGAAAATGTCGACTACCTTGGCTTTGGTCTCGGACTCGGCGGCGATCTCATCCCAGAATTTCACCGCGGCGGCCTCCACCGTCGCCCATTCCTCATCCGGGATCGAGGTCAGCTTCATTTTCGTGCCATTGACGCGCAGCGAAGCTTCGCCGCCCCAATACCACCACTGACGATAGTAGTGAGAGCTGTCCATGGTCAGTTTCAGCAGCTCCTGCAGATTGGGCGGAAGCTCGTTATAGCGATCCATATTGGCGAAGAAGGATCCCGCCCACGCGCCCGAAATGTTGTTGGTCAGGAAGTAGTCGGTCACATCGGCCCAGCCGACCGTGTAATCCTCGGTGATGCCGGACCAGGCGACGCCGTCCAGCTCACCCGTCTGCACCGCGACCTCGATATCCTCCCAAGGCAGCGTCACTGGAACCACGCCGAACTGAGTCAGGAAGCGGCCTGCCGTCGGGAAGGTGAAGACCCGCTTGCCCTTCAAATCCTCAAGGCTGTTGATCGGGTCCTTGGTGGCGAAATGACAGGGATCCCAGGCGCCGGCGGAGAGGTGCTTGACGCCAACCTTGGAATACTCCGCATCCCAGATCTCATTCAGCCCGTACTGGTTGAAGAGCACCGGCACATCCAGCGAATAGCGGCTGGCGAAGGGGAAGTAGCCGCCGAACACGGTCACCTCAGTCGGCGACGCCATGGAGTCGTCATCCGACTGCACCGCGTCGATCGTGCCCTTTTGCATGGCGCGGAACAACTCTCCCGTAGGAACAAGTTGATCGGCGAAATAGAGCTCGATCTCCATCTGGTCACCCGCGACCTTGTTGAAGCTGTCGATCGCGGGCTTGATCACATGCTCGGCCAGAGCCGCGCCGGCATAGGTCTGCATCCGCCACTTGATCTTGGTCTGCGCGTGCACCGCGGGCGCGGCCAGCGTGGCGGCGCCCGCCATCGCGGCGGAACCGGTCAGAAATGTGCGTCTGGTGGTCATTTGAGAACCTCCTTGTTGAACTGGGCCGACGTTGATCGCCCGCCCCTTTTCTTCGAAATGCGCGCGTCGCGCGCGGTCTTCCTCATCGCCCCCTTATGGGAGGTCTTGGGTTATTTTCCATAAACGTAATCCGGCAGCCAAAGCGCGATCTGCGGGAACATCATGACGATCGAAAGCGCCAGCACCATCACGCCGACAAAGGGCACGATGGACCGGTAAATGTCGCGCAACTGAATTTCGGGCGGCGCCATCGCTCGCATCAGGAACAGATTATAGCCGAAGGGCGGGGTCATGTAGGCGATCTGCGTGGTGATCGTATAAAGCACACCGTACCAGACCAGATCGAAGCCCAGTTCGCCGACCAACGGCACATAGAGCGGCGCGACGATCACCAACATCGCCGTGTCGTCCAGAAACGTGCCCATCAGCAGGAAGGACAACTGCATCAGGATCAGGATCATCCACGGATCGAGATTGAGTTGTTCGGTGAAGAGGCTATCGATCGCCTTCACCGCGCCCAGCCCGTCGAACACGGCGCCGAAGCCCAGCGCGGCCAGAATGATCCACATGAACATGCAGGAAATCGCGAGCGTCTGGCGCACCGAGGTTTCGAACACTTCCCGCGTCATGCGGCGCTTAAGGATCGCGGCGACGAACGCCGTCATCGCCCCGATGGCGGAGCTCTCCACCAGGCTGGTCCAGCCATTTACGAAGGGCACCATCATCGCCGCGAAAATGCCCACGGGCAGCAGACCAGCGCGCAGCAGGCGCAGTTTTTCGCCCATGGGAACGTTGCGCTCTTCCTTGGGCAGAACCGGGCCAAGCTCCGGCTGCAGCCGGCAACGGATATAGACATAGAGAATGAACATCGCCGCCATCATCAGCCCGGGGAAAACCCCTGCGAGCCAAAGCTGTCCAACCGGTTGCCGCGCGATCATCGCGTAAAGCACCAGCACCACTGAAGGCGGCACCAAAATGCCCAGCGACGATCCCGCCTGAATGACGCCCGTCACCATGCGCTTGTCGTAGTTCCGGCGCAGAAGCTCTGGCAGCGCGATCGTGGCGCCGATCGCCATGCCCGCCACCGACAGCCCGTTCATCGCCGAGACCAGCACCATCAGCGCGATCGTGCCGATTGCGAGGCCGCCCCGCACCGGTCCCATCCAGACGTGGAACATCCGATAGAGGTCATCGGCGATCTTCGATTCCGACAGCACGTAGCCCATGAAGATGAACATCGGCAGGGTCAGCAGCGGATACCATTTCATCAGCTTCATCGCCGCCGAGAAGCCCAGATCGGACCCGCCGGTGCCCCAGAGCGCCAAGGCCGCGATTACGCCGACCGCGCCGATTGCGCCAAACACCCGCTGCCCGGTCATGAGCATCAGCATCATGGAGGAGAACATCAGGATCGCGATCAGCTCATAAGACATCAGAGCTCCACCCCGCGAATGCGCGCGATGTCCTTAAAAAACTCCGCGATGGCCTGAAGCAACATCAGAAAGATGCCGACGCACATGATCACCTTGATCGGCCAGGTGTAGGGCCGCCACGCGGTGGAGCTGCGCTCGCCATATTGCAGCGAGTAGCTGGTGCTATCGATGGCGCCGTAGAGCAGGACGCCCAAGAAGAAGATCAGGAAAAGCACCGTGAACGCATCGAACCACGCCTTCTTGAGCGGCGACCACTCGCCGTAAAAAAGATCCATCCGCACATTGGAGCCGAGCTGGATAGAATACGGACCGCCAAGGATGTAATACGCCACCATCGCGAACTGGGCCATTTCCAGCGTCCAGAGCGAAGGGGTGAAGAAGGTCTTGGAGATCGAGGACCAGAGCAGGATCGCGACCATGCCGAAGATCAGATACATCACGATCCGGCCGAGGCGGTAATTTATCGCCTCGACGATCCGGACATATCTGCGGATGACCTCCGGCACGCGCTCAACCCCCCGCCTGTCTGGCCGGGTTGACCGCAGCGACATCCGCCAACGCCGATTCCAGCACGCGCGCTAACGACGACGCCATCGCGGCGCAGGCCGCCTCATCCGAGATCAGATCGTTGCGGATCTCCAGCATGACGTTCAGCAATCCAGCGGGCAGCGCATGTGTCCTCAGCGTATGCGTGACGCCGTCCTCCGGCCCGTAAGGCTTGTTGCGCTCCACACTCAAATCAGTGACGCCCGGCGCGATCGCAAGCACCGCATCGGCCAGTCGCGGATCGTCGTCATGCAGCACGCCCAATTCGACCGAACGCGCGACGCCCAGATAGATCGGTGTAAAGCTGTGAATGGTGACGATGGCCGGGTTTGCCGTGTGCCGGACCGCCTCCGACAGCGTGGTCTGAAACGGCGCGTAGATCTCCCGCGCCCGCGCCGCGCGCGCTGTGGCGTCCAGATCCGCGTTGCCCGGAATCGCGCGACCCTCGCTGATGCTGGAGATCGCATCTGGCGCATCTGGCGGACGATTGCAATCATAGGCGAGCCGGGAGAACCGCCCGGCGACAAGCGGCGAGTCCAGCGCCGCAGCCAGCTTCTCGGCGACAGACAACGCGCCGGGATCCCAAGCGATGTGGCTCCGCAGATCCTCAGCCGACAGTCCCAGATCACCCAGTGACGCGGGCATGCGGCGCGAGGCGTGCTCGCAGACCAAAAGGAACCCGCCGCGCCCGGACGCGTTCAGCACTTCAGCCGGAGGACCCTCCTCAACCGAAAGAAGCGGCGAATCTGCGGCTTGGCTCATCTGCATATGTATAGGATTGTTCAAATCCAATTTCTCTGTCAATATTTGTTCACACTGTTTCGAGCAATTGCGGCGCTGTGGGATGAACGACCAATTCGACTCCATCGAGGAATTGATCCAGGCGCGCTTCGAGTCCCTGACGCGGGCGGAGCGTCAACTCGCCAACACGCTGCTGGAAAATTACCCGGCGTCCGGTCTCGCCTCGATCACCAGCGTGGCCGAGAGCGCCAGGGTCTCAACGCCCACCGTCGTTCGCATGGTCCAGAAACTCGGCTTCGACGGTTTCGCAGATTTCCAGCAGGCGCTGCGCAGCGAGTTGTCCGCCCGGATCTCAGACCCGATCCAAAAGCATCAGAAATGGTCGCAGGAGGCGCCGGAATCCCACCTTCTTAACCGCTTCAGCGAAGCGATCGCCGCCAATCTCCGCCAGACAGTTGCGCAGATCGACCCCGCGACCTTTGACGCTGTGGTCGAGCTTCTGGCGGATCCGGAACGCACGGTGTTCGTCGCCGGTGGGCGCATCACCCGCTCGCTCGGCGACTATCTCTTCAACCATCTGCAGGTGATCCGCTCCGGCGTCGTGCAGATCGGCGGCGCGCCCGGCGTCTGGCCACATTTCCTGCTGGATGCGAAACCCGGCGACGTCCTGATCCTGTTCGACATCCGCCGCTACGAGAACACCTTGCTGCGCCTCGCGGATATCGCGCATGACATGGGTGTGGAGGTGGTGCTGGTCACTGACCAGTGGGGCTCGCCGATCAGCAAGATCGCGCGGCATAAATTCAGCTGCCGCATCGAAGTTCCCTCGGCGTGGGATTCCAATGTCGCGATCATGTTGGTGGTCGAGACGCTGATTTCAGCGGTGCAAGAGATCGGCTGGAGCGCCAGCGAAGAGCGGATGAAAGCGCTGGAAGATATGTTCGACCAGACGCGCCTGTTCCGAAAATTCGTTTAGTCGTAAGTTCCGATTGCCATCTAAGGACGTCGCGCAAGCGATTCTGATCTCGGCGATTTCGCCGCCCCGACGACCCATATCAACATGTGACGTGGTCCTCCGGGACGGCGCATTGTCATAGGCCTCAGGCGCGGCCTTTCCAGGGCACCAGCCAGTTCTCAGCTTTGCGCATCAGGATATCGATGCCATAGCCGATCACACCGATCAGGATGATGCCCATGATCACAATATCGGTCAGCTGGAACTTGGACGCCGCGATGATCATCATACCGGCGCCCTTCTGCGCTGCGACCAGTTCGGCCGCAACCACCGTGCCCCAGCAGACGCCCATCGCGACCCGCGCGCCGGTGAAGATTTCCGGCAGCGAGTTGGGCACGATCACATGTCGCATGATCTGCCATTTCGACGCCCCCAACGAGTAGGCCGCATGGATCTTGGTGATGTTGACGCCAGAGACGCCCGCTCTCGCCGCAATCGTCATGATCCAGAGCGCGGCGAGGAACAGTAGGACGATCTTGCCGGTTTCCCAAATGCCGAACCAGATGATGACCAGCGGGATCAACGCGAGCGGCGGGACCGGACGCATGAACTCCACGATCGGATCGAACCAGCCGCGGAACCAGCCGGAGAGGCCCATCGCATATCCCAAGGGAATGCCAACCAACGCGCCGGTGACGAAGCCCGCGATGACGCGGATCAGCGACCAGCCCAGATGCTCCCAGAGCGTGAAGTTCTGATAACCATTGCTGGCGATCTCAAAGAAGCGGGATACGACGGCTTCCGGCGAGGGCAACCAGATCGGCTCCATCTGCATGCCTTTCGCGGGCGCGAAGCTTAGCGATCCGCGCGGAGTCATGGAAACGACCCCATCGGCGACATCCACCTTTTCGCCAGGCGCGATGGACTGTCCGTCGACCGAAATGATCTTGAAGCCTTCGGTCTTGTAGCCGTCATCGTTGCGATTGGCTTTGACCAGACCGCTCCGCCACGCTCCCATGGTCGTCGCATCGTTCTTGGCGAATCCGTCGCCGGGCGCGGCCTCCGGCTCTTCGACTTGATCGTCCGCCTTGTGAACGCGCACGAGCACCGTGGCTGAGTCCGTCTCGCCGGCCGCATTCTGCGCGGTGTAGGTGAACTCCGTATCGCCAACAAAGGGACCGGGCACATGGATTGGCATGATCTTGGAGCCGGTGAACGCGCCCCAGATCACAAAGATCGCAACGATCGACACGATCGAGGCGACCCGGTCGGACGTCACCGCGCTCTCATCGCCGAAGGTCACAGTCTTGAGGCTGGTGAAGTCCTTGCGCGACTCCTTGGTCTTGCGCACCAAATTGACGACCAGCATCGCGCCGACAAACAGGAAGACGTAGAAGATTAAAACGCTCATGCCGCGTCCTCCGTCCGGCCCATAATCTCTTCCTCCATCTCCCAGATCATGGAGAGGATCTCATCTCGTTTTGGGCCGAAATCTGGGTGCTTTTTAACCTCCCGAAGATCAGCGCCAACGCCCATCTCGGCGAAGGGCAGCCGGTACTCCTTGTGAACCCGCCCAGGTCTGGGCGCCATGACCAGCAAACGCTCGCCCAGAAGCAACGCCTCCTCGACCGAGTGGGTGATCAGGATCACCGTCTTGCCGGTCTCCTTCCAGAGCTTAAGCACCAGTCCCTGCATCTTCTCGCGGGTCAGCGCGTCCAGCGCGCCCAGCGGCTCATCCATCAGGATCACATCGGGCTCGTTGGCCAGGCATCGCGCTAGCGCAACGCGTTGCTGCATGCCGCCCGAAAGCTCGTAGACCGCCTTTTCCTTGAACTCCTGAAGCCCGACGACTTCCAGCAGATGATCCGAGATCTCATCGCGTTCCGCCTTCGGCGTGCCCTTCATGCGCGGCCCGAAATCGACATTCTCGCGGACGCTCATCCACTCAAAAAGCGCGCCTTTCTGGAACACCATCCCGCGCTCCGGTGCAGGACCGGAGACGACGTGATTGTTCATCTCCACTGTGCCATCCGTCTGGGCCAAGAACCCGGCCAGGATGTTCAGAAGCGTGGTCTTTCCGCAGCCCGACGGGCCAAGGACAGACATGATCTCACCTTCCGCGATATCCAGATTGATATCTTTCAGCGCCTGTACGTAGGAGCCGTCCGGCAAATCGAACCGCATGGAGACATTATTGATTTTCAGATTAGACATTGGCCCCTCCAACCATGACAAAAGGGTGGCCCGGCAATACCCGGCCACCCGCTGGTTTTGCTTTGATTAGGAGCCGGCCGCCGCGCGGAGCGGATCGGCGTTGACGGTGTCGTCGTAGGAATCCAAAGCCTTCTCGATGCTGCCCGCCTCGACAAAGACATCAGCGACGCCAGCCATAAAGCTCTGCGCCGCACCGCCGAGCCACTTCTCGGACAGCTGTTCGTCCACCGACGGGAATGAGAAAAGAGCGATCGTCGTGCGGGCGGCATCCAACTCCATTCCCGCATCCTGAGCGATCACCTCGATCATTTCATCGGTGTGCTCGCCGGAGTTCCAGCGCGCATTCGCATCCGCGGTGACTTTGAGGAACTTGGCGACCAAATCGCTTTCCTCCACGACGAAACTGGCCGGCGCGGTGGTGGCGTCGAAGACCAGGATGCCGATCTCTTCTTTCTCGGCACCGGTCAACAGCACATTGCCGTGCTCCATCATGCGCCGCAGCGCGCCGCCCCAACCGCACACCATGTCGAGATTGCCCTGCGCGAATGCGGCGGCCCCGTCGGGCGGCGCCATGTCGACGATCTCCATCGAACTGAGATCGACGCCAAAATGCGCCATCTGAGCGAGGAACCCGTAATGCGCGGCGGTGCCGATCGGCACACCGACTTTCTTACCGTTCAAATCCCCAGCGTTTGTCTTGTCGATTTCCAAAGCTTCGGCGACGACGCAGTTGTCGTTGTCCGAATAGGACGCGGCGACATCGATGATCTGCAAGTCCTGCCCCGCCGAAGCGGCGACCACGAAAGGCGGCACGCCCTGGCTGACGGACATTTGCACGTCGCCGGACGCCATCGCCGCCGACATGGCGGTGCCGGTGTCGAAGGACACCCAATTGACCTTAACGCCCATTTCTTCTTCGTAGAGGCCCTTGGCCTTCGCGTACTGGAACGGCATCGGCCATTCCAGGAAGTAGCCAACGGTCACTTCATCCTGGGCTGAGGCGAACTGCGTGCTCGCCATCATGGCCGCAGCCGCGATCGCGCTGATCGATTTGAGTTTGTGCTTCATAGAATTCTCCCTGAGTTGCGTCGTTAGTTTTCCGCCAGTTCCGGCGTGTTTGATTTCGTCGTTTCTGAGCGCCAAACATGGCCTGACGCCAGCACACGGTCAGACTAAGGCCCGATCCGCATTCGTAAAGAAAATTGAGACCAGGTGTGCCAATTTATCAAAGCCGTGAACGCCGCGGAGGCCTGACTCACGACTAAAGCGCGCCCCGATCGCCCGGTGGAAAAGCCGTTTTGCACCCCTGGTCTGGACTCATGCTTTCACCCGTTCGGATTTCGGATCATACATCGGCCGGATCGACGCCTCCGCGCTAACCCGTTCGCCAACAACGTCAATTTCATATGACGAGCTCAGGACATCCGCCGCGGATTCACCCTTGCACGGCACATAGCCTAGCCCGATTGCAGCGCCGAGCGTGTGGCCGTAATTGCCGGACGACAGGTATCCGACGATCTCGCCGTCCCGCAGGATCGGCTCATTGTGATAGAGCATCGGCTCCGGATTGCTGAGTTTGAACTGCACGAGGCGATTCTCCGGGCCTGTCTCCTTCCGCCGAAGCACCGCGTCGCGCCCGATGAAGTCGGGTTTGTCGGTTTTCACGGCGAAACCGAGCCCGGCGTCGACCACGTGATCCTCGCAACTGATGTCATGGCCGAAATGGCGGAACGCCTTCTCGATCCGGCAACTGTCCATCATGTGCATACCGCAAAGCTTCAGATCGACGTCCTGGCCCGCATCCCACAGAGTCTCGAACACATGACCCGCCATGTCCGAGCTGACATAGACCTCCCAGCCGAGCTCGCCGACATAAGTCACGCGATGAACACGGGCGAGGCCCATGCCGATCTCGATCTCCTGCGCCGTGCCGAACGGATTGACGTCGTTGGAGAAGTCGTTCGGGCTGACCTTTTGCAACAACTCGCGCGACCGCGGCCCCATGACCGCCAGCACTGCCTCGCCGGCCGTGACGTCGGTGATGACGACGCGATAATCGCCCACATGGCGCTCCAGCCAGGTCTGATCGGCGTAGCGCGTCGCCGCCGGGGTCACGACAAGATATGCGGTCTCGGAGAGCCGCGTGATCGTGACATCCGCCTCGATCCCGCCGGTGGAGTTGAGAAGCTGAGTGTATACGATCTTTCCGACCGGCGTGGAATAGTCGCCGCCCGCGACATAGTTCAGGAACGCCTCCGCATCCGGCCCCTCGACCCGGATCTTGCCGAAGGAGGACATGTCGTAGACGCCGACGTTCTCCCGGATCGCGCGATGCTCCGCCGCCGAATTCTCAAACCAGTTCTGGCGCTTCCAGCTATAGCGGTATTCGCGTTCCTGCCCCTCGTTGGCAATCCAGTTGGCGCGCTCCCAACCGGCGAATTCGCCCATGACGCCGCCGCGCTCCAGCAGTTGATGATGGATCGGCGAACGCCGCACGCCCCGCGCCGTCGCCTTTTGCCGGTAAGGGAAATGGTCGGCGAACAGCAGGCCCAGCGTTTCGGTCGAGCGCTCGTAAAGATAGCGCTGGTTGCCCTGAAACGGCTGCATGCGGCCGACATCCACATCGCCGAGATCGAACGGCTTCGCGCCGTCCTCCATCCACTGCGCCAGCGCCATGCCGGCCCCGCCTGCGGACTGAATGCCGATCGAGTTGAACCCGGCGGCGACCCAGTAATTGTCCAGTTCCGGCGCAAGACCCAGATGATAGGCGTCGTCCGGCGTGAAGCTCTCGGGTCCATTGAAGAACGTGTGGATGCCGGTTTCGGCGAGCAGCGGGAGGCGATTGACCGCCTGCTCCAGAATTGGCTCGAAATGGTCGAAATCCTCAGGCAGCTGATCGAATTCGAAATCTGCAGGAATGCCGTCCATGCCCCAGGGTTTTGAGACCGGCTCGAACGCGCCCAGCAGCATCTTGCCGGCGTCTTCCTTGTAATAGGCGCACTCTTCCGGGACGCGCAGCACCGGCAATTGCTCCAGTCCGGGGATGTTCTCGGTGACGATATAGAAATGCTCACAGGCGTGCAGCGGCACATTCACACCTGCCATGCGGCCGACCTCACGCCCCCACATGCCCGCGCAATTGACCACCATATCCGCCTCGATATGGCCCTGTTCGCCATTCTCATCCGCCCAGTCGACGCCGGTGACGCGGCGGCCGTCCTTGGCGAATCCGGTCACCCGAACGCGTTCTTTCACCACCGCGCCGCGTTGCCGCGCGCCCTTGGCCAGCGCCAGCGCGATATTGGCGGGATCGCCCTGCCCGTCCAGCGGAAGCCAGACGCCCGCGACCACATCCTCGACATTGAGATGCTCGTAGCGCTCCTTCACTTCCATCGGGGTGATCTCCTCCACCTCGACGCCGAAAGCGCGCGCCATCGCGGCCTGACGGAAGATCTCCTCCTTGCGCTCTTCGGTCAGCGCGACGGTGATCGAGCCGCAGCGCCGGAACCCGGTGGCGACGCCGGTTTCAGCCTCCAGATCGCCGTAGAGCTCCTGGCTGTATTTGGCGAGCTTGGTCATGTTCTTCGAGGCGCGCAGCTGCGCGATCAGCCCCGCCGCATGCCAGGTCGTGCCGCTGGTCAGCTGCTTTCGCTCCAGAAGGACAATGTCTTTCCATCCCAATTTGGCGAGATGATAGGCGACGGAGCATCCGATAACGCCGCCGCCGACGATCACGACCCGGGCTTTTGCAGGAAGATCCGCCATATCTGTTCGTCCTTTTCAAACTTGCCCGACCCGTTCGGATCGGCGTCAATTGGAGGGAGCCGCTTCTGGCGGCCGGGCCGCGCGATCAGGCGGCGGTCACGCGCCTCAGGCGCGCAGCCTTTCATTCTCGGGATCCCAGAGCGGCTGATCCGGCTGAACCACCGCGCGCCGGCGCACGCCGTAGATCTCCACTTCCAGCTCGGTGCCCGGCTCGGTCAGGTCGGTGCGGACGCAGGCCAGCGCGATTGAGGCGTTCACCCGATAGCCCCACTCGCCGCTCGTCGTCTCTCCGACTATCTCGTCGCCCTTCCAGATCGTCGACATGTAGGGCGCGTCTTCGTCCCCCGCGTCGACGATCAGGGTGGCGAACGTCTTGGCCGGGCCGTCCTCCAGCTCTTTCAATAGCGCCGCTTTGCCCGGGAAATCCTGCGGCTTGTTGGGACGGCCAAACCGGCCCAGCCCGCCCTCTAGCAGGGTGTAATCGGTGGAAAGATCGTGTTTCCAGGCGCGGTAGCCCTTCTCCACCCTCATGCTGTTCAGCGCCCACATGCCAAACGGTTTGGCGCCGGCGGCGATCACCGCGTCATAGATCGCCGGCATATCGGCGTTCTCGGCGTGAACCTCCCATCCCAACTCGCCCGCATAGGACACCCTTGGCATCATGACGCTCTTGCCCGCAATGGTCGCCCGTTGATGGGTCAGCCAGCCGAGCGACAGATCCGCGTCCGAGATCTTCTCGAACAGCGCCCGCGACTCCGGTCCGCAGACGATCAGCGTGTCGAACTCATTGGTGCGGTCGGTCAGGCTCAGCCCGTCGGGCAGTTTCGACTTCAGCACCTCATAATCGTGCCATTGCGCGATCGCCGCCGTGATCAGCGTGAACTCGTCCTCGCCGTGGCGAATGATCGACATCTCGGTCAGGATGCGGCCTTTGTCATTCAGGAAATAGCCGAGGGTCATCCGCCCGGCTTTCGGCAAAGCGCCCGCGATCATGCCGCGCAGCCACTCCGCCGCGCCTTCGCCCGACAGGCTGAAGCGAGAGAAACCCGGCAGATCCAGCACGCCCACGCCATCGCGCACGGCTTCCACTTCCTCGCGCACCCGCGGCTCCCACGGGCCGGAGCGGCCCCAGGTATGCGTCAGCTCTGGATTGAGGTCGTCTCCGTCTTTGGGGAACCAATCCGCGCGCTCCCAACCGTTATAGGCGCCGAGGACCGGGCCCATTCCCTTGATCTTGTCATGCACGGGCGAGTGTTTTTGATCCGCCCCGGCGGGCCAGCGACGCCACGGGAAATGCATGCCGTATTCGTGACCATAGACCTCCTTCGCCGTGGCCTCGCAATAATCGGCGTTGGTGTAGTCGGTGAAGCGGCGCGGATCGACCGCCCACATATCCCATTCCGGCTCGCCCTCGGTGATCCATTCCGCCATGATTTTGCCGGCGCCGCCGGCCTGCGCGATGCCGAATGTAAAGGCGGTGGCCTCAAACGCATTGGGGACCCCCGGCATCGGCCCGATCAGCGGAAGCCCGTCGGGCGCGTAAGGGATAGGGCCGTTGATGACCTTGGAGAGCCCCGCCTCGGCGATCACCGGAACGCGCGCCATGACGTCCTCGATATAGAATTCCAGCCGATCGAGGTCGTCCGGGAAAAGCTGAAAGCTGAAATCGTCCGGCATCTGATGGTCCGCCGTCGTCCAGGCGGAGCGCGCGTCTGCCTCGTAAGGCCCCAGATTGAAGCCGTAATTCTCCTGCCGCAGGTAGTAAGAAGTGTCGACGTCGCGCACCATCGGCACATGATCGCCGCCATGGGCCTGCGACCATTCCTTGATCTCCGGCACTTCCTCAAAAATCAGGTATTGGTGGCTCATCACCGTGATCGGCACCGTGCGTCCGCCAAATGGTTTGAACCATTCGCCGACCTTTTGCGCATAATAGCCGGCCGCGTTCACCACATACTCGCAGCGGATGTCGCCCTTGTCCGTATGAACAATCCACTCGCCATTCTCTCGGCTGACCCCGGTGGCCGGACAGAAACGGTGGATTTTCGCGCCCAGATCCCGCGCGCCCTTGGCGAAGGCCTGGGTCAGCTGCGCCGGATCGATGTCGCCGTCGACCGGATCCCATTTGGCGCATTCCAGATCATGCGTCTCCATGAACGGGAAGTAATCTTTGATCTCATTCGGCTCCAGGATCTCGATCTCCAGCCCCAGATGGCGCGACATGCTGGCGACGCGCTCGAATTCCTGCCGGCGCGTCTTTGTATGCGCCAGGCGCAGCGCCCCGGTGACGTGATAATTCATCGGGTAGTCGACTTCATCCGACAGCCGCCGATAGAGATCCGTCGAGTAGCGCTGCATGTTCAGGACGGACCATGACGTCGAGAATGTCGGCACGTTGCCCGCGGCGTGCCATGTCGAACCGGCCGTCAGCTCGTTCTTTTCGAGCAGAACGCAATCGCTCCATCCCATCTTCGCAAGGTGATAAAGCGTCGATGCGCCGACGACGCCGCCGCCTATGATCACAACCCGCGCCGTCGAAGATATCTCAGCCATGAAATCGTCCTATTTCCGGATGCGAAGACCCCCTGGGCGGGCCATCGCTTCGAACACGTTAAAGAGCCTAAGCGCGGTCGTAAAAAAGACCAGCAGCTTTGCGGCCTAGGATCAGCGCGCAGATGGATTTTGCAAGGCCCGCAGGGACGCCAAAACGTTCTGCGACGAATTGCAGCGCCTCGCGCGCGCAGTAAAATCTTGGAGCTCTCACGGATGGGCGCGCGGTGGCGTGGACGGCTCGATCAGCCGAAATTGGATGCGGTGACAGGGCCCTTAGCGAACGCGCGCGACCAGACGCGCTATCGCTGAGAAGAGAAGCCATGGGGATCACGGTGAAAGTCCGGCGCGCGCTAAGACGAGAAAGCCCGCGCGCGCGATCGCGAAACCGGATGGCGGCCCGCTAGATCAATCCAGAGGCCGCAAAGAGTTTTTGCAGAGGGGTCGCCTTGGACAATATGGCGTCGCGATTGTCATAGGTAGGGTCGAAGAGCGCCGCTTTCAGTTTCTGGTCGAATTTCACCTGATCCTTCGAGCGCGGCTTGCCGTCAAAGTTTTCCTTGTCCAGCGCCGCTTGCGCCTCCTCGTCATTGGGATCCGCGAGCAGCATTTCCCGGCGCAGATCCCGGCGCGCGATTTCCTGCGGATCGTTCTTTTTGATCCGATCCTCATCAATGGCGGGGCCAAGATACTGAAGCAGCGCCAGCGCGGTCTTTTTGTGGGTCAGATCCACGCTTTTGACGCCGCCGTTCGTCATTTTGATCGAGACCGTCGGCATCGGCACCTGATCCTTGTGACCGGGCTTGCTTTCGTCCACCACGACATCAATGAATGCATCCTTGGAGAGCGACTTGACCTCCTTGAACGCCTCTTTCGCGACTTCTGTGGCGACCTGATGATGCGGCACATGGCTCAACCCCTGACTGATCGCATGGGTCACAGGCGCGCCCACGCCATGCATCACGGGTCCGAGCGCCATTGCGCCCGGCAAGGCGGTCGTGCTGAACGCCGCGCTCATCCCTTCCGAATACGCGTCAGCATCGAATGAATCCATCAGCGAAGCCGCCAGCAACTTCGCCGCTGGCGTTGGCAATTCATGCTCCGTGTTCTTTAGCTGTTGCGCCTTGTCCTGCGACTCGATGGCGGCCGCCCATTTCGACCCGGTGAGCGTGACCAAACCGATCACCGTATTCTGAACGCTCTTGTTCGCACCTTTGGCGCCCCGGTTTATGCTGCCCTTGATTCCGGATTTCTTGTCCCCCGGATTCGCCTCGTTGTACTTCGCCGTGAACCGCCTGTCCGACGAGATCACGTCGAGCGAGGTTTGAACGGAGCCGTAATGCGAGGCGCAAAGCGGGTCTTCTTCAAACTCCTTCAGTTTCGCGGTCTCCTCGTTGATCACAGCGTTCAAGGCGTCGGCCTTCTTGATGTCGCGATCCAGCGCCTTGATTTCTTTCGGCAAATCATATTTTCGCTGCTGGTCGACGATGTCAAATTCCGCCGGGTTGCTCTTTTGCTTCGCCAGCAACGCGACTTGTTCCTCCAGAAGCTTGGCGCGCTCCTTCTCCATCTCCGAAAGCTTGGGCATCGCCTTCAGCGCCACTTTGGCGTCGGCGATTTTCTGCTCCGCGGCGGCGGCGGGAAACACCATCGCCCGCATGCGATCGAGACCAGAGCGGATCTTGCGCGCATCGATCTTGGGCTGATTGAAGAACGGATTCTTGGCGTCAAGGATCGCGCCCGGCCGTGTGCCAGGCCGCCCGGCGTCCCCCACCGCCTGACGCAGACCGACGTCGCGGATCTTAGGGGGCACGACCGCCAGCGATTTGCTCAGATCATTCAGGTTGGTGTAGGTCGCCTTCTTGTCATATTCGCTCTTGTCGAATTTTCCGGCCTGCGCCGATTGTTCGTCGAGCGCCTTCAACGCCAGCCGATATTTGTTGTCGGGCGCTGAGGGCGCCTTTTCTTTCGGCGCCGATTTCGCCGCCTGCTCCGACAGCGGAACCGATGGCGTCGTCAAGTTGTGTTTCGGGATTTGCGAGCTGTAGTCGGATGGCATGATCTTTCTCCTTTCGCTATCAGGCGAATTCCCCGGGCGTCGAGCGCTCAGCTACCGGTTCGGCGCTCTCTTGCGCGCCGCCGATCACCTGAGCCCGCAGAGCCTCGCGCCAGCCGATCGCCGTATCGACGAACGCTTCGAATGTCGCGACAAGACGCTCGGCCTCCAATGTCGTCAACGGCGCCCGGGCCATCAGAATTACGAGATCGGTGTCGGGCACGATGCCCACCGAATAACCTCCCGACTGCACGCCGAGGACCGAGCCCTGCAGCAGCCCCTGCGCGACCGCGCCCGGATCTTCCGCCGCCCCGATCGAGCCCAAACCGCCATGCAGGATCAGGCAATCGCCGGTCGCGTCCGGGCGCACATAGATCGGCAGATCGCCATCGACATAGACCTGCAGAACGCCGTCTTCATTCGCCTCCGCCTCGGGAAGACCCAATTCTGTGAACAGACGGGCCGCCGTTGACTGGTAATCCTCCATCGCGCGCGCCTCCGATGCTTGGTATCGTGTTCGACTTGAGTGGGTTGGCCCTTTCCGCAGGGATCGGGCGGAATAAACCTACAACTAATTGGTTTGTTCGTATATGTTGATTCTACCTTAAATAAACTTTACTGGCTTGGATGCGCCGACGCGCCGCTCAATGCAAAAGCCTGCCAAACGGCGGAACTTCCACTGGCCGGATGCAACCGTGAGTATTGCGACACTCTTTGGCGAAAGATTGGCGAGCGCCAAATGGCTGAGATGCAAATCTCTTGGAGCATTTGGCGCACCCAGCAGGATTCGAACCTGCGACCTCTGCCTTCGGAGGATCGAAGGCGAAACAATTATTCTATAAATTACAGTGATTTAAGCGCTCTACGAGAATCAGATTATGAACGGGGAACCCCGGTTTTCTGGGGCGAATCGTGGGCTCAAAGCGAGCAATCCTTTTGCGTTGTTTTCGAATCAAAACAACCCAGACGCTCTAGGCGATTGAAGCCCCTATCAGGTGCTTCGAGGCAAAATGGAGCACGTGCATTGCCAATTGAAAACGAGAGGCGGGTCAACCGCCTGAGCGACGTGTTGGCGAACCCCAATCGCCCAGCAATCGTCGATACTGCGCTTCGCTATGCAGAAGCAGGAGCCGCCGTTTTTCCTTGCGGGAGAGATAAACGGCCGCTGACGCGCAGCGGATTTAAAGATGCGACAAGAGATCCATCCGAAATCCGGCAATGGTGGGCGTCTCACCCCAACGCCATGATCGGACTCGCTACCGGTTCGGCTAGTGGTGTCTTCGTCGTCGATCTCGACGTTGATAAGGACACGGGCGAGCTTATCGGAAGAACAACGCTAGAAGCACTCGGGCTCGACAAGCTCGTCGATGACGCTCCGAAGGTCCGCACGCCCTCGGGCGGAGAGCACCTATATTTCCGGCTTCCTGAGAGCGGCGGCAGAAGCACCGCCCGCAAGATTGGACCCGGTGTCGATACGAGGGGTGAGCGCGGATACGTGATCGCAGCCGGCAGCGTCAACGGCGTGGGAGCCTATGAATGGGATGGACCGTCTGCTTTCGAGAAGCCGATTCCGCCA
Organism: Paracoccaceae bacterium; assembly: GCA_963669265.1. Lineage (GTDB taxonomy): Bacteria > Pseudomonadota > Alphaproteobacteria > Rhodobacterales > Rhodobacteraceae > SZUA-547. The sequence goes on from OY769916.1 coordinate 1,077,340, forward strand.
CTTCCACAAGAGATTCTTGACCTAATCAACCCGCCAACGCCGTCGATGCCAGTTGCCTCGAGCTACTTAGGCACAGGTCTTCCGCGCGGCTTCAGAGTAGACGACACGAAAGAGCGCCTAATCCGCGTGCTGCGAGAAAGCCCCAATCCCCTCAATCGCGATGATTGGGCGAGAGTTTGCCACGCAGTGAAGTACGAGCTCGGCGACGCGGGCCGCGAAGCATTCCTCGCGTTCTCAGCGCGGTACGCTAAGAGCGATCCAGATAAAGATCTAAAGATGTGGGCGGGCGCAAAGCCGAACGGGTCCGCGACCGCTGGAACGGTGTTTGAGTTACTAGGATGGGATGGTCGCGACACGCCGGCGACTTCCTTCGCGCCCGAAAACGCCTCGGCGCCGTCGAGCCCACTCTTCTCTTCGGCGTCGATGTTCGCCGGGAAATTAGCGCCACCGCGCGAATGGCTCGTGCCGGATCTTGTGCCTTTCGCAAACGTTACGATCCTCAATGGCGACGGCGGCACGGGAAAGTCATTGCTGGCGCTGCACCTCGCAGCAGCTACCACGCTCGGGCGGCCATGGCTCCACCGACCCATCGATCGGCCGGGACGGGCCGTCGTTCTGTCCGCCGAAGACGATCTCGCTGAATTGCATCGCCGCCTCGATGACATCGCTCGAGCGGAGGGCGTAGGTCTCAGTGCCATGCACGATCTATTCGTTCGTTCGCTTGCAGGCGAGGACGCGCTTCTCGCGGTTCCCAATCGGCAGACGAGCGCCCTTGCGCCGACGGAGCTCTTCGGCAGGCTCGATGCTGCTTTCGCCGAGCTCCGACCCGTTGTCGCCATTCTGGACACGCTCGCTGATCTAAATGGCGGAGAAGAGAATAATCGCGCTCACGCCCGCCAGTTCATTGGAGCGCTGCGGGGACTAGCGCTGCGCCATCGCTGCGCCGTCGTGCTTCTCGCGCACCCGTCGCTCTCGGGTATCGCAAGCGGTTCGGGCTCTTCAGGTTCTACGGCTTGGAACAACAGCGTCCGATCTCGACTCTATCTCGATAGGGTTAAGTCAGACGGCTACGAACCCGATCCAGACGCGCGCCGACTAACGACAATGAAGGCCAACTATGGCCGCGTCGGCGACGAAATTTTAATGACGTGGCGCGACGGAGTCTTCGTCGCCAATCCACCAGAAAGTGGCCTCGATCGCATGGCGGCTGGCGCCAAGGCGAAACGGGTGTTCCTAAAGCTCTTGCGGCAATACGAGGAAGACGGCCGCCGGGTATCGGCAATGCCCTGCAGTACCTATGCGCCGAGCGTCTTTGCGAAGCATCCCGACAATGAAGGCGTGTCTAAGAATGCGCTCAAGGCGGCGATGGAAGCGCTTTTCTCGAATAACGAGATCGAGAACGCAGTGCATGGGAAAGGCGTCAACGAGCGTCGGCACATCAGGATCAAGAGAGGCGAAGAACAATGAGAACGGCGACTCAACGCCCGCGCAACGCTGGAATCAACGCCTGCGCAACACCCACGCGACCCCCGCTCGACGGCCGCGCAACGGTTGCGCAACATACCCCCTATAACCCCCATAGCGTTGCGCCGCCTTTCGGCGGGCGGCGCACGCCTGAAATCTTCTACTTTGACGATGGCGAGGTGCGCGGCTTCTTTGTGCTGCGAGCCGGCCACGACGAGGCGCTCGGCCCGTTCTCACGGGTGATAGCCGAGCGCGTCGCAACAATCATGGAAGCACTAGACGACCGCGGCCCGGCGGCAACCGGACCAACCAACCAAGGAGCGATTGACCATGGAACGAGAGCATCTGTTGAGGGCATTCGAGGTTCTCTATGATTACTCGGAGAAAATACTCCACTCCCATCCCGAAACCGCACGCGTGTTGCGCAAGGCAGCGGCCGAAATTGCATGGCTCTCTGGCGGCGGCGATCTGGCCGACCTCGACGCCTGAAGACTCGCCGGGCTGCGCGGCGGCGCGGCTCGGCAATAAATCTCTCCGAGCTCAGGGGGAACGACCGCGGGGGATAGTCAAACTTTCCCGTGGTAGAAATGAGACTTCGAGATCGAGCCGGGTGAGCAACTCGTTTCGAGTGTTTTTCATCGACTCGACAAATTATTTTGAACTCCATCAACAACCAGAAGCGCCAAAGAAAGGCGACGCCATGATTATTAGAGGGTGCACTCCGCACAGCCTTGCCCGGACAATTCACAAGCGCACCGGGCTTCCGTTCAAACCCGGTTACGAGGGTATCCGCAGTGTAACGGCGCGTGGGGCCCGCGCGGTTGGATATGACAAGGAACCAATTACTCTCGCGGAGTTGGCGCGTTGCCTTCCGATCGCGCTCGCGGCCGGCGCAGGGATCGTAAAATTCAGCGACCACGATCACTTTCTCGACGAGATCGACGCCAACGGCGCGGCCAAAGCAATCGAGCGCATTATCAGCCATGTGATCGCGACGGGCGGAGGCGATCTCTCTGCCGACGTGTTCATTATCGACGGACATGGCGGCTTGGCGTGGCTGCGCGCCAACGGCGAGAGCGCTCACGACGCCGCCGGCGCCGTCTCGGGCCCTGCATACGTCATCACCGGCGAAAAGCTGGTGCAGCTGATCCACGCCTCTCGAGTGCCGCCGGCGTTGACAGCAATCAACTAAGAATCCCGCCGGGGTGAGGGGTTGCATTGCAGAGGTCGCGCCGCGCGGCCTGAGCTCGCCGAGCCACCCTCATCTTCTACCCCGGCGACGATCTCGGCGAGCACGCGGCGCCTAACAAGAAAAGAGCGCGATCAGCGCCAGAAAGGACCAAAGATGAATACCCGAGAGCTTCGGGCGGCGCTGAAAGCCAAAACGGAAGAAGCGCGCAACCATGTCGAAGACAGCGAGAAATTCGCTGAAATCGACGCCGAGATCCGCGATCTGACGGACAAGATCGAACGCACCGAGCGTCTCGAGGAACTCGAGCGCAACTCAGAAGGCCGCGCTATCGAGAACTCCAGCGATGCCACGCCTGACGAAGAATGGCGTTCTCTCGCTCGCGGCGAGCACCGCGCAATGACGGCCGGCGGAGCCACCGACGGCGCCGCCATGGTGCCAGAGCAGCTTGCCGCGCAAATTCAAAGCCGACTCGTCGATATCTCGCCCGTTCGCTCGGTCGCGAACGTAATTCAGGTAAGCACCGGTGACGTGCGGTTGCCGGTCAACGATCGCGGCTTCGCGTCTCGCTGGTCGGGCGAGAGCGACGATCGATCAGGCGTCACGAACACGCCCACCGTTCGCGGCGTGAAACCGACATTTGGCGAGGCAAATGCTTTGCCACAGGTCAGCCAGCACCTCATTGATGATAGTGCCTACGACGTAGGCGCGTTCATCGTTGAGAACGCCGCGACGGCATTTGCGGAAGGCGAAGGTGCCGCGTTTATCTCGGGCGATGGCTCTGACAAGCCAACTGGGTTTTTGGACGGTACTCCGGTCGCGACCGATGACGACAGTCGCGCCGCCGGCGTGCTGCAGTACGTAGCGACAGGCGTCGCCGACAACTTTGCGGCCTCTGAGCCGGTCGATAACTTGATCGACCTTAAGTTCGCGCTGCGCGCGGGCTATCGCCAGTCGGCTGTCTGGCTCATGAATTCCAATACTGCGGCCGTGATCTCCAAGTGGAAAGACGCTGACGACCGGCCGATCTGGCAACCGTCCATCGCCGAGGGTCAGCCCGAGATCTTGCTCGGCCGCCGCGTAGTGATCGCGGAAGATATGCCGGATATCGCCGCGGATGCCTTCCCGATCGCGTTCGGCGACTTCAAACGCGGATACACGGTAGCCGATCGCACGGGCATTCGGTTGATCCGCGATGAGGTGACGGCGCCTGGGCAGGTGAAGTTCTATTTGTCCAAGCGAGTGGGCGGCATCGTCACTGACGACGATGCGATCAAGCTCTTGAAGATCGCGGTGTCTTGATGACCGGCGCCGAGATCGAACGGCGTTCAATCGAGGTGCGGGCCAACGGTTCGCGCCTCGAAGGCTACGCCGCGGTATTCGACTCTCCGAGCCGGGATCTCGGCGGGTTTATCGAGACGATTGCACCCGGCGCATTCGCCGCCTCTCTACGGCGGGGTGATGACGTGCTCGCGCTCTTTCACCACGACACGAGGGCGGTGCTCGGCCGCTCCAAAGCCGGAACACTGCAGCTCCGAGAAGACGCGCAAGGCCTTAGCTTCTCGCTCGATGTGGCGAACACCACGTCCGGTAGAGACGTGCTCGAGAGTGTAGGCCGCGGTGATATCACCGGCGCGAGTTTCGGCTTTCGCGCACGTCGAGACGAATGGTCGAAGGGCAAGATCCCGGCGGAGCGCCGGCTTCTCGAAGTCGAGCTTCTCGACGTGACGATCACCCCGTCGCCCGCCTATCCGGCAACTGTCGTTTCCCGCCGTTCGCTCGACGCCGCTCAGATCGCCGGGCGGCGCGCACGCTACCTCGAACAATTGGAGGCCTATTATGGGCTTCGTTGATCTTTTCCGCCGCCGTGAGACGCGGAGCTCAGGCAATGTCACTCTTGCCGCGCTTGGCGCTGACTGGCTCGGCTCCAAGAAGCTGGGACCGCCCGAGGGGCTCGCGGTCGCGCAAGCCTGCGTCGGAGCGATCTCGCAACATTTGGCGGTCCTTCCTGTCCACGTCTATCGGTTCGACTCTGAAGCGCGAACTGAGGCGCCCGATCATCCGTTCAATCGCCTCACGCGACGCGAACCGAACCCGTGGCAAACTTGGCCCGAATTCGTCGAGTGGCTCATCGCTTCGGTGCTATTTCAAGGTAACGGGCTCGCCGAGATCGTCACCGGCGCCGGCGGGCAAATCATGGAGCTTCGTCCTATTCCATGGGGCCTCGTGCGCGTCGAACTCATCGCTGGCGGGCGGGTGATCTACCATGTCACGGGCGACGACCTCACAGCGCCTCGCGGCAAGGCGCGCCGCTTGCTTGCTCGCGAAGTGCTGCACCTCCGCTGCCGCACCGACGACGGCGTGATCGGCGTTCCGCCACTACGTCGGGCCGCTAGTGCCGCTGAGGCGGCCGTCGCGGTGCAGACCTATGCTCGCTCCGGCTGGAACAACGCCACGGCGCCGAGTGGGATCATCAAATCCGAGAAGGCGCTCTCACCTGATGCGCAAGACAACCTGCGCGGCTCCATCGAGAAATTTCGGGGAGAAGTGAACCGCGGCCGCACTCTGATCCTCGAAGACGGCCTCGAGTTCATAGCGCTCCCGACGATCTCGCCGGAAGACGCCGAGCTTTTGGAGTCGCGGAAATTCACGGTCGCGGAGATCGCGCGGATCTTCAACGTGCCGCCTCCGATGATCGGCGCCCTCGAGCATGGCACGTTCACAAACAGCGAGACGCTTCTTCGCTACTTCGCTCAAAGCACTTTAGCGTTTTGGGCTCGTCGCCTTGAGACCGAGCTTTCGCAGTCGGTGTTCACCGACGTAGAGCGCGAGAGCTACGAGATCGACGTTGATCTCTCGGGGCTACTGCGCGGCGACCCCGAGAAGCGTTGGGCCGCTCACAAGATCGCCATCGAAGCCAAAGTTCTCGACCCCGAAGAGGTGCGAGAGATCGAGGGCTTCAATCCGCGCCAGAAAAGCAATCCGGAGGTGCCGTGATGTCTGGTCTTCCAGAACTTCTCTCCCTCGCTGAAGCCGCCCGAAAGCTTTGCCCGCATGGAAGTACGGGCCGCGCGATTACCGCCGCAACGCTTCGTGGAGAAGCCAAGCGCGGACGCCTTCGCGTCATGAAACTCGCTGGAAAGTTTTTCACAACAGAAGCCGCACTCAAGGAGATGATCGAGCAATGCCAAGAAAGCGCCTTCCCCCTCGACTCTACATCCGTCGCCGCCGAGGCCGTGAGGCAGTCTATTGCATCCGAGACGGCGAACGCGAAGTCTCAACGGGATGTCTTGAGGGAGACCGCGAAGGCGCTGAAAAAGCACTTGCCCTCTTCATAGCCACCAAATACGAGGCGCCTTCGAGCACCCGCGATCCCGAACGGATAACGGTCGGCGAGTGCCTCAACATCTACGCCCGAGAACACGCACCGAGCACCGCGGCACCAGAGCGAATTGCATGGGCGATCGAGGCGCTCGCGGAGTTTTGGGCCGACAAGCCTGTGAGCGGCGTCACCGCCTTTGCTTGCCGCCTCTATGCGAAGAAACGAAGTAAGGCGCCGGGCACGATCCGCCGCGAGCTAGGCACAATGTCTGCCGCTCTGCGCTATTGCGAGATGGAAGGCTATCTAACCCGAGCGCCTGCGGTCGTGCGCCCCAAAAAACCACCGGCAAAGGATCGGTGGCTTACGCGCGAGGAAGTAGCGCGCTTGTTACGTGCGGCGCGGACAAGCGAGAGATCGCGCCATGTCGCCAGATTTATACTTCTCGCTGCATACACAGGTACGCGCCGAGACGCTCTTCTTCGCCTACAGTGGCAACCGAATGAGGCCGGTGGATGGATCGACCTTGAGCGCGGACTTCTCTATCGAGCGGGATCTGCGCAGTCAGAGACGAACAAGCGCCAACCGCCGGCTCGCCTCCCCCGTCAACTTCTCCATCACGCGCTGCGCTGGCAGCGAACATCTCGGCGCTTCGTCGTCGAGTATCAGGGCAATCCGGTGCGCGAGATTAAGAGGGCGTGGACTCGCATTTGCGACGACGCGGAAGTCAGAGATGCGACGCCGCATACACTACGTCATACGGCGATCACGTGGGCAATGCAGCGCGGAGCGCGGATCGCCGATGCGTCGGGGTATTTCGGCGTCTCAATACAGACGCTCGAGCGCACCTATCTGCATCACCATCCCGATTTTCAAGCGTCGGCTGTGGCAGCGATGGAGCAACGTCAAACTTGCGAATTTCGACGCTAGCGAGCTAACTGCTCGAAGCAGCACAAAGCTTACGTGCATGACTAATCAGCCGGCCTGTACGGGCTTCAATGAACTCATCATATTCTAGTAATCTGTCCGAGTACTCACAGAAGGCCTTCTCGAGATATTCATCGCGACGAGCCGCACTAATTTCATCAAAATATACCTCCGGCGGCTTATCTTTGATCGAATTATTATCTGATCGTATTAAGAAGCAAATATTGGCAAGGGAGTTTGCCTCTCTAGACTCAATTCCCTCCCTCTCTAAGTGCTTCCTCGGAAAAATGTGATGAAACTCATGTCGGCTTCCTTTCTTCAACACCTTCGATGTATCCACAACACTGCCACTCAAAAAAGAATGCGGCTTCATATTCGCGAGCATTAGTATAAGTGCTTTAGAGTTTGCTGTACCCGCTGAAAATTTGTTTTTCTCGAAATCGATTTTAATTTCAAACCTCGAGAATTTTATCGAGTGGTGTTCATTTGCCTTAAGAGCCTTCATCTCAATTATATCCGATGCCTGACGCGCGGTTACATCCGCAGAAAACCGGCGTGTAAATACGGATCGCCAGAACCACTTAATTATCATCTGTTTTTGAGCATCGGTATAACGCACACCATCAGCGCGCCTAGTCGCAAAAAATGTACTTAACGGAACAAGAACGCCCGGAAAAGGAAGCATTTTATAATGAACGACACCAAGCTCGCGCTTCAAAAAGTCGATTGCTCCGAGAATACCCGCTTCAATTAAGTCAAACTGATCACGTATGTCATCACCTTGTAGATCCAGAATCTTATTTGGAGAAGTTTCTCCAGTAATAACAGCGGCACATATTCTTAGCTGCAAGTCTCGATCGTCGACCAACTCCTCAAATCCATGCTCGGATATATGATCCTGTAAAGCTTTAAATTTTTCTATTAAATCAAAGTCGTCAGACCAACTCCATGCCGCGAGAAGTTCGAAAAGATCCAATTCGGTACCCGCTCGGTTAATTCTCTCAAAGACGATAGCGACTTCGTTCTTATCGCTCGTTTCAAATGTTTCATTTGGAATTCTGTACTCTTTAAATTTCTCCTGCACGCTGTCGACTAACTTAGCTTGATCATCCGAAAGATTCCTAGTTGCAGTACGATACGCTACAGTTTCAAAAAAAGTATTAATTGGGAAGTGTCTATCTTCGTCGGCCTCATCAGGAGAAAGCGCATAAAAACATGTATCCTGAGGATTATTTGCTGCTTCCATATCAAAGAATATATCGACCCACGAATTATCTTCTGGAGATAATTCATTTTGAAATACACTAAATAAGCTGGTCAATCTCTGCTGACCATCCAATACATAATTTACGGGATAATCTCTCTTCGGCTCTGGAAGCCTAAAAGATCCAAGGTATTTTTCAGTTTTTAGACGTTCATCTGTTTGCCAAAAAATAATCGTTCCAATTGGAAATCCCTTATATATACTATCAATAAGAAAAGCGACTTGTTCAGATGCCCAAACAAAGTCTCGTTGAAATGCGGGGATTCTAATGTCTCCACTGGAGACTCTGTCAATCAAGTTCCTAATCGTTAAATCGGCCAAAGCTACCTTCGCTCCTCAGGTTAGTGAAGTTCTGCGTACTCTTCCATTCGTACAGGAGCCTCATCAAATGAGTCGAGAGTTTCTCACGCCCATTCCCAGCCCTGCCGACACATTGGTGAGCAAGACCATTCAATCTTGGGGCTAAAACTGGGGCCAGATAGTCTACTTGGGTTTCTCGCAATCTTCATTCACGCTATAACGCGATGAAAACAGGCGGGAAATTTTGTGAGAAAGTGGCGCACCCAGCAGGATTCGAACCTGCGACCTCTGCCTTCGGAGGGCAGCGCTCTATCCAGCTGAGCTATGGGTGCCGCGGGCATCAGATAGCCGAAGCTGGCCCGGCGCGCAACGCCGGTTTGCGCCGGATCCGCCAATGCTGCCCACGCCCGCTCGCCCAGCCGGAGTCCACTCAGAAAACCATCCGGTTACGGAAACGCTCTTGCGGCTAAAGCGGGCGCTCAACACAATACAAGCTCACATTTGGGGCGGCGCGGCATATGACGACATCCACAACGACCGGTCGAAAGGCGGCTCTGTCGGCGTTGCTGCTGGTGATGTGCGCCCAGGCGACGCTCATGACGCTGATCCCGCTGATCGCGCATGTCAGCCTTCCGCTCGACATCGTGCGAGAGGGCCTCGCCTGGGGACGCGAATGGCAATGGGGATATCCAAAACACCCGCCCCTCGTCTCCTGGATCGTCGAGTCCGCCCATCGCATCGCGGGGGATCACGGCGTCTTTCTGCTGGGGCAGATCACCGTCGCGGCGACCTATGCCCTCGTCTATCTGATCGGCCGGGAGTTCGCTTCGCCGCGCACCGCCGCGATCGGCGCGATCCTCTTGGTCGGCAACTATTATTTCGTGCTCCCGTCGCCGGAGTTTAACCACAACCTCGCCCAATTGCCGTTCTGGGCGGGGGCGATCTATTGCTATCTGCGCGCCTCGCGCACCGGCGGGATCGGGTGGTGGGCGTTGTTAGGCGCCATCGCCGGCCTGAGCGTTCTGGTGAAGTACTCGGCCGCCGTCCTGCTGACGGTGATCGCGGCGCATATTCTGGCCACGCAACCGAGAACCCTGCGCACGAAGGGCCCTTGGCTAGCCGCTGGCCTCGCGCTGTTGATCTTCGCGCCCCACGGCGTCTGGCTGGTGAGGAACGACTTCGTAACGCTCAGCTATGTGGACGGGAGGGCGGGAGATCTTGCTGATCTCGGCGCTCAGGTCATGGCGTCCGCCAAATTCCTGCTGGCGCAGATCGCCAACCATCTGCCGATCCTTGTCCTCTTGCTGTTGTCAGGGCTTTTCTGGCGGCGGACGGTGGTCGGGGATGATGGCGCGAGCGACGCGCCGATTCCGCGCTTCAGCCGTCGCGATCTCGGCTTTCTGCTGACATTCGGTTTGGCGCCGGGTTTGGCGACTGCGGCGCTGCCCCTGCTCACCGGTCAAGGGCTGCGGGACATGTGGGGCACACCGATGTGGAGCCTCTCCGGATTGCTGATCGTGGCGCTGCTCGGCCAGCGCGTCGCGCAGATCTCGCTGAAGAGGCTCGCCATTTCCGCCACCGCCGTCATCGCGGTGATGGCGCTCGGATATGGCGCAGAGAAAACCCTGCCGCAGGGGTTTGGCGCGAAAGCCTCCCGGGCCGGCTGGCCGGATCAATCGATCGCCGACGCGTTGAGCGCCGAATGGGCGGCGCGCACCGACTGCCCACTGACGGTCATCGCCGGGCCGGGGTGGCTTGGCCCGATCGTCGCCTCTCGGATGCCCCAGCGCCCCTCGGTGCTGTTCGACGGGAATTACGACATCTCGCCCTGGCTGACGCCGGATCGCGTGGCGCGGGATGGCGCGCTGGTGATCTGGGAGGCGAAGAAGAACGGCAAGTCGCCCAAATTCGCGAGCGCGTTGCCGGGGTTTGAAATGGGCGGCGTTCTGAGCTTCGATTGGCCCTACGCGCCGACCGCCGCGCCGCTGAAGGTCGGCTGGGGCGCGACGCCAGCAAATTGCGACGCCGCGCCCTCAGACTAACTACGAATAACCGTCACAGATACTTGGTGATGATCTCGGCCATCTGCTCTGGGCCCAGCACCGGGGGCAGCAGGGACAGCAGCTCTCCATCCCCGTCGACCAGATAGATGAACGAGCCATGCGAATAGATCGGACCGTATTCCGGATCGACGAATTGCAGCTTGGCCTCCACCCCGAACGCGTCGCGGGCGTCCGCCAGCGCTTCCGGCGAGCCGGTTAGCCCGGTCAGCTTCGGATGGATACGGGGGAGATTTTCAGACAGGGTCTGAGGCGTATCCAATTCGGGATCGATGGTGATCATCAGCGGCGCGACGCCATCCACGTCCTCGCCCAGCAGATCGAGGGTGGCCGCCATGCGCGGCAACGCGACGGAGCAGATGCCCGGACAATTGGCGTAGCCGAAGAAGATCAGCATCTTCTTGTCCGAGTAATCCGCGGGCGTGCGCGCCTCTCCGGTCTGGTCGATTAGATCGAACTCGGCGCTCACCTGCACCGGGAACGGCAGACCGTCCAGAACGGGCGCGTCCGGCGCAGCCGCAGCCGTGGTCTCGCCATGGGCGAGCGCCTCTTCCTTGGTGGCGTGGACGACCCCGTCATGGGCGAACGCCTGCGGAGCCGCCAGCACGGATGCGAGCAGTAGAAAGACCGATACGCGTTTCATCTGGCGCTCACTCAAAGTTCTCTTTCGCGAACGCCTGATCCGCCTCGGCGCCAAGCCCTAGATAGCCGTTAGCCTCGATCCGAGAGGTGATGCGCGGGTCCTTGCGGAACCACGGACCCTTGATCTTCTTCTCCTCCGGATAGCGTTTGGCCCATTCCTTGGTCCAGAGCTTGGTCTTGACGAACTCCGCGTCGCCGACCTCGCGGATGAACTGCACCTGATAGAATTTCGCCGGCGTGTAGTCCGGCAGGCCGGCCAGCAATCCGTCCACTTCCACATGCTTGCCGCAATAGGGCAGCAGGTCGGTCACCGCGCCGTTAAAGGCCGCCTGACTGTTCTTGTTGACCAGCACCAGCACGTCATCCGCGTCGCGGACAATACCAAGCTGCCGGTCGCCGCCGCCGCAATTGTCGGCGCAGTCGCCGGACAATTCGCACAGAATGTCGACGACGCGGCCTTTGAACATGGCCTTTTCCTGACCCAGCAGGTTCCAGCTCTTGGCGATGCTGCCCTCCGCGAACGCGCCTTCGTCGGCGGCGCTCGCGGCGGTGGCTCCCCCTATTATGGAGACGGCGGAGAGAGCGGCGATTAGGGATCGAGCGATCATCATGTCTCTCCTCACTTCTTTTTCTTGTTGGGATTGGGGAACGAGAAGGGCGGGATCACGCCGTAATCTTCATGGCTGAGGTTGACGATGCCCTCATTGGTCACGACGTCGTCCACGACCAGATAGTTCACGCCGTCGCGCTGGAACAGTTGTCCGTCGACGGTCAGGCGGTTCGATTGCACGTCCAGTATGGCGTCGCCGCCAGTTACTGAATCGTCGCCCTGATATTTCAGGATCATGTAGACCACGTTGTCGTCGCCCAGCATGCCGACCGGGATGCCGCCCGCCGCGCACCAGAGCGCGCAGGTGTGATGCGCCGAGCCGAGCGTCGATTCCGGCCCGCCCATGACGCCGGAGAAATAACACCACGTATCGATGATCTCGCCGGTGATCTGCACCTTTTCCGGGGTGTTGGCCGCCTGCGCCGTGGTGGGCGCGACCGCGAAGGGCGCAAGGAATGCCGCAAAAGCGAGCGGCGCGAGCAATCGAAGTTTCATAGAGTTCGTCTCCCCTGATCATCCTCTTCTCAACCCCGCCCCTGATGAGGCGGCGTCGAATCGGAATTTGGCCTCATCGTTGGCCAAAAGGGAGTTCAAAAACCAATCACATTTCCGGGTTCGCGATCAACTTTTCGGTTGGCCCGGCGGACCGCCCGGCGGTCAGGCCGCGCTTTTGGTCAGCGCGACGAAAACGTCTTCCAGATCCGGCTCTTCCGTCGTCACGTCGCGAATGGCGACGCCCGCGTTGCGCACGATTTCCAGCAGACCTGCGATCTCCGCATTGGATTTGCGATAGGTGAGCGCCAGCGCGCCGTCCGGGCGAATCTCAGCCGTCACGCCCGGCGGGGTGGCGGGGGCGCCCGCGATCGGCCCCTCCGCGGTGATGACCAGCGTCTTCGAATCGAGATGGGAGAGCAGCGCCGGGGTCTCATCGCACGCGACCAATTCGCCGTGATTGACGATGGCGATGCGGTCGCACATCTCCTCCGCCTCCTCCAGATAGTGGGTCGTCAGGATGATGGTCACGCCCTCGGCGTTCAACTCGCGCACAAATTCCCACAGCGTCCGGCGCAGCTCCACATCGACGCCCGCCGTCGGCTCGTCCAGCACCAGCACCGGCGGCGAGTGCACCATCGCCTTGGCGACCAGCAGGCGCCGCTGCATCCCGCCCGACAGCGTGCGCGCATAAGATTGCGCCTTGTCCGCCAGCCCTACCGCCTCCAGAATCTCCATCGAGCGACGCTCGGATTTCGGCGTTCCGAACAGCCCCGCCTGCACCTCAAGCGCCTCCAGCGGGGTGAAGAACGCGTCTATGTTGAGCTCTTGCGGGACGACGCCGATCGAGGCGCGCGACATGCGCGCGTTCACATCCTGATCGAATCCCCAGATGCTCACGCTGCCGGAGGTTTTGACCACCAGCCCGGCGAGAATGTTGATGAAGGTCGACTTGCCCGCCCCGTTCGGCCCAAGAAGTCCAAAGATGGAGCCTGTCGGGATCTCAAGGTCCAGCCCCTTCAGCGCCTCCTTCGGCGGCTGGCCCGCATGGGCGGCGTAGGTTTTCCGCAGCGCGCGCACTTCTACGGCATTGTCTGGCATGGTCGCTCCTGTCGAGGGTCAGGTCAGGACTTAGCGCCCATGCGCCCGGGTGGCAATCTTGCGCGCCAACACCGCTTGCCGCCGCGCGAGGCTTGGCTATCATGCGCCGAACGCCCGCCGCATGCCCAGGGAGGCCCCATGACCGCCGAAGCCCCAGAGATCGAAGAGGTTGAAAAAACCCGCATCGCCTGCGACGGCGGCGAAGGCCCGCTCGGACATCCCCGCGTCTGGCTGAATATCGGCGAGGAAGGGTTCGTCGAATGCCCCTATTGCGACAAGCGTTTCGTGCTGAAACCGGGCGCGGGCGGGCACTGAGCGCTTTATGGCGACAGACGAGAATGACGGCGGCGCACACAACACCGGAAAGCCTCACCAGCCGCTGACCGGCGTGGCGCGAGTCGTCGCTGCGGCCGGACATTCGATCCGCGGAATTCTCTCCACAGCCCGGACCGAGGCCGCGTTCCGACAGGAACTGGCGCTTTTTATCTCCGGCGCCGTCGTGGCGGTCGTGCTCGACGTCTCAGCCGGGTGGCGCGCCGCCATGATCGGATCGCTCGCGCTGGTGTTGATCGTCGAGCTGCTGAACACGGCGATCGAATGGGTCGTGGACGATATCGGCCCGCATTATCGCGACCTGGCGAAACGCGCCAAGGACGCCGGGTCCGCCGCCGTCTTGGTGTCGCTGGCGCTGGCGGGCTACATATGGATCGAAGCGCTGCTGGCGCGGTTTTTAGGGTGAGGAGCGTCTGACATGCCGGAGCAGTCCGACGGCGCGGGAACGGGCCTCGGCCCGGGCGATCACCTCTATCTGGTTGACGGATCGGGTTATATTTTTCGCGCCTATCACGCGCTGCCGCCGCTGACGCGCAAATCCGACGGCCTGCCAGTCGGCGCAGTCTCCGGCTTCTGCAACATGCTGCACAAACTGCTGGCGGATCTGGAGGGCGAGGACCGGCCCAGCCATTTGGGCGTGATCTTCGACTACTCCTCAAAGACGTTCCGCAATGAGATCTACGCCGATTACAAGGCCAACCGCCCGCCGCCGCCCGAGGATCTGCGCCCTCAATTCGGTCTTATCCGCGACGCCACGCGCGCCTTCAACGTCGCCTGTATCGAGTTGGAAGGGTTCGAGGCCGACGACGTGATCGCCACCTACGCCCGCGAGGGCGCGGAGGCCGGCGCGGACGTGACCATCGTCTCCTCCGACAAGGATCTGATGCAGCTCGTCGGCCCGCGCGTCGGCATGGTCGACGGCATGAAGAACAAGACCATCGGCCCGGATCAGGTGGTGGAGAAATTCGGCGTCGGCCCTGAAAAGGTCGTCGATGTGCAGGCTCTGGCGGGCGACAGCGTCGACAATGTGCCCGGCGCGCCCGGAATCGGGATAAAGACCGCAGCCCTGCTGATCAACGAATACGGCGATCTGGAGACGCTGCTGTCGCGCGCCGAAGAGATCAAACAGCCCAAGCGCCGCCAGACCCTGATCGATAATGCGGAGCAGATTCGCGTCTCGCGGCGTCTCGTGCAGCTCGACGACCGGACGCCGGGCCTGCCCGGCATCGGATCTCTGGCGGTGGACGACCCGCGCGCCTCCGACCTGATCGGGTTTCTGAAGGCGATGGAGTTCACCACGCTCACCAAGCGCATCGCCACCCGGATGGAGGCCGATCCCGCCGCCATCGACAAGGCGGATCTGGACGTCGCGTGGGAGGCCCCGGTAGAAGAGGTCGCCGAGACGCCCGAGCCGGTTCTGGCCGAAGACGGGCCGATCGATCCTGACGCCTATGAACATGTCTCGGACGCCGCCGCCCTGAGCCGCTGGATCGGGGAGATCTACGAGATCGGCGCGGTCGCCATCGACACGGAGACCACCTCGCTCAACGAAATGGAGGCCGAGCTTGTCGGCGTCTCGCTCGCCACCCGCCCTGGCCGCGCCTGCTATATCCCGCTCGGCCATGTCGAAGGCGACGGCGACCTACTCGGTGAGGCGAAACCCGCCGAAGGGCAGATGGACCTCGACGAGGCGCTCGCGCTCCTGAAGCCGATGCTCGAAGATCCAGCGATCCTGAAAATCGGCCAGAACCTGAAATACGACATCAAGATCCTGAAGCGCTATGGTCTGGACGTGACGCCGATCGACGACACCATGCTGATCTCCTACGCCCTCGCCTCCGGCGTCCACGGGCACGGCATGGATACGCTGTCAAAGACCTATCTCGATCATGCGCCGATCCCGATCAAAGAACTGCTGGGAACCGGAAAATCCGCCATCACCTTCGACAAGGTGGAGGTCGCCAAGGCGGTGCGCTACGCTGCCGAGGACGCCGACGTGACGCTGCGCCTGCATCGGGCGCTGAAGCCGCGTCTGCCCTCTAGCCGCCTGACCACGGTCTATGAGACGCTGGAGCGACCGCTGATCCCGGTGCTGGCGGAGATGGAAATGGCGGGGATCAAGGTCGACCGCGATGCGCTGTCGCGGCAATCCAACAGCTTCGCCCAACGCATGGCCGGGCTGGAGGCGGAGATCCACGAACTCGCGGGCCAGCCGTTCAACGTCGCCTCGCCCAAGCAACTGGGCGAGATCCTGTTCGACCAGATGGGCTTGGAGGGCGGGAAGAAAGGCAAGACCGGCGCGTACTCCACTGGCGCCGAAGTGTTGGAGACGCTCGCCGCCGAAGGCCATGACTTGCCCGCGCGCGTGCTCGACTGGCGCCAGCTTTCCAAGCTGAAGAGCACCTACACGGACGCGTTGCAGGAGCATATCAACGCTGAGACGGGCCGCGTGCACACGTCGTTCTCGCTGGCCGCCACGTCGACCGGGCGACTCGCTTCGACCGATCCGAACCTGCAGAACATTCCCGTTCGAACCGAGGAAGGCCGCCGCATCCGCGAGGCTTTTGTGCCGGAGACGGGCAACACGCTGCTGAGCCTCGACTACAGCCAGATCGAGCTGCGCCTGCTGGCCCATATCGCCGGGATCGACACGCTGAAGGAGGCGTTTCTCGCCGGTCAGGACATCCACGCCATGACCGCTTCGGAAGTGTTCGGCGTGCCGGTCGAGGGCATGGACCCGATGGTCCGCCGTCAGGCGAAAGCGATCAATTTTGGCGTGATCTACGGCATCTCCGCCTTTGGCCTCTCACGCCAATTGCGCATTCCTCGCGGCGAGGCGCAGGCCTTCATCGACGCCTATTTCGAGAAGTTTCCGGGCATCCGCGCCTATATGGATCGCACGGTGGAGCAGGCCCAGCGAGAGGGCTATGTCGAGACCATCTTTGGCCGCCGCATCCACACGCCGGACATCAACGCCAAGGGGCCGAAACAAGGGTTCCAGAAACGCGCCGCGATCAACGCGCCGATTCAGGGCTCCGCGGCGGATGTGATCCGCCGCGCCATGATCCGCATCCCCGCCGCGATCCGGGATGCGGGCCTCTCCGCAAGGATGCTGCTGCAGGTGCATGACGAGCTGTTGTTCGAGGTTCCCGAAGCGCAGGCCGACGCCACGATCGCCGCGATGCGCGAGGTGATGGAGACCGCCCACGAGCCCGCGGTCGAGATCGACGTACCGCTGGTGGTCGACGCCGGAAGCGGCGCAAACTGGGCCGAAGCGCACTAACCTCCGCCGCCCTCCTTCGCCTGCAGCGCACGCTCGACAAGCAAGGCGTCGATCCGCGCGAAGAGCGCCGCGCGATGCGGCCGCAGATAGTCAAACTTCTCAGCCAAAGCCGGCAATGTCAGGGTCGTCGCCGCGTCGACGGCGAGAACGACGATCTCTCCGGTTCGGGCGATCCCGAAATCGATCGCATAGATATCCAGCGGCGTCTTCTCGATGATCTCACCGAATACGTTCTCAGGCGCATCGCCAAGCACCGCTTCCGGGTGTTCGAGGAACTTCCGCTCCTCGTCCGCAAAGCCGCCGCCCTCCCAGTTCACGCCGACCCGATCATCGCCGGTCTGGGCGTTCCAACCCGGCCGGGCGTTCATGTTCGTTGCGAATACTTCTCCGCCGACGACCGACAGGCGATAGCGGCGGGCGTGATCGTCATCGCCCCGATAGTCGACATGTTCGGAGACATGAAACGCGCCGTCGGCGATCTGACCCAGCGCATTCACCAGCTGGTCTTGCGCCGTGATCAGGCGCGGGCGGCCGGGCGGCTGCAGAACCACGGGAAGATCGAATTCGGCCAGGATCGCGTCGGCGATATCAGACAGTTTCTGGTCCTGCTTGCGATACGCCACAGCCTTGGGGAACCGGAATTTCGCCGCGCCCCTGAATCGTTCGGCGTTGGCCGCATGGGATGTCGAGAGCACCGCGTCGAGGACGTTGACGACAGGCGCTTCAAAACTCGCGAGCGCCGCCCTCGCCCGATCCGCCGCCTCGCCGTGCAGCGCCTCGGCGTTCACCAGGTTGTTGAGCACGATGTCGGCCCGAAATCCCTTCGCCGGCCCCGGAAAATCACTCGCCGGCGTGGTGAAATAGTGATGAAACTGCAGCCGGTCGCTTTCCAGCAGGGTTGGAAAACTCCCGCCGTCCAGCATGATCTCGCCATATTGCGGCGTGGTGAAATGGCCCCTTGGGAACGAGTGCACGACCGCCACTTGCGCCTCCGGCGCGGCGGCGCCGGCGCGAATGACCGGGCGAAGCTGCAGATAGAGCCTGGTCGACTCTCGCGCCGCGATCAGATCGCGCTGCTCGCTTGAGGCGCATGCGAGTCCCATCAGCGCGTCCCTGTCGGACGGGTTCTTTTCAAGCGCCTTGCGAAACGCCGCAGCGGCCTGTCCGGGACTGTGCTTCGCAAGGTGGATCTTGCCGATCAGGCCCGTCAGTTCGCTGGTGTTCAGACCGGCGGCGACCGCAGCTAGCGCCCATGTCTCCGCATCATCATAGCGCTTGAGCTTGAAGAGCGTATCGGCGATCGGCCCCTTGGCCAGCGCATGCGCGTTGATCTGGTGGGCGCGCTGGAACCGGTCGAGCGCCTCCTCCAGCCGTTTCATCGCAGCCAGCGCTTTTCCAAGACCTAGCTGCGCGTCGAAACTGCCGGGATTGAGATCAGCCGCCTTCGTGAAGGTCGCCAGCGCGTCGTCGCGCCGGTCAAGCGCGAATTCGATTGTCCCCAGATTGAGCAGAAGGTTAACGTTGTTCGGCGCAGCCTCCGCCGCACGCGCCGCATGCCCATGCGCCGAAAGATGATCGCCGCGTTTTAGCGCGATTCCCGCCAGTATCTGGCTCGCCTCGCCCGGCGCGGCGGCGAGGGCCGCTTTCGCCGCCTGCTCCGCACGTTTCAGATCACCGCTCTGGAACAACCGCATGGCCCGCGCCAGATCCGGGTTCGAAGGCCGTTTCTGCGCCATGTCCCCTCCTGCTTTCCGCGCGAGCGTTACCGGCTGGCGAGGCCGGTATCAATAGGTCAGGCGAATGGCTGGGCGCAGATTCCTAGTATCGGGGCGGGACCATAACGGTTGGACGGCTGGGAAGGTTCGCGGCGGAGACGGTCAGGCTGGCCGATGGAAATTCCGATATCGCGAATTCGTCCGACATGCCCTGCAGAAAAGCCTGCAGATTGAAGTCGCCGAACCAGTGCATCGGCAGCACGATGCTGGCCCTGAACCGCTTCAGCGTACGGATCATGGCCGGCAGCGACAGGGTCATGCCGCCATCCACCGGCGCCATCACCACATCCAGACGACCGATCAGCGCATAATGCTCCTCGGTCGGTTCGTGATGCAGATGCCCCAGATGTCCAATGCATAAATCGCCGATCTCAAACACGAAAATCGAGTTGCCGTTCTCGATCGCAAAACCGTCCTCTGACGAGCGGATGTCGGTGCTGACGTTGCGGATCACCATATCGCCGATCTCAAGGTAATGCTCGGCCCCGCCCTCGGCGGTGTCCCAACCCGGCAGCACATGCCCGATCTCCGGGTCCGGCGCGGGCGTCCAGTGAGAGCTGTGCGCGAAATTCATCGTCGCCACATCCGGCGCGCGTCCGTCGCCGAAATAGCCCGCATAGTCCGTCACTACGCGCACGCCCGCCGGGCTGTCGATACGATAGGTCGAGTGCGTGATGTAGGTGAAGGTCGCCTGGCTGTCCTCTAGCGTCACCGGTACGATGTTCAGACCCGGCGATCCCGGCAGGTTGTGAAAGCCTGCAAACGCCTGACACGGGCTGGCGACGGCGGACGCGGGCGAGAACAGAAGGCCCGCGCAAATCGTGAGCATCGAGACAACAAGCCGAGACATGCGCCACCCTCCCCGTTTTCGATGGGCGAGAAAGGTAGCGCAAGGATCGGATTCGGAAAGCCCCGCACAACTCAGGAGACGAGGCCGCGTTTCTCCAGCAATGCGTCGACATCCGGATCCCGCCCGCGAAACGCCTGATAGGCCGCCGCCGGATCGCGCCGGTTGCCCGCCGAATAGACATGTTTCGCCAGACGCGCGGCGACCTCCGGATCGAATAGATCGCCCGCCTCCTCGAACGCGCCGAACGCGTCCGCGTCCATCACTTCCGACCACATGTAGCTGTAATAGCCTGACGAATATCCATCGCCTGAGAAGACATGCTGGAAATGCGGCGTGCGGTGGCGCATCTCGATCGCGGGCGGCATGCCGATCCGCTCCAGCGTGGCCGCCTCGAACGCCATCGGATCAGCGATTTCGTCCGCAACATGCATGTCCAGATCCACCAGTGCAGAGGCGACATACTCGACTGTTGTGAAACCCTGATCGAATTTCTGCGCGGCGACGACCCGGTCGATCATCTCGGAGGGCATCGGCTCTCCGGTCTCCACATGGCGGGCGTGCTGCGCGAGCACCGCAGGCGCTTCCAGCCAATGCTCATAGAGCTGCGACGGCAGTTCGACGAAATCACGCGCGACGCTGGTGCCGGAAATCGAGGGATAGGTCACATCCGACAGGATGTGATGCAGCGCATGGCCGAATTCATGGAACAGCGTGCGCGCGTCGTCGAAGGTCAGCAGGGTCTCCTGCCCCTCCGGCGCTTTGGCGAAGCTCATCACGTTGACGACGATGGGCCGAACCTCTCCGTCCATCGTCTCCTGCGACCGGTAGCGAGAGCACCAGGCCCCGGAGCGTTTGGTCGCGCGGCCGAAATAGTCGCCGACGAACAGCGCCATATGCCGCCCGTCTTTCGTCACCTCCCACACCCGCGCTTCAGGGTGATGGGTCTGGATGTCGTCGCGCTCCTCGAAGCCGAGGCCGAACAGACGCGCCGCCACGTCAAAGGCCGCCCAGATCATCGCGTCGAGCGGCATGAACGGTTTCAACTCCGATGCGTCGAGATCATGGTCGATCTTGCGCAGCTTCTCCGCATAGAAGCGCCAGTCCCACGCCTCAAGAGCGCCATTGACGCCATCGGCGCGCAAGAGCTCCGTCAATCGCTCTGCGTCGCTCAGTGCCTGCGCTCGCGCCGGGGTCCAGACCCGCATCAGCAGATCGCGCACGGCGTCCGGCGTCTTCGCCATTTCGGGGGCGAGCTTGAAAGCCGCGAAGTTCTCAAAACCCAGCAGCTCCGCCCTTTCCTTCCGCAGCGCCAGCGTCTCGGCGACGATCTCCCGATTGTCGGTCTCACCGCCGTTCTCGCCGCGGGCGATCCAGGCCTGGAACGCGCGCTCCCTGAGGTCGCGCCGTTCTGAGCTTTCCAGAAGCGGCGTGATCAGAGAGCGCTGTAGCGTGATCGCCCATCCCTCGATCCCGCGTTCTTTCGCCGCCGCAGCGGCCGCATCGCGCAGGCTCTCGGGCAGGCCCGCCAGATCGTCCTCGCCCAATTGCATGTGCCAGCTTTTCTCATCAGCAAGGACGTGCTGGGCGAACGCCGTGCCCAATGCGGAGAGCCGCTCCATGATCTCGCCCATGCGATCGCGCCCGGCCTGATCCAGTTGCGCGCCGGAACGCTGGAAGCCCAGATGCGTCAGCTCCAGAACCCGGTCCTGTTCTGATGTGAGGCCAAGCTCGCTGCGGCGCTCCATCAAGGCGTCCACGCGGGCGAAAAGCCGGGGATCGCTGGCGACCTCGGCGCCGAACAGCGCCAGCTTTGGCGAGATCTCGGTCTGGATCGTCTCGATCTCATCCGTCGCCTGAACGCCGGTCAGGTTGAAGAACACGGCGCAGACCCGGTCCAGCGCGCGGCTGGCGCGCTCCAGCGCCTCGACCGTGTTGGCGAATGTGGGCGCCGCCGGATCGGTGGCGATCGCCTCGATATTCGCGCGCGACTCGGCCATCGACGCCTCGAAGGCGGGCAGGAAATGCGTGTTCTCGATTTCATCCAGCGGCGGCGCGCCGAACGGTCCGGCCCAGTCGCTCAGCAAGGGGTTTTCGGTCATGTCAGCCTCTCGAAACGGCCATCCTAAAGCGGCCAGAACACCAATATGGCGGGTGTCGCCACCGCGATCACCAGGATCTCCAAGGGGAGGCCCATACGCCAATAATCGCCGAAAGCATAGCCGCCGGGGCCAAGGATCAATGTATTGTTCTTGTGCCCGATCGGCGTCAGGAACGCGCAAGAGGCCGCCACAGCGACCGCCATCAGCATCGGGTCCGGGCTCACCTCCAGCTTGCGCGCCATGTCGATGGCGATGGGCGCGGCGACCACAGTCGTCGCCGTATTGTTCAGGACGTCCGACAGGGTCATCGTCGCCGTCATCAACACCACCAGAACCGCCCAGGCCGGCAGGCCTGACGTCAGCGCAAGGATGCCGTCGGCGATCAGCTCTGCGCCTCCCGTCGTCTCCAGCGCTGCGCCGAGCGGGATCATGGAGCCGAGCAGCACGACGACCGGCCACTCGATGTGCTCATAGACCTCTTTGACCGGCACCACGCCGAATATCATATAACCCGCCACGACGATCCCCAGCGCCACCGGCAGATAGACCAACCCAAAGCTCGCCGCGGCGATGGCGGCTGCGAAAAGGCCCGCCGCGATCCACATCTTTTCTGACTGGGTGACGGTGAAGCCGCGCTCGGCCAACGGAAGGCAGCCCAGCCAGTTCACCGCATCGGGCAAACGGTTGGATCGGCCAAGAAGCAGCAGGATGTCGCCCGCCTGAACGGTCTCGCGCCGAACCCGCTTCGTTAGCTGCGTTCCCTGACGTGAGATGCCGAGAAGCGTGACGCCCTGACGTCGCATCAGGTGCAAACTCATCGCAGATTTTCCGGCGATGCGGGATTGCTCCGGCGCGACAACTTCCACCATCGACATGCCTTCGCCAGCCACCTCATACTTGGTGGTCTTCTCGATGAAGGACAGCTTCAGATTGCCGCGAAACTCCTCGATCGCGTCCGGCGACGCCTCGATCAGAAGCACGTCATCCTCACGGATCCGGTCGTGGCGGGCGTTGCCGAACACGCGTTTGCCGTCGCGCACCAGCCCGATGACGACCACATCCGCGTCCTCCGCGTCGTCATCAAGCTCGGCCACCCTCTTGCCGATCACCGGAGATCCCTCGGTCGGGTGCAATTCGGCGACATAATCGGCCAGGTCGTAGAGCTTTTCGCCCGGCGCCTTGTCGGACTTGCCATCCGGGATCAGGCGCCATCCGATGGTGGCGACAAACAGCAGCCCAACCAGCGCGCAAACCCCGCCGACGGGGGCGAAGTCGAACATCTGGAACGGCTCGCCCACCGCCTGCGCGCGATAGCTGGCGACGATGATGTTGGGCGGCGTGCCGATCAGCGTCACCAACCCGCCCAGGATGGTCGCGAAAGACAGCGCCATCAGCGTCTTGCGCGGCGTTCGCCCTTCCTTGATCGCCGTCTGGATGTCGACCGGCATCAACAATGCGAGCGCAGCGACATTGTTCATGAAGGCGGACATCAGCGCGCCCACCCCGCCCATCAGGGCGATATGGCGGCGCAGACCCATCGTGCCCGACAGCGCCTTGCGGGTGATCAATTGCACCGCGCCCGAGATCACCAGACCGCGGGAGATCACCAGAACCAGCGCCACCACGATAGTGGCCGGATGGCCAAAGCCGGTGAAGATGTCCTCTTTCGGCACCAGCCCCAGAACCGCGCCGATCAGCAAGGCGCAGAAGGCGACCAGATCATAGCGCCAGCGCCCCCAGAGCAGCATGGCGAACACGCCGACGAAAATCGCAAACAGAAGACCTTGTTCGGTCGTCATCCAAGCCCGCCCCTCAGCGCCATGTTTTCGCTGACGAGCAGCATGGCCCGCCGGTCAGCCGGTGGCCAGACAAAAACCGCCGCCGCCTCGGGTGAGAGACGGCGGCGGTGGGGAGCCTTATGGCTGCGGACGGGTGGAGCGCCGCCGCGACGGTTACTGAACGATGACTTCCGGGCCCATGAATGTCGTGGGCAGGAAGGTCGACAGGAACGGGATGTAGGTGACCATGATCAGGAACACGAACAGGATCATCAGCCAGGGCAGCGAAGCTTTCACCACCCGCATCATCGGCATGCCCGCGACGCCCGAGGTCACGAACAGGTTCAGCCCGACAGGCGGCGTGATCATGCCGATCTCCATATTGACCACCATGATGATGCCCAGATGGATCGGATCGATCCCCAGCTGAATCGCGATCGGGAACACCAGCGGCGCCACGATGACGATCAGGCCAGACGGCTCCATGAACTGACCGCCGATCAACAGGATCACGTTCACGATCACCAGGAACATGACCGGGCCGAAACCGGCGCTCAGCATGGCGGCGGCGATGCCCTGCGGGATCTGCTCCTCGGTTAGAACGTGCTTCAGGATCAGCGCGTTGGCGATCACGAACAGCAACATGATCGTCATCCGTCCGGCCTCGAACAGCGCGTCCTTGGCGTCCTTGTGGAACCATGCCGTCAGCAGCGCATGGGGCTTGCGAAAGACTGAGATGGACGAACCATCGGCCCTGTTCAGCGGCCCCATGTCGCGATAGACGAAATTCGCGACGATGAAGGCGTAGACAGAGGCGACCGCCGCAGCTTCGGTCGGCGTGAAGATGCCGCCATAGATGCCGCCCAGGATGATCACGATCAGGAACAGACCCCACATCGCGTCCCGCGCGGAGTCAAAGATCTCGCCCCAGCCCGCAAACGGATTGGCGGGTAGGTTCTTCACGCGCGCCGCGACATAGATGCCGATCATCAGCATCAACCCGGCCATGATGCCCGGAATGACGCCCGCCAGGAACATGCGGCCGACCGAGACGTCCACCGAGGCCGCATAGACGACCATCACGATGGAGGGCGGGATCAGAATGCCCAGCGTGCCCGCGTTACAGATCACGCCAGCGGCGAAGTCCTTGGTGTAGCCGGTCTGCGTCATGCCCGCGATACAAATGGAGCCGATCGCGACCACCGTCGCCGGCGAAGAGCCCGAGAGCGCCGCGAACAGCATGCAGGCGAACACGGATGCGATGGCGAGCCCGCCGCGCAGATGCCCGACGCAGGCGATCGCGAAGCGGATGATCCGTTTCGCCACGCCGCCCGTCGACATGAAGGTCGAGGCCAGCACGAAGAACGGGATCGCGAGCAGGGTGAAATGCCCGGCGAACGCGTTGAACAGAGTCTGTGCGATCGACGCCAGCGACGCGTCCGAGAAGATCAGCAGGAAGATGATGGATGACACGCCCAGCGAGACCGCGATGGGCACGCCGATCAGCAGCAGCGCCACCACCATGCCAAAGAGAATTGCCATTTCCATGGGTTCAACCCTCCTTGTCGGCTTTGGCGGCCGCTTCTTCGACCATCTCTTCAGCCTCATGGCTGGCGATGATCATGTCGACCTCGCCTTTGAAGACGCTGATCGCGAGTTGGATGAAGCGCACGAGCACCAGGAACACGCCCAGGGGCAACGCCGCGTAAGGAATGAAGCGTGGAAGCTTCTCGTAGGATTCGCCCTCGTTCATCGACGCTTCGATAAAGCGCAGCCAATCCCACATCGGAATGTCGTTGACCTCGTACCAGGCCTGGTCGCGGAACGTGCCGAAGATCGGCGGCAAACCCGCAAACGGCGCCCAGTAGTCCCAGGATCCGATGAAGAGCAGGACAGAGAAGGCGAGACAGACGCCGATCGCGACAATGGCGAGCGCCCGCCGCGTCCCTGCAGAGACCATGTTCAGCACCGCGTCGACGCCCAGATGGGTGCGAGTCTTCACGCAATAGGAGGCGCCGATCAGCACCAGCCAAGCGAACAGGAAAACCGTCGCCTCCAGCGCCCAAAGAATGTTGGCGTTAAAGATGTAGCGCGCGATGACGTTGGCGAAAGTGATCAAAGTCATCAGGCCGAGGATGACCGCGATCAGCGTCTCCTCTACGGCGTTGATCGCCCGGCCCAATGGCGTCGTGGGCTCATAATGCATGGCGTCCCCTCCAATAAATAGCGACGTCAGACGAGTGAAACTGAAGCGGTTGAAATTGGATCCCGCGTCAGGCGCGGGCGCCGAAATCAAGCGCGGCCTGCTTTCGCAAGCCGCGCCCGGTTTCTGCGTTCTGTCTTAGTTGGTGAGTTTATTGGCTTCCTGGGCCGCCGCGATCGCGTCCGCGCCGACATCGCCTTCAAACTTCTCCCAGACCGGCTTCATCGCCGTGACCCAGGCTTCGCGCTGCTCAGGCGTCAGCTGACGCACCACGCCGCCGGCTTCGATGATCGCCTGTTTGGCTTTCTCATTGACGGCGGTGGATTCCGCGTTCCGCGCCTGCGAAACCTCATCCATGATCGTCGCGAGCTGGTCGCGCACGTCCGGCTCAAGGCCATCCCAGAAGTCGGTGGAGGTCACGACCAGATAGTCGATGATGCCATGGTTGGACTCGGTGACGCCGTCCTGAACCTCAAAGAACTTCTTGCCGTAGATGTTGGACCAGGTGTTCTCCTGCCCGTCGACAACGCCGGTCTGCAGCGCGCCATAGACCTCAGAGAACGCCATTTTTTGCGGGCTGCCGCCGATGGCTTCCATCTGCGCGACCAGCACCTCAGACGGCTGCACGCGGAATTTCAGGCCCTTGGCGTCGTCTGGCGTCAGCAGCGGACGGCTGGCCGAGAACTGCTTCATGCCGTTGTGCCAATAGGCGAGACCCAAGAGGCCGCGACGCTTCATCGAGGTCAGCAGCTTCTGCCCGGCCTCGCCGCGCTGGAAACGATCCACTGCATCGATATCCGTGAACATGAACGGCAGATCGAACAGGCGGAACTTCTTGGTGAAGGTTTCGAATTTCGACAGCGACGGGGCGGCCATCTGCACGTCGCCGCGCAGCAGCGCCTCAAGCACCAGATCATCGTTATAGAGCGACGAGTTGCCGAACACTTCCACGCAGGCCTTGCCGTTCATCTCTTCGTTCACGCGCTTCTCCAGCAGCGACGCGGCGATGCCTTTCGGATGCTTGTCGGTGTTGGTGACGTGGCTGAACTTGATGACCACTTCGCCGTCCTGGCAAGCGTCGGCCGCAGAGGCCGACGTGGTGGTCAAAGCGGTGGTGGTCATGGCGAGGGCGGCGGCTGCCGCCAGAGTTACGAAGCGCATAGTTTTCCTCCCAATGCGTTTCCAAGTGTTTTCAGGGGTTCATCGACCCTGTCGATCGCCCTGTTTCAGGCGTCGAAGTCACCCTAACCTGTCGCCCCGTCCGTAGCGCAAGGCTTCTGTGACGCGAAAAATGCCGTTTCCGACGGAAAAATCGGCTTAGGCCCCCTCTTCCACCCAAAGCCGCGCATCCGATGGGTGGAAACCCGCCCACGCGCCGCGGCAAGTCGCGTTATTCCGCGTAATCCTCGCGGCGCAGCCCGTGTTTCTGCATCTTTTCGTAGAGCGATTTCCGGCTCAGCCTCAGCGATTCGTAGGTCGCCTTCAGCGAGCCTTCATTGGCGGCGAGCGCCGTCGCGATCAGGTTTTTTTCGTAGCGCTCGATCTGTTCGGCCAGGCTGGCGTCGATGTCGGCGGGCGCGTCGTCGTCGACCCCCAGCCCCAAAACGAACCGATCCGCCGCGTTGCGAAGCTCCCGGACATTGCCCGGCCACTCCCGCGCCGAAAGAGCGCTCAGAATATCGCCCGGCACATCGGGCGCGGCCCGCCGGTAGCGCATCGACGCCTCGACCACCAGATGCTGAAACAGGCGCGGCGCGTCCTCCATCCGATCCGCGAGAGGCGGGATCTTCAACGCCGCCACATTGAGCCGGTAATAAAGATCGTCACGGAACGCACCCGCGGCGACCAGCGCCTCCAGGTCTTCTTTGCTGGACGCTACAAACCGCACGTCCAGATCGATCGGATCGTTGGAGCCAAGGCGGGTGATCGATCGGTCCTCGATGACCCGCAGCAATTTCGCCTGCAGATCCAGCGGCGCGGCGCCGATCTCATCCAGAAAGAAGGTGCCGCCGCGCGCATGCTCGAACTTGCCGACCCGCGCCCGGTGCGCTCCGACGAACGCGCCCTGCTCATGCCCAAAGAGCTCGGATTCGATGGCTGCGGCGGGCAGCGCCGCCATGTTGACGGCCACAAAGGGTTTGCCCGCGCGTTCCGAGAGGTCGTGGATCGCGCGCGCGGCCACGCCTTTTCCGACGCCGGTGTCGCCGGTCAGCAGCACGTCGATATCCGTCGCCGCGATGGAGCGCAGGCGCTCGCGCAGCGCGACGATCGGGGCCGACCGCCCCACCAGCACCGATTCCAGCGTGTCCCGCTGCTCCAATTGCGAGCGCAGCGCCCGGTTCTCCAGCGTCAGGCGGCGAAGCTCACACGCCCGCGTCGCGGACTCGACAAGGCGCGCCGTCGCGAAAGGCTTTTCGATGAAGTCATAGGCCCCCTGCCGCATCGCCGAGACCGCCAGCGGCACGTCGCCATGCCCGGTCATCAGGATAACCGGCAATTCGGAGTCGACCTTGCGGGCCGCCTCAAGCAGCTGAAGCCCGTCCATGCGCGGCATCCGGATGTCCGAGATCACCACGCCGGAAAACGCCCGGTCGATCCGCTCCACGACGCGTTCGGCGCGGGCGAAGGCGGTCACCTCGAACCCCGCCAGTTGCAGCCCTTGCGTCACGGCGTCCCGCAATGGCTCTTCATCATCGACAACGATGGCGCGCCCGATATTCTCCGCGTCGTTCATATGAGATCCAATGTCATAGGGGTCACTCCGCCGCTGACTCCAGCGTCTCCGCCCGGCGCAGGGTCAGGATGAACCGGGCCCCGCCCTCTGGCGGGTTCTCGCCGCGCAGCGAGCCGCCGAAATCCTTGACGATGTTGAAGGAGATAGAGAGGCCTAGCCCCAGACCCTTGCCGACATCTTTGGTCGTGAAGAACGGATCGAAGATCTTCGGCAACGCCTCGGCGGCGATGCCGGGTCCGTTGTCGGAAACGACCACCGTCACGTCCTGATCCACCAAGACGTCGATCCGCACCATTGGGTCGTCACGTCCCTCCAGCGCGTCGATCGCGTTGGTCAGCAGGTTCATCACCACATGTTGCAAGCGGATATGCCCGCCCATGACAGGAATCGGACCGTCGGGCCGTTCGATCACCGGCTCCACGCCCGACCTGCCGAACCGCCCGGTTAGAAGGTTCATCGCCTCGTCGATCACATCCGCCAGATCCACTGGCAGCACCGCGTCGCGCGGCCTGCGGGAAAAGTTGAGCATCAGTTTGGAGAGCTCCGCCATGCGCTGCGTCAGCCGGGTAATGCGCTCCAGATTCTCCTCCGCCGGATCCAGTTGTTCGTTGTTGAGAAAGGCGATGGCGTTCTCCGCATAAGACCGGATGGCGGCCAGCGGTTGGTTGAATTCATGGCTGAGCGCCGCCGACATCTGACCCAGCGCCGCCAGCTTACCGGCCTGGATCAGCTCATCCTGCGCCTGACGCAGATCCTTCTCGGCCTGGCTGCGTTCAACGATTTCAGCTTCCAGTTCCCGGTTCACCCGGCGCAGATCCGCCGTGCGCGCGGCGACCGTGCGCTCCAGCGCCACCTGCGCCCGCTCATGCGTCCGGATCCCCTCGATCAGTCGGCGACGACGTTGCCAGATCGCCGCGACGCCGAAGCCGAAAGCTGCGAGGACGGACGCCGCAAACAGGGTCGACGTCAGCGCTTGCGCACGCGCCTCCGCCGTGCCGATCAACACGTGAATGGTCCACCCTTCAATGGTCATCGGCGCGGACAGATGCAGAAACTCCAGCCGCGGCGCGTCCGACAGATCGGCGACTGCGGTGACGATCTCGCCATCCTCCGGCGCGCGCGCCTCTCCCGACGCGAGCGTCAGATCCGCGCGCTCCAGCCCGGCGCCGTAGAACTGGTCGCCGTTGCGGATGCGCGCAGCGACGGCCGGCGGCATGTCTCCGAACGAGCCGAGGCGCCATTCCGGGTGGCCCGCCAGCAGGATGACCCCGTCATCGTCGGTGACGAACACTTCATGTGGGCTGAGGCGCATTTTCTGCTCGATCTCGTCGACGCCGACCTTGACCACCACGACGCCCGCCACCTCCACGCCCAGCCGAACCGGCGAGGAGAAGAAATACCCCCGTTCGCCAGAGGTCGAGCCCAGCGCGAAATAACGGCCCAGCCGTCCTTGCGACGCGGCCTCGAAATACGGCCGGAACGAGAAATTCTTTCCGACGAACGTCTTGGGATCGCTCCAGTTCGACGCCGCGATCACAAAGCCGTCCTGATCCAGCAAATAGGTGTCCGCCGCGCCGGTGGTCGCGTTCAGAATCTCCAGTTTCGCGCTAACTGCGCGCCGCGCGTCTGCGCCGGCTTCAGGGCGCAGAATGTCGCGAATGTCAGGCGCGCGGGCGTAGATGGCGGGCATCGCCTGATAAACGTCCAGCCAGCTGCGCACCTCCTCCACGTGCCGGTCGACCGCGTCGCGCCCCAGCGTTTCCGTTTCGGCCATGAAGACCCGCAGCGCGATCGTGTGCGCCGCTAGCAACGTCACCCCAATCGCAACGGCGAAGACCGCCGCCCAGATGATTATGTGACGTGAGAGCCTCATAGCCTGTGATCTCGGCTGGAAACGCGGCCAACGTCAATGGGTTTCGGCTCAGGACATGCGCTCGGTCAGATATTTGCAGAGCTGATCCATCGCCGCGTAGAGCAGCACCGTCATCAGCGCGAGCGAGATCGTGGCGGCGAACATCAGGTCGATCTTAGCCCGCCCGTTCGCCAGAAGCATCAGATAACCCAGCCCCTGCGAGGCCCCCACCCATTCGCCGATCACCGCGCCGATAGGCGCATAAACCGCCGCCAAACGCAGGCCGGAGGCGAGCGAGGGCGTCGCGGCGGGAATGCGCACCGACCACATGATGCGGGCGGGGCTGGCGCCCATGGTGCGCGCAAGATCCAGCCAGCCGGGCGGCGTGCGGCTGAGCCCGTCAAAGAACGAAGACGCCACCGGGAAATAGATGATCAGCACCGCCATCGCGACTTTCGACCAGAGCCCATAGCCGAACCAGAGCGTCAGGATCGGCGCCAGCGCAAAGACCGGCACCGCTTGTGAGAAGACAAGGATCGGCCGCGCCAGCGCGCGCGCGCTGGGCGACATCGCCAGTTGTACCGCCGTGATCGCGCCGAGCGTGGCGCCCAGTGAGAGACCGATCAGCACCTCGCCCATCGTGACCACCGCGTGTTCGGCGATCAGCTCCCAGCTGTCGACAAACGCCGCCGCCACGCGCAACGGCCCCGGCAGGATGAAATGCGGCAGGCCAGTCGCCCAGACGACGCCCTGCCAGACCGACAGCCCCAGCGCCGCCGCCAAAATCCCACTGCGCCAGCCGCCCATCACGCGGGCTCCCGCAGCATACGCAGCAGCGCACCCTGGCGGGCCAGCGTCTCCGGGTCGTCGACTGGGCGGATCGGCGGCGTCGAGGGCGGTTCAATCGGTGTCAGGCCGGCCTCTGTCAAAACCGCGATCCGATGACTGAGGCGCGCGGCCTCCGCCGGATCATGGGTCACCAGCAACACGGTGCGTCCCGCTAGAAGTTCGGCCGCCAATTCCTGCATCTCGGCGCGGGTGCGCGCGTCCAGCGCCGAGAACGGCTCATCCAGCAGGATGACCGGGCGATCCTCCATCAGCGTCCGGGCCAGCGCCACCCGCTGCCGTTGCCCGCCCGACAATTGCGAGGGCCGTTTATGGGCATGGGCGGAGAGGCCAACGCGTGCGATCATGCGCTGGGCGCGGTCTTTTTCCCGTTTTGCGCCCCGCAGGCTGGCGCCAAGGGTGACATTGCCCAGCACATCCAGCCAGGGCAGCAACAGATCGCTTTGCGCCATATAGGCGATGCGGCCCTCCAGCGGTTGGCCGTCCGAGGCGGTTATCTCGCCGTCGAACTCCATCGCCGTCGCCAGCCCGGCGATCAGGCGCAGCACGGTGGACTTTCCCACGCCCGACGGGCCGAGCAGACAGGTCCACTCCCCCGCGCCGATTTCCAGAGACAATGGAGAAAAAAGCGTCGCGCCATCGATCCTGCACCCGCCTGAAAACCGGATGCCAAGAGCAATGGAAGGACGCGCGTGCGTCACGCGCCCCGCAGTCCCATGGACCAGAAGTCGACCTCCAGCCGGGTAGCGATCTCGAACCGCTCCGACAGCTTCGCCCAGCGCGGCGACGTCTCGTATTCCGGACCGATCCGGCGGGCGAGCGCCGCGTCGATCAGCGCGCCGACATCGCGGCAGACCTCCTGATACTCGTCGCCGGCATAGGTTTCGATCCACTCGCGATACGGGGTCTCCCCCGCCTCGACGCCAAGCCGCGCGCCGATCTCGCCATAGCCGAGCACGCAGGGCGCCAACGCCGCCATCAGATCGAGAAAATCGCCGGAGAACCCGGCCTCCAGCACATAGCGGGTATAGGCGAGGTTCTCCGCCTCTTCGGTCGCGTTGAAGAGCGCCTCTTCCGAAATGCCCTCCGCCGCGCACGTCTCCACATGCAGCTGCATCTCGTGATTGACCAGCGCGTTGACCGTCGCCGACGCCGCCTTCAACTCATCCAGCGTCTCCGCCTTGACCGCCGCCAGCGCCCAGGCGCGAGAGAAATGCACGAGGAAGACATAGTCCTGCGTCAGGTAGTGCAGCAACGCCGCCTTTGGCAGCGTTCCATCCTTCAGGCCTTCAACGAAGCTGTGCCGCGTGTAGTCCCGCCACGGGCCCGCCGCGCCATCCCGCCAAAGCGCGAAAGCGCGGCCGTAATCCG
This sequence comes from Paracoccaceae bacterium, assembly GCA_963669265.1. Lineage (GTDB taxonomy): Bacteria > Pseudomonadota > Alphaproteobacteria > Rhodobacterales > Rhodobacteraceae > SZUA-547. Next base: position 1,109,832 of record OY769916.1, read on the forward strand.
GGCCAGACCACGCGTCCATCACTGGCCGCTCTCGTTCGCAGTGACGTCGATCGCGATCTCAGAGACCGGGTTGATCGAGTCCACCAGATCCGCGGCTTTCAGATACTCCTCGAACCGGGCGTAGCGGCCCACATCCAGCGCCGCAGGGCGCAGCGCGAACCGCGGCAGAGTGTCGACCCAGGCGCGGGCGTTCAGCTCATCCTGAAGCTCTTTAGAGGTGCCGGAGAAAATCTCCCAGCTCTCTTTCTGATGGTTGACGATGAATTGCGTCGCCTTCTCGGTCGCGGCGAGGAAGCGCTTGATCTTGTCGGCGTCCATGGTCTCGGGGTTTGCGACATAGATCAGCTCGTCATAGGTCGGCACGCCTTCTTCCTCGATATAGAAGCAGCGGCCTTTGACGCCTTCGATATCCATCTGGTTGAGCTCGAAATTGCGATAGGCGCCGATCACCGCATCCACCTGCCCCGACATCAGCGAGGGCGACAGCGACCAGTTCACATTGACCAGTTCGATCTCGTCATAGGCGACGCCGTGCTTGGCCAGGATAGAGCTGAGCAGCGCTTCCTCGACCCCCGCGACGGAGAATCCGATCTTGGCGCCTTTCAGCTGGCTGATCTCTTTGATCGGGCCGTCCTCCAGCACCAGCAGGCAATTGAGCGGCGTGGCGACCAGCGTGCCCACGCGCTTCAGCGGAAGCCCCTCGTGGATCTGCAGGTGCAGTTGCGGCTGATAGGACACCGCCAGATCGGCCTTGCCGGCGGCGACCAGTTTCGGCGGATCGGACGGATCGGCCGGTGCGACAACCTCAACCTCAAGCCCCTGGTCGGCGAAATAGCCCTTCTCCTGCGCGACGATGATCGGCCCGTGATCCGGATTGACGAACCAGTCCAGCAGCAGGGTCATCTTGTCGGCAGCAAGCGCCGGGCTGGCGATCAGCAGCGCGGCGACAAAGGTGATGAATTTCATGTCGTGTCGTCCCTTTCGTATTCCCCAAAAAGGCGCCCGTCACCCGTCGAGCCGGGTCGCCTCAATCCACTCTGCGACCCGCGCTTCGGGGTCGTCGTTGAACGTGATGTCGGTGACGGCGGAGATGATGTCGGCGCCCGCTTCGAACGCGCCGGGCGCTCGCTCTACGCTCATCCCGCCGATGGCGACCAGCGGGGTATCGCCGATCAGCCCTTTCCACTCGGTCAGTCGGCCGAGCCCCTGCTCGGTCCATTTCATCTTTTTCAGGATGGTCGGATAGACCGGCCCCAACGCGATATAATCCGGCTCCAGCACCAACGCGCGCTGCAACTCCGCATGATCATGGGTGCTGACGCCCAGTTTCAGACCGGCGGCGCGGATCGCGGGCACGTCGGCGTCGTCCAGATCCTCCTGACCCAGATGGACGTAGTCGCACCCTTCCTCGATCGCCATCCGCCAGTAGTCGTTGACGATCAACTGGGCGTCGTATTCCTCGCAGAGCGCCTTGCCCCGGCGGATCTCCGCGCGGGTCTCCTCCTCGCTCATATCCTTGACCCGCAGCTGAACCAGCTTGATCCCCATCGGCAGCAGGAATTCCAGCCAATCGCTGTTGTCAAAGACAGGATAAAACCGGTCGAGGGCCGTCTCTTCCGCGTCGCTCATTCCAGAAACGCCTTTCCGATCACCGGGGTCGAGGGGGTCGCCATATCGCGCGGCTCCATCGGATCCGCGACATAGGCGGCGGCGCCCGCCTGCACCGTCTGGCTGAAGGCTTTCGCCATCGCCACCGGATCGCCCGCCTTGGCGACCGCTGTGTTCAGGAGCACCGCGTCGTAACCCAGCTCCATCGCCCGCGCGGCGTGGGACGGCACGCCGATGCCTGCGTCCACCACCAGCGGGATCTCAGGGAACCGGGCGCGCAGCGTTCTGAGGCCGTGCTCATTGTTGAGGCCGAGGCCCGAGCCGATCGGCGCGCCCCAGGGCATCAACACCCGGCACCCGGCGTCCACCAGTTTCTCGCACACGATCAGGTCTTCAGTGGTGTAGGGAAACACCTCAAACCCTTCGTCGTTCAGGATCCGCGCGGCCTCCACCAGACCATAGATGTCGGGTTGCAGGGTGTCGGTGTCGCCGATCACCTCCAGCTTGATCCACTTGGTGTCGAACACCTCCCGGGCCATATGCGCCGTCGTCACCGCCTCTTTCACCGAATAGCAACCGGCGGTGTTCGGCAGCACATGAGTGCCGAGGCTGGCGATCAGCTCCCAAAACGCCTGCCCTGCGCGTTCGCCGCCGCTTTCCCGGCGCAGGGACACCGTCGCTACGCCCGCGTCCGACGCGCGAAAAGCCTCTCCCATGATGGCGGGGGACGGATACTGCGCCGTGCCAAGCATCAGCGGGTTTTTCAGCGTCACGCCATAGAAGTCGCGCATTCCGTCAGCCCCCCTGCATCGGCGCGACGACTTCCAGCCGATCGCCATCCGCCAGTTTGGTCGCATCCCGTTGCGAGGCCGGAACAAAATCCTCGTTCACCGCGGTCGCGATCTTGGCGCCGGCGTAGCCTAGCTCCTCCAGCGCCGACGCGACCGTGACAGACGCGATCTCTGTCGTCTCGCCGTTAAGCTTGATCTTCATCCATCACCTCCGGAACCACGCCGTCAAACAACAGCTCGGCCACCATGCGCCCCAGCGCCGGGGCGAGCAGATAGCCATGCCTGTAGAGGCCGTTCGCATAGATCACGTCGCCGCGCCGCCGTATGCGCGGCAGATTGTCAGGAAAGGCCGGGCGGGCGTCGACGCCGATCTCCAGCACCTCCGCCTCGCCAAAGGCCGGATGCAGAGCATAAGCCGCCGACAACATCTCCAGCAGCGAGCGCGCGGTGACGCGGGCGCGCTGGCCCGCCTCGATCATCGTGGCGCCCAACATGAAGACGCCGTCGCCCCGTGGCACGATGTAGAGCGGGATGCGCGGATGCAGCAACCGGATCGGTCTGGCCAGCGAGACATCCGGGCATTTCAGCACCAGCATCTCCCCCTTCACGCCGCGCAGGTCGGTCAGCGCGTCAGAGGCCGCCAGCCCCCGGCAATCAATCGCCTGGCCCGATCCCTCGCCGATCGCAGGGGCGCAATCAACGCCCTTGGCTTTCAATCCGTCGACCAGCGATCCCAGCGCGGCGCGCGGATCCAGATGCGCCTCCTCAGCGTAGTAAAGCGCCCTGCCGAACCGGCCTTCGAGGTCGGGCTCCAGCTCCGCGATCGTCTCGGCGCCGATCTCCTCCACGCCCTCGGTGCGCCGGGCGAAACGGTTTAGCTCCCGCTGATCGCGGCCCATCGCCACCACCATCGACCCGTTGCGGGTGACGCCGCCGGCGTTCTCCTCCCACCAGTTGATGGCCTGTTTGCCGAGCCGCACGACCGGCTCCTCTGCGCTTTCGCCTTCGCAATAGGGGGCCAGCATGCCGCCCGCCCACCAGGAACATCCATGTGGACCCGGCTCTCCGTTCAGATCGACCAGCGAGACGCGCCCGCCGCGCGCGACGATCTCCGTCGCCACGCAAAGGCCGGCGACGCCGGCGCCGATCACCGTGGCCTCAACCATTTGCGCCGCCTTTGGCCGACCAAAACTCATGGAAATGATGCACCGGCCCGTGACCCGAGCCGATTGTCAGATCGTCAGCCGCCTTGATGGCCGCTTGCAAATAAAGATGCGCGTTCATCACCGCGGAGGACAGCGCCTCCCCTTTCGCAAGCTCCGCCGTGATCGCGGAGGAAAAGGTGCAGCCGGTGCCATGCGTGTTTTTCGTCGGGATGCGCTCAGCGGTTAGGAAAAGCAGCTCCTCATCGCCGTTCACCATCAGATCGGTGCAGGACTCTCCCTTGCCATGCCCGCCTTTCATCAACACGCTGCGGGGTCCGAGTTTCAGCAAGTCCCGACCCTGCCGCTCCATGTCATCGGTGGTCTCGGCGTCAGAGCGTCCCAACAACCGCGCGGCTTCAGGCAGGTTGGGCGTCAGCAACACGGCCAGCGGCAGCAACTCACTGGTCAGCGCGTCGACCGCCTCATCCCTGAGCAGCGCATCGCCCGATTTCGCCACCATCACCGGATCGAGCACCACCGGGATGTCCCGCCCGCGCACGCCCTCCGCGACGACGTGAATGATCTCAGGCGACGAGAGCATGCCGATCTTGATCGCGCCCACCGCCAGGTCGTCCAGGACCGCGTCGATCTGCGCCGCCACGACGGTCGGAGAGATCTCCTCCACTGCGGTGACCGCGCGGGTGTTCTGTGCGGTGATTGCGGTGATCACGCTGGCCCCATAGACGCCGCGCGCCGAAAACGCCTTCAGGTCGGCCTGAATTCCAGCGCCGCCGCCGCTGTCAGAGCCTGCGATGGTCAATGCGATCGGGGTCATTCTGGCCGCCATCCTCTCCCTTTCCAGACCGGATGTCTGCGTGGAAGGGATCGCCGCCGAACTGAGGACCCGTTCCCTACGCCGGCATTGCCCGGTTCAGGTTCCATGGGTCGGCGTCTCGCGCCTCTCAGCCCCATTTTTGGAGCACCCCAACGGTAAATGGCGGTTTAACGCCCGCGCTGGCGTTTTGCAAACGGATAGAGCCGGCGCGGATCCGTCTGTCACCGCTTGGAAATACCCTTGCGGCGGCTTAGGTGAGAGGTCGAGATGCGGTTTTTTGTCGGGCTTTGGTTCGACGGTTAAGGAAGGTTCACGATGAAGGGCGATCCCAAAGTATTGGAATACCTCAACAAGGCGGTGCGCAGCGAGCTGACGGCGATCAACCAGTATCGGCTGCACGCGTTGCTGCAGGCCGATTGGGGCTACAGCCGTCTGGCGGCGAAATCCAAGGCTGAAGTGGCCGAAGAATCTCTGCACGCCGACACGTTGATCGACCGCATCATCTTTCTGGAAGGAGAGCCAGACCTGCAAACGCTGGACCCATTGAGGATCGGCAAGACCGTCAAGGAGACGTTGGAGAACGACCTCGCCGGTGAGCATGACGCCCGCGCACTGTACCTTGAGGGGCGCGAGGTCTGCAGCAAGGCGGGCGACATCGTCAGTATGAAACTGTTCGAACAGCTTCTGGCCGATGAGGAAGGACATATCGACTTTCTGGAGACCCAGCTTGAGCTGCTGGAAAGCCTCGGCGCTTCGGGCTACGGCCAGCTCAACGCTGACCCGGCCGATGTCGGCGAAGCCTGAGGCGCGCTCAAATCTGTTCTAAATTAACTGCGCGCCGCGATCATCGCGGCGCCGATCACCATGTGAAGTCGAGCGCCAGGAATGGTCCTGTGATCGTCGTATCCAGCACCAACCCGTCGTCGTCAAAGTCCAACGCCAGATGGCGATAGCCCAAGCCGACGCCGAAAAGATCGTTGAAGCGATAGGTAGCGCGGCCCAGAAGCTCCCATTGCAGGTCAGAGCCGACGCCGAACCCGCCGATATCGGCAAGGCCGGAAAGCGCGATATTGTCGGTCACGGCGTAACTGCCCCGCAATCCGACAATGGGATCGATCCAGTTGTTCGATCGCGACGGGTTGGGCGCGCGCTGGAACTCGATCTTCGTTTCGATCCACCAGGCGCGCACGCCGCCAAACGCGTCGACGCTGCTGCGCTCGTCCTCATAGAACCGGTAAGCGCCCGCCAGACCGAACATATTTCCGTCTAGAGACGCCTCGGCGGAGGCCCTGCCGCCCGGCGTCGACGCGTCCTCGGACAGCGCCAGGAAATTGTACTCGGCGATCACGCCCCATTTGCCGCGCCGCGCCTCGCCGTTGATCAGAAAACCAAAGTCCAGCACTTCCAGGAACGAGGTGTCTGATTCCACGCTGTCGGAATCTCCGATTGTCAGGTCTGCGTCGAAACTTGGGATCCAGAGATAGGGCGTGACGCGATACTCCCACTCATCCGCCTGCGCCACCGAAGAGGCGGCGGCGAAAAGTCCCAATGCGGCGAACGTCGCCAGCGCAAACCGAACGGTCATCTTATCTATGCTCTCTCTTGGGGAATCCTGTCGGGACTCGCCAGATACTCGATTGTCTGGGCGATGTCCCGCCTTGTCGTCAGAGGATTGATGGTGCAAAGCCTGAGCGCGCTGCGCCCTTTGAGCATCGTGGAGGACACGCAGGCGAAGCCGCTCTCCGACAACGCTCTGACCCGCGCCTCGTGATCCGCCGCATCGGCGCCCTTCAGCGCGAAGCAGACGATGCCCAACTGGGCGGGGCTCAGCACGTCCCAAAGGTCCGGGCGCGCGCGCAGACAGGTCTCCGCATATCGCGCCGCCTCCAGTCCCTTTCGAACCGCGTCCTCGAACGCGCCCGCGCCGTAGGTGCGGATCGACATCCATAGTTTAAGCGCCCGCGCGCGGCGCGAGAGCTCCAACCCGCGTTCGCCAAAATTCACCTCGCGCGCCGCAACGCCAGCGCCCCGGACATCCTTCAGGTATTCCGGTGACATGGCGAAACATCGGTCCAAGGCCCCAGGGCGGGTGACGAAACAGACGCCGATATCATAGGGTTGGAATAGCCACTTATGCGGATCCAGCGCCAGCGAGTCAGCTCGTTCAAGCCCGCGCATCGCCGCCCGCCCTTCCGCCGTGATCGCCGCGGGCGCGCCATAGGCGCCGTCCACATGCAACCAGACGCCCTTCTCAGCGCAGAGATCGGCGATCTCCTCCAACGGATCGACAGCGCCGGTATTCGTAGCTCCCGCTGAGGCGACGATCACCTGCGGCCGCACACCTTCTGACTTGTCTTTTTCGATCCTGTTTCTGAGATCCTCTATGGGCATTCGAAATTGATCGTCAGTCTCCAGAACACGGATATCAGCGTCCCGCCGCCCGAGAATGCGCAGGTTTCGTCGCAGCGACGCATGCGTTTGATCGCTCATATAGACCGCGCCGGGTCCCGTCTCCGCCGCAGCGACGGCGAGAGCCGTCAGATTGGCGAGAGAACCGCCCGAAGTCAGCACCCCTTCGGCCCCCTCCGGCAGGCCGATCATCTGGCGTAGCCAGTCCAGCGCCGTCAGTTCGACCGTCGCCGGGCCGGACGCCCCCGACCAGGAGGTGCAGATCGTGTTGAACCCGACTCCCAGCCACTCCCCCAACACGGCGGCGAAGGCGCTCGGGCCCGGCACCCGCGCAAAGTATCTGGGATGATCGCCATGCTGCTGATGGGCGAGCGCCACCTCCGCCAGAAGCCGCAGCGACTCCTCCGGATCCTTCGGCGACCGGGGCAATGGCCCGCCAAGATCGGCGGCGAGAGTCTCCATGTCGGCGGTCCGGATCGCAGGCTCGGACTCGCGTCGCTCCAGGCGATCGACCACCAGATCCACCACCAAATGCCCCAAACGGCGCATCTCATCAGGCGAAAGGCCCAACGTATCCGCAGGATAGGGCGCGGCGTCGTCTTGGGCCGTCGTCGGTGCGGTCGGGTCCATCAGGCCAGGATCTTCCTCAATTGGCGCGCAGGCCGATTGGGCGCCGTCAGACCCCGAAAATCAAGTGCTTAACGTGCGCCGCACCGAGTCGCGCCAGCCCGCGTATTTGCGCTCGCGGGTCGCGGCGTCCAGCGCCGGTTCGAAGCGCCGCTCCAACGCCCATGTCTGGGCGAATTCCTCCGCCGCCGGATAAACCCCCGCCTTCATTCCCGCCAGCCAGGCGGCGCCCAGCGCCGTCGTCTCCGTCACCACGGGCCGATCGACGGGCGCGGCCAACATGTCGGCCAGAAACTGCATGGCCCAGTCCGAGGCGGTCATCCCGCCATCGACCCGCAACACGGTCTCCCCTGCATTTTCGGACCAGTCCCGCTTCATCGCCTCCAATAGATCGCGGGTCTGATATCCGACGCTTTCCAGCGCGGCGCGCGCGAAATCCTCCGGACCCGTCGCGCGGGTCAGCCCATAAACCGCGCCGCGGCACTCGGAATCCCAATAGGGCGCGCCCAGCCCGGTGAACGCGGGCACCAGATAGATGTCCTGCGCCGCGTCCGAGGCCTCAGCCATGCCCTGAGTCTCGCTGGCTTTGGTGATGATCTTCAGCCCGTCGCGCAACCATTGCACCACGGCGCCAGCGATGAAAATGGAGCCCTCAAGCGCATAAGTCGGCTTGCCGTCCAATTGATACCCGATGGTCGTCAGCAGCCGGTTGGTCGATGCGACCGGCGCGGCGCCGGTGTTCAAAAGCGCAAAACAGCCGGTGCCATAGGTCGATTTCATCATGCCCGGCTGAAAACAAGCCTGCCCGACCGTGGCCGCCTGCTGATCGCCCGCGACGCCACGAATGGGGATCTCCGCGCCCAGAAACTCCGCTTTCGCGACGCCGAATTCGGCGGCGCAATCCAGAACCTCAGGCAACATGGCGGCCGGGATGTTGAGGAGGCGCAGCATTTCCGCATCCCAGCGCCCCTCGCGAATATTGTAGAGCATCGTGCGGGCGGCGTTGGTCGCATCGGTGACGTGCCGCGCGCCGCCGGTCAGACGCCAGATCAGATAGCAGTCGACCGTTCCGAACAGTAGATCGCCCGCCTCGGCTCGCGCGCGCGCGCCGTCCACATTGTCCAGAATCCACGCCAGCTTGGTGGAGGAGAAATAGGGGTCCAACAGCAGTCCTGTGCGCTCCGTGACGCCCGGCTCCGCGCCCTCCGCCCGCAATCGCTCGCAGAGGGCACCGGTGCGCCGGTCCTGCCAGACGATGGCGCGGTAAACCGGCTCGCCTGTCTTCTTATCCCAGACAAGCGTGGTCTCGCGCTGATTGGTGATTCCGATGGCCGCGATCCCCGACGCCTCAATGCCCGCTTTGGACATCGCCTCATGGCAGGTGGCGATCGTGCTGGACCAGAGATCCTCCACCTCATGCTCGACCCAGCCGGAGTTCGGGAAATGCTGCGGAAACTCCTGCTGACCGATTGAGACGACTTTCATGTTCGCATCGAAAAGAATTGCGCGGGAGGAGGTCGTGCCCTGATCGATGGCCAGAATATGCGTCATGGATTCACCCGTTCGTCTGAATGCTCATTGTGAAATCTTGCAGCGTGCGCCGCGCGCCGTCCAGTCGATGCGGTCGTCACCCGGCCGCCCCGCCCTCCTGGCGGATGGACTGGATAAGCTGATCTAACTCGCCGACGGCGTCCCCCTTGATATGGAGACCCAGTTTCGAGCGCCGCCAGAGAAGATCGTCCGCCGAGCGAACCCATTCGCGCGCGACCAGCCATCGGACCTCCGCCTCTGTCAGGCTCGCGCCGAGGTCGGCGCCCAGATCATCCTTCGCGCGGGCCTCGCCCAGCAATTCAAGCGAGTCGCGCCCATAGGCCTTAACCAGCCGCGTCGCCCAGGCCGCGTCCAGAAACGCATATGTGGACCGCAGCTCGGCGATCAGCGCCGGAACGCCATCGACGGGAAACTCGCCGCCCGGCAACGGCGCCCCGGCCGTCCAAGCAGCGCCCATGCCCGGATAATACGGGGCGAGCTTGGCCAGCGCCGCCTCCGCCAGCTTGCGATGCGTGGTGATCTTTCCGCCAAAAACGCTCAGCGCGGGCGCGCCGCCGTCGACGTCCTCGACCTGAAGCACGTAGTCCCGGGTCGCCGCAGTCGCGGAAGACGCGCCGTCGTCATAAAGCGGCCTGACGCCCGAATAGGTCCAGACCACGTCGTCCTTCGCGATCGGCTTGGTGAAGTATTCCGAGGCGGCGTGACGCAGGTAATCCGCCTCCTCCTCGGTGCAGGCCGCCGCGCCCGGCGCGGCCTGATGGTCCACGTCGGTGGTGCCAATCAGCGTGAAGTCCGTCTCATACGGGATGGCGAAGATGATCCGTCCGTCCTCGTTCTGAAAGATATAGGCGCGGTCGTGTTCAAACATCTTGCGGGTGACTATATGGCTGCCGCGCACCAGCCGTATCTTGGCCGGGGCGTCGTTGCGCGTCGTGCGCTTGATCACGTCGTCGACCCAGGGACCGCCCGCATTAATCAGCCCCCGGGCGCGAACCTCTGTCTGCGCGCCGGTCTCAGCGTCCTCCAGCGAGACCACCCAAACGCCGTCCTGGCGCTCGGCGGAGTTGCAACGGGTGCGCACGCGAATCTCCGCGCCGCGCGCCGCCGCATCGCGGGCGTTCAGAGCGACAAGGCGCGAATCCTGCACCCAGCAATCGGAGTATTCGAAACCTTTACGAAACAGATCCTTCAGCGGCGCGCCAGCCGGATCGTTGGTCAAATCCAGCGCTTTCGTTCCCGGCAGGATTTTTCGGCCGCCCAGATGATCGTAGATAAACAGACCGAGACGCAGCAGCCATGCGGGCCGCAAACCGGAGTGATGCGGCAATACGAATCGCAACGGCCAGGAGATATGCGGCATGGCGCGCAGCAGCGTCTCCCGCTCGATCAGCGCCTCGCGAACCAGCCGGAACTCGTAGTATTCGAGATAGCGCAAGCCGCCATGAAACAGTTTGGTGGAGGCCGACGACGTCGCCTGCGCGAGATCCGCCTGTTCCGCCAGCACCACGCTCAAGCCGCGGCCCGTGGCGTCGCGCGCGATTCCGCACCCGTTCACCCCGCCGCCAATGATGGCGAGGTCATACACCTCTGAATCGTTAGATCTATCAGTCATTTGGAATCACTTTCGGTGGGGGCCGGAGCGGACTCGGCGACTTCCACATTCACGCCCGCGCGCGCGCAGGCCTTCATAAAGGGCGCCGGCGGCGGCTGATCCATCACGCAGAAATCGATCTCGTCGATATCGCAGATTCGAATCGGGGCGCTGCGGGCGAATTTGGAGCGATCGCTGACAAGGATCGTGCGGCGCGCATTCGCGACGATCGCGCGCGCGACCGCGACCTCGCGCATGTCGAAATCCATGATCGATCCGTCGTCATCCAAGGCGGACGCGCCGATCACCGCAAAATCGACTTTGAACTTTCGGATGAACTCCACCGCCTCGTCACCGACGATCGCGCCATCCGATTCGCGCACCACGCCGCCGGCGAGGATGATCTGCTTTCCGGGAGAGCCGGAAAGGATGTTTACCGCGTTGATATTATTGGTGACCACGATCAGATCGCTTCGCTCGCGCAGCGCGTGCGCGACCTGCTCTGTCGTGGTGCCGATATTCAGGAAAAGTGAACATCCGTCGGGAATCATCGCCGCCGCATGGGCGCCGATGACGCGTTTCGCCTCCAGCGAAAGCGCCCGCCGCTCCTGATAGTCGATATTGTTCACACTGGTGGCGAGCATCGCGCCCCCATGCACGCGCGATAGCAGCCCATTTTGCGCTAACTCGTTGAGATCACGGCGAACTGTCTGCGTCGTCACCTCAAAGCGCGAGGCCAAATTATCCACCATGACCCGGCCTTCCGTCCGGGCCAGTCCCATGATTTTCGACTGTCGTTCATTCAGATTCATGATGGAGGCTTTGATTCATGTTCGGTCCAAAGTGAACATTTTCCACTCTCAAATGAAAGTATTTTTTTTCACTTGACGGCAACACCGAAAATAAATGAACATCCTCCCGACCTGCGGTAAGCGGGGCGAGTCCGAAGATTCGGACACCAATTGGGAGGAAGAAATGGGTAGAACCCACTTCGCGGCTGCTGCAGCGGTCGCATTAGTCGCAATCACATCCCCCGCACGGGCGGACATGGCGGCGGCCGAGAAATGGATCAGTGAAGAATTTCAACCTTCTGCGCTTTCTGTCGATGAGCAGAAGGCGGAGATGGATTGGTTCATCAAGGCCGCGGAGCCGTTCGCGGGAATGGAGATCAATGTGCTGTCGGAGACCATTCCGACCCACAGCTACGAATCTGAGACGCTGACCAAAGCGTTTGAGGAGATCACCGGCATTAAGGTGAACCACCAGCTTCTGGGCGAAGGCGAAGTGGTGCAGGCCGTGCAGACGCAAATGCAGACCGGCCGGAACCTCTATGACGCCTATGTCAACGACTCGGACCTGATCGGCACCCATTCGCGGCTTCAGCTCGCGTATAACCTGACCGACTTCATGGCCGGCGACGGCGCGGATGTGACCAACCCGGGTCTCGATCTCGACGACTTCATGGGCATCTCCTTCACCACCGGACCGGACGGAAAGCTCTATCAGCTTCCCGACCAGCAGTTCGCGAACCTCTACTGGTTCCGCAAGGACTGGTTCGACCGCGAGGATCTGCAGGCCAAGTTCAAAGAGAAATACGGCTATGATCTTGGCGTGCCGGTGAACTGGTCCGCTTATGAGGACATCGCCGAATTCTTCTCCAACGACGTCAAAGAGATCGACGGCGTCGCGGTGTATGGCCACATGGACTACGGCAAGCGCGCGCCCGATCTGGGCTGGCGCATGACCGACGCCTGGCTGTCGATGGCCGGCGCCGGATCGAAGGGTGAGCCGAATGGCGTGCCCATCGACGAATGGGGCATCCGCATGGAGGCCGGCTCCTGCAACCCGGCGGGGGCCAGCGTCACCCGCGGCGGCGGCGCGAACGGCCCGGCGGCGGTTTACGCCATCCGCAAATGGGACGAGTGGCTGCGGGCCTACGCCCCTCCGGGCGCGGCGTCTTACGACTTCTATCAGTCGCTTCCCGCGCTCAGCCAGGGCAACGTCGCCCAGCAGATCTTCTGGTACACGGCTTTCACGGCCTCGATGGTCGCGCCGAAATCCGAAGGCAACAACACGGTCGACGACGAGGGCAATCCGCTGTGGCGGATGGCGCCCAGCCCGCACGGCCCCTATTGGCAGGAAGGCCAGAAGGTCGGCTATCAGGACGTGGGTTCCTGGACGATCCTCAACTCGACTCCGGTCGAACGCGCCAAGGCGGCCTGGCTCTACGCCCAGTTCGTGGTCTCCAAGACCGTCGATGTGAAGAAGTCCCATGTGGGTCTGACCTTCATCCGCGACAGCTCTGTCAATCACGAGAGCTTCACCGAGCGTGCGCCCAAGCTGGGCGGTCTGATCGAGTTCTACCGCTCGCCCGATCGCGTCGCCTGGTCGCCGACCGGCATCAACGTGCCGGACTATCCGAAGCTGGCCCAGATCTGGTGGCAGCAGATCGGCGACGTTAACTCCGGCGCCTTCACCCCTCAGGAAGCGATGGACCGTCTGGCAGAAGAGATGGACATCACCATGGCCCGCATGCAGGCGGCCGACGAAGCGGCCAACGTCTATGGCGGCTGCGGACCGCGCCTGAATGAGGAAAAGGACGCGTCCGAGTGGCTCGGCCGCGAGGATGGCCCCAAGGCCAAGCTCGACAACGAGAAGCCGCAGGGTGAGACCGTCAATTACGACGAGCTCGTGAAACGCTGGGCTCAGGCTCAGTAACGACCCAAAGAAAGCCGCGGCCGCGGGATGATCTCGCGGCCGCGCCACCCCGGGCGCTCTGGCGACGCCGATTCGGCGAACCGCCCGTCATTCATCAATTCAAGAGCGTGAGACGTGGGAACCAAAAAGCATGTCTATTGAACTCCGCAACATCACCAAGCGCGTCGGCGCCGATATGCATATCTACGAGACGAGTGTCGAACTTGCGCCCACGGGGTTCAACGTTCTGCTCGGCTCGACCGGATCCGGCAAGACGACGCTGATCAGCATTCTGGCGGGCCTCAGGGCGCCGACCAGCGGCGAGATTTGGTTCAACGGCGTCGACGTGACCGCCGTGCCGACCCAGAAGCGCAATGTCAGCCTGGTGCACCAGTTCTTCGTGAACTACCCGCATATGTCGGTCTATGAGAATATCGCCTCGCCTCTGCGCATCACCGGCATGCCCGGCGCCGATGTTGATCGCAGGGTTGAAGAGGCCGCCGAAATCCTGCGCCTCGGCCCGTTCCTGAAGCGCAAACCCGGCGAGCTTTCCGGTGGACAGCAGCAGCGCACCGCGCTGGCGCGCGCCATCGTCAAAGAAAGCGATCTTGTCCTGCTTGATGAACCGCTGGCCAACCTCGACTACAAACTGCGTGAGGAATTGCGGGATGAGTTGCCCCGCCTGTTCGCGGATCGCGGCGCGACGGTCGTCTATGCGACGTCTGAACCCTCTGAAGCGCTGCTCTTGGGCGGCCATACGGCGACGGTCAGCGAGGGACGGGTGACGCAGTTCGGCCCCACCGCGGGACTCTATCGGTCTCCCGCTGATATCGAGACCGCGCGCGTGTTTTCAGATCCGCCGATCAACGCCGCGCCCATCATCAAGGCGGGCGGCGAGGTTCGCATGGGCGACGCCGTGCGCTGGCCCGCTTCGGGCGCCATCGCGAATGCGCCGGACGGCGAGTATCTGGTCGGGGTCCGGCCGCATTTCGTCTCGCCCGCCGCCGAAGCGGCGCCGAGCGTGCCGGTGATGGGCGATGTCAGGATCACCGAGATCTCCGGGTCCGAGAGCATCGCGCATTTCGAATTCGACGGGCGCGTTTGGGTCAGCCAAAGCGACGGCGTCCACCCCTACGAGATCGGCGAAAAACATCAATTCCATATCGATACGTCGGGGTGCCTCTATTTCACCGCCGATGGCGATCGGTTGGCGGCGTGAGCGGAGAACAGACATGGCGCGCATAGACCTCTCCGAGCTGAGGCACAGCTATCTGCCGAACCCGAAATCGGACGCCGATTTCGCCCTGAAACGCATTCATCTGGAGTGGGAGGATGGCGGCGCCTACGCCCTGCTCGGCCCATCCGGTTGCGGCAAGTCTACGCTGCTGAACATCATTTCCGGCCTGCTGCACCCGTCCGAGGGACGCGTGCTGTTTGACGGCAAGGACGTCACCGCCCTGCCCCCGGACCACCGCAACATCGCGCAGGTGTTCCAGTTTCCGGTCATCTACGACACCATGACCGTCTACGACAATCTGGCCTTCCCGCTCAGAAACCGTAGCGTCGCCGAAGCGCAGGTCGACACCCGCGTGCGGGAGATCGCGGAGATGCTGGAGCTTTCGGACATGCTGGATGTCCGCGCCGCCGGGCTCACTCCAGACAACAAGCAGAAAATCTCCATGGGCCGCGGTCTGGTGCGGGACGACGTGAACGTCATCATGTTCGATGAACCGCTGACGGTGATCGACCCGCATCTGAAATGGAAGCTCCGCTCCAAGCTGAAAGAGCTGCATCAGCGCGTGCGCGCGACGATGATCTACGTGACCCATGACCAGACCGAGGCGTTGACCTTCGCCGATCAAGTGGTCGTCATGCAGGACGGCGAGATCGTCCAGATCGGCACGCCGGTGGAGCTGTTTGAGCGCCCCGCGCATACATTCGTCGGCCACTTTATTGGCTCGCCCGGCATGAACGTGCTGCCCTGCGAGGTCCGCGACGGCGGCGCCTTTTTCCGGGGCGTGCCCGTGGCCACGGAAACGCAGGCGAACGCGCCAGAGGGCGCGCCGCGGCTGGAGCTGGGTGTGCGCCCTGAATTCGTCGCGCTCGGCGACGCCTCCGACGACTCGGGCGTCCCTGTCGAAATCGTGCGCATCTCGGACGCCGGCCGCCGCCGCATCGTCGAGGCGCGCGCGGGCGACGACCGGATCAATTTGCTGCTGGATGAGGAGGCGAGCGTCGCCCCCGGCCCGGCGAAGCTTTCATTCGATCCCGCCAAGACCCGTGTCTACGCGGATGGCTGGCTGGTGGAGGGCGCAGCATGAAAACCGAGAAACAACGCGCCTGGTTCTTTGTCATCCCGGTCGTGGTGTTGGTCGCCTTCAACGCGCTGGTGCCGCTGATGACGGTGGTAAACTACTCGGTGCAGGAGACCTTTGGGAACAACATCTTTCTCTGGTCCGGCGTGCGCTGGTTTGAGGAGATCCTGACCGCCGAACGCTTCCATATCGCGCTTGGCCGCCAGTTGATGTTCACTTGCATCATTTTGCTGATCGAGGTGCCGCTGGGCATCGCCATCGCGCTCTGCATGCCGAAAAAGGGCGTCTGGGCGTCTCTCTGCCTCGTGTTGATGGCGTTGCCGCTGCTGATCCCATGGAACGTGGTCGGCGCGATGTGGAACATCTACTCGCTGCCGGATATCGGCCTGTTGGGCTACACGCTGAATGCGATCGGTTTTGACTACAACATGACCCAAAGCCCGTTCGCGGCCTGGTTCACCATGATCATGATGGATGTCTGGCACTGGACCTCGCTGGTCGCCCTTCTCGCCTATGCGGGCCTCAGCTCGATCCCGGAGGCCTATTATCAGGCCGCCCGCATCGACGGCGCCCGGCCATGGGCGGTGTTCAGGCATATCCAACTGCCCAAGATGAACCGGGTGCTGACCATCGCCGTGCTGCTGCGCTTCATGGACAGCTTCATGATCTACACCGAGCCCTTCGTTCTGACGGGCGGCGGACCGGGCAACTCGACAACGTTGCTCTCCATCGATCTTGTGAAACGCGCGCTCGGCCAGTTCGATCTTGGCCCGGCGGCGGCGATGTCGCTGATCTACTTCCTGATCACGCTTCTGGTCTCATGGGTGTTCTACACCGTGATGACCCGGCACGACGCTGAGTGAGGGCGAGAAAATGAGATCTATCAAACCCGTCGCCCTGATCCTTTACATCCTGTTCTTGATGTTGCCGATCTATTGGCTGATGAACATGTCGTTCAAGACGACCAACGAGATTCTGGGCGGCTTCTCGCTGTTCCCGCATGAGTTCACGCTGGAAAACTATGTGGTCATCTTCACCGATCCGACCTGGTATTGGGGATACTTCAACTCGCTGATCTATGTGTCGCTGAACACGGTGATCTCGGTCGCCGCCGCCCTGCCCGCCGCCTATGCGTTCTCTCGCTACCGCTTTCTGGGCGACAAGCATCTCTTCTTCTGGCTGCTAACCAACCGCATGGCGCCGCCGGCGGTCTTCGCGCTGCCCTTCTTCCAGCTCTATTCGGCGGTGGGCCTGTTCGACACCCATATCGCGGTCGCGCTGGCGCATTGCCTCTTCAACATCCCGCTGGCGGTCTGGATCCTCGAAGGGTTCATGTCCGGCGTGCCGAAGGAGCTGGACGAGACGGCCTATGTCGACGGCTATTCGTTCCCGCGGTTCTTCTTCCGCATCTTCGTGCCGAACATCACCTCCGGCATCGGCGTGGCGGCGTTTTTCTGCTTCATGTTCTCTTGGGTCGAGCTGCTGCTCGCCAAGACACTGACGGCGGTTGAGGCGAAACCGATCGCCGCGACCATGACCAAGACCGCCTCAAGCGCAGGATATGAGCTGGGATTGCTGGCGGCCGCCGGTTGCCTAACCATCATTCCGGGCGCGATCGTGATCTACTTTGTGCGCAACTACATCGCCAAGGGCTTCGCCCTGGGCCGGGTTTAAGGGGAGGACGAAACCATGGGCCTCGGATGGATGGCGTGGACGTGGCCGACCGCCGCATTTTTCCTCTTCGTTTTCGCGTGTATCGCGCTGATGGGCTTTCTTGAATGGCGCTCGCCGGGCGGCTCGCCCCGCCTGGGCGTGCTTGGACTGGACACGACGCGCGGCGACCGCTTGTTCATCTCGCTGCTCGGCTCGGCCTATATCTTTCTAGCCTGGCTGGGCCTGATGGGCACGCCGCTCTGGGGGCCGCTCGCGATCTCCGCCTGCTGGATCGCCTTCGTGTTCTGGAAGGTCTGACCTCGGAGGGAGCTCACATCCCGAAGAGAATGCGTTCCACAGCGCTGGCGCCGTAAATCTCCAGCGTCGCCAGCACCGCCGCGGAAAGACAGAGCGCGCCCGCGCCGAGGATCGCCAGCTCCGCCGTCACGAGTTGCGCGAGCAGGCCGCGATCCGCCCCGAGACGGAGCGCAATCTCAAACTCCCGCCGCCTCAGCTTGATCGTCAGCCAGATCAGCAACACCAGCGCGAGCAAAGCGGCGAAGCCGACCGCCGCCGTCAGCATGTCCAGCAGCGTCTTCACCCGAAAGATCTGCTCCATAAGCTGCCCGACCACGTCGAGGGGGCGAAAGATCTGACGCGCCGCGCCGCCCTCCTCCGCCGCATCGGCGACGCGCCCCTGCAGGATCGCCGCCGAACGCGCGTCATAAGGATCGAGCAGGATCGCCGAGATCGGGAAATTCTCGGGCGGACCGTGAAAATGAAACCCGTCGCGATTGGCGTCGGTGATCTCGACATATTCCTTCAGCTTGGCGTTCGCGACCGTGACCCCGCCCTGATTGGAGAAAAGCACGCTCTGATCCGCGGTCGAGAGGTCCTGATGCCCATGCCCCAGCCCTGCGACCACCCATCCGGTGCGCAGATCGGTCAGGACAGCGCGATCATCGGGGCTGTTCGCGGGTGCCAGTACGCCGACTATCTCCATCCGCAACGGATACGCCCCGGCCAGCTCGAACAAATCCTCGCTGTCCGATTGGATCATGTCGCCAACCGTCAGGCTCAGATCGCGGGCGACGGCGGCGCCCACAACCGCCTCGCCCAGCTTCGCCATGCGGCGGCCCTCGGCCAGCGTCAGGCCGCGAAAGTCGAAATACTCGAGATCGGTGGCGACGATTGGAAACCGGCGCGCGGAATGAGTGCGCAGGATCGGCGCGGGAACCGCCAGACCCGCCTCCGCCAAATGGTCATAATCGGCGAGGCTCAATTCGGCGGACGGCCTGCCCTCGAAAAAGAGCGCGCTCATCGAGAGGTCCAGCTTGCTGCCCGCAGGCCCATAGATCAGCGGCGTGGCGGCGGCGCGCGCATTTAGCTGCTCCCGCGCGATCTCCGCCAGCCGGCCTGTGGCGAGCGGCGTCGTCGCCAGCACCGACAGCGCCAGCACCAGCACCAGGGAGCGCCCGGCGTTAAAGCGCACATGGCGCCAGGCGAGATATAGCTTCCCGATCATGCCGCGCCTGAGAAATCGCGAAAATCGATGGTGCGATCAAACAATGGCAGTAGATCATGATCGTGGGTCACCGCAATCAGCGGTGCGTTCGTCTCCGCCGCCGCGGAGAACAAAAGCTCCAGGATCGTCCGCTTGTTCGCCGGATCGAGGTTGCCTGTCGCCTCATCCGCCAGAATCAGTTTCGGCGAGGGCAACAGCGCCCGGCAAATAGCGACACGCTGGCGTTCGCCATGGGAAAGAGCGCCGGGACGCGAGGCGAGTTTGCCCGCGATGCCGAGCTTCTCCGCCAGCGTCGCCAGCCGCGCGCGCACTTCTGCTGTCAGTTTCAGCGTCGATGAAATGCGATAGGGATGCAGCGCGTTATCCTCTGCGCTGAGATAATCCAGCAGCCCGAAATCCTGAAACACGAAACCGACCGAACCGGCGCGATAGGCCCGCCGTTTGCGATCGGACAAATCCGTGATCGTCACCTCGCCGATCTCGATCACGCCTTTATCGGGCGTCAGAACCCCTGCGATCAGATTCAGCAACGTGCTCTTTCCGCACCCGCTGGGCCCCACGACCGCCACGCGTTCGCCCTCGCCCACTGTCAACGCGGGCAGGCTCAGCGCGAACTCGCCACGCGGATAGGAATAGTGAAGGCCTTCGATCCGAACCATGACGCTTCAGGACAGCCTGTCCTGCGAGAGAACTTCGAACCCGATGATCTTCCAGGCGCCGCCCTCGGCCGAGACGGAAAGATCCGCCTCATAGACGTTCACCCGTGTGTGCTGATGCCCCCAATGGCCAACCCGGCCGATGATCTTCCATTTGGTGCGGATCACGAAATCCGAGGCGCCGCCCAACGGTGTGGGCGAAGCCGCATCAACCAGAACCTCCTGCACCCGCGCCTCCGCGCCGCCTGCGCGCGCGATGCGCAGCGAACGACGCTGGTCAAGATAGACCTGCTCCAGCACGCCGCCATCCAACGTCTTGGCGAGGCGGTCATAGACCTGGTCCTCGCCCTTGAACTCAAATGAGCGATAGACATTGGCCAGCAGTTGCTCCGTCAGCGCCTTGGCCTGTTCGTCGCTCATCGCGACCGGCGCGACGCTGGGCCGGGCGATCCCGACCTGCCCATACGGGAGCGCGACATAGGCGCCGGCCGCCATCGCCGCGCAACCGATCGCAAGGCTCGCGCGCCGCCTGCCTCCGCCGCCGCGGAGCGCGCCGAACAGCAGGACAAGCGCCAATGCGCCCATCCCGATGCTAAGCGCTGGCAGGCTCAACTCCGCCCATTCCCCGCCCTCGATCTCCTCCACGACCGGAATGGCCGAGCTGGTGAAGTGGTTCGTCCACGTAAGGACCGGATCATCCTTGGTCATCGGCGACAGGAACGGCCCTGCCGCGTCGATCGCATAGCCCTGCACGACAGGCGCGCGCGCGTCGTCGAACAGGGTCCACTCCACGGTGGCCACCTGCGGATATCCATCCACCGGAACCGACCAGATCAGGCCAAGAATGGCGGCGTCGACGCTGACCGGTTCGTCCGGGCCCAGAAAGACCAGACCGCGTTCGCCGATCTTGAGCATCGCGCCGCGATCGAAATCGGGCGTCACAGGCGCGCCGTCGACCGTCATCGGCGAGCGCTTGGCCAACTGATCGGCGGCGGCCTCGATCAACGCGTCGGCCTCCTCTTTCGACAAAGTCGCGCCTGTCGCGTCGAATCCCGTCAGCGCCAACGCGTCGCGAATGCGGATCAGCGCCTCATGGCGAATTTCAAACGGCTCAGCGTAGAGGAAACTCATCTGCGGATAGCGGTGATGACGTTTCAGGTTCGGATTGTCGAACGCGCTGAACCATGGATCCTCCCAATCCAGCGAGATCGTCGCGCCGCCGCTCAGAAACCGAAAATCAATAACGGGCACGTCGCGGTGAAAGACCAGCATGCCGATGGTCGCCGTATCATTCCCCGCCTCATTCCGTGGGGGCTTGAATGTCAGCTCTTGCGGGCGCTCACCATCCGGGAACGCGTAGAATAGCTCGACGAACAACACCCGCGGATCCTCGGGCGGTTTCGGCAGACGCCGGCCGGAATAGGGGTCGATCTGCCCTGCGAACGGTGACTGCCGGTCGACGCGCTCGCGCGGCTCGGCGAGGCGGATCTCGACCGGAAGCGGCGCGCCGTCTTCAGGCAGGAAAGTCAGGCCGCGCTCGGCGAACATCCGCAGCCGCTCGCGTTCTGGCGGGGCGATCGCGCGCTGCTCTTCCTCCAGCAGCGTGTCCGGGATCAGGGTCAGAAAGGACTTGAGGTCGCCGATATAGACCTCCAGCTCGACCCGAACCCCCTCATCCTCGATATAGATCGCGGCGATGTTCGGCGCGACCTCGGCGCCGGTCAGATTGACCCAGTCGGCGCGGGCGACGTCGGCGCCGGCGATGCTCAGGACGACGAACCATATTGACCAGATTGTTCGCAAGAACCTCGCTCGAGTCTTCGTCACAAATAGGTTCCAAGCATTTTCAGGTACAACAAAACTTTGGCGAGAACGCCCATCGCCCCCGCATCCGGTCCAAACACCGTCGCTGAGCCGGTCATGCCAAGACGGCGAAGGTCTTCGGGGAAATCGTCGGGCCAGTCAACAATGACGATCAGATCCGTCGACGAACCGACATCCGACGCCCCCGCCAATTCACCGCTGACCAGTATCTGTCCCGACGAGTCGCCAGGGGAGATCGCCTGGACCTTTGTTTTATGGATCCGGCCCGGATCGCCGCTGAACGCAATCTGGATCTCGCCCCCTTCCGTGATCGCAGGCGCCCCGTTCTGGCTGAAGACGCCGATCAGACGCAGACCGTCCGCCTTGATGAACGGTACGACCGGTTTCATCGCCGAGGCCTGCTCGCCCGGCGCAAGGCGAAGCGCTGTGGCGATCCCGGCGCTCGGCGCCAGAACGACGGTCTGTTCAAGGTTGTACTTCGCGATCTCCAGCTGGGCCGTCGCCTGATCCAGTTGCGCCTGCGCTTCATCCAGTTCCTGCTGGCTGATCGTGGCGCTTTCGCCTGAGTTCAGCTTGGCCTTCCGGTCATAGGTGATCCGCGCAATCTTCGCCCGCGCCTCTGCCTGCTCCAGCGCGTATTGATAGGGTCTCGCGTCGAGCGCGAAGAGCTCTGCGCCCGCCTCGACCGGCGCGTTCGGCTGGATCGAAACCGTCTCCACGACACCGCTGACCAAAGGGGCGATCTCAACCACCTGCCCCATCACCGTCACCCGCCCGCTCGGCGTCTTGGTGTTGAGCATCGCCACCACGACCAGCGCGATGACGAGCCCCACAAGACCGACGAACACATGCGCCGTCCGGTTCCAGGCGAGCCATTTGAACTGAAAGAATATCAGCCAGATCAGGACAGCATAGATCGACAGAACGATAAGCATGCCAAAGCCTTTCGACAGCTATGTCACAGGATGTCCGCGCTGGCCGCCAGCGAGCGGTCCAATGGAATAAAGACGTCGTCGCTTCGACGTCAGAACCCGAATGTCAGCCCCAGATATGGCCCGGTCTGAACGACGTCATAGGCGAACTCGCCATCGCTGCGGTCGGTCGAAAAATCAATGCCATAGACCTGCCAGCCGAATTTGAGCGAGGTGTTGTCCCACGGGCGGTAATCCGCGCCGGCCAGAACCTTCCATTGCAGGTCATCGCCACCGACGCCAAATCCGCCGAAATCGGCGCGGACGGCCGCGCTCCACCGGTCGTTAAGCTGCATCGCGCCGCGCGCGCCGACCACCGGCTCCCACCAAACTTCGACGCCGCCCAAAGAGGTCTGCCGGCCAGAGCCGGGGCCGATATCGACGGACAGGTCGGCATCCACCTCTTGCCGCAGATTGTTGTAGCGTACGCCCGCCTGCACATCGAATGACGCCAGGCGGCCAGTGTCGTCATAGGGACCGTGATAGAGCCGATAGGCGCCCAGAAGATCGACCCAGCCCTGCTTGACCGAGACATCGACGCCAACGGTTCCACCAGCCGGTCCGGGCAGGCCGATGGTCTCGTCCCCGCCGATGTTGACGTAATATCCGTCAACGATCAGGCCGAAATCCCCGCGCCAGGCCTCCGCCCGCGCCGAAACCGCGAGGTTCAGGACCTCGAAAATATCCTGCAGATCGAGATCGATATCGACGGAGGCGTCCGCCACCGTCGTCGTCCCCGAAGTCGAGACCGGCAAGAACAGATAGGGCGAGACGGTAAACCGCCATTCGTCCTCGGGCACGCCGCGTGTATTCAGCGGATCGGCTTGCGCTGCGCCGGAAATCGCCACGCCAAGCGCCAGCCCCGCCGCCGCCACGCTGCGGCCAATCCTGAATGTCCAACCTCTCGACGCCATGTCCGTCTCTCTCTTGCTCTCAATGCGATTGCTCGTATCAGAGTAGTCTTACGCATGGGCGGATTGGTTTCCAGTAATACACGGTGAATTACGGTGTTTTTGTCTGGTCCGCCAAACCGCCCATCGCGCGAGCGCGCGTTATTTCGGCTTGTCGGGCATCGGAGGCGGCGTATAGCCGTCCCATTTTCCGGAGTTTATCCAGTCGGACGGAGATTTGTCATCCGAGCGCGGCGCCTTGATATACGCCTCCGTCACGTCAGGCGGCAGCACGTACTCATCGACGATGGCTTCGCGCACTTTGATCACGTCCTTGGTGACATTGATGACCGTCAGATCGCGGGCGATCGTCATTTCCCCGTCAAAGGTGGTCCGCACGCCATCCTGAATCGCGGCGCTGTTCTCAGGCGACTGCACCGAATGATATCCAACGGCCATACGCGGCTTCACCGCCGCCATCACCTTGCCGAACGCAGCCGGCTCGGTGTGGATGCGAGTCGAAACATAGGTCGCCTGCGACAGATCCCAGCCGAAATAGTTCGCCAGCGCTTTCGGAGGCAGGAACGCCTCATGCGACGCGATATCCGCACCTTCGGCGTATTTCACATACCACTTGTTCGGGTATGTATCGCCGCCGAAGACGTATTTCAGACCATTCCATTCCAGGCTGTAGCTGACTGAACCGTCGAGGCTGTGTATCGCCGGCCAAGACCGGATCGTCACGCCATTCTCCTGATAGACGACCTCGTTCTCCTGCTTGAAGTCGAACTCGTGCACCACGACTTTCGCGCCCTTATCCGGTAGTGCGCCGCTGCGGGTCTGCAGATCCCACGCGTAAGCTTTTTGCATCCCCTCGACAAAGGCCTTGGAGCCGAGCTCAGGCGTCGACCCACTGGGACCATAAAAGTGGATCGGATCGTACCGCCCTGACAACCAGCCTGCGATATGCAGGCCCATAAAGTCGCCAACATGATCAATATGCAGGTGGCTGGCGAACACCTTGTCCAGTTTCGAAAAATCCGGGCGCAACGAGAACAGGTTCGCCATCATCCCCGATCCCGCGTCAAAGATGAACTTGTCGCCATTGCCCAACTCGACGAGGAACGAAATGGAGACCGCCGCCCGCGTCTGGTTCGGCATGCCGGTGCCGAGCGCGGTGATCCGCATCTCATCCGGGCCGAGGACTTCCGTGTTAGGAAAATAGCTGGCGGGGTATTGCCCGTCCTCAACGGGTGACGCAGTCCGGCCACGCGGCAGGGCGTCCGGTCGCGCGCCTTCCTGCGCCGAGGCCTCGGTCAGTGAAAACCCGGTCGGCCCGGAATCTGATGTAATGTGCACGTTCGCCGCGAGAAGCGCGACGCCAAAGATCGACGCCATCGCGGCGGATCGTTTCAAATATCGGACGAACATTTCAGCCTCCCCTTCAATTCGGAACTGCAGGCTTTGCAGCTGTGCAAAATTCGCCTTCCGCCGCCGGCTTCAGGCCGCATTGCGCCAACCTGGACCCCACCAGGCAAAGCGGCGCCCAGGCCGCAATCACAATGACTTGACCCGGCGGCGACAAAGCTTGCTCCGTAGACTGCCCTACGGTAACATAGAGATGTCTATTCTTCAATAGAGGGCTCTATGGTATGCCGTCAGCCCCCAGACTGACCCGGGACGATTGGATCTCTGCGGCGCTTGGCGCGCTTATCGAGCGTGGCGTGGACGGCGTCAAAGTAACCACCATTGCTGAACGCCTGAACGTCACAAGCGGCAGTTTCTATTGGCATTTTAAAGGCGTTCCCGACCTGTTGGACAACCTTCTTGAGCACTATGAAATCGAATTGACCGACAAGATCATTGAACAGGCGAAGGCGTTCGACGGAACGGCTGAGCAGCGCATTCTTACCTTGATGACGAACGTGATTGATTTCGACGCAGGCCAACCGGACCACGCAATTCACGTCTGGTCGCGCCGCGATTCGAAAGTTCTCGACGTCTTTAGGCGCACGTTGAAGAAGCGATATGACTTCGCTGCCTGGATGTTTCGTGAGGCTGGATTTCCCGCCAAAGAAGCCAAGGTAAGAGGGCGTCTTATGGTGGCCTACCTGATGGGCGAGTCCTCAGCCGACCTGAAAGCGAACAAGCGATGGAAATCTATTGTTCGGCAGGAGTTTGAAGTTCTGATCCACAGAGACGCCAAATAGCGCGATCGACGATGCGCGCCCTCCTCCGCGATCGTCGCCGGACAAGAAACTATGCCGGAACGCCATGACGTACGCCGCAAGGACAAGCCCGCGCGCGTCAGCCCGGAAACGCCGACGATCAACCGCGCAAGTCGCTCAGGCTCAGATTGCGCGCTCTAACGCCCGTGCCCGCCGCGGCCGCCAGCGTGGCCCTCTCCGTTGTTGCCGTCATTCACGCTATCACCGCCGGAACCTCCGGAGGCGTCCGCCGAGTCACCGCCTGAGGTCTCGCCAGCATCGCCTTCTTGAGCGTCGCTTCCCTCTGCTGCGTCTTGCTCCGCGTCATTTTCTGCGGCGTCTCCAGCCGCTTCTTCCAGCTCCGCCAAAGCCGCCGCCGCTTCCGCGGCTTCCCGTTCCGCATTGGCGTCGCCAAACCCGGTCGGACTCGCCAAGGCACCTTCGATTTTGCCCGCTTCGGCGGCCTCTCGCGCCGCCCTTTCAGCCGCCAAAGCCTCCGCCGCCTCCGCCCTTGCGGCTTCCTCCGCCGCCGCTTCCTCAGCCGCGCGTTCCGCATTGACGTCGCCGAACCCTGTGGCGCTGGAGAGCGCGCCGTCGCCGCCGCCGCCCATCTGAGGCAGCGAGTTCGTTCGCACCGATCCCGAATTCTGGGCCGCCGCAGGCGCCGCCCCGATCGCCGCGCCCGCCATCAGCGCCAGTGTCAGTCTCCGCCAATTCGTCATGCTACTCGTCCTTTCGCCTAAGCAATCCCGGCGAAAGTATGAATCGGCTTCGCCGAGATGTCACCTTTTCTTCGCCTGCGCGCCGATGCGGCTCAATCGCCCGTCGCCTGACGCAGGCGATCGAAATTGGCGCGCATGACCGCAAGGAAGTCTGCGTCGCGCCGGATATAGGCGGGATCGAAGACAGCGCCTGAAAGGTTACGTTGCGCGAGGCCCGCCGCAGAGTCCTTCAGCGGAGGCCCCTCCCAGACGAAGACGGCTTTCCCTGTCTCAGCCATAATAGCGTCCAACTCGGCCCACTGCGCCGCCGAGATCGGCTCGTCATATTCCCAATGCACGCTTTTGACGTCGAGATCATAGGCCCGCTCGAGATACTGATAAATCGGATGCGACGTGATCAGGGTAACGTCCTGAAGCGCCTCGCCCAGCGCCGTCGCCTCCTGATCCAAGGCCGCCAGATCGCTGGCTAAAGACTCCCACCGTTCTTCGACCTCGGCCGCATCCAGCCCTGGCAAGCGCCCAAGCCGCCCTTTGATCGCCGCCGCCTGTTCCGCCGCCAGGCCAAAATCGAGCCATGTATGCAGCGCCGCCTCGGCGTGCGAATGCGCGCCCTCCGGCCCATGCTTGTGCGTCTCACCTGCGCCTTCGATGAGCAGGTCCCGGAACGCCGCGGTCGTATCCACCAGCCGTGCGCGCGGCAGCGCGACCGTTGTGGCCCACTCCGCGTAATCGCGGCCGTTGAGCAAGATCAGGTCGGCGCCCTGCAGCCGCTCGATGGCGGAAAGATCCGGCGACCAGTCCGCAGGATCGGCCTCCGCCGGGCTCGGGATCTGAACGTCGGCGGCGTCGGCGGCCAAGCGCTCCGCGAAATAGGCGAGCGGATAGTTCTGCGCCATCACCACGGGGCGGTCATTCGCGAGAGCGATTGAGACCGTCAGTCCCTGCGAGAGGACCAGCGCCACCCCTATAGCCAGCGATTTGAGCGGCGTAAAACGCTCAACAGACTTAAACCAGCCGCCAAAGATCCTTTTCATATCGGCCTTCATCCGGCGCATTCCTCCATTCCGAGCGCAGTGAACCTCCAACTCCCGGAAATCCGTAACGTAGCCGGCGGCGAACGCAAGACCTCAAACGCGCTACGGCGTTGACGCGGTCGTCAAATCAGCTCGGCCGCCAACAACAGCGCGCCAGAGACAAACATCATGATGATCAGCAGGCGGCGAAACTGGGGGTTCGTCAATCGCTTGAAGACCATCAAGCCGATCTGCGCCGCGATTAGTGAGACCGGAACCGCGATGGCGAGAACGATCAGCGTCTCACGATCATAGGCGCCGTCCAGCGCCAACAGCGCCGCCGCAACCGATAGAACGACGGTGTTGAAGGGTTGCAGGATGGCGCGGCTCTTTTCCTTCGCCCAGTCCCGCATCGACAGCCAGATCGTCGGCAAGGCGCCCGAGAGTCCCGCGACGGCGCCCAACACGCCGCTCACGAATCCGATTAATGCGTCGATCACCGGGGTGTTCGCGGAAATGTTCGGCAAATCCCGACGCAACACGAAGAAACCGCCATAGACCAGCATGAACACCGCGATCACCAGCTTCAGAAGATCCGCATCGATGTGCTGCAGGATTTGCAGGCCGAGCGGAATTCCAAACAGCGCCGGGATCAGAAAGATCGCAAGTCGCCGTAACTCGATGGATTTGCGCACATGCACGACGCCCTGAATGCTGCTGAAGACCGAGACCACCAGGATCGCCGCGACAGACTGCGCCGGCGACATCACTTGCAACCACCATCCGAGCGCGAACAAAG
The DNA here is from genome assembly GCA_963669265.1 of Paracoccaceae bacterium. Taxonomy (GTDB): domain Bacteria; phylum Pseudomonadota; class Alphaproteobacteria; order Rhodobacterales; family Rhodobacteraceae; genus SZUA-547. The sequence goes on from OY769916.1 coordinate 1,137,661, forward strand.
ACGTGCCGAACCCCGCGAGACCATTGATGAAGCCGGCGGCGAACGCGCCGATGGTCAAAAAGGTGAGGAATTCCAGTGTCACTGTCGGTCAGGCCCATTCTCGCCGCCCGCGCCAGCTCGGGGCCGGCGCGTCGGGTTATCGCTCATCCCGCCAGGTGATCTGAAAGCGTCAGCGGACGTGCGGCCATATCACATATCCCGGTCGCCGCTGAAATACGAATAATCCTCCACTGTGCGGCATTGAGCCCTGCCGGGGCTTTATCCAATGCGAAAATATGGCGTTGAGTTGCAGATGCCCGGACGCGGAAACGGTCGCAGCTTTGGGCGTATCGATCAGGTCTAATTCGGAACGCGAGGTTGGGAATTGCGTAATGCGGACGATACGATCGGCGACGCGCGGCGACAGCCGCGTGGCGTCAGGATGCCGCAAGGGCCAATTTTCAATGACTTTAGGGCGCCAGATGGTACGTTTGCTTGTGGGCTTAACTGCGTACTGAAACGCTCAGAAGCCAACGAGATCGCAGCAAACCAGAAGTGGCGTCCCGAATCTAAAGTGACATCCGGAAAGTACGAACCTTGGCGAAAAGTCGCCCAGCACAGCAATAATGAGACAAATAGTCTCAATAATTTGTGGTGCCTCGAATTAATAACCCTTGGTGAAAAACTATCCGCTCGTGTAAATGAGACTGCTGGTCTCAAAAACTAAACCTACAAGGAGGAAGACTTATGAAGGCGTCTCAATATCTTCAAGATCTGTCGCGGCGGGACGTACTCCGCGTCGCAGGACGGTACGGCCTGTCGTCAACTTTGATCGCAGCCGGCGGCCTTGGCGGCGCGGCGTCACTCTCCAGCTTGGCTAAAGCGGCTGAATCCACTTACGAAAAACGGTTCAGCAAGGAAGCCAAGTTCAACCTGAAGTTCGGCGCGTCTGGCTTCAACGCCCGCAACCTGCTGATCGAGCGCGCTGGAACGCTGTTCTTCGCGCAGGACCTTGAAGAGCGCACCGACGGTGAGATTCGAATCGAGTTCATCGGCGACAACGCGATTTGCGGACAGCTGAACTGCGTTAAGAAGACCCAGCAGGGCATCGTCGACATTTACGCCGCTTCGACCCAGAACTCCGCGGGTGGCGCGCCGTACCTGAACGTGCTCGACTACGCCTACGTGTTCCCGGGCCGCGCGTCGCAGTACCACTTCCTGTACAGCCCTGAGAGCAACGCGATCCTGCGTGATCCGTTTGAGAAGCGTCACGGTCTGAAGTTCCTGTTCAGCCACGCTGAACTTCGGGGTATCCAGCTGGGCCTGAAATACAAAGACGCGCCGCTGATCACCAGCATCGATGAGCTCGCCGGCACCAAGAACCGCGTGACGGGCACCCAGCTCGGCCGCATCGCCATGGAGCTCCTGCAGCTCAACCCGGTTCCGGTTGCGTGGGAAGAGACCCTCGACGGCCTGAAGCAGGGCCTGATCGACGGCGCCGAGACCTGGGCGTCCGCCGTGGCCTACGCCAACATGTCGCCCGTCGTCTCTCAGTCGGTCGATCTGAAGTTCTTCTGCGGCACCGAGCACACCGCCATGTCGTCCAAGATCTTTGACAGCCTTGGCGGCGACCTGCAGGACGCGGTCATGGAGTCGGCCTACACCGCGCAGGTGCATGTCCAGGCGGCGAACGAGGCCGCTCTGGTCAAGACCGTCGGCGCGTCGAACCCGCAGATGCCGGGCACCGTCTTCGCCGAGAACGACGTGAAAATGGCGTTCCTGTCCGACGCGGAGATCAAGAAGGCCGAAGAGATGTGTTCGCCCGAGTTCCAGCCGGCGGCTTGGGAACAGTGGCGCGAGCGCATCAACAACTGGGCCGGTGGCATGGACACCTACACCGAGCTGCATCGGGTCGCGCGCGAAGTGCCGGCCGACATGCTGCCCGAGAACGTCGAGCCGCGTCGCTGGTACAAGGGCTGACCCCCACAAACGACTTCGACGCCCCGCTTTTCGAGCGGGGCGTCTTACTAACGACAGAAATAGGGGCTGAGAAACGGCTCGCCTAGAGAGGAAACGTAATGCCAGCTGTAATTGAAGGGATGGGGGCGATTATCGGCGCGCTCTTTTCGGGGGATGCTTTCGCCCTCTCGGAAGCGTTGAACTCCCCCTCCGCTTATGTAGTAGGGGCGATCTTCGCTGTCGGAGGCGGCATGTTGATCATGTTCGTGCTCAGCTCAGTGCGGGTCCTCGATCTCTACTTCGAGAAAACCATACTTGTGGTCACATACCTGACGATCGCGGGCATCATCTTCGTCGAGGTGATCCGGCGTTTTGTCTTTCAGGTTCAGGCGCCGTGGTCGACCACGCTGCCGCCTTACCTCTTCCTGATAATGACGTGGGTGGGCTGCGCCTATAACACACGCCTGCGCGCCCATCTTCGTTTTACAGAGCTACGGGTCAACCTGCCCCGCACGGCGCAGTTGGGATGCCTTATGCTGGACGCCTTCCTGTGGGTCACTTTCGCTGTCATCGTCATCGTGACCACCGGCAAGGTGGCGGCCAACTCAGCCTCGAACTTCCAGATTCTGCTCGGCACCGACAACGTAATGCAGTGGTGGTTCTACGCGGCCGTGCCGATCAGCTGGGTTGTGCTAACGGGACGCGTAATTGAAAACCTCATCGACGATTTTCGGCGATATCGCAATCCAGATGAGCCGATGATTCTGCAAGGCGGCATGGGCGAGTGAGGGGGAAACAAAATGTCTGACGGAAATCTTGTAGGATTGATCTCGATCGGAGTTACGGCGCTCTTCATGTTTGGCGTGCCGATCTTCCTCGTCATCGGATTCTGGGTTATCGGTTGCAGCTTCGTGCTCGGCCTGACGCTCGACAATATCGGCGCGGCTTTGTCCGACGTCTTCACCGACGGTTTCGCTCTTCTCGCCATGCCGCTCTTCATTCTGACCGGCGACTTGATCAACGAATCCGGCATTGCGAAACGATTAACCGACTTCGCCTATTCGTGTTTCGGCTGGGTCCGCGGCGGTCTCGCCATGGCCAGCCTGGGCGCTTGCGGCCTCTTCGCCGCGATCTCCGGCTCCAACTCGGCCACCACCGCCACCATCGGCGCGATGATGCATCCCGAGATGGTGGATGGCGGCTACGATGAACGCTTCGCTGCGGCGACCGCTGCTTCCGGCGGCACCGTGGGCATCATCATTCCGCCGTCGATCATCTTCATCGTCTATGGCTTCCTGATGAACCTTCCGATCTCTGATCTCTTCGTCGCGGGCATCATCCCCGGCGGCATGATGGTTATCGGCATGCAGCTCGCCTGCTGGATCATCTGCCAGAAGAACGGCTGGGGCCACCTGATCAAGCTGGAAATGGGCCGCGTCCTGAAGACGGCGTTCGGAGCCTGGCTTGGGTTTTTCGCCATCGGCCTGGTGCTGTGGGGCATCTACACCGGTAAGTTCTCTCCCACCGAGGCCGCCGCTGTCACCGTTGGCTTCTGTATCATCGTTGGTTTGATCAGCTTGCCGCTCTTCAAGCTCTTCAAGATGGACTCAAGCAAAACGGTTGACCAGAAGAACTATGGCGACATGATTCTGGTCGAGGGCTTCCGCATCGTTGACGTTCCGGGCATCGTCGTCCGTTCGGCTCAGATCACCGGCATTCTTGCGCCGCTGATCGCGGTCTCGGTCGTCATGCAGCAGATCCTTTCTCTGCTGGGCGCGGGCGCCGCTATCCAGGAGTTTGTCACCGGCATGGGCGGCTTCTATGCGGTTCTGGGAACAGCGATGTTGATCGTCTTCTTCTCCGGCATGGTGTTGGAGAGCCTTCCGGTCACGATCATCCTGGCGCCGATCCTGGCTCCGATCGCGGTGAGCATCGGCGTCGATCCGATCCACTTCGCGGTGATCTTCCTGGTCGGCAGCGCCATCGGCTTCATCACACCGCCTTACGGCCTGAACCTCTACGTGGCCAGCGGCGTGACGGGCGTGCCCTATATGAAGCTGCTGAAGTACATCGTGCCTTATCTGGTCGCGCTTATTACGGTCTGGCTGCTGATCGCGGCCGTGCCTCAGCTCTCGCTGATGCTGCTTCCCAATCAAGGGGGCTAATCCGGGGGTTCAACAGTGATCAACGATGGAAATTCGGCGACCAAGCCACCTAATCTGAGATTGCTGTTAATCCTCGAGGAAATCTCTCGCGTCGGCGTTCCCGTAACGCCGACGCAACTCAACGAAATCACCGGACTGCCAAAGCAGACGCTGCATCGCCTCTTCGAAACGCTGGAAGAGAAAGCCTATCTGCAACGTCACCATGACGGGCGCTCCTATTCTCCGGGGCCGCAGCTTCGGAAATTCGCCAACAGCGTCATCTCTTCAAAACGTCTTCGCGACGAACGCCTCGCCGTCATGCGCCGCCTGGCGGAGAAAACCGGCGAGACCTGCATTCTGGCCGTGCCGCACGCCGACGCGGTGACCTATCTCGACCGCGTCGAGAGCAGCCGACCGTTGCGGGTTCAGGTGCCGACCGGCAGTCAGGCGCCCTTGCATTGCACGGCTAGCGGCAAACTCTATCTCAGCACGATGTCGCCGCACCGCCTGTCCAGCCTGCTCGACAATCTGCCGCTGGCTGCGGAAACCGAGCGGAGCATCACCTCCCGGACAGCGCTCCTGAAAGAGATCGACCGGGTGCGTGACGCAGGGTTCGCGGAGGACGACGAGGAATTTGTCAACGGTCTGATCGCGATCGCCGCGCCGGTCAACGATATGTCGGGACGCATGGCCATGGCGCTGGCGTTTCACGCGCCGAAAACGCGCCTGACGCTGCCCGAAGCCCATCGCTATCTGGACGACTTGAAAGCGGCGGCGAAAGAAATCGCGAACCTGCACGCAGATAGCTGACTGCCCGCGCCGCAGGTGTGTTCGCGCGCTACCATCTCCTGTCTCAGATCGCCGCCAACGACCGCCTCTCCACCACCTTGGGCTGGAAAACGATGCTTTCCGCATCTTCCCCATCGCGAAGCCGGAGCAAAAGCCGCGCCGCCGCCTGCCCCATCCGCCAATGCGGAATGTGAACCGTCGTCAGCGGCGGGTCGACCTGTCTGGCGAGCTCGATATCGTCGAAGCCGGTCACCGAGACGTCGCCCGGCGCCGATAGGCCCGCTTCGCGCAGCGCCGCCAACGCCCCCGTCGCAAGCACGTCATTGCCGCAAATGATCGCGCTCGGCCGTATCGGACCCGCCAACAACCGCCGCGCCGCGGCCGCTCCAGCGTCGCAGGTATAGGGCGCCTCAGCCAATGTATCGTCCGACAGAGTCAGTCCGCGCGCCGCCAATGCGTCCCTCACCCCTTCGACCCGTAATCGGGCCCGGTCGTTTCCGCGTGTGACGCCCGCGATCATGGCGACGCGCGTGTGGCCGTAGTCGAGGACGCGCTCCGCGATCGCCCGCGCCGCCGCCCGGTTATCGAACCCGACGCAACGCCATGGACAATCCTCTCGCCACGACCAGACCAGGACGAAGGGCAGGCCCCGGCTCTCCAGCATCGCGTAGACATCCTCCCCGCGCTCCTCGCCGATCAGCACCAAACCGTCGACGCCCCGACCCAACAGCGCCCTGATCTGCTTGGCTTCTCGCTCGGGATCATAGCCCGACGTAGCGACGAGCAGCGTGACGCCGGCTTCGGCCAGTTCCTCCTGCAGCGCCTGCAGTCCACGTGCAAAGATCGCGTTCTCCATAGTCGGGATCACGGCGCCGATCGTGTTGGTGCGATTGGAGGCGAGCGCACGCCCGCCGAAATGCGGCGTGTACCCCAATTTCGCGACCGCTTTCTCGACCTTTTCACGAGTTTTCCGACGCACGCTTGACGGATTATTGATAACCCTTGAGACCGTCGCAGTTGAAAATCCGCTCTCTTTGGCGACGTCCTCTAATGTCGGCGGCGACTTCATCAAAAAAACATTTCCAAGCGATTCAAAGCCATACGGGACCATAGCTGCGAAAGCGCTTACATTCAATTTGTAAGCGCTTGCATAATGAAAGAAAGCGCTTACATTAGCATCAATGAAAGAATCGCCCGTCGTCGAGATTTGGGCCATTGCAAGGGAGCACCCCCCATGACCGTTGAATACCTCAAGAAAGCCGCCAAGAAATCGACCGACGACGCTGGCGATGTGCGCGCGACCGTGCAGGCGATCCTCGATGAGATTGAGGCGGGCGGCGACGAAGCCGCGATGCGCTACGCCGCCAAGTTCGACAAGTACGACGGCAACATTGTGCTGACGCGGGCCGAAATCGACGAAGCCGCATCGCAAGTGCCGCAGAAACTGAAAGACGACATCCGCTTCGCCTGGGACAATGTGCGGAACTTCGCCGAGGCCCAGAAGACCACGATCCAGGACATGCAGACCGAGATCGCGCCGGGCTTTATCGCCGGGCAAAAGGCGATCCCGTGCGAAGCCGCCGGTTGCTATGCGCCGGGCGGCCGCTACAGCCACATCGCCTCGGCCCTGATGACCGTCACGACGGCCAAAGTCGCGGGTTGCGGACATATCGCCGCCTGCTCCCCGCCCCGTCCCGGCGTCGGCGTCGCGCCCGCGATCGTCTACACCGCCGATCTCTGCGGGGCCGACACCATTCTCGCCCTTGGCGGCGTGCAAGGCATCGCCGCGATGGCGTTCGGCCTGTTCGGCCTGCCGAAAGCCGATATTCTGGTCGGCCCGGGCAACCAGTTCGTCGCCGAAGCCAAGCGCATCCTCTTTGGCCGCGTCGGCATCGACATGTTCGCCGGCCCGACCGACAGCCTGATTATCGCGGACGAGACTGCCGATCCGCATATCGTCGCCTGGGATCTCGTGGGACAAGCCGAGCATGGTTACAACTCGCCGGTTTGGCTGGTGACCACAGATCGCGCGCTGGCCGAGAAGGTGATGGAGCTAGTTCCCGGCTATATCAACGAGCTGCCGGAGTTGAACCGCGAGAACGCGACCGCCGCATGGCGCGACATGGCCGAAGTGATGGTGGTCGGCGACCGGGAGGAGATGTGCAAAGTCTCCGACTCTTACGCGCCTGAGCATCTGACGGTGCAGGCCGACGACCTCGACTGGTTCCTCAACCGCCTGCAGTGCTACGGCTCGCTGTTCCTGGGCGAAGAGACGACCGTGGCCTTCGGCGACAAGGCGTCGGGCACCAACCACGTGCTGCCGACTTCGGGCGCTGCGCGCTACACTGGCGGACTGTCAGTCCACAAATACATGAAGCTGGTCACCTGGCAGCGCGCGACCCGTGACGCCGCCAAGCCAGTGGCCGAGGCGACCGCCCGGATCTCTCGTCTTGAGGGCATGGAAGGGCACGCCAAGACCGCCGATATCCGGTTGGAGAAGTACTTCCCCAACGAGACCTTCGACCTGAAAGGCGTCGAGTAAGACCATGACCGCGCTCTCCCCCCCAGATCTTTTCAGCGTCGCGGGAAAGATCGCCTGTGTGACCGGGGCCAGTTCCGGCCTCGGTCGCGCCCTGGCCACGGCCCTGGCCGAGTCTGGCGCGAAGGTCGTCGGCCTCGCCCGGCGCGCGGATGCGCTGGAGGAGTGGCGCGCGTCCACGGACGGAGCCACAGCGGTTGCCGCCGCCGATCTCTCTGATCCCGGCGCTATGGCGGAGATCACGGATCGCGCATCCGCGCCATTCGGCGCGCCGGACATTCTGATCAACGCCGCGGGCGTCAACCTGCGCCAGACCGCCGACGATGTCACGCTGGACGGGTGGCGGCAGACATTGGACCTGAACCTCTCCGTGCCGTTTTTTCTGGCGCAGGCGATGGCGCCGGCGATGAAATCCAAGGGATGGGGACGGATCGTCAATTTCGCCTCGCTCCAGACTGAGCGCGCCTTTCCGGGCGGGATCGCCTATGGCGCCTCCAAGGGCGGGGTCGGCCAGCTGACCCGCGCCATGGCCGAGGCCTGGTCGCCGCATGGCGTCACCGCGAACGCGCTGGCGCCGGGCTTCTTCCCGACCGAACTGACGGGGCCCGTGTTCGGCGATCCCGCGCGCGCGGCGCAAAACGCCGCTCAGACCTGCATCGGGCGCAACGGCGAGCTGGCCGACCTTGTCGGACCGGCACTGTTTCTCTGCTCCGACGCGTCGGCCTATGTCACCGGCCAGATTCTCTATGTCGATGGGGGGTTCACCGCGAAATGAAGGCGCTTGTCTATACCGGCCCCGAGGCGCTGGAATACCGGGATGCGCCCGACCCGACGCCCGGCGCGAATGCGCTGATCAAGGTGGCGCATGTCGGTATCTGCGGCTCGGACATGCATGCGTTTCTGGGGCATGATGAGCGTCGCCCGGCGCCTCTGATCCTGGGCCATGAAGCCGCCGGAACCGTGATCGAGGGGCCGAAAACCGGCGCGCGCGTGACCATCAATCCGCTGGTGTCGTGCGGAGAGTGCGACGAATGCCGCTCAGGTCGCGAAAACCTCTGCCCGACGCGTCAGATCATCTCCATGCCCCCGCGCGAGGGCGCGTTCGCCGAGATGGTGGCGATGCCGGAAAGCAACCTTGTGGAGATCCCCGACGGCTTCCCCACCGAAAAGGCCGCTCTGGCCGAACCCATCGCCTGCGGTTGGCACGCGGTGCGGCTGACGCAGCGGGCGTTGAGCAAACCGCTTGAAGAGGCGCGCTGCCTGGTCATCGGCGGCGGCGCCATCGGGCTCGGCGCGGCGCTGGTGTTGAAGGCGCAAGGCGCGCGGGAAGTCCACGTCGCCGAGACCAATCCGGCGCGGCGCGACATCGTCGCCAAGGCAGGCGATCTGCGGGTCTTCAACCCGATGGACGGCAAGGGCCCGGAGGATGTCGATCTGGTCGTGGACGGCGTCGGCTTCGATGCGACCCGGGCCTCGGCCTGCGCGTCGGTGCGCCCTGGCGGCGTGATCGCGCATATCGGTCTCGGATCGGCCGAAGGCGGCCTCGATATCCGGCGCATGACGCTGCAGGAGATCACCTTCATCGGCACCTACACCTACAGCGCAGCGGATTTCCGCGACACCGCGAACGCGATGTTCGACGGCCGACTTGGGGCGCTCGACTGGGCCGAAATCCGGCCTCTGTCCGACGGCCCGCTTGCATTTTCTGACATACGGGGCGGTTTGGCCGCCTCTCCGAAGATCATTCTTACGCCCTGAGAGGAGTTCTAACGTGTCAATACATTCCAGGATCGTGGACGACATGGTCGCCAATGGCGTCGAGTTCGTCACGACGGTGCCCTGCAAGCAGCTTGCGGGCGTGATCGCCGAGTTGGAGCAGCGTTCGGACGTCATGCATGTGCCGTCGAACAAGGAAGATGAGGGGATGGGGCTGTGCGCCGGCGCCTTCATGGGCGGCAAGCGGCCGGCGATCATCATGCAGAACACCGCGATCGGCGTGACGCTGAACACGCTGGCGACGCTGACGCAGTTCTACCGGATGCCGCTGCCGATGCTGATCAGCTATCGCGGCGAGCTGCGCGAGCCGGTGGCCTGCCAGGTTGAGATGGCGGTGCACACCAAGGCGCTGCTGAACCAGCTGGCGATCCCGCATTACCATTTCCACAAGGAATCCGACGCCGACGAGCTGGGCGAGATCCTGAAATACACCTTCATGTGCAACAAGCCGGTCGCGATCCTGACCGACGCGTCTTTCTGGGGAGGATACGGAGAATGATCCGGTCTGAAATTCTGCGCGAGATCGCGCCCGTCATCCGCGACCACCTGGTGGTCTGCAATATCGGTCTGCCCAGCCAGGAGCTGCACATGATCGACGACCAGCCGACGAATTTCTACATGCTGGGCACGATGGGGCTTTCCTCCTCGATCGGCTTCGGCCTGGCGCTGGCGCAGCCGAAGAAGGTGATCTCGATCGACGGCGACGGCTCGGTGCTGACCAATTTCGGCACCCTGCCCACCATCGCCAACAACCCGGCCGACAATTACATCCTGCTGATCATCGACAATGGCAGCTACGGCTCGACCGGCGACCAGCCGACCTATGCGGGCCAGAAGACTTCGCTGACGGCGGTGGCCAGGGCCTGCGGCTGCGAGAACGTGATCGAGTGCCGGGCCGAAGAGACCAAACAGGTGCTGGAGGACGCGCTGGCGGGCGACAAGATGACCATCATCGTCGCCAAATGCGAAAGCGGGAACGTCAAGGTGCCGGTCATCACCAAGGACCCGGTGGTGATCCGCGCGCGCTTCATGGACGCGGTGCAGGCGTAACGCCTGCGCCACCCCGCCACGACCGTCGAGGGACCCCATGCTCCAGTCCAACGAGATCCATTGCAGCGAAGACGCCCGCGCCCTGGCGCGCAGGCGCCTGCCCTGGATGGTGTTCGACTATATCGACGGCGCGGCGGGGGACGAGCATGGCGCGGCGCTGAACCGGACCGCCCTCAGCGACTTGCGCCTGCGCCCCCGGGTGCTGGTCAACGTCGCCAAACGCGACCTATCCGTGCAGGTGTTCGACCATGAGGCGGCCCGCCCGTTCGGGATCAGCCCGATGGGCATGTGCAACCTCGCCGCCCCCGGCGCGGATCTGATGCTGGCGCGGATCGCGGCGCGCTGCAAGACGCCGCTGGGCGTCTCCACCGTCTCCTCCACCTCGCTGGAGGAGATCATCGCAGAGGCCGAGGGGCACGCCTGGTTCCAGCTCTATCTCAGCGGCGACGGGACCAGCGCGCTGAAGCTGGTCGACCGGGCGGAGGCGGCGGGCTACCGAACGCTGGTGCTGACGCTGGACGTGCCGGAGGTGGGCCGCCGCCCGCGCGAGCTGCGCCACGGGTTCAAGATGCCGTTCAGGCTCGGCCCGCGCCAGTTCGTCGACTTCGCCCTGCACCCCCGGTGGTCGATCGCGACCGCGCTCAAGGGCAAGCCGCAGATGGCCAACTTCACCCGGCCGGGCGAGGAGTTCGACCGCACCGAAAGCCGGGCCGCGGCCGATTGGGACTATCTGGCCCGGCTGCGCGAGCGCTGGAAGGGCAACCTGGTGGTCAAGGGCGTGCTCGACGCGGAGGATTCCGTCCGGCTGAAAGAGGCCGGCGTCGACGCGATCCAGGTCTCCAGCCATGGCGGGCGGCAGCTTGACGCGGCCCCGCCGCCGATCCTGGCGCTGAAGGCGATCCGCGCGGCGGTCGGCCCCGAATTCCCGCTCTTCTTCGACAGCGGCCTGCGCTCCGGCGAGGACGTGATCAAGGCCTACGCCATGGGGGCCGACTTCGTCTTCTTCGGCCGGGTGATGCAGTTCGCCATCGCAGCAGGCGGCGAGACCGGCCTCAAACAGCTCTGGGACGTCTTCACCGACGAGACATCCCTCACCCTCGCCCAGATCGGAAAAACAAACATGACAGACCTGAACAAATGTCTGGGGGAGATATGACGCAGCGTTCGTGAGGCGATACGCCGCGCGACGCACTCGCCATTTGCGCCCCAGCCGGTTGGACAAGGCGGGGTCAGACGCCTCTAAATCGCCGGACTCACCGGTCTGGTATTAGGGAGCGATCAAATGCCCATTAACAAGCATGTCGATTTCGAACAGTTTATGGCTGGCGTCGAGCGCCGCAATCCCGGCCAGCCTGAGTTTGTTCAGGCGATTCATGAGGTCGCGCAGGACATTTTCGACTTCATTCAGGACAAGGTCGAATACCACGAGTACCAGATCCTCCGGCGGATCGCAGAGCCGGATCGCGTGGTCAGCTTCCGCGTCTGCTGGGAGGACGACAACAACAACATTCGCGTGCAGCGCGGTTGGCGCGTGCAGAACAACAACTCTATCGGCCCATATAAGGGCGGCATCAGGTTCCACCCCAACGTCACCGAAAGCGTCCTGAAGTTTCTCGCTTTTGAGCAGACCTTCAAGAACAGCCTGACCGGCCTGCCTCTGGGCGGCGGCAAGGGCGGCTCGAACTTCAACCCGAAGGGCAAGTCGGATCACGAGGTGATGCGTTTCTGCCAGTCCTTCATGACGGAGCTTTTCCGCCATGTCGGCGACGATATCGACGTGCCCGCGGGCGATATCGGCGTCGGCGGTCGCGAGATCGCCTATATGTTCGGTCAGTACAAGCGCATCACCAACAAGTTCTCGGGCGTCCTGACCGGTAAGGGGCTGGAATTCGGCGGCAGCCTCGTGCGCACCGAGGCGACGGGATACGGCGCGATCTATTTCCTGGAGGACATGCTGGCCCGCGTCGGCGACGCCATAGAAGGCAAGTCGGTTGTGATCTCCGGCTCCGGCAATGTCGCGACCCACGCGGCTGAGAAAGTCGTGCAGCTGGGCGGCAAGGTGCTGACGCTCTCTGACTCGCAAGGCTTCATCCACGATCCTGACGGCATCGATCAGGAGAAGATCACCTGGGTCAAGGAGCATAAGACCCGGCGGCGCGGACGCATCAGTCAGTATGCGGACGAGTTCAAGAGCGCGACATTTCACGAGGGCCAGCGCCCCTGGTCGGTGCCCTGCGATCTGGCGGCGCCTTGCGCGACGCAGAACGAGCTCAACGGCGCGGAAGCCGAGACATTGGTCAGGAACGGCTGCGTCGGCGTGACGGAAGGCGCGAACATGCCGACCGATCTGGACGGCGTCGCGGTCTTCAAGGCGGCGCGGATCCACTTCGGACCGGGCAAGGCCGCCAATGCGGGGGGCGTTGCGATGTCCGGGCTGGAGATGAGCCAGAACGCCGCGCGTATGGCCTGGACCGAAGACGAGTTGCAGCAGCGCCTGCGCAGTCTGATGCAGGGCATCCATGACCGCTGCACGCAATACGGCGTCACCGAGGGCGCGGCCGACGGCAAGGGCTATTGCGACTATGTGCGCGGCGCCAATATCGCCGGGTTCAAGAAGGTCGCGGACGCGATGCTGGCCTATGGCGTGGTGTGATTGGCAGGCCGCCGGCGACCGCGTCCGGATTAACGACAGATCCGGTCGCGGCCGTTCTTCTTGGCTTTGTAGAGCAGCTCGTCGGCGCGCTTGATCAGGCACTCGCTGTCCTCGGCGCCGTCATACTGCACCAATCCGAAGGAGGCCGTCACCGGGCGCACCCGTTCGCGCGTCGCGCGGACCACCATACGGGTCTCTGAGAACGCCTCCCGGATCTGGTCCAGCAGGTTTTCGGCGGCTTTTAGAGGCGTGCGGGGCAGGATCAGAGCGAATTCTTCGCCGCCATATCGGATCGGCGTGTCCCGGCCTTTCACGTTACGCCGGAAGGCGCGGGCGAAGATCTTCAACACGCCATCGCCCACGTCGTGGTCATACTGGTCGTTGAACGCCTTGAAATGATCGATGTCGGCCAGCACGAAACAAAGCGGCTCGCCGCTCTTCGCCGCCTCCGCCATCTCTCGCGGCAGGACCTGATCCATCATGCGGCGGTTTCCAATCTGCGTCAGGTGATCGAGCATCGCGCTGTGGCGCAGCTCCACCATCTCTTGCCGGAGGGCGTCGATCTCCCCCCGCGCGGCGGCCAGTTCGCCGCCGATGCCCCGCGCCTCCGTCAGCGTCTCGACGCTGCGCTGGACAAGGGCCTGAACGATATTCTCGAACCGCCCGCCCTCCGCCGTCGTTCGCAAAGAGCCCGTGGCGTCGTCGAGCGACTGGCGATACTCCTCTCCGCTTTCGATGCCCTTATCGACCAGCGAGAGGGTGCGCTCCATCTGCGCGCCGAGCCGAGCGCCGATCGACTCCATGCCGTCATTGAGGTTTTCCGGCGAAATCAGCTCATCATAGATCGCCTCCAGCGCGGCGGCGCTCTGATCTGAGTCGTTGAGGGCGCGTTCGACGCGGGCGTTCAGGCTTTGATCGCGCTGCGAGGCGTAGCGATAGAGCACTTCGAACACCCGCGGCGTGGGCGCGGCGCTGACCCTGGCGGCGGTCCGCATCGCATCGTCCGCAAGACGCCGCGCCGTGTCGGTATCCTGATCATACTCAAGCATGGGCCTCCACCGCTCCGATCCGTTATCTCCAGCAGATCCAAGTTCCGTAAAACTCGTTAAGAATTGTTTTCGGCGAGAATGAGTCGGCGCCGCCTCAGCGAAACAAACTGGCCGGGCGGCGCGGCGGCGTTTCGGCCCGGCGTTCCTCCGCCCGGCGCGCCTCGACTTTGGCGGCGGCGACCAGTTCTCCCGCGGCGTCGGCCCGCGCAATCGCCACGCGCGCGCGTGCTTTCGCCTCTCTTCGCGCGCCACGCGCCTCGGCGAGCGCTTGCAATCCATCCTGTCGCGCCGAGTCGTGCGCGTCAGTCCAGCGCGCCAAAGCGGCCGCGTCGATTCCTTCGCCGAGCGAAGGTTGCGCCAACCAAACTGCCTCCAGCGTCGCAAGACGATCCTCAGCCGCGCGAAGCGCCCGCCCGGTCGCGGCGAGCTCCGCCTCCGCGCCGCGCCGCGCCGCGATGGTCGCCTTTTCAAGCGCGATCAGCGATTTGAGCGAGGCCGTCACGTCCAGCCGCGCTCTTTCGCGCGCGCGCGCATCTCCGCCGCAAACCGCAGCGCGGCGGCGACGGCGCGATACTGCTCTGGCGAGATCTCACGCCCCAGATCGACCGTCGCATGGATCGCCCGCGCCGTCGGCGGATCCCGCCGCACCGGGACGCCGGCCAGCGTCGCGGACTCTCGGATGCGCGCCGCGATTTCATCAACGCCCTTAGCCACGCAAACCGGCGCGCCGGCGACCGTTAGCGCTTTGGAAAGGACGGGCGCCGCATCAACGACTCCGATTGGCAGTATGGCGGATGGCGAGCGGATGAACCGGAAGATTTTGGCGAATAAGTTGGAGCGCACCCGCCTGAAAGTCGCGACGTTCCCATTGCTGAACCAACTTGCGACGATCTTCGCGACCAAGACGTCTGAAGCGTTTCGCGCGCTGCTCAATGCGCCCATAGAGATCCCGGACTGGCGGGTGGAAATCCGACGCTGCGGCGAATACCTCGATTCAATCCCAGCGCCTGCGACGATCGCGGTTGCAAAGTTTGCCGAAACTGACGGGTTGGCCGCGCTGCATTTCAACGCGGACCTCGCCTACCATGTCGTCGATATGTCGATGGGCGGCGATCCGCTTGGCGCGCGCCCGGTGACCGAACGCGCGCCGACGGCGACGGATCTGGCGCTCTGCAAGCGGGCGGCCCGTTCGGCGCTGATCGCCTTCGAGCGCACCATCCCCCGGCTATGCGACGGCGAGTCTCTCGGCGCGATCGAGTGCGACCGATTCGAGACCCTGCCAAAAATGGTGAAAATGGCGGCGGATCGGTCTGAAACTGTCGTCATAACGCTCAACCTGCAACTGGGGCGCGGCGGGCGGAGCGGCGCGTTGACCCTCGCCCTGCCCTTTGCGGTCCTCGATCCGATCAAGGACAAGCTGCGCAGTAATTTTAGCGCGACGGCGACGATCAACTCGACGATCTGGGAGGATGCTCTCAAGCGAAGCGCCCTGCAATGCGAGCTGCCCATGAGCGCGGTGATCGAGCGGTCCGAGCTGCCGCTCTCGCGTCTCTTGTCGCTGAAGTCGGGCGACGTTCTGCCGTTGAGCGCCACAAATGTGGATGACATCACGCTGACGCTGGAGACACATTCAGGCGTCCGCCCGGTCGCCCAATGCGGTCTGGGTACGCTGCGGACCAGCAAGGCCGTGCGCCTGAAAGATGCGCCGGACCCCGACCTGACCACGCGCCTGAAAGAACTGCTCCTCTAGGGAAGACATCGCGGGCGACGCCGCCCCGCGACCCTCATCCCGTCGCAAACCGATGCGTCCGTCAACGGGCGAAGTTAAATAGTCTTGACCGTTCGGTATAATAACCTATATCGATATCCAGACGGCGCCGTTCGAGCCCTTTGACGCGATGACGGCGTCAGCCACATAACCCCGGCGTGCTTGCGTTTCCCAAGCATCCGACGATGCGAAAACAGAAGGTGACGCTATGTCTGCTGCCACTTCCGCCGATCTTCGGGTCGACATTATCTCCGACGTTGTCTGCCCCTGGTGCATCATCGGCTATCGCCAGTTGCAGGAAGCGGCCGACGCCGCCAGCAAGACCCTCGACGTGCATTGGCATCCCTATGAGCTGAACCCGCAAATGCCGGCCGAGGGGCAGAACTTGCGCGAGCACATCACCGAGAAATACGGTTCCTCCGCCGAGGATAGCAAGAAGACGCGGGAGACGATCACGCAGCTGGGCGGCGAGCTTGGGTTCACCTTCGACTTCAAACCCGAAAGCCGGATTATGAACACGTTTCTGGCGCATAAGCTGATCCATTGGGCGGCCAGCAAGGACCGCCAGCATGATCTGAAAATGGTTTTGATCCGCAGGTACTTCACCGAGGGTCAGGACGTCAGCCAGAAAGACGTCTTGCTGGAAGCCGTGCAGGAACTGGGTCTGAACAAGGCGGAAGCCGAGGCTGTTCTGGACAATGATCAGGTCGCGCAGGAAGTGCGGCAAGTCGAACATTTCTGGCTGAAGAGTGGCGTCCAGGGCGTCCCATCAATGGTCTTCAACCAGCGCCATCTCGTCACCGGCGCGCAGGGCGTCGACAACTACGCGAGCATCATCCGGCAGCTCACCGAAACCACGCCGTCCGCCGCGTAATCAAGCCGTGCGGCGTCTCCAAAAAACTACGGCTGAGGCGCGCAACACGCCTCAGCCCCTGACTTTTGTCTATTCGAGCGCTTAGCCTTGGATCAGCCCGCATTCGATGCAGGCTGCGCCGTTGACGCGCTCGACGCCGGCCCCGCGTCAGAACCCCGTCCGCCATCGCCGATGATCGAGAAGGCCGCCCAGAAGAACGGATGCGAAGAGGACGGGTTCGCCGCCAATCGCGCGCGCGCCGTACGCATTGCTTCATTCGGCGTCTTGCCTTTGGCCACCTCGCCGTAAAGCGACTCCATCAACGCCACGGTTTCAGCATCCGGCACTTCCCAGTGCGAGGCGACGACATTGCGCGCGCCGGCGTAGAAAAACGACCGGACCAAGCCGCTGAGCGCTTCGCCGCCCGCGACGCTCAATCCGGTGCCGACCGATGACGTCGCGCCCCGGCCGCCGGTCTCACAGGCGGAGAGGACGACAAGATCAGCATCCAGCTTCAACTCGACGATCTCGCCCGCCTCCAGCAGCCCATCGCTCCCCTCGCCGCCGAACGACGTGACGAGAGACGGCTCCGGCAGGCATTCGGACGAGACCGGAAGCAGGCCATGGGTGGCGAAATGCAGGATGCGCGCGTCCGACAGGTCGTCAGCCTTGACCGCGACATCGGTGAAGGCCCTGCCGATCACCACAGAGTCCGCGCCGGCGTTGGTGATGCGCGCGAGACGGCGCACCTCCTCCGCCGTGCCTTCAAGCCGCGCCAATTGTCCGATCGCCGAGAACAGGCCGACGCATCCATCCGGCGCGCTGCGGTTGCGCGCGATCTCTGGCGCGGCGGCGGCCCCGGTCGGAATCGAGTCGCCAAATCCGCGGAACACCTCGGTAGCGGCCGACGCTGGAGCGTTCCGGAGCTGGTAGAATGACGACGCCGAAAGCGTGACCGACACCGCCTTCTCTAACGCGAGCCACGGCACGCTGGTGTAGTCCAGCGAGCCCGGCGCCCACGCGGTGGGATCCTTCGCCACCAGGATCCCGGCAGGCAGGCTGAGAAGCGGCCCATCGGGGACATAAATGATCGTGTCGCTCGCGGCGATCTGCGCCGCCACCGGCTCAAAGAAATCGACATAGAGCTGACGCACGGCGGGCACGTTGAACGTCCGTCGGTAGATGCTCGACCGCACCTTCTGCACCGTCGCCTCGGTCTGGGCGAGATTGGCGTCGACAGGTTTGAGCGCAAACGAGTCGCGCGTGATCGCCATCACCACGCCGCCGGTCCGTCCGATACGAACTTGCAGGAACACCTCGCCCGGCCGCAGAACCTCGCGGAACTGATCGAGCCCTAACGACCGGTCCTGGATCTGCTCGTAGTTCGGCGCGTTCGCCGCGACAGCCACCTCGGCCGCCGCTACGCTCTCTCGCGCCGCGATCAGTTTCGAGCGCGCGATGTCGATCGCATGCACGTCGCGAACTTGCGCGGTGGTGAGCAGATCGAGCTGCGCTTCCAATTGGTTGGTCTCGCGCTCGCTGTCCTGCAACGCGCGGATCGCCTGACCCGTCTCTCCATCGCCAGCGGCAAGCCGGGCGGCGAGCCGGGCCAGCGTGTCGCTGGTGACCGGGCTGCGCAACTGCTGCATCGCGAGAAACACGGCGGAATCCCGCTCATCCGACGAAGGCTCTTCCGCCAACAGGTTGAGATAGGGCGCGAGTTCGTCAAAGCCGACGCCGCGTCCGCCGCGGGCGAGAATATCGAGCGCCCGATTATAGGCTGCGATCGCCTCCGACGTCCGCCCCTGCTCGACGAACACCCGGCCGCGCTCCAGCTGCGCCAGCGCCTCGGGTCGTTCATTCGCGGCGTAGCGGCGGGTCAGATCGACGACTTTTGCCACCTCCGCGTCGGCCGCCGAGACGCCTTCGGCGCGCTCCCGCTCCACCGCCGACAATCGGGCGACTTCGGCCCGAAGCCAGAGCGCCGTGGTGCTGGGCGTCTCGTCAAGCAGTTCTTCCGCCGCCGCGAGCTCGGTCTGCGCGTCGCCGCTGACGCCCGCCTGGATGGCCGCCGCTTTGGCGTAATGCGATTGCGCGACAAGCACCTGCAGCCGTTGCCGTGTCGACAAGCGGCCAATCGCCAGTTCATCCGCGTCGCCGTCGCCCGCATCGTTCAGCAAGGCGGAGACCTCGGGCGTGATCCGCCCGCGCGCCGCCGAGGCGGTCGCAACCGCCGCATCGTCGGAGTCCGGGGCAGCAGCCAGCGCCGCCTCGCCCCGTTCGATCGCCAGGTCAGCGGCGTTCGCCGCGCCCGCCGCATCGCCGCCGTTCAGCCGGTGCTGGGCGTAGAGCACGTCGGCCTTGACCTTGGCCACGACTGTGCCGCGCGCCTCGATGACGGCGCGGGGCGGGCCAAACAGGGCCTCCGCAAGCTCGCGCTCGCCGACATTGCTTTTATTGAGCGCGAGATAAAGCTCGTTCTCCGCCAACAGCACGTCGGAGGTTTCTTCACCCGCGCCAGACCGCAAGACGCTTTCGCGATAACGGTTCTCCGCATCCTCGAACCGCATCAGGATGTTGTCGCGATAGGCGGTGCCGGCCAATCCGGCGGTGTTCTCAGAACTGATTTGAGCCGAACCGGCAGGGGCCGGGATCAGCGGCCCTTCAGCCACAGGCGCGCAGGACGCGGCGAGCAGACAGAGCAAGGGGAGTGCGCGTATCATTCTGGCCAATCCTCCTCGCTGCCGCGGTTGGTGATCGGTTCTTCCTCACTCAGTTCCGGCTGGATGAAGGCCAGATCATTGAGGAAGCCAAACCGGATCTCCGGATTGGGCACGACCCCGCTGGTGACGAGTTCGCCCGGATTCAAAAGACCGATCGGGAATTTCTCGGCGGTTAGGAGCGGATCGTCATCTGTGGGAACAATTGGCAGGCAGGTCGGTATTCCAAGCACGCAATCATTGACCTGATGAACCTCCGTGGGCGTAAAGCCCCCGCCAAACGTCACACCGTCCCGCGCATCCGCCGCGTCAAGACCCCCGATTGTGCCGTAAAGCTCCAGCGACGCTGCGTTGTTGAGAAGAACCGAGTCAAGCTGCGCGCCCGCGCCGCCGACACCGTTTACAAGCTGCGTCGTTGATCCCGGCGCCAGCGTGTTGCGCTGGATGAAGTCCCCGGTGACGTCGATGGTCGTCACCCCGTCCGCGACAAGGATCAATCCGCCGCCGTCGACATCGGGATCGATGATCACGTCGCCATTGACAAAAAAGCCTAGACCGTCCGGGGCCAGGATCAACTCCGACCCACCAATGTCGGCAACGCCGATCCGCCCCATTCCGGTGACGTTCACCTCCGAGGGTCTAAGTCCGTCCTCCTCGCCGATCGAAATCGAATACTGCTGAAGCGTACCGCCGTCATCTACGGCGCCAACGAGGAATCCGGTGATGTTCACCGCGCCACCGGCCGTTAGCGTGAGCGACGCGCCCGCGGGAATCGGCAGGTCGGCCTGAATGCTGCCAACTTCCAGGTCTTCAAGCGCGAAAATCGTGCCGTCGGTTACGTTGAAAAGGTGGATTTCATCGAGATCAAGCGTGCCGCCGGGCCCGCTGGTTCCGAACCCGGCGTTGCCGAAACCCGAAAACCCGACCCGCGCCGATGTCGCGAAAATATCCGCAAAAATCGCGTAATCCGCCGCGATCCAGTCTATGGCGCTCGCATCGATCATGGATATAGCATCGACATTTATTGTGCCGCCGGCTTCGGCGAAAAACGTTCCGCCCGCGTCGATTGCGCCATCCGTCAAAATCAGAATGTCGGTGGCGGAGTCCATCGTAATGTCGCCCGCCGCGATGATTGAACCGCCGGGGAGCGCGGCGGGCTGACTAGCATTAGTTGAACCAGCCTGAAGCGGCACCGGCCCGGCTGATTGCGGCGAGACCTCGATAGATCCGCTGGTCGCCGTAATGCCGACATCGGCGCTCGAATCGATTGTGCCGTTGACCAGGACTGATCCGCCGGTGATGAAGACGCCATCGCCCGCCTGCGATCCGGTGGATACAATTGTCATGACAAGACCTCCGATCACAGACGCCTGAGCGAACTGATCGGCGGTCGTGAACTCCACCCTGTCGCCGCGATGCTCGCTGGTCGCCTCGACGAAAATATCGCCACCGCTCAGGACGGTCACATCGCCCGCGTCCGTTGTGACGTCGCCGAGAATGTTGGCGAATGTGCCCGCGTTGATATCGATATCGCCGGTCGCTACGTCGAGCGAGCCAATGATGTCGATAATCACCGAGCCAGAGGCTAAGTTGACTTCGACAGTCTCACCGATTTGAACGACATCCGCATTTAAAAGTATGTCGCCGTTCGCGACGGATATGTCGGAAATGACCTCAATTGTGTCCGTCGCCGACGCCGTGAAACTCCCGCTTCCCGTAATCGAGATGTTGCCTGTAAGGGTGCTGGGGGGGTCGAAAGAACCGATAATAATATCGCCCCTGCTCTCCAGCGTCAGGCTCTGATCCGTAAGATCGAGATCGGCGTCGATTTGGATCAGATCGATCGCCTGGAGCACGATATCCCCGGCGACCGCTTCGATCGCGTCAGCCGACAGTGCGATAATCGTTGTGTCGGAGAATCCCAGATCGTCGAACTCGATCAGCCCGTCGCTCACCTGTGGGTCGTCTATCGTAGCAAACTCCTGCACGATGATGACGAGCGGATCGAAGAGGAGCGTGCCGACCTCTCCTTCAGGCGCTGAGAGATCCACCACGCCGTCAAAGCCAAGCTGACCGAGGCTGGAGATATCGATGAAACCGCCGTCCCCCACGCCGCGCGCCGCCGCGCTCGCCGAACCGAGGAAATATGTCCCTTCCGACGACCAGAGCAGAATGTCCCCGCCGTCACCCTCGACGGTCGAATCCGCTTTCAGCGTCGCGTTCGTTCCGACCGCCACATACTGTGTCGGCGCAGCCTCGTCGCGGGAGCCGACAATGATCGAACCACCGCCGGACGGCGCCGAGACATCGATCACCGCGTCGCCATGCACGGCGACCTGCGTCGCCTCGATCACCACGTCGCCGCCCGCGTCGCCCCGCGTGGCGACCAGCGTTCCGGTGATGTCGGCGCGCCCGGCCCCGGTCAGGACGATCTTGCCGTCGACTTCCTCCAGCCCGGTCGCCTGCGCGAGGCCGCTGACGGTGATAACGCTGTCGCGCACCGCCTCGGCGGCGGCGGCGGACAGGTGGATCGAGCCGCCAGTGGCGGAGATCTCACCGGAATTGGTCAAAGACGTCGCGATCGGATCTTCGGCCTCGACGACGAGCGAAAGCAAGCCGTCGCCATGCATGTCGACCGTGAAGGCGGACCCGGCATGGAGACTGATATCGCCCCCGGCGCTGGCGATGCGGCCGGCGTTCTCCACAATCGGCGCCACCAGCGCGACGCCGCCCTCGCCGGACTTGATGAAGCCCTCATTGACGACCGATCCGCCCGCTCCGCTGAACCGGTCGCGCCCGGCCGCGAAATCCTCGGGCGAGATCCGGCTCGACGTCGCCAGAAGCCCATTGACGTCGATGATCGCGTCTCTCCCGATCAGGACCCCGTTCGGGTTTTGCAGCCAGACCTGACCATTGGCCGACAGCGCGCCCTGAATCTCAGAGGGCGACGCGCCGCGCACCCGGTTGAGCGCGATCGAGGTTCGCGACGGCTGATCGAACCGAACGCTTTCGCCGCGGTCGATGTCGAAATTGCCCCAGGAAAGGTCCGCGCGATGACTGCCCTGACGGATCACCGTAGAGGATCCGGATCGCTCGACCGTCGCCGAGCCGGAGATCAGCCTCTCGCCTTCCGGCCCCGCCAGCGCAAGACCCGGCGCCGTGATGGCGAGCGGTGCGAGAATTGTGGTGCCGAGGATCGTTCGATGGAATTGGCTCCGCATCATCGGTTCGCCTTCCTTAAAAATAGCCCGTGAGCCTGAACAGGCCTTGTACGCCGTCGTCGTTCACGAAGTCCGACGAGTCGATGGGGAACGCGACGACAGCGTCGGCGTCGACGTTGTCAAACAGGGTGACCCGGCCGCCAATGCCGGCGGAGACGAGACCGGTGTCGAAATCATCGCTATACGCGCGGCCGCCGTCGACGAAGCTGTAGAGCTCAGGTTGGCTCATCCATGGCGTGGCGATGGGCGTATCCGGAAAATAACTGAACTCCAGCGTTCCGGCGATGCCGTGGTCGCCGCTCGCCGAGCCGGGATCGAAACCTCTGCCAATGGTGTAATTGCCCAGCGAGAACACCTCGAAACTCGGCAAATCCTCCGACGAGATCTGCGCACGCGCGCGTCCGCGCACGCCGAACTGGTCGCCGAGGCGGCGCTGGTACTCGATGTCGGTCAGAAACGAGACGAAGGTCGGGTCGCCGGTGATTTCATCGTCGCCCTCTTCGCTTGCGCCGAGGCCCGACAGCCCGCCGCGAATTCCCGCATGCGCGTCCAGCAGGCCGCCATAAAGGTCGGTCTCAACCAGGCGCGCCCGTCCATAGAGGACGCGCAAGTCCTCATCGATGCGCAACGGTTCGAAGTCAGCGTCCTGATCCTGATGCACGAAATCGAATCCGCCCGCGACGATCACCGTGCGGTCTCGGCTTCGGAGCGCCTTATACTCCAGCTCGATCTGGCCAAAGAACGACGTGTAGTCGATGTCGAAGGGCTCGAGTATGTCGCCGGGCTCGGAAAACGAGTTGGAGATTCTGAAATTGAGCCCCAGCCCATCATAGCCCGTCGGCGTGCTGTAGCCGATCTCATAGAGCAGCTGCTCGCTGGGGGGCACCGCGCTCAGGAACACCGCGCTGACCCGGTCTCCGGAGAACACCAGACTGTTCGCGCCGCCGCCGACCGTCATCAGAACGGGGCCGGCGAACTCGGACGCGTAGTTGTTGACGCTGGCGAAGCCGTCATAGGGGATCAGCGTGGCGTCGACCAGCAGCGCCAACTCGCCCGGCCGGTCCGCGCCAAGGGCGCGAAGCGCGCTCAGCAACCTCACGCCCGGCACGTCGCGCGCAAGCAATAGCTGTCGTTCAATATCGCTCTGCTGGATCGGTTGCTTGTCTTTCAAAGGATTGAGCAGCGCACCGACCTGCTGTTCGGCGCGGCCGAGATCGCCGCGGATGGTGATCTCTCGGATCACGCCCTCGACGATGTCGATCCGGATCACGCCGTCTTCGATGGTCTGCGGAGGAACGATCGCGCGCACCGCGATATAGCCCGCTTCGCGATAGAGCTGCTCGATCCGGCTGGTGGCGCGCTGAATCTCGGAAAACCCGACGGGCCGGCCTGTGAACTCGGCGAGCGCGCTGTTCAGCGCCGCGTCGTCGAACACCGTAGAGCCAGAAAAGGTGAACCCGGACAACTGGATTGTCGGCCCGCCCGGTGAGATGTCCGCCGGCGGCGCGCTGGGAACATCAAGCACGGATTCTCCCGCCTGCGCCGGTGCGCGCTCGGGAACCTGTGTCGTCAACTGTTCCCTCGGAATGACGCTGATCGACTGTGCGTCGCCATCGCTGGAAACCGCCGTCGCGGCGACCAGAACCGCCATGCATTTTAGGGGAATTCTCACCATCTGCCCACCAATCGATCCCTCAAATCGCAGAGCAGCTTACCTTAAGTTGTCAATGTAGGGAAATAATGTCGCAATTCGGGCCATGCGACACATCGCATGCCGGCGCAAAATCAATGCAGAACAGGTTCTGTTCCGGTTCGGAACGGGGCTATTGGACTTCACGGTCGAATGGCGAGCACGAGGCCGGTTCGACGATAGAACCGCCGAGCAAGACGACGACGAAGCGAGCCGACGTCTGAGAGTAATTCAGGCGGCGCCAGGTGAATTTCCGCCTGCGCACGCTATCCCACGCGCGGCTTGAAACGCCGTGGCGACACGCGCTCAGTTCGCCGCGTTGAGCGCCCAGTCGTATTGCGTGCCGGTCAATGCGCCGATCTTTGTCAGCTGCGAGGCCAGTTCCGGCGAGGCGCGCGCTTTGAGATGCGCGATCACCGCCTTCTCGCCGCCGCCGAAATCCTCGATGAACCAGTCGTAAATGCGGGACACCGTCACTTCGCCGTTTCTGATCTCCACACCGCGCGGATTATTGACATAGGCCGACGCCGCCATGTTCAGACTGGCGTCGATCCCCTCTGCAGAAAACGGCGCCTGCAGCAGGTTGGGGCATCCCACAGACGCGCAATTCAGCACATAGTGGATCCGGGCGTCGTTCCAAATTGGCCGCAGGATCCGATGCTCGATATCGTTGAGGCTGATCTCCTCGCCCTCGACCGTCGCGAGCTTGGCGTCCCAGGGACCGATGGCGAACAGGCCCGGGGAGATGTCGATGTCGCGAATGCTCTCCACCGGATAATGATCCAGGATCAGATCCACCGTCAGCGCGTTGTAAAAATTGATCCAATAGGCCATCTGCTGATCGCGGGACAGCTTGCTAACGGCGGTCTCTTGCAGCTGTCCGAGATACCCGTCCAGAACGGCTCGATCCTCGCCGGTGAATGCGCCATAAGCGACCCGGTTCACCCCGGCGGCGTCGGTTTTCACATGCCGGGACAGCAACTGACCCCACGCTCCGTGATCGACCGTCAGCGTCGAATTGGGATCGTTGGCCGTCCAGATCCGCCAGAGATCCGCGCTGGGCGCAAACCACCGCTCGCCGGAGCCGAACGCCGGGAGCACGGCGAGAAGAGCGACCAACGCCGCGGATTTCAGGAGGTTGCGCACGGATCTCACTCGCCTCTTAAGATTGCGTCCTGCCCTGAATTGGAGGCGCTTGGCGCCAACTTCAATTCACGCGCCATGACGAATGCGACAGCTTGATTTCAATCAGACGCCGTCGCGGTTCGCCTTGGGCACTCTGACCGCGTGCGCCTGAGACCGCAATCGGCCTTTCAGACGTTTGAATGGCATGTCCCTCACATCGGATTGCTCAGGCGTATTGGACCACTCTCCTGTCGCGGCGCTCCAATACTTCTGGCCGGAAGTCGTCATTCCGCGCGCCGGTTCGAAGACATACTGATCGCGCTGCGCATTGTGTTCGCACATTGAAACGGGACCGTTCTCGGCGATGACCATGAACACGCAACATTCGCAGCGGTCACAGTCCAGCTGCTTGGAATCCATGAAATTGTGGATCAGGAATGCGAGCCGGTGGGCGCGGAGGCGCGACCTGCCCAGCCCGCCGCGAATGCGCCAGAGCCGGTCCAGCATATAGCCCGCCGTCCTGAAGGCCAGAAGCGGACGCCGGATCGCCACCCGGAGCGCAGTCCGCGCTATATCGATATAGCCGTCGCGGCGGCGCTCGACTTGCTCCAACGCCTCGAACACATCCGCCACCAGCCTGCAATCGTTAAGCAACGACGCGGCTTTGTCGCCGGCCACCAGCATGGACGCGTAGCGGTTGCAGTCCTCATGCCCGACCGCCGCCGCGCCAAAATCCAGCGGCGTCTCGACGCCCGCGCTGAGCGCCGCCTCGACCCGTTTCAGCGAGATATCGTCAGGGCGGTCCCGCAGCAAACCGCGCCCCGCCGCCGCTTGCAGCTGAAACGATGCGAGCGTCACGTGCGCGGCCTGAGAGCGGAAGAACCGCGCTAGCGCCGGTAGTTCCTCAACATTGCCGGCAAAGATCGTGGTGTTGAACAGTACCCGGATCCCGAGACCGTCCGCCCGCCGGATGTACTCTTCGCGCAATGGGTTCAGCGAGACTTCGGTCGCATAACCCTTGCGTTCCTGGGTGAGATCTACATGAAAGGCGACATCGTCCAGACCCGCCTCTGCAAGACGGGCGAGCAGGTCCCGCGTCGCCTTGATTCCGTTGGTCATCAGGCAGGATCGCATCCCGCGTTTTCGGATTTCCCGGCACAAGGCCTGCAGGTCCTCGACGGTTCTGAGCGTCGCATCGCCGCCGGTGATCTGAACCGACACCCCGCGACCATAGTGGCGCTCGACGATATCCAGCCTGCGAAACAGCACTGGCAACGGCACGTCATGCGCCATCTCGGCCTTGTCGGAGAGGTAGCACAGCGTGCAGTCCAGATTGCATCGCTGCGTAACCTCCAGCGCGACGCAGGCCATCGGATAAAACCGTCCGGCGGTCTGACCCGGGCCAAACTGCCCATGTCGGCTGAGAACGTCGCGGAGCGGGCGCCGCTGATCCTCAATAGCGGCGCCAGCGTCGTCGTCATCCACGGCGGCGATTTCGCTGGCGGGCGCGTAGTTCACGGCGCTTTCCTACTGCAGACAGATCGATAAGGGCGTCGCATGCAGGGTAGGCGCGTCCGCGCGCAAGTCGGCTCACTTCTCAGAGTTGGGGATGACATCTTCGAGAGCGCGCGCATCTTGGGCGCACAGGCCTCTGTATCTCGCTAAAGCGTCGGCATCGTCACCAACTGGTGTCGCCTTGCTGAAAAAGGCTGATCGCCGTCTGGAACTTTCCGGCGATCGTATTCGCCTGCGTCGCCCGGACGGCGATGATCTCCGCCGACGCCGAATCCGGTGGAGAGGCGTATTGGTCATAGGATTGCTTGGCCAGCGCGCGCTGCGTCCAGGCCTGACCGTAGACTTGCTTGGCTTTCGCTTCGTCCTGCTGGGTCAGCGCGTTGGCCTTGCCGACCAGATTTGGATTGGCCCATCCAGCGGCGTAGGCCGCCTCCATCGCCTGCTCGTAGCCCCGCAGCGTCGCGATCAGGTCTTTCGCGGCCTTCTCGGCCATATGGGACTCGACCTTCTTCGGCGGAGTCACGCCGGGCACTTCCCCCGTTGGACCGGTGCCTGTCGCCGTCGGGTTCTTCTTCACATATTCCGTCACATCCATACTGAACTGGTCGGCGCCCGCGCCGGCGCCCACGAACAGCTTGGGGCCGGGGCGAATCTCGGCCCAAAGAAGATCCTCGTAAGTCTTCACCGGCCACATCTTTGAGACGCCTTTTTCTTTGCCCCCGATCTCCGCGGCGAACTGGAAACCGACTTTCAACTCGCCCTTGAGCGAGATCTTGATCGGAAGGCCGAGATCGATCGTGTAATCTCCGGGATTGTCGAGATCGATCAGCGCTTTGGCGCCGAGCTCCTCATATCCTTCGAGCTCCCCCTCGCCTTTGATGTACTCAATCCTGACGCCGGTTTCGGTGCCCGGGAATTTGAAACCGCTGCCTAGTCCGACGCCGACGGCGCCCGACGTCATGATCCGAAAGCCGAGCGAGACGGTGCGCTTCTTCACCGGCCCGCCCGGTGCCTCGATGCCGGCCTTGATGCCAGCCGAATAGACGAAGGGCGGCAAAGGCGCGACCACTTCTTCATCGATGAATTTCAGCAGCGGTTTCACGTTGGTGATCTTGCCGCTGGCGTCGGTCTCGATCTTTACGTCGATCAGGTCCGAAGTGAATGTGGTCTCGGATCCTCCGCCCGCATCCGCGTCGTCTTCCGCGCTATCGTCGTCGGTGTCGGCGTCTTCGTCGTCCTCCGACTCTTCTTCGTCTACAAAGGTGAACTTGCGATCCTGCTTGGGCGTCTTGTCGATCAGTTCGGTCAGCCCGCCGGATCCGTCATCGGAATCGGAATCCGCGCCACCGCCATTTCCGCTAAATCCACCGAACGGTTCGAACCCGTCACCGCCCCCGTCAGCACCACTGTCGCCGCCACCGCCGCCAATCTTCTCGAACGCGCCGCCGCCGACATCACCGCCGCCGGTCCCGCCTTCCGTCTCGCCGCCTGTTCCACCACCCGCGCCTCCTCCGCCGGTGAGCGCGCCCCAGGTCTTGCCGCCCGGATCCACCCGGCCATCGGCAAAGCCGAGGTTGGATTGTTGGAACTTGGTGATCGCACCGATCGTTTTCGGGCCGATCAGGCCGTCCGGCTCCAGACTTGCCCCGTGATCATTCAGAAGCTGCTGAACCGACTGGACATCCCCTTCCGCATTCTTGCCGCCAGCGCCGACAGGCCCGGTCAGCGGAGCGACGGGCGGGTTCGCATCCGCCTCCTGCGCGCCTGTTTCGCCCTCTCCGCCAGAGGCGCCGTTCATGGATTCAATACGGCTCCGGGCTTCGGCGATTTTCTCTTCGATCTGCGCCAGAACCGATCGCTCTTCGGGCGTCACTCCGCCCTCGGCGGTAAGTTTGCGGGCAAGCTCCTGCAGCTTTCCATCGAGCAACAGAATGCGTTTATTCGCCGCTTCGATATCTAGGATCACCGCATCGTTCGCCATCGCACTTCCCGCCGGGATTTCCGTTCAAACTCGCGCGATAGTATACAATTTTTGGCGACTTTCGCGAAGTTGCCCGCTCCTATCTCCCAGCGGCAAACGTCGGCATTATTGTAAAGTTGGATGGGATAGCGACGAAAACGGAAAAGAATGGCGCCTGATGCGACTAATAACGACGCTCGCGGACGACTAAGCGGCATCCAATTCTAACGCCGCCACGGCGCGTAAAGTTTAACTCTAAATGTGAAGTGGCGCGTCGACGAGGATTAGCGCCTGCGACCTCTGCCTTTGGCGAGGCACTGAGTTTTTTTGACTCAGGGACGTCACACTTCACACAGGGTGCGCGCCAAGTTGGCCCGCAGCGCTTTTAAACGTCACTCAAATTGATGTGGTGTGGCCCCTGCTCACCGTCCACGCCATCAGACGCCATCGCGCCGAAGTTTTCGACACCGTACCGGCGCGAGCTAAATGGCCAACCAGCTCCGCCATGTTCGCGTCGCTGTCGCCGACCTCTCCAAAGAAACTAATCAGACACAGCGCTCATCCGTGGCGCGCCGGTCGTATCGCGGATCACATGTTGCGCCGGAACCAGCGAGACAGTCACCGGCATGTCGGGCTCTCGTATCCGGTCGAGCATCACACGGGCGAGCTTGCGGCCAAGGTTATAGGGCGACACCGCCATCGTCGTCAGCGGCGGCGTGGCGAAAGCGGCGTCCTGAACGTCGTCAAACCCCACAACAGAGACGTCTTCACCGGGTTGCAGGCCAAGCCGCTGCAATGCGAGACATGCCCCCAGCGCCACCATGTCGCCATTCGAGACGACCGCCGTCACTTCGGGATGCGCCTCTCTCAACTCCGTCATCGCCTGAAGGCCCGAAACTTTACCGTCCGGCGAGTCCCAAACGATCGGCGCGCACAAATTGTGGCGCGCCAGCACGCGTTTGTACCCCGCAATTCTCTCGCGCCGGACCCCGAAATTCGCCATGCCGCCAATATACGCGATATGTCGATGCCCGAGATCGACCAGGTGCTCCGTCGCGGTCTCCACAGCTTCCGTATTCTGAATGCCCACATGGTCGAAACTCGCGGCTTCGAGCCGACGCAGGAATGTCACCGTCGGGATCTTGTGGGCCACCAAAAGATCACACGTGTCCTTGGGAGTATCTTGGGCCGGCACCCATAGCAGCCCGCCGCGCGAGCTTCGGATGAAGGCCTCGATATTTCGCCTCTGGCGGTCCACGTCGTCGCGGGAATCGAGGATTGAAACCAGATAGTTCTCGGACTCCAAAAGGTCGCTGACCCCGCTGATCACCTCAGCATTGAACGGGTTGGCGATCTGATGAATGGCGAAGCCAATCTCCCGATTCTCGCCCGACCGCATGGACGCCGCCCGACCGTCGGGCAGGTAATGCAGCTTTCGGGCGGCCTCCAGCACTTTCTTGCGGGTTTTGTCCGAAATCCGGCCCGTTCCACGCATGACCTGACTGGCCGTCGCCGTCGATACCCCGGCTGCTTTCGCAACGGTTTCAAGCTTCGGTTTTTCCGCCATGCACTGCTTTCAGAACCTAGATTTATCGATTTATCTAACAACGCCCATCAAAAGATGGCTTCTTAAGGGCTTCGACCGATTTCTGCCACTTATGATCCATATTGTCCAGAAACAACCGATTGACATATGATATAACGTTATATCATTATGATTGAGAAATCGCCCACTCGCTCGATTCGGGGCCAGACCCGATCCGGCGCAAAGGATGATCAGATCGAGCGCGGCCGCCCGTGGGACATGGGCGCTGCGCAGGCGCAAAGCGGCGCGATAACCGGCCGCAAGGGAGGAAGACATGAAACTAGGATTGAAACTGGCGGTCGCCGCGACCGGATTGACAGCCATTGCATCGGCATCGACGGCCCACGCGGATGTCCTGTTTTGGTCGACGCAGGCCAAGCCTGTCGAGGAAGCGCAGGCCATGCGTGAAAACGTGCTGGAGGGTCATGGCGACGAGGTCGACTACCAGCCGAACGACGGCGGGCCTTGGCTGACGCGTTTGAACGCGGAGCTGCAAGCGGGCTCAGGCTCGATCGGCCTTCTCGGCGCGCTTCACGGCAACTTTTCCGCGATGAACCCTGACGATCTGGTCGATGTGTCGGATCTCGGCGTCGGCGCCTCCAGCGAGACGTTCAACAACCTGTCCAAGCTCGGCACCGACAGCGCGCAATACATTCCCTGGATGCAGGCCAGCTATATCATGGCGGCCAACAAGAAGGCGCTCCCCCATCTTCCCGAAGGCGCAGATGTCAACGCGCTCACCTATGACCAGCTGATCCAGTGGGCGGCAAATGTGAAAGAGGCTGAGGGCGAGAGCAAATTCGGCTTCCCCGCCGGCCCGAAAGGGCTGAAGCACCGCTTCTTCCAAGGCTATCTTTATCCTTCGTATACCAATGGCGTCGTGCGCACATTCGCCTCGGACGCGGCGGTGACGGCGTGGGAAAAGTTTCTTGAGCTTTGGGCTGTGACCAATTCGGGCTCGACGAACTTCTCCTTCATGCAAGAGCAACTTCTGTCCGAAGATGTCTGGATCGCTTTTGACCACACGTCTCGTTTGGCGGCCGCTTTCAACGAGCGCCCGGACGACTTTATCGCCTTTCCGGCTCCCGCCGGACCGACCGGGCGGGGCTTCATGCCGGTTCTGGCCGGTGTGGCGATCCCCCGGACAGCGCCCGATATGGAGGCGTCCAAGGCGCTCGTCGCCTATCTGATGAAGCCGGAGACCCAGATCGCGACGCTGCGCGCGACCAACTTCTTCCCGGTCGTGGATGTCGACCTGCCGGACGACTTGCCGCCGTCGGTCAAGGCCGCCGGGGCCGCGGTCGCCACGATGAGCGCCTCGCCCGACGCCAATCCCGGTCTGCTGCCGGCGGGCCTAGGCGACAAGGGCGGCGACTTCAATCGGGTCTTCGTCGATACGTTCGAGCGCATCGTTCTGGCGCGTCAGCCCATTCGCGCGGTGCTTGACGACCAGAGGGAAGAACTGCGTGAGATCATGGAGGAGACTGGCGCGCCGTGCTGGGCGCCGGACGCCCCATCTGAAGGCGCCTGTCCGGTCGAGTAAGCCTCGTCCGAACGCGATCCACTTACTTCTCTCAAGATTTTCCGGGCCAATCTGGGCCCGGACGCCCAAGGTCTCCGCTCGATTTACGGGACCTCAGGAGGGAGCTATCCAATGAACCCGCGGCTTTTGCCCTATGTGCTGATCTTACCGGTCACGCTGTTTCTTTGCCTGTTCTTCGTCTATCCGTTCGTGCTCGTCGCAATGCAGGCTTTCAGCGTCGACGGAGGTGGGTTTTCACTCGAAAACTTCCACGACGTGGTCGGCCACTGGAAATTCCCGATCTCGATGCAGAACACGCTTCTGCTGGCTCTGGCGGTCGTGCCGCTGCAGCTCGCCCTGTCGCTGACCATGGCCACGATGGTCAACAAGATGAAACGCGGGCGCGATATGATCCTTTATATCTGGACCATCCCGCTTGGAATTTCAGACCTTGCCGCCGGCATCATCTGGCTGGCGATCTTTGAGCAGTCCGGGTTCCTCAATTCGATGATGAGCGGGATCGGCGTGATCGACCGCCCGGTGAACTTCCTGTCATTCGAGCATCCGGGCGTCGTGTTCATCGCGATCGCTCTGGCCGAGATCTGGCGCGCCACCGCAATCATGCTGGTCATTCTCGTCGCCGGCATCGGGCTGATCCCGAAGGAATACTATGAAGCGGCCGAAGTCTTCGGCGCGTCGCCCTGGAAGCGCTTCCTGAAAGTGACGCTGCCGCTTTTGCGCCCGTCGCTGCAAACGGCGCTGATCCTGCGGGTCATTCTGGCGTTCGAGGTATTCGCGGTGGTGGCTGCGCTTGGCGGCACGCTGTTCCCGGTCCTCATGGGTGAAACCTACGCCTACCAGTTCGACCTCTTGAACAGCGGCGCGGCTGCGGCGATGGCGCTCATCATCCTGGCCATCTCAATTGGCTCCACCTTGATCATCCTACGCGCACTTCGCGTTCCGAAGGGAGCCACGATATGACCGACGCGACCGTCACACCCCCAGCAGACAAAACCCGCGAGTCCGGCCGGTTTCTCTATACGGCTTCGGTGGTTCTGCTCTGCGCCTGGGTGATCGTTCCGCTCTACTTTCTGCTGATCAACGCGTTTTCCTCTCCGGAAGCGGTTCAGGCGTTCCCCAAGTCGTTCATCCCCGAATTCGACATGGGCAGCATGACCTTCTTCGCCAACTTCGAGGGCATGCTGACGGCGCTGAAGAACTCGGGCCTCGTCGCATTGATGACGATGATTATGTCGATCGTCATCGGGGCGCCGGCGGGATACGCCCTGTCGCGGTTCGACTTCCGGGGCAAGGAGATGTTCCGCCTTCTGGTCCTGCTGACGCGCGCGTTTCCCCTGCCGCTTCTCGCGTTGCCGCTTGCGGTGATGTTCATCCAGACCGGTCTGGACGACACCGTGTTCGGTCTGGCGCTGGTCCACACGACGCTTGCGGTGCCCTTCGCGGTGCTGATCACCTTCTCGCTGTTTTCCGGCATCCCGGTCGAACTGGAGGAAGCGGCTTGGACCCTGGGCTGCAACCGACTGACGGCGTTCACCAAGGTGATCCTGCCGCTGATCCTGCCCGGCATCACCGCCTCGGCGATTTTCGCCTTCGTCATCTCGTGGAACGAGGTCTTCGCCGCCGCGGTGCTGACGATCGAGAACCGGACGCTCACCGCGTTCCTGCTGCAGAACCTCGACACCTCGCCGCTGCACCTGAAGTTCGCAGGCGGATTCATTCTGGTCGTGCCGGCGCTCATCTTCATCTTCGCCGTGCGCAAATACCTCTTCGCGATGTGGGGCATCGCCAACCGCTGAACGCGGTTGCCATTAAAGGAGCCAAAGATATGGCCGAGATTCAAATCAAGAACATCGCAAAACGGTTCGGAGACTATCAGGCGCTGCATGACATTAACCTGACCATCGCCGATCAGGAATTCATGGTGCTGCTGGGCGCCTCCGGCTGCGGCAAGTCCACGCTGCTGAGGATCATCGCCGGGCTGGAGACGCCATCCGAGGGCGAGGTCTGGATCGGCGGGCGCCGGGTGGACAACCTGTCTCCGCGTGAACGCGGCATCGCGATGGTGTTCCAGAACTACGCCGTCTTTCCTCATCTGACCGTATTCGAAAATATCGGGTTCGGATTGCGAATGCAGAAGCTTCCCAATGATGAGGTGACGCGCCGGGTGGAGCGTACCGCCGGGCTGATGCATATCGAGCAATTGCTGAAACGCTATTCGGGCGAGTTGTCCGGCGGTCAGCGCCAGCGCGTCGCTGTGGCCCGCGCGTTGGCGATGGAGCCGGACGTGATCCTGATGGATGAGCCGCTTTCGAATCTCGACGCTTTGTTGCGGCTTGAAATGCGCGCCGAACTTAAAGGCGTTCTGGCGGAAAGCAATACGACCGCGATCTATGTCACCCATGATCAGGTGGAGGCGATGAGCCTCGCCGACCGGATCTCGGTCATGCATCAGGGCCGCATCGTTCAGGCGGCAACGCCGGTCGAGGTCTATCGCAATCCCGCCGAGCGGTTCGTCGCCAGCTTCATCGGCAACCCGCCGATGAACTTCATTCCCGCCAATCCGACGGAGGGCGGCAAATGGAGCGTTGCGGGCCAGCTGTTTGACGGGCCGGTCCCGAACAAGCCCAATCTGGAATTCGCCATCCGGCCCGAGGATATCCGCCTCGGCGACACCGGCCTCAATGCGGTCGCCAAAGTGGTGGAGCCGTTGGGCGCCCATTTGCTGGTGACCTGCGATGTCGAGGGCTCTCAATTCCGCGCGGTTCTGGAAAGCGATCTGGTGGTCAAGCCGGGCGATCAGTTGACGCTGGAGCCGAATGCGGGCCGCATTCGCTGGTTCGACCCGGAAACCGAACTGGCGGTCGCCTGATCCTGTTGGGAACCTGAACGATGGTTACATCGCATGTGGATGACGCGATCGAGATCCTGCGTCAGAACGATCTCGGCGGCTATACGGTTCCGACGCACGGGCTCTATCCCTTTCAATGGAACTGGGACAGTTGCCTGACGGCGCTGGGACAGGCCCATTTCGACGAGGATCGCGCCTGGACCGAGATCGAGACGCTGTTCGCGCATCAATGGGAGGACGGGATGACGCCCCATATCATCTTCCACAAGGAAGATGACGGGTATTTTCCCGGCCCGGATGTATGGCGCACCGAACGTCCGACGCCGACCTCCGGCATCACACAGCCGCCAGTCGCCGGTTTCGCCGTGCGGCGGCTGTTTGAACGGGCGAAGGACAGGGATTTGGCGGTTGCGCACGCCCGCGCCCTTCTGCCGAAGATCCACGCCTGGCATGACTGGTTCTTCCGCTGCCGCGATCCTGAAGGAACAGGGCTGGTCGCCATCATTCATCCCTGGGAATCCGGCCGGGACAATTCGGTGGATTGGGACGCGGCGCTGGATCGCGTGCCGACCGACGGCGTCATGCAATTCAGCCGGCGCGACCTGGAGCACGCCAACCCCGATCATCGGCCAACGCAAGCGCAATACGAGCGCTATATCTGGCTCGTGCAGCGGTTTCGCGATCTTGGCTGGGACAACGACAAACTGCATGAGGCGTCGCCGTTTCAGATCGTCGATCCAGGGTTCAACGCGATTCTGTTTCGCTCGTGCAGTGACCTCGCCGATCTGGCGGAGGAGCTGGGCGAGCGCGAGATCAGCGCGCGGTCGCGGGCCTGGGCGGAGAACGGCGTGGCGGCGTTGGAGGCGCTCTGGAGCGACAAACACAGCCAGTATCTTTGCTATGACCGCAACGCGGGGCGACTTGTCGACAATCCCTCTGTGGGCGGCCTGATCGCCGCTTTCGCGGACCTCCCCCAGGCGCGCGCCGCTGCGATCGGCGAGCGCATTCTCAAACTGGGCGAAGCGGTTCGCTTTCTGACCCCAAGCCAACCCCCCGACACCACCGTTTTCGACGGCAAGCGCTATTGGCGCGGCCCCGCCTGGCTGATCGTGAACTATCTCATCTCGGACGGCCTGTCTCGGGCCGGGCAAGATCGCGCCGCCGCGCGACTGGTCGATGACAGCCTGCGTCTTATCGACGAAAGCGGCTTCGCCGAATACTATGATCCGATGACCGGAGAGCCCTGCGGCGGCAAACGATTTACCTGGACCGCCGCAATGGTGATCGAGTTTCTGACCCGGTCGAAGGAGATCGCATGAAACGCTCGCGCATCAACGAGATCATGGCGGAGGCGGATTCAATGATCCGGTCCTTCGGCTTCGCGCTGCCGCCCTTCGCCTATTGGACGCCAGAGGAATTCGAAGCCAATCGAGACACCGCCCGGCGGGTCGTCGATGCGCGCTGCGGCTGGGACGTTACTGATTACGGCGCGGGGCGCTTCGACGAGATGGGCCTGTTTCTCTTCACCCTGCGAAACGGACGCCTGGAGGATCTGCAGCGCGGCGGCGGCATGTGCTACGCGGAAAAGCTGCTGATCTCGCGGCAGGATCAGCTGTCGCCGATGCACACCCATGCTCTCAAGGCCGAGGACATCATAAATCGGGGCGGCGCGACGCTGGTCGTCGAGTTGTTCGGCTCGGACGACGATGGAAACTTCGCGGAAGACCGCGGCGGCGTGGTCCTGTGCGACGGGATCCGGCGCGAATACGCGCCGGGCGAAAAGCTGAATTTCGCGCCGGGAGAGAGCGTGACGCTGATGCCGGGCGACTGGCACGCCTTCTGGGGCGAAGGAGGCGACGTTTTGATTGGCGAGGTCTCCACCGTCAATGACGACGAGACTGACAACATATTCCGCGACCCGATCGGCCGTTTCGCGAACATCGACGAGGATGAGGCACCGACCCATCTGCTGGTCAGCGATTATAGGGAGTGGTTAAGTTGACGCAGCCGCGATAGCGACGAAGCGCCAAAGCGATTAAAACTCACACCGATTTATCGTGTTTTTGAACGAGAAGATTCAGCGCGCCTAGGAGGATTCGAAACCCTGACCTCCTGATTCGTAGTCCAGCCAATAGATGGACGTGGAGCGCAACGCGCAGGTAGCGCATCACTTGATGGACATATCATCAGAGCGCGGAATACTCTTCAGGAAACCTCGCCGTCCTGCCTTGCCTTGGGGAAGCCGGTCCCAATTGGGCGAGTTGTCGACTGGCGAACCGTCTTGAAGCTTAAGTCAAATTCGACACGCTTTAGCCTCGCACGGAGTCTACTTAAATTGTCTCAGGTGTCACTTAGCGGGTGCCTGGGTGATTGGGAGTCGATCGCAATAAACGCATGGCCAGACTACACTTCTAATCTGACGCACATTTCAGTTTCGCATCAGGGATCCGCTCAATTTTTTTGCAATCCGACAAGCAGGTCCAAGCATCTGCCTGAAACAGGTACCGCGCGCGCCACTCAAGGCAACTCAGACACCCAACTACACCACCCAGCGCTGCAGTAACTTTCCATTTGCCTAAAACTTCACCCACCGGCGTTTGATATATACATCTACATATATAGGTTCAGGCCCGCGATCGCATGTCACTTTAATAGCTAAATATTAACTTATTGACCGAACCCGTGACCAAAACCCGAGAAGCGATGATCCTTTAATGGAAGAACGGAACAATTCTAATGCGTCGTCGCAACTGTCTTCGAGTGGCGAGACGCTAATTGCTCAATCTCTTGCCGATAGTCCGCGAACAACGCTCGCGAGCAGCGGCGTCGACGTTGACGGGCGCACAATCATAGACATTCCCTCGGGCGCGGACATCTCAACGCCGATGATCATCGGTGACGACGTTCACTTCATCCAGTCGGATGGTAGCGTCATCGTCGTAACCGGCGGCGTGGAAGGCTCTGCATCGATCAGGATCGACGGCATACTCGTCCCCCTCAGCGAATTAGTTCAAGCCGCCCGCGCGCAAGAAGCCGAGCAGCAAGTTTCGACGGCGGCGCCCCGCGAGAGCGATCAATCGGGAGATACGCTCCCGTCAAGCGGCGGTGAATTCTCACCTATCGACGACACCGAACTCATTGGCGCGCTCTCCGTCAGCGAACTTCTTGATCCGACGGAGCTTGGATTTATCACTGGCTCGCGTGATCCGCGCGTCGAATTTCTGGAATCCGAAGACACGACGCCTTCACCGCCAGAGCCTCCCACACCACCGAGTTCCACGCCTTCGGTGACGGTGGACCCCGGCGAGGTGAACGAGGCGGCTCTGGACGATGACGGGTCGAGCCCGACGCTGGACACGGAGACGGACACGGGCGCGATTTCGATCAGCCTTGGCGGCGACGATCTGGCGGCGTCGAACGGGCTGACCATCGACGGGGTGGACGTGACGTCGGGCGGCCAGGTCTCGGGGACTTACGGGTTGCTGGACGTGATCGCGGCCGGCGGGACCTACAGCTGGAGCTACGCGCTTTCCGGCGCGACGCAGGACCATCCGGACGCGAGTTCCGTGGGGACCTCCGAGGGGATCTCGGAGAGCTTCACCGTGGTGGTTCTGGACGATGACGGCTCCTCGGCCAGCGACACGCTGGTCGTCGAGGTGCTCGACGACGGGCCGGAGGCGGCCGATGACAGCGCGACGCAGACGGTGGAGGACGAGGCGGTCACGGTGACGGTGACCGTCAACGACGTGACGGGCGCGGATCTTGTCGATCTCGCGACGGGCGTCGAGGCGGTCTCGGGCACGCTGACGGGGTCCGGATCGCTGTCTTATGACGGGTCCGGGACGTTCACCTACACGCCGGCCGCGGGCGAGACCGGGACGGTCAGCTTCGACTATCAGCTCACCGATGGCGACGGGGATCCGTCGACGGCGACGGTGGTGATCGATCTTCTGGCGGATTCCACGCCTTCGGTGACGGTGGACCCCGGCGAGGTGAACGAGGCGGCTCTGGACGATGACGGGTCGAGCCCGACGCTGGACACGGAGACGGACACGGGCGCGATTTCGATCAGCCTTGGCGGCGACGATCTGGCGGCGTCGAACGGGCTGACCATCGACGGGGTGGACGTGACGTCGGGCGGCCAGGTCTCGGGGACTTACGGGTTGCTGGACGTGATCGCGGCCGGCGGGACCTACAGCTGGAGCTACGCGCTTTCCGGCGCGACGCAGGACCATCCGGACGCGAGTTCCGTGGGGACCTCCGAGGGGATCTCGGAGAGCTTCACCGTGGTGGTTCTGGACGATGACGGCTCCTCGGCCAGCGACACGCTGGTCGTCGAGGTGCTCGACGACGGGCCGGAGGCGGCCGATGACAGCGCGACGCAGACGGTGGAGGACGAGGCGGTCACGGTGACGGTGACCGTCAACGACGTGACGGGCGCGGATCTTGTCGATCTCGCGACGGGCGTCGAGGCGGTCTCGGGCACGCTGACGGGGTCCGGATCGCTGTCTTATGACGGGTCCGGGACGTTCACCTACACGCCGGCCGCGGGCGAGACCGGGACGGTCAGCTTCGACTATCAGCTCACCGATGGCGACGGGGATCCGTCGACGGCGACGGTGGTGATCGATCTTCTGGCGGATTCCACGCCTTCGGTGACGGTGGACCCCGGCGAGGTGAACGAGGCGGCTCTGGACGATGACGGGTCGAGCCCGACGCTGGACACGGAGACGGACACGGGCGCGATTTCGATCAGCCTTGGCGGCGACGATCTGGCGGCGTCGAACGGGCTGACCATCGACGGGGTGGACGTGACGTCGGGCGGCCAGGTCTCGGGGACTTACGGGTTGCTGGACGTGATCGCGGCCGGCGGCACCTACAGCTGGAGCTACGCGCTTTCCGGCGCGACGCAGGACCATCCGGACGCGAGTTCCGTGGGGACCTCCGAGGGGATCTCGGAGAGCTTCACCGTGGTGGTTCTGGACGATGACGGCTCCTCGGCCAGCGACACGCTGGTCGTCGAGGTGCTCGACGACGGGCCGGAGGCGGCCGATGACAGCGCGACGCAGACGGTGGAGGACGAGGCGGTCACGGTGACGGTGACCGTCAACGACGTGACGGGCGCGGATCTTGTCGATCTCGCGACGGGCGTCGAGGCGGTCTCGGGCACGCTGACGGGGTCCGGATCGCTGTCTTATGACGGGTCCGGGACGTTCACCTACACGCCGGCCGCGGGCGAGACCGGGACGGTCAGCTTCGACTATCAGCTCACCGATGGCGACGGGGATCCGTCGACGGCGACGGTGGTGATCGATCTTCTGGCGGATTCCACGCCTTCGGTGACGGTGGACCCCGGCGAGGTGAACGAGGCGGCTCTGGACGATGACGGGTCGAGCCCGACGCTGGACACGGAGACGGACACGGGCGCGATTTCGATCAGCCTTGGCGGCGACGATCTGGCGGCGTCGAACGGGCTGACCATCGACGGGGTGGACGTGACGTCGGGCGGCCAGGTCTCGGGGACTTACGGGTTGCTGGACGTGATCGCGGCCGGCGGCACCTACAGCTGGAGCTACGCGCTTTCCGGCGCGACGCAGGACCATCCGGACGCGAGTTCCGTGGGGACCTCCGAGGGGATCTCGGAGAGCTTCACCGTGGTGGTTCTGGACGATGACGGCTCCTCGGCCAGCGACACGCTGGTCGTCGAGGTGCTCGACGACGGGCCGGAGGCGGCCGATGACAGCGCGACGCAGACGGTGGAGGACGAGGCG
Organism: Paracoccaceae bacterium; assembly: GCA_963669265.1. Lineage (GTDB taxonomy): Bacteria > Pseudomonadota > Alphaproteobacteria > Rhodobacterales > Rhodobacteraceae > SZUA-547. The sequence goes on from OY769916.1 coordinate 1,178,198, forward strand.
GTCACGGTGACGGTGACCGTCAACGACGTGACGGGCGCGGATCTTGTCGATCTCGCGACGGGCGTCGAGGCGGTCTCGGGCACGCTGACGGGGTCCGGATCGCTGTCTTATGACGGGTCCGGGACGTTCACCTACACGCCGGCCGCGGGCGAGACCGGGACGGTCAGCTTCGACTATCAGCTCACCGATGGCGACGGGGATCCGTCGACGGCGACGGTGGTGATCGATCTTCTGGCGGATTCCACGCCTTCGGTGACGGTGGACCCCGGCGAGGTGAACGAGGCGGCTCTGGACGATGACGGGTCGAGCCCGACGCTGGACACGGAGACGGACACGGGCGCGATTTCGATCAGCCTTGGCGGCGACGATCTGGCGGCGTCGAACGGGCTGACCATCGACGGGGTGGACGTGACGTCGGGCGGCCAGGTCTCGGGGACTTACGGGTTGCTGGACGTGATCGCGGCCGGCGGCACCTACAGCTGGAGCTACGCGCTTTCCGGCGCGACGCAGGACCATCCGGACGCGAGTTCCGTGGGGACCTCCGAGGGGATCTCGGAGAGCTTCACCGTGGTGGTTCTGGACGATGACGGCTCCTCGGCCAGCGACACGCTGGTCGTCGAGGTGCTCGACGACGGGCCGGAGGCGGCCGATGACAGCGCGACGCAGACGGTGGAGGACGAGGCGGTCACGGTGACGGTGACCGTCAACGACGTGACGGGCGCGGATCTTGTCGATCTCGCGACGGGCGTCGAGGCGGTCTCGGGCACGCTGACGGGGTCCGGATCGCTGTCTTATGACGGGTCCGGGACGTTCACCTACACGCCGGCCGCGGGCGAGACCGGGACGGTCAGCTTCGACTATCAGCTCACCGATGGCGACGGGGATCCGTCGACGGCGACGGTGGTGATCGATCTTCTGGCGGATTCCACGCCTTCGGTGACGGTGGACCCCGGCGAGGTGAACGAGGCGGCTCTGGACGATGACGGGTCGAGCCCGACGCTGGACACGGAGACGGACACGGGCGCGATTTCGATCAGCCTTGGCGGCGACGATCTGGCGGCGTCGAACGGGCTGACCATCGACGGGGTGGACGTGACGTCGGGCGGCCAGGTCTCGGGGACTTACGGGTTGCTGGACGTGATCGCGGCCGGCGGCACCTACAGCTGGAGCTACGCGCTTTCCGGCGCGACGCAGGACCATCCGGACGCGAGTTCCGTGGGGACCTCCGAGGGGATCTCGGAGAGCTTCACCGTGGTGGTTCTGGACGATGACGGCTCCTCGGCCAGCGACACGCTGGTCGTCGAGGTGCTCGACGACGGGCCGGAGGCGGCCGATGACAGCGCGACGCAGACGGTGGAGGACGAGGCGGTCACGGTGACGGTGACCGTCAACGACGTGACGGGCGCGGATCTTGTCGATCTCGCGACGGGCGTCGAGGCGGTCTCGGGCACGCTGACGGGGTCCGGATCGCTGTCTTATGACGGGTCCGGGACGTTCACCTACACGCCGGCCGCGGGCGAGACCGGGACGGTCAGCTTCGACTATCAGCTCACCGATGGCGACGGGGATCCGTCGACGGCGACGGTGGTGATCGATCTTCTGGCGGATTCCACGCCTTCGGTGACGGTGGACCCCGGCGAGGTGAACGAGGCGGCTCTGGACGATGACGGGTCGAGCCCGACGCTGGACACGGAGACGGACACGGGCGCGATTTCGATCAGCCTTGGCGGCGACGATCTGGCGGCGTCGAACGGGCTGACCATCGACGGGGTGGACGTGACGTCGGGCGGCCAGGTCTCGGGGACTTACGGGTTGCTGGACGTGATCGCGGCCGGCGGCACCTACAGCTGGAGCTACGCGCTTTCCGGCGCGACGCAGGACCATCCGGACGCGAGTTCCGTGGGGACCTCCGAGGGGATCTCGGAGAGCTTCACCGTGGTGGTTCTGGACGATGACGGCTCCTCGGCCAGCGACACGCTGGTCGTCGAGGTGCTCGACGACGGGCCGGAGGCGGCCGATGACAGCGCGACGCAGACGGTGGAGGACGAGGCGGTCACGGTGACGGTGACCGTCAACGACGTGACGGGCGCGGATCTTGTCGATCTCGCGACGGGCGTCGAGGCGGTCTCGGGCACGCTGACGGGGTCCGGATCGCTGTCTTATGACGGGTCCGGGACGTTCACCTACACGCCGGCCGCGGGCGAGACCGGGACGGTCAGCTTCGACTATCAGCTCACCGATGGCGACGGGGATCCGTCGACGGCGACGGTGGTGATCGATCTTCTGGCGGATTCCACGCCTTCGGTGACGGTGGACCCCGGCGAGGTGAACGAGGCGGCTCTGGACGATGACGGGTCGAGCCCGACGCTGGACACGGAGACGGACACGGGCGCGATTTCGATCAGCCTTGGCGGCGACGATCTGGCGGCGTCGAACGGGCTGACCATCGACGGGGTGGACGTGACGTCGGGCGGCCAGGTCTCGGGGACTTACGGGTTGCTGGACGTGATCGCGGCCGGCGGCACCTACAGCTGGAGCTACGCGCTTTCCGGCGCGACGCAGGACCATCCGGACGCGAGTTCCGTGGGGACCTCCGAGGGGATCTCGGAGAGCTTCACCGTGGTGGTTCTGGACGATGACGGCTCCTCGGCCAGCGACACGCTGGTCGTCGAGGTGCTCGACGACGGGCCGGAGGCGGCCGATGACAGCGCGACGCAGACGGTGGAGGACGAGGCGGTCACGGTGACGGTGACCGTCAACGACGTGACGGGCGCGGATCTTGTCGATCTCGCGACGGGCGTCGAGGCGGTCTCGGGCACGCTGACGGGGTCCGGATCGCTGTCTTATGACGGGTCCGGGACGTTCACCTACACGCCGGCCGCGGGCGAGACCGGGACGGTCAGCTTCGACTATCAGCTCACCGATGGCGACGGGGATCCGTCGACGGCGACGGTGGTGATCGATCTTCTGGCGGATTCCACGCCTTCGGTGACGGTGGACCCCGGCGAGGTGAACGAGGCGGCTCTGGACGATGACGGGTCGAGCCCGACGCTGGACACGGAGACGGACACGGGCGCGATTTCGATCAGCCTTGGCGGCGACGATCTGGCGGCGTCGAACGGGCTGACCATCGACGGGGTGGACGTGACGTCGGGCGGCCAGGTCTCGGGGACTTACGGGTTGCTGGACGTGATCGCGGCCGGCGGCACCTACAGCTGGAGCTACGCGCTTTCCGGCGCGACGCAGGACCATCCGGACGCGAGTTCCGTGGGGACCTCCGAGGGGATCTCGGAGAGCTTCACCGTGGTGGTTCTGGACGATGACGGCTCCTCGGCCAGCGACACGCTGGTCGTCGAGGTGCTCGACGACGGGCCGGAGGCGGCCGATGACAGCGCGACGCAGACGGTGGAGGACGAGGCGGTCACGGTGACGGTGACCGTCAACGACGTGACGGGCGCGGATCTTGTCGATCTCGCGACGGGCGTCGAGGCGGTCTCGGGCACGCTGACGGGGTCCGGATCGCTGTCTTATGACGGGTCCGGGACGTTCACCTACACGCCGGCCGCGGGCGAGACCGGGACGGTCAGCTTCGACTATCAGCTCACCGATGGCGACGGGGATCCGTCGACGGCGACGGTGGTGATCGATCTTCTGGCGGATTCCACGCCTTCGGTGACGGTGGACCCCGGCGAGGTGAACGAGGCGGCTCTGGACGATGACGGGTCGAGCCCGACGCTGGACACGGAGACGGACACGGGCGCGATTTCGATCAGCCTTGGCGGCGACGATCTGGCGGCGTCGAACGGGCTGACCATCGACGGGGTGGACGTGACGTCGGGCGGCCAGGTCTCGGGGACTTACGGGTTGCTGGACGTGATCGCGGCCGGCGGCACCTACAGCTGGAGCTACGCGCTTTCCGGCGCGACGCAGGACCATCCGGACGCGAGTTCCGTGGGGACCTCCGAGGGGATCTCGGAGAGCTTCACCGTGGTGGTTCTGGACGATGACGGCTCCTCGGCCAGCGACACGCTGGTCGTCGAGGTGCTCGACGACGGGCCGGAGGCGGCCGATGACAGCGAAAGCATTGCGGCGGGGCAGTTCGGGCCCGCCACAGGCAATGTGATTACAGGAACCGACGACGGCGTCGTCACGGACAGTAACACGACCGATGGCGGCGCGGATGTGAAGGGCGCGGACTACGCCAGCGTGACCTCGGTCGTGTTCGATAGCGGGACCGGAACCACGACAATCTCTGTTGATGCGGATGGTGAAATCATCGCCGGCGCGTATGGCGTTCTGACCATCGCCAGCGACGGCGCCTATTCCTATACGCGGAACGTCGACTCGCCGGGCGGGGTGAGCGACGTGTTCACCTACACGCTGACCGATGGCGATAGCGATACGGACACAGCCGATCTGACAATCGCGATCGAGAACGCCACGCCAACGATCACAGCAGAGGACGGCGCAGCCGATGAGGCGGCGATCAACGACGTGGGGACGACGCCTTCATCGAACGGCGAGTTTTCCACTGGAACCATTAGCTTTGCCTCTCCCGATGGCGTGAAAACGTTGCGGATAGGCGGCGAGACGATTTTCGACGCGAATGGGGGCGCGACGGTCTCTTCGGTGGCGACCGCACTGGGCGTGTTGCTCGTCACCCGGATAGATATCGCCGCAGGCATGGTGGACTACACCTATGTACTGACCGACGCGGGGGATCATTCCGGCGGCGCTGGCGTGTCCGACTCGTTCGCCGTTGAAATCACGGATTTAGACGACGACATCGCGACGGACACCCTGATGATCGATGTCAGCGACGACGCGCCGCTGCCTTACGCTCCTACGCCGACGTCGTTCTCGGACACTGGCGAGCAGATCGCGACCGCGCCTCTCAACAGCATCATTGGCGCGGACGGATTGAGTGACACTGATCCGATTGTCTTTACAGGCGGGACTGACGGCGACCCGCTGATTGGCATTGTGGAGGGGACGTCTCGGACGCTGACCTCAGAGAACCGCGACATTTTGCTGGAAGGGTTCGGCACAAGTGAATTGCGCGCTTACACCGTCAGCTTTCTTGGCGTGGAGCGCACGGTGTTCACCGCCACGCTCGACCCTGAGACCGATACTTACGAGATCGATTGGGATGCGACGATCGACACTCGCATCACCGGCGCCTTCATAGAGTTCCCTGCGGGCAACAACGCGTGGCTGGGGGTCAACGGATTCCCGTCCGATGAGTTTATCGACATCGAGGACCCGGCCGATGATTTGATGAATGAGTTCACGGACCTGCTGATCACGCCGATTGGTGGCGGCACGCTGAACTCAAGCAACAACGATATCGGGGTCGGCAACCAGCAAGTTGGCGCGGGACAGGGCGTGCGGATCGACTATGTCTTCAACCTGGAGCGCGATGATCCATTGGATGAGAAGGACCCGGACGGCTACCTGTTCACCGATCACAGCACAGCGGGCATCGTCTCGTTCACCATCATCGAGCTTCAAGGCAACCGGGACGCCTTTGCGACGGTGCGCATCTCCGCATTTCTCGACGGCGATGGCGACAAGATCCTTTCTGAGGACCTTGTTCCGATCGACGCCGACTCCATCACCATCGTTCCGTCCCCGAATCCAACGCGCAATCAGGAGCCTGAAATAGTGGACATGGGGGACGGCACCTTCGTGATCACCGGGTTGATTCCGCTGGATCAGGTGTTCTTCGCCGGAGAGAGCAATTTTGACGCGATAGCGATGGAGAATGCGTCTGAGGTCATCAATCCAGAAACCGGCGACGAATTTGATGGCGATGCTTTCGGTCTCGGCGGCTTTGGTTTCGGCGGCCGGGATGCCGAGATTCGGTTCGAGCTCGAAACGACTGTCACCGACGCTGATGGAGACCAGGCGACGGGAGAGATTGAGGTCTTCGTCTCTCCACCAGACCGCGTCATCGTGGGAGACTTGGCAAGCGACGTTCTGGCCGCGACCCCAGACCCGGATACGTTTGCGGGAACTGACGGCGTCGACCTGGTGAGCTACGCGGACGCGGCTTCGACCGACGGAGCGACCGCCGGGCTGGTTGTCGATTTCTTAAACCCAGCAGCAAATACCGGCGCAGCAGCGGGCGATTTCTACTCAGGGATTGAGGGCGTCATCGGTTCGGATTTCAACGACGTGCTGCGTGGGGATAATCTGGACAATATCTTCGAAGGCCTGGCGGGAAGCGACGTCATCTCGGGCGGCCTGGGCGCGGACACGGCGAGCTATGACTTGGTCGGCGCCGGGGTAGGCGATACATCCACCCAAGGCGTCGACGTCGATCTGGGCGCCGGCATGACGACCGAGGACGGCTATGGCGCAACAGACTCGCTAACCTCGATTGAGAACGTTATCGGCTCGGCCTTTGACGACACGCTTGCCGGCGACGATGGCGTCAACCAGATCATTGGCGGCGCTGGCGATGACATGCTGAGCGGGGGGCTGGGCGCAGACATTCTGACCGGCGGGGCCGGGTCAGATGCCTTCATCTATGATGATGCGGCGTTGGCGGAAGCCGCTGTCGACATCATCACTGACTACGCGTTCGGCTCGGACATCATCGATCTCACGGGGATTTCGCTGACCATCGGCGCGGGCGGGGACATATCCGACTATGTCTCGCTGGCCGATTCCGGCGCGGTACAGCTTCTCGTCGATGTGGACGGGGACGGCGCTGGGGCGATCGCCGTGGCGAGCTTCGCCAGCGAGGTCGTCGCGGTGATGGTGACGTATGACGAGGTCGGCGGCGGAGCGGGGCAAACAGCGACAATCACTTTGTAAGGCTGGCTATCAAAGCCACGGGCGATGGGTGCGGGTTGGTTAACGGAGCGCCGCTATCGCCTCGCAAAACTCGTTTCCTAGACATGCAAACGTGGCGACGACGGTCGCGAATTTGTTTAACTCGCCGATAACCGGCGAGAGCCTAAACCCTCTGCGACGGCGATGAGACCAATTGATGCGCAGGATAATCGGCCGAGAGCCGTTCGGTTGGGTCAGAATTCGACGAAGACTGTGTAAGTGGCGCGCCGAGGAGGATTCGAACCCCCGACCCCCAGATTCGTAGTCTGGTGCTCTATCCAGCTGAGCTATCGGCGCCCCGGATCGGCTGCAAGCCGACCAAAGATCATCCCATCGATATCCATCGACGAGGCCGGTGTGATAGTCCCGGCCATCTATAGATGCAAGAGGCGATTTTCGCCGCGCGACGCTTAATTCGCATCCGGCAGCACCATCCGGAACGTGGTCCCCTGTGTCGAGGTCGACGCCAGTTCCAGCGCGCCGCTATGGGCCTGGACCAGCTCATGCGCGATGGCGAGGCCCAGCCCGGTGCCGCCCCGTCTGGCGCCTCCGCGGAACGGCTGGAAGAGGTGCTTGATCGCCTCGGTCGGCAGGCCTGGCCCGTCATCGGCGATCTCGATCTCCACCCCGTCGCCCAGATGCCGGGCGGAGACGCAAATCCGGCCGCCGCGCCCGCTGGTCGTGATCGCTTCGCCCGCATTGCGAAACAGGTTCGACATCGCCCGGTGCAGTTGTTCGGGATCGGCGTCGACCCGAAGATCAGGCGGCACCTCGTTTTCAAAAGTGATTGCGCCTTCGCCCAGCCCGATCGACTCGGCGGTCTCGTCACAGAACGCCCGCAACGCGACGCGGCGGCGTTCGGGCGCGGGCTCCTCCGCCTTGCCGTATGCGAGCGTTCGCTCGCAGAGCTTGATCGCACGATCCAGCGACCGGATCAGTTTCGGACCGGTGCGGGAGACGATCGGATCCTTGCTGCTCTCCAGCCTGTCCGCCGTCAGCTGCGCCACCGAAAGAATGTTACGAAGGTCATGGCTGATCTTCGACACCGCCTCGCCCAATTGCGCCAGATGCGCCTTCTGACTAAGGGCGGCCTGCACGTCCTGCTGCATGCCCTGAAGCGTGCGCTCCGCATCCGCCACCTCGCCTACCCGGCTGGAGGGCTGAATGACGCCGGTCGGATCGGACGGGTCCTTGCTGAACCCCGTCATGGCGTCGATGACGCCAGTGATCGGTCGCACGACAAAGCGCCGAACCGCAAAAAAGACCAGCACCGCCGCGAACACGGAGATCACGAGCGACAGCTGGAAGATCCGCACGCCGTAATCGAGCATTTCCTGCTTGAGCTTGGTTTCGCTCAAGGTGACCTCGATGGTGAGCCCGGCGTTGTTGGTCGGAACGCCGATCACCCGGATCACACGGTCCGGCGGCGCGGTCGCGCAATGAAACGCGTCAGCGATCAGCTGAAACGCGTTGGCGTCGCGCAGGTCGTAGCTCTGATCGATCGGCCCCGGCAGATCGCCCATCAGCACCAATTCTCTGACCTCATTGCGGCGCAGCGCTATGGCGTAGACTTCCGCATTGGTCAGCAGCTCGTCCGTCAACTCCGGTGAGACCATGTCGTCAGGCGTCGCCAGCAGCGCCAGGCTGGCGATCTGCGCCAATTGCAGTCGGTTTTGCAGAAAATCGGCGCGAAAGCGCGCGACGGAGGGCACGAAAATGAACACCTCCGCGAGCATCACGAAGATGATCGTCAGAACGAGCAACCGGCCGGAAAGCGAACGCAGCAGCGCCATTGAGCCTCCAGAGGACGGGCCGCAACGAAACCGGCCCAATTATCCACTTATGCGAGGGACCCTACCGGCGCTCACCCAAGTTTAGCAAGAAAGCGGACGATGGCTTTCGTGCGATCCGAAAAGAGTTTCGGCGTGTAGTACGACCCGGCCGCGCGTTTCGAGACCTCGCCCAGCGTCGGATACGGCGCCACATAATTGGCCATGGCGCCGATTTTCATTTTCTCAGAAAGCGCCAGCGCCCAAGGCTGAATCAGCTCTCCAGCCTGTGGGCCGACGATCGATGCACCCAGAATGCGCCCGCCCTTGCCCGTCATCACCTTGATCAGACCGTCCGTTTGCCGCTCGGCGCGGGCGCGGTCGTTCTCAGCAAACGACCAGCGCAACACCGTCGCATTGGCGCCATGGGCGGCCTCCGCCTCGGCCTCGGTCAGACCAACCTGCGCGATTTCGGGATCGGTGTAGGTCACGCGGGGAATATGGTCCATCCGCGCCTTGGCGGGCAGCCGGAACAGCGCGGAGCGGATGACGACGCCCGCGTGATAGCCCGCGACATGGGTGAACTGCATCCCGCCCGCCGCATCGCCGATGGCGTAGACCTTGCGGTTCGAGGTGGAGCGCAGCCCCGCATCCACTTTGACGCCGGTCCGATCGTAATCGACGCCGCCCGCGTCGAGATCGAGCCATTCCAGATTGGGCGCCCGCCCGGCCGCAACCAGCAGATGCGAGCCGTTCACCGTCTCGCCGCTCTCCAGTTCGATGACGATTTCTTCGCATCCGTCCTCAATCGCGCAGTGGATCTTCGTGATCTTGGCGTTGGGGCGCAGGTCGATCCCCTCGGCTTCGAGATGAGAGAGGACGACCGATGAAAGCTCCGGGTCCTCCCGGTTCAGGATGCCCACCGCGTCCAGCACCACGACCTCGGATCCGAGCCGCCGATGCGCCTGCGCCATCTCCACGCCGATCGGACCGCCGCCGATGATCAGCAGACGCCGGGGCGCCTCTGTCAGCTTAAAGATCGTCTCATTGGTCAGATATGGCGTCTCCATCAGTCCGGGGATCGGCGGCGCCGTGGCGCGGGACCCGGTGGCGACGACGATGCGGCGCGCCTCCACAATCGTATCGCGGACCTGAACGGCGGTCGGAGAGATGAATTTCGCGTAATAGGGCAACACGCGCACGCCCAGCCCCTCGAACCGCTCCACAGAGTCGTGCGGCGCGATTCCGGCGATCACGTCATGGACATGGTCGTGCACGGCCGCGAAGTCGATCTCCGCCTTCACCGGCGCCACGCCAAATTCCGCGCCCTTCGATCGAGCGTGGGCGTGTTTGGCGGCGGCGATCAGGGATTTCGACGGCACGCAGCCATAGTTCAGGCAATCGCCGCCCATCTTGCCGCCCTCGGCGAGCACCACATCCGCGCCAAGCTGCGCGGCGCCGGCGGCGACAGAGAGGCCCCCGGACCCGCCGCCGATCACCAGAATATCGGTCTTGAGTGTGTCCGCCATGAGACAATCCCCTCTGATGCTGAATGCGTCAGTCGCCCGCGCGGCGTCGCTTGATCAGCTTGACGGCGGTCGGCAACGCCGCCAGCGCCGCGAGGCCGAGCAGAGGCAGGATAACATGGGGCTCGAAAATCACGCCAAGATCCGGGATTTCGCCGCGCTCGAACACTTCGCCCAGCCCGGCGCCGACAGAGGCGTAGACCGCCGCGCCCGGAATGATGCCCACCAACGTGGTCCAGATGAACGTGATCGACCGAACGCCCAGGAAGGCGGGCGCGAGATTCGCGACAAAGAACGGCACCGCCGGGACCAGCCGCATCACCAGCATGAAGCTCACATCGTTCTCACGCACGCCTTCTTCGAACCGGCTTAGCCAGCCGCTCGCTTTCTGGCGCAGCATGTCGCCGAGCCCGGTCTTCGCCGCCAGGAACAGCGCCGTCGCCCCCATCGTCGCGCCAAGCACCGCGTAAGCGGTGCCTCCGACAGTCCCGAACAGAAACCCGCCGGCGATGGTGATCCAGACCGCGCCGGGGATGGAGAACGCAGCCACCGCCACGTAAATCGCCGTGAAAGTCAGCGCCGCGATCGCGAAATTGGCGTCCCGCCAGGCGAGAAGGGATTCGCGATTGTCGGCCAGCGCCTGAAAACTCACCTGCCCGCGCAGGAAGTACCACGCAACGCCCGCGCCAAGCAGCAACACCGCCAATGGCGCGATGCGGCGCAGGAACGCGGCCTTGCCAGGCAGTTGCGGCGCATCAGAGTCCATAGGCCAGGTCTTCGTCTGGGTCGCAGTGACCGATTGGGCTGTCGCGTCGGACATTGTTCAGATCTCGCATTGCCATCGCACCTTATCGTGCGTTGGCCGTATGTGTTCTGAAATTGGCCAATGCGCCATACTTCTCACGCGGCGTTGATAAGGTGTTATAATCCGGCGACCGGCGCGTTGACATGTTTCAGCGCTTGGAGTAATCGGGCGGCTCGTTTTTCGACATACGATAGATCCGAGCGCGCTCCACAGCCGGCGCCGGACCGACTTTGAAGGAACGCTGCGATGAAACGCACTTTTCAGCCGAGCAACCGGGTTCGCAAGAACCGCCACGGTTTTCGGGCGCGCATGGCCACCAAGAACGGCCGTAAGATTCTGAACCGCCGCCGCAGACAGGGCCGCAAGAGCCTGTCGGCCTAAGGCCACGGGATATAGCGGCGCACAGGCCCCTTTCGGGGTCGAACGGAAGACGAGACATGACGGCGCCGGAGCACAGCGCGAATCCCCCAAAGACCAAAGCGGGGGATGGGCGCGACGCTCCGGCGCCGGTCGTTTCTGGACCCGCGCTTCAGATGATCCGCAAGCGCCGCGATTTTCTGGCGGCGGCGCGGGCGCGAAAATGGGCGTCGTCCAGCCTGGTTCTGCAAGGCCGCCCGCGCCGGGAGCTTGAGACCAGCGAGAAACTGCCCGCAGATGCGATCCGCGTCGGCTTCACAGCATCGAAAAAGGTCGGCAACGCGGTCGCGCGCAATCGCGCCAAGCGCCGCCTGAGGGAAGCCGCGCGCGCGTTGCTGCCCACGCTGGGACGACCGGGCTGGGATTACGTGCTGATCGCCCGCGCCGGCGCGACGGCGGCCCGACCCTATGACAAACTGCTCGACGATCTGAGAGCCGCCGTGGAGCGGGTCCATTTGAACAAGCGCGGCGGAAAACCGGGGCGAAAGGTGCGCAAGGCATGACCCCCCTCGCCTTCCTCGTCTCGCTGCCGGTCAAGCTCTACCGCGCCACTTTCTCCCCCATCGTGGGAATGAACTGCCGTTACCTTCCGACCTGTTCGGCCTATGCGCTTGAGGCGTTGGAGACGCATGGCGCGATCAAGGGAAGCTGGTTGACGATCCGGCGGATCGCCCGCTGCCATCCGCTGGGCGGACATGGTTACGATCCGGTGCCGCCGCCGCGCGAAGATCCGGTCGAACCGGCGGAGCCATCCGCGGACAAAGGCGACTGATCGGACGCGGCCGGCGGGGTCTCGCCACGGGCGACCGCGGCGGCCTCGGACAACAAGTCGTGACTGCTGACCGAGGAATCGACCGGAACCTCGTTCAACCCGCCGCTCGCATCGACGAAGAACGCCCGTTTCGGCCGCCCGTCCTCCAGCCCGGCGACGAGCCTCGGCGGGTCGCCGTTTTTCTCCAGCTCAATGATCTTTTGCAGCCAGGCGCATTTGTACCCGTTGCAAACCGTGGAGCGTTGCGCGCGCGGCATCGTGCATCCGAACTCGCCGTGAAAGAGACAGGATTCCTTGACGCGCATGTCCGGAGCGTAGGCCATGATCGCCGCGGTCAGGGATTCGGGCGTCGCATCCGGGTCTCGCCGCCGAAATCGGGCGATATCCGCCGGGCGGAAATAGGCGAGGTTGCGAAACCCCGCTTCACAGCAATTCCCCCGGCAGGCGGCGCAGGTCGCGTTCTCAACCGGCGATGCAGGCTTTTCCAGCGCCGACCGTTCCTGCATCGTTTTGAACATCAGATCGGTGACATGCACCTCTTCATCCGCGAAGCCGCCGTCATCGTTGAACTCGACCGGCGCCCCGTCCGCGCCCTTATCGTCCAGTTTGGCGAATTGTTTGCGCAGCATATCCAGAAGCCGCGCCTCGAAGTTTTCCAGCTCATCCGGCGTGACGTCCACCAGCGGCGCGCTGAGATGGTTGGTCGTCGCGATCTGGTCGACCGTGAGCGCCGAGGCTTCCGGGTCGATCTCGGCGATGTCGGACGCTGCGGCGACGCTGAGGCCCAGAAACAACAGACGCTCATCCTCCACCGCGCGGGCGACGGCGGCCCGCATGGCGATCATGTCGATCTCGTCGCGTTCGCGCCGCAGCTTGTCCCGCTCGCGGCGGTCCTGTTTCCGGCACTCGGGCGCGTCGCACGCGCCCCGGCCCCGCGCGATCGCGGTCAGCTCTCCCTTGCAGAACCGGCAGATGCGCCGGCCACGTCGAAAGACCCGCTTTGGCGGCGAAGAACGCTGGGCCTGAAGGGCGACGAGGCGAGGTTCAGTCATTGTGGCGGCGGCTCTAATCCCGGGAAGGTTGAAGATAACCCGGCGCACCGGATGAAAACAACGGCCGCTGAAGGGCCTGCGACCCCGGAATCCTCTTGACCTTGGGCGCGTGGGGCGCTTCAACCCACCGGACTAAAATGGCAGAACGGAGCGGACCCTCCATGGGCGGCGACCAAAAGAATCTCCTACTCGCGACTTTCCTCAGCATCGCAGTCATTCTGGTCTGGCAATTCTTCGTCGCCGAACCACAACGACAGGCGCAGGAAAGGGCCGACGCCGCGTCTGGAAGCGCGACCGCGCCAACCGGCGCAGTGGCGCCCTCGGCCACCGTGGGGGCCGCGCCCACGCTGGGCGTTGCGCCAGCCGCCGAGCGTGAGGCCGCTCTGGCCAGCACCGGGCGCGTGACCGTCGAGACGCCCAATCTAAGCGGATCGATCTCGCTGAAAGGCGGCCGGATCGACGATATCAGCCTGAACCGCTATCACGAGACGCTGGATCCGGACTCCGCCAATGTCACGATCCTCAGCCCGACCGGCACCGAGGCCGCCTATTACGTGGTCTATGGCTGGATCGCGACCGGCGACACGGCCTCGCCCGGCCCCGACACCGAGTGGCGCGTCGAGAGCGGCGAGACCCTGACCCCGGAAAGCCCGGTGACGCTGGTCTGGGACAATGGCGACGGCCTGATTTTCCGCCGCATGATATCGGTCGACGACCGGTTCATGTTCACCATCGAGCAATCGGTTGAGAACACCACCGGAGCGACGGTTGAGCTTGCGCCCTATGGCATCGTCGCCCGCCATGGCGAGCCTGAGACCTCTCGCCTGATCACCATCCATGAGGGCGGCGTCGCCCGGTTCGACGGCGTGCTCTTTGACGGCGACTACGGCTATGGCGACATGCGGGACTTGGATTTCTCCCAGATCGAGCGCGGCGCCGCCGATTCCCAGACCGTGACCGAGAACGGTTGGCTGGGTTTCACCGACAAGTACTGGATGACCGTGATGACGCCGAGGCCCGGTCAGGGATTTACCGGCGTCTTTAAATACGTTCAGGCCGCCAATGGAGAGATATTCCAGGCCGACATGCGTCTGCCGGTGATGGCCGTAGCAGCGGGCGAGACCGTCTCGATCGAAACCGGCCTCTTCGCCGGCGCCAAAGAGTATGAGGCCATCCGCGATTATGAGGCCGATCTGAACATCGCCGGTTTCATGGAGTCGCTGAACTGGGGCACCTTCTTCTTCCTGACCAAGCCGATGTTCCAGCTTCTGCACTTCCTTTATATCTCGATCGGCAACATGGGCTGGGCGATCCTGACGCTGACCCTGATCGTGAAGACCTGCCTGTTCCCGCTGGCCTATAAATCCTTCGTGTCGATGTCGAAGATGAAGAAGCTTCAGCCGGAAATGGAGAAGCTGAAAGAGCGCGCTGGCGACGACAAGCAGAAGCTCCAGCAGGAGATGATGGCGCTCTACAAGAAGCAGAAGGTGAACCCGGCCTCGGGCTGCGTGCCAATCCTGTTGCAGATCCCTATCTTCTTCTCACTCTACAAGGTTATTTCGATCTCGCTGGAGCTGCGCCACGCGCCGTTCATCCTGTGGATCGAGGATCTTTCGGCGCCGGACCCGACGTCGTGGATGAACATCTTCGGTCTGCTGCCCTTCGACACGCCCGATCCCACGACGATATTCGGGATCATCTCCATCGGCGTGTTCCCGATCCTGATGGGCGTGACGATGTGGATGCAGCAAAAGCTGAACCCGGCGCCAACCGACCCGATGCAGGCGAAGATCTTCGCCTGGATGCCATGGATCTTCATGTTCATGCTCGGCAGCTTCGCCAGCGGTCTGGTGATCTACTGGGTGGCCAACAACATCCTGACCTTCACGCAGCAGTATTTCATCATGCGCAGTCAAGGCGTCGAGGTGGACTTCTTCGGGAACGTGAAGAAGAGCTTCCGACGAAACAAGGCCGTCCCGGCGACGGCGGAGGCCAAGCCCGCCAACGACAATCCGGGAGGTGGAAATCAGGGCGGCGGCAAGTCGAACAAGGGCAAGCGCCGCAAGAAGAACAAGGGCGGCGGCTAATCGCCGCCGTCGGGCCACGCCATTCCGTCCCTCGCCCATATCTATCGCCATCCGATTAAGTCCATCGGGTCCGAGTCTCTCGAAAGCGTCGTGCTGAGCTCCGCGCAAGCGCTGCCTTGGGATCGTCGCTGGGCGCTGGCGCATGCGGCGGGGAGCTGGGACCCGGCGGCGCCGAAATGGATCCGTTGCGGCAACTTCGTGCGGGTCGCCCACACCCCCCGCTTCGCGCAGTTGCGGTGCGCGCTGGATGAGGCCACCGGCGAGGTCGCCCTCTCTCATCCCGATCTGCCGCCGCTGACCGCGCGGCCCGACACGGAAGTCGGCGCCAAGGCCGTCGCCGACTGGATCGCGCCGCTCGCAGGAGAGGCGAAACCCGGCCCGTTCCGGATCGCCCGCGCGCCGGACGCCGCCCTGACGGATATGGAGCCGCCCTGGATCTCCCTCAAATCGCTGGCCTCGCTGGAGGCGCTATCCGGGAAAGCCGGGCGCCCGCTCGACCCGCGCCGCTTTCGCGGCAATCTCTGGATCGAGGGGATTGAGCCTTGGGTCGAATTCGACTGGATCGGGAAAGAGCTAACCATTGGCCCAGTGCGGCTCCGGATCACCGAGCGCATCGGTCGCTGCGCGGCGCCGGCCGCCGATCCTGAGACAGGAATTCGAGACACCGACGTGGTCGGGACCCTGCGCGCAACCTACGGCCACACGGATTTTGGCGTCTATGCCGAAGTGATCACCGGCGGCGCGGCGACGCTTGGCGACCCGGTGGAGTTAGCAGGTCCGCAGATATGACGCAGCCCGTCTTCAACATCGACGTCGATCCCGATCCGGCGCTTGCGGAGGCCGGTCGCAAACTATTCGCCGGCCCCTGCGACTTTCTGAAGGGCGTGGTCTCCATGGCGACCCTGCCGCCCGCGGACCGGGTCGAGGTCTGTTTCGCAGGGCGCTCGAATGTCGGCAAGTCGAGCCTGATCAACGCTTTGACCGGGCGCAAAGGTCTCGCACGCTCCTCCAACACGCCGGGCCGCACGCAGGAGATCAACTTTTTCGGTCTCGGCGATCAGCTTTGGCTGGTCGACCTGCCCGGATATGGCTACGCGCAAGCCCCGAAAGCCAAGGTCGAAGCGTGGCAACGCCTGCTGAAAGAGTATCTCGCCGGGCGCGCCACATTGCGCCGCGTTTTCGTGCTGGTCGACGCGCGCCACGGGATCAAGGCGGTCGATCATGAGATCATGGATCTGCTCGACACGTCCGCGGTCGGCTTCCAATGCGTTCTGACCAAGACCGACAAACCCAAAGCCGGGGAGCTTGCGAAAGTGATCGCGGCAGCCCAGACAGAGCTTGGCAAGCACCCGACCGCCTTTCCTGAGATCCTGACGACCTCTTCCGAGAAGGGCGAAGGGTTGCCCCGCCTCCGCGCCGCGATCGCCGGTCTTTCCACGACCTGAGCGCCGAACCAGACGGCCGAATTCACCGAGCGCGCCAGAATTTTTCTGTGCTACGCTTCCAATGCATCGCGCGTTCGCGCGGCCGGGGGAAAGCGGACATATGATCGAATTGGGCGAGATCCTTGCCGAGCTTTACGCGCTGATCGACGAGGCGCGAAACCTCGGTCTCTACGCCGCCAGCCCCGTCTTCATGATGCAGGCGGGCGTCTTGGTGGCCGTGTTCCTGACCGCCCATCTCGCGCGGGCTTGGCTCGATCCGAAGATCGAGGCGAAACTGCGGGCTGGGTCGATTCCGCCTTCGCGTATGCGGGTTTACGTCGTCCTGCGGCGGCGCTTGCGAGCGTTCATCTTCATCGGCCTGATCTGGGCGATCGTCGCTGCGTTACGCTATACGACCTGGCCCAGCCGCAGCTACTTGCTGGCCGTCGTCGCCAGCCTGGTGACCGCCTGGGTTGTGTTCGCCGTCGCCTCTCGACTGATCCGCAACAACACCTTGTCGCGCGCCGTGGGCGTCATGGTCTTCGCCTTTGTCGCGCTCCATATTCTCGGCCTGGCCGACGAGGCCGCGGCCCTGCTCGACTCCGTCGCCTTCAGCATCGGCGATCTGCGGTTCTCGCTGTTGTTCATGGTCAAAGCGGCGGTCGCGCTGACCCTGCTGTTCTGGGCCGCTGGGGTCATATCCGGCATGGCCGAGCGGCGCATGTCCGCCGCGCACGACGTGTCGCCTTCGATGCGGGTGCTGGTCGCCAAGCTCACCCGGATCGTGCTTTACGCCATCGCCGCCATCGTGGGGCTGCAAACGATCGGGCTGGATCTGACCAGCATCACGGTGTTGTCCGGCGCCATCGGCGTGGGCATCGGCTTCGGCCTGCAAAAAATCGTCTCGAACCTGATCAGCGGTTTCATCCTTCTGATGGACAAATCGATCAAGCCTGGCGACGTGATTTCGCTGGGCGACACGTTCGGCTGGATCAATTCTCTGGGCGCGCGCTATGTCTCAGTCGAGACCCGCGACGGGCGCGAGCACCTGATCCCGAACGAGGACCTGATCACCGGACAGGTGGTCAACTGGTCGCACACCAACCTGCTGGTGCGGCAGGAGATCCGGTTCGGCGTCTCTTACGACTCCGACCCGCATCTCGTCAGAAAGATCGCCGTGGAGGCGCTGGAGCCGCTGGAGCGCGTCGTGCCGGAGCCGTCGCCAGTCTGTCATGTCACCGGCTTTGGCGACAGTTCGGTGGATTTCGTGCTGCGCTTCTGGATCGACGATCCGTCGAAGGGCGTCATGAACATCAAGGGACGTGTTCTGCTCGCCCTTTGGGACGCGCTCAAAGCGGCGGAGGTGGAACTGCCCTATCCCAAGCGCGATCTCTATGTGAAAGAGCTTCCCGAACGCCGCGCTCGCTCCGAGACGCCGGCCCCTGAAGGCTGAACGGCCGGTCGCGCTTGGCGAACCGGTCCGCAGACGCTAGAAAGCCTTTCCTCGTCTCTATCCGGAGCGCCTTGATGGAGAAGTCACGCGCCATGAAACGCGATTGGATCGGCACCGCCCGCACATTGTCCGAGGCGCTGCCTTATTTGCAGCGCTATGACGGCCACACCGTGCTTATCAAGTTCGGCGGGCACGCCATGGGCGACGATTCCGCGATGGCGCGGTTCGCGCGCGACATCGTGCTGATGAAGCAGTGCAACGTCCATCCGATCATCGTGCATGGCGGCGGCCCGCAGATCGGCCAGATGCTGGAGCGGCTGGGGGTCAAATCCGAGTTCATCGACGGCCTGCGCGTCACCGACAAGGAAACCGTCGATGTGGTCGAGATGGTGCTGGCGGGCTCCATCAACAAACGCATCGTCACCCTGATAAATCAGCAGGGCGGCAAAGCGGTGGGACTCTCGGGCAAAGACGGCAATCTGATCGTCTGTGAAAAGGCGCTCAGGACCAAGAAAGACCCCGACTCCAATATTGAGCGGGTGTTGGATCTGGGTTTTGTCGGCGAACCGGTGGAGATCAATCCGCTGGTGCTGGAGACTATCGTGAAATCCGACCTGATCCCGGTGATCGCGCCGGTCGGCGTGGGCCGCAAGGGCGAGTCGTTCAACATCAATGGCGACACGGCCGCTGGCGCGCTGGCCGGCGCCATGAAGGTCGCCCGTCTGCTGCTGCTGACGGATGTGGAGGGCGTCAAGGACGCCGAAGGCGACGTCCTGACCGACCTGACCCCGGAGAGCTGCGAACAGCTGATGGAGAACGGCGTCATATCAGGCGGCATGATCCCCAAAGTGCGCACCGCGCTCGACGCGATCGACAGCGGCGTCGGCGCCGCGGTGATCCTGGACGGACGCGCGCCGCACGCCTGCCTGCTGGAGCTGTTCACCGCTCATGGCGCCGGAACGCTGATCCGATGCGAGGACGGCCCAAAGCGATAATTTCGACGCGCCGCAGACTGCTGACATCACGCTGTCAGCAGGGGGTATTTATGCCTTTTCTCGCCGCAATTTGCGGCAAGGGAAAAGGAACCAGAAGACATGGAATCAACACTCGAAATCGTGCGCTTTCGCACGCATGAAGCCGTCACGGACGCCGCCTTTCTGAAAGCGAGCGAGGAAGTCTCCGCCTGGGCCAACGCGCAGCCCGGCTTTCAGTATCGCTGTCTGACAAAAGAAGAGGACGGCGGCTGGCTCGATCTTGTATTCTGGGCCGATCTCGGCGCGGCTAAGGCGGCGAGCGAGAAGTTCATGGCCGGAAACGGCAAGGGAGAGTTCATGACGATGATCGACCCGAGCACCGTCGAAATGCGCCACCTTCCGGTCCGCCACGCCATGGCGGGCGACGCGGCGGCGGCGGCCTGATCGCCGGCGCCGCATGCGCAAGGCTGAGCGTCTGTTCCGGATCGTCGAGCTTTTGCGGGGCAGACGCACGGCGGTCACGGCGCAGAGCTTGGCTGAGACGCTGGAGGTCAGCCTCCGCACCGTTTATCGCGACATCGCCGCGCTGCAGCTCTCAGGCGTGCCGGTGGAGGGCGAGGCGGGGGTCGGCTACCGGCTCTCAAGCGCCTTTCACCTGCCGCCGGTGATGTTCGACCGGGATGAGGTTCAGGCGCTTCTGGTCGGCGCCCGTCTGACGCAGGCGTTCACAGACCCGGACCTTGGCCGCGCCGCGCGCTCGGCCGAGGTCAAGATTCGCGCCATTCTGGACGAAAGCGCCAAGGCCCGGGCGGAGCGGCAACCCTATCGCGCGCCGATCATGGCGGGGGACGACGTGGCCCGTCGCCGCCATGGCGTCATCCGCAAGGCGACTGAGGCGAAGGCCAAACTGGCGCTGAGTTACCGCGACGAATCCGATCGCGCCTCCCGCCGCGTGGTCTGGCCGCTGGGCCTGATCTGCTGGACGCGGGGCGTCTGGACGTTATGCGCCTGGTGCGAATTGAGGGACGACTATCGCAATTTCCGCTTCGATCGGATCGAACAGATCGAAACCCTCCCCGAACGATACGAGGAGCGCCGGGATCGTAGCCTCGCCCACTATCTGGCGCAGTTCGACGACGATCCCGAGCTGAATTAGACGCTATTTGTTCGGCTGTGGCGTCACCCGAAGATAGGGCTTGATCGCCGTGAATCCTTTCGGAAAACGCCGCGCCACCTCGTCGGGATCGGTAAGCGAGGGAATGATGATCACGTCGTCGCCATCGGTCCAGTCCACCGGCGTCGCGACCTTGTAATTGTCTGTTAGTTGCAGACTGTCGATCAGGCGCAGGATCTCATCGAAATTCCGGCCGGAGCTCGGCGGATAGGTGAAGGACGCCCGCAGCACCTTCTTGTCGTCGATCACGAAGACCGCGCGCACCGTGTGCTTCGGATCGCAATCCGGATGAATCATCTTGTAGAGATAGGACACCGAGCGGTCGAAATCGGCGATGATCGGATATTCGATCTCGACTTTCTGCGTCTCCTCGATGTCTTCCAGCCATTCCTTGTGATCGGACACCGGATCGACGGACAGGGCGATGACCTTAACGCCGCGTTTGGAAAACTCGTCCTGCAATTGCGCCACTCGGCCAAGCTCAGTGGTGCAGACCGGCGTGAAATCCGCCGGGTGGGAGAACAAAACGCACCAGTCCTGGCCAATCCAGTCATGAAAATCGATTCGGCCTTGCGTCGAATCCTGATTGAAATCCGGCACAACTTCGCCAAGCAGAAGGCCCATGAAATCTCTCCTTAATTCGGTTCAGCCGCTCTCAGGCAGCCTTCGCCCCTCAGCCCCGATATAAGGAAAGGAAGTTCTTCGCGCGTTGAGATAGGTCATGTGGCCGGCCATCGCCGCCGTGACATGATTGACCGGTTCCGAAAGGGTCGGCAGAGTGCCGCCCTTCACGTCCTGAAGCGCGGGATCCCCCATGCGACGACTCATTTTGCTGCGACACGCGAAGTCCACCTGGAGCGATCCGACGCTCTCGGATCACGACCGCCCCCTAAACCAGCGCGGACGGCTCGCAGCGCCCCTGATGGGCGCGTTCATGACGGATGAGGGCCTGATCCCCGACCGGGTGGTGCTCTCTTCCAGCGCCCGAACGAAAGAGACGTGGGAGCGCGCCAAGCAGGCCTTCCCAGTCCAGCCGGACAAGGAGGTGCGGGAGGATCTCTATCTCGCGGATCCGCATACCCTGCTGGAGGTCGCACGCGCCCTGCCCGACGCAGTCGGCGACGTTCTGATGATCGCGCATAATCCCGGCATCGCCTCTTTCGCGCGCAAACTGGCGAACGGCCAGACGAAAGCCTCCTGCGCCCGCGCGTTTCAACATTTCCCGACCGCGGCCGTCGCTGTTCTGGAGGCCGACATCGAAAGCTGGCGCGATCTGGCGTTCAGCGCCTGCGACTTCACCCGTTTCGCCATGCCGAAAGAGCTGGTTTGACCGCGCCTGCCGATCCCGCCCGCCTGACAAGAAAAAACGCGCCCCGAGAGGCGCGTTTGGTCGTCACTGGTAATCGATGAACGCGGACGCGTCAGTGCCCCAGAATCTGGCTGAGGAACAGCTGCGTCCGATCGCTCTGCGGATTGTTGAAGAACTCTTCCGGTTCGTTCTGCTCCACGATCTGACCGGCGTCCATAAAGATCACCCGGTTCGCGACCTGGCGGGCGAAGCCCATCTCGTGGGTCACGCAGAGCATGGTCATCCCCTCCTCAGCCAGCTCGATCATGGTGTCGAGCACTTCCTTGATCATCTCCGGATCCAGCGCCGAGGTCGGCTCGTCGAACAGCATGATGCGCGGCTTCATGCAGAGCGAGCGGGCGATCGCCACACGCTGCTGCTGACCGCCCGAGAGCTGCCCCGGATACTTCTGGGCCTGATCAGGGATCTTCACCTTTTCAAGATAGTGCATCGCGGTTTCTTCGGCTTCCTTTTTGGGCGTCTTACGCACCCAGATCGGGGCCAGCGTGCAGTTCTCCATAATCGTCAGATGCGGGAACAGGTTGAAGTGCTGGAAGCACATGCCGACCTCTCGCCGGATCCGGTCGATATTCTTGAGATCGCCGGTCAGTTCGATGCCCTCGACCTGAATCGAGCCCTTCTGGTGCTCCTCAAGCCGATTGATGCAGCGGATCATCGTGGATTTGCCCGAGCCGGACGGCCCGCAGATGACGATGCGTTCGCCGCCATTCACTGTCAGGTTGATGTCCCGCAACACGTGGAAATCGCCATACCACTTGTTCATGCCGGTGATCTGGATGGCGACGTCTTCCGAGACTTTCATCTTGGAACGGTCGATGGCGCGAGCCTGGGCTGCTGATGAGTCAGACATTACATGCGCTCCTTTAGCGTTTGTGTCCGCGGTAGAGCTTGCGCTCCATCGCCATGGAATAACGGGACATGCCGAAGCAGAAGACCCAGAAGATCGCGCCGACGGTCAGATAGCCTGTCGTCGCCGCGGTGGGGTTGATCCACTCTGGATCTTTCAGGGCCTGGTTCTGAACGGCGCCCAGCAAGTCGAAGATGCCGATGATCAGCACCAGCACCGTGTCCTTGAAGAGGCCGATGAAGGTGTTGACGATTCCTGGAATGACCAGCGTCAGCGCCTGCGGCAGAACGATCAGCCGCATCTGCTGCCAATAGCTGAGGCCCAGCGACATGCCGCCCTCGACCTGGCCCTTGCCAATCGCCTGCAGACCGCCGCGCACCACCTCGGCCATATAGGCGGAGGAGAACAGCGCAACGCCGATCAGCGCCCGCAACAGCTTGTCAAACTCTGTTTCAGGCGGCAGGAAGAACGGCAGCATCACCGAGGACATGAACAGCACGGTGATCAGCGGAACGCCGCGCCAGAACTCGATGAAGAGCACCGACAGCAACCGGACCACCGGCATCTGAGACCGCCGTCCCAGCGCCAGAATTATACCCAACGGCAGCGAGGCGACGATGCCTGTCAACGCCACCACGAAGGTGACCAGAAGCCCGCCCCAAAGATCGGTGCGCACCGGCTCCAACCCAAACTCGATCGAGAAGATCGCGCCAACCGCCACAATCATCAGGAACAAGCCGCCAATGGCTTTGAAACCGCCGGAAAACGCCTTTAGCGAGTCGCCCGCCATGCCCCGATCTAAGGCTATGCCCGCGCCGAACAATCCGGCGCCGATCACCGCCCAGACGCCTTTGGCGCCCCAACTGCCATGCAGCGCGCCGCCCGTCAGAAGGATGAAGGCGACGATCGGAAACGCGGTCAGCATCAAGGTGCAGACCAGCTTCCGAGCCGGCGCCTTTTCCCAGATCATCCAGGCGATGCCGATGGCGAGCAGCAGGTAGACGACGTCTACCCGCCACAACTCCTCAGCCGGATAGGCGCCATAGATCATCAACTTCATCTTGGCGGCGATGAACGGCCAGCACGCCCCGCCGTTCTCGCGGCAGGCGTCCGCCCCCGTGACCCCTTCCGGGATCGAGAACGTGGCGGTGAAGAGCAAGTACGAAGCCATCCCGCTGATCATGGCGTAGGCCGCCAGAAGCGACAGCACGGTCAGGATCATCATCACGACCGACGCCGCCGTCTTACTGGGCGACGAAAAGTCGTTCATCGTGCTCAGGATATTCTCCTTAAGCCACCCCACGATCCCGGTGCTGTCCGACGGCGGCGGCAGTTTGGGCGCTTCGTCCGTGCGCACATAAGCGATGCTTTGCTTTGTCATGATGCGCCCCCTACCGTTCGACCAGGCGCTTGCGCGCGTTGTACCAGTTCATGAAGATCGCCGTGGTCACCGAGAAGAACAGGTAGACCATCATCATCATGAAGATCATCTCGATCTCCTGCCCGACCTGATTCAGCGCGGTGCCGGAGAAGGTCGCGACCACGTCCGGGAACCCGATGGCGGCGGCGAGAGACGAGTTCTTGGTGACGTTCAGATATTGCGACGTCAGCGGCGGAATGATCACCCGCATCGCCTGCGGAATGATCACCTTGCTCAGCGTCACATTCGCCGAGATGCCCAGCGCCTGCGCGCCTTCGGTCTGCCCGTGCGAAACCGATAGAATGCCGGCGCGCACGATTTCCGCTATGAAGGACGCGGTATAGGTGCCCAGCGACAACCAAAGGGCGACGAAGCTGATCTCGATGAAGCTGCCGATGCCCGGCCGGAAGCCGAAGTTGCCGCGATCCGGCCATTCCAGCTCGATCGGCTGACCCATCGCGTAGAACACGATGACTGGCAGAAAGATGATGACGCCGAGGCCGACCCAGAAACTGGGAAATTGCTGGCCGGTGGCGTCCTGGCGCTTCTTGGCCCATTTGCCGATCGCGAACGCCGCGATGACGCCGATCACGATTGACGCATAGAAAACCCCCGCGCCTTCCAGACTGATCGGATACGGCCCGCGGATGCCGGAACTGTCGAAGAAGAAGACGCCGAAAATCGAAACCGGGTCGTCCCGTTTGCCGGGCGCGATGCCCGTCAGCAACGCAATCCAGAAGAAGATCTGCAGCAGAAGCGGAATGTTGCGCAGAACCTCGATATAAACGGTGGCGACGGAGCGCAGGATCACGTTTTTCGAGAGGCGCATCACGCCAATGATGAACCCGAGGATCGTCGACAGGATGATGGAGAACACCGCCACCCAGACAGTGTTGATGGCGCCGACCAGGAAAACGTCCCAATAGGTCGACTCGCCCGGCGTGTATCCGACAGCCCATGTCCCCAGAGTGTCAAAAATCGCAAACCCCGTGGTCTGCGACAGGAAACCGAACCCTGATTTTTTGTTAAGTTGCTCCAGATTGACCAGCGTGTTGTTGATGATCAGATAGAGGCCGATCAGCAGCAGTCCGAAGATTAAAACCTGGAAGAAGATCCCCCTCGCTTTGGGGTCATAGACCATAGAGGCCAACGACGAGCGCGCTTCTTGCGCGTCACCAGCGGTTGTGTCCGCCATCTCATCACCTTTCGTGATGGTTATTGAAGTAAGAAGGGGCGGGTCTGCGACGAGACCCCGCCCCCCTTAAGGACTTAGCGGATCGGCGGCGCGTATTGCAGGCCGCCCTGGCTCCACAGCGCGTTCACGCCACGCTCCAGCTTCAGCGGCGTATTCGGGCCGACGGTGGACTCGTAGACCTCGCCGTAATTGCCAACATGCTTGACGATCCGGTAGGCCCAGTCGTCGGTCAGACCCATCTCGGTGCCGATGTTGCTGTCGACGCCCAGAAGACGCTTGATGCCCGGATCGTTCGATCCCTTCATCTCATCCGCATTGGCCGAGGTGACGCCCATTTCTTCGGCGTTGACCATGGCGAACAGCGTCCAGCGCACGATGTTGAACCACTGGTCGTCGCCCTGACGCACCACCGGTCCCAACGGCTCTTTCGAGATGATCTCAGGCAGCACCATGTGAT
Source organism: Paracoccaceae bacterium (assembly GCA_963669265.1). Classification (GTDB taxonomy): domain Bacteria; phylum Pseudomonadota; class Alphaproteobacteria; order Rhodobacterales; family Rhodobacteraceae; genus SZUA-547. The sequence continues at coordinate 1,203,779 of OY769916.1, forward strand.
CATCCGGCGCGGTCAGCTTCAGGCGCTCGGCGGCGAGGCCGGAACGGTCCGTGGTGAACACGTCGCAACGACCGGAATCGTAGGCGCGCACAACCTCATCCGAGTTCTCGATGGCGATCAACGAGAAGTCCATGTTGTTCGCGCGGAAGAAGTCGGTGATGTTCAGCTCGGTCGTGGTGCCGGTGTTGGTGCAGATCGCAGCTCCGGAAAGCTCCAGCGCCGAGGTGATGCCCAGCGCCGTCGGGACCATCATGCCCTGACCGTCGTAATAGTTGGTGCCGGTGAAGTTGATGCCGAGCTGGGTGTCGCGCGTGGCGGTCCAGGTCGTGTTGCGGCTGAGAATGTCGATCTCACCCGAGGAGAGCGCGGTGAAACGCTCTTTCGCCGAAAGCGGCGTGAAGCGCGCGGCGCCGGCGTCGTCAAAGATCGCCGCGGCGACGGCGCGGCAGACGGCGACGTCGATGCCGGACCATTCGCCCGCATCGTCCTGGTTGGAGAACCCGGGCAAGCCTTGGCTGACGCCACATTGGACGAAGCCTTTGGCTTTGACGTCGTCGAGTGTGGCGGCGTTGGCCGCGCCCGCGATGAGTCCGGCGCCTGCGACTGCGCCGATTAACGCGAGTTTTTTCATAAGTAACCTCTTCCCTGTTGGTCGTTGCGTGGCTCTCACAGCCCATCAACGAAACCGATTTACGCGGTGAACTACGGGCTTTTTTTGGCCAGCCCTGCGTCACATTGATCCGCCTCATAAGGAACCGTCAACCGCATCCGTAAGATTCTCACGTAAATGCGCCCGGTTTTTGCGCAATATGACCGTATAGCCCTCCGATACTGCCCGAATATGTTGCAGGTGCACAAAAATTCACGCAGTGCAGCATAGATATGCGTAGAATTCGCGGGGTTCGCCGCTGTAAAATAGGTCCGAAACAGTAGTGGAATTATTGAAATTACGGCGAGCATGATCGATTCGTTTCATACGAGACGCGAGTTTGGCGCGTTTGCGGCAATTCTGCTGTCGATCCTCTCGGCGACCCCTGCCGCCGCAGCCGAACCGCGCCCGATCCGCATCTACGCCGCCGCCAGCCTGATCGAGGCGCTGCCCGCCGCGCTCGAAAGCTGGGCGGGCGAGGCGGCGCTGGTCTTCGCTGGTTCCGCCACGCTGGCGCGCCAGATCGAACAGGGCGCCGAGGCGGACCTGTTCCTCTCCGCCGATCCCGACTGGGTGTCGCATTTGGTGCGCCGGGAAATGATCCGGTCGTTTCCCGTGGCGATCCTCCGCAACACGCTGGTCGCCGTCGCACCCAGTATCAACGGCGTCGAAGCCGGCGCGGCGGCGGTCCCGCCGTTTCCCAAAGGAGCGCTGTTGGCGGTCGCGGACGTCGAGTCCGTCCCAGCAGGCCGATACGCGCGCGCGGCGCTGGAACAGGCCGGCGACTGGCCCACCAAGGCCCGCCTGCTGCAAACGACGAATGTGCGCGAAGCGCTGGCCTGGGCCGTCAGGGGAGAGGTGGATTTCGCCATCGTCTATGGCAGCGACGCGGCGTCAGAGACGGGCGTCAACGTGGTCGCGGAGTTCCCGGAGAATCCGAAGCGTCCGATCAAGTATGTCGGCGCGGTGATCGAAGGCGCGGCGCCAGAGGCGAACTCGGTCCTCGCGCATTTGCGGGGGGCCGACGCCCAGGCGGCCTTCGCCCGATTTGGTTTCACCCCGATCGGCGAATGATCAGCGGGTGATCTGAAATCCGGCCGCCGCCGCGCCCTCGGGCGGAACCGGCGCGACCGGCGTGGTCTCCACACCATCGACGCGCGCGGCGGGCGGCCCGCTGTGACAGCGTCCGACCATCTCCGCCACCGCCGCCGGATCGCCCGCGAAAAGGGCCTCCACCGAACCATCCGCCTCGTTGCGCACCCAGCCAGAGAGGCCGAGCGCCGTGGCCTCGCCGCGGGTCCAGTAGCGAAAGGCGACACCCTGCACCCGGCCTGTGATCCGGGCGGTCAGAGCGATCCGGGCGTCGTCGCCGCTCATGTGGCGTCCTCCCGAAGAAGATCGATCAAACGCGCCGCTTCCAGAAACGCCGCGCGCTTATGCGCCGCCGCCTCCGCCGCTTCCGCGTCCTCGCCCCAGAGCTCAATCTGCCAGTCCTCATCGACGCGGCACGCCGTCCAGGCCGCATCCGCCGTCATGGCGCCCTCCGCCACGCTGAGACCCAGCACCAGAGACCCCGAAATGGCGACGAGGTCATGCAGCGCCGTCAAATCCAGCGGCCCGTAACCGCTGACCGCCGTCGTCAGCGCCTGCACGGCTGCTCCGGGCTGGTCCACATGCATCACGCCCTCGGCCAGTATCAACCGGGCGCCATACGCCGTCTCCGCCCAAGCGAGCGGCGGATCCCAATGTTCGGATTGCCGTCGATTGAGATCGGCCGGCCCGGCGGCGCGGTAGCACAAGAGATCGGACCCGCCGTAATCCGCGACGATGGCGCGAACCTCCTCGATCTGCGGCGCCACCCGATCGATCGAGGAGTTGACGGCGCGGGTGACGGGCATCGTCTCCGGCCGAAGATCCTCGCCCTGCGTGCGCCATTCCTCCGCCGCCGCCTCGGCCACGGCCTCTACCGGCGCCAGAAACAGCGATTTGGCGGGCGTGCGCACCGGGCGTCCGTCCAGATGGATGGCGAAGCCGCCTTCGGCTGGCGCCACCGTGACATCCGTCCAGAACCTCTTCTTTGGGGCGCCGACGCTCACAGCCGACCCTCCCAGATCGAGGCCAGCGCGTCATCCAGCGCATCGAAGCTGGAGATCACCAGATCGGCGCCCGCGTCGCGCAGCCGCTCGACCGGGTGATAGCCCCAATCGACGCCGATCGCGGTCATGCCCGCCGATTTCGCCATCGCGACGTCGAACTCCGTGTCCCCAACCATCACCCCGGCATGCGCCTCGGTCCCGGTCTCCGCCATCGCCCGCTCCAGCATCGAGGGATGCGGTTTCGAGGGGTGCTCATCCGCCGTCTGCGAGGTCAGGAAATACCGCGCCAGATCATGCGCTCTGAACGCGTGATCCAGACCGCGCCGGGCCTTGCCAGTCGCTACACCCAGCAATACGTCGTCGATCCGCGCCAGCCGGTCGAGCGCCGACCGGGCGCCGGGATACATCGGCGAGTCCGCTTCGCCGCCCTTTTCCTCGCGCAACTGGATGAAATTCTGCTTGTAGAGTTGCGCAACGCGCGGAATGTCGTCGCCCTCCAGCGTCGGCCGCAAGGCGTGCACCGCCTCATTCAGCGACAATCCGACAATCGACAGCGTCTCCGCATCGGTCGGCGGTTCCAGCCCGGCCGCCTCGAAACCGCGCCGCATCGCTTCCAGAATAAAAGCCTGGCTGTCGATCAGGGTGCCGTCCATGTCGAACACCACCAGCTTCAGGTCGGATTGCGCCGGCGCGGTCATGCCAGGTCCTCAAACGGATCGTCCTCGGGGCCACGCGGGTCCCAGCCCATCATCTCCCATGTGCGCAGCATGTGATCCGGCAGCGGCGCGGTGACGTGGATCATCCGCCCATCCTCCACCGGGTGCGGCAGGACCAGCTCCCTTGCGTGCAGATGCAGCTTGCGGCTGAGCGCGCCGCCGAGCCCTGCTCCCCAGCCGGACCCCTCATTGGTCTGGCCCGAGCCGCCATATTTGCCGTCACCCGCCACCGGATGACCGATCTCTGCCATATGGGCGCGCAACTGGTGGGTGCGCCCGGTGATCGGCCGCATCGCCGCCCAGGCCGCGCGCTTGCCCGCCGCCTCGACCACGGCGAAATCCGTCGCCGCGCGCTTGGCGCCTAGCGTCGTCGACACGTCGTCGGGATGCACGCACAGCATCCGCTCTCCCTTCGCGCCGGGCGCTTTCACGAGACCATATCGAATGGTGCCTTTGCGCGGCGACGGAACCCCGGCCACGGCGGCCCAGTAAGTCTTTTGCGCCGACTTGCCGCGAAACGCGTCGCCCAGCGCGTGCGCCGATTTCGGCGTGCGCGCCAGCAACATGACGCCGGACGTGTCCTTGTCGAGCCGGTGAATCAGGCGGGGCGTGTCAGGCCGCCCGTATCTGAGTCCCTCCGCCAGCATGTCCACATGCCGCGTCTGGCCCGATCCGCCCTGCGAGGCGAGACCGGCGGGCTTGTCGATCGCGATCACATGCGCATCGATATAGAGGACGCGCGACTGGATGAACTCCACATCCGCGTCCGAGATTTTCGCGACATGAGCATCCAGCGGCGGATCCCCCGGCTCCGGCAAGGGAGGAACGCGGACGCTCTGCCCCGCCTCCAGCCGGGTCGAGGCCTTGACCCGGCCGCCATCCACGCGAATATCGCCCTTACGCAGCATCTTCTCGATCCGGCCATGGGTGACATGCGGGAAATGGCGCTTGAACCAGCGATCCAAACGACCGCCCGCCTCCTCCTCATCAACCGTGACATGCTGAACGCCGCTCATGCCGAGATCACCGCGCGCGTCAGGTAGAAGCCCAATACCAAAGCCCCGATCGAAAGCGCCACCGAGCCGCCGATATAGGCCGCCGCGGTCGCGATCCGGCCTTTCTCGTAGAGCATCACCACGTCCAGCGAGAAGGCGGAGAAGGTGGTGAACCCGCCCAGCACCCCGGTCATCGCAAAAGGCGCCCAGCGCCCCCAGGATCCGGGGAACTTCTCCATCATCACAACCGCGATTACGCCCATCAGCAGCGAGCCGACGACATTCACCGCGAATGTGCCCCACGGAAAGGCCGGCCCCAGCAGGCGTAAGGCCCAGTGGTTGGTCAAAAAGCGCAAACAGGCGCCAATCGCGCCCCCGGCGGCGACCATGAGAAGGTTGTGGATCATGGCGCGCTACTGACCAGCCTGAGCGCGCGACGTCAAGCCATGACCCGCCACAGTCCGCAACATCGCCTGCCGCGCGGGGCGGAATTTTCCCACGTAATCGCCAATTCCTGGCGTAAGCTGCGCGTGACGCCCGCCATGCTTTCAAGAGGCCCTCATGCCCATCGTCAATCCTACCATCGTGGTCCCTGGCGTGACCACCAGCTACCTGCGGGACCTCTATCCGCTGCCGCCGGACACGATCTGGAGCCTGACGCGCAAGGATTTCACCCGCGCCCGGCTGCACCCCGACGATTTGCGCTATGAGGCCCAGCAACCCGCCCTCGTCCGCCCTGATCAGGTCATCGAACTGGCCTATTCCGAACTGGTCGAGGAGCTTCGGCATAACCTTTCGGACCACGCAGACCAGCAGGTCCCGGTGTTTCCCTTCAGCTATGACTGGCGCCGCCCGCTCAGCGGGTTGGAGGACGAGTTTGACCAGTTCATTGACGAAGTGATCGACCGCACCCGGCTACTGAGTCACTACCACGGGACAAAATTCGACCGCAGGCCCCAGGTCAATCTGGTCGCCCATTCGATGGGCGGGCTGATCGTCGCCGGGTATCTGGAGCGGTTCGGCGCCGGCAAGGTCGATCGCGTCGCCAGTCTGGCCACGCCCTATCGCGGATCATTTGAGGCGATCGCGAAGATGGCCACCGGCACAGCCAATATCGGCGGCGAACGGCCAAGCTCGCGCGAGCGGGAGGCGTCGCGGCTGACGCCGTCTCTCTATCACCTGCTGCCCAGCTTCGAGACCGGCGTGATCACCGATCCCGCTGACGCCTTGCCGACTTCCACATTCGATGAGCGCCTGTGGCAGCCCTCGATCATCGACACTGTGGTTGAATATGTGCGCATGCACTCGGCTGATCCGGCGATGAAGTCAGACGATAACGCCGAACTAAGGCGCGCACGGGGTCATGAGATCTTTCGCGCCCTGCTGAAGGACGCCGAAACCCACCGCAAGCGGCTGGAGCGCTTTAGTCTAAAGGACGCGGGCCTCGCTCAGAAAGACTGGCTCTGCGTGATCGGCGTCGATGCGGAGACGCGCGTTCGGATGTCCGTGGTCCGGGAAAGCCGCGGCGACAAGCCGCCCGCCTTCAAACTGACCTCAGAGGACCGACTGAACCGCTGGGAGGACGACGAGGCGACGGAGGTGGAGCGCCGTCAAACCGGCGATGGGACTGTGCATTTCGAAGGCGCGATCCCGAGTTTCCTGCCCTATGAATCGCTGATCTGCGTCCGCCCGGACGATTTCGGCTACTGGGAGATCAAGGACCGGGCGGCGATGCAATTCGGCGGGTTTCACGGGGTTCTGCCGACGATGAACATGTTGCACCGGATGATCGTGCGGCACCTGAAACGCGCGACGGACCCGAGAAACAACACCTGGGGCGCGCAGCCGCCCGGCGTTTCGCGCAAGGACTGGCGGCCGCCGCTGACGGGGCTGAAAACCTAGCCGTCGCCGGCCTCGCGCCGCTCTTTCCGGCGTTTATCGAAGAACTCCAGCCGTTTGCGGAGCTCCCGCTCGAAACCGCGCTCGACCGGCGCGTAATAGACGCCGCGGCGCATGCCCTCGGGGAAGTAGTTCTGGCCGGAGATCCCCTCCGGCGCGTCGTGGTCATATTCGTACCCGGCGCCGTTTCCCTGATCCTTCATCATCCGAGTGGGCGCGTTGAGGATATGCTTGGGCGGAGGCTCCGACCCTGTCTCGCGCGCGGCCCTGGAGGCTTGCTTATAGGCGACATAGGCCGCGTTGGATTTCGGCGCCAGCGCCAGATAGAGCACCGCCTGCGCGATCGCCAACTCCCCCTCGGGCGAGCCGAGAAAGTCATAGGTCTCTCGCGCCGCCAGCGCCTGCTTGACCGCCTCCGGGTCGGCGAGGCCGATATCCTCGACCGCCATGCGCACCACGCGACGGGCGATATAGCGCGGGTCCTCGCCCCCCTCCAGCATCCGGCAGAGCCAATAGAGCGCGGCGTCGGGGTCTGATCCGCGCACGGACTTATGCAGAGCCGAGATCAGGTTGTAATGCCCGTCGCCGGTCTTGTCATAGACGGGCGCGCGCCGGGTCAGACGCTCCGCCGCCGCGCGGGCGTCCAGCGGACCATCCAGCGTCCCCTCCTGGATCGCGAAGAGCTGCTCGGCGAGGTTCAGGAGCGTGCGCCCGTCCCCGTCGGCCATTTCCGCCACCGCCGCCCGGCCCTCTTCCGTCAGCGGCAGCTTGCGGTCCTCCAGCGCTTCGGCCCGCGCCATAAGCAGGGTCATCGCCTCCGTATCGAGCCGTTTGAGCGTCAGAACCTGCGCGCGCGACAGAAGCGCAGCGTTCAGCTCGAATGAGGGGTTCTCGGTCGTCGCCCCGACGAGCACGATCGTGCCGTCCTCGACATGGGGCAGGAACCCATCCTGCTGCGCCTTGTTGAAACGGTGAATCTCATCGACGAACAGCAACGTGCCGCGTCCCTGGCTGCGCCGCAGCTTGGCCGCCTCAAATACTTTGCGGAGGTCAGCCACGCCAGTGAAGATCGCGCTGATCTGCACGAAGGACAGCTCGGTCGCATCCGCCAGCAGCCGGGCGATGGTGGTCTTGCCGACGCCGGGCGGCCCCCACAGCACCAGCGAGGATAACCGGCCGTTCGCCACCATCCGGGCGAGCGGCGCGCCTGTCGCCAGAAGGTGGTCCTGCCCGACCACATCCGCCAGCGAGGCGGGCCTCAGCCGATCCGCCAGCGGGCGGGCGTCATCCCCGCGTTCCGGCGTCTCCCCAGACGTGGATCCAGAGGCGGATCCCGAACCGGCGATATCAAAGAGGTCCGCCGCCATCGCCCCGCCCTCAGCGTTTCGTGACCAGGTTGCCGGACCGGTCGCCACGATCGATCCGCAATTCCCATGGACCGGGGCGAATGGCGTTGCGGCGTTCCAGATCTTCCGTCGCCACGACCGGATCGCCATCCACCGCCCGAATGACGTCGCGCGGGCGCAGCCTGTTCCTCTGCGCCCGGCCCGAGACCGACAGCACGACCACCCCTTCCGCGTCCAGAGGGAAACCCAGCTTCTGGATCACCGCCGGATTGAGGTTCGCGACGATGGCGCCGGATAGCGGCCCGACGCCGGAAAGCTTCCTGAGATCGCTGGGCGGCTCATCCGGCGCCATGATCAGCGCGACCTCTGTCGTCGCCTGCGCGCCGCGCCGCAGATAATCCACCTCGGCCGTTTCGCCCAACGCCCGGGACTCCAGCCGGAAGGCGAACTCGGCCAGCGTTGCGACCTCCTCGCCGTCGATCGCGGTCAGCACGTCGCCCGAGACCAGCCCCGCCTCAGCGAACGGGCTGAGCGGGTGCAGATCTTTAAGGATCAGGCCGGTCGGCCGATCGAGGCCAAGACCCGAGGCGAGATCCTTGTCGACCACCTGCGCGACCACGCCCGCCCAAGGACGCTCCACCTCGTCGGCGCCCGCTTCGGCGCTGGCCACGGCGCGTTCCACCAATTCGGCGGGGATCGCGAAGCCGATGCCGATCGAGCCGCCTGAGCGGGTTATGATCGACGTGTTCACGCCCACCAGCCGGCCCTGCATATCCACCAGAGCGCCGCCCGAATTGCCGGGGTTGATCGCAGCGTCAGTCTGGATGAACAGACGTCCGCTGGCGTTCTTGCCCGCCTCGCGGGTTCGCGACGCCTGCCCGGGCCGCTCCAGCGCCGATATGATCCCGCTGGTCACGGTCTGGCCCACGCCGAACGGGTTGCCGATGGCGAGCACCAGATCGCCTACCTCCAGCGTATCGGAATCGCGAAACTGCAGCGTCGGCAGATCGCTGGCGTCCTTCAGACGCAGCACCGCCAGGTCCGAGCGCTTGTCGGCCAGCAACAGCTCCGCCTCGTATTCCCGCCGGTCAGACAGCACCACGGTGATCTCATCCGCGTCGCCGACGACGTGGTTGTTTGAGACCACAATGCCGGACGGATCAACGATCACGCCCGAGCCGAGCGAATTCTGCATACGCTCGCGGGACCGGCCGGTCAGGCCGAAATCCTTGAAGAACCGCTCGAAGAACGGGTCGCCCTCGAACGGGCTGCGCCGACGCTTCACCACTTTCCGCGTATAGATGTTCACCACGGCGGGCGCCGCGGATTTCACCACCGGCGCGAAGGACAGCGTGATCTCCGCCTCTGACGACGGAACGCGAGCGTCCTGAGCGGCGACGCCTCCGCCGATCAGCGCTGACAGGCCGATCAGCGCCGCAGCGGCGGATTTTAAAGTTTTGCGCATGGTTTGGTCTCCATCACGCGGAACCTAGGCGCTGCGGCGCGGTTTTGCGAGACGCGAACGCGGCAAAACCGCGTGATCCGCCTCTTGCCTTCATGTGCGGCGACCGCGCCAAGCCATTAATTCAGGTCGCGGACCCGGAGGGCGCAAACATCTCCATCGGCTCGGCGACGCCCTTCAGCGCATGCCGCCCGCAGGATTTCCACGCCGGGGACAAGCCCTCTGCGAAGGCGGCGCTGGCGAGCACCGGTTCGCCCAGTTCCTTGGTCATCGATTCGATGCGGGCGGCTTCATTCACCACCGGCCCGATCACCGACCAGCTTTGCCGTTCAGGCACACCGATGCCGCCATACCCCAACCGGCCCGCATGCAGGCCAAGCCCCCAGCGAAGGGCGGGCTCGTCCTCGGCCCGTCGCGCCGCGTTCAACGCCTCCATGGCGTCATGGGCGCGCTCGGCGGCGCGGATCGCGGCTTGGCGGGCGCCTTCTGCGCCGAAGCCGTCAATGGAGAAGATGGCCAGCGCGCCGTCGCCGATATAGGTCAGGGGCTCGCCGCCTTCCGCCGCGACCGCGCCAACGGTCGCGTCGAGATACTGGTTCAGCATCGGGATCCATCGGCTGATCGGATAGGACGCCGCCAGTTTGGTGGACTCCCGCAGGTCCGACATCCAGACCACCGCTTCGGTTTCGCTGAAATCGCCGCGTCTGACGGCGCCGCTCAGAACGCGAGGGCCCGCGTCGCGACCGATATAGCATTCGGCCAGCGTCTCGGCGATCACGCGCTGATTGATCATCTTGGTCGAGACGGCCACGGGCCCTGCGATCCAGCGAATGGCGGCGAGATCCGCCTCGGTGAAGCCGTCCTCGGCGCATGTGGCCCAGGACAGCACCACGCCGGTCTTGCCGCCCGACGCGTCCACAAAGGCGGTGTCCGTGCTGGACCGGTAGCTGTCGAAATACCGCAGCATGGCCAAATAGTCGGTATAGCCCTCTCCCGCCAGTCGCTCCAGCAAGGGAAAATCCACGCGAGCGCCCGGCCCGGCCAGCCGCCTGCGCAACTCGTCGTCGCCACTTTCAAACAGATGGCGGATCGGGCTCTGCAGCCACCCGGAGCGCCCCAGATCCTGCCGAAACGCATAATTCTCTTCAAGGAACGACCCATCCGAGGTCCAGGTCGCGCCCGACCCGCCATGTAAGGGATGCAGCGTCGTATAGGCGATATGCGCGCGATCGATCTGCACGCCCGCGTTTCGGAATCGCTCCGCCGTCTCACGAAACAGACCCGCCACATGCGGCGAGCCAAGCGTCTGCGCCACCAGCCAGCGCCCCAGCTCCCGGACTTCGTCGGTCGGCGGCTCAAGATACAACGTGCCTGAGAGTTGTTCCTGCAGAGTGGTCATGGCCGGACTCTACGCGGCGCGCGGCCGCGGCGACAATCCCAATGCGGCTCAAACGCGAAAAGCCCCCCGGGGCGACCGAGGGGCTTTCCTGAATTCCCAGGTTGGCGGGCCGATCACTCGTCGTCGGCCTGCGCCTCCTCTTCGGCCACCCGCGCGCGGTCCCCGGCGCCTTTGGCCTCGGTGTCGCGATCCACCAGTTCGATGATCGCCATCGGGGCCATGTCGCCATAGCGGAAACCCGCTTTCAGGACGCGCGCATAGCCGCCCTGACGATCAGAATACCGCTCGGCCAGAGTCGAGAACAGTTTCTTGACCGCCGGCTCCTGCTTGATCGTGCTCAGCGCGTTGCGCCGCGCGTGCAGGTCGCCGCGCTTGCCCAGCGTGATCAGCTTCTCGACATAAGGGCGAAGCTCTTTCGCCTTCGGCAGGGTGGTCTTGATCTGTTCATGCTCGATCAGCGAGCAGGCCATGTTCGCCAGCATCGCCTGGCGGTGGGAAGAGGTGCGGTTCAGCTTACGCCGCGCTTTTCCATGTCTCATCAGTCTTCTCCGTTATCACTGTTATGCTTTGTCCGGCGGCATCTGACGGCCGCCTCCTTGGGGTCCCTCTCCGCCGCGCGGCGCGGGGACCCATATCGTTTGCAGATTTCAGAACTGGTCTTCGTATTTCTTCGCCAGTTCCTCAATGTTCTCGGGCGGCCAATCGTGCACGTCCATGCCCAGATGCAGGCCCATGCCGGTCAGCACTTCCTTGATCTCGTTGAGCGACTTGCGGCCGAAATTCGGCGTGCGCAGCATCTCCGCCTCGGTCTTCTGAATGAGATCGCCGATATAGACGATGTTGTCGTTCTTCAGGCAGTTGGCCGAGCGGACAGACAGCTCCAGCTCGTCGACCTTCTTCAGCAGCAGCGGGTTGAACTCCAGATCTTCGCCTTCGTCCTGGCGCAGACCCTCGGTCGGCTCCTCGAAGTTGATGAAGGTCTGCAGCTGGTCCTGCAGGATCCGGGCGGCGTAGGCCAGCGCGTCCTCGGGGCTGACGGAGCCGTCGGTCTCGATCGAGAGGGTCAGCTTGTCGTAGTCGAGCACCTGGCCCTCGCGGGTCGGCTCCACCTTGTAAGAGACCTTCTTGACCGGGCTGAACAGCGAGTCGACCGGGATCAGCCCGATCGGCGCGTCCTCGGGCCGGTTCTTGTCGGCCGCCACATAGCCTTTGCCGGTGTTGACCACCAACTCCATATGCAGCTCGGCGCCGTCATCCAGATGGCAGATGACGTGGTCGGGGTTCATGATGTCGACGCCCGCGATCTGTTCGATATCACCGGCGGTGACCACGCCCGGGCCGGTGCCGCGGAGGGTCAGGCGCTTCGGCCCTTCCACATCCATGCGCACGCAAACGCCCTTGATGTTGAGCACGATGTCGGTGACGTCCTCACGCACGCCGGCGACCGAAGAGAACTCGTGAAGCACGCCGTCGATCTGGATCGACGCCACGGCGGCGCCCTGAAGCGAGGACAGCAGCACCCGGCGCAGCGCGTTGCCGAGCGTCAGGCCGAAACCCCGCTCAAGCGGCTCGGCCACGACCGTCGCGACACGAGTGGCGTCAGCGCCGGGGGTCGCGTTGATGTTCTGCGGCCGGATCAGTTCCTGCCAGTTTTTATGGATCATTCGGGCTCTCCTCTATTCCCGCGCGGCGCCAGATCCCTCAGCGTCGCGGCTCCCGAGGACGTCTTGAACGGCCGACGGCCCGCTCGGGAAGAGCGGGCCGCGACCTGCGAAATTCTTCAATCAGACGCGGCGGCGCTTCGGCGGGCGACAGCCGTTATGGGCGATCGGCGTTACGTCGCGAATGGACGTGATCGTGAAGCCGATGGCCTGAAGCGCGCGCAGCGCGGATTCGCGGCCCGAACCCGGACCCTGCACCATAACCTCAAGCGTGGTCATGCCATGCTCCTGCGCCTTCTTGCCGGCGTCCTCACCCGCGATCTGCGCGGCGTAAGGGGTCGACTTGCGCGAGCCCTTGAAGCCCATCGCGCCGGCCGAGGACCACGAAATGGCGTTCCCCTGCGCGTCGGTGATGGTGATCATGGTGTTGTTGAAACTGGCGTTCACATGGGCGACGCCAGAGGTGATGTTCTTGCGCTCTTTGCGCTTAACGCGAGCTTTATCGCGAGCCATCCTGCTAGCCCCTTATTTCTTCTTGCCGGCGATCGGCTTCGCCGGGCCCTTGCGGGTGCGGGCGTTGGTGTGCGTGCGCTGGCCGCGCACCGGCAGGCCGCGGCGGTGACGCAGGCCGCGATAGCAGCCCAGATCCATCAGCCGTTTGACGTTCATCGACTTCTCACGACGCAGATCGCCTTCAACCATCAGGTTGCCGTCGATATGCTCGCGGATCGCCAGAACCTCGGCGTCGCTCAATTCGTTGACCCGGCGCGACAGATCGATGCCCGTCGCCTCACACACGTCTTTCGCCGTGTGCTGGCCGATGCCATGAATATAGGTGAGGGCGATATGCACCCTCTTGTTCGTCGGAATGTTAACGCCTGCGATGCGCGCCACGATCCAGCTCCGTCTGTTCCTCGCCGCCCAGCCTTGTGGGCGGGCCGCCCGTTTTTTCAATGCCAAACGCCGAACGCGCTAAGCGCTCGGCTCTCTCCCCCAACATGGCCGGTCAGCCTTTGCCGAACGGCCCCATTCGGGGATCGTCGTCGTTTGGGGCGACTCTCCTATTCAGGAAGCGCGCAGTATAGGAATGCGCCTCGCCCCGTCAACCGCGAAATCCCCGGTGATTTCATCATGAAATCGGCCGGAGATTCCTTGGAAATTCAGCCGTCCAGCGCCGCGACCATCGCCGCCTGAACCTCGTCAATGCCGACCATTCCGTCGACCGATTTCAGCTTGCCCGAAGCCGAGTAGTATTCGATCAGCGGCGCGGTGTCGGCGTGATACGCCTTCAGGCGCTCGCGCACCGTCTCGGCATTGTCGTCCGCACGCCGTTTGAACTCGGTGCCGCCGCACTGATCGCAGACGCCCTCTTTGGCGGGCTGCTTGAATTCGTCGTGATAGCCCTCGCCGCAGGATCCGCATGTAAAGCGGCCTGAGATTCGGCCGATCAGCGGCTCGTCATCCACTTCCATGTTGATGACGACGTCCAGCGACAGCCCCTTGTCCGCCACCAGTGTGTCCAGCGCCTCCGCCTGCGGGCGGGTGCGCGGGAAACCGTCGAAAATGGCACCGTGCTCGCGCACGTCAGCCTGGTCAAGCCGGTCCGAGACGATGCCGATCACGATATCGTCCGAGACCAGACCGCCAGCCTCCATCACCGCCTTGGCCTTGAGGCCGACTTCGGTGCCGTCCTTGACCGCGGCCCGCAGCATGTCGCCGGTGGAGAGTTGAATCAGGCCCTTCGCATCCATCAGCATCCGCGCCTGCGTTCCTTTGCCGGCGCCCGGGGGTCCGAGTAGAATTATATTCATTTCCTTTTCCTCTTCCCCCTCAATTTCGATTTCTCAATTAGATTTGCGTATTGGTGGGCCAGCAGGTGGCTTTGCACCTGGCTAACCGTATCCATCGTCACCGAGACGATGATCAGCAGCGACGTGCCGCCGAACAGGATCGGAATGCCCAGCTGCGACGTCAGCCATTCCGGAATGAGCGCGATGCCGACCAGATAGATCGCGCCGACGACGGTGAGACGGGTCAGCACGAAGTCCAGATACTCCGCCGTGCGCGCGCCGGGCCGGATGCCGGGAATGAAGCCGCCCTGCTTTTTCAGGTTGCTGGCCACATCCTCCGGATCGAACACGATCGCGGTGTAGAAAAAGGCGAAGAACGCGATCAGACCGGCGTATAGCGCCATGAACAAGGGCTGGCCGCGGCCCAGAAGCGCCGTCACCGTGGTCACCCATTCCGGGCCGCCGGCGGCGGAGAAGCTGGCGACCGTCGCCGGCATCAACAGCAGCGACGACGCGAAGATCATCGGAATGACGCCCGACGTGTTGATCTTCAGCGGCAGGTGAGAGCTGTCGCCCCCATACATCTTGTTGCCGACCTGCCGTCGCGGATATTGCACCAGGATCCGGCGCTGGGCGCGCTCGACATAAACGATCAGCGCGATGACGGCGATGCCGCCCAGCAGCAGGGCGATGATCAGCCCCGCCGAGATCTGGCCGGTGCGTCCCAGTTCAAAGAATTGCGCGATCTGCGCCGGGAATTCGGCCACGATGCCCGCATAGATGATCAGCGAAATGCCGTTGCCGATGCCGCGCTGGGTGATCTGCTCGCCCAGCCACATCAGCAGCATGGTGCCGCCGACCAGCGTGATGACGGCGGAGGCGCGGAAGAACACGCCCGGCTCCACGGCCAGCCCCTGCCCCTCAAGACCGACGGCGACGCCATAGGACTGAACCGTCGCCAGCAGCACCGTGCCGTAGCGGGTGTACTGATTGATCTTCTGCCGGCCCTGCTGGCCGCCCTCTTTCTTCAGCTGCTCAAGGCTTGGGACCATCGAGGTCATGAGCTGCATGATGATCGAGGCGGAGATGTAAGGCATGATCCCCAGCGAGAAGATCGCCATCCGAGAGATCGCGCCGCCGGTGAACATGTTGACCATGCCGCCGACGCCCTGATTGAGCTGTTCGACAAAGACCGCCAGCTGAACCGGATCGATGCCCGGCATCGGGATATGCGTCCCGAGGCGATAGAGAATGAGAAGACCGAGCGCATAGAAAATGCGCGACTTGAGCTCCTTCGCCTTGCCAAAGGCGCTCCAGCTCATATTAGCGGCGAGTTGCTCCGCTGCCGAGGCCATGCGTTCACTCCGCAATGGCGCCGAACCGGCCCACGGGGCCGAAGGCGCCGTATCAAAGGGCGGACCGCGCGGCTGCGCGGCCCGAAATACTTAACCGGCGTCCGCCGTCTCAGCCGGGGCCGACGATTTCGGCGCGACGACCGTCACCGAACCGCCAGCTTTCTCAATCGCCTCAACGGCGGCCTTGGAGGCGCCCGCGGCGACGATCTCGACCTTCGCGGTCAGCTCGCCCTTCGCCAGCACCCGCACGCCGTCAAGTTCACGGCGCACCAGGCCCGAGGCGATCAGCGCCTTGACGTCGATCTGGGTGGCGGCGTCCAGCTTACCCTCGTCGATCGCGCGCTGCAGATCACGCAGGTTCACGACTGAGTACTGCTTGCGGAACCGGTTGCTGAAGCCGCGCTTCGGCAGACGGCGATGCAGCGGCATCTGGCCGCCCTCGAAGCCTTTGATGGCGACGCCCGAACGGGACTTCTGACCCTTGATGCCCCGGCCGCCGGTCTTGCCGGTGCCCGAGCCCGGGCCGCGCCCGATGCGTTTGCGCTTGCGGCGCGCGCCGTCATTGTCGGCGAGTTCGTGCAGTTTCATGACGCTTCTCCTCTGCCGGAAACGCCGCCCAAGCGTCTGATGGCGGCGAACTCGGCTTAATTGTGGTGGCCAGAGCGCGGTTTCAACCGCGCTCGTCAATGATTTCAACCAGATGCGGGATCGAGGCGACCATTCCGCGGGTGGCGGGGGTGTCCTCCAACTCGCGGGTCTTGTGCATCTTGTTCAGGCCGAGACCGACCAGCGTCGCGCGCTGTTCGGCCGGGCGGCGGATCGGGCTGCCGATCTGCTTGACGACGATGGTTTTGGCCATGGGCTTGCTCCTTAAGCCTCCGCCTCAACCGGGGCTTCGTCCCGCTTGGGCAGAATGTCGGCGACCTTTTTGCCGCGGCGCGCGGCGACCATCCGGGGCGACAGCTCCTTGTTCAGGGCGTCGAACGTCGCGCGGATCATGTTGTAGGGGTTCTGCGAGCCGATCGACTTGGCGACCACGTCCTGCATGCCCACCATCTCGAAAACAGCGCGCATCGGACCACCGGCGATGATCCCGGTGCCGGCCGGGGCGGAGCGAAGCACCACCTTGCCGGCGCCGTGACGCCCTTCGATGTCGTGATGCAGCGTGCGGCCTTCGCGCAGCGGCACCCGGATCATCTGGCGCTTGGCTTCCTCGGTCGCCTTGCGGATCGCCTCCGGCACCTCACGGGCCTTGCCCGAGCCAAAGCCGACGCGGCCTTTCTGGTCGCCGACGACGACCAGCGCGGCGAAGCCGAACCGCTTGCCGCCCTTAACCGTCTTCGAGACGCGGTTGATGTGAACGAGGCGGTCGGAAAACTCCGAGTCGCGATCGCGATTGTCGTCTCTACGAGCCATTCGCCTCGCCTCCTAGAATTTCAGGCCGCCCTCACGGGCGGCGTCGGCGAGGGCTTTGACCTTGCCGTGAAAAAGATAACCGCCGCGATCGAAGAGCACCTCTTCGACACCGGCCGCCTTGGCGCGTTCGGCCAGCGCGGCGCCGACCTTGGCGGCGGCGTCCACGTTGTTCTTGCCGACGACGCCCAGCGCGCCTTCCAGGCTGGACGCCGAGGCCAGCGTGCGGCCCTGAACGTCGTCGATGACCTGCGCCGATATGTTCTTCGACGAGCGGAAGACCGACAGGCGCGGACGTCCCGCCGCGACCTTGCGCAGCTTGTTGCGGACCCGGAGGCGCCGCCGCTGAAACAGCGCGAGCTTTTTGTTCGCCATGATGCGCCCCTTACTTCTTCTTGCCTTCCTTGCGGAAGATATATTCATCTTTGTATTTGACGCCCTTGCCCTTGTAGGGCTCCGGCGGACGCCATTCGCGGATCTCGGCGGCCACCTGACCAACGACCTGACGGTCGATGCCGGTGATCTCCACCTGCGTCGGCTTCGGCGTCTTGACCTCGACCCCGTCCGGGATCTGATACTCGACGTCGTGGCTGTAGCCGAGCGACAGTTTCAGGGTCTTGCCCTGGGCCTGCGCGCGGTAACCGACGCCGACGATCTCAAGCTCTTTCTTGAAACCCTCAGAGACGCCGGTGACGAGGTTCTGGAGCACCGTGCGGGTCATTCCCCACTGCTGCCGGGACCGCTTGGACTGGCCGCGCGGCTTCACCGTCAGCGCGTTGTCTTCAATCGCCAGATCGACATCGTCGGTGGCTTTGAAGGCGAGCACGCCCTTGGGGCCCTTGACCTCGACGCTCTGACCCGAGATCGCCGCGGTCACGCCGCTGGGCATCTCAACGGGTCGTTTTCCGATACGGGACATGTCTCAGCCCTCCTCAGAATACGGTGCACAGGACTTCGCCGCCGACATTGTCGGTGCGAGCCTGATTGTCGGACATGACGCCCTTGGGGGTGGAGACGATGGCGACGCCAAGGCCGTTGCGGACCGACGGCAGCTCGCCGACGCCCGAATAGACCCGGCGGCCCGGCTTCGAGACGCGCTTCAGCTCACGAATGACCGGCGCGCCGTCATAGTATTTCAGCGAGATCTCATACTCGTTGAAACCCTTGGCGGAGGTCGCCTTCTCGTATCCGCGGATATAGCCCTCGGACTCGAGCACGTCGAGAACCCAGCCGCGCAGCTTCGAGGCCGGGGTGCGAACGGTCGATTTCTTCCGCATCTGCGCATTGCGGATGCGGGTCAGCATATCGCCGAGAGGATCAGTCATAGACATATCTAACTCCTCACCAGCTCGACTTGACCATGCCCGGAACCTGGCCGACGGAGGCGAGGTCGCGGAGCGCGATACGGCTCATCTTGAGCTTGCGGTAATAGGCGCGCGGACGGCCCGAGACCTCGCAGCGGTTGCGAAGGCGGGTCGCGGAGCTGTTGCGCGGCAGCTTGGCGAGTTTCAGGCGCGCCTTGAAACGCTCTTCCATCGGAAGGCTCTCATCCGAGGCGATCGCTTTCAGGCTCTCACGCTTGGCGGCGTATTTCTTCACCAAGCGCTCACGGTTCTTCTGTTTCTGTACGGCGCTAGCTTTGGCCATCTTTCAATATCCTCCGTTCGCCGTCAGTTCCGGAAGGGCATGTTGAAATGCTTCAACAGCGCCTTCGCTTCCGCATCCGTGGGCGCGGTGGTTCCAATCACGATGTCCATTCCCCAGACCTCGTCGACCTGGTCGTACTCGATTTCCGGGAAGACGATGTGCTCTTTCAGGCCCATGGCGTAGTTGCCGCGGCCGTCGAAGCTCTTACCGCTGACGCCGCGGAAATCGCGGACGCGCGGCATGGCGATCGTCACCAGGCGGTCCAGGAACTCGTACATCCGGTCGCCGCGCAGGGTGACCTTAACGCCGAGGGGCATTTCCTCACGCACCTTGAAGCCGGCGATCGACTTCTTGGCCTTGGTGATGACCGGCTGCTGCCCGGCGATCGCGGTCAGATCGGCATGCGCCGACTTGATCTTCTTCGAGTCGCCGACGGCCTCGCCGATGCCCATGTTGAGAACGATCTTGTCGAG
Organism: Paracoccaceae bacterium; assembly: GCA_963669265.1. Taxonomy (GTDB): domain Bacteria; phylum Pseudomonadota; class Alphaproteobacteria; order Rhodobacterales; family Rhodobacteraceae; genus SZUA-547. The sequence continues at coordinate 1,222,680 of OY769916.1, forward strand.
CTTCGGGATCTGCATCTCGTTCTTGTACGAGAACTCTTCCTTCAGCGCGGCGCGCACGTTTTCATTATAATGCGCCTTCAGGCGCGGGGTGTACTTGTCCTCAGACATCGAGAACCTCCCCCGATTTCTTGGCGAAGCGGACCTTCTTGCCGTCGACCATCTTGAAGCCAACGCGCGTGGCGCCGCCCTCTTTGGGATCGACCAGAGCAAGGTTCGACAACTGGATCGGAGCCGACTGCGGGACGCGGCCGCCCTGGCTGGTCTGGCTCTGGCGGGTGTGGCGGATCACGGTGTTTACGCCCGTGACGATCGCGCGGCCATCCTTGGGCAGGACCTTCTCGATCTCGCCCTCTTTGCCGCGGTCGCGACCGGCCAGCACGACGACCTTGTCGCCCTTTTTCAGTTTCGCGGCCATCACAGCACCTCCGGCGCGAGCGAAATGATCTTCATGAAGTTTTTCGCGCGCAACTCACGAACCACCGGCCCGAAGATACGGGTGCCGATCGGCTCAAGGTTGTTGTTGAGGATGACGGCGGCGTTGCGATCAAAGCGGATCGAGCTGCCGTCCTCGCGGCGGACTTCCTTGGCGGTGCGCACGACGACGGCTTTACGCACATCGCCCTTTTTCACGCGGCCGCGGGGAATCGCCTCTTTGACCGAAACGACGATGACGTCGCCGACGCCGGCGTATTTGCGCTTCGCGCCGCCGAGCACCTTGATGCACTGGACACGTCGCGCGCCGGAGTTGTCGGCGACGTCCAGATTGGTCTGCATCTGGATCATGCGGTTTCTCCCGACCTGGGGTTATCGCCCTTCTGGCTCAACCCCGGTTTCGATGAACCGGAAAGTCGTTGACGATTACGCCTCAGCGGCGTCGGTCACGACCTCCCAGCGTTTGTTTTTCGAGATCGGCGCGCATTCCTGGATGCGGACGACGTCACCGTTCTTGAAGGCGTTCTCAGCGTCATGCGCCCGATACTTCTTGGTCTGGCGCACGGTTTTCTTCATCACCGGGTGCGTGAAGCGACGCTCGACGAGAACCGTGATGGTCTTGTCGTTCTGATCGCCCACAACCTTGCCCTGGAGGATTCGCTTCGGCATTGGTTTATCCCCGGATCACTCTTCAGCTGCCGCAGCGGCGGCCTTTTCGTTCAAAATCGTCTTCACGCGCGCCGCGTCACGACGGGCGTTGCGCATGGCGGCGGTGTTCTCCACCTGGCCGGTCGCGGCCTGGAAGCGGAGGTTAAAGCTCGCCTTTTTCAGCGTCGCCAGCTCCTCTCGGAGCTGATCCGGCGTTTTATCGCGCAGCTCAGCGGCCTTCATGGCGGCTATTCCTTCAGCATCCGGCGCCGGAGCGATCCCCAGCGCCTAAGTTCCAAAACGAAATGGGCCCGGCCCCGCCCAAATAACGGAGCCAAGCCTCACCAATCTTCGCGCGTGACGAAACGGCACTTCACCGGCAGTTTCATAGCCGCCAGACGAAGGGCCTCCTTTGCCACAACCTCATTAACGCCGTCAATCTCAAACATCACGCGGCCGGGCTTAACTTTCGCAGCCCAATACTCGACCGAACCCTTGCCCTTACCCATGCGAACCTCGGTCGGCTTCTGGGTGACCGGGACATCGGGAAAGATGCGGATCCAGACGCGGCCCTGACGTTTCATATGACGCGTCATGGCGCGGCGCGCGGCTTCGATCTGACGCGCGGTGACGCGCTCAGGCTCGGTCGCCTTCAGGCCATACTGGCCAAAGTTCAGCTTCGATCCGCCCTTGGCTTCGCCGCGGATGCGGCCCTTGTGAAGCTTGCGGAATTTCGTGCGCTTCGGCGAAAGCATTGTTCAGACTCCCTTGCCCGATCAGCGCCGAGGACGACCGCCGCCCGAAGGCCGGCCGCCGCTCTCGTTCAGCTCTGTCTGACGACGATCATGCGCCTCCGGATCGTGCTCCATGATCTCGCCCTTGAAGATCCAGACCTTGATGCCGCAAATGCCATAGGCGGTTTTCGCCTCGGCATGCGCGTAATCAATGTCGGCGCGCAGCGTGTGCAGCGGCACACGACCCTCGCGATACCATTCGGTACGCGCGATCTCCGCGCCGCCCAGACGGCCGGCGGCGTTGATGCGGATGCCCTGCGCGCCCATGCGCATGGCGTTCTGCACCGCGCGCTTCATGGCGCGGCGGAACGCGACGCGGCGCTCAAGCTGCTGGGCGATGTTCTCAGCCACCAGCTGGGCGTCGACCTCGGGCTTGCGCACCTCGACGATGTTGAGATGCAGCTCGGAATCGGTCAGGTTGGCGACTTCCTTGCGCAGGTTCTCAATATCAGCGCCCTTCTTGCCGATGATCACGCCCGGACGCGCGGTGTGGATCGTCACCCGGCACTTGCGGTGCGGGCGCTCGATCACGACGCGGCTGATGCCGGCCTGACCCGCGCGCTTCTTGATGAAGTCGCGGATCTTCAGATCCTCGTGCAGCAGCTCGCCATACTCATTGGTGTTGGCGAACCAGCGGCTGTCCCAAGTACGGTTGACGCCCAGGCGCAGACCGATCGGATTGACTTTATGACCCATTACGCCTGCTCCTCGACCTGACGAACCTTGATAGTCAACTGGCTGAAAGGCTTGAGAATTTTGCCAAAACGGCCACGCGCGCGCGGACGGCCGCGCTTCATGACCAGGTTCTTGCCGACCCAGGCTTCGGCGACGATCAGCTCGTCGACATCCAGCCCGTGGTTGTTCTCGGCGTTGGCGATCGCGGACTGGAGCGTCTTTTTGACGTCCTGCGCGATGCGCTTTTTCGAGAAGGTGAGCTCGTTCAGCGCTTCGCCGACGCTCTTGCCGCGAATCTGCGCGGCGACGAGGTTCAGTTTCTGCGGGCTGACGCGCATCAAACGGTTCACAGCCATCGCCTCATTCTCGGCGACGCGGCGTGGATTTGGTCCCTTGCCCATATCAATTACCTCCGCTTCGCCTTCTTGTCGGCGGCGTGGCCGTAATAGGTGCGGGTCGGCGAGAACTCGCCGAATTTGTGACCGATCATGTCCTCGGTGATGTTCACCGGGATATGCTTCTGGCCGTTATAGACGCCAAAAGTGAGACCAACGAACTGCGGCAGGATCGTGCTCCTGCGCGACCAGATCTTGATGACCTCATTGCGCCCAGAATCCCGAGACTTCTCGGCTTTCTTGAGCACATGGGCGTCGACGAACGGGCCTTTCCATACGGAACGGGGCATCTGTCTCTCTCTCCCTTACCGCTTGCCTTTGCGGACGTGGCGGCTCCGCAGAATGTATTTGTCGGTGGCCTTGTTGGAACGCGTCTTGCGCCCCTTCGTGGGCTTGCCCCACGGGGTCACCGGGTGACGGCCGCCGCTGGTGCGGCCTTCGCCGCCGCCATGCGGGTGATCGATCGGGTTCATCGCGACGCCGCGCACCGCAGGGCGCTTGCCGTAGTGACGAACGCGGCCGGCCTTGCCGAGATTCTGGTTCGAGTTGTCCGGGTTTGACACCGCGCCGACGGTCGCCATGCATTCCTGCCGGACGATCCGAAGCTCGCCGGAGGAGAGGCGCAGCTGCGCATAGCCGCCGTCGCGTCCCACGAACTGGGCGTAGGCCCCCGCGGCGCGCGCGATCTGACCGCCCTTGCCCGGCTTCAGCTCGATATTGTGGATGATCGTGCCGATCGGCATGCCGGAAAGCGGCATGGCGTTGCCCGGCTTGACGTCCACTTTGGCGCCGGCCTCGATCTTGTCGCCAACGCCCAGGCGCTGCGGCGCGATCACATAAGCCTTTTCGCCGTCCTCATATTTTACGAGGGCGATGAACGCGGTCCGGTTGGGATCGTATTCGATCCGCTCGACCGTCGCGGGAACGTTCCACTTACGCCGTTTGAAGTCGACGATGCGATAGAGCCGCTTGGCCCCGCCGCCGCGCCGGCGCGCCGTGATCCGTCCCGTGTTGTTCCGGCCGCCCTTTTTCGTCAGACCCTGCGTCAGAGTCTTTTCGGGGCGCCCTTTCCACAGCTCGGAACGGTCGATCAGAACCAGCCCGCGCTGGCCCGGCGTCGTTGGATTGAATGATTTCAACGCCATCTTGCTGTCTTCCGCTTCACTGTTTTCTGTCCGTCCCGGCCGATCACTTCAGACCGGTCGTGACGTCGATCATGTTGCCCTCTTCGAGGGTCACATAGGCTTTCTTCACGTCGCGCCGGACGCCCGGCTTGCCGCGAAAACGTTTCGTCTTGCCCTTGGTCAGAACGGTGTTGACCGCCTTGACCTTGACCTTGAACACGCTCTCGACCGCTTCCTTGATCAGCGGCTTGGAGGCGTCCTTGGCGACTTCGAACACGACCGCATTGGCCTCGGAGGCCATGGTCGCCTTCTCGGTGATGACCGGGCGACGGATCACGTCGTAAAGATCATGCTTCACGCTCATTTCAGCCGCGCCTCCAGCGCTTCAACCGCCGCCCTGGTCAGGACCAGCGTGTCCAGGCGCAGGATGTCGTACACATTCGCGCCCGCGCTCGCCATCACCTGTACGCCCGGCAAGTTGCTCGAGGCGCGCTTGATGTTCTCGTCCACCTCGGGCCCGTCGATGATCAGCGCCTTGTCGAGGCCAAGCTTGCCCAGTTTCTCAACCAGACCCTTGGTCTTCGGCGCGTCCAGCTTCGCATCCTCGAGCACCACCAGCGCGTTCTCACGCAGTTTCGCCGAAAGCGCATGCTTCAGGCCGAGGGCGCGCACCTTCTTCGGCAGGCCATGGGCGTGGCTGCGAACAACCGGACCCTTGGCGGTGCCGCCGTGACGGAACTGCGCCACGTTGCGATCGCCGTGACGCGCGCCGCCGGTGCCCTTCTGACGATAGATCTTCTTCGTCGAGTAGGAGACTTCGGAACGGCCGCGAGTCTTGTGCGTGCCCGCCTGCCGTTTGGCCAGCTGCCAGCGCACGACGCGCTGCAGGATGTCCGCGCGCGGCTCAAGGCCGAACACCTCGTCCGACAACTCGATCGACCCCGCCTTGTCGGCGTCGAGGTTCAGGATATCGGTCTGCATCACTCAGCCCCCTCGGTCGGCGCTTCGGCCGTAGGCTCCGCCGCGGCGACGGGCGCTTCGACAGCCTCCGCCGCGGCGCGGATCGCCGCCGGCAATGGAAGGCCCTCAGGCGCCGCGCGCTTGACCGCGTCGCGGATCGTCACCCAGCCGCCTTTCGAGCCCGGCACCGCGCCCTTGACCATGATCAGGCCGCGATCGGCGTCGGTCTTGACCACTTCCAGGTTCTGCACGGTGACCCGCGTCGAGCCCATATGGCCGGCCATCTTCTTACCTTTGAACACGCGGCCCGGATCCTGACACTGACCGGTCGAACCGTGCGAACGGTGTGAGATCGACACGCCGTGCGTGGCGCGCAGGCCGCCGAAGTTCCAGCGCTTCATGGCGCCGGCGAAGCCTTTCCCGATGCTGGTTCCAGCCACGTCCACATACTGGCCCGGCAGGTAATGCTCAGCGGTGATTTCGGCCCCGATCTCGATCAGGTTCTCCGGCGCGACGCGGAACTCGACCACTTTGCGCTTCGGCTCGACCTTGGCGACCGCGAAATGCCCGCGCATGGGCTTCGACACGTTCTTCGCCTTGGCCGCGCCGGCGCCGAGCTGCACGGCGCTATAGCCGTCCCGCTCGTCGGTCCGCTGCGCGACGACCTGCAGATTTTCCAACTGCAGCACGGTGACAGGGATCTGCCGTCCGTCCTCAGTGAACAGCCGGGTCATGCCCAGCTTTTTCGCTATGACTCCAGAGCGCATATCCACGGCCCCCTCAGAGTTTGATCTCGACATCGACGCCGGCGGCGAGGTCGAGCTTCATCAGCGCGTCCACCGTCTGCGGCGTCGGGTCGACAATGTCCAAAAGCCGCTTATGCGTGCGGATTTCAAACTGTTCACGGCTCTTCTTGTCGACATGCGGACCACGAAGAACGGTGAACTTTTCAATTTTGGTCGGCAGCGGAATCGGTCCGCGCACCTGTGCGCCGGTCCGCTTGGCCGTATTCACGATCTCGGACGCGCTGGTGTCCAGCACGCGATGATCGAAGGCCTTAAGCCGGATCCGTATGTTCTGACCTTGCATGGCTCGCCTCTCGGGATCGCCGTCTCATTCAAAAAATATCGCCGGCCCGGAAGACCCTGGGCCGGCGGGTTTGGTGTTTGATCAGTCGATGATCTTGGCGACGACGCCCGCGCCGACGGTGCGGCCGCCCTCGCGGATGGCGAAGCGCAGCTTCTCCTCCATCGCGATCGGAGCGATCAGGTTCACCGTCATCTTCACGTTGTCGCCCGGCATCACCATCTCGGTGCCCGACGGAAGCTCAACCGTGCCCGTCACATCCGTCGTCCGGAAGTAGAACTGCGGGCGATAGTTGGTGAAGAACGGCGTGTGACGACCGCCCTCCTCCTTCGTCAGGATGTACGCCTCGGCCTCGAACTTCGTGTGCGGGTTCACCGAACCCGGCTTGCACAGCACCTGGCCGCGCTCCACATCCGTCCGGTCGATGCCGCGCAGCAGCGCGCCGATATTGTCGCCCGCCTCGCCGCGATCCAAGAGCTTGCGGAACATCTCCACGCCCGTGCAGGTCGTCTTCTGCGTCTCGCGGATGCCGATGATCTCGATCTCCTCGCCGACCGTGACCACGCCGCGCTCGACCCGGCCCGTCACAACCGTGCCGCGGCCCGAGATCGAGAACACGTCCTCGATCGGCATCAGGAACGGCTGGTCGATCGGACGCTCCGGCTGCGGGATGTACTCATCCACCGCCGCCATCAGCTCGGCCACTTTCTCAGACCCGATATTGTCGTCGCGGCCCTCAAGCGCCGCCAGCGCCGAGCCCGCCACGATCGGAATGTCGTCGCCCGGGAAGTCGTATTCGGAGAGGAGCTCGCGCACCTCCATCTCGACCAGTTCCAAGAGCTCCTCATCGTCGACCTGGTCGACCTTGTTGAGGAACACCACCAGCGCCGGAACGCCAACCTGGCGGGCCAGAAGGATGTGCTCGCGGGTCTGCGGCATCGGGCCGTCCGCCGCGTTCACCACCAGGATCGCGCCGTCCATCTGCGCAGCCCCCGTGATCATGTTCTTCACGTAATCCGCGTGGCCCGGGCAGTCGACATGGGCGTAGTGACGGTTCTCCGTCTCATACTCCACATGCGCCGTCGAGATCGTGATCCCGCGCGCCTTCTCCTCCGGCGCGCCGTCGATCTCGTCATACGCCTTGAAGTCGCCGAACTGCTTCGTGATCGCAGCCGTCAGCGTCGTCTTGCCGTGATCGACATGACCAATCGTGCCGACGTTAACATGCGGCTTCGTACGCTCGAATTTCTCTTTCGCCATTTTAACCCTCCGTCGTCTCGCTGGCGCCGCCCGTCAGAGGCGCGCCTTAAACTGTTGCTCAGATCAGGCGTATTTCGCCTGGATCTCCTCGGAAATATTCTGCGGAACCGCCTCGTAGTGATCGAACTGCATGGTGAACACCGCGCGGCCCTGAGACATCGAACGCAGCGTGTTCACATAGCCGAACATGTTCGCCAGCGGGACGAATGCGTTGACCACATTCGCGTTGCCGCGGGTGTCCTGCCCCTGCACCTGACCACGCCGCGAGGTCAGATCGCCGATGATGCCGCCGGTATATTCCTCCGGCGTCACGACCTCGACCTTCATGATCGGCTCCAAGAGCTTGGCGCCGGCCTTGCGCATGCCCTCGCGCATCGCCGCCTTGGCCGCGATCTCGAACGCCATGACCGACGAGTCGACGTCGTGATAGGCGCCGTCCACCAGCGAGGCTTTCAGATCGATCACCGGGAACCCGGCCAAAGGGCCGGAATCCATGACCGAACGCAGGCCCTTTTCGACGCCGGGGATGTACTCCTTCGGCACCGCGCCGCCGACGATCTTGCTTTCGAAGCTGAAGCCCTCGCCAGCCTCGGTCGGCTCGATGATCAGATTGATGCGGGCGAACTGGCCCGAACCACCGGACTGTTTCTTGTGCGTGTAGTCGATCTCGGCCAGACGCGAGATGGTCTCGCGATACGCCACCTGCGGCGCGCCGATATTCGCCTCAACCTTGAACTCACGCTTCAGACGATCGACGAGAATGTCGAGGTGAAGCTCGCCCATGCCCCGCATGATGGTCTGACCCGATTCCATATCGGTCTCGACGCGGAAGGACGGATCCTCCGCCGCAAGACGCGCAAGACCGAGCGACATCTTCTCCTGATCCGCTTTCGACTTCGGCTCGACCGCGATCTCGATCACCGGATCGGGGAAGGTCATCGTCTCGAGCACCACCGGATGGGCGGCGTCGCACAGCGTGTCGCCCGTGGTGGTCGCCTTCAGACCGGCCAGCGCGATGATGTCGCCGGCATATGCCTCCTCGATTTCCTCGCGGTTGTTCGAGTGCATCATCATCATGCGGCCGACGCGCTCGCGCTTGCCCTTGGTCGAGTTCAGGATCGACGTGCCCTTGGTGATCGTGCCGGAATAGATCCGGGTGAAGGTCAGCGATCCCACGAACGGGTCGTTCATGATCTTGAACGCGAGGCCGGAGAGCGGGTCCGCGTCGTTGGCGCGGCGCTCGATGTTCCGGGTCTCGGTCTCGTCGCCCGGCTCAAAACCCTTATAGGCGGGCACGTCGAGCGGACCGGGCAGATAGTCGATGACGGCGTTCAGCATCGGCTGCACGCCCTTGTTCTTGAACGCGGAGCCGCAGAGCACCGGAACGAAGTCCATCGCCAGCGTGCCTTTACGGATCAGCTTGCGCAGCTCGTCCTCGCTGGGCTCCTCGCCCTCGAGATACCGCTCCATCGCGTCATCGTCCTGCTCGACGGCCAGCTCGATCAGCTCAGAGCGCATTTCGGCGGCCTTGTCGGCGAGGTCGTCGCGGATCTGCTGACGGACCCAGGACGCGCCCAGATCTTCACCCTGCCAGACCCATTCCTCCATGGTCACCAGATCGACCAGGCCCTCGAGATCGTTCTCGGCGCCGATCGGGAACTGGATCGGGGCCGGCGTCGCGCCGGTGCGGTCCTTGATCATGTGGACGCAGTTGAAGAAATCCGCGCCGATCTTGTCCATCTTGTTGACGAACACGACGCGCGGCACGCTGTAGCGATCGGCCTGCCGCCACACGGTTTCCGTCTGCGGCTCAACGCCGGCGTTCGCGTCCAGCACGCAGACCGCGCCGTCGAGAACCGCCAGCGAGCGCTCCACCTCGATGGTGAAGTCCACATGGCCCGGGGTGTCGATGATGTTGAAGCGGAACTTGGCGTCCTCCGGCGTGTCGCCGTAGGGACCCTTCGGCGTCTCGCCATCCTCGGTGCGGAACCAGAACGTGGTGGTCGCGGCCGACGTGATGGTGATGCCGCGCTCCTGCTCCTGCTCCATCCAGTCCATGGTCGCGGCGCCGTCATGGACTTCGCCGATCTTATGGGACTTGCCGGTGTAGTAGAGGATACGCTCGGTCGTCGTCGTCTTACCGGCGTCGATATGCGCCATGATCCCGAAATTTCGGTAGCGCGTCAGGGAATATTCGCGGGCCATCGGTCCAGTTCCTGCTCTCAGCTAAGCCGCATCACCAGCGGTAATGGCTGAACGCTTTGTTCGCGTCGGCCATTTTATGGGTGTCTTCACGCTTCTTGACGGCGGTGCCGCGACCGGAGACCGCGTCCATCAACTCGCCGGCGAGGCGCTCTTCCATCGTGTTCTCGTTCCGGCCGCGCGCGGCCGTGATCAGCCAGCGGATCGCCAGCGCTTCGCGGCGCTCGGGACGCACTTCGACCGGCACCTGATAGGTGGCGCCGCCGACGCGGCGGGACCGCACCTCGACCGAAGGTTTGATGTTGTCCAGCGCCTCATGAAACACTTCGACAGGCGCGCGCTTCAGGCGGCCCTCGACGCGCTCCATGGCGCCGTAGACGATGCGCTCAGCAGCCGATTTCTTGCCGTCATACATGAGGTTGTTCATGAATTTCGACAGAATACGGTCGCCAAATTTGGCGTCCGGCAGGATTTCTCGCTTTTCAGCGCGGTGACGACGCGACATCTCCGCCCCTCCTTATTTCGGCCGCTTGGCGCCGTATTTCGAACGACGCTGGCGACGGTCCTTAACGCCATGCGTATCGAGCACGCCGCGCAGGATATGATAACGAACGCCCGGCAAATCCTTGACGCGGCCGCCACGGATCAGGACCACAGAGTGCTCCTGAAGGTTGTGACCTTCGCCAGGGATGTAGGAGATCACCTCAAACCCGTTGGTGAGGCGCACCTTCGCCACTTTACGAAGCGCCGAGTTCGGCTTCTTCGGCGTGGTTGTGTAGACGCGCGTGCAGACGCCGCGCTTCTGGGGACAAGCCTCCAGATGCATGGCCTTGTTGCGCTTCGGTTTCGCCTGCCGCGGTTTGCGGATCAGCTGTTGGATCGTCGGCATTGGGCTCGCACCCCGTTCAACTCGTCTTACCCGATGCGTCCACCGCAAGCGCGAAGGACGCAGCGCCGCAAGACCGGTTTCCCGGCCGCGGCGGTGAATTTCAGAGGATCGGAGCTTTCGCCCGGATCTTGATCGCCAGTGATGGCTATATCTCGTCCCGCCGGAAACAGTTTCCCTCCAGCGGTGGCGCGGCTTTTACGCCCCGCTTATAAGCGTGTCAACACGCGTGATATCTAATTCTTTCAGCGAAAACACGGTGTGGCGCGTCACCAGCCCAGATGGCTGCGGAACTCGCCCATGACAACCCGCCAATAGTCGAACGTGTCATCCAGATTCCCGCGTGAGACCCCGTAAGCGAGATTGAGGTCGTATTGCAGACCGACGTCGCCGTCTTCATCGAAGAAGGCGGTGCCGAAACGTTTGCCGCTATTCCATGCGTTAATCTTGTAAAATTCGACCTCAGCGTCCTCGAACGAGGCGGAGAACTGGATCGCGCTGCAGGCCCCGCCATCTTTGCAGCCATAGAAAAACACATAATACAGCAACCCGTTCATCCGGCCCTCGATCAGGGGGTCGCCGAGGTCGTCCTTGCTCAGCGAGGCCGAACCGAACCCTGTGGCCACATTGAGAATCACCGCCGGATCAGTTCCATCGATCAGTTCCTCGGCGGAGGCTGAGCTTGCGAACAGGGCGGCGGCGGTGAGCGCGCCGGCCGCGGCTCTGGCGAATGGGGTCATGAGCGTCTGCTTTCCTGCGCTTTAAGAGACGGCGATTCGGTCGGAACGTATCGAATGGCGGGTGGCGCGGCCAAAGAAAAAGCCCGGCGCAGGACACGCCGGGCTATTTCTCGTCAGTCATTGGCGGTCGAGATCAGATCTCCGGCTGCTCCGCCGCTTCCGCCGGCGCCTCCAGCGCGAAGGCCGCCTCGGCTTCGGCCGCAGCCGCCTCGGCCTCCTTGGCGCGTTCGGCCAGAATCTTGCGATCGCGCTCGCCGGCGACATGCTTGATGTCGTGGGTGGCGCCGCCGGTGCCGGCCGGGATCAGACGCCCGACGATGACGTTCTCCTTGAGGCCAATCAGCTTGTCACGCTTGCCCTGCGTCGCCGCCTCCGTCAGCACGCGGGTCGTCTCCTGGAACGACGCCGCCGAGATGAAGGAGCGGGTCTGCAGACTCGCCTTGGTGATGCCCAGCAGAACCGGCTGACCCTTGGCTGGGGTCCGGCCTTCGGCCTCCGCCTTGGCGTTGACCTCGTCGAACTCCACCTTGTCGACCTGCTCGCCCGACAGAAGCGTCGTCTCGCCCGAGGCCGTGACTTCGATCTTCTGCAGCATCTGGCGAACGATCACCTCGATGTGCTTGTCGTTGATCTTCACGCCCTGCAGTCGATAAACGTCCTGCACCTCGTTGACGAGATAATCGGCCAGCGCCTCGATCCCCAGAATGGCGAGAATGTCGTGCGGCGCCGGGTTGCCGTCCAGCAGGTACTCGCCCTTCTGGATGAAATCGCCCTCCTGCACCGCGATATGCTTGCCCTTCGGCACCAGATACTCGGCGTTCTCGCCGCCTTCCTCGGCGGGCTCGATCGAAATCCGGCGCTTGTTCTTGTAGTCGCGTCCGAATTTCACATAGCCGTCGATTTCGGCGATCACCGCGTGGTCCTTCGGACGGCGCGCCTCGAACAGCTCCGCCACCCGCGGCAAACCGCCGGTGATGTCCTTGGTCTTGGCGCCCTCGCGCGGGATACGCGCGAGCACGTCGCCGACCGAGATCTTCTGGCCGTCCTCGATGGAGAGAATGGCGTCGACCGACATGAAGTAATGCGCCGGATTGCCGTTCTCGAGCTTGAGCATTTCGCCATCGTCGTCGACCAGGGTGATCGCCGGCTTCAGGTCCGAGCCCTTGGGCGCCGACCGCCAGTCGCTAACGATCCGCTGGGCGATGCCGGTGGCCTCATCCGTTTCTTCGCGGATCGAAATGCCCGGCACTAGATCGACGAATTTCGCCGTGCCCGCCTTCTCCGAGATGATCGGCAGGGTGTAGGGATCCCATTCCGCGATGCGCTGCCCACGAGAGATCTCGTCACCCTCTTTGACCAGCAGCCGCGCGCCGTAGGTCATCTTATGGGTCGCGCGTTCGCGCCCGTTGTCGTCGACGACGACAAGCTGGACGTTGCGGCCCATAACAACGATCTCGCCATCCGAGTTCTCCAGAACATTCTTGTTCCGGATCTCAAGCTTGCCTTCCTGGCTCGCCTCGACGAAGGACTGATCCGCCACCTGCGCCGTGCCGCCGATATGGAACGTCCGCATCGTCAGCTGGGTGCCCGGCTCGCCGATCGACTGCGCTGCGATGATGCCCACCGCTTCGCCGACATTGACCCGCGTTCCGCGCGCCAGATCACGTCCATAGCAAGTCGCGCAGACGCCATCCTGCAATTCGCAAGTCAGCGGCGAGCGGATCTTGACGGTCATGACGCCCGCAGCCTCGATCGCGGCGGCCTCTTTCTCTTCGATCAGCTCGCCCGCGGCCAGCACCACCTCGCCCGTCGCCGGATCGAGAATATCGTCGACCGGGATGCGGCCGAGGATACGCTCGCCGAGCGAGGCGACGATCTCGCCGCCATCGACCACCGCCTCGGTGGTGATGCCGCGATCGGTGCCGCAATCCTCGATCTTGACGATACAGTCCTGCGCCACGTCCACCAGACGCCGGGTCAGATAACCCGAGTTCGCGGTCTTCAGCGCGGTGTCCGCCAGACCCTTACGCGCGCCGTGGGTCGAGTTGAAGTACTCGAGCACGGTCAGGCCCTCTTTAAAGTTAGAGACGATCGGGGTCTCGATGATCTCACCCGACGGCTTGGCCATCAGGCCGCGCATGCCGGCGAGCTGCTTCATCTGCGCGGGGGAGCCGCGCGCGCCGGAATGGCTCATCATATAGACCGAGTTCGGCTCAAGCTGGCGGCCTTCCTCGTCAAAGCGCACGGCGGAGATCTCACCCATCATGGCGTCCGCGACCTTGTCGGTGCACTTCGCCCAGGTGTCGACCACCTTGTTGTACTTCTCGCCCTGCGTGATCAGGCCGTCGAGATACTGCTGCTCGAACTCCTGCACCTGTTCGCGCGTGCCGTTCACGATGTCCCACTTGTGATCCGGGATCATCATGTCGTCCTTGCCGAACGAGATGCCCGCCTTGAACGCCTCCGTGAAGCCGAGCGTCATGATCCGGTCGCAGAAGATCACTGTGTCTTTCTGCCCGCAGTGGCGATAGACGGTGTCGATGACATCGCCGACCTCTTTCTTGCGCAGCAGGCGATTGACCACCTCGACCGGGACATTGCCGTTCTTCGGCAGCAGTGAAGCCAGCCGCATGCGGCCCGGCGTGGTCTCGATCCGGCGCACGATATGCTCGCCGTTCTCATCCACAGTCTCGATCCGCGCGTGGACCTTGGCGTGCAGCGAGACGACGCCCGCGTGCAACGCATGCTCGATCTCCTCCATCGAGCCAAAGGCCATGCCCTCGCCCAGCGCGCCCTGTTGCTCGAGCGTGATGTAGTAGAGGCCGAGGATCATATCCTGCGACGGCACGATGATCGGCTTGCCGTTCGCGGGGCTGAGGATGTTGTTGGTCGACATCATCAGCACGCGCGCCTCCAGCTGAGCCTCAAGGCTCAGCGGAACATGCACGGCCATCTGGTCACCGTCGAAATCGGCGTTGAACGCCGAGCAGACCAGCGGGTGAAGCTGGATCGCCTTGCCCTCGATCAGCACCGGCTCAAACGCCTGGATGCCAAGACGATGCAGCGTCGGCGCGCGGTTCAAAAGCACAGGGTGCTCGCGGATCACCTCATCGAGGATGTCCCAAACCTCCGGGCGCTCTTTCTCCACCAGCTTTTTCGCCTGTTTGACCGTCGAAGAGAGGCCCTTGGCGTCAAGCCGCGAATAGATGAACGGTTTGAACAGCTCCAGCGCCATCTTTTTCGGCAAGCCGCACTGGTGCAGCTTCAATTCCGGCCCGGTCACGATCACCGAACGGCCGGAGAAGTCGACGCGCTTGCCGAGCAGGTTCTGCCGGAACCGGCCCTGCTTGCCTTTCAGCATGTCCGAAAGCGACTTCAGCGGGCGCTTGTTGGCGCCCGTGATCACCCGGCCGCGGCGGCCGTTGTCAAACAGCGCATCGACGGATTCCTGCAACATCCGCTTTTCGTTGCGGATGATGATGTCCGGCGCGCGCAGCTCGATCAGCCGCTTCAGACGGTTGTTCCGGTTGATGACCCGGCGATAGAGATCGTTGAGATCCGAGGTCGCGAACCGGCCGCCGTCCAGCGGCACCAGCGGGCGCAGCTCGGGCGGGATCACCGGGACGACGGTCAGGATCATCCACTCAGGCCGGTTGCCCGACTCGATGAAGCTCTCGACCAGTTTCAGACGCTTGATGATCTTTTTCGGCTTCAGCTCGCCGGTCGCCTCGGAAAGGTCGATGCGCAGCTGCTCGGCTTCCTGATCGAGATCGATCTCGGACAGCATCTCACGGATCGCTTCTGCGCCGATGCCGGCCTGGAACGCGTCCTCGCCATACTGATCCTGCGCGTCGAGATACTCCTCTTCCGTCATCAGCTGGCCGTGCTTCAGGTCGGTCAGACCCGGATTCACCACGACGTAAGCCTCGAAATAGAGGATCTTCTCCAGATCGCGCAGCGTCATATCCAACATCAGGCCGATGCGGGACGGCAGCGATTTCAGGAACCAGATATGCGCGACCGGCGAGGCCAGTTCGATATGGCCCATCCGCTCGCGGCGCACTTTCTGCAGCGTCACCTCGACGCCGCATTTCTCGCAGGTGACCCCGCGATATTTCATGCGCTTATATTTACCGCACAGGCACTCGTAATCCTTGATCGGACCAAAGATACGCGCGCAGAACAGGCCGTCGCGCTCCGGCTTGAACGTGCGGTAGTTGATCGTTTCCGGCTTTTTGATCTCACCGAAAGACCAGCTCAAGATCCGCTCAGGGCTCGCCAGCGAGATCTTGATCTCGTCGAAAGTCCGCGGCGGCTGGTGCGGATTGAAGATATTCGTCAGTTCCTGGTTCATGAGGGAACTCCTATGTCAGCCCTCTGAAAATAATCGGCTCTGGCGCGCGCCACGCTCTCGGGGGGCGCGCGCCGGTCTGTCCGAGGCCCTACTCTTCCGGATTGCTGTCCAACAGCTCGACATTCAATCCGAGGGAGCGGATTTCCTTGACGAGCACGTTGAAGCTCTCCGGAATGCCGGCCTCGAAATTGTCTTCGCCCTTGACGATCGACTCGTAGACCTTGGTCCGGCCCGCGACGTCGTCCGACTTCACGGTCAGCATTTCCTGCAACGTATAGGCGGCGCCATAGGCTTCCAGCGCCCAGACCTCCATCTCGCCGAAGCGCTGTCCGCCGAACTGCGCCTTACCGCCCAGCGGTTGCTGGGTGACCAGGCTGTAGGGACCCGTCGACCGCGCGTGGATCTTGTCGTCCACAAGGTGATGGAGCTTCAGGATGTACTTGTAGCCCACCGTGACCTTGCGGCTGAACGGCTCGCCCGTACGCCCATCGAACAGCATCGACTGACCGGAGGTGTCAAAGCCCGCGCGGCTGAGCCAGTCGTCGACATCCGCCTCTTTGGCGCCGTCGAAGACCGGGGTCGCCAGCGGCACGCCGTTGCGGACGTTGTCGGCCGCCTCCAGCAGCTCGACATCGCTCATATCGCTGGTGGCGTCCTGATAGACGTCGTCGCCATAGACGATCCGCATCGCGTCCTGCACCGGGCTCATATCACCCTTGAAGCGATACTCCTCCAGCGCCTGATCGACGATCTTGCCAAGGCCCGACGCCGCCCAGCCCATATGGGTCTCAAGGATCTGGCCGACATTCATGCGGCTGGGCACGCCCAGCGGGTTGAGCACGAAATCGACCGGCGTGCCGTCCTCAAGGAACGGCATATCCTCGGCCGGAACCACCTTCGAGATGACGCCCTTGTTGCCGTGACGGCCGGCCATCTTGTCGCCCGGCTGCAGCTTGCGCTTCACCGCGACGAATACCTTGACCATCTTCATCACGCCCGGCGGCAGGTCGTCGCCGCGGCGGACTTTCTCCACCTTGTCCTCGAACCGGCGGGTCAGCTGACGCTTGGAGGCCTCGTACTGGCCGTTCATGGCCTCGACCTCGGCCGCGTCGGCGTCGTCGCTGAGCGCGAGCTGCCACCACTGACCGCGGCTGAGCATGCCCAGCACGTCCTCGGTGATCTCCGCCCCGGCGGTGACGCCTTTCGGACCTTTCACGGCGGTCTTGCCGAGCAGCATGTCCTTCAGACGGCCATAGATGTTGCGCTCTAGGATCGCCAGCTCATCGTCCCGGTCTCGGGCGAGACGCTCGATCTCTTCCCGCTCGATCTGGGTCGCGCGCTCATCCTTCTCGACTCCATGGCGGTTGAAGACGCGCACCTCGACGACGGTGCCGAAATCGCCCGGCGGCATGCGCATGGAGGTGTCGCGCACATCCGACGCCTTCTCGCCAAAGATGGCGCGGAGCAGTTTCTCCTCCGGCGTCATCGGGCTTTCGCCCTTCGGCGTGATCTTGCCGACCAGAATGTCCGACGGCCCCACTTCGGCGCCGATATAGACAATGCCCGCCTCGTCGAGGTTGCGCAGCGCCTCCTCGCCGACATTGGGGATGTCGCGGGTGATCTCTTCCGGCCCAAGCTTGGTGTCGCGGGCCATCACCTCATACTCTTCGATATGGATCGAGGTGAAGACGTCGTCTTTCACGATCCGCTCTGAGATGAGGATCGAGTCCTCATAGTTGTAGCCGTTCCAGGGCATGAAGGCGACGAGCGCGTTCTTGCCCAGCGCCAGCTCGCCCAGATCCGTCGACGGCCCGTCGGCGATCACGTCGCCGGCCTTGACCACGTCGCCCACCTTCACCAGCGGACGCTGGTTGATGCAGGTGTTCTGGTTCGAGCGCTGGAACTTCCGAAGACGGAAGATATCGACGCCCGGCTCGCCCGGCTTCAAGTCCTCGGTGACGCGCACAACGATGCGCATCGCGTCGACCTGATCAATCACGCCGCCCCGCCGGGCGGTGATCGCCGCGCCGGAATCGCGGGCCACGATCTCTTCGATGCCGGTGCCGACGAACGGCGCCTCGGCGCGAACCAGCGGCACGGCCTGACGCTGCATGTTCGAGCCCATCAGTGCTCGGTTGGCGTCGTCGTTCTCAAGGAACGGGATCAGCGAGGCCGCGACCGAGACGAGCTGCTTCGGCGACACGTCGATAAAATCGATGCTCTCACGCGGGCTGAGCATGAACTCGCCGCCCTTGCGTGTCGACGCGAGCTCATTCGCGAAACGGCCATCCGCGTCCAGATTGGCGTTCGCCTGCGCCACGGTGTAGCGCATCTCCTCCGTCGCAGAGAGATAGACCACTTCGTCAGTGACCTGCCCGTCGTCGACACGCCGGTACGGGGTCTCGATGAAGCCGTACTTGTTGACGCGCGCGAACGAAGCCAGCGAGTTGATCAGGCCGATATTTGGCCCCTCCGGCGTCTCGATCGGGCACATCCGGCCATAATGGGTCGGGTGAACGTCGCGCACCTCGAAGCCCGCGCGCTCACGCGTCAGGCCGCCCGGCCCAAGCGCCGACAGGCGGCGCTTGTGGGTGACCTCGGACAGAGGATTGGTCTGATCCATAAACTGCGAAAGCTGCGAAGAGCCGAAGAACTCCCGCACCGCCGCCGCCGCCGGCTTGGCGTTGATCAGATCCTGCGGCATCACCGTGTCGATCTCGACCGAGCTCATCCGCTCCTTGATCGCACGCTCCATCCGCAGCAGGCCGACGCGGTACTGGTTTTCCATCAACTCGCCGACCGAGCGCACCCGGCGGTTGCCGAGATGGTCGATATCGTCGATATCGCCGCGCCCGTCGCGCAGATCGAGCAGCGCCTCGACCACCGCCAGGATGTCTTCCTTGCGGAGCGTCCGCATGGTGTCCGGCGCGTCGAGCTGCATGCGCATGTTCATCTTCACGCGGCCGACCGCGGAAAGATCATAGCGCTCGGGATCGAAGAACAGCGACTGGAACAAGGCCTCCGCCGCGTCCGGGGTCGGCGGCTCGCCCGGGCGCATGACCCGATAGATGTCCATCAGCGCGCCGGTGCGGTCGATATTCTTATCGACCTTCATCGTGTTGACGATATAGGCGCCGATCGAGACGTGATCGATGTCGAGGGTCTCGATCTCTTTGTGGCCCGCGTCGATCAGAACCTGGACATTGTCCTCGTCCAGCTCGTTGCCGGCTTCGATATAGATCTCGCCGGTGTCCTCGTTGATCACATCGACCGCCGAATAGCGGCCATAGATCGACTCGAACGGCTGAAGCAGGCGCTCGACGCCGCCTTCGGCCAGCTTTTTCAGCTTGCGCGGAGTCAGTTTTGAGCCGGCCTCGGCGATCACTTCGCCAGAGACCGCGTCGACCAGATCGAATACCGGCTTCTGGCCTTTCAGACGCTCGGCATTGAACGGCGTCGACCAGCCGTCGGCCTCACGTACATAGCTGACCGAGTCATAGAATTTCGCGGCGACTTCCTCCGGCGTCAGGCCCAGCGCGTAGAGCAGCGTGGTGACCGGAAGTTTCCGACGGCGATCGATGCGCGCAAAGAGCACGTCCTTGGCGTCATACTCGAAATCGAGCCACGAGCCGCGATAGGGAATGACGCGGCCGGCGAACAGCAGCTTGCCCGAGGAATGGGTCTTGCCCTTGTCGTGATCGAAGAAAACGCCCGGGCTGCGGTGCATCTGGCTGACGATCACGCGCTCGGTGCCGTTGACCACGAACGTGCCGTTCTGGGTCATCAGCGGCATGTCGCCCATATAGACGTCCTGCTCCTTGATGTCCTTGACGGAGCGGGCGCCGGTCTCTTCATCGACCTCGAACACGATCAGGCGCAGCGTGACCTTCAGCGGCGCCGAATAGGTCATGTCGCGCTGCTGACACTCCTCAACGTCGTATTTCGGCGGCTCCAGTTCGTAGCGAACGAACTCTAGCACCGCCGTCTCGTTGAAATCCTTGATCGGGAACACCGACTGGAAAACGCCCTGAAGGCCCTCTCCATCGGTTGGGGTTCCCGCGTCGCCGGATTCCAGAAAGAGATCGTAGGAGCTTTTCTGAACCTCGATGAGATTCGGCATTTTCGCGACTTCGCGAATTTTACCGAAATGCTTCCGAATGCGTTTGCGGCCGGAAAAAGTCTGCGCCATGAACGTCCTCGACTGAGCTCAACACGCGCCGACGATCGCTGGGGAGACGATCGCGCAACGCTTTCGTTGTCTGGGTCGGACCCCATGCCATGCCTGCGACCCCACGCAAGCTGTCCCGGATCCGTCGCGCCCTCCAAGACCCCCTCTTCCCGCGCATCCGCTGCGCGAAGGGGCCTGAGACGACGCGAGGCCAGCCCCGCCAATCAGGCGGAGCAGGCCATTTTCGTCTGGATGCGACGCGGCCAAAGCCGCGCCGGATCACTTGATCTCGACTTCGGCGCCAACCGCTTCGAGCTTGCCTTTGATCTCTTCCGCTTCCTCTTTCGGGACATCGGCTTTGACGTCCTTCGGAGCGCCCTCGACCAGTTCCTTGGCCTCTTTCAGACCCAGGCCGGTGATGCCGCGGATTTCTTTGATCACGTTGATTTTCTTCTCGCCGAACGACTTCAGGACGACGGTGAACTCCGTCTTCTCCTCAGCGGCCGCGCCGGCGTCAGCGCCCGGAAGCGCGGCGACGGCCATCGGAGCGGCGGCGGCGGAGACGCCCCACTTGTCCTCAAGAAGCTTGGAGAGCTCGGCGGCCTCCAGCACGGTCAGGTTCGACAGTTCGTCGACGAGTTTTTCAAGATCAGCCATTGTTCAGTTCCATTTCCATTCAGGTTATCGAGCGGTTCCGGCGATGGGTCTCCCCAGGGAACCAGGCTCGCGATCGCTGTTCGCCGGTTACGCGGCTTCGCCTTCCTTCTCCGCCTTTGCCGCAAGCACGCGGGCGACCTGGGTTCCAGGCGCCCCGAGCACGCGGGCGATTTGGACGGCCGGGGCCTGCAACAGACCCACGAGCTTTCCGCGGAGTTCGTCCAGAGAGGGCAGTTTGGCCAGCGCGTTGACCCCATCCGCATCAAGGATGGTGGACCCCATGGCGCCGCCCAGAATCACGAGTTTCTCGTTCTTCTTGGCGAACTCCGCCGCGACTTTCGGCGCGGCGACGGGGTCCTCGGAAAAGGCCAAAGCCGTCTGACCGTTCAGGTACTGGTCGATGCCTGAACAATCTTTGCCCTCCAGGGCGATTTTGGCGAGCCGGTTCTTGGCGACACGGACCGAAGCGCCTGCTTCACGCATCTGGGCGCGCAGATCCGACATCTCAGCGACCGAGAGGCCCTGGTAGTGGGCAACCACCACCACGCCGGAGTCCGAGAAGATCTGGCCGAGGTCTTCGACCACCTTTTCCTTCTGGGCTCTATCCACAGTCATCTCCAAGTCATGGCGGAACGGATTGACCGCCCCGCCGGCTCTACAGGGACGCCGGCCGCCGCATTCGCGACCTCCGGCGCTTCGCATCCCGTCCGGGTTCCCGGGCCAAAATCGACCGCGGCGCGGCTGATCTTCACCTCGTTCCCCGTCTATGACCGGCCTTACCCGGGTCTGACCCCGGCGCCCGCCGTCTCGGACAGGTCGGACCGCGACGATCGCTCGTCTTGGTCCAGGCTCCCGCCGCCCTGTTCAGGCGGCGGGAATTTGTCTCGTCGTCAGGCCGACAGGCTCGCGACGTCAACCACCAGGCCCGGCCCCATCGTGGAGCTGATCGAGACCTTCTTCAGATACGTGCCCTTGGCGCCCACGGGCTTGGCCCGGTTCACCGCATCGACGATGGCGCGCACATTCTCGGCGATCTGATCCTCCGAGAAGCTCACCTTGCCGACGCCGGCATGCACCACGCCCGCCTTTTCAGCGCGGAACTGGACCTGACCGCCCTTGGCGTCCTTGATCGCCTGCGCGACGTCCATCGTCACCGTGCCGACCTTCGGGTTCGGCATCAGGCCGCGCGGACCCAGCACTTTGCCCAGCCGGCCGACGACCGGCATCATGTCCGGCGTGGCGATGCAGCGCTCGAAATCGATCGTGCCGCCCTGAACCGTCTGCATTAGATCCTCGGCGCCGACGATATCCGCGCCGGCCGCCTCGGCCTCTTCGGCTTTCGGACCGCGCGCAAAGACCGCGACGCGCACCGACTTGCCGGTGCCGTTGGGCAGATTGACCGTGCCGCGGACCATCTGGTCGGCGTGGCGCGGGTCGACGCCCAGATTCAGCGCGATCTCGACGGTCTCGTCGAATTTCGCGGTGGCGTTCGCTTTGACGAGCTTCACAGCCTCGTCCAGCGCGAGGACGCTCTTGTCGGCGACGGCGGCCTTGGCCGCGCGGAAACGTTTACCGTGCTTGGCCATGACTTACCCCTTCACCTCGATGCCCATCGAACGGGCGGAGCCGAGAATGATCTGCATCGCCGCCTCGACGTCGTTGGCGTTCAGATCTTTCATCTTGTTCTCGGCGATCTCGCGCACCTGCTTGACGGTGACGGTGCCTGCCACTTCGCGGCCCGGGTTGTTCGACCCGCCCTTCAGCTTCGCCGCCTTCTTCAGGAAATAGGACGCCGGCGGCGTCTTGATCTCGAAGGTGAAGCTCTTGTCCTGATAGTAGGTGATGATCGTCGGACACGGCGCGCCCGGCTCGATCTCCTGCGACTTGGCGTTGAACGCCTTGCAGAACTCCATGATGTTAATGCCACGCTGACCAAGCGCGGGGCCGATGGGGGGCGACGGGTTCGCCTTGCCCGCGGGCACCTGCAGCTTGAGCGTGCCGACGACTTTCTTAGCCATTCGGGTCTCGCCTTTCTCTATCCCGCCCGCGCGACGCGTCGCCGGGCCCTATGGTTAGCGGTGCGGTCCGGACGCGCGCGCCCTCGCCTCCCGCAAGCGACGTTCAGGCGCCTTTTTGCACCTGAGCGTATTCGAGCTCGACCGGGGTCGCCCGGCCGAAAATGGAGACCGTCACCTTCAGGCGCGCGTTCTCCTCATCCACATCCTCGACCATGCCCGTGAAGCTCTCGAACGGGCCGTCGGTCACGCGCACCTGCTCGCCCACCTCGAAGGAGATCATCGGGCGCGGACGCTCCAGACCCTCTTCGACCTGATCCAGCAGTCGCGCCACTTCGGCGTCGCGCAGCGGAGTCGGGCGGCCTTGCGGGCCGAGAAAACCCGTGACGCGCGGCGTGTCGTTCACCAGGTGATAGGCCGCGTCGGTCAGGTCCATTTTGACCAGCACATAGCCGGGCATGAAGCGCCGTTCGGTCTGAACTTTTTTGCCGCGGCGCAGCTCCACGACCTCTTCGGTCGGGACCAGAACCTCTTCGATCTCCTCTTCGAGACCGTTTTGAACGGCCGCATCCTTTATCGCCTCGGCGACCTTCTTTTCGAAGTTCGACAAGACGTGGACGCTGTACCAACGCTTCGCCATGCTTGCTCGCAGCCTCTCAACTCTTTGTTCCAGCAACAGAATATTCGCCTTCGGGATGTCACGCGTCGCCGAAACGATCAGCGCCGTGCGCGTCCCCCGAAAGCGACGGGGCGCGCAGACCGAATCGCTGCGCGCCGTTCATTGCCGGAAGCCCGCGTTCTCTAGTCCTGCAAAATGGGAAAATCAACCCCCGACGCGCCTCTTAACAGACGCTCTTAACGCGCGTCAGCCGCCGACCCCGATCACCAATGGAACGACATGGCGAAAGACCTGATCCACGCCGAAGAAGAAACCAGCCGCCAGGGTCGCCATGATGAACACCATAACGGTGGTCACGACCGTCTCTTTGCGCGACGGCCAAACGACCTTTACGGCCTCATTCTTGACCTGCTGTAAAAACTGGAACGGGTTTGCCATCGAATGTCTCGGTCACCTTGTTGCGCAACGCCCATGCGCCGCGACTTTCCTTCTTCGCCGGCTGGCAGGGGCGGAGGGGCTCGAACCCCCGACCCTCGGTTTTGGAGACCGATGCTCTACCAACTGAGCTACACCCCTTTAGCCGGCAAGCGGGATGTACGGCGAAGCCGCTGGGGATGCAAGAGGCAGCGCGGCGCGGGCGCCGCGAAAGCCGCGCTACATCGCGTAGAAGAACTCCTCGCGCACGATTTTGCCATCCGCCACCGTATAGACCCCGACTTCCTTCATTTGCGAGCGCTGTCCGCTCTCCTTCTCCGTGCAGTCGGTCTCGAAAATCAGCGCGAACCGATCTTCTCCATGGGGATAGGGACCGTCGACCTTGGCGTCGTGCACCTCGAAGGACGCGCGCCACCATTCATGCTTGCCGCGGATCGCCTCGACTCCGGTCAGATCAGGCCCGTCCGCGCCCGGCATGGTCACCGCCTCAACCGAAACCGCGCTTGGGTCATAAAGCTCCTCCAGCCCTTTCAATTCTTCTTTGGCGCGGCAATAGGCGACCAATTTATCCGCGATCGCGCGAGTCTCTTCGGCAGGCATCGGCTCTCTCCACATGTTCTTGCAATGTTCTCATTTTGCCCGATTCGCCGAATGCGTGCAAGTTGACCTTGAGATGAGTCCTCGGCATTCAATCCCTGGAGGACCGAGCGCGCAAAAAAAGAGGGGGCGCAACGCCCCCTCGATCTCTGCCCTTATAGAGGGTTTGGTGTTTGATCAGTCGATGATCTTGGCGACGACGCCCGCGCCGACGGTGCGGCCGCCCTCGCGGATGGCGAAGCGCAGCTTCTCCTCCATCGCGATCGGAGCGATCAGGTTCACCGTCATCTTCACGTTGTCGCCCGGCATCACCATCTCGGTGCCCGACGGAAGCTCAACCGTGCCCGTCACATCCGTCGTCCGGAAGTAGAACTGCGGGCGATAGTTGGTGAAGAACGGCGTGTGACGACCGCCCTCCTCCTTCGTCAGGATGTACGCCTCGGCCTCGAACTTCGTGTGCGGGTTCACCGAACCCGGCTTGCACAGCACCTGGCCGCGCTCCACATCCGTCCGGTCGATGCCGCGCAGCAGCGCGCCGATATTGTCGCCCGCCTCGCCGCGATCCAAGAGCTTGCGGAACATCTCCACGCCCGTGCAGGTCGTCTTCTGCGTCTCGCGGATGCCGATGATCTCGATCTCCTCGCCGACCGTGACCACGCCGCGCTCGACCCGGCCCGTCACAACCGTGCCGCGGCCCGAGATCGAGAACACGTCCTCGATCGGCATCAGGAACGGCTGGTCGATCGGACGCTCCGGCTGCGGGATGTACTCATCCACCGCCGCCATCAGCTCGGCCACTTTCTCAGACCCGATATTGTCGTCGCGGCCCTCAAGCGCCGCCAGCGCCGAGCCCGCCACGATCGGAATGTCGTCGCCCGGGAAGTCGTATTCGGAGAGGAGCTCGCGCACCTCCATCTCGACCAGTTCCAAGAGCTCCTCATCGTCGACCTGGTCGACCTTGTTGAGGAACACCACCAGCGCCGGAACGCCAACCTGGCGGGCCAGAAGGATGTGCTCGCGGGTCTGCGGCATCGGGCCGTCCGCCGCGTTCACCACCAGGATCGCGCCGTCCATCTGCGCAGCCCCCGTGATCATGTTCTTCACGTAATCCGCGTGGCCCGGGCAGTCGACATGGGCGTAGTGACGGTTCTCCGTCTCATACTCCACATGCGCCGTCGAGATCGTGATCCCGCGCGCCTTCTCCTCCGGCGCGCCGTCGATCTCGTCATACGCCTTGAAGTCGCCGAACTGCTTCGTGATCGCAGCCGTCAGCGTCGTCTTGCCGTGATCGACATGACCAATCGTGCCGACGTTAACATGCGGCTTCGTACGCTCGAATTTCTCTTTCGCCATCGCCTTGGCTCCTCGCTGAATAGAGGCGGTCAAACACGCCTGCCCGGATAGAGAGATTGCGCCGACAGCGCAAGCCTCAATTGAGCGGGGATGAATTTGTCGCCGCGAAGAAGGGTGATGAAAAGTTGGAGCGGGCGGCGGGAATCGAACCCGCGTCTCTAGCTTGGAAGACAGTGTTCCAAAACTTGATTTTTTTAACAATTACAAATTATTAAAGGCGACGTTTTTCGGAAATTGCAGGCAGATTGTCGGATCCAAAATCGTGGAGCGGGCGACGGGAATCGAACCCGTATCTCTAGCTTGGAAGGCTAGGGTCTTACCATTACACAACGCCCGCACGCCGATTGCGCCTAGTTATTCGAGGGGCCAGATTGCGTCAAGGCTTCAACCGAAGCCGACAGCAACAATCCTCAATCTCCCGGCGTCTCAAAATTGGGGGGAAAGTGTGAATTCGCTGCCTTGCGGCATAGAGGCGAGAGGATCGTCTAAGCAGACATTAGCCTCACAGATTTCCAGATCGTCCTGATTTAGGAAGGTTCTTCAAGAAGGCAGACCGTCGGCTACGGACTCCCAGTTCTCTCAAACACTCCCCCGCTCTCCGCGCACTGGCAACCTTCTCGGGAGGTTGGACGGTGGACAGCCATCAAAGGTATCTTCACACACTGGAACAAAGACCCTCCAAGCAAGAGCTCCTTTGAGGGTCGCACGTTCTATTTTGACCGCAAGAAAGCGTACGATCAAAAACTCGAGGAAATCCGAACCGACCTTCTGCCAAAGCTCTTGAACGAGAAAATCGAAGAGATCACCTAGGCCCGTCGCACCGATCGATCAGCTCCGACTGCATAAGGTTCTCGTCGATTTCCCAAAGGCGGCGGTCGACGTATGATAGATTCAGTAAACAAAAAAGGGGAGGATGCTATGCGTATGATGCTGCGTTGGACCGTACCAGTCGAAGCCGGAAACAAAGCCATCGAAGAAGGTAAGATGCTGTCCACAGTTTCGGCGCTAATGGAGAAATTGAAGCCCGAGGCCGCGTATTTCTGGCCAGAGAACGGCGAGCGTTCCGCCATGCTCGTCTTCGACATGGCTGATCCGTCCGAAATTCCAAAGATAGCGGAAGGGCTCTTTGAGAACTTAAACGCCGCAGTCTCGTTTAACCCAGTGATGAACCCCGATGACTTAAAGAGGGGATTAGGTAGCTAGACGCCTGTATCCAGCTTCTTGCCTTCGATCTTGGCGCGGAAGGAAGTGGGATGGCGACGGCACGGGCGACGGGGCAATCCCCGTTGCTTTTGCTGTGTTGGACGCGAAGACCTCGAGACGGCCCCGACCCTTATTTTTGACGCAAGTTGCGCCACTATGCGCGCGGGCCTCCCAAAGCTCCTTTCGCTTTTGAAGATGCTCTGCGAGCTCGGTCGGCGTGAGCTCCGACCGCATCAGGTTCTCGTCTAGCTCCCAAAGCTGGCGGTCGATCTCGTCAAGTTTGACGAAGAAGCAGTCGATCCACTCCCGGCACAGCTTTCGAGCGGCGGCGAAGCGATGTGTCACCCGTCAGCGCCTCTGGGCCGATTTGATGTGATTGTCTAACGGAGGGTTTTGGTCTCATCGTAACCACCAAGGAGTGGAGATGAGACGGAAACCCAGGACTACGAAATCGACGGCCGATCGCGTCGTCAAAGACATCCGCCGCAAGACGCGCAAGCGTCATTCGGCGGAGGAAAAGATCCGCATCGTTCTTGAGGGCCTGCGCGGCGAAGAGAGCATCGCCGAGCTGTGCCGTCGCGAGGGGATCGCGACGAGCCTTTATTATTCCTGGTCGAAGGAGTTCCTGGAAGCCGGCAAGCGTCGGCTGGCGGGGGATGTGGCGCGCCAGGCCACCAGCCCCGAAGTGAAGGACCTTCGCGCCGAATCCGCGGCCCTCAAGGAGGCGGTCGCCGATCTCACCCTCGAAAATCGATTGCTCAAAAAAAGCATGATCGGGGGCGAGCCTTTGTCCGCCATTGGTCCGAGGACAATGGCGAGCGACGACCAAGAATGAGGTATCCCGCATCCGAGAAGCTGGAGATCATCCGGCTGGTTGAACAATCGCATCTGCCGGCGACGCGCACTCTGGAGAAACTCGGCATTCCCAAGACCACGTTCTACCGCTGGTATGACCGCTATCTCTCGCTCGGCAAGGCCGGGCTTGAGGATCGCTCGCCGCATCCCGGGCGGGTCTGGAACCGCATCCCTGATGAGGTGCGGGAAAGGATCGTCCGTCTGGCGCTGGAGGAGCCGGAACTGTCGCCCAGAGAGCTGGCGACCCTCTTCACAGACAGAGAAAGGCACTTCGTGTCCGAAGCGTCCGTCTATCGTCTTCTCAAGGCGCACGATCTGATCACCAGCCCGGCTTTCATCGTGGTCAAAGCGGCCGATGAGTTCACGGACAAGACCACGAGGCCGAACCAGCTCTGGCAGACCGACTTCACCTATCTCAAGGTGATCGGCTGGGGCTGGTTCTATCTTTCAACGATCCTGGACGATTACAGCCGATACATTGTCGCGTGGAAGCTCTGTTCGAACATGAAGGCGGGCGATGTCACCGCCACGCTGGAACTGGCGCTCGAGGCGTCTGGCTGCGACAGCGCGACGGTCCGGCATAAGCCCAGGCTGCTCAGCGACAACGGCGCGTCCTACATCTCTCACGACCTGGCCGAATGGCTCGAGAGCCAGGGTATGGATCATGTCCGCGGTGCGCCGAACCACCCGCAGACGCAAGGCAAGATCGAGCGCTGGCATCAGACGCTGAAGAACCGGGTCCTGCTGGAAAACTACTACCTTCCCGGCGCGCTGGAACACGCCGTCGAGGCGTTCGTCGAGCACTATAACCACCAGCGCTACCACGAGAGCATCGGCAATCTCACCCCGGCCGACGTCTACTTCGGGCGCGGCGAAACCATTCTCAGCGAAAGGAGAAAGATCAAGAAACAAACCCTGAAACAGCGCCGCTTGCTCAACCAGAGGCAAGCCGCGTAACCTAAAACCAGATGAGCCAGACCCTCCTGAAGCTCATTGCGTCAGGACGCCCAATTTATCTGACGACGGACACTCGCTCATAGTAGCGAATGGTCTCGATATTCACGCCGCTCAGTTCGGCCGCCTGTCCAATGGTCCGCAAATTTCACCTTGATCCTGTAGTGGCTACAGGTGGCATCATAGCTGTATGAGTATCGATGACCAGAGCGAGGATCAGGCGACCGGGCCGGTCTGGACGACTCCATTGTTCGGTGTCGCTTCTGTCGTGGTGATTGCGTCCGCCTCTTGTTGTGTTCTCCCGATCGGGCTTTCGATCGCAGGGCTGGGGGGAACTTGGCTGACAGTTCTTGGACCGTTCGTGGCTTACAGATCGATCATCCTGATCAGCGTGGGGCTCGTTCTCGTCGTTACCTGGGCGCGTCTCATCAACCATCGTGACGCTTGTGCCAAACGCCGGAGGACGGCGTTCATCCTCGCCGCGTTCTGCTCGGCGGTTTTCCTAGTTGCCGTTAGCACGCCACTTTGGGAGCAGGACGCCATGCAGGCGATGTTGTCGTACTGGAGGGAAAGTTGATGAAGGATCGCCTGCTTCAGATCGGCGTAATCGGCTCGATCATCGCGGCGCTGTGTTGTTTCACACCGGTTCTGATCATTCTGCTCGGTGCGGTCGGGTTATCGTCATTGACGGGCTACCTCGACATCGTGCTGCTCCCGGTGCTCGCCGTTTTCTTGGTCATCACAGGATACGCACTATGGAAACGCAACAGGGCGAGATCGTCCTAAAATCTACAATCACCTGCCCCGAATGCGGCCACGTCGAAGACGAGACAATGCCGACGGACGCTTGCCAGTGGTTCTACGACTGCAAGGGTTGCGAGGCCGTGCTAAAGCCGCTGCCGGGCGACTGTTGCGTTTACTGTTCCTACGCGACTGTGCCATGTCCGCCCATCCAAGCGGGCGATGACTGCTGCGGCTAGATTTCTGAAGACACATACGTTTCTGAAAACAGCCCTTCGGCCCTGGCCTTGTTGGTTCCGCTACCGACTGTTGCTCTGCATCAGACGACTCTGAGCCCACGCTTCCTGTTCGCCGCGAAGGCGCGAATGGCGGCTCTCGCTATCTGGCCAACGGGCGCGCAGAACGGAAGCCGCCGCTTCTTCATTGTCCGCAATGGAATGTACTGCGAAGCTGTTCGCACTCTCCAGCAACGATTCCGTAAAGGTTTCTGCTTTTCCGATCGCGTCAGGCTGACTCGCGAGCCACAACGTGGCGACGCGAATTGATCGATTTGTAAGTTGTCAAATCTGCGACGCGTTGCGTCCCGTGACGAACTCGAAGGAGTCCACAACCAATCCAAAGACCACTTCAAGTTCATCGAAGTTGACCGGAGTTAAGATCATCACGAATCCTTCCCAGCCCGGTCGCTGATCGGCCCAAGGGTGACTCGCCGCCCAGCCGGCTTTTACCGCCATTTCCGCAAGCGTTGGGGGCAGTGATGCGTGGAGGCTTCCATCCGGGTGCAGATGTGCAAACTCACGGCCGCCGACAATCACCTCGGGATGGGCAATCGCCACATCGTCTTCGACCCAGAAACCCAGCGCGCCGGGCAAGGAAACTACCGTCCGCCTAATTTCGACCCCTGGGATTTCTGAGACGCGCTTCAGCAGTTCGTCCGAGATCTCTGGCGCCGGCTCGACACCGATTTGCACGTGCGGCACGCTATTCGTCGTTCGTGGAATTGGTGTTTCTTTGTTTGGCAGACTTCCGACATCAGCCAAAGCAGAGAGAGCCGTAAGAAGCGCTACCGCGAGGACATATGAGAGCAATCGCGCTGCATTCATGACACCCGTTCTCCCGAACGTTGACGCTTTAACCGTTCTCAACCTAGTTCCCCGCGGCGCGATACGACTTGTGGCACGCGATGCAGGCGCCGACCAGTCGATCAAAGGCTCCATTGACGGCTACTTGACCGTTTCCTGCCACAGCTTTCATCGCTTCAGCCGCCGAAAGCAGCTCGGCGGATTTTTCGGCTGCATCTGGGAAGTTCTCCCAAAGCGCGGGAAGGGCGCGAGTTCCTTCAATGGCGGAGTTATCGGAGCCGGGCAGCCATGCTTGCGGTTGGTGGATCGACGCGGAATGCACGATGTTGGAGGCGGCAACCGTTGCCGCCTCAGCATCATATTCGGCGTCGCCTTTCGCCATCGCCCCAAGGATCTTGAGGTTAAAGTTGTTGATTTGCATTTGCGCCTGACGCGCTTTGACGCCCTCGGCGATCCGCTTGTTTGCATGGCTGTCGGCAAAAACGGGACCAACGACGAACGCAGAAATTAGGCCGGCTGCGATCCACGCTGTGTTAAGTTTCATCTCTTCTCTCTCCGGTTACGAAACTGTCTGCTGGCCATGCATTTCATTCATTGCGCTCTGGCCGCGCCTCGGGGCCTCGGGCAATGCGGCGTATCAATTGAACGGGCATGGCTGTAGACGCTTGATGGGACTTCTCAACATGGGCAACGATAGCGAATGACCGCAGCAATCACATCTATAGGACAAAATGTATCGAAGAGCAACAAATTGTTCTATAGTGGCGTCATATGACCAGAACCGAAGATCCGCGCCTGATCGCAACACGAGAACATGCTCTCGATGCGGCGTTAGAAATCCTGAAGGATGAAGGCGTGTTGGCCGTGACGCACGGGTCGATAAGCAATACGACCGGCATCTCGCGCAGCACGCTTTATCGGCACTGGCCGAAGCTGGAAAAGCTGCGAAACGACGCATTCCTGCGCGCAGCAACCTCGCCAAACTTCGCTCCGGAGACCGATGGACCCTTGCGCGCCGATTTAGCCAGGTTGATGGGCAACCTTGTGACGGCGCTAAGCGAAACAGCTTGGGGCCAAGTGGCGCCGCAAGTCATAGCTGCGGCGGCCACCGACCAACAGGCGCGCTTGGTGATCAACGATTTCATGAAAGCACGGATCGCCAGTGTAGAGGCAGTCTTCGCCGCAGCGGAAGAACGAGGTGAACTTCGCGATATCGCGCCAGTGCGACAGCTTGTAGAGATGGCGATAGCTGTCCCGTATTTCCGAAAATACATCGCCGGCTTGCCGCTCGATCGCGACTGGTTCGACGCCCATGTTGATCTGATCTGCCGCTTGGCGACCAAAGCCCCCGAAGAGCGAGACTAGAAATACAACGCTTTATCGATCAGCTCTTTCGAGGACATCAGAGCCCGCCGGTATCCTAGTCGCAGTTTCTGACGTTCCTGGGAACCAACGTCGACCAATCAGCGCCTTCCTGTTGGCGTTCTGGGAAATGACGCCTTAGTTCCGCTTAGCGGTCGAAGGGGTCGACTGGGTTTCGAAATCGCAGCGGATGTCTGCTTTCGGCCGCAGCCGCGCGGCATCCAGATCCATTGCAGAGGGCCGCTTTGGGCCGGCCGCTCCGGGCCGACCCAAAATTCTAAAGCTCAACGGCTTCGGCGATCGCCAAAGCGTCCTCGAGTTCGACACCCAGATAGTTCACGGTGCTGTCCATTTTCGTGTGCCCGAGCAGCAGCTGGACGGCGCGAAGATTCCCTGTCTTTTGATAGATTTGCGCGACCTTAGTCCGGCGCATTGAGTGCGTCCCGTACGCGCTCGCCTCAAGACCAATCGATCGGACCCACTCTCGAACCAACCGGGCATATTGCCTGGTCGAAATATGAAA
This sequence comes from Paracoccaceae bacterium, assembly GCA_963669265.1. Taxonomy (GTDB): domain Bacteria; phylum Pseudomonadota; class Alphaproteobacteria; order Rhodobacterales; family Rhodobacteraceae; genus SZUA-547. Next base: position 1,254,800 of record OY769916.1, read on the forward strand.
TGGATCATGAAATCGACCGGGCCAAAGGTGCTCTTGTCCGATCATCTTCGGATCTTCAAGCCACTCCCAGAGAGACGTCCTCGTTCCTTCCGAAAGCTCAAATCGAACCGGTTTTTGCGCCTTGCTCTGCACAATCGACGCACGTTCTTTAATTTGGCCGGCCGCGTACACGTCCGCGACTTTCAGACGAACGAGATCGCAACCTCTCAATTTGCTGTCGATGGCGGTATTGAAGAGCGCGAGGTCCCGTCGGTTCTTTGCTATCTCAAGGCGTACGCGGATCGCCCAGACGTGTTTCGGCAGAAGCGGGCGCTTCTGACCGACGATGCGGCCTTTGTTCCAGGCGGGCTTGCGAGGGCGAATAGCGGGTAGGTTCGGTGTTTCCATGGTAGGCACTCCGATCCTCAGCGCCCAACCACATCGCCGCCCCATTGACGGCGCAATATCGTAGCGCCAACTGTTGCACCGCGTTGGAGGACCGGTTCGAGTTGATTGTGTTGAAAAAGCCGTTGGATTTTGGCCGGGTGGCTTCAGCTATCGGGCTGATCGTTTTGGATAATCTGCGCCTAGCCCGCCCACTTATCCGGCGATGGGCGCCATCGGCTTGAGCTTTGCCAGTTTCCGGAGGTTTTGGGCGGTCGCTGCGAGGGTGAATTCATCCTGGGCGCCGCAGGGTCCTCTTAATCGGAGCCGCCCCAGCCCGAGGATGCGTTTGAGGTGGGCGAACAGCATCTCGACTTTCTTGCGCCGCTTCTGCGCTGTTGGGTTGAATTCAGAGGCGGTGCAGCGCCGCACGAAATCCCTGACGATTTCATACTTCTCTCTGTTGATGGCGCGCAAATCGGTGTTCGGGCAGCATTTCGGTTTGGAAGGGCAATTTAGGCAGTCGGCTTTCAACGCCCTGTATTTGCGCGCTTTCAGCCTTGGCGCTGTCCGAGCGGGATCGGAATATCGCCGTCTCGTGTGACGAAGTTCTTTGCCTTCCGGGCAGATGTATCGGTCGTTGTCCTCGTCCCAGGTGAAGTCGGACCGGGACCAGGTTCCGTCCTTGCGTTCCGATTTGTCGAACACCGGGATGAATGGGAGGATCCGCCGTTTTATTGTCAGCCAGGTGAGGTTGTCGGATGATCCGTATGCCGTGTCAGCGGCGACCCAATCCGGCTTCAGGCCGAAGCGCTCTGTGGTCCGGTCGATCATCTTGCGCATCGCGCCTACCTCGGCGGACTTGTTCGACCGGCTGGCGTCCACATCCACGATGACGCCATGATCCGTGTCGATCAGGTAATTGTCGGAATAGGCGAAGAACGCCGGACCTTTCCGCGCCGCCGTCCATTGGCTGGCAGGGTCCGCATGAGCCGTGAACTTGGACTTGGCCGTCGTGGCCGCGCCGAAAGCTTCGTCATCCAGAGTGTCGAGATATTCGCGAACCGCTCGTGACGCATCATTGGGGTCGATCTCTCGGGATGCCCAGTCTTCCGGTTTGCTGGAATTCTGCTTCTGGACGTCCGCGACGATCAGGCTCGCATCCACGGCAAAGCCCTGTCCGCCGACAAGGCCCTCCTCCATGCAGCGCGTCACGGTCGCCTCGAACACGTGACGCAACAGCTCGCTCGCGCGGAAGCGGCCATGGCGGTTCTTGGAGAAGGTGGAATGATCCGGAATTCGGTCGGTCAGATCGAGGCGGCAAAACCAGCGATACGCAAGGTTCAGATGCACCTCTTCACACAGCCGCCGCTCTGACCGGATGCCAAAGCAATAGCCCACCAGAAGCATCCGGATCAGCAGCTCGGGATCGACCGAAGGACGGCCCGTGTGGCTATAGAATTCCGCCAAGTGCGTGCGAAGGCTTGTCAAATCGACAAACCGATCAATCGACCGCAACACATGATCCTGCGGCACATGATCTTCCAGCGAGAACTCATAAAACAGCGCCGATTGCGCCTCCTGCCTTGACCCCATCATCGCGATCCGTCCTCCTCAATATCGGAAGTGAATCAGCGAGTTGACCGCCGATCAAGAGCGAGTTTTTCAACACAATCAGTTCAAAGAAGACTCAGCTGATTTCGCCAATCGCCCGCTTGGCGTTAAAACTACGCACGAAGGATATACTGATCGGTTGATCGTTGGGCGAATGAGCTCGCCATCGGCTAATCAGAATCAATGATGTCCTCCGTCATCGGCCCTGTAAGCTACCGTCCCGTGTATTGCAGCGACGGCGGTGTTTTGACGGAATCCGTTGGCGCGCAAAGACATTCGCGAATTGCCTCAGTCGCCTTCAACGCTGTCGACCTGAAGGCCGCGATGCCCTATCGTCGGCTGCAGACGGTTCAGCTATGGCCGCTCACGTTGACCCCATGGATCAAGATCGGTTGGTCCTCAGTTTGAACGCGCGAGGCTCCAATACCAAAATTCTGGCGAACCGCTCTGTTATCCCTATGCCTCAATCTTCCGAGCCAGGCGGTTGCGCAGTCGGAGATTTCAAACTTCGACCAGCCCCAATCCGTCGAGACAGTCGCACAAGCCGAGGGGAGCGCTGCCGAAGCGCTTGAGGCCGCTCTCGGGCTCTTAGTCCTTGATCCGCCGAATCCGGCCGAATTAGAAGGGGACTTGCGCCGCCAGATCACACTGACCGGCGGCGCGTCAGCGGAATTGATCCTCGCCCGAAACAGCAATGACCAAACTTTCGCCGTTGTAAGACCCGAAGCGCTGTCGCTTGGCGAACTGCTGCAAGCGCCGGCGCTGTCTAATCTCGTCGCGCCCGAGATCGCCTTTTTGATCGCGCCCAGCCGTTCGTCCGACACGGCGCTGGACGTCGCCGCCCTTCCTGCCCCGGTGCGCGCGGCGCTCACCTGGTATCCGACAGGGCAGGAGATAACTCTGGCGCCGGGCGTGAATGTGTTCTCCCGCGTTCCTCTCTCTGTCCTTCCAGCGCCGCTGGCTCGGATGCTGGGTATGAACCCGCAAGGGGACATTCCTGTCCAAGGGGTAATGGACGGTTACGCGGGCATGCGATTGATCGCAAGACCGCAATTGCGCGCCCCTCGCTTCGACGCCCTGCCGGCGTTGTTCGAAAACCCAAGTCTCGATGAACCCGTGATTGAGATCGCCAGCACGATAACCGGCGCCATGCTGCGCTTCACCGGCGAGGTCGGCGCAACGGTCAACGGCCGCGCCATACGGTTTTCAGCTGAGACGCTGGCGCCTTTGGGAAGAGGCGCGTCCAGGCTGGAGCTGCACCTGAATTCGGAGCAATCCTTCGGCGTGCCGGGCCTGCCGGATGGCGTGATGCTTGACACCCCGACCGCAAGGATCGGTTTGGGCGGCGCCGGCCTACAAGCAGAGGTGAGCGGCGCGCTCGTTGTCGGCGGCGATAGTTTCGGCGTCACGGTCGGTGTCGCCGGGGAAGGGTCGCCCTTCGTGCGGTTCTCGGCCGAACGCGCCGGGTCGCGGGAACTCGCTGGCCTGCTGGAGGCGCTTGGCCGTACTGAATTGGCGCGGCGCCTTCCCGAATTCGACGCGCTGCGAGACCTGGAGCTGATGCTCCGGCCAGGCGAAGGCGGGACATTGCAGGGTCGGCGGGTAATCAACCGGGAACTTGACGGCGAGATGCGCCGGTTTGATGTGGCGATGCGGCTCGCGCTTGGATCCGGCGCCGGGAATATGCGCCTGTCCGGGCGCATGGACGGCGAGTGGCGTCAACCGTTCGGTCTGGACTGGCTGGATCTTTCGAATGTCGGCATCCTGCTGGAAGGCGAGAGAGAAGCCGCCTTTTACGCCAACATGGCGGTCGGCGGAACGCAGACGCGGGTGGAGCTCGGATTCGACGCGGACGGGGCGCGGCTCTCCGGTTCGGCGTCGCAGCTCGGCTTCGCTGACTTGGACAGGTTCTTGCGGGAAGGGCTCGGGGCCAGCCCTTTGGCGCCGCTCCGGCGTTCCGCGATCGCGAACCAGAGATTTCGCGACCTGAGATTCGAGATCGGGCTTGGCAAGACCAAGGCTTTCTCCATCGGCGGAGTCGCCAGACATCAGGGTCGCGATGCGCCTTTTCTCATTTCCGCGCGCAAGGGGGTGGGAAAGTCTCAAGCGGTGTTCGGCCTCCGGCTCGACCAGTTCTCCCTGGCCGACGCGTCGTCGACTCTCAAAGGAACGCTGGCGGAGGAGTTGTATTTCGACAAGGCCGCCCTGCTTGTCGCGGCGACCGGGGGGCGCTTGAGCCCGTCCGAGATGAACGAGGCGGAGCGCGCCTTTTACCAGGGTTTGATCTCTGGCGAAGACGCCGCTGCGATTCCCTTCGGCGACGGGCTGAGCCTACTCGCAGCCTTGCCAGTTCAAGAAGGGGACTTTCTTCACGGCCCTCTTGGAGTGGTCGGCTCTCCGCAGGAGACGCTTTTGTTGGCGGGCTCGATCCCGAATTTCCTGGCGGGCGGCGGCGGGGCGCTTTCGCTTGCCGCCCGATTGCCACCGATGCGTCCTAGCTTTGGCGAGAAGGCGGAGCCGCCCGCATGGTTTCGTTCCGGCCAACTCGGTTTCGTCGTCCGCCTGCCGAGCAAGGGCGGACCGCCAATGATCGGGCTGGAAGGACGGATGACGGTTTTCGTTGACGACCGCGAGATGGCCTTCCTCGTCGGCGGATCGTTCGGCGGAACGCCGCTAGGCGTTACCTTGAGCGGCGGTATGATTGCGGACGAGCCTTGGCGACGGCCATTCGGCGTCGGTTGGCTGACTCTGGAGAAGGTGGGCGCGCAGATCGGCGTATCGCCCAAGGGGCTGGATCTCGGGTTCACCGGGAATACGGCGATCGGTGGCAAGACGCTGCGCGTCGATACGCTGATTGGCGTGTCGCCCGCAGGCGTGCCCAACAATATCGCCTTCGCGGGATCCTCTGACAGCCCGCTTGGCTTCGACGATATCATTCAGACATTGCAGCTCATGATCGTCGCGGCGAAGAAGACCGACGACAGAAAAGACCCTCCCGACCTCTCCGCCGCGCTCGCCGCCTTGCCCCGGCTGGAGATCAGACCCCTCGACGCCGCGACGCCCATGTCCATCAACTTTGCGTTGCTGCCCTATGAGAGCGAATTGATCTCCATCGAGTCCGGTTTGCGGATCTCCGGCGCGTTGCACGGCACATGGAGCGCGCGCGGGCCTTCGGCGCGATTGGCGCAGGTCGACGCGTCCTTGGGCATTGAAGGCGTGGCGTTGGAAAGCTCAGTCAACCAGGACATCAAGATCGACCGGCTGCAACTTCAGGACGCGTTCCTTCGTCTCGATCTTCGAACATTCCCGCCGGAGGCGGCGTTGAAAGTGCGCGGCGATCTGAGCACGCCCTGGTTCCGGCGGCGGATCAATGTGGATGTGGGCGGCGAGGCGCCATTGGCCGACGGGCTGCTCAAAGTGATCGATATTCTCGACGCCTCCGGCCGCTTCACCGTGGAGTTTGCAAAACAGCCGATCAACGCCGTTAAGAACGCGATCGCCGGCCCCAACGGCATATTCGCCACCGCAGGTGTCAACCAGCCTGTCTGGCTGAAGCATTTCATGGAGATGGTTGGTCAGGTCTCAAAGGGCTCCGATGCCTCGCCAAAGGATCTGCTGAACGATCTGCTCCGGGGCGCGCCCATCCGCATTCCGGCCGGTCCGGGCCTACCCCTCGGCGGGGTCGAGCCGGAAGCCTGCCCGGTCATCGCGCCCTTTCGACAGGGCGGTAAGTGCTGGTTCTCGACCCCGGCGAAAGGAGAGGAAAGGGCCCGAACGCAGCAATGCGTCACCAGCGGGGGCGTTTTCCTGGTGAATGGGGTTTGCTATTTGGTGCCGCCCGGCGCGACAGACCGCGTGGCGCGCGCGCGACTCTGCATTCCTACGCTAAAAGGTCGGAAGTGCACCTATTCGCCATGCGTGCCGCCATACAAGGCTGATGGCGCGGAATGCGTCGCAAATCTTCCCGCGGTAAAGGCGCCCAGTCCAAGTCCGAAATCGGTGTGCCTCGGAATCGAGATCAGCGGCCGCTGCTACAATGCGACGAAGCTGCCCCGGCTCGGCGCGCCGAAGGACGGCATCGATACCAAGTGCCCCGCATTTCGTCCGGTTTTCGTAAATGACCGCTGCTGGGCCATCCCGCCGACGCCGAAGATCCAAACCGGCCGGTTGCCGGCGATGTGCAAGGCGATCGGTATCCCCTGCGAGGGCGACGTCGTCGGCCATTTCGGTCGGGCGGTGACGGCCGTGGTCGGCGGGGCGACGGCAACTCTCATCAAACCCTTTGAGGTCCGCTGATGACCAAAGGCTGGTTGGCGCCCCTGATCGTCGCGCTCGCAATCACCGCTCCGGCGAAGGCCCGGGCGCAGGTCGACCCGGCGCCAGCCGACCTGCGTCCATTCGAAATCGGCCAACTGATGTTCGGATTCGAATGGGAGCTTGCGGCGCATGTGGCTTTGGCCACTTCGCAGGGCGCTATGTACATGCCGACCGATGACAAGGAGGCCTACGCCCGCATCGGCGACATCAAGATGACGTATGACAGTCAGGCCACCAACGTCTGCGCTTTCAGGGTCGAACTGATCACCGAACCTATGACATTGCAGGGCTTAGACGCGCTGATGGCGGATTTTCGCGCCGTAGAGCGTGTGCTCGATCGGATCGAAGAGACCGAACCAATCGAAACGCCATGCTGGGAGGGTTTTACAACCCGCCAGAGACCGCTCTACAGGCCACTGATCCTGCCACAGGCGGCTGCCGCCAGTGGGCACTTGGCGCAAGCGCTGAACAGGTGGCGGGTCCTGGAGAGTGATATCTTGATTGGCTACGACGCGCCGTTGAAGGCGCTGAAAAGCCAGCATGTGACCTTCCCCGTTCGGCTTGGCGTCTATCACAAGACGATGACGCAGTTCGTTCACTACCAACGGGAAACCGCCCAGGCGATCGCAGAGATGGACCCATACATCAAATGGGTCGAACTCGACGATGAGGCGCGGGATGTCTGGTATTTATTCCTGCGCGAGATGGCGGCTCAGGGCAAAGACATCATAGCTCGCAAGAACTATCTCAGCCCGAAGCCTCGACCCCGGGTGCGCGACCTGTTCCACGCCATTCGATCCCCGCAGCAACGCGCGAAATTCGCCGATTTGAGGCGTTACTGCACTAAAGACGCGGATATTGCAGAAGGAATGCCGCGACCTTCTGGGCGTGCATACGACAACATGTGGACCCTCTATTGCACGGAGCCGTATTTCGGCACGGAGACGCCTGGGGATTGCACGAGCATCGAGTTGGATGGCGAGGCCGTGCGCCTTTGTGACGAGTTCGGCGCGAGACGTGGCGAGCCCTATGTTCCCTTCATTGGATACGAGAGCGAACCTGGCGACCGCGGCGAGGACATTTATTTCCTGGTGGAGGATCGGAAACAACGGGCGGTCTCGGCGGTTGTTCCCGACAACACGGACCGCGTCGCCCAGGTGAAAGAGGAACTCCGCAAGCTTCTCTACGACAACATGTATATTCGACGTCCGGGAAAACTGACCAAAAACTAGGAGGCGTCCGGTCTAGCGCTAGAATGTGAAAAACCTCCCCTCTTCAAAGACTTGAAAACGTCTTTGAAATTCTCCGCCTCACTCTAGATCGAGCGAAAGTGTTGCGGTAGCTTCGAGCCGCCACCGGTCAACCGGCCAAATCACTCGGATGACGGCATTGTCCGCGTAGCGGTAGTCGATGGAATGCGAACTCCTCGCATCTGCCGCGAACGGCAGGTTCAGAGGTGTGCAACAGCGAAGTTCTGGCACAAGCTCGAGGTCCGGTTTGGGCCGAAACGTCGGCTCTGGCCTAGTTGATACCGCTACCAACTGTTGCACTGCTTCGTTGGACAACACCGAACCGTCTGAAATTCGCCGGGAACGCGCAGTCGGCTGAGTGCTACAGTGCGGCGCACGCGTATGTGGTGCGACAGGACAGATTGGAGATCTGACATGACTCTTGCTGAGATTTTATCTGTGATCGGCAAAGAGAGCGAGGCGGAGTTTCCGGAACTCGGCGATGATGACGGCGTCGTAATCAAACTGCCGAACGGCCTTGAAATCTCGGTCGAGGAGGTCTCCGATCAGGACGGGTTTTATTTCTACGCAGAACTGGGCGAGTTGCCGTCCAGGGAGCCGCTGGAAGCGATGGCGTTCCTGCTGGAGGCCAACACGTTCGGCGCCGGAACCGGCGGCGCGTCGCTTGGGCTCGACTTGTCCAGCGGAGTTGTCACCCTATCGCAGGCAATCTGGAATCGCAGCGTCACGGTTGAGGATTTTCTGACCCGATTCGACCTTTTCAGCGTCTGCGCCTCGACATGGCGCGAAACTCTTTCCGGCGACGACCCGGATTTCGCAACGCTCCGCTTTGAGCAGGAAACACGCGCGCCCGAACCGACCGAGCCGGACATTCCTGGTTCCGGCTTCATGGCCGTCTGAAGATTAATCTAAGGAGGCGCGTCATGTCTATCGATCCGAACCAAGGGGCGGCCAATACATCGAGTATCTCAACACACTCGGATCAGACGACTATCGACCAGCCCTCGCAGAACAGTCCCCAGATTTCGATCGGCGGGACGCCGATGAATGTCACGATCTCGAAAAAGAAAAGTGGGAAATCCAACTGGTCCAAGAAGCTCGCGTCGATCTCGAACAGCATCAAGACGCAAGTCAATAAACTGGGCCGGGCGCCGTCTCGCATAAAGGAGAGTTGGCAAAAAGGCATGAAGAAGATCGACAGCGTGCTGCATCGCGTCGCCGTGAAGGTTCAGGTCAAGACTCAGAGCGAATCCAAGCATATTCAGAGCATGGACACGCTGGCGAAGCAGCTTTTCTCCGGCCACCTCATGGGCACGGACCCTCAGGACCTCAAGGAGCTGAAAGGCGACATCACAGCCAAGTTCAAACGCGAGTTCAAAGCGCTGAGCAATGCGGATGACGACAAGAAATTTTCCGCGATATTCGACGCCGCCTACATGTTCGAACAGACCGTAAAAACCGCGGCGAAGGGAGCGAACCTGCCGTTCAGCCAGCCAAAGATGAACGCGGCGTTGGCGGAAATGCGGACAGATATCGCGGCGAGCATGTGCGCGGCGCTGAAAGTCGATCCAGCCGACTACGAAAACTGGGTTTCAAAGGCGAAACCGTCCACGCGTCAGATCGCCGACCGCGCCGTCGAGGACGTGATCAAGACGTTGAACCCGTCTGACTACGAGAGCAAATCGGACTACGCCACGGCGCTTGCCACCGGCATGATCGACCGCATTCGCACCGACATGGCGGAGCGGGGCCGCGGCGATCCCTATGGCGGATCCTATCAGTCGATCTACGCGCACGATATCGAGCAACTGGCGCAGAATTTTGAGAAACGAATGCGCGACGGCGGCCCGGTGGACTGGTCGAAGAACCTCCGCGGCAATTGGTTCGAACGGATCGTTCAGCCCAAGATCAAACGCGAAGTCCGAGAGATCGTGACCGACATCGTCGCTATGGAGAACCAGGAATCAATCTTTGACGAGAGGGACTGGCAAGTCTTCGACAAGCATGAGCCCGGTAGTCCGGAACGCATTAAAAAGCTCGACGAAATGATTGCGAAGATGAAGGCCGAAGACGCGCTGGAGGAAGAGGAAAGAATCGCCGAACGCGAGCGTCTGCGGCAGAAATTCACAGCGATGAAATCCGAGCCGTCCCCGGCCATGGACGACGCGAGGAACGAGGACGTGCAAGTCGGGAGCGCGCCCGAACGGATGATCGAAGACGACGTTGAACCGAAACCTTCGATCTCCCCCGATCAGAGCGTCGAGATCGCTTCGAACGAGCCTGTCGCCGCGCCCGTGAAAATCGAGCCCAAGCAAGCTCCTCTTGCGGAGGAGACCCGCAAGGCGGTGAAAGCTCTTGTCAAAGAGGCCAAAGAGGCGCTCGCAGATTTGGCGGATATCGACGAGAATCGCTACGAGCGCCGCGAACCCGAAGATCTGAAAAAAGCCGCCCTGATGGACGATCTCTGGCGCGCCCAGGCCCACAAGGCCGATATGGGGAGCGGTAAGGGGGACGGCGGCAAGGCCTACAGCATCGACGAATATGGCGCGTTTAGAGACGACATGTCGGCGCAACTCGATGCGTTGCTGGAAGACGAGAGCGCACTCAAGAAGATCGACGAATATGTCGAGCGGCAAGTCGCCCTGGGAAACGAACACGGCAGGGATTTTTTTGGCGACGCCGTCAAGACGGCGATCAAAGAGAATGTCGATTTCCTGAACGACTACTTCGTCTGGAAAGATTTCAAGAAAGACTCGATCAATCCGGACGGCGACTCGCCCGGGCGTCGCTTCGTCGGCGCGTTGACGAACCATCCGGGGCCCAAGCAGACGTGACGGCGGCTGGCGCCCGGTGGGCCTCCGCGACGCTCGTACACTGCGCCTATCGGTAGCCTCATAGGAAACGGGGTTGAAGCGGGGTGGCGTTCTCGTGGCATTCGCCCATGAGTAAGCGTAACCTGTTCGCGTAATTAAACACTTGCCCTGAGATCATCCACGTTGCTGTGATGATGCATGCTCGTTCTTGGTGCTGAGCCGACATCTGGATGTCTGAGAAATGGTTTTGTTTTGGGCTCGAAGCCTCCGTTTACCGCATCACAACCAACTTTTGCTGTGCGGACAAAGCCGTCATTTTAGTTGTACGTAAGTCCGTTCCTGATCCGCAATCGAGTTCACTAGCCTGAATCGAGCGGTTTGATGGCCGAGGCCTGCGCAAGTTCTGAAATTCGAAGATTGGGAGTATTCGATAGTTGGCGGCGGGGCTTGCGCTCTGTACGCGCCATCTATTTCCTGCAAAACGCCGTTCAACTTAATCGCCGGATTGCTCCATGTCCGCAGACGCACAATTTGTCTTCGCGCTCACGGCGATCGCCGCGGCGATGATGGCGAGCAATCGGGTGCGCTTCGATCTGGTCGCCATGATCGTCGTGCTCGCATTGGTCCTGAGCGGGGTTCAGACGCCGGACCAGGCGCTGTCGGGCTTCGGCAGCACCGTCGTCATCATGGTCGCCGGTCTGCTCATTATCGGTGAGATGTTGGACCGAACAGGCGTCGCCCGATCCGTCGGCGACCTGATTTTGAAAAAGGGCGGCGGCGACGAGACTCGCCTTTTGGTTCTGCTGATGATCGGAGCGGCGATCCTCGGCTCTGTGATGAGCTCCACGGCGATCGTCGCGATCTTCATCCCGATCATCGTCCGGATCGCGTCAGAGACCGGTCTCGCCAAATCCAGGCTCTTGTTGCCGATGTCCTACGCTGCGTTGATCAGCGGTATGCTGACCCTGATCGCCACCCCGCCAAATCTCGTGGTCAGCGATTCTCTGGTGGAGAGCGGCTTCGCTCCACTAGGGTTCTTCAGCTTCTTTCCCATTGGAGCGGCGATTCTGATGGCCGCCATCGCGTATTTTTTGCTGATCGGCAAGCGCTTGCTGGGCGAAGGCGACGTTGAAGACGCCATGGGCGGCGGGGGAGCGCGCTCGCTCGAAGATATTGTGGCGACCTATCGACTGGGCGAACAGCTTCATGTTCTTCGCGTCGACCGAGATCCTAAAACGTCGATAGACATGTCCGCATTTTCGGGTCGCGTGAAGGTTCTCGCCCGACGGCGCCCCAAGCCCGTTCTTGGCGGCGAGCCGATGCTCTACGCGCCGGGCATGGAGTTTCGCCTCGGCGATCAATTGCTTGTCGTCGCAAGCGCTGAGGATATCGATGCGATCGTCGATGGGCGAGACTTCAGCCGCGACCCGCACGCGCAACTCTATAGCGGCGTTTGGATATCAAAGGTCGGCGCGGCCGACATCATGGTGCATCCGGAAGCGCGGGAAATTGGCCATTCCATCGCTGAGCTGGAGTTCGCCGAAACCTTCGGGCTGGAAGTGCTCGCCGGGCTCAGAGGCGGCAAACCGATCGCCGAGTTGAGGAACGTCAAGCTGAAAGCTGGCGACCGGCTGCTCGTGGCGGGCGGCTGGGACAGGATCGACGAGATCGTGGCGCGAAATCATGAATTTGTGCTCGTCAGTCAGCCCGGCGAGCGGCGGGATGCGCCTCCAGCGATCAACAAGTTCGCCATCGCGCTGGCGATCCTCGCGGGCATGGTGGCGCTCAGCGTGTTTAATATTGTGCCGGTTGTCGTCGCGGTGATCCTTGCGGCCGTTTCGGCGATCGCGGCTGGAACAATGTCTGCCGATCAGGCCTATCGTTCCATCCACTGGAGCAGTATCGTGCTGGTGGCGGGCATGTTGCCCTTGGCGGACGCCATGCAGTCGACCGGCGCCTCGCAAATCGTCGTTGACTGGTTGCTCAACTCGTTCGGAGAGGCGTCGCCATACAAGATGATGGCCGTGCTGTTCGTTCTGACCGCAGGCCTCAGCCTTGTGCTATCCAACACGGCCTCGGCGGTTCTTGTGGCGCCCATCGCCATTGTTGCCGCGGAGAATTTGGGCGTCTCCCCATACCCGCTGGCGGTCACTGTTCTGATCGCAGCATCGGCTGCGTTCTCATCACCGGTGGCGACGCCAGTCGTCACGCTCGTGGTCGCGCCCGGCGGGTACAGTTTCGCGGATTTCCTGAAAGTGGGACTGCCGTTGACACTGGTGGTCGGCGTCATCACCGTATTTCTGACACCGCTTGTGTTTCCATTGTAGAAGCCTTTCCAATGTTTTGCGCCGCCACAAGGCTTCGGAGCGGCACATTAAAAATCATACAGAGGAGCCAATTATTCCGCGATCGGCGCACCCGCAGCAGCCTCGAACGCGTCGGCCTTGACCTCTTGCGTCGCATTGTCCTTGGTGCCCGGAAGCACCTCGAACAACGGGTCGAAATCGACCATCGTGGCGCCGAGTTTGCTCAGGACGCTGACATCGCCCTCGACCTGCGCCGCGCCGCTGGCGATCTGGTCCTCAAGTTTGATCTCGCCGGTCATGGTCTTTTCCAGATCGGATCGATTGATCACCAATGTCAGGTCCGGCGCATCCGACAGGAAGCCTTCCAGATTGGTCAGTGTCGCGTTCTCCAACTCGACGATGAACTTCTCGCCATTGTCCGGAGTGATCAGGTTGATGGTGAAGTTCAGTCCTTCGGCCTTGCGGCTGTCCATCCGGATGCCGAGGAAATTCAGGAACAACTCTGTCGACATCGCGCGGATAACGTCCGGACCCGCGGTCTTGGCGCGCTCGCCGCCCGGAATTCCGGAACGCAGCTCATAGGCGGCGGCAAGGAAGCTGTTTCTTAAACCCGGGTTCTCCTGCTGATAGCCAAGCTGTTCATAAACATCGGCCAGCAGGTCCTTGCAGGCCCGATTGTCGGGCTCAGCGTGCAGAAGCTTGTCCAGTATCTCTGAGGCCAGCTTGTATTCGCCGGCATTGTGCAGCTCCTGTCCCCGGGCGAGGATTTTCTCCGCCCCGCCCATCATCTCCACATAAAGCGGCGCCGAATCCTCGGGCGAATGCGGGATCAGGGTCGCAGGATTGCAGTCCCAGAAACCGAGAAACCGCTGGACGACCCCGCGGCTGTTATGCTCGGGCGAGCCGTGATAGCCGCGACAGTGCCATTGCTGCTTCAGGCCCTCGGACAGCTCATAAACATTGTGAATCTGGTTGATCGTGACGCCCTGATTGGCGAAGTGCAGCACTTGGTTGTTCATATGGGCGTAAAGGTCGCGTTGCGCCCTCAAAACCTCCTGAATGCGGTCGTTGCCCCAGCGCGGCCAATGGTGAGAGGCGAACATGACCTCGGCCTCGGTACCGAACAGATAAAGCGCTCGCCCGATATATTTCGACCAGCGCAGCGCGTCGCGCACCGGCGCCCCGCGCAGAGTGTAGATATTGTGCAGAGTCGAGGTGACGTTTTCCGCCATCCACAGCGTCTTCATCTCGGGAATGTAGGTGTTCATTTCCGAGGGCGCTTCGGTGCCCGGCGTGTTCTGAAAAACCATGCGCACGCCATCGACTTCGATATACTCGATATCTTCCTCGACTATCCGCGTAGGCGCGATTAGCCCGACATCGCCTGCGGATACGCCCTGACCCAGCCCCTGCGTGACGAAACCGTGGGGCGCGACCGGCAGGACCTGACCGTACTGGAACGACAACCGGCGGTTCATCGCGTTGCCTGCATAGACGTTCTCTGAGATCGTGTGCTCCATGAAGTCGCGCGGCGCGATGATCTCGATCTTGCCCGAGCGGACATCCGCCTCGTCCACGATGCCCCTGACCCCGCCCCAGTGGTCGGTGTGAGAGTGCGAGTAGATGACGGTCGTGAGCGGCAATCCCTCGCCGCGATGTTCTTGAAAGAATTCCCAGGCGCGACGAGCGACCTCTGCTGAGATCAGCGGATCGAAGCAAATCCACCCGGTTTCTCCTCGGATGAACGAAATTTGCGACAGGTCGAAGCCGCGGACCTGATAGATTTTGCCCTCTAGTACTTCGTAGAGGCCGTAATCCTGGTTCAGCCGCGCCTGGCGCAACATCGACGGGTGGATGCTGTCAAAATCAGCGTCTCCGTTCAGGAAATCGAACCGCGCCTTGTCCCAGGCGACATGGCCTGCATCCGCCATGATCTGCTTCTCGGGCATTTCGGCGATCAGGCCCCGCGCCTGCTCCTCAAAGTCCTTTCTATCCGAGAACGGCAGAGTCTCGCGCGCCTTGGCCAAAATCTTGAGCGTGTGCTCAGACGGCGCCTTGCCTTTGGGGTGAAAATGACCTTCGGCCGGAGCGGCGGATTGGGCGCGCGCGGGGCCTTCGTCTAACAGGATGTGGGGCGCGACCGAAAAAGCGGCGCCTGCTGCTGGAATGCCCGCGATGAATCCACGTCTCGTCGTCATAGTCCTCTCCTTACGCTCCCTGCGCGCCGATCTTCTGATTGGCTTGAACTCATTAGAATGGCTGTTCTTCGCCACTCGGCCAGAAAAATCACAAGAAACTCCGCATGTGACGCCTTTCCGTCCGTAGACCGTTGATGGTGTCTATGGCAGGCAAAGCGACAGCCTGAACCATGTTCTGATTGGACATTCGACGTGATGCGCTGAATTTGAACTGGCGCATGCAGACGCAATTCGCATCGCCGAATGCGCAACTGGTTTGCGAGTTGGCGCGATTTCACAGGTTTTTGGCGAGTGAACACAGGGGCGGTGACCGCGACGACCCCACTTGTCACTCACTAGCGGAAAGGAGACCAAACCATGAAAAACACACGCTATTTACTCGCGGGTTTTTGCGCGCCCTTTACCCTAGCCGCCATGATGATGCTCGGGCGGCAATCCGTGTACGGCGGCTCGTCCTCTTTGGCGTTGAGCGACGTATTGGGCGCCAGCCTGGCGTTCGGCGTCGGTGGAGTTCTTGTTGCGTCTCTATTCATAGCAATCGAGGGCCGACGTAGGCGCGGAGGAGTCGTCAAATAGAGGCGCGACGTCCAACCGCCTTGCGCGCTTCGGCGCACAGTCGACGGTCCGAGCAACAGGTCTGATTTGGGTTCGACGCAGTCATTCGTTGCGGTGGGAGTGAATGTCTGACTCCGAGCGCCTTTGCCTTTGCCTTTGCTTCCAGGTCGCCCAAGGAGCGCGTTCGAGCCTCATAAATTGAGCCTCAAATTTAAGCCAACCTTACAAAATTTGTTAGATCGGTTTAACTCTGAGACTCGACTTCCAATGAAATCAATGGCCGTGGTTTTCGAATTGTGAGACTGGGACGGGGGGGGCTGGACAGCGCCCCGGAATCCGTCATTAGCAGTATTGATTGCCGAAGGCGGCTTTGCGGACTAAGGCGACATCTGAGTCATTTAGTCAGATGACCGAAGAATAACCCATAGCGGATTTTGGATCGTAACGAAGTCCTAAAGTTATTACGTTTCGACAAACCAAGTCTGATGATCACTTGAAATAGATGGCCTGCGCACAGCTTGAGTAATACTCAGGCAAAGCTTGTCGGTGCTTATTCCGCTCGCTCCGAATTGCTTCTCCGACAATCTTCTGCGGCGCTTGAATGCATCAAAAACTGAAACAGTTCGCTATTTGATGCTCGCCATCTAAAATTCGCCCTCTAGCCCTTTCTGGCCTTTGTCCGAGTAGACCCGCGCGATCTGTTTGACGGTTTCCTGCAGATAGCCATTCCAGCCGTCGCAGCGACTGCGGACGCCGAGGGCGGATTTCTTGACCTCCTGAAACTCAATCACGAAATCCGCGTCTCCTGTTTCGCCATCGCCGATCTTGTCGCGCAGCCTTGTCATGGAGTCTCGGAGCTTCAGGTCGGATTTGGTGACGACACCAAGCTCCAGCGCTTTGTCCCACGCCTCCTCGATCTTGCTGGTCGGGATATAGTCGCTTTTGTTGAACTCTATGCCTTCGTTGCGGACGATCTGGCGAGTGATCTCCTTGTTGCGGATATGGGTCTCTATGGCGGCCCAAAGATCGTTCAAATATTTGTCCGCGATGGCGTTTTCCCCGCAGCCGGCCGTCTGCAACAGCTCGTTGATAGTCGCGTGCGCGGTGTCGCAGGTCTCCACCAGCCGCTTGGCCAAGACGCGGGTCTTGGCATTCCTGTTGCCGGCGTCGCAGATGCCCTCGATCTTCTCCAACCGGTTCTTGCTGAGCACTGTCTGATTGCCAAGCCGCTTGAAGAGTTTCTTCGATTCAGGGAACGCGCCCGCCGCGACGCCATTGTCGCGGAATGTGTTCAAGCTCTTGCGCACCGGGCCGTTCTTGATCAGGTCCTCCGGCTTCGGGCCGGTCTTGAAGTCCGCATCGCCGATTTCCGTCGTCGCCGTGAGCATGTCTTTTTCGTAGGCGATCAACTGGTCGCTGATCATTTTCTGAAGCTGCTTGGGCAGGACCTCCTCCTTCAGGATCTCGCGATAAAGCTCGATCCGTTTGACTAGCTTGTCGCGGAGGATGTTCAGCTTCTGGAGCTTGTCGGCGCCGGGCTCGGCGTAACTGGCGTCCGATCTCGCGTATTTGAGCGCCTCGTCGCCCTTTTTCAGCCGGGCTTTCAGCGCCTTCACAGTCTCTGAACTTTCGTCGATCACCGCGTCCTGCAGCGCCAGCCTGAAGACATCCTTCAGCTTGTCCCTCGGCGCGACGACCTGATCCCAGTTGTTCGGGTTCATATCCTCTTTCAGCTTTTGCAGCTTCTGCTGCGCCTGATGAATTCGGATGTCCAGATATTGCCGGAAGTCGGTCTCGAAGCAGCGCGCGCGCATCGCGCCGATCTCATCGATCAACGTGGTCAGCGCGGCCTCATAGGCGTTGGCGGATTTGCGCTTGGCCTGATTGGCCTTGTGCTTCGCCTTCGCATCCTCGCCCTGCGACGCCTTCTGCGCGTCGGCGGCCTTCGCCGCGAAATCCTTCTCCGCCGCCTCGGCCTTGCCGAACGCCTTGATGATGGGGTCGTCGTCGCCGTCGAACTCTGCGCCGACCGACTCGCAATAGCCCTTAAGATCCTTCTTGAGCGCGTCCTTGGTGTTCAGTCCGGCCGCGTCCATCGCGGCCTCAGCTTGTTCGTAATAACCGTCGATCTTGTCCTTGACGTCGTCCAGATCGGCCAGCAGCTTTCGCTGCTCGCCTCCCGGAAGCTCGGGATCGCTGAGCGCTTCGGTGATCCGGGCGTATTCCTTCCGGAACCCCTGGATGTCGAGCTCCGGGTGTTTGGGGGGTTTCTTGCCCTTCGGATCGATCCCCGGGTCCATCGCGGCGGGCGGCGACCACTTCTTATTGCGCAGCAGATACTCCATAGCGTTGCGGGCGCTGATCCGCTGCTCTTCGATCCGCGCCGCCAGACGGCCCAGAGCGGCGGCCGCTTCGGCGTGGGGGATCTCGTTCGGCGGATCTTCCGGATCCCAAGCCTTGTCCACGGTCATCGGAGAGCGCTGCATCACCGCCGCATGGGCCGTGTTGATCTTGTCCATCAGGCCTTTGATCTCTTTCAGCGCCTTGTCGACCACCCTCTCGCGCCCGGCCTCATCCGCGATCTCGTCCAGTTGCGCGGTCCGCGCGCCCAGTTTCTCCCTGATGTCGCGCGATATGACTTGTTCGCCCTTGCCGCCCATCTTCGTCATCGCCGCGCCCAGCGCCTTCATCGCCGCGCCCGCCTTCGGGATCGTGTCCTCATGCACCAGACAGCGTTTGAACTCGGTCTCGATCTCCTTCCAGCACGCCTCTGTCATGGCGAGCTTGGGCGATTTCATTTTCGGACGCTGGCCGCCATTCGCTCCGATCGCCTTGGCCAGCGCCTCGATCTTGCCGTCGGCCTTCTTCTTCCTCTTCCGCCGCCGCCGCTCAGACCCGATGGATTTGACCTTGGCGGCCAGCTTTGCCGGACCGCCGGTATCGGCGGCGATGTCCCAGTTGGATCCCTCGACCTCGTCATGCTCGTCCGCGTCCGACATCATGAACTCGCGCAGGATCTTGGCCGAGACGCCGGGCTTCGCCAGATCCGCCTCCACATAGCCGCGCTTGACGATGAACTCGACGGCGAGCGGATTGTTGTCCATCACCAGGATCGCCAGGTACATCTTTGCGTAATAGGCGCTCTGCTCGATGATCGTGACCTGCGCCTGAACGTCGCCCGCCTGCGCCCGCTTCATCATCTTGCGGACATTGCTGGCGTTGTTGATGTCGATCCCAGCCATGACGATCTTGCCGCCATACTCCATCAACTTGCCGGTCAGCTTCAGGCCCAGCCCGATGCCGCCCGCGCCCGCGGCGTCGCCCACATAACCCGCGGCGATCACCGCGTGAGAGGTCGCCTCCCACGCCTTTCTGCGTTGCTGCGACGCCCGGCTTGAGGCCTCTTGCGACAGGGCGCTGGCCAGACCCGGATCGACATATTCCTGCGCCGCGCGCGCGCGGCGCAGGTTTTGCAGCGTATGGCTGGCGTGGTTCTTCATCGCGCGGGCGTGCTCCGCCTCCAGCGCCAGCATGACCGTCGAGGCGAGTTCCGAGACCACGCCCAGCCCACCCATGGTCGCCGTCATCTCGGCGGTGGCCGATCCCGCCTCGGCGAATTCGTGGCTCAGATTGGCCAGATTGCGCACCGCGTCGGCGAAGGTCTGCTCCGCCTTCGCGACCGTGGCCCAGTATTCGCGCTCCTCCAGCTCGGTCATGTTCTGGAAATCGACATTCGCCAGCGACTTCACCCGAGAGATGTAGTCGGTGAAGTTCGAGACGATCATCATCCCGTATTCGGCGCCTTCGAAGCCCTGCCAGGCCTCCAGCCCGGAATCGTCCTCGCCGACCCCGTGGCCCAGCAGATTGCCCAGAAATTCGTCCACCTTGTTGGGCGGGCAGCCGCCGTCCGGATTGATATGGGTCAGCGAGGTGTCGCCCACTTCATGCGAGAAATCGACGAACTGCCGGATGAAGCTGATCGCCTGCTTGCGTTTCGAAGTCTCGTCGTCCTCGTAATCCGGCCGGTTCTCTTCGACGAACTTCTCGGTCTTCTCGCGGATATGCTCACGCTCCGCCTTGCGCCACGCCTGCACCTCGTCAAGGAAGGAGGGCGGAATCCACGCGGCCGGGATGTCGCGCATCGTCTGCTCGCAGATCGCGATCGCCTGTGCGCGGAGCGAGGCGTATTTCGGGTCCGACTCCGCCATCTCGATTAGCTTCATCGCCAGCGTGCGCGCCTCGACCAGCCGGGCGTCGATCTTGTCCTGAAGCTGCTGCAGCTCATAGGGCTCGGGCGAGATCGCCAGCGAGCTTGAATAGGCGGTGAACTCGTCGATCGTGGTCACCCCGTATTTCTTCAGCAGGGCGTCGATGTCGTCGCTCAGCCCGTCGCCATGGACCTTCTTGTCCAGCGTCGGCTCATCGAGGGTGGCGATATAAACGCCTCGCTGTTCCTTCAGCGTGATCCCGTATTTCTTCAGATCGTCTTCGACCTCGTCGAACTTTTCATCGGTCTCGAGGTCGGCGAAGCGTTCCTGGTCGTCGATCAAGTCGAGCACCTGATCGAAGGGTGGACGGAATCCGTCCGGCAGGCCGTCCGTCAGCGTCGCGCCGAGCATCCGGAAGGACTTCATCAGATCGGCGACCTGCTCCATGGCCGCGTTGTCCTCAGGGCTGCCCAGCGTCGCCAGCGTTCCGGGCTCGATCTCATCCAGGTCGAAAAACACGAAAACGTTGATGTGATCGAGCCGGTCTTGGATCGCCTCCAGCACGTTGCGAATCTCGTTCAGCTTCGCCTTCCGATCCTCCGGACTCAACGACCTGTCGGTCATCACATCGTCGATGGAGCGGTAGTCTCCGAACACCGCCAGCTCTTTCTCCATCTCGCTGGCGTGGTTCCGCATCGTCGTCATCACCTGCTTCACGTCGCGGGCGAACACCGCCTCAGCGTCGTCATCGTCATCATCGCTGTCGTCATCGTCGTCGCTGTCGTCGTCATCATCATCATCATCATCATCATCATCATCATCATCGTCATCGTCGGCCTTCGCGGGCTTTTTCGTCATCAGTCGCTCAAGCGCGGTGAACTTGTCGAGGAAGTCGTTGACCGAGCTCACGTGGTATTTGACCCGCTCCTCCTCATCGTCGTCGCCATAGGCCGTGAACGGTTTCAGCGCCCGCGCCGCGCCGGAGCCGCGCAAAAGCTGTTCGACCGTATAGGCGCGGCCGCTAAGCTCGACGGCGAATAGCGCCAGTCGCGCCGTCTTTTCCGGAACATTGTACATCTTGGCGATGCTAGCGACGGTTTTGGCCATTGAGATGATCCTGACTGATCTGAGGCTTCGGGCTTAGGCGGCGAGCTGTTTCTCGACCTCCGCCAGACTGTCCAGCAGGGGCGTCACCAGCCCCTGCTCGTTCGCCGGATATTTCTCCAGCTGCGCCAGCGTTTCGTTGTCGCCGACATCGATGCGCAGCGACGCGGCCAGCGCGCGAGAGCGCTCCACGTGCTTCTGCCGGGCCTCGACCGAGGCCGCCGAGATCACGTCGTCCAGCGCGTCGCGCAGCGCCTCATCCAGTTCGGCCAGCACCTGGTCGACCAAATTGACCAGTAGCGTCGCGTGCGGGAACTCCGCGCTGAACGCGTCGATCGCCTCCTCCGCCTGGCCGCGGGCGCGGCTTCGCGCGACCTCCCACTGCAGGCGCGCTTTAGCGAGGTCGAAATTTGCCTTCCTGAGCGCGTCGGCCTCGTCCTCCGATGGCTCCTTCTCGCCGTCTTCGTCGCCCGCGGTTTTCGCTTCGACCTCGGCCTCCGGCGCTTCCTCCGTCTCGGCGGCTGGGACGTCTTCCGGGGCCTCCTGCGGCGCGGCCAGCTGCGCCTCTAGCTTGGCGATCAGCTCGGCGGCGGCGGCGAAATCCTTGCTCTTCATCGCCTTGCTAACCGCAGCCAGATCGCCGTTCAGCGCCGTCGTTGCGTCCGCGTCGCCCGCCGGCGCCCGCTTCAGCCCGCCGACGGCGGCGACCAGGCGCGCCTTTAGCAGCTTGGGATTGAGCGGGTCCGGCGCCTCCTCCAGCTCTGATTTTGGCTCGGGCGCCGCGGCTTCCTGCGCGGCCTTGGCCGGCGTCTGCTCGTTCGCCGTCGCGGCGGTTTCCTTCGCGCCGTCCTGCGAGTCGGCAGCTTCGCCGTCGTCCAACTCGACCCCGCCGCCTACCACTTTCAGCTTGATCTTCATTCCCGCATGCAGCAGCGCCGCGCGCTTTAAGAGCTGGATCAACGCTGTCTTTGGCTCGGTCGGGAATACGAACACCCATTTGCCGCTATCGCCGTAGCAAAGGCCCTTCAGGGTCTTGCCGGGCTTTCCGGAAAGTGCAATGGCCGCCTTTTTCACGCCAGGATTCAACTCTTTGCGGGTCAGCATCAATCCCGGCGACTTGGCGTCTGGCTTCAGTACGAATTTCGACGCCTTCGCCTTTGGCCGCCGCTTGGCGAGGGTCAGCTCGTTGGCCAGCGTCTCGCCCAGGGCCTTGCGCTTGGCTTCGTCGAGTGAGGGCGGCACCTCCTCCGTGCCGTCATCGTCCTTCGCCTTAGGGTCGGATTTCTCTCTCGACGAGTCCGTGGGCTTCGCCTCTTTGGGTGGGGCGACTTCCTTTGCCTTTTCCTCAGGTTTCGCAGGAGCGTCGTCGGCGGCTTTATCGTCCGCCGCGTCCTCGGTCCCTACGCCGATCGCGGCGATTATCTCCTCCGCCTCCTCGCTTGCCTGATCCATCCATTTGATCAGCGTGCGGTTTTTAGCGTTGGCCTTCTTCAGGACGCGAAACTTGAGCTTGATCTTGCCGAAATGGGTCTCCGCAACCGTAGCATCACGCTTCTTCTCCGCGCCTTCGAACTGCGTGATGAGCTTTTCCAGATCGGGTGCGCTTAGAGCCTTGCAATCCTTGCTCTTTAGCAGCTCCTTCCAACTCTTCGTCGAAATATACTTCGCCATATCTCACCATCTCCGTAGGATCTCGAAACATAGCGTCGTTTTTGGAGACTGGGTCTGTCAAGTTTGACGCGACAGGACACAACTCTTGTCGGCCTCCTATGAAAATTTGAACAAATTTGCCTAGGATCGAAGCTCCGTTGATCTTCCCAATCATAATCAAACCGGGCGCGGATCCGACGGCAGTAGTGATTTCCGGATGCGGATGAAGCGGACATCTGAGGTTGTCAGCTAGACCGCTTTTGGTGGTGAGCAGAAAAGCAGCCGAATTTGGACTCTTCTACTTTGGGCTGATTGTGTTGAAAAACTCGCTCTTGATCGGCGGTCAACTCGCTGATTCACTTCCGATATTGAGGAGGACGGATCGCGATGATGGGGTCAAGGCAGGAGGCGCAATCGGCGCTGTTTTATGAGTTCTCGCTGGAAGATCATGTGCCGCAGGATCATGTGTTGCGGTCGATTGATCGGTTTGTCGATTTGACAAGCCTTCGCACGCACTTGGCGGAATTCTATAGCCACACGGGCCGTCCTTCGGTCGATCCCGAGCTGCTG
Organism: Paracoccaceae bacterium; assembly: GCA_963669265.1. Taxonomy (GTDB): domain Bacteria; phylum Pseudomonadota; class Alphaproteobacteria; order Rhodobacterales; family Rhodobacteraceae; genus SZUA-547. The sequence continues at coordinate 1,277,748 of OY769916.1, forward strand.
ATCCGGATGCTTCTGGTGGGCTATTGCTTTGGCATCCGGTCAGAGCGGCGGCTGTTTGAAGAGGTGCATCTGAACCTTGCGTATCGCTGGTTTTGCCGCCTCGATCTGACCGACCGAATTCCGGATCATTCCACCTTCTCCAAGAACCGCCATGGCCGCTTCCGCGCGAGCGAGCTGTTGCGTCACGTGTTCGAGGCGACCGTGACGCGCTGCATGGAGGAGGGCCTTGTCGGCGGACAGGGCTTTGCCGTGGATGCGAGCCTGATCGTCGCGGACGTCCAGAAGCAGAATTCCAGCAAACCGGAAGACTGGGCATCCCGAGAGATCGACCCAATGATGCGTCACGAGCGGTTCGCGAATATCTCGACACTCTGGATGACGAAGCTTTCGGCGCGGCCACGACGGCCAAGTCCAAGTTCACGGCTCATGCGGACCCTGCCAGCCAATGGACGGCGGCGCGGAAAGGTCCGGCGTTCTTCGCCTATTCCGACAATTACCTGATCGACACGGATCATGGCGTCATCGTGGATGTGGACGCCAGCCGGTCGAACAAGTCCGCCGAGGTAGGCGCGATGCGCAAGATGATCGACCGGACCACAGAGCGCTTCGGCCTGAAGCCGGATTGGGTCGCCGCTGACACGGCATACGGATCATCCGACAACCTCACCTGGCTGACAATAAAACGGCGGATCCTCCCATTCATCCCGGTGTTCGACAAATCGGAACGCAAGGACGGAACCTGGTCCCGGTCCGACTTCACCTGGGACGAGGACAACGACCGATACATCTGCCCGGAAGGCAAAGAACTTCGTCACACGAGACGGCGATATTCCGATCCCGCTCGGACAGCGCCAAGGCTGAAAGCGCGCAAATACAGGGCGTTGAAAGCCGACTGCCTAAATTGCCCTTCCAAACCGAAATGCTGCCCGAACACCGATTTGCGCGCCATCAACAGAGAGAAGTATGAAATCGTCAGGGATTTCGTGCGGCGCTGCACCGCCTCTGAATTCAACCCAACAGCGCAGAAGCGGCGCAAGAAAGTCGAGATGCTGTTCGCCCACCTCAAACGCATCCTCGGGCTGGGGCGGCTCCGATTAAGAGGACCCTGCGGCGCCCAGGATGAATTCACCCTCGCAGCGACCGCCCAAAACCTCCGGAAACTGGCAAAGCTCAAGCCGATGGCGCCCATCGCCGGATAAGTGGGCGGGCTAGGCGCAGATTATCCAAAACGATCAGCCCGATAGCTGAAGCCACCCGGCCAAAATCCAACGGCTTTTTCAACACAATCGGCTCAAAGCAGCAGTTCGCTGCGTAGAGCACGAATGCCCGCTTCTGTCTGCGCCGCCTCGAATGGCGTAACTTTGAGTCGCAAATGGCAAGGTTGGTGCGCACTCGAATTCCCGATGGATTCAAAATCAACGACTTAGCCAGCCGCGAATGGCAAAACCACATGGTGCCCGACATTCTTCGAAGCTGCACGCCTTCGAGGAACTGAGACGTATATTCCTAGTCGGCGAGGGTTTGACCGATTAATCGCAGACCGTATGGAAGAAACCCCGACTGCGGGGCCGGGGTTCTTGCGCAAGTGGATGGGTCTGAGCGGCTGTCCCGAATGCGGTCCTTCAATTGTCTGCCGGGTCGGCGCGTTTTGGCGACCAGAGCCGGTCGTAGTTTACCATAGGCACACCCAACCCTTATTGGATCAGAGTTGCGGAGAGGTTAGACGGCGCGTCACTCTCCTCGATTTGATCTAAAGTGAAGGTTATCGAAGAGCCGCCGAAATCGGTAAAGCCCAGGAATTCTTGAAGCAAAACACCGGTCGCGTTGGCGAACTCGCCGGTCCCGCCGATGATCTGCCGCGTGATCGTCGTTGTCGGAGAAATTTTTTCTGGACCTTTGATGATCAGGATGTCTCCGGATACGAACTCGAACTTCTGTCTTGTGATCTGCCACATGCCGGTGGTCGCCTGCATGCCGTTCGCAACGTTCCAGCCGTTGCTGCTCCACGTTCCGATCACCTTGTCGGGGTATGCTGGATGACCCTGTTCCGTGACGCCCGAAAAACCGTCCGCCAGCGTGCCTGCAGGATATATGTAGCCTTGGGTGGCGAATTGGTGAAAATGAACGTCGGCGGCCTGATGATTGAGACCCTCGTCGATCGGGAAAAAGACGAAACTGGTCTGATCTTCCGCGACATCGAAGCTCTGCGGCGGCTCGGCGCTGGCGGAAGTCGCCACGGCGGTGAAAACGGCCGCGACCGTGATGGATACTATGAATTTCGTAAACATGAGCTTTCCTTTCTTTCGATTGGGCAACGCTCAAGGCGGCGCCCCCGGGGCGCATCGACTGGTGGAAGCGCCAGCGACGTCCTAGATGTTTCGATTTTCGACGCTGCGGTTGTCGTCCAGACCTTGAGGGCCAGGGGCGTCGCGACGCGGTTGTCGTGCATTCGGATGAAGAGGCGGCCGGTGTTCAGCTTCAGCTTCGACCGGCGTCGACCCTCTACACCGGCGGCCCCTACGTCGACTCTCGTCGAACTATCGTCTGCTTAGTCATGTCGAGCCTCCCCTGCTCGGCTACGAAGCACTTGCGGCGGAGCCTGTTGCGCTTCGATGACCACGAGTTGGGGATGGAATATTGCTATATCAAGATGACTGGATGTAAAAATGTGGAAATATCCACAATAAATATGATAACTCCACATTTGTGGTGATTGCTTCAGTTCAGCGTGCGCCGTTCAAATTCCATCAAAAACTGCTTGGGAACGAGGGGGATGTCGATCCTCGCGGTAAACTTGGGCGCACAGTTTTTCTCAGCGCCCATTACGTCAAGACGAGAGATCGTTCTCCTGAGTGACGCTTGCTCGTATCCCGGCAAATGCACGCGCAAAAGATCTTCCATTGATGCTTCGACGCCATCCTTGTGCCGCTGCGGCAGTTGCAGCCCTTCCTCGCGCCAAATCCGCTCGATCTTCTTGTAGTTCACCCGCCAGCCTTCGACGCGCAACAGCTCCGCAATCTTGCGATAGCCATACCGGCCGTATTGTTTCGCCAATCGGATCAGGGCCAGCCGCAGAGCATCGTCGTCTCTCTGTGCCGGCCGGTATTGCAGGGAGCTTCGCGACAGACCGATCACCCGGCATGTCCGTCGCTCCGAGGTCGCGAGCTTCTGACGCGTATGGACGACGGCCTGACGAAGCTGGCTCGTCGTCAGGCCCTGGGCTTTAGATAGCTCAGGCTCTCCTTGAGGATCAGCTTGTCCAGCTCGAGCTCGGCCACGATCTTCTTCAGCCGGGCGTTCTCTTTCTCAAGAGAGCGGAGCTCAGTAAGCTGCGACCGTCCCATGCCACCGAACCGCTTGCGCCAAGTGTAGTAGGTCGCATCGCTGATCCCCACGCTACGACAGGCCGACTGCACGTCGCTTCCCTCGGTAAGCCGCAGCTCAATCTCCCGCAGCAGCTTCAGGATGTCCTCGTCCGAATGCCGTTTTCGAGCCATCTCTCTTCCCCATTCTCAGCCTAAACAGTGGCCCAGTTTTAGGGGGGAAGGACACACTCGGCCCAAACTCACTCGCATACAATACGAGTGCCGCATCATCAGCGGCGCGGCTCCTCTGCTGCGCCGACGTCGCGCCCCCACAAGCTAAGGTGGCGCACTTCTCGGTTCGGTCTTTCGAGGCGTCGTTTTACGCTTGGCCTACCAGTTCACAGATTGTCGCTGGCTCGGCCGGGCTCGAAAACCAACCGAATGAAATCACGATACAAAAGCAACTGCTTTGGCAACAGAGACTTGTCGCCGACGACCCTGGACAGGATTATTCCGCCGTCGCCGACGACCGACATCATGTCGGCCAGATCGTTCAAATCTACATTGATCCGAGGTTCGTAGCGCTCAGCTATCCTTTCGATACGCGCGCGAAACCGGGCGCGCCAGGACAGAACCGCCTCGGCGTTGATGTTCCGCACTTCCTGATCAAACAGCTGTTCGTGGTAACAAACCGACGCAACGAGGCAACCTGGGTGACCATTCGGAAGGTCCTCAAACACCTTCGCCAAGAGCTTGAGCGCAATAAGGAAGCTGTGCAGCGGGTCCTCGCTCAATTCGTCGGCCTCGTCGAACACGCGGTCGAACACCAGATTGTCCTGCTCGATGTAACGCTCAAGTAGAGCGCGGGCCAAATTTGTCTTGTCGCGGAAATGATAAAAGAAGCCGCTTTTAGAGATGCCGACTTCGGTGATTAACTCGTCAATTGAGGTTCCGGAAAACCCCTTTGTCAGAACGGACGTCTGCGCCGCGTCAAGAATCTGCTGTTTTGTACGCGGGGCCACATTCGTCATTCTATCCTTCCCATGCGACTGCGTTTCATCATCAAACTGTACCATAAGTACTGTACCTGCGGTCCAGTTCCCTCACGAGTTTACAGGAGCTTCTTCGCTCCAACCGAAGTCGGATCTTTCTTAACACGCTGTTTTTAAAACATAAAAAATTAACTTTGCCAACTGGCCCGCAAGTTCATTGATCGCCGGCGCTCCGTTTCCATATCTAATGCTCAAGATTTTGACACCGCAATGCGCGACATCGCTGAAATACATGCGGGTCTTGATTTGCGGATACTCAGAGGGGGAGATCAACATGGCCGATAGCATCCATTCTATTGACGCAAGCGGCGCCAACGCAGTCGCAATTGAACACTTCGACGCCGCGATGCGGGCCCTAAACATCTATCGCGGGGATCCAGTCGCGCTGGTCGATCAGGCGATTGAGGCGGCTCCTGATTTCGCCATGGCTCATATTCTAAAGGCCTATCTATTTGGATTGGCGACGGAGCCGGAGGCGGCAAGCGAGGCGATGTCCATCCTGGCCACCGCCCGCGTCCTGGCGAAAACCGAAAACGAGAAGTCGCATGTGGCGGCTCTGGAAGCGCTTGCAGCCAACAACTGGACTGAGGCGGCGGTCAGGCTGGATCGCCACAACATGAAGTTTCCGCACGACATCCTGGGCTTGCAGGCGGGGCACCTCATGGATTTCTACCGGGCCAACTCACGCAACCTGCGCGACCGGCTAGCGCGGGTGCTCCCGAAGTGGTCGGAAGACCAACCTGGTTACCCTATCGTCCTGGGGATGTATGCATTCGGTCTGGAAGAGGCGGGTGATTACGCCAAAGCCGAAGCAATTGGCCGAGAGGCGGTTGAGCGTGATCCCCTTGATTGCTGGGCCCACCATGCAGTGGCTCATGTTCTTGAGATGCAGGGGCGCGCCGAGGACGGCGTCAAGTGGATGACATCGCGCGAGCCACATTGGTCCGGCGACGACAATTTCTTCAAGGTGCATAACTGGTGGCACAAGGCGCTTTATCATCTTGATCTCGACCAGACCGACCAGGCGATCCGGCTCTATGACGCGAGAGTCCGGGGCGAGGAAAGTCTGGTTGCGCTTGATCTGGTGGACGCCTCGGCCCTGCTTTGGCGGCTTCACATGGAGGACAGCGACATCAGCGATCGCTGGAGCGACGTAGCGCAAGGTTGGGATAATCACGCGGACGGTCGGCTGTATCCGTTCAATGATTGGCACGCCGCGATGGCGTATTTGGGCGCGGGACGCGTGGACCAGATTGATCGGATTCTGGATCAATACCGATCGGTTGACGAGACTCGTGACGAAACAGCCCGTTGGGCGAAGGCGACCGGCCTGCCTCTGATTCAGGGATTCCGAGCCTTTTGGGAAGGCAAGTACGCCGAAGCGGCGGAGATTCTTCATCGCGCGAGGTTCGTCGCCAACTCGTTTGGAGGCAGCCACGCCCAGCGAGACATCATTGACTGGACGCTAACCGAGGCCGCCGTGCGCTCAGGCAACAAAGCTGCGGCGGAAGCGTTTGCAAATGAAAGGCTTGCTGTGAAGCCACATAGCCCAATCAACAAACGGTTTCTGAAGCGGGCCACCGCGGATCGGATGCGTTCGGTCGCCGCCGAATAGTTTTCAAAGGTTAGAATCGATTTTGCGATAGATGATGTCGAGTTTGCAGGTTCACATTAGCGGATCAGCAACCGCCTCGGTGAGAGCCTAAAGCTTGTCATCCTACTTGATCCAGTTGCGGCCGCGCTTTGCGCGGTCGTTGTTCTTTCTAGCGCTGAGGGCATTCATGGGTCCGCTTTGGGCTGATTGTGTTGAAAAAGCCGTTGGATTTTGGCCGGGTGGCTTCAGCTATCGGGCTGATCGTTTTGGATAATCTGCGCCTAGCCCGCCCACTTATCCGGCGATGGGCGCCATCGGCTTGAGCTTTGCCAGTTTCCGGAGGTTTTGGGCGGTCGCTGCGAGGGTGAATTCATCCTGGGCGCCGCAGGGTCCTCTTAATCGGAGCCGCCCCAGCCCGAGGATGCGTTTGAGGTGGGCGAACAGCATCTCGACTTTCTTGCGCCGCTTCTGCGCTGTTGGGTTGAATTCAGAGGCGGTGCAGCGCCGCACGAAATCCCTGACGATTTCATACTTCTCTCTGTTGATGGCGCGCAAATCGGTGTTCGGGCAGCATTTCGGTTTGGAAGGGCAATTTAGGCAGTCGGCTTTCAACGCCCTGTATTTGCGCGCTTTCAGCCTTGGCGCTGTCCGAGCGGGATCGGAATATCGCCGTCTCGTGTGACGAAGTTCTTTGCCTTCCGGGCAGATGTATCGGTCGTTGTCCTCGTCCCAGGTGAAGTCGGACCGGGACCAGGTTCCGTCCTTGCGTTCCGATTTGTCGAACACCGGGATGAATGGGAGGATCCGCCGTTTTATTGTCAGCCAGGTGAGGTTGTCGGATGATCCGTATGCCGTGTCAGCGGCGACCCAATCCGGCTTCAGGCCGAAGCGCTCTGTGGTCCGGTCGATCATCTTGCGCATCGCGCCTACCTCGGCGGACTTGTTCGACCGGCTGGCGTCCACATCCACGATGACGCCATGATCCGTGTCGATCAGGTAATTGTCGGAATAGGCGAAGAACGCCGGACCTTTCCGCGCCGCCGTCCATTGGCTGGCAGGGTCCGCATGAGCCGTGAACTTGGACTTGGCCGTCGTGGCCGCGCCGAAAGCTTCGTCATCCAGAGTGTCGAGATATTCGCGAACCGCTCGTGACGCATCATTGGGGTCGATCTCTCGGGATGCCCAGTCTTCCGGTTTGCTGGAATTCTGCTTCTGGACGTCCGCGACGATCAGGCTCGCATCCACGGCAAAGCCCTGTCCGCCGACAAGGCCCTCCTCCATGCAGCGCGTCACGGTCGCCTCGAACACGTGACGCAACAGCTCGCTCGCGCGGAAGCGGCCATGGCGGTTCTTGGAGAAGGTGGAATGATCCGGAATTCGGTCGGTCAGATCGAGGCGGCAAAACCAGCGATACGCAAGGTTCAGATGCACCTCTTCACACAGCCGCCGCTCTGACCGGATGCCAAAGCAATAGCCCACCAGAAGCATCCGGATCAGCAGCTCGGGATCGACCGAAGGACGGCCCGTGTGGCTATAGAATTCCGCCAAGTGCGTGCGAAGGCTTGTCAAATCGACAAACCGATCAATCGAACGCAACACATGATCCTGCGGCACATGATCTTCCAGCGAGAACTCATAAAACAGCGCCGATTGCGCCTCCTGCCTTGACCCCATCATCGCGATCCGTCCTCCTCAATATCGGAAGTGAATCAGCGAGTTGACCGCCGATCAAGAGCGAGTTTTTCAACACAATCAGCCCAACGAAGTCATTGGGTGCGGCGCGCTTAATGCTAGCTCTCCGCCGATTTCGGGCATTCGTTGATAGCGCGACGGACCGCCGACCATATCCCGATGCGATTAACGTGATATTAGGCCTGGCCATCCGGCGCCTCCCTAAGTGCGAAATTGCTGTTTGCTGATTTTGAGATATCCAGCCACATCCGAAGCAAAACGTTGATTTCGCCTAGGGGTTCGAAACGAAATCAGAGAATTCAGTTCGATTGCGACGCCATGGCGGCGGCACGCGCCGCTTCGACGAATTTCTCCACCGTCTTTGATTTTTCGTTCTCGCGATGCGCTACGTAGAGATCCACGAACACGCTCCGCGGCTGGTAGGGTATGAAAGTCAGACCGGGCGGCGAAATCGCACTGACCCAGGACGGGACGAGCGCGATTCCCAGATCATGAGCGACAAGATGGAGCAACGTGGACTTGTCGATGACTTCGCAAACGACATTGGGCTGCGCTCCCAATGCTCTAAATCCGCTCCACAACAGATCATGCAGAATTGGACGCGCGTATTTTGGAAAGCCCACGATGTTTTCGTTAATGATGTCGCGCGGCATAAGGAATTTTTGGTCCGCCAGGTCATGCGCGTCGCTCACAACAATCGCAACTTCCTGTCGATACAGAAGCTCAGAAGTAACGTAGTCGTCCGTGGCGGGCGTTCTGATGAAGGCCACGTCGGTGCGATGGTTCATCAGCTCCCATGTGTGATGATCGGAGGACGAGATCTCTACGACCTGAACGTGGATGTCGGGGCATGATTTCTTGAATTCGACAAGTGCTGAGGGCAGCAGCATGGAGATCGCCTCATCCACGCCTCCGACCCGAATGCTGTCCAGACCTCGTTCAGCGCGACGCCGTGCATTGGAAATCGATCGCTCCAAGTCGGCCAGTATACTGTTTGCATCTCGCAGGAATTCCGCGCCCGCCTGGGTCAAGCTGACTTGACGCGTGGTGCGAAAGAGAAGCGGCACTCCCACTTCTTTCTCGAGGCTGGACACCTTTTCCGATAAGGCCGACTGGCTGATATTCAGCCGCTCCGCCGCGCGCCGGAAGTGCAACTCTTCCGCGACGGCGACGAAGCTCTCGAGTTGCCTGATATCCAGTCGGTGTCTCATAGCAGTAGCGCGGTCACTTGATCACCCGGACGATCTGTTTCTCAGACAGGCCCGCCTCGTACGCCAGGATGGCGTCGCTCAGTTTCAGGGTATCGAGCGTGTCGTCCCGGTCGTCCAGAAGGGCCTGCCTCGTGGCGGCGTCCATATCGAATTTAACGATCATATCGCCCGCCGAGACCGTTTGATCAGCCATATTCACGGTAATCTCGACTTGGCCGCTCGCCTCGGTCAATTGCAACAACGCGTCGCGTTCCTGCGGGGACACCATCGGCAACGCCAACCCGTTCTTGCGGGCGTTGTCATAGAAGATGCCTGCAAAAGTGGTGCCGACGATGGCGTCGATGCCAAGCTGCTTCAAACCCCACACAGCGTGCTCTCGGCTTGAGCCGCAGCCGAAATTGTCGCCAACGACAAGAATCGATGCGGATTTCCAATCGTCCTTGTTCAATACAAAATCAGGCCGCGCCGCGCCCTCCGCGGTGAAGCGAAGATCGGCGAGAGTGCCGTCAGCCAACCCCTCTCGGGTGATAATTCGAAGGAAGCGTTTCGGCATGATGACGTCGGTGTCGACATTGGCGAGCGGCAAGGGCGCGCCGGTTCCGGTAACGATTTTCGGCATATCTTAATCCTCGAACTCGCGCACGTCGGTGACGCGGCCTGTGACGGCGGCGGCCGCGACCATGGCCGGGCTCATCAGATGGGTTCGCGCGCCGCGGCCCTGCCGGCCCTCAAAATTCCGGTTGGTGGAGGAGACGACACGCTCGCCATCCAGTGCAAAATCGTCATTCATCGCCAGGCACATGGAACAGCCGCTTTCTTGCCGCCAATCAAAACCCGCCTCGGTGAAGATTTTGTCCAGCCCCTCTTGCTCAGCCATGACCTTGGTCAGCGTGGAGCCAGGAACCACAACAGCGTTGACGCCCTCGGCGACCTTCCGCCCTGAAAGAATGCGCGCAGCGCTGCGGAGATCTTCTATCCGGCTGTTCGTGCAGGATCCAATGAAAGCAGTGTCGATCTTGATGTCGGCGATCTTCTGGCCGGCCTCGAGCCCCATATAGTTCAATGCGCGGGCGAGTCGGGCTTTGGCCTTGGGCGTCGCCATCTCCGCATCCGTGGGCACGGCGCCATCGACAGGTACGGACTGATCCGGGCTGATGCCCCAGCTGACCAGCGGGGCGATCTCGGACGCGTTGATCTCAAAAACCTTGTCGAATGTCGCGCCGGGGTCGGAGGCCCAGGTCTCGCCGTCAAATTTGAGGCTGTCGCTGTGAGGCCGGCCGCTGCAAAGCGCCAACGTCTTTTCATCCGGCGCCATCAGGGCAGCGCGCCCGCCAAGTTCGACGGCCATGTTGCAGATCGTCATCCGGCCCGACATGTCGAGGGCGCTGATCGCCGATCCAGCGAACTCCACGGCAAAGCCGTTCGCGCCGCCTGCGCCGATGACATTCACCACTTTCATGATGATGTCCTTGGCGGTCACGCCCGGGCCGAGTTCTCCATCCACCTGGACGAGAATGGTTTTCAGGCGCTTGTAGCGAAGCGTCTGCGTGGCGAGGATATGCTCGACTTCCGAGGTGCCGATACCAAATCCCAGCGCGCCGAACGCCCCGTAGGTCGTCGTGTGGCTGTCGCCGCAAGCGATCAGCATGCCAGGCTGCGCAAGGCCCTGTTCCGGCACCACGACATGCTCGATTCCTTGCCGCGGGTCGCCGAGGCCGAAAAAGGCGAGGTCATGCTTTTTACAATTCGCCTCGAGATTCTCGATCAGGATTTGCGAGGGCGCATCCGCCGCCCGGCGCTCCCTCGTCGCGTTCACATGATCGACCACGCAGAGCTGCGCCTCAGGCCGGCGAACGCTCAGACCCTTTGTTTCAAGCGCCGAGAACGCCTGCGGGCTCGTGTATTCGTTCATGATGTGAAAATCGACATAGATCAGGATATCGCCATCCGGCAAATCACAGACTTTGTGAGTGTCGACTAGCTTGTCGTAAAGAGTTCTTGGCATCAGGTCAGTTCCGTTTCTGCGGCGAAATGCTGAAGAAAGAAGGTCTTCATGCGGCTAGCGATGTCTTCAGGATACTCCTCGGCCATGTAATGGGTCGCATCCAGCGCCTGGCCAGAGACCACCTCTGCGCGGGCGCGCCATAGATCCAAGGCGTCAAAGCACTTCTCAATGACGCCCTTCTTGGCCCAGTAAACCTTGATCGGAACCGAGAGTTTGCGATCGCCATCGGCGTTGTCATGCTCGGTGTCGATAGTCGCCGCCGCGCGATAGTCTTCGCAGCTGGCGTGAATTGCGGCGGGATCGTCGAACGCGCCGAGATACTCTTGAAGGGCTTCTTCCACGAACGGGTTCACGCCGCCCGATTGGTTGAAACATTTATGCTTCCAGAACTCGACCGGATCTTTGCCGATAATGGTTTCCGGCAGCGGATTCTTTTGGATTAGGAAAAACCAGTGCCAGTAGGTGCGCGCGAACTCGGCAGTGGTGTTCGCATACATCTCGCGGGTTGGCGCGATATCAAGCAACGTCATTGCAATCACACGCTCCGGATGATCCAGTCCCAACCGATGCGCCACGCGGGCGCCGCGATCATGCGCGCCGACGAAGAATCTTTCGTGGCCCAGGGCGCTCATGACTTGGACGAGGTCATTCGCTGTTGCGCGTTTGGAGTAGGTCTCGTGACTCGGGTCCGACCCCGGCTTGTCTGAGCGGCCATAGCCGCGCAGATCGGCGCAAACAACCTGACAGTCGCGCGCAAGAATCGGCGCGACGCCGTTCCACATAGCCGATGTTTGCGGATAGCCGTGAAGAAGCAGCACGGCGGGCGCGTCCGGCGATCCGGCCCGGCGCAGGAATATCGTTGCCCCTGCGCCGTCCACGCGCTCTTCAATGAAATTTTCAAACATTCAATTCGCCTCGGGAAAGGGGGTGACCTGCAGCGATATTACAGGAAAGCGGCGAAAGTTTATTCGCTATAACTGATCAATATTGCCGAAGAAACTTTTCGAGAATTGCCGCTATCGTCCCAAATTGATGGCTGCGCCCACCCGCAAGCGATGCGGATCAAGCGGCGCAGCAACATTCAATTAATCTGTGGGAGGAAACAATGAAGTTACTATTGGCAAGCACGCTGGCTGTTGCGGCGGCCCTCGGCGCAACCGGAGCCGCGGCGAACGACGCCTGTGATGATGGCGAGATCGTTATCAAATTCAGCCACGTCACCAACTCAGACAAGCATCCGAAGGGCCTTGCCGCAGGCGCGCTTGAGAAGCGCGTAAATGAAGAGATGCAAGGCAAAGCCTGTATGGAGGTTTTCCCGAACGCGGCTCTCTACACCGATGCGACTGAGCTTGAAGCGTTGCTGCGCAACGACGTGCAGCTACTAGCGCCATCGCTTTCGAAATTTGAGACCTTTACCAAGAAGTACCGGATCTTCGATATGCCGTTCATGTTCACCGACATCGACGCGGTGGACCGCTTCCAGGCCAGTGAGGAAGGCCAGAAGCTTCTGCTCGCCATGAAGCGCCGCGGTCTGACCGGTCTGTCGTTCTGGCACAACGGCATGAAGCAGATGTCCGCCAACATCCCCCTTATGGCGCCAGCTGACGCCGAAGGTCTCAAATTCCGCGTGATGCAGTCTGAAGTCCTTGTTGCGCAGATGAAGGCGATCGGCGGTTCTCCGCAAAAAATGTCCTTCTCTGAGGTCTATGGCGCGCTCCAGACCGGCGTCGTCGATGGGCAGGAGAACGTCTGGTCGAACATCTACGGCAAGAAGTTCTTTGAGGTGCAAGACGGTATCACAGAGACCAATCACGGTGTGATCGACTATCTGCTCGTGACGTCGACAGAGTTCTGGGACGGCCTCGACCCGGCGATCCGCGACCAGCTGAACACGATCATCCAGGAGGTCACCGCCGAGCGCAATGCGAAGGCCAATGAGCTCAATGAACAAGCCAAGGCCTCCATCGTCGAGGCGGGCGGCGTTATCCGTACGCTGACGCCTGAGCAGCGCCAGCTTTGGGTCGACGTCATGCAGCCGGTCTGGACGGCGTTCGAGGGCGATGTCGGCGCTGACGTAATCGCCGCGGCACAGGCCGCCAACGATCTGACCAACTAGCCCAAATTAGAAAGACGAATAACCGCGGCCCGTGAAAACGGGCCGCATTTTCCAACAAGCGCGCAATACAGACAATCGCACATCGCGCGCTAGAGATCATCGGAAGAGGGCGCCATGCACTACGAACCCAAGACTCCGTTAGGTCGGGCGGTCAATGCGGTTGAGGAGAGCCTAATCGCTCTGATCCTCGGCCTCATGACGTTGATTACGTTCGCTAATGTCATCGCGCGCTACCTGTTTAACGCAAACATCCTATGGGCGCTGGAGACGACCGTTTTTCTGTTTGCCTGGCTTGTATTGATTGGGGCGTCTTACTGCGTCAAGACGCGATCGCACTTGGGTGTTGACGCGATCCTGAACATGGTTTCGGCGCGGACGCGCAGGCTTCTCGCGATCGTCACAGTTATTCTCTGTCTGACGTTCTCGGTTCTGCTCTTCATCGGCTCCTGGGACTATTGGGCCCCGTTTGCGGGATTGCCAACGTTCGATGGAACCATGCGCGATCAGGCCTGGTATGAAGTCAACGACATCCCGATGCTCGATTGGCTGCGCTTCATGGAGCCGATGATCAATCAGGGTGAGGCCTATGAAAAGCTGCCGAGGGTCGTCCCCTATTTCTGTTTGCCGTTGGGCGTCGGACTTCTGCTGTTCCGGTTCGCCGAAGTCGCAATCCAGGTTTTCAAGGGCGAGACAGACATGATCATCGCCAGCCACGAAGCCGAAGAACTGGTGGAAGAAGCGGCCGCTAAAGCCGACAAGGAGGATTAATCCATGGAAATGCTCATCCTCTTTGGCATGGTGGTGGCATTGCTGCTCATTGGCGTGCCCATTGCGGTCTCTCTGGGCCTCTCTTCGATCATCTTCTTGATGGCTTATTCGGATGCCTCTCTCGCTTCGGTCGCACAGACGCTCTTTAACGCCTTCGCGGGACACTACACGCTGCTTGCGATCCCGTTCTTCATCCTCGCTTCGACCTTTATGTCGACGGGCGGCGTGGCGAAACGGATCATTCGCTTCGCCATCGCCTGCGTCGGCCATTTCCACGGCGGGCTGGCGATCGCCGGCGTCTTCGCCTGCATGTTATTCGCCGCACTCTCAGGTTCATCGCCAGCGACGGTCGTCGCCATTGGCACCATTGTGATCGCCGGTATGCGCCAGGTCGGCTACTCAAAGGACTTTGCTGCGGGCGTTATCTGTAACGCAGGCACGCTCGGCATTCTGATCCCGCCCTCGATCGTGATGGTTGTCTACGCAGCCTCAGTCGAGGTCTCCGTGGGCCGGATGTTTCTGGCGGGCGTCATCCCAGGATTGTTGGCCGGCCTGATGCTGATGATCACGATTTACGCCATCGCCAAAGTGAAAAACCTACCCAAAGGCGAGTGGTTGGGATGGGATGAGGTGATGGCGTCTGGCCGTGACGCAGCTTGGGGCCTGATGCTCATTGTGATCATCCTGGGCGGCATCTACGGTGGCATCTTCACGCCCACTGAAGCGGCGGCCGTCGCGTCTGTCTACGCCTTCGCTGTCGCCTGCTTCATCTATAAGGACATGGGTCCTCTGGCGCGGGACAAGGCCAGCTTGTTAAAACGGCCACAGGCGCTTTTGACAGCCTTCGTCCACGAAGACACGAAACACACGCTGTTCGAAGCGGGAAAGCTGACGATCACGCTTCTCTTCGTGATCGCGAACGCGCTGATCCTGAAGCACGTTCTGACCGAGGAATCGATCCCGCAACAGGTCGCCAACTCGATGCTGTCGGCTGGCTTTGGGCAGATCATGTTCCTGGTAATCGTGAACGTGATCCTGCTAATCGGCGGTCAGTTCATGGAGCCTTCCGGCCTCTTGGTGATCGTTGCGCCGCTGGTGTTCCCGATCGCGATCGAGCTTGGCGTCGACCCGATCCATCTAGGGATCATCATGGTCGTCAACATGGAGATAGGCATGATCACGCCGCCGGTTGGGCTGAACCTCTTCGTGACGTCAGGCGTGGCCGGGATGTCGATGATGCGGGTTGTCAAAGCTGCGCTGCCGTTTCTGGCCGTGCTCTTCGTCTTCCTGATCATGGTCACCTACATCCCGTTCCTTTCGACCTTCCTGCCCAACACGTTCATGGGGCCGGAAGTGATCATCAAGTAGCGCGTGAGCGGGTGCGGCGTTTCTCCCAAGCGCCGTTCTAAACTACCGCCGTCGGCAACCTCCGCCGACGGCGGTTTTGTTTGCAGGTATGAACAAAGCGGATAGCTTTCGGTGTTGTTGACATCCGCTATTTGGCGCGGTCCAGCCGATCGCGCCCGTCTCCTAAGGCTTCCGCTTGTCTAGCATTGATACCGAAAGCCGACATTCGACCAAGGTCGGGATAGTCCGCAGAGCCGTCGAAGGGAACGTCTGGGTTTCGCAATCGCAACGGATGTCTGCTTTCGGGTGCCGCCGCGCGGCATCCAGATCCATTGCAGACGGCCGCTTTGGGCCGCGAGCGTCGATCGTCGCCTAATCATTTCCGCCACTGTTCTTTGCGCCGCAATAGGCGGCATCGAGCCCAACGATGTCATTCGCGCCTTCGAATTGAAGAGCAAACCCGAACACGTCCGCAGCGACAACGGACCCGAGTTCGCGGCCGAGGTCACCCAGACCTGGCTGCAACGGCTTGGCGTGAAGCCCAACCGAACCGCCGATCTCACCGGGAGGATTGGGCTCTGTTCCCTCTAAACTTCATCGAATGCCGGTAAGAATGATTCAGTAAGATTCTGAATGTTGGCGCCAATCGGGCAAATCTGGGGCCGGTTTGCATCGGTCCGATAGAGCTCCATTCTGGCTCGGGCGCAACCACTTTGGCATATATATAAAATATTTCTAACAATACTTGTAAGTAATCCACTGTGGTATTCAGATTAGATACTTAGTATGCAAGCTAAGAAATCGTGTATCGGCGCGCTGGAATTTATAAATAGTCGTTCGTCAGTTGATCTATTCGACGCGACTCGCGTGCCGCGTCGCTCTGCCAAGTCCATGACTTAGATGCGAGGGCCGGATTCCATTGACTGCCGCGCGACAAACCAAAGGAGAGGACGGTGACTTCAGAGCTGCAAGGCAACCGCCTATTTCGCCAGCAAGCCTTTATCGCCGGTGTCTGGCGCGAGGCTTCTGACGCCGAGAAGCATCCTGTCTACGATCCCTCTACCGGAGATATTGTCGGCGAGACGCCGCTTTGCTCCAATGAGGACGTCTTGGAAGCGATTTCCGCTGCCCACGCCGCTCAGAAGAACTGGGCCGCGCGCACCGCGTCCGAACGCGCCAGCGTGATGAAACGCTGGCATGCTCTGATTGTGAGGCACCGCGAGGACCTGAGCCGCATTATGACGAGCGAGCAGGGCAAACCGCTCTACGAGTCGCGGCTCGAGATCGACTTCAGCGCCGCCTTTGTTGAATGGTATGCGGAAGAGGCGCGCCGGGTTTATGGCGACATCATCCCATCACCGCTGCCGCACAGGCAGACTCTGGTCACCAAGCAGCCGGTGGGCGTGACCGCGGCGGTGACGCCCTGGAATTTTCCGGCCTCGATGATCGCCCGCAAAGTCGCGCCGGCGCTGGCCGCCGGCTGTGCGATGATCGTAAAGCCATCGGAACAAACGCCGTTTATCGCACTCGCATTCGCCGTTCTGGCCGAGGAAGCCGGGCTTCCGGCCGGCCTCCTGAGCGTTGTGACGGGCTCCTCGCCCTCCATCGTCAAAGTCATCACCGACAGCGCGGTGGTGCGGAAGCTCTCTTTCACCGGTTCGACCGAGGTCGGTCAGATCCTGATTAGGCAATGCGCCGACACAGTTATGCGCATGTCGATGGAGCTTGGCGGCAACGCGCCGGTGATTATCTTTGAGGACTGCGACTGGGACGCGGCGCTCGACGGTTTGATGGCGCTGAAGTTCCGCAATGGCGGGCAGACATGCGTCTGCGCCAACCGGGTGTTTGTGCAGAATTCGATCCGCGAGACCTTCACCAAGGCCTTCGCCGATAAGGCCGCCGCGCTGAAACTTGGCCGCGGATTTGATGAGGCAGTCGACATCGGCCCTCTGATCCATCAGGCCGCGGCGGACGGAATGGCCGCCATTGTGGCGCGCGCGGTCGAGCAGGGCGCGGAAATCGTCACCGGCGGAAAGCAGCCGGAGGGTCCGGGTTGTTTTTTCGAGCCTACGGTGCTCGCCGGCGTGAATAGGGATATGGACGTCGCGCGAAATGAAATATTTGGCCCTATCACGCCGATAATTGGTTTCGACGACGAGGCAGAGGTCATCGCCGCCGCCAATGACTCCGAGTTCGGGCTGGCCTCCTACATGTACACCCGAGATCTCGGACGGGCTTGGCGGGTTTCCGACGCATTGGAGTACGGATTGGTAGGGATCAACGAGGTCGCCATTTCGAACGAAGTCGCGCCATTCGGCGGGGTCAAACAATCCGGCTTCGGCCGAGAGGGCTCGAAATACGGCATCGATGAGTATGTCGAGATCAAATACCGCTGCATGGGCGGGCTCGCCGTATAACGAAGCTCACGGCGCCTTCGCTGGAGATACTGGCGCAAACAAAAAAGGACGAGAAGAATGAGAGGCGCTGACCTGTTGGTAAAGTCGCTGGCCGCGGCGGGTGTAAAACGGATATTCGCGCTTTCGGGCAATCAGATCATGCCGATCTTCGACGCCTGCATCGATGCGAATATTGAGATCATCCACACACGGCATGAGGCGGCGGCGGTGTTTATGGCCGAAGCCTACGCCCAGTTGACCGGCGAAGTTGGGGTCGCGATGGTGACCGCTGGCGCGGGCGCCGCAAACGCGCTCGGCCCGCTATTCACGTCGAGCGAGTCGGAAACCCCCGTGCTCCTGATCACCGGCGACTCGCCGCGATTTCAGGACGGCAAAGGCGCGTTCCAGGAACTAGATCAGGCGCCGATGACGACGCCGGTCACCAAGCTCTCGTTTCGCCCGTCATTGGCTCGCGAACTGGGCGAAGACACGGCTCGCGCGATCCGCACTGCGAAATCCGGCCGTCCGGGGCCGGTTCACATGGCGATTCCGTTCGACGTGGTCGATGGTGACGCGACCGGCGCTGGCCTGCCCAACGAATTCGCCTTTGAGATCGAACACAGCCCGCTTGGCGTGAGCGATGCGGGCCGCATCGCGGACGCGGTCGCGCAAGCGCGACATCCCGTGGTGATCTGCGGACCGTCGATGAACCGGACGCGGACCGGTGATCTTCTGAGAAGGTTGGCGGACGCGCTCGACGCGCCGGTTGTCCCGATGGAGAGTCCGCGGGGGCTCAACGATCCGGCGCTCGGTGACATTCGCGAAGCGCTGGCGAACGCCGACCTGGTGGTCGATCTTGGAAAACGAGTCGATTTTACTCTTGGGTTTGGCAAGGGCGATCTTTGCGGACCGGGCTGTCAATGGATCGCCATCCACGCCGATCGGCTGGAGCGCGATCGCGCTCACGCCAATCTCGGCGACCGGCTGATCCTGGCCTTCGCCGCCGACCCGCGCGACGCGGCCGACGCGTTGCTCGAAGTGGCTCAAGGCGGAAATGTGCGCGCCGAATGGAGAGCCCAGGTCGCCGCGCTGACCGCGGCCCGAAGCTACTCGGTCGATGATCCACCAGACAGTGGAAAGATCACGCCTTCGCAGCTTTGCGCGGCCGTGCAACGGCAGCTGGACGCGGCGCCCTCGTCCGTGGTGATTTGCGATGGCGGAGAGTTCGGGCAATGGGCGCAAGCCGCGACTGATGCGGATTTTCGTGTGATGAACGGCATTTCGGGCGCCATCGGCGGGGGTCTCTGCTATGGTTTGGGGGCGAAACGCGCCAAGCTTGACGCCACCGTCTTTTCGCTCATGGGCGACGGCACGATCGGGTTCCACTTCGCCGAGTTCGAGACCGCTGTGCGCGCGAACGCGCCTTATGTTGTGGTGATCGGCAATGATCAGACCTGGAACGCCGAGCACCAGATCCAGTTGCGCGATTATGGGCCTGACCGGTTGATCGGGTGCAGCCTCAGCGGCGCGCGATACGACCTCGCGGTCGAAGGGCTTGGTGGACACGGCGAATACGTCACCGACTTATCCGAGCTTGACGCCGCCCTGACCCGCGCCGTCGAAAGCGGCAAAGTCGCCTGCGTGAATGTGGTGATGGCGGGACTGCCGGCGCCGAGCGGATCGGGACACTGATTAGACATTATGCTCCGGATGGCGATAGACGCGGGGTGAAACGATGAAAGACGTCAGCGTGTCGATTGACGCGCCATTTCCTCCCGTCGCGACAGAAACAGCCGCTTATTTCACCGCACTGCGTGAGGCGGGGTTTCGCGGCGACATCGGCGGTGACATCGCCAACCGAATTACTTTCGCAACCGACAACTCGATCTACCAGATCCCGTCGCAGGGTGTGATATTTCCGTACGATGGCGAGGACATGACCTGCGCTATTCATGTCGCCAACCGACCTGATTTCGCTCATTTGACTTTTACCCCGCGCGGCGGCGGCACGGGCTGCAATGGACAGTCTCTGGGCGACGGGATCATCATCGACACGTCGCGCCATATGCGGCGGATTCTCGACTTCGATCGAAAGGCGCAACGGATCAAGATTGAACCGGGTGTCATCCGTGATCAGCTCAATGCGTATTTGGAGCCGTATGGGTTCTTCTTTCCGCCCCATGTCTCCACCTCGAGCCGGGCGACCATAGGCGGCATGGTCTCGAACGATAGTTCCGGCAAGGGCTCGATCGTCTATGGCAAGACCTCGGCGCATATCGAGGCGGTCGAAGTGCTGCTGCCGGATGGCCGCGAGTTTGAGTTTAATGAGAGCGGCGCAGGCGACGCGAATGCCGGGATCGCTCAGTCGGTGGCGGAGATCATTGGACCGCATCGCGCGGAAATTCGAAACGTCTTTCCCGATCTCAACCGTGGTTTCACTGGCTACGACCTGTTGAATGCGATGGACGAAGCGGGAGACGTGTCGCTCGCCTCGTTAATCTGCGGTTCTGAGGGCACGCTGGCGCTAATCAAATCGGTCACCTGCCGTGTCACCAGAATCCCCGCAATGACGGCGGTCGTTGCAATACGCTACGAGGCGCTGGACGACGGACTGCGCGCCGTGCCTGGACTCCTGACCGTCAAACCAACGGCGATTGAGTTCATCGACGATAAGATACTGAATATGGCGCAGGAGTCGGAGTTTTGGCCCGTGGCTGGGGCAGTTCTGTCAGGGCCGGAGGACGAAGCGCGGGCCCAGGCCATGCATTTCGTCGAGTTTGAAGGCGAGAGCGCGGCCGAACTTCGCCAAAAGACGGTAGCGCTCGATGCTCACTTGGGCGCGTGCAGCGGCCGGCCGGGCGGGCCGCTCGGCTGGCGCGCCGCGATGGACCCGGCCGATATCAGGGCGATCTGGGACATGCGCAAGGCGTGTCAGGGGTTGCTCCTGTCGCAGCAAGGCCGGCGCCGGGCGCAACCCTTTATAGAGGATTTCGTGGTTCCACCAAAGCACCTCGCCGACTTTATCGCCGAGCTGAACCTGATGCTCGCTGAGCGCGGCGTCGATGTCGGCATGTTCGGCCACGCGGATGTGGGCGTTGTGCATATGCGCCCACTTCTGGAGATGACCAAGCCAGAGGATCGGCGGCTGATCAGGGACATCTCGGACAAAGTATTCGAGCTGACCCGCAAATATGGCGGATTGATCTGGGGCGAACATGGCAAGGGATTCCGTGGTGAGTACAGCGCTGCGGTCCTGGGGCCGCGCCTGATGGATGCGACCGCCGAGATCAAAGCTTTGTTCGACCCAAGGAATCGGTTGAATCCGGGCAAGATCGCCACACCGAAGGGTCATGATGCGAAATTGCTTGCTCTCGACGCAGCGCCGATGCGCGGCGCCTACGATCAGGCCATATCCAAAGAGCTACTAGCGCAGTTTCCGAAGGCTCTCCACTGCAACGGCAACGGCAATTGTTTCTCTCTCGACAGCGCCGCGCCGATCTGTCCGTCCTACAAGGCTACAGGCGACCGGCGCTATTCACCAAAAGGGCGGGCTGGCCTGATCCGCGAGTGGCTGCGGCTGCGCGCGACTGGCGACGAGGACGCTTTGGCTGAGCTGACGCCGGGGCTTTACGATGCGTTCGACACTTGCCTCGCATGCAAATCATGCTCTGGCGGCGGTTGCCCAGTGCGGATCGACATTCCGCAAATGAAAGCGGGCTTCAACGAATGGTATTTCGCCCGGAATCGCCGACCGGTTAGCGATCTTTTCGTGCGCAACTTAGAGACTTGGTTGCCATTGCTGGCGCGTATCGCGCCGCTGGCGAACGGTGTGCAGGGGTTTGCGCCAGTGAAAGCCCTGATCAGGGAATGGCTGGGTATTGTCGATCTGCCCCAGTTAAACGGCCTAGCCTTTGAGAAAGGCTTGAAATCTCTCGGCGTTCCGCTGCTCTCGGCGGAAGCGATCGTCGCCCTGTCCGTCGAGCGGCGCAAGGGGCTTTTGGTGATCGTTCAGGACGGGTTCACCACCTTCTACGATGCGGAGGTCGCGCTGGCGCAGGTGGCGTTGATCAAGCGGCTGGGCGCGAATATCGTCGTGCTGTCGTACCGGGCAGGGGGAAAGCCGCTTCATATCAACGGGCATTTGGAGCGCTTTCGCTCGCTGGCGCGCAAAAATGCGCGCGATCTTTCGGTCATCGCCGCAGCCGGCGCTGAACTGCTAGGATTGGATCCCGCCACGACCCTGATGTACCGAGATGAATACGAAGAGGTCAACGACGAATTCCCGCCCTATCGTGTACTGCTGCCGTCAGAGTGGTTGAACCGCGCGGATCTGCCAAAGTTGGCGAGCAAGGCGACCTATCAACTTATCCAGCACTGCACCGAAAAATCCGTCCATCCCGAGACGACAGCCCAGTGGCTGCAAATCTTCGGCCGCGCCGGGCTTGAACTTGAGATCGTCGATGCGGGCTGTTGCGGCATGGCCGGATTATTCGGGCACGAAGCGTGCCATAAGAAGATGTCCAGGACACTCTACGACCAGACCTGGCGCGACGTCGCGGAGGGCGCTGAAGCTGGCCGGTTGATGGCGACCGGTTATTCCTGCCGTTCTCAGGTAAAACGGTTCTCGGGCGTCAGAGCTCTGCATCCAGCAGAAGGGTTGATGGCGCGCCTGAAGCCATGAACGGCAGGCGGATATCTTGCGGGAAGCTTCGATGGCGCTGCGCTACGATTCCGCGCTGAGCCAAAGAGGGCGCCCGTCGAGCGCCCGCGAAAGAGCGGACGCTTCCCGTTTCGGCGCTTCACGACACTATCCGAGATCCTCCGTCGTCGCTGTGGACGCTGACGGCAATTGACCCGGCAACAACGCCACTGCGCCCAAGATGATCAACGCTGCGGCGGCCAACACTCTGAAAAGCGTGTCGAAGCCCCAGTTGTGATGCACGAAGGCGATGAGCGGCAGCGATGCGGCCAGCACAGAGAAGCTCACGACATAGCGGACGCCGTAAATCCGCGCGCGCGCCGGGCCGCTGGCCATCTTGCCGATCATGAAATCGTTGATCGGAATTTGCCCGAACGCTCCCAACATGAAGCCGAGCGCGACAGCCAAAGCCGCAGCATCCGTCAGCCCCGGCATCGCCGAGAAGAACACCAGCTGCAGCGCGGCGACGATCAAGAACACACGCCTCGGGCCGTACCGATCCAGAAGAACGCCCACGACCAGTTGCGAAAGCGAAGCGATGGCGAAGACCAAAAATGCGAGCGAGCCGATCACCGTCGCCACATCGCCTTGTCCAGCGCCTGACGGACCTTCAAGACAGTCGGCGAGGCGCTGCGCCAGACCTGCAAGGCGCTCATCGAACATCTTTGGTAGCGCGAAAGTCGTCGACTGGAAGATGACCGAAGACACCGCCGTCGTCAGGAATATGATCGAGGACACCCGGAGCAATTGGCGACGCAATTTCGGTGTAGATGGCCGACCGTTCGCGCTTTCCCTGGCTAGTGGAGTCGAGTGCTCCGCCCGGATTTTATCCAGTCGCAGCGCCAGGTAGGCGAAGCCTATCCCGATGGAGACGAGGCCGGGCAGGACGAAGGCCATCCGCCATCCCCCGTGGTCAATCAGATATCCGGTGATCAGCGCCGCGCTCGCCACGCCGAGATTGCCCCAGACGCCGTTGGCCGCGATCCGCATACCCGTATTGCGCCACTTCATCGTAACGATCGCCAACCCGACCGGGTGATAAATTGCTGCAAACATACCAACGACGAACAATCCGGCGCCAATTTGCAGCGGCGTCTGGGAGAAGCTCGTCAAGATGGAGGCGATTCCAGAGCCGACGAAGAAGACCACCATCATCCCGTCTCGACTCCAGCGGTCGGCGAGCCACCCGGCGGGCAGGGAAAAGACCCCGAAGGCGAAGAAACCCGGAGTGGCATAGGCCAACAACCCCGCGTACTCGACGTCCCAATCGCGGTGCAGCGCCAGCGCCGCGACCGTCGCGAAAACCAGCAAGAACAGATGATCGAGAAAGTGCCCGATGTTGAGCAATAAAAAATGGGCGCGATCACGAGTCATTGGCGTCCTCATCCGCAGGATGCAGCGATTGCGCCCATCCGATCAATCCACTCTAGGATTGTCAGGCTTGCGCTGTAATGCCAATATTCGTCGATTTTCCGCCAATCTACGGAGCGCCACGAACCAAGCCGCCGTGAGTCCCAAACGCAGTACATACGCCGAGGACTATCAGGACCTGCCACAGCAGATTGGCGCGATGGTCAAGACTTTCGCCGATGGCTATGTCATCGCGCCCCACTCCCATAAGCGTGACCAGCTTCTCTACTCGCCGCGCGGCGTGATGCGGTTTCAGACGGACAGAACCGCTCTGGTCGTACCGCCTGATCGCGCAGTCTACATCCCCGCAGGATTGCGCCATTCCGTTGCCATGCACGGCGCCGTAGAAATGCGAACGCTCTACATCGCCCCGGGGCCAACGCACGCCGAGCAGACGGAACTGCGGGTTCTGAGCGTTTCCAACTTACTGAGAGAGTTGATCGTGGCGCTCTGCGATGAACCGATTGTCTATCGCGAAGGGAGCCGGGGCGATCTGATCGCTCAATTGATCGCCGACGAGCTCGAGCGATCGAGTGAGCTTTCGCTTAGCGTTCCTCTGCCGCGCGATCCAAGGTTGCAAACGCTCTGCGCCGCGGTTCTCGCGGATCCAAGCGATCGTCGCACGCTTGAGCGTTGGTCTGACTCCGCAGGCGCATCCGCCCGCACGCTCGCCCGGCTATTCAATAGCGATCTGGGTATGAGTTTCAGGGATTGGCGGCGCCGTATTCGATTTCATCACGCTTTGGAGGCGTTGACGCGCGGCGAGACCGTCGCCCGCGCGGCGAATCTGGCTGGCTACAGAAGCCCCAGCGCGTTCACCGCGGCATTTCACAAGATTATGGGCGCGCCGCCGTCGAAACTCTAGCGCCAAATCCTGAACTCAGTTTACCCTCGCAGCACTGCTGGGATTCGTTAGGGAATGTCTTTCTTAGTCGAGATTGAAGCCCTTACGGCGCACAAATCGCCCGAAATCGGCGCGCTCCGGCAGACTGTACTGCCGCGCCTTATCCTCGGACCAGGTATAGGGTTCGACCTCGCCATAGATATCGGTCCGGCGCTGCGCCGAGTAGGGCTGCGCGTCGCGCCGTCGCGCGTCGTAGTCTTGCACACCGGCCTCGATCGTCGACTCGTCGAACCGATCGATATGCACCGTATCGCCGAGCGGCAGACGCAGACTTATGTCCGGCGCCTCGGTCGCCGGATGGCCGAGAGCGAGCCCCGCAACGGGAAATACATGATCTGGCAGGCCCAGCAGATCGCTACACGCTTCGGCCTCGTTGCGCACGGCGCTGATCGGGCAACAGCCGAGCCCGATCGCCTCCGCCGCCGTCACGAAGGCGGAGAGCGCGATCGCGGCGTCCACGGCGGAGTTGAAGAACGCGTCGAGATGGTCGTTGGCGAAGGCGTGACCCCGCCACGCCTGCACCTGCCGCTGGCGGCGGTTATTGCCGCAAATGACCAGAAAAACCGGCGCGCTGACGGTCCAGCCCTGATCGCCGACCAGTGCAAGCAGATTCGCTTTGAGCGGCGCACTCCGCACAATGATGATATCACGCTGTTGGAGGTCGCTCTTGGTCGGCGACGACAAAGCAACCGCGCAGAGGGTCTCGACCACCGCATCAGGGACGTCCAAATCCTTGAAGTCGCGACACGAAGCCCGTCCAGCCATCGACGCCATCAGAGGGTTGGCCGACAGCTCTTCAGCCGCCGAGGCGTCGGTGCCGAACCGCGTCTGCAGAATCGTCTGAAGATCCTCCGCCATCAGCTGTGCAGCGGCAGCACTGTTTGCACGCTTGGCCGTTCAAGCATCGCATTGTAGTGCGCGTTTATCTTCGGGAAGTTCACAATTCCGGCTCCGTCCGCCTCAAGCCAGCGACCGATCAAAAAGAGATACGGGTCGCAAATCGAATAGGCGTCGCCCAGCACCCATGGTCCCTTGAAATAGTGGCCCTCAATCAACCTGCCATTGGCGGTCATATTCTCCGCCACCTTGGCGCGCAGTGTCTCATGCGCTGCGGAATCATCCGACCAGCGAGCACCACGCAGCTTCATCGAATGCGCCACATGCACGGTCGACGCGAGAAATACATTGAACGCCTGCGCCTGAGCGAAGCCAAACGGATCAGTCGGCATCAGCTTCGCTTCTGGAAATGTTTGTGCGATATAGGCGATCACGGCTGGCGTTTCAGTCAAAATACCGCGATCAGTTTGAAGCGATGGCACTCTGCCCTTTGGATTGATCGCAATATACTCGGGGGACTTTTGATCTCCATTTGCGAAGTTCAAATGATGAGTCTCGTACGAAGCGTTCGCATCCTCGAGCAAAATGTGAGGGACTAGCGCAGCGGTGCTCTTGGCGTAGAAAAGTTTCAGCATGTAGAACTCCTTGGACGCCGGCGCTTCATCTGAAGCGATGCGGAGGGTTCAAAAGGCGTTCAGTCAAGCCTAGTCGAGTCTCAGTCAGCTTCAAGCAAGGCCGATGGCCCTTATGCGCCGCTCGAAAAAAACCCGCCCTTGACGAACAAGGGCGGGCTACTAGTCGGAGGAGTATTCAATCAACCCATGGTTGGCATTGCAAAGGTCGATTCCAAGCGAGCCCCGCCGCGCGGCCAGCGCGTGGTGATGGTCTTGAGCTTAGTGTAGAACCTTATGCCCTCGGGTCCGTGCATGTGGTGGTCGCCGAAGAGCGACGCCTTCCAGCCGCCGAAGCTGTGGAACGCCATAGGCACCGGGATCGGTACGTTGATCCCGACCATGCCAACTTGAATATCATGGGCAAAGGAGCGGGCCGCGTCGCCATCATTGGTGAAGATCGCCACGCCATTTCCGTATTCGCAACTATGGATCAGGTCGACCGCGCCCGCGAAGTCCTGGCGCCTGACGACCGATAGGACCGGTCCGAAGATCTCTTCTTTCCAAATGGTCATGTCAGAGGTCACATTGTCGATCAGCGTGCCGCCGACAAAATAGCCGTTTTCGCAGCCGCTAGCGGTCTGCTTAAACGAGCGCCCATCGACCACGATCTTGGCGCGTTCCGCCTCGCCCTTGTCGATATAGCCTTTCACCTTCGCCAGATGCTGGGCCGTGATCAGCGGGCCCATATCGGAGCTTTTGTCAGTGGTGGGGCCGATCTTGAGAGCTTCAATGCGCGGTATGAGCTTCTCGATCAGAGCGTCCGCCACGGCGTCCGTGACCGGCACGGCGACGGAGATCGCCATGCAGCGTTCGCCGGCCGAACCATATGCGGCGCCCATCAACCCGTTCACGGCCATGTCGAGATCGGCGTCCGGCATGATGATCGCATGGTTCTTCGCGCCGCCCAAGGCCTGTACGCGTTTGCCGTGCGCCGTTCCGGTCTCGTAGATGTACTTCGCGATCGGAGTCGATCCGACGAAGCTGGCCGCCTTGACATCGGGGTGTTTCAGAAGCGTGTCGACCGCCTCCTTATCCCCGTTGACGACGTTGAAGACGCCGTCAGGCAGACCCGCCTCGGTCAGCCACTCGGCCACCAGAATAGAAGCGGACGGCACGCGCTCAGAGGGCTTCAGGATAAAACAGTTGCCGCAGGCCAAAGCCACCGGAAACATCCAGGCCGGCACCATGAAAGGAAAGTTGAAGGGTGTGATGCCGCAGACAACGCCCAGCGGTTGGCGCAATGAGTTGCTGTCGACGCGGGTGCCGACATTCTCGGTCATCTCACCCTTCAGAAGATGCGGGGCTCCGATCGCAAACTCCACGACCTCGAGACCGCGAGTCACCTCTCCAAGCGCGTCGTCATGTGTTTTGCCGTGCTCGGCTGCAAGTGTGGCGGCAAGCTGTTCGGCGCGGTCTGACAGAATGTTCTTAAACCGGTCGAGAATTCGCGCGCGCCGAAGCGGCGGCGTCCTCGACCATGCCGGGAAAGCCGCCTGCGCTGCCGCTACAGCCGCGTTTACTTCGTCAACTGAGGCAAGCGCGACGGACTTCTCGGCCGCTCCAACGGCTGGATTGAATACCTCTTGCGATCGGCCGGACGTTCCGGCCACCTTGGCGTTGTTGATATAGTGTCCGACCTCGGGCAGCGACACGGTGTTCTCTCCCATTTTAAATTTAACGACTTTCTGAATCGAGAGGGACGTTATTTGCAAGCAAGTCGAACTAAAAGATCCAAATACTTACAATTATGGTTAGCAAAATTGCACGAGTTGACGTTTGGAACGGCGCGATTGAAAATCACGGTCGCTGGCAGCGATAGTCGATTAAAATACTGGGGAGCGTCGTTTAACGGCATAGTTCGTCCGCTTTTGCATTAAATATTTCTGAGAATGCCGAAGTGAAGGAATCCGTTTCGGAATGTTATAGATCTTGGTTCAATCGCCTCGGCTGTGGGAGTGAGGCGCTTCAATGAAAGACCAACGGCGCATAGCCTGTTCGAATGTAGATGAGGCGGGTTGACGAATAGCGAGGCCTGTTTGCTGACTTGCATCGATTTTGTAGGACTTTTTTAAATTTTGTTGGGGTTGTGGTCGGATTCAGCTGCCGGAACTACTCAGGAGCTCCCCGGTGTAAGGGGTATGAGTGTTAATATTTATTACTCTAACCGTTAATATTAATCGCTTTTTGCTATCCAATTTTATGGATAGCGTGCCACTCGAAATCAAAATTCTTGGTATTTCATGAAGGGGACCGAGCGTGACAGGGGCCGGTAAAAATTTGGACGTCTCGGTTTGGCGTGGAGGTCCCGACGGCGGCGAGTATCAATACTACGAGGTTCCGGCGCAAGAAAGCCAGACAATCCTCGACGTCGTCGCGTGGATACAGCAGAACGAAGACCCTACGCTCTCATACCGTTTCGCCTGTCGAGTCGGCATGTGCGGATCCTGCGCCATGATGGTTAATGGCGAGCCGCGCTGGACGTGCCGGACGCATGTGAAAAAGGTACTCAAGAACAACAAGCTTGAGGTCGCGCCATTGCGCAACCTTCCGGTGATCAAGGATCTCGCGGCGGACATGGACCCGTTCTTTGACAAATGGGTCAAGGCGGAAGGGGTATTCCACCCCACCAAGACCCGCAATGACGACGTTGAGGAGATCAGCCCAGAGCAAGCTGAACGCCAGAACGCCGACGCAGGCATCGAGTGTATCAACTGTTCGGTCTGTTACGCATCCTGCGACGTCGTGGCGGCCAATCCGAACTATCTCGGCCCCGCCGCGCTGAACAGAGCGTGGACGCTCTACAACGACGCCAAGGACGGCGCCAAGCAATCGATATTGGATGCCGTCAGCCAGCACGGTGGATGCCACAACTGCCACTCGATGGGCAATTGCTCGCATTTTTGCCCCAATGAGCTCAGCCCGATGGCGTCGATTGCAGGCTTGAAGCGCGCAACGACCCGCTCCTTCTTCAAGCGCGGAGGCTAAGCCGTGTTGGATCTCAAACTATACATGCTGCAGCGGCTTTCCGCGCTGGTTATGGCGCCGCTTGTGATTGGCCATATCGCAGTAATGATCGTCGCCATACAAAACGGCCTGACGGCGGAAGAAATCCTGTCGCGGACGCAAGGAAGCTTCGGTTGGGCTATGTTCTACGGGACATTTGTGGTCGCCGTATCGATCCACGCCGCCATTGGCTTGCGCGTAATTATATTCGAGGTTCTGGGGCTGAAGAGAAGCGTCTTGACGGCACTGACCTGGGCGATCTTCATCATCCTCTTTTACATGGGCGCGCGCTCTGTTTGGGCCGTCACCTCGGGGGCTATGGCATGATCACTCCTCATCGTTCTCATCCGCTCTGGCTTGCGTTTATACTGCATCGGATTTCAGGTCTGGCGCTGGCGCTGTTTCTACCGGCGCACTTCTGGATCCTTTCGATGGCGCTGACGGATACAGCGCGATTGGACGGATTCTTGTCTTGGACCGAGGTTGGCATAGTCAAGTTCGCCGAGTTCGGGCTTGTCTTCCTTCTTGCGGTTCATCTGTTCGGGGGATTGCGGCTTCTGGCCCTTGAACTGCTTCCATGGACATCCGGGCAAAAGACTCTCGCCGCCGTCGCGGTTGGTGCCTCGGCCCTCGTTTCCGGCACTTTCTTCATACAAGCGATTTAAGCGATGCCCCTCAAAAGCGATATTGATCGACACGACACCGACATCCTGATCCTTGGCACAGGGGGCGCAGGTCTGTTCGCTGCGCTTCACGCTCAGCAATCGGCGCCAACAGGAACTAAGATCACGATTGCGGTCAAAGGATTGATTGGGAAATGCGGCTGCACCCGCATGGTGCAGGGGGGTTACAATGTGGCGCTCGGTCCCGGTGATTCCGTCGAGCGACACTTCATGGACACGATTGTTGGCGGCAAATGGCTGCCCAATCAGGATATGGCCTGGAAGCTGTGCGAACAGGCGGTTGTCCGCGTGCGCGAACTGGAGAACGAGGTCGGCTGCTTTTTCGACCGCAAGAATGACGGCACGCTGCACCACAAGGCCTTCGCGGGTCAGACTGCGGACCGCACTGTGCACAAGGGCGATCTCACGGGCATCGAGATCATCAACAGGTTGATGGAGCAGGTTCTTTCTCGCCCCATCGAGAAGCTGCAGGAACATCGCGCGATTGGCCTGATCCCTGCCAAGGATGGTTCAGCGCTCGCGGGTGTCCTCTTCATCGACATGCGCACCGGTAAATTCCGTTTCGTTCGCGCCAAGACAGTTCTGATGGCGACGGGCGGCGGCCCGACGATGTACAAGTATCATACGCCTTC
This sequence comes from Paracoccaceae bacterium, assembly GCA_963669265.1. Taxonomy (GTDB): domain Bacteria; phylum Pseudomonadota; class Alphaproteobacteria; order Rhodobacterales; family Rhodobacteraceae; genus SZUA-547. Next base: position 1,308,076 of record OY769916.1, read on the forward strand.
GGGCGACAAGACCATGGATGGTCTCGCCATGGCGCTGCGCGCCGGTCTGCCGCTGCGGGACATGGAGATGGTGCAGTTCCACCCGACCGGACTTCTGGGCGGTGAAGGCACCAAGATGACCGGCACGGTTCTGGAGGAGGGTCTCCGCGGTGCCGGCGGCCAGCTTTTGAATGGGTCCGAGCATAGGTTTATGTTCGATTACGACAATCGTGGCGAACGCGCGACACGCGATGTCGTCAGCCGCGGGATCTACGCAGAGATGCGGAAAAACAACTCCTCACCCAATGGGGGCGTCTTTATCTCCATGTCGCATCTTGGGGTCGAGAATGTACGCCAGAAGTTCAAGGGCATGGTCAAGCGCTGCGCCGACAGTGGGTTCGACCTGGCGGGTGGCAAGGTCGAGGTGGTTCCAACGGCCCACTATTTCATGGGCGGAGTCGTTGTTGATCCCGACACACGGACGGCGATGGAAGGGTTGTATGTTGCAGGCGAAGATGCAGGCGGCGCGCATGGGTCCAATCGTCTCGGCGGCAATGGCGTCGCCAACTCAACTGTCTATGGCGGGATTGCCGGAGATGTGATGGGAACCGATATCCGCAAAATGGAAGCGCTTCGCGACCCGGATGAGGATGTTCTGACGGCGGAACTGATCCGCGCCGAACATCCCCTCTCTAAACCTGCCGACAATATCCAGGTTTTGCGCACAAAACTTCAGGATGCGATGTGGGAGGATGTTGGCGTCATGCGGTCCGCAGACGGCATAGACAAAGGTCTTGGTCGCATCGACAAAATCGGCGAAGAGTTGATGGAGGTCGGCGTGGCGAGCGACAACCTCGCATTTAATCTGACCTGGCACGATTGGCTGAATATGCGCAGTCTGTGCGATGTGTCAGAGGTGATCGCGGAGGCGGCGCTCGCACGGGAAAACTCTCGTGGCGCACATTTCCGGGAAGACTTTCCTGATTCGGGCGACCTTGACGCATCATACTTTACGGTGGCCCGGAGAACTGCAGAGGGCCTGGCCGTCACCCGTGAGCCGGTGCAGTTCACTATTGTGAGTCCCGGAGACACCGTTTTGCCTGAGGGCGAACCTGAAACGCTGGTCGCCGCCCCTCCGGGTCCGGCCAATCAAACACAGGAGGCAGCTCAATGATCGATATCGGCCTCATTGAGAAGACGGCCGAAGTCCTGATGGACAAGGCGGCCGTCGAAATTCCGCAAGACTATCTCGACGGCCTGAAAGCGGCTGCCGAGACAGAGGATGGCGACCTGTCCTCCTTTGTCCTCCAGGCGATGCTTGAGAATTATGAAGCCGCGAAGGAAGATGGCCGCGCAATGTGCGGCGACACCGGTACGCCGCGCTGGTACGTCAAGATGAGCAATTCAACCCTTATCGAGGGCGGTCCAATCGCCTTGGAGGCGGCGCTCAGACGGGCGACCGCAAATCGCACGACCGGCCTGCCGATGCGGCCCAACCGCGTGCATCCGCTCTGGCGCACCGACCATGACAACAATGTCGGCATCGGCGCGCCGGAAATCGAGTACGGGTTCGAGCCCGAACCGGACGGCGAATGGATCGACCTGACAACGGTTCACAAGGGCGGATTGTTCGGCACCGATTACAGGATGCTGTTTCCTTCCGACGGCATTCAGGGGATCAAGCGGTTCTACCTCGACAGTCTCGTCGCCTTCGGCAAGCGCGGTCTGGCGTGTCAGCCGGCGATCATTGGCATCGGTCTCGGCGGCTGCAAGGACACCTGCATGGTGCTGGGCAAGCGCGCCGCGTGCCTTCGCACAGTAGGCTCCAAAAATTCGGACCCGAAGATCGCTGAGCTTGAGGACGAACTTAAGGAACTTGGCAACTCGATCGGCATGGGCGCGATGGGGTTTGTCGGCAAACATATGGTGATCGATTGTAATATCGAAGTTGGCTATTGCCACACCGGCGGCATGCAGATGTCGGTTCACGCATTCTGCCTGAGCTCGCGTCGCGCGGTCGCCCGCATTCATTCCGACGGGCGGGTTGAATACCGAACCGACCCCGATTGGTTCACTGACTATCAACGCAGGGAGACGGTGGAATGGGAAATCCCGCAAAGCCACGCGAAGTCCGCCTAAGCACGACCCCCTCTCGGGAGGAACTCGCCAAGCTGCGTCTCGGCGATATCGTCTATCTGGACGGCCTGATCTACACTGGCCGCGAGGGTGTCTATATCCGAGCGCTTGAGCAGAAGGCGAACATTCCGATGGAGTTGCCGCGCGACAGCGCAACGAACTTCCACTGCTCGCCGGCCGCCTCGATCAACGACGACGGCACCTTCAACATGGGCGCCGTCACCGCGACCGCCTCATTCCGCTTCGCAAAGTGGTTGTCGGAGTGGATGGATAAGTCTGGCGCCAAGATCATCATCGGCAAAGGCGGGATGACACGTAAACATTATCAGGACATCTTCGTCCCGCATGGCGCTGTCTACCTTAGCACCGTCGGGTACGGCACGGGCGCGCTGCTGGGCCGCGGCGTGAAACGCGTGGTCGACATCCACTGGGAGAAGGAAGTCGGCCTCGCCCAGGCGATGTGGGTGCTGGAAGCTGAGAAAATGGGCCCCTTCATCGTCGCTTCTGATCTTGAGGGCAATTGCCTGTTCGAGCGCGAAAATGAGCAGATCTCAAAGGGGCTGGCGGCCGTCTATGAAGGCACGAAGCCAGCGGTCCTGAAACGCTTCGGCGAAACCGACGACCGGAAAGACGAGCTGATCGGATAACGAAGATCGAGGATCTTCGGTTCGCCCGGTAGGCGCTGACGGCGTTTCCCTGGCTACTCATTTTGTCGGCCGTCGCGGCGGCCTCCCAGCCCGGAATTTTTGATTCAAGGAAAACGCCATGTTCGTTGATGAGCGCATCTACACCCTGAAAAACGGCAATGTGCCTGTGTTCCTGAAACTCTATGAGGAAGAGGGAATGGAGGTGCAGAAGCGTATACTCGGCAAGATGGTCGGGTACTACTACACTGATATCGGTCCGCTGAATCAAGTTGTTCATATGTGGGGCTACGAGTCGCTCGATGACAGGTTCGAGCGGCGTAAAAAACTGCAAGCCTCGCCTGAATGGCAGGCCTACGCCAAGCAGATGCGCCCGCTGGTCGATAATATTCAGAACAAGCTGCTGGTTCCTGCGCCATTCTTCGACGTGCCATAGGCGCCCGTTGGGGTCATAGTTTCGGCAAGCGTTTCGCGCCGCGTTACATAGATCGGGTTAACGCCAAAGTCTGGTGGGGTTCGAGCTCTTCGGGCAAATCCTCAATTCCAAGTCCAGGCGCGTCCGCAAATCGAAAGACGCCATTCGAGACTTTGCGCTGCGAGGTTTCGAATGCATCGCGAAGGAGGTTGGGGTTGACGTCGACTTCCAAAAGTCCGTCGCCTCCGACCGCTGCGAGAAGATGGGCAGATGCCGCGAGCCCAATTCCGCCGCCGAGAAAGTGCGGGCAATAGGTCAATCCTGAATCGACGGCCTCACGACCAACTGCGAGGCATCCCGTCACCCCGCCCCACTTCGCAACATCAGGCTGGATGTAGGTCAACGCTCCTGACAAAATGGCGGCGGAGAATTCCTCAAATCCAGCAAGGTTCTCCCCAGCCGCAAGGGGGATCGCGCTCCCCGTGGCGAGCTTCGTCCATTTGGTCAGCGGCCTGTCTGCGACGATCGGTTCCTCCAGCCAACCAAGTCCAAGCTCTTTGCCGGACTCGACGAACCGAAGCGCCTCAGTGAGCGTCCAGGCCTGATTGGCGTCTGCGAACAGGCGCTCGCCCGCCCGCAATTCGACAGCCGCATTTTCGAGCGCGCGAGCGTCGTTTTCGAAATCGAATCCGATCTTCACTTTGAACGCTTTGTGTCCAGCGGCGCGCTGCTCCTCAATCATCTTCGAATGCGCGCTTATGTGAATTCCGCTGGCGTACGCCGGTACGGTAGAAGGCGCTTTCTTGTTCAAATACCGGCTAAGCGGCAGGCCTTCGCGCCGCGCGAATATGTCGTGCAGCGCCGTGTCCAACCCGGCGATCACCTGTTGAAAGGGGCCGAATTCGCCGCATTGCAACGCGCGAATGTGGGTTTCTTTGGAAAGGTTGCGGAAAAGGTCCGATGGCGTCTCGCACACGCGGCCGAGAACGAGATCCGAGACATCCTCGATCAAAAGCCTCGCTCGGTGTTCGGCCCCCGCAGCGGGCCAGTTGGCGAAGACCTCGCCCCAGCCGATTGCACCATCCCGGTCGCTCAATTTCACGAACACCGCCGGCCGATCCTTCATGATTCCGAACGAGGTGGCGACCGGGATCCGGACCGGAATTCGATAGACCGTGCAATCGATCCGATCGATCTGAACGCTCACAGAACTTCCTTCGCCACGATAAGGACGCCGGACAAGAACATCATGATGATCAGCAGCCTGCGGAACTGCGCGTCGGTAAAAACCTTAAATGCTCGTATTCCGATTTGAGCGGCGATCATCGTTGCGGGCAGTGCGATGGCCATGGTGATTAGCGTTTGCCGATCATAGACGCCGTCGATCGCCAGCATCGCCGCGGCCAGCCCCAGTACGACCACGTTGAACGGCTGAAGGACGGCGCGGCTTTTCTCCTTCGCCCAGTCGCGCATCGAAAGCCACATCGTCGGCAACGCCCCGGACAGGCCTGCGACCGCGCCGAGTATGCCGCTGACGAACCCAATCGCGCCATCGAGAACCGGGGTGGGCTTTGTTAGGTTGGGCAGGTCGCGCCGCCAGATAAAAAAACCGCCGTAAAGAAGCATAAATCCGGCGATCACCATCTTCAGCAGGGTGGCGTCGACCTTGTCCAGGATCTGAAGGCCGATCGGAATGCCGACGATCGCAGGCAGCAGAAACACGCCCAGTCGCCGCCACTCGATCGCGTGACGCACCAGGACGACGCCTTGGAGTCCACTCGCGACCGACATTACGAGCGCCATGGCGACGGCCTGCGCGGGCGGCATGATCTGCAACCACCATCCGAGCGCGAACAGCGACGTGCCGAAACCGGCCATGCCGTTAATAAACCCGCCTGAGAACGCCCCGGCGATCAGGATCAGCACAAATTCAGATGTCACCGCCAGCTCATTCCTTTTGAAGCCGACGGGACTCGGCGGCGTTGGTCTCGACGACGAGACGCGCTTTTTCATAGACGGCGTCCAGCACTCTGGGTTTGATGTTGTCGTCCCGCGATATAAGGCCGAGAGTTCGATACGGCGGAGGTGGATCTATAGGTAAGCGCTTCAAGGTATAAAGCGTAATTGGCGCAACGCTTAGCCTGGGAACAATGGAAACTCCCAAATTTTCGTGCACTAAACTTGCAATCGCATCGAGCGTCTCAAGCTCCATACTATCGTTAACTTCAAAATCCTGATTTTGAAGCCAAGTCTCTATCATCTCACCCACGACGGCCTTTCGCGTAAATCGGATATACGGACTCGATTTCAGGAGTTCGATCGCGTCGTTCCCCTCCGCATCCGAAGACGCCAAGAGCTCCATTTGTTCGACAGAGATTTCACGCCAGCTGTGCTTGCGTGGAATGACCGGCGGGCGGGTTATGACTGCGGCGTCGAGCGCGCCGCGCTCCACTTGCGCGATAAGCTCAATGGTGAGCCCGGGCACTACGCGGATATGCAGATCAGGATGTTCGTCTTTCAACAACCGGAGCACCCGCGGGATCATTCCGGAGATTGTTGTCTGTACGGCGCCGATAGACACCTCACCCTTGAATCCGCCTTCATTCGCCACTGACTCGATCATCCCTTCGTAGGAGTTGACCACGTCTCTCGCCCTGGCGACCAGCGCGCGCCCGATCGGGGTTAGCGTAGGCGTACGGGTGGAGCGATCAAACAACTCGACGCCCCAGTCCTCCTCAAGCGCCTTCATCTGATGACTGACTGCTGCATGGGTCACGTGAACGGCGGCGGCCGCAGCGGTAAAGCTGCGATGTTCCGCCACGGCAATCAGGGTTTTCAGGTTTCGTATCGACATTTATCTATGTAAACTTTATTTACAGTTTATGTAAAAAATCGTCACTTCCATTAATTTAAACTTACTAGTAAGTAATGTCAATCGATCACCGGCGAGCAAGAACTCGATTCTTGCTTAGAGATGTAGACTTTTACTAATACTCCAGTGGGGGAATTTCGAATGAAGCTGGCCACGATAGCTGCCACAGCGCTAATCGCCGCCTTAGTTGGTAACTCTGAAGCATTGGCCGGAGATTACCCCGACCGTCCTGTCAACATGGTCATTCCATATGGACCTGGGGGCGCGACCGATATCTCCGCCCGTACATTGGCGGAACCTTTGGGCAATGCTGTCGGCAAGCCTCTGGTCATGGTGAACAAGACCGGCGCCGGCGGCGCTACCGGCTCCGTCGCGGTGCAGAACGCCAAACCCGATGGATACACGCTGCTGTTCGCGCGCGTCGGCTCGCACACGGTGAGCCCGGCGATGAAGGCGACGCTGCCCTACTCACTTGACGATTTCCGCTTTGTCGGAGTCTACGAAATCAATCCGGTCGCTTGCGCGGTAAAGGCGGATTCAGACATCGCGTCGATTGATGATCTGATCGCCAAGGTGAATTCCGGCGATCGCGTTACCTACAGTTCCTCGGGCGTCGGATCGCTGCTGCATCTGGCTGGAGCGATGGTCCTAAAGGAATTCGGCGTTGAAAACCCCCTCAAGCAAGCGACGCACATTCCGCTGAAAGGCGGCGGCGCGGCGGCAACCGCTGTCCTGGCGGGAACGGCGACATTCATCTGCACCAACTCGTCCGCCTTGGCGAGCTTCGTGACCAACAAGCAGCTGCGGCCGATTTTGGTGACGACAGCTGAGCCGGTCTCAGGGTTCGACGCACCGACTTCCACCGAACTTGGCAAGCCCGCGCTTCAGCAACTGGTTGGGTGGACCGGCATCGCGGGGCCCGACGACCTTCCGGACGACATCTCGGACAAGTGGGGTGCCTACATGGCGGAGGCTACCAAAGATCCAACCTTCAACGAGAAGATGTCGGCGCGCGGCTCTGTGATCAGGTTGATGAGCCCGACTGAGAGTCAGGAGTTCATCCAAGGTCAGTTTGAGGTGTTCCGGGCGTTGGTCGACGAACTTGGCATGCGCATCGAAGGCTAGACCGGCCGGATAAAAGTGAGTGCGGCCGCGGCTTGGGGATAGCCGCGGTCTGGCGCAAAAACGACAACAAGCGGGGCCACAAGTTGTCCAGAACGACGCATTTACATATTGGATTTGCGGCGATTGTATTTTCCGCATTCCTGTTTCTCTTTGGAATTCCGCAAGGCGTTTCTGCGCCGGACGACATCAGTGAAATTGTGTTATCGCCAAAGTTCTGGCCGCTCGTGCTCGCGGGCGTTCTGGCGCTTGGCGGCGTAGGCATGGTCCTCGCGTCGCGCAACCTGAACAACGAAGATCACGAAGGCTTCCTGAACGGCATTGATGGCGCAAAGCTGCGTCTTGGCCTAATGGCGATCTTGATGTTCGGCTACGTAACAATTGCTCCGGTGCTCGGTCTGGTCTGGACGTCTATGATCGCTTTCGTACTCTACGCATTTCTGATCAAGACGCATCATCGCGTCGCCGCCGGTATCGCAGGTGTGTTGGCGCCGCTGGTTCTCTACGCCTTCTTCGCGCACGTGGCGGGAGTAGCGGTGCCTCAGGGCGATTTTGTGAGGCTGCCATGAGCTTTCTTGACAATATCAGCGCCGGCCTCGCCGTCGTCGCGAATCTCGAAGCCCTTCTCGCGCTCGTCATTGGCGTCGCAGTCGGCACGGTGGCTGGCGCGATCCCAGGGCTTTCAGCGACGATGGCAGTGGCTCTTACGCTCCCGTTTACCTTCGCCATGGAGCCGATCACCGGCATCCTCCTCCTCCTAGGCGTCTACAAGGGCGGCATATTCGGCGGCTCGATTCCGGCTATTCTAATCAAGACGCCAGGCACTCCAGCCTCCAGCGCGACCATCCTTGATGGCTATCCGATGGCCGAACGGGGCGAGGCCGGGCGCGCTTTGACCATGGCGCTCTATGCCTCCTGCACCGCGGATTTGTTTTCAAATCTCACGCTGATTCTTTTCGCCGGCTGGCTCGCATCATTCGCTCTCAGCTTTGGGCCCCCAGAATTTTTCACGCTGATCCTGTTCTCGCTAACGATCATCGCGGGCGTCTCGGGCGATAGCCTTCTCAAAGGCCTGATAGCGGCGGTGCTCGGGTTGTTGCTGGCCACTGTCGGCCTGGACCTGGTCTATGGCACCAACCGCTTTAACTTCAACGACCCGAACCTGATGGGCGGGTTGAACTTCATCGCAGTTCTAATCGGTCTCTTCGCAATCCCCGAGATTTTGACAATGGTCTGGGACCCCCATGGCATGGATGGGAACGTTCGTACTCTGGGAAAAAACAAGGTTACTTTCGCAGAATACAAGCGGTGTTTTAAGTCGATCATCCGCGGAAGCGCGATTGGAGCGTTTTTGGGGTCAATCCCGGGAATCGGGGCTGCTCCCTCGGCATTCCTTTCCTATAGCGAGGCGCGTCGCACGTCCCCGAACAAAGAGAACTTTGGAAAGGGCGAGATCGAGGGGGTCGCCGCGTCCGAAGCCGGAAATAACGGCGTCGCCGGCGCAACTCTGATCCCGCTGCTGGCGCTCGGCATCCCGGGCGACGTTATCACTGCGATTATCATCGGCGCATTCATGATCCATGGCCTGCAGCCTGGACCGATGATGTTCGTGATGAATGTCGACATCATCTACGGGCTCTTCGTTGGATTGATCGTGAGCTCTGTAGCGTTGTTTTTCATAGGCGGAGCAGCCATTCGGATTTTCAAGTATGTCGCTGACATCCCGCGCGGCATCCTTTTTCCGCTAGTGCTTGTTCTCTGCGTCTACGGCTGTTTCGCGGTGAACAACAATATGTTCGATGTCGGAGTGATGTTCGCCGTCGGTTGGCTTGGATTTGCCATGCTGCGTTACGGGCTTCCGGCGGCGCCGTTCCTTATCGCTTTCATCCTCGGCCCGCTGCTGGAGGATAATTTCCGTCAGGCCATGTTGATGTCGGGAAGCTCGCCAGAGATCCTGTTCCGGGGTCCGATCACATGGTTCTTCTGGGCTTTGACGGGGATCACCGTCTTCGCAATCATCCGCGCCGGGGTCCGGTCCGCGAAGTCGACTAAGCCTCTCCATACTGACAATCAGGAATAGCGGGCGCTCCCAATCTAGGTCCTTCGCATGGGTGCGACGCGCGTCGTTCTAGCCCTGTATTTTGCGATCAAAAAAACGGCGGCGGGCGCTGAAGGGACAATCTATGGAGAATATTTCGCTGACCGCGGAAATGATTGCGGTGCTCGTAATTCTTGGCGTCACTGTTCTAATGTTCGTAACAGAAATATTCCGAATTGATTTCTCGGCCATCCTAATCATGGTTTCGCTGGGAGTACTGTCGCAGATGCCTGGACTGGGCGGCCTGGCGGATCCGAGCCATTTATTTGACGGCTTTTCGTCGAACGCCGTGATATCTATCATTGCGGTAATGATCATCGGCGCGGGCCTCGACAAAACCGGGCTGATGAGCAAAGTCGCCGGAATAATACTCAAATACGGCGGCTCGACCGAGCAACGAATAATTCCCATCATTTCGGGATCGGTCGGGATTATCTCCAGCTTTATGCAGAATGTAGGCGCGGCCGCTTTGTTCCTGCCCGTGATCAGTCGGATCTCGGTTCGCACTGAACTGCCGCTTAGCCGACTGTTGATGCCGATGGGATTTTGCGCGATTCTCGGCGGTACGATGACCATGGTCGGGTCGTCTCCACTGATCCTCTTGAACGACCTGATCATTACAGCCAACAGCGAACTGCCGCCTGGGTCTCAGATGGAGACTTTTGGTCTTTTCGCCGTTACGCCGGTCGGCGTCTGCCTTGTCATGATGGGCATCGTCTACTTCGTCGTTTTCGGGCGTTGGGTTCTTCCATCGCGAAAGTCGGATACCGATGGCGCCTCCGGCGTAGCGATCCGGGACTACGTGAGGAACCTCTATGGCGTTGACAGCGATATTTTTGAAGTCGCGGTTCCAGAGAATTGCGGCTTGCAAGGGCAGGCCATCCTGAGCGCGATGCTCAAGCACAATGTCTATATCATTGGCACGCATCAAAAAGGCGATCGCTTTTTCGCGCCGGTTCTTACCACAGAGATTGAGTGTCCATGCCGTTTCGCCGTTCTTGGCGAGCGCTCTGTGGTGGAAAAAATGGCGGCGGAATATGGCGCGGACGTGCTTCCGAAGCTGGATGTTTTCGCAGAGGATTACTCTGCGACCACCGCGTGTCTAGCCCCCTAGTTCTGGGCCATTTCTTATTAGAGTTTCGGGGATCGGCGGCCTCATGTTCAGCGCCTGGTGCGGGCGGGTGTGGTTGTATTCCTTGAGCCAGTAACCGATGACGATTTGGGCCTCTTTGGCGGTGGCGAACCATTCCGTGTTCAGCACCTCCCGGCGCAGAGTTCCGTTGAAGCGTTCATTGTAGCCGTTCTCCCACGGTGAGCCGGGATAGATCCGTATCGGCTTCACGCCGACGCGTTTCAGCCACTCCTGGGTGGTCGCAGCGGCGAATTCCGGCCCGTTGTCGCTGCGGACGTATTCCGGTTTGCCGTGGCGCAGGAATAGCTCGTAGAGAACCTCCAGCACATCGGCTGAGCCCATCCTGGCCCGGACCTCTACGGCCAGCGCCTGGCGCGTGTGTTCATCCAGGACCGTCAGCATCTTGTAGCTCCGGCCGTTGCTGAGCTTGTCGTGGACGAAATCGACGCTCCAGACATGGTTCGGATGGGTCGGCCTGAGCCGGATGATCGAGGCGTCCTTGTGATAGAGACGCCGGCGTTTCTTGTGCCGATGCGGCAACTGCAGCCCTTCTTCCCGCCAGAGCCGCTCGACTTTCTTGTGGTTCACGCGCCAGCCCTCGACGCGCAACAGCTCCGCGATCTTGCGATAACCGTAGCGGCCATATTGCTTCGCCAGCCGAATGAGGGCGAGGCGCAGCGCGTTGTCATCCCTCGCGACGGCCTTGTATTGCAAGCTGCTGCGGGCGACGCCGATCACCCGGCAGGTCCGCCGCTCCGACGTCGCGAGCTTCTGGCGCGTATGGATGACGGCCTGACGAAGCTGGCTCGTCGTCAGGCCCTGGGCTTTAGATAGCTCAGGCTTTCCTTGAGAATGAGCTTGTCCAGCTCGAGCTCGGCCACGATCTTCTTCAGTCTGGCGTTCTCTTTCTCCAGCGAGCGGAGCTCCGAAAGCTGCGACCGCCCCATCCCACCAAACCGCCTGCGCCAGTTGTAGTAGGTCGCGTCGCTGATCCCAACGCTACGACATGCCGATTGCACGTCGTCTCCTTCGGCGAGCTTCAGCTCAATCTCCCGAAGAAGCTTCAATATATCCTCGTCCGAATACCGCTTCCGAGCCATCTCTCATCCCCAATTCTCGGTCAATGTAGTGGCACAGTTTTAGGGGGGAAGGACAGGTTTGCTCATCGTCGGCAGGGCTCTTGGGGCCTCCGCTTACGAGGACAATCAGGTGGAGCACAGTGAAGATCGTCATAAACAGAAATCCGACGAAAATTCCCAATCTCGGGACAAAGAACGGGATCTTCAGCGCAATCGAGGTCTGCCAGTTCGGATATTCGACAACCTCTTGCTGGATCATGAGGAAGCCCAAATACGTGAGATAGAACAGCACGATGAGCTCGATCGAAGTCACGAGGAGCGCCCGTATCCAGATGGTCTTGGGCTTCGACAGCATGATCCCGAGGATATCGGCGTTGATATGAACGTTATTGTAGGTGGCGACGGCGCTAGCGACGAAAATCATCCAGAATGCGATCACCATCAGCCACTCTTCGTAGGCGAACAGATCCGCATTGAAGCCGTATCTGAGGATCACCACAAAGAAAAAAGTGAGGGCCATAATGCAGCCGCCCAAAATCACGAAAAAATGCATCGCCTTCAGGATCGCGCGAAGCAGACTTGAGCCAGGCCCGGCAGGAGGTTCAGCATGATCGCTCATAATCGGCCTTTCGCGAATGACATTTTAGCGTGACGCAGGTGTCGGATGGGCCATATGGCCCACCCTGTGCGGCTCAGGAGCCGTCCTCCAGATCGGCCTGAAGTCGGTCTATCACGTCCTGGCCAACTACTTCTGCAATTGACGGCCAAACAGCCTCGATAACCGCTGCTTTCAACACTTTCGCTTCTTCTGCCGTGGGCGTCAGAATTTCATAGCCTTTGGATTCCAGTTCGGCTTTATACTTGTCCTCGTTCGCTTTGTTCCAGGCGAAGAACTCATCCGCGTGCTTGTCGAACGCAGCCTGAACAACCGCTCTCTGCTCATCGTTCATTTTGTCCCAGGTTTTCTTCGAACCGTAGAATGTCGAAAGCTCCATGAAGGCGTTATAGTCGACGAAGTATTTGCCAACACCCGACGTCGCAAAGATCTTGTCGGCCGATTGTTTGGTGCAGCAGATCGCGCCATCAACGACACCGGACTGAACCGCCGCAAAGATTTCTGCGTAGGCCATGGTGGTGGTGTTATATCCAATGGCTTCCATCGTGTCTTTCACAGCGTTCGACGACCAAACGCGCGAGTTCATGCCCTTGGCGCCCAGACCTGCCCAGTCTTCGGGCTTCTTTTCGGACACCAGGTTCGAGAAGCCTTCGGGATTGTTGGTAATGAACTTCAGACCCAGATTGTCCAAGCGTTCTGCGATGATCTGGTTGAACGCCGAGTCCTTGTTGCGGACCGTGGCTTCCATATCGTCCCAGGAGCTTACCAAGTAGGGGATGGAATTGATCTCGAAGATTGGATCCTTATGGGCGTAGATGAAGCCCATGACGAAATCGACATTGCCGCGGATCGAGTCTTCAAGCAGTTCCTCGCCGGATCCCAACTGGTTGGCGGGGAATACCTTGATCTTGAGACCGACATCCGCCGTTTCGATTTCGCTAGCGATCGCTTCCAACATCTTAGAGCCCTGGTGCTCGACTGGCAGAGTGCCCGCGAGCTTAAGGCGCAGATCGGCCGCTTCAGCCGACGAGGCGAACCCTATTGCAAGCACACCCGCCAGGCCGAAGCAGAGCGAGCGAATTACACGTCCGGTTTCGGATTTGTACGGCATTACTTCTCCTCTCGTGTTTGGGGCCAGTTCTCTGGCCCCTTTCTAATTCTTGTGACCGCAGAACATTCCGCGCACGATTTGACTCAAAAACAGAAAAATGCGTGGACTTTCGCTCAAAAAAACACCGACGACAGGCGAATTCTTCTCTCAATTTCGAGCGCGTTACTTCCCTAGCAATTAAAGTGGACCACTTTACTTAGTGGAATTTCTTCGTTTACGCTGTCGACGGTGCTAAGTCGTTGCTTTCTGCCGCCCGCCATTATCGTGGTGTCGTTCTTGTTCTGGCAATGAAGGAACCGCGCTCAGACTGTCGCTACCTGTCGCAATAGCAGCTGCGAAGAGGTGCAAATTGTTGGACTCACAATGAGCGACTTCGCGCTTAGTCAGAAGCTCGGCACCAAGTGGTGTAGCCGAAGAGGAGTAATGCGACTCTTAGATGACCAATCGTACTTTTGGGCTAACGAGATCATGTCCGTTCTGGGTCATCTCCAGTCATCTGACCAAAAGACTCAGATGTCGGCCCCGTCCCGCAGAGCGGCCATTCGAATGAAGGGCAGCGACCGGCTGCATTGTCCTCATAGCAGTCGTTCACTACGCTTCATTTGGCCGGTGGCTATTCGTTATAAGCCAAGCACCAATGACTTGCCGGTGTGCAGCGCGTCTCAAAGCTCCACGAAAATTCAACAGCCAAAGGCGATTCTTATAAGTCGCTACCCAACTAGGCAGTTGGAGCAAAGGGCAGGCCTACGCTAAGGAGTGGTGCTCGACTTTACCTGCGCCGTCTGTTTCGTTCGATCGCAAGTCCATCGCATGTCCTTAACACAGACTGAAGAATTCCTTCGATCTGGCGCACCCAATCCAATGGGCGCGTCATGGGACGGAGAAGGTGTAAACTTCGCGGTCTTTTCAGAAAACGCCAGCAGGATAGAGCTGTGCCTATTCTCGGATGACGGAAAGGTCGAAACTGCGCGATTGACGCTGCCGGAGCGCACTGGACCCGTCTGGCACGGGTATGCGCCTGGCTTGAAACCGGGCGCGCTGTATGGGTTTCGGGCGCATGGTCCATACGCGCCAGAGCGCGGACACCGCTTCAATCCCAACAAGTTGCTGATCGATCCATACGCTCGCCAGCTTTTCGGAACCTGGAGGCATGGAGATGCTTTGTTGGGGTATGATCCAGCCGCACAAAACTCGGACATGTCGTTCAGCTCGACCGACAGCGCCCGATACATGCCGAAATGCGTGGTGACGCCTCCAATCAAAGATATCGATGGAAGTGACGGGCCGAACAGGGATTTGAGCGAGACCATAATCTATGAAGCCCACGTGAAGGGTCTAACCAAACAGTTTCCCGGCGTCTCAGACGACATACGCGGCACATATGAGGCGCTGATGTCAGAACCGGTTCTGGAGCATCTTCTGGAACTGGGCGTCACGGCCGTCGAGCTGTTGCCGATACAGGCATTTCGAGATGAGCCCTTTCTACTGAGAAAGGGGCTGACGAATTATTGGGGTTACAATTCTATCAGTTTCTTCGCACTGGAGCCGCGCTATGCAGGGTCCGCCGGAGAGGCGGGTTTCCGCGAGATGGTGAAAAAGCTCCACCATGCCGGGCTCGAGGTCATTCTGGATGTCGTCTACAACCACACCGCCGAGGGCGACGAGCTAGGACCCACATTGTCGTTCCGCGGGCTCGACAACGCCTCTTATTACCGATTGCAGGCCGGGCATCCATGCTACTACGTGAATGACACCGGTTGTGGGAACACGATGAACATCGCCCATCCCTTCGTTCTGCGCATGGTGTTGGACAGCCTGCGCTATTGGGTGACGGCGTTCGGCATTGACGGTTTTCGCTTCGATCTCGCCACCACGCTTGGTCGTGAAGAACATGGCTATGACGAGAGTTGCGGGTTCTTTGACGCCCTGAGGCAGGACCCGGTGCTGTCTCGCGTCAAGCTGATCGCGGAGCCTTGGGATGTTGGACCAGGCGGATACCGGTTGGGCGAGTTCCCCCCCGAGTTCGCTGAATGGAATGATGGTTTTCGCGACTCGACCCGTCGCTTCTGGCGCGGAAGCGCACATTCGGCGCAGGATCTCGCCGGTCGCCTGCTCGGCTCAGCGTCAGATTTCGACCGCCCGGGACGAGGCGCGCACTGTTCGGTCAACATGATCTCGTCGCATGATGGATTCACGCTGGCGGACGTCACCAGCTTTGAGGACCGGCGCAATCAAGCCAATGGCGAAGACAACGCTGACGGTCATCACGCAAATTACAGCGACAATTGCGGCGTCGAGGGTCCAACAGACGATCCTTCTGTTCTTTCGCGCCGCCGCCGCCGCCGCATGAATATTTTGGCGACGCTGTTTCTTTCGCAAGGCACGCCGATGTTGCTGGCAGGCGACGAGATCGGGAACTCGCAGGGTGGAAACAACAACGCCTATTGCCAGGACAATGAGACCAGCTGGATTGACTGGTCCAGCGGCGACGAGAAGCTTCTGGCTTTTACGCGTCGGCTGATCGCGTTTCGGCGCGCGCATCCCGTCCTTCGGCAATCGCGCTTTCTGCATGGGCGCGCGCGGGAGATGGATGGCGAAGTGGATGTTGCATGGCGAACGTTCGACGGCGGCGCCGTGAATTGGCGCGATCCGGGGCTCGACGGTTTTTGCCTTGTGTTGCGCAGTTCAGCCGAAGCGCCCGCCTTCGCTCAGACAGACGAAGCCGTGTTCATCGCCGTGAATGGCGGAGTGCGGCCGGAGAAGATCGTGCTTCCAGCGGCGCCTGAACATCGGGTTTGGGTCAGGGCGGTCGACACCGCGGCGCCGGACGCCTCTGAGGTGAAATGCGATCCCAACTGGCCGCAGCATGTCGACGGCCAATCCGTCGTCGCTTATGCGCTGCATGAAAGCGAGCAACCCGTATGACCGATGCTTGCGCCATCTCACGTCTCGCTCAGCGACTGGGCGTTCTGCCCGTCTACAGCGACTATTTGGGCGAGGAGCGCTGGACGACAACCGCCACGAATCGGGCGCTATGCGCCGCGCTCGGCTGCGACATCGCCAATGAGCGAGAGGCGAGCGAAAGACTGGCGGCGCTGGAGGAGCAAGACGCTGCTCGGATCATTCCGGCGCAGATTATTCTGCGTGCGAACGAACCCACCCGGATCAAGTTTCAACATCGTGCGGATTGGGGGCTGATCGTCGACGGCGACGCGCACCCGCGCGCCTCGGGATCGGGCGATGTCGCTGACCTGCCGCCATTGCCGATGGGGGTCCACCGCCTGATCGCGCAAACTAATAATGCCGAGCAGACAGTATGGCTGCTGGCGGCGCCGCCTTCGGCGCCGTCGCTTTTGGAGCTTTCAGGCTCCGCCAAAGTGTGGGGCGTCACCGCCGCGCTCTACGGTTTTCGATCGTCCCGAAACGCAGGTCTGGGCGATTATCGCGACCTCGCCGAGATGGCCTCGGCGTTGGGTCGGAACGGCGCCGCGTTCCTGGGGATCAATCCCGTCCATGCCATTGGCGCTGCAACCCAAAGCGCGATGATCAGCCCGTATTCTCCGACGCATCGGGGCTATTTGAATCCGTGGCACATTGCGCTCGATGGGTTGGAGCCGTTTAGCGGAACGGGGTCTTCGAACCCGACAAGCGTCGACGTCGCCGACATCGCCGAACCGCTGGTCGACTATGACGCTGCGGCCCTGGTGCGAAACCCAGCGCTCGCCAACGCGTTCGCGGCGTTCTCCGCGCTCAGCGCGGACCCCTCGATTAGAGCGCGATTTAAAGCATTCGCCGCTGAGGGCGGAACGGCGCTGCGCGATTTCGCAACATTTGAAGCGCTCAGCCTACGCCATGGACCCGACTGGACGCGGTGGCCGCAAGAGTATCGGGATGTGAACGCCGCCGCCGTTCAGATATTCGCCGAAGGCGCAACTGACGCGATCGAGTTTCACATCTGGCTGCAATGGGTGGCGAACGAACAGCTCGCCGAGGCGCAAGGGGCGGCCAGAGGGTCCGGAATGGCGCTGGGCCTCTACCTGGATCTCGCCGTCGGCGCCATTCCCGGCGGCGCCGAGACTTGGACCGACCGCTCGGGCCACGCATTCGGCGCGACGCTGGGGGCGCCGCCCGATCAGTTCGGCGACGCCGTGCAAAGCTGGGGGCTGGCGCCGCTTTCGACGCGCGGGATGGCGGCGCAGGGATATCAGAATTTCGCGCGTCTCTTGCGGTGCGTAATGCGCCATGCCGGCGCGATCCGGATCGACCATGCGCTCGGCCTCGGTCGCAGTTTCTGGGTTCCTGATGACGGATCGCCGGGCGCTTATGTTCGCTATCCGATCGACTCGCTGCTGGCCGTCATCGCGATCGAGGCGACTCGCGCGGGCACCCTGATCATCGGCGAGGATCTCGGTCTGGTGCCAGATGGGTTCAGAGAACGACTGGCCGAAGCGGGCCTATATGGCGTCGACGTGCTTCAATTTGCGCGCGGCGCGGATGGGCGATTGCCGCGGCCACATGAGATGCGCGCGAAAAGCATGGCGAGTTTCGGAAATCACGACACGCCCACCATCGCCGGGTTCTTCGAGGGACGTGACCTCGACTGGCATGTCCAGCTTGGGAATTTGGACGATGCCGGCCGCGACTGGATCAAAGGAGAACGCAGGGCGCTCCGCGCCGATATGGGAGAGACGCCGAAAGACTGGATCGGGCATGTGCACCGCGACCTCGCGCGTTCAGAGGCGGAACTTGTGTCGGTGCAACTGGACGACATAACCGGCGAAATCGAACAGCAGAACATTCCCGGCGTGGTCGATGGCCATCCGAACTGGCGTCGGCGCGCCGGAGTAACGACCGAAGAGGCGCCTGTATCGGCGGCGATAGAAAATGTTGGCGCGGCCATGCGCGATGAAGGGCGCTGAAAGAATCGGCCAATCCTATCTTGTTGGACGGCTTGCAGCGCTGCGGTCATCGAATAGATTGCGGACACGCTTGGCGCGGCCGCGCCCGGCTGCGACGCGAGGCTTGGAGAACAGAAATGAACGCCTTCACTCCCAAGGGCGATTTGTCATCGGCCATTGAATGGCACCTGTTGCATTCGGTGGGCAAGACGCCTCAGGCGGCGCATGACGGCGACTGGCGCATGGCCTTGTCTCGCGCCGTCCGCGACCGGCTTGTGGCGCCATGGTTCGAAGCGACCCGCCGGACCTATGAAGCGGATCGAAAGCGCGTCTACTATCTGTCGATGGAGTTCCTTCTCGGTCGCCTGCTGGAAGACGCGATCGTCAATCTCGGGTTGGAGGAGGAGGCCGTCGAGGCGCTTTCCAAACGGGGCGTCGACTATCGCACGGTCTTGCTGGATGAACCGGACGCCGCGCTGGGCAATGGCGGGTTGGGGCGGCTTGCGGCCTGTTTTCTGGATTCGCTGTCATGCCTCGGAATTCCAGCCTACGGATACGGAATTCGGTATGCCCATGGCCTGTTCCGGCAACGTTTCGCGGATGGCGCTCAGATGGAGGCCGCTGAAGAATGGCTGTCACAGGCGCATCCGTGGGAGTTCGAGCGCCCCGAATGCTCGTATGACATCGGATTTGGCGGCGAGGCCGCGCCGGACGGAACCGGATGGCGGCCGGAGCAGATCGTCTCTGCGCGCGCCTACGATACTCCGATTCCGGGCTGGCGCGGTCAATGGACCAACACGCTCAGGCTCTGGACGGCCAAATCCAAACGCGCTTTCGATTTGGAGCCCTTCAATCGCGGTGACTATATGGCGGCCGCAGCCCCCGAAGTTTTCGCTGAGACGATCTCGCGCGTGCTCTATCCCGATGACAGCACGCCAATCGGCAGGGAACTGCGCCTCAAACAGGAGTACTTCTTCACCTCCGCCTCACTGCAGGATCTTCTGCGCAGATTCCTTGCCAGCAATGGCGACGTGCGGGCTTTGCCGACCAAGGTCGCGATCCAGATGAACGACACGCATCCGGCGATCGCGGCGCCAGAACTGGTGCGGCTCTTGGTCGATCAGCATGGGATAGAATTTGAGGAAGCCTTTGATATCGCTCAGGGCTGTCTGCACTACACAAACCACACTCTGATGCCGGAAGCGTTGGAGCGCTGGTCGACGCATTTGATGTGGTCCGTGTTGCCACGTCACATGCAGATCATCGAGCAATTAGATGATCTGCACGCCCGTCGGGCGCGTGAAGCCGGACGGGAGCGCCCCGAAAGCGTCAAGATTGTCGATCCTTGCGGAGACGTGCGAATGGGCGATCTCGCCTTCATCTCAGCGCGCAAGGTCAATGGCGTCTCGGCGCTTCACACTGACTTGATGAAGCAGACCGTCTTCGCCGATCTTCACGAACTGCATCCTGACCGGATCGTCAATCAGACCAACGGTGTCACGCCGCGGCGATGGCTTCACAACTGTAATCCAGGCTTGCGCACGCTGTTGAACGACACAATCGGCCAAGATTGGGTCACCAATCTCGATCTGCTCAAAGATATTGAGCCGCAGGTCCAAGATCCCGCATTCCGTAGTCGCTTCCGTGACGTAAAGCGCGCGAACAAGCAGCGGTTGGCCGAATGGGTGGCGGAGACGCAGGGGATCGAGCTGTCAACCAACGCGATGTTTGACATCCAGATTAAGCGCATTCACGAGTACAAGCGTCAGTACATGAACATTCTGGAGACGGCGGCGCTCGCCAACGCGATTCGACACGAGCCGGACGCCGATTGGACGCCGCGGGTGAAATTCTTCGGCGGTAAGGCGGCGCCGGGTTACATCACCGCAAAGCGGATCATCCACCTGATCAACGACGTGGCGCGCGACATAAATAACGATCCCGTTATCGGCGACCGCCTGAAGGTGGTCTATCCCGAGAACTACAATGTAACCATGGCGGAGTTGCTGATTCCTGCAGCAGACCTTTCCGAGCAAATTTCCACCGCAGGCATGGAGGCTTCGGGCACCGGCAATATGAAGTTCGCGCTCAACGGCGCAGTGACGGTTGGAACGATGGACGGCGCCAATGTCGAGATCCGCGAGCGGGTCGGCGACGATAACATCTACATCTTTGGCCTTACCGCACCGGAAGCGTCCGCCATCCGCAACGGCTATGATCCGCGGGCGCGCGTCGAGGAGAGCCCAGCGCTGCGCAAAGTAGTAGAGCAGTTGGCGTCTGGGCATTTCTCGCCCGAAGAACCACACCGTTACGGACCGCTGGTCGACTTGATCACAGGCAGCGACTACTTCTTGGTCGCAGCGGATTTTGACGCCTATTTCGCGACGCAGCGCCAAATCGACATCGATTTCCGGGATGCGGATGCTTGGAGTCGCATGGCGGCAATGAACACCGCGCAGTCCGGCTGGTTCTCCTCCGACAGAACGATCCGCGGCTACGCTCGCGAAATCTGGGGCGTCGAATCTCTGCTTTGATCCCCGCTCAAAAAAAACGCGCCCTGTTTACTGGGCGCGACAGTTGCTCAGGGAGAACACTGTATTCAAGTCATTACGTCAGGTCGGTCGCGCCTCAACCGCTCTGAGATGCCCGCCAGCGCATCTGCAGCTCGAATGACAGGGGCGAGGGCCATTTGGGTGTCTTCGCTCTGACGCGCCGGATCAGGTTCGAACCGCTCCATATAGACGCGCAACGTGGCGCCGACGGTACCGGTTCCGGACAGGCGCAGGACCAGCCGCGCATCGTCTCCGAAGGTGATCCGAACACCCTGCCGTTCCGCGCGGGAGCCGTCCACCGGATCCGTGTAGTCGAAATCGTCCGCTGAGGTTATGGTCAGACCCTCTACAGTCCGCCCTGGCAACTCCGCCAGTCTACCGCGCAGCGCATCCATCAAGCCTTCGGCGGCGGCCTTATCGACCCCCTCGTAATCATGGCGGGAGTAGTAATCGCGGCCATAAGCCGCCCAGTGTTCCGCCAGGATCTCTACGACTGACTGGCGCTTCTCCGCCAGAATGTTCAACCACAGCAGAACCGCCCATAGCCCGTCTTTTTCGCGGACGTGATTGGAACCTGTTCCCGCGCTTTCCTCACCGCAGAGAGTCGCCTTCCCGGCGTCCAGCAACGTGCCGAAGAACTTCCAGCCAGTCGGCGTCTCGTAAGCGCCGACGCCAAGTTTCTCCGCAACCCGGTCGGCTGCTCTGCTTGTCGGCATCGAACGCGCGACCCCGGCGATGCCAGCAGCGTATCCAGGCGCGAGATGCGCATTCGCGGTCAATACCGCGAGACTGTCTGACGGCGTGACGTAGCATTCGCGCCCAACGACCATGTTGCGATCTCCATCACCGTCCGACGCAGCGCCAAAGTCCGGACCCTGAAAGGAAAACATCTCTTCCATCAGATCCTTGGCGTGGACAGGATTCGGATCGGGATGCCCTCCTCCGAAATCCGGCAGGGGGATCGCATTGACGACTGTGCCTTCCGGCGCGCCCAGATCACCCTCGATGATCGCTTTCGCATAAGGCCCCGTGACGGCGTGCATGGCGTCGAACCGCATCCGGAATCCAGAGGAGAACAGCGCCTCTATCTTGTCAAAATCGAATAGGTTTCGCATCATGTCGGAATAGATCGCGACCGGATCGATCACCTCGACGACCATCTCGCCAAGAGCCGTCTCTCTATCGACCGAGAGATCGACATCCTCCGCCACCAGGATGCGATAAGCGGCGATCTCCATCGTGCGCGAATGGATTGCGCCCGTAATGCTTTCAGGCGCCGGCCCTCCGGCCGGGATATTGTATTTGACGCCAAAATCGCCGTTCTCGCCTCCGGGATTATGACTTGCCGACAGGATGATCCCGCCATCCGTTTTCAAATGCCGGATGACCGCCGATGCGGCGGGGGTCGAGAGGATGCCGTCCCGCCCGACGACGACGCGAGCGGCGCCGTTCGCCGCCGCCATTTTCATGATGGTCTGAATCGCACGCTTGTTGAAGAAGCGCCCATCTCCGCCAATCGTAAGGGTCTTGCCTTCAAGCCCGCCGACCGCGTCAAAAATCGACTGGACGAAGTTTTCCAGATAGCCAGGCTGCATGAAGACTTTGGTGCGCGCGCGCAACCCGGACGTTCCCGGCTTTTGGCCGTCAAATGGCGTCGTCTGAATGGTTCTCACTGTCATGACGTTCCCTTCTTCGCCGGCTTGAGCAGTTCATCATAGAGGACGCGATAGGCGGCGGCCGACCGGTCCCAGCCGACATCGCTGCGCATCGCTCGGCGCACCATCGACTTCCAGAGTCCGCGGTTTGTAAAAGCGTCGCAGGCGCGATCAATCGCGTCGCCCAATGGTCCCGCTGCGATGGGTGAGAACTGGAATCCGGTGGCGACGCCGTCGGAGATCGCGGCTTCATTGGCGTCGATCACCGTGTCGGCGAGCCCTCCAGTGCGGCCCACCAGCGGCAGGCACCCATAGCGCAAGCCATAAAGCTGAGTCAGACCGCAGGGTTCAAAGCGGGACGGGATCAAGATCACGTCTGAGCCGCCCTGCATCAGGTGAGACAATTCCTCGTCATAGCCAATCACCACACCGACCCGGCCGGGATGTTCATCCGCCGCCGCGGCGAAGCCGGCCTCAAGTTCCGCGTCGCCGGACCCGAGAAGAGCGAGCCGCCCGCCGCGGTCGACCAGCCGGTGCAAATTCTCCAGCAAGAGGTCGAGCCCCTTCTGTCGCGTCAATCTGCTAACTACACAGAAAAGCGGCGTATCTTTCCGAAGCTCCAATCCGAACCTCTCGGCGACGGCCGCCCGGTTTGGCGCTCTCTTTTTGGGGCTGTCCGCCGAGTAGGATTGCACGAGAGCGCCGTCGGTTTCCGGATTCCAGATTTTGAGATCGACGCCATTGAGAATTCCGCGCATGTCGCCTCGACGCGCGGCGATCACGCCCTCCAACCCCATGCCGAACGCCGGATCAGTTAGTTCCCGCGCATAAGTCGGACTGACGGTCGTAATCCTGTCGGAATAGACCAGCCCTGCTTTCAGAAAGCTGAGCCCGCCATAGTATTCATAGCCATCCACCGCATATCCGGAATCGGGCAAATTCAGTAGCTTACGGGTTTGCGCCGGGAAGACGCCTTGAAACGCGATGTTGTGAATGGTGAATACGCTCGGCGGAGCCTTGCCGCGTCCGAATTCCAGATAGGCCGGCGCCAATCCGGCCTGCCAGTCATGCGCGTGCAGCAGATCAGGACGCCAGCCGCCTACGCCATTTATGGCGATCCGCGCGGCGACTTCCGAGAGTGCGCCGAAGCGCAAGTGATTGTCAGGCCAATCCTTACCATCGTCGCCTAAGTACGGATTGCCTTGCCGATCGTAGAGATGCGGCGCATCGAGAAGCAGCAGATCGATTCCCTCGGCCTTCGCAGCAAACAATTTCGCCGACTTGCCGTGTAAAGTAGGAAAACTCATCACCGTCTCGCCCAACTTGGCCAATTCCGCCAATTGGGGATAGGCGGGCAACAACACCCGCATCTCGACGCCATGGCCCACAAGAGCCCCCGGCAACGCCGACACGACATCCGCCAGACCACCTGTCTTTATAAAGGGCGCACATTCCGCGGCGACGGAGAGAACCTTCATGGCGCGGTCACCCAAGCGCGTCTATCATGGACTGCGTGATCAGGCAGACGCCGTTCTCCGTGCGCCTGAAACGCTTCGCGTCGAGTTCGGCGTCCTCGCCCACGACCAGACCTTCGGGGATGCTTACGCCACGATCGATGACAACGTCTCTCAGTTGCGCTCGACGGCCAATGCTTACGCGAGGCAGCGCCACCACCCGGCTGAGACCGCTGTAGGAGTTGCATCGCACGTCCGTGAAAAGGAGGCTTTGATTGACATGACTGCCCGAGATTATGCAGCCGCCGGAGACCATCGAACTGATCGCTTCGCCGCGGCGCGCATCTTCGTCATGGATGAACTTCGCCGGAGGGGTGATCTCGCCATACGTCCAGATCGGCCAGCCCCGGTCATAGATGTCGAGCTCGGGTTCAAAGTCGGTTAGGTCGATATTTGCGCGCCAGAACGCGTCCACAGTTCCGACATCTCGCCAATAAGGCTCTTTCTCGCGGTCCGACGTCACACAGCTGTCACTGAATTTGTGCGCGACGGCTTTACCGTTCCTTACGATTGCCGGGATGATATCCTTGCCGAAGTCGTGACTGGAATTGGGATCGGCGGAATCCTCCTTCAGACGTTCGATCAGAAAGCCTGTCTCGAAGACGTAAATACCCATAGAGGCCAGCGACTTGGTCGGATCATCCGGCATCGCGGGCGGGTCCGCGGGCTTTTCGACAAAGTCGATGATCCGCTGATCTGAATCGACGTGCATGACGCCGAATGCAGACGCCTCTTCGCGCGGCACGGTAAGACACCCGACCGTCACATCGGCGCCGGCGTCGACGTGCTGCTCCAGCATCAGTTCATAATCCTGTTTATAGATATGGTCGCCCGCCAGGATCACGATGTATTTCGGCGCATAACTTTCAATGATGTCGATGTTCTGCGTTACCGCGTCGGCGGTTCCGAGATACCACTGGCCCTCATCAACGCGCTGACTCGCGGGCAGAATGTCGAGGCCTTCATTTCGCTCTGCGCGCAAAAAGTTCCAGCCATTTTGCAAATGCCGGATCAATGAGTGCGCCTTGTATTGGGTGGCGACTCCGATACGGCGAATGCCGGAATTCAGCGCGTTTGATAGCGCAAAGTCGATAATGCGTGTCTTGCCGCCGAAATAGACCGCTGGCTTGGCGCGCTTATCGGTCAACTCCTTTAGGCGGCTGCCTCGTCCGCCGGCGAGCACGAACGCCATGGCTTCGCGAGACAGGTGGTGATTCTTGCGACCGTTTGGCATTGGCCTTTCTCCCTAAATCGCACGCTTCTTTGGCGCGAATGAGTTTCTTTGGTCGTTTTTTCAGCTTGTTTGCAGTTCAAAGAACAGCGTTGATAGCGGCGGCAACGTGATTTCGATGGAATGTTCTCGGCCGTGGCTTCCAATAGGCCGACTGTCCACGCCGCCGAGATTTCCGCGTCCTCCGCCACCGTAGGTCTCGGAATCGGTGTTGAGCCGCTCCGCCCACCGACCGGCCATGGGCACGCCAATTCGGTGCGACGACCGTTCGACCGGTGTGAAATTGCTGACCACCAGTACGGGCGGCGCGCCATCGGTCTTGCGCACCCAAGCGTACACGGAGATTTCCTCCGCGTTCGCCTCGACCCATTCGAACCCTTCCGCGCGGGCGTCGCTTACATGCAGCGACGGTGTTTCGCGATAGACGCGGTTGAGGTCGCGGATCAGCCGCTGGACGCCTGCATGCAGATCGTCGCCGAGCGAATCCCAGTCGAGCGAGGCATCGTGGTTCCATTCGCGAGGCTGCGCGAATTCCTGTCCCATAAAGAGCAACTTCTTGCCAGGATGCCCCCACATAAACCCATAATACGCGCGAAGATTGGCGAACTTGTCAAAACCTTCGCCAGGCATCTTGGTCAGGAGCGAACCCTTGCCGTGTACGACTTCGTCATGGCTGAGCGGCAGAATGAAATTCTCCGAGAATGCATAAAGCAGGCCGAAGGTCATTTGATGATGATGGTGACGGCGGTGGATCGGATCGCGCGACATGTAGTCGAGCGTGTCGTTCATCCATCCCATATTCCACTTGTAACCAAAGCCGAGACCGCCCTGATCGGTCGGCTTCGAGACGCCCGGCCAGGACGTCGACTCTTCAGCAGCCGTCATGAACGACGGGTCATCACCGTAGACCACCTCGTTCATGCGCTTCAGGAACGCAATCGCTTCCAGATTCTCGCGCCCGCCATGTATGTTCGGCACCCACTGATCCTCAGTGCGCGAATAGTCACGATAGAGCATGGATGCGACAGCATCGACGCGCAGGCCGTCGACATGGTGCTCACGTAGCCAGTAGAGCGCGTTCGCGATGAGATAGTTCTGAACTTCTCGCCGACCGTAGTTGAAAATCAACGTGTTCCAATCCTGGTGAAATCCTTCGCGCGGATCGGCGTGCTCATAAAGCGCCTCGCCGTTGAACTTCCCAAGACCGTGCGAGTCTGTTGGGAAATGTCCGGGCACCCAGTCCAGGATCACGCCAAGTCCCGCCAAGTGGCACGCTTCGACAAAATCGCGAAATTCGCCGGGTGTTCCGTGGCGAATGGTCGGCGCGTAAAGCCCCACCGGCTGATAACCCCAAGACCCGTCGAAAGGATGCTCAGAGATCGGGAGCAATTCCAAATGGGTAAAGCCCAGATCCTTTGCATACGGAACCAGCTCTTCAGCAAGCTCCCGGTAGGATAGCGGACGCTCTCCCTCATCCGCCTTGCGCCGCCATGACCCAAGGTGAACTTCATAGATGGAGATCGGCGCGTTGACCCCCTGCGCTTCGCCTCGGCGCGCGATCCACTCACCGTCTGACCAGTCGCGCCCGGTAAGATCGCGTACGATTGACGCGGTCGATGGCGGATGTTCCGCGCCGAAACCGACCGGGTCCGCCTTCAAAGGCATGACCGAGCCGTTTTCAGCCTTGATCTCGTATTTGTACGTCGCGCCTTCGGAGACGCCGGGCGCGAAAATCTCCCAGACGCCGGAGGATCCGCGCGCGCGCATCATATGACGGCGGCCGTCCCAATCGTTAAAGTCGCCCACCACCGAGACGCGGCGCGCGTTCGGCGCCCAAACAGCGAAGCGAACGCCGTCGACCCCATCGTGCGAAACCGGGTGCGCGCCAAGCGCTTTCCACAGCCGCAAGTGGCTTCCTTCGGAGAAAAAATGCTCGTCTTGCGGTCCCAGCACCGGGCCGAAACGGTACGGATCCTCCAACGTCCAACGCGCGGATCCACGGCGGGCTTCAAGCAAATACGGGGGCGGCCGCCTGTTCTCGACTGTCCAGCCAGCGAACAGTTCAGCCCCTCCCACAGCGTCAAGTTTAGCGACCAGATCGCCGTCGGGAGTTATCGCCGCGACTTCCTCAGCGCCGGGCGCAAGGACAGTGATCGACCAGCGACCGCCGACCTTGTGCGGACCAAGCACCGAGAACGGGTCGCTGTGATCGCCTAAGACGAGCTTCGACGCATCCTCAGCGTCAATGACTAGTTGCTCCAAGTTCTCTTTCACCGTTGCTCCAAACCGGCCAATGCGATCAGATTCTAGCCGGAAACGCATTTGGGCGCCTCCGCCATATGGGTAGGATTGGCACTATCAGATGTGGGTGGTCAGGCTTACTCAATCCGTTCGTTACGAGCGCCCATCCGCGTCTCAAACCAGTTTCCTCCAAAATACTTCTTTCATGCAGCGTGGCCAAAATCCGCGTCGAATGTCCTTGCCACCGCCTGCGTACGGTTCTGGACCCCCAGTTTTTCGAAGATATTTCTCAGGTGGAATTTAGTAGTGCTTTCAGAGATATTCAGCGACTTGGAGATGCGGCCGTTCGACTGTCCCTCGGAGACGCAATTCAAAACCTGCATCTCGCGGCGGGTCAGTTGCTCGAATGGCCGCTCCGGCGACGTCGCCGGAAAGACACGCCGACCCAATGAGACCGCCCAAAGAGCATCCAACAGGCGGTCGGGCGGAGTCGACTTGCAAATGACCGCCCGTGCGCCTGCGATGATGGCCGCAGACGCGACAGAACCGACTGGCGCACCGGTATAGATGACTACCTTTGACTTGGACTCCGTTGAACCTGCGGCTCGACGCAGCACTTCTCGGCCGCCGCCGCACCGGCCGACCCAACCTGATATGAGAAGCTCCGGCGATGCGGCCTTCACGCTCAAATACTGGTCCAGATCGCTGGCTGTTATCGCTACTTCGAACCGGCGATCGTGCCAGAGCAGCTCGGACAGGACCCGCAATACAATCGGGCTTTTCTCGATTATTCCAACCGTCGCCATAGCGCGCCCCTTGTTATTCGATATTTACGTCTGAACGGTATGGAAGGTCCGCGCCGCGACGGCTACATGTGAGCGACGCCGCCTGAACGGCGAACCGCATCAGTGCGGCGACATCTTCTACCGCAAGGTTCGACAAAGTTTTTCGCGACTTGACTCCGCGCTCGGCGAGACCGGCTATTAACGCCGCTTGAAACGTGTCTCCTGCTCCCACGGTATCGACGACGTCGACCCGTGAGCCGCCGATGACCACGCGACCGAAAGCGCCGAACGCCTCAGCGCCCGCGCGCCCGCGTGTCACGATAACCACCGCAGGGCCCGCCGCGCGCCACCGTTCGGCGATCTCACTCGGCTCGGCAGCCGGATAGAGCATCTCCAGATCTTCCTCGCTAACCTTCGCCAGGTCCGCATGCGTTAGAAATTTGTCGATCTGGTTCCGCCAGAGGTCCAAGTTAGACTCGACGGTCGGACGCACATTCGGGTCGATCGTTATAAGACGCCGCCCCCTCTCTCGCCTGATGAGAGACAGAACCGCATCCGCGACCGGCTCGACGACGAGCGTGTAGGAGCCGGCGTGCAATCCCCAAACAACATCTCCCAATTCTGGCAGATCAGATTGCGTCACCGAACTGTCCGCCGTGCCGACTACATAAAACGAATAACTCGGTGCTCCATCCGCGCCGACATCCACGAGGCTGAGTGTCGTTGGATTTGGTTTTGTGACGAGATAGGCTGTCCCGACCCCTTCATTCTCCAGCACACTTAGCAGCCGCTCGCCCAAACGGTCAGAAGAGAGGCCGGTGAAAAGGGCGGAACGCTGGTCTAAACGCGACAGGCCGACTGCGACGTTAAACGGCGAGCCGCCAATCCTTGCGTCGAAGGAAAGCCCAGCATCGCCCTCAACGGCGAACAGGTCCCAAAGGGCTTCTCCGCAAACAACGAACATCATGCAATCCTTATGACGTCGGAAGATCTGAATCCGGCAACACACGCCAATTCAAGCGCATCGATGCGAGCCAGGATTCACTCTTCAATGTAGCTCTGGAGAGCTGTTTCACATCCATCTGCCCAGATCATCCGCATCCAACGGTCGAACGTGTCCGCGAACCGGCCGTCCTCCGCAAGATTTCCGTAGATCTGCTTCTGCTCCAGCCACGCTCGCGATCGCGCCTTTGCCGCTCTGGCGGCCGACTGAAGGTCGTTCCGGCAAGGATCGTTGGGCGCGATTTCACTTCCGTCCTCGCGTTTGCCTTCGCACATCCGAGCCCACAAGGCTTCGACCAGCGCCAATCCCGCGATCGATCCGCCCGCCGCCAACTGATCGCGCACGATCGGATGAAGGAAACCCGGATGTTTGGAGGATCCGTCGAAGGCCACCCGGCGGGTAGTGTCAACGATTCTCGGATTGGAGAAACGCCGTTGAATCAGATCCACGTAAGACAGCGGCGTCATGCCGGGCACTGCGGCGACCGTCGGAGCGATTTCCTTAGTCTCGATCTTCCGAAAATACGCCAAGATCAATGGATGCGCGACGCAATCGGCGATCGTCTCAATGCCCAGTATCTCGCCTGCTTCTGCGATAATGGTATGACCGGCGTTCAAGATGCGAAGCTTCATGGCCTCGTAGTTGTCAACTTGATCGGCGAATGTGGCGCCTACCTTGTCCCAATCTGGACGGCCGGCGCTGAAGTCGTCTTCGATCACCCATTGACGGTACGGTTCATGCGTTACCGGCGCCGCATCCTCTATTCCGAATTCCTTGACCAGCGCTAGCTCCTTTGAGCCAGTCGCAGGTGCGATGCAATCAACCATCGAGTTTGGAAATGCCGTGTTGGCGTCGATCCAGTCGGCGAGATCCGGGTCAGAAAGCCGGGCGAGCGACACCACAGTCTGACGCAGGATAGCGCCGTTGCCCTGTAAGTTGTCGCAACTCAACCCGGTAAAAGACCTCTCCCCAGCGTCCCGGCGCAGGCGCAACGCTGCGGCGATCGCGCCAAATGCGGTCATAGGCGCGTCAGGATGCACGGCGTCATGCTGAATATCCGGGTGATCCGAGTGAAATTCGCTGGTTGCCGGGTCGACGTAATACCCGCCTTCGGTCACGGTCATCGCCACAATACGGATTGCCGGATCCGCCATGGCCTTGATCAGGGCGGCGTTGCCCTCTTCTATCGGAAGATAGTCGATCATGGAGCCGACGATCTCGGCCGAACTTTTCGAAGGGTCCAGTTCGATCAGCGTGGTTAGGCAATCCTGCGCGAGCAGCCTTTCGCGCATCGTGGCGTCATAGGCGCGCACGCCTGCGCCGACGATTGCCCAATCGAGCGCCTCACCCTCCTGCATGAGTCGGTGGAGATACCAGGCCTGATGCGCGCGGTGAAAGTTGCCGACGCCGATATGGACGATGCCAGGACTGAGTTTCGAACGATCGTAAGTCGGGCGCTCGATCGTCAGCCGGTCAAGTGTTTCGTTGGATAGGGTGATCAACTCATCCATTGACTGCCATCCACATTGTGGCGCTGTGCGCCGATGCCGCGCGCCGCGCCGGTGACGAGCGCCGATTTGCCGTCCAAGCCCACCATCAGATCGCTTTGCCGTCCGCGCCGAAACGATAGACGCGATCCGGATCCGGGCTCAGGAACACCTTGTCGCCATGGCGGACGTCGAACTCGCCCGTCGCGCGCGCGGTGACCGCGCCCACGCCGTCGACATTGACATGCAGCAGCGTGTCCGAGCCAAGGTGTTCTGCGACATTGATCACGCCGGACCAATCGCCGCTCTCCTTGGAAAGGTTGAAGTGCTCCGGACGGACGCCGATGGTGGTGGCGTTCGCGCGAGACGCCGCCTCGCCGCCGATCAGGTTCATCTTCGGCGAGCCGATAAATCCGGCCACAAAAGTGTTGGCGGGATTGCGGTAGAGCTCCATGGGGGAGCCGACCTGCTCGATATAGCCGTCATGCAGAACCACGATCTTGTCGGCCATGGTCATCGCCTCGATCTGGTCGTGGGTGACGTAGACCATCGTGGTGGAGAGTTCATTGTGCAGCTCGCTGATCTCCAGCCGCATGCTGCCGCGCAACGCCGCGTCGAGGTTCGAGAGCGGTTCATCGAACATGAACGCCGACGGCTCGCGCACGATCGCCCGGCCAATCGCCACGCGCTGACGCTGACCGCCAGAGAGCTGACCGGGGCGACGCTCAAGATAGTCGTTCAGGTTCAGCACATTGGCCGCGCCGCGCACTTTCTTGTCGATCTCCGCCCCGTCCAGACCGGCCATCTTCAGCGGAAACGCGATGTTCTTGTAGACCGTCATATGCGGATAGAGCGCATAGGACTGGAACACCATCGCCAGCTTGCGTTTCGCCGGCGGCAGATTGGTGGCGTCCACGCCGTCGATGCTGATCTTGCCGCCGGAGATATCCTCCAGTCCGGCGATCAGGCGAAGCAGGGTGGACTTGCCGCAGCCCGAGGGGCCGACGAACACGACGAACTCGCCATCGTTGATCTCCAGATCGACGCCGGGAATGACATTCACGTTGCCGAACGACTTGCTGACGTTTTCAAGTTTGATAGCGCCCATTGTTTCAGTTCCTTATTTGACAGCGCCGAAGGTCAGGCCGCTTACGAGTTGTTTCTGGCTGAACCAGCCAAGGATCAGGATTGGCGCGATGGCCATCGTCGAGGCCGCGCTGAGCTTGGCGTAGAACAATCCCTCGGGGCTGGAGTAGCTGGCGATGAACGCCGTCAGAGGCGCCGCTTTGGCCGCGGTCAGGTTCAGGGTCCAGAAGGCCTCGTTCCACGCCAGGATGAAGTTCAGGAGCAGGGTGGAGGCGATGCCGGGGACGGCCATCGGCGTGAGTATGTAAAGGATCTCCTCCTTCAGCGACGCGCCGTCCATGCGGGCCGCCTCAAGGATTTCGCCGGGGATCTCCTTGAAATAGGTGTAGAGCATCCAGACGATGATCGGCAGGTTCATCAGCATCAGAACCATGACCAGCCCGAAGCGCGTATCCAGCAGTCCCAAATTGATGAACAGCAGATAGATCGGATAGAGCACGCCGACGGCGGGGAGCATCTTGGTGGAGAGCATCCAGAGCAGGATGTCCTTGGTGCGTTTTGAGGGCACGAAGGCCATGGACCAGGCGGCGGGAATGGCGACGATGATGCCCAGGATCGTGGAGCCGCCGGCGATGATCACCGAGTTCCAGAGAAAGCGCATATAGTCTGAGCGCTCCTGAACGACGGCGTAGTTCTCCAGCGTCCAGTCGAAGAAGAAGAACAGCGGCGGGTCGTTGATCGCCTGCGCCTCCGTCTTGAAGCTGGTCAGGATCGTCCAGAGGATCGGAAAGAAGATCAGCAGGCCAATCGTCCAGGCGGCGGCGGTGTTGATGATCTTGCGGTTTTGCGTCACTGCGCGAGCCATGATGTTCTCCTCACGCGTCCAGGTTTTTGCCAACGATGCGCATCAGGAAGATGGCGACGATATTGGCGAGAATGATTGCGTAGACGCCGCCGGCGGAACCGAGCCCGACATTCTGACTCTCCAGCACGCGTTGGTAGATCAGGTAGGTCAGCGTCCGGGTGCCGAAGCTGCCCTGCGTGGTCACGAAGATCTCGGCGAAGATCGCCAGCAGAAAGATCGTCTGGATCAGGATCACGATCGTGATGGCGCGGCCGAGATGCGGCAGAATGATGTAACCGAAGCGCTTCAGCGGCGGGGCGCCGTCCATCTCGGCGGCTTCAAGCTGCTCGCCGTCCAGCGACTGAATGGCCGTCAGCAGAATAAGCGTCGCGAAGGGCAGCCACTGCCACGAGACGATCATGACGATGGATTGCAGCGACGCCTGACTGAGCCACTCGATCGGCGCGGCGCCGAAGAATTTCCAGAGATGCGCGAACAGCCCGTTCACCGGGTCCATGAACATGTTCTTCCAGACCAGGGCCGAGACGGTCGGCATCACGAAGAACGGCGCGATCACCAGGATGCGGACCACGCCCTGCCCGAACATCGGCTGGTTCAGAAGCAGCGCCAGCAGGACGCCAAAGACCACTGTGATGATCAGCACGCCGCCGACGATCACCAGCGTCGCCTGCACGCTGGGCCAGAAGGCGCTCGACGTGACGAAGCGGACATAGTTGTCGAAGCCCACCCATCCGAGATCTCCGCCGCGCAGCGGCAGGTATTTCTTGAACGAGAAATAGAGCGTCATCATCAACGGGACGAGCATCCATCCCAGGAGAAATATGACCGCCGGCGCCATCATCAGTCTGGCTGCAGAGCGGGAATGCTGGGTCGCCATTGGGCGCGCCTCCTCTGTTGTCGGCGAAGAGCCGACCGGAAATGCGGATTAAGAAAACGTGGGTTCAGGAAACCCAGGGGGCGGCGCGTATCGGGGGAGCCGCCCCCTGAGTCTGGGAGGAAGCTTAGTAGCCTGCCGCTTCCATCTCGTCGGCGACGAGCGCCTGCGCCTTGGCCAGGGCCTCGTCCGGTGTCTGCTGTCCAGCGACCATGGCGGAGAATTCCTGCCCGGCCGAGGTGCCGATGCCGGCCCATTCGGGGATCGCGACATACTGGATGCCGACATAAGGCACCGGATCGACGGTCGGGTTGCTCGGATCGGCCGCGTTGATCGAGTCGAGCGTCATCTTCGCGAACGGCGCCGCCTCAAGATAGGTCGGGTTCTCATAGAGCGACGTGCGGCTGCCCGGAGGCACGTTCGCCCAGCCCTCTTTCTCGGCGACGAGCGCCAGGTACTCTTTCGACGTGGCCCAGTTGATGAACTCCTTGGCCGCGCCTTCTTTCTGCGTGCCCGCAGGAATCGCAAGCGCCCAGGCCC
Source organism: Paracoccaceae bacterium (assembly GCA_963669265.1). Classification (GTDB taxonomy): domain Bacteria; phylum Pseudomonadota; class Alphaproteobacteria; order Rhodobacterales; family Rhodobacteraceae; genus SZUA-547. Next base: position 1,342,011 of record OY769916.1, read on the forward strand.
ACAGCCAGTTGGCCCGTTTGCCGACGCCCGTGTCCGGCGCAAGCGCGAAGCCCACCTTGTCGGCGACGGTCGAGTCGGTCGGATTGGTCACAAAGGACGCCGCCACCGTCGCGTCGATCCACATGCCGCATTTGCCCTGCTGGAACAGCGACAGGTTCTCGTTGAACCCGTTGGTCGAGGCGCCGGGAGGGCCGTAGCTGGTGATCAGGTCGTTGTAGAACGTCACGGCGGCCTTCCACTCGGCGCTGTCGAGCTGCGGCTTCCAATCTTCGTCGAACCAGCGCGCGCCAAACGAGTTGGCCACGGTGGTGATGAAGGCCATGTTCTCGCCCCAGCCGGCCTTGCCGCGCAGACAGACGCCGTAGATCTCATTGTCCTTATCGGTCATCGCCGCCGCGGCGTCCTTGATGACGTCCCAGGTCGGCGCGTCCGGCATCTCCATCCCGGCCTTCTCCATCAGGTCGGTCCGGTACATGATCATCGAGCTTTCGCCGTAGAACGGCGCGGCGTACATCGTGCCGTCGATCGACAGACCGGCGCGCATCGCCGGAAGGATGTCGTCGATATCGTACTCGGCCGGCAGATCGTTCAGCGAGACCAGCCAGTTCTGAGCGCCCCAGATCGGCGTTTCGTACATGCCGATCGTCATCACGTCGAACTGGCCGCCCTTGGCGGCGATGTCCTGCGTGACGCGCTGACGAAGAACGTTTTCCTCGAGCGTGACCCACTCAACCTCGTGCCCGGTCTTCGCGGTGAAGTCTTCAGTGAGACCCTGCATGCGGATCATGTCGCCGTTGTTCACGGTCGCGATCGTGATCGTTTCGGCGCTGGCCAGCGCGGTCGTGGCGGCAAGCGCCCCTACAGCCATGCCAAGTCGGGTGAGATAGCGCATCCGGTGTCCTCCCAAAATCGAATAATTATTCATTGCTTGAGCTATTGCTCACACAACATGGCTGATTCGTCAATACCGACGGTGACCTGCACCTCTCTGACGCAGCCGGTTTGCTGTTAATGACCGACTGGCTTGAAGGAGGGTCGAGATGGCGCAGAAGAGATATTCCCCAGAGGAGACAATTGGCTGGATGAGAGAAGCGGAAGCGGCGCTCCGGGAAGGAACGACGGTGGCCGAGGTGCGACGCCGAATCTGTATGACGGAAACCACCTACTATCGATGACGCAAGAACTGAGCCTTGTCGCGCCATTGGTCCGAGCGACAATGGCGAAGGGCGGAATACGGGTGGCGTAGGCCCGCCGGCTGAAGGAGTTGGCGATCGAGAAAGCCCGGTTCCGAGAATTGCTCCGTTTCGCACTCATGGCTGGGTCGGATGGATGCGCTGCCCAGCGATCCACTCCCTGATATCGGCGTCACGATAGCGAACGCTTCGCCCCAACCGGACGTATGCCGGGCCGTCCCCACGCGCCGTGGCCAGTTCGAGAAACCGCTTGGTGAGGCCGAATTGGCTCTCAACCTCCTCGCGGCTGAGAAGCCTGTCTGGTTCTGATGTCTGCATCGAAGGCCACCTGTTTGTTCTTTGGTGGCCAAAGGGTTCGGTAATTCATTCATTGGAAATAGAGGGCGCCCCGATTAAATGTGAGGCGATTAGATTTATGTGTCTGAATTATCTTTCTTTTTCTTCCGGCCACCCCGCGTTGCAGCATCGGGCGCCGCTACTTTCCAGACGCGCGCCCAGCCGCGATCAGAAAGCTCTCCAGAATCTCTTTGGACGATCTCTCGCAATTGGGCCTTTGAATGATTGATATGGGTACCAGGGTTATCCTCAAATATCTTTTCGAGAGCCGCTTGCGCTTCTTTCTCTCGCTCGACTAACTCGAGATCGCGTGGTCCGTCGCCAGCGTCACGATTGATGTCCCTGGGGAGATCTGCGCCGAAGACAGCACGTATATCACTGCCCTTTCTCGCGACGACCTTTCTGCCAATCCACGACTTCGGCGTCCTGAGTTCCCAGATGTTCAACGTTTTTAATAGGATCAGGAATCGGCCCTCTCGGACGCTTGCCTCGAAGAGCGGGACGATGCTTCGCATCACACCGCCGTAGATTTCGAGAACCCGTGCCGCTTTAGGCGACAGCGGCCACATGAACTGAGACGCTTTTCTGGCGTGTCGATCCCCACCGCGGCTGTCCGCCCAAGCTTTCCGCGATATTTTCTTTTGGCGACGATCCGTCCGGTACGGCTGGGCAGCCTCTCGAAATTCTGACAGCAGCGAACCATTCTGCTTTCGAAGGCGCCCTTGGAACTCGGAGCCGGCCGCCCTGAGTGTGCGATACCAAGTAAGCTCTTCGCCATTGCAAAAGTTGGCGGGCCGCCCGTCCCGCAACAGCCGACTTTCGAGACGCGCCAGAGTTTTCGCGTCGGTTAAATCAGGTCCGATCCCGGATAGATCCCATTCGGCTTCTCAAAACGCCTCGAAATCAAAGCTCACGACATCGACAGCTCCGTATAGGAGAATGGCGTCAACTCAACTTGATACGTACCGACAAAACGTTGCAAGTGGTCTCCATCGCCGGTCTCAGGGCATCCAATGACGGCCGCACATAGCGGGCTCCCGTGATCGAGCGCGGCGTGTGGTTTAGTAGTCGTCCAACGACTTCTTCGAGCACGCCCGCTTCCATCGCGACAGTGGCGAAGGTCCGTCGATGCGCATGGGGCGTCCATTGAAGCTTCTCCGGGTTGACCAAGTGACCCGATGCCGACTTCGGAGAAGGGAATACTCAAACGCGCCGCATCCCACGAAGCGGCTTCAGGATCTCTTGATGGAGCTCGGTTATCGGCAGGTCGAATGGCCGTCCGTTCTTGGTCTCGGGAAGATGGATCCGATCGTCGTGGACCTGTTCCCAGCGCAGCGTCAGGGCTTCGGACTTGCGCAATCCAGTGAAGAGCAGCAACCGGTAGTAGGCCTTATGGATCGGGTTTGCGATCCCATCAACCGCCCTGCCCCACTCCGCCAGATCTTCGATGATCCGCCCATCAGGGCGCTCCTCATACCATTCGATCGCAGGCGTTGGGGACTCGGGCAAATCAAAAGTCCGCCGCGCATGGTTCCAGATTGCACGAAAAGATCTAAAGGCATGGTTCGCCAGAGAGGGCGTGGCTGCGAGTTCAGCATGTTTTGAAGAGACCATCGCCCGAGAGATTTCGTCGATTGGCAAACCCAGCCAATCGCCAAGATGATTGTGAGCATAGGCGCTAACATTCGCACGATGCTCCTCCGAGCGCAGCTTGGGCCGGGCGAGGTAGGCGGCGAGCGCGTCCTCCAATTTCGGAACGCCGAACTGGATGGCTTTACCTGCTCCACGCAACGTCTCCAGCGCCAACTCCTGAGCCGTCAGGCGTGCAGCGGCGGCGGAGATGACCGGCCAGCGGCCGATCAGCACGCGTTGCGTGCGCCCGCCGATGTCGCGCTGGAAGTACCAGGTCTTGGCGCGCTTGCCGACGAAAAGCGCGAAACCCTTCACCTCAGTGTCCCAGACCTTCCTCTGTCCAGCGTCAGAGAGTGGTGCTTTTCGTCAAGGGCTCATTCGAACACTCAGCGCACGAACCAGATCTTACTTTGTGGCCCCAACGGAGGGTCGGCTTTGGGCTGATTGTGTTGAAAAAGCCGTTGGATTTTGGCCGGGTGGCTTCAGCTATCGGGCTGATCGTTTTGGATAATCTGCGCCTAGCCCGCCCACTTATCCGGCGATGGGCGCCATCGGCTTGAGCTTTGCCAGTTTCCGGAGGTTTTGGGCGGTCGCTGCGAGGGTGAATTCATCCTGGGCGCCGCAGGGTCCTCTTAATCGGAGCCGCCCCAGCCCGAGGATGCGTTTGAGGTGGGCGAACAGCATCTCGACTTTCTTGCGCCGCTTCTGCGCTGTTGGGTTGAATTCAGAGGCGGTGCAGCGCCGCACGAAATCCCTGACGATTTCATACTTCTCTCTGTTGATGGCGCGCAAATCGGTGTTCGGGCAGCATTTCGGTTTGGAAGGGCAATTTAGGCAGTCGGCTTTCAACGCCCTGTATTTGCGCGCTTTCAGCCTTGGCGCTGTCCGAGCGGGATCGGAATATCGCCGTCTCGTGTGACGAAGTTCTTTGCCTTCCGGGCAGATGTATCGGTCGTTGTCCTCGTCCCAGGTGAAGTCGGACCGGGACCAGGTTCCGTCCTTGCGTTCCGATTTGTCGAACACCGGGATGAATGGGAGGATCCGCCGTTTTATTGTCAGCCAGGTGAGGTTGTCGGATGATCCGTATGCCGTGTCAGCGGCGACCCAATCCGGCTTCAGGCCGAAGCGCTCTGTGGTCCGGTCGATCATCTTGCGCATCGCGCCTACCTCGGCGGACTTGTTCGACCGGCTGGCGTCCACATCCACGATGACGCCATGATCCGTGTCGATCAGGTAATTGTCGGAATAGGCGAAGAACGCCGGACCTTTCCGCGCCGCCGTCCATTGGCTGGCAGGGTCCGCATGAGCCGTGAACTTGGACTTGGCCGTCGTGGCCGCGCCGAAAGCTTCGTCATCCAGAGTGTCGAGATATTCGCGAACCGCTCGTGACGCATCATTGGGGTCGATCTCTCGGGATGCCCAGTCTTCCGGTTTGCTGGAATTCTGCTTCTGGACGTCCGCGACGATCAGGCTCGCATCCACGGCAAAGCCCTGTCCGCCGACAAGGCCCTCCTCCATGCAGCGCGTCACGGTCGCCTCGAACACGTGACGCAACAGCTCGCTCGCGCGGAAGCGGCCATGGCGGTTCTTGGAGAAGGTGGAATGATCCGGAATTCGGTCGGTCAGATCGAGGCGGCAAAACCAGCGATACGCAAGGTTCAGATGCACCTCTTCACACAGCCGCCGCTCTGACCGGATGCCAAAGCAATAGCCCACCAGAAGCATCCGGATCAGCAGCTCGGGATCGACCGAAGGACGGCCCGTGTGGCTATAGAATTCCGCCAAGTGCGTGCGAAGGCTTGTCAAATCGACAAACCGATCAATCGACCGCAACACATGATCCTGCGGCACATGATCTTCCAGCGAGAACTCATAAAACAGCGCCGATTGCGCCTCCTGCCTTGACCCCATCATCGCGATCCGTCCTCCTCAATATCGGAAGTGAATCAGCGAGTTGACCGCCGATCAAGAGCGAGTTTTTCAACACAATCAGCCCAGAGTGGACTCGTCTACGTTTGTGCGAGCGATCTCTGTTTGTCTAAATCAATCGTCGCGATCACCATTCGAATTGCGCGGATCTAAAACTGCCGCCGACCTGCTTACATTCGTCGATCGCAATTCTTATCTGGAAATTGTGCGCCGCAAGGAGGATTATTTGGCGGCGCAGCATGGCGATTCCAAATTTCGAACCGGAGCAATTTTGAAGGTTCCAGGCGATGCATGCGCCGCATGCGGAGGCGAAATCCATGTCTAAAAAGAAAGCGAAGAATGTTCGGCTTGACCTCGCGCTTCAGGGCGGCGGGTCGCACGGCGCTTTTACCTGGGGCGTGATCGACCGTCTCCTAGAGGAGGATCGCATCGAGATAACGGGTGTGAGCGGCACCAGCGCCGGCGCCATGAATGCTTGCGCGCTTGCTGGAGGGTTGGCCACAGGCGGCCGCGACGGCGCGAAGGAAAGTCTTCAGCGTTATTGGAACGCCGTTTCCGACGCGACTGTCCTCAGCGCCTTTTCTCGGTCGATGCCGTCGAAGATGTTCGGCGACTGGTCCGTCGAAAAGTCGCCGATGTTTCTGTGGGCGAACAGCCTGGTGAAGAATTTCTCGCCCTATGCGCTGAACCCGTTTGGCCTCGATCCGCTCCGTAAAATCGTTGAAGACTCGCTCGATTTCGAGGCGATCAATTCGCCTGACGCCATTCACGTCTTTATCGCCGCCACGACCGTCAGAACCGGGCGAGTTAAGATCTTTCGCCAGCCGGATATCAGCGCGGACGCCGTGCTCGCCTCGGCCTGTCTGCCGTCAATCTCTCACGCGGTGGAGATCGACGGAGAGGCTTATTGGGATGGCGGCTACATGGGCAATCCCCCGCTGTTTCCGCTCGCGGATGAGACCGAGACCCGCGACGTCATGCTGGTCAAGATCAATCCGTTCGAGCGCGACGGCGTGCCCAAAACGTCGCTCGAGATTCAGGACCGGCTCAATGAGATTACTTTCAACGCAAGTCTGATCCGTGAGCTTCAGACTCTCAGGATGCTGGGTGAGTTGATCATGGAAGAAAAGCTGGACCGCGCTGCCTATCGCGAGGGACGGCTGCATGTGATCGGTGCGGACGACGAGATGAAGAAGCTTGGCGCGTCCACCAAGATGAACGGCGAGCGACGTTTCCTCGAGCATTTGCGTGCGCTTGGCCGCGAGCGAACAGACGCCTGGCTCGACGAACACCGAGGCGACCTCGGCAAGCGCACCACCTTCAAGCTCGACTTCGTGGTCGAAGAAAGCGTGCAGCCGGCGCATTTGCGCGAAGACACCAAGCTCCGCCCCCCAAGCGAGGAGTAATTCAATGGGCCTTCTGGCGATCCTCTTGTCCCTCGGGCTGCTGATCTATCTCGCGTTCCGGGGAATATCCCTTCTGCTGCTCGCGCCGCTGATGGCGATGCTGGCGGTCATTCTGGGCGGAGGCGTGCCTGCGCTTGCCGGCTATACACAGATTTTCATGGCTAATATGGGCGACTTCATCATCGCCTTTTTCCCCTTGTTCCTGCTCGGCGCGATCTTCGGTCGGTTGATGGATGACAGCGGGGCCGCCGCCACCATCTCTCATTTCATCACGCGATGGCTGGGGGCCGAACGGGCCGTGCTGTCTGTGGTGCTCTGTTGCGCGGTGCTGACCTATGGGGGCGTCTCGCTCTTCGTCGTCGCTTTCGCAGTGTTTCCCGTCGCAGCGGCGCTGTATCGGGAAGGGAATATTCCCAAGCGTCTGATCCCCGCGACCCTGGCGCTCGGCGCATTCACCTTCACCATGTCCGCGCTGCCGGGCACGCCAGCGATTCAAAACGCGATCCCGATGCCCTTTTTTGGAACAACCGCCTTTGCGGCGCCGGGCCTCGGCATCATTTCAGGACTGATCATGCTGATTTTTGGCGTGGCGTGGCTTGAGCGACGAGCGAAGTCGGCGCGGTTGGCTGGCGAGGGCTATGGCCAGCACGACGACGCCGTGGTGGCGGAGGGCGCCAAGACGCTGGAGGGCGCGAACCGGGATGGATTCGACATTCGCGATCTCACACCCGACGAGGAGGGACGCGAAGGCCTGCCGACCTTTCCAATCGCCATCCTGCCGGTTTTGGTCGTCGTCGCCGTAAACTTGGCGTTTATCCAGTTTATCGCTCCTCGACTCGACACATCCTATTTGGAGCTTCCCCTGTTCGGTGAAACGACGTTGGAGGCGGTGCGCGGCTTGTGGTCGATCATTCTCGCGCTGGTCAGCGCCATCGTGGTGTTGATTGCCACCAACTGGCGCCGATTGCCCAAACTGGTCGACAGTCTGAACGAGGGCGCGAACGCTTCGGTGATCCCAATCGCGAACACCGCCAGCTTGGTGGGATTTGGCGGCGTGATCGCGGCGATGCCCGCCTTCGGGGCGATTGGCGATGCGCTGCTGAGCCTCGGCCAGTCCAATCCGCTGTTCTCGCTCGCGGTGGCGGTCAATGTGCTGAGCGCGGTCACCGGTTCGGCATCGGGCGGGATGAGCATCGCGCTCGACACGCTCGGGCCGACTTATGTTGAACTTGCGCAAGAGCAGGGCGTTTCGCTTGAAGCCATGCACCGGGTCTCCTCGATCTCATCCGGCGCGCTGGACGCTCTGCCCCATAATGGCGCCGTCATCACGGTCCTTGGCATATGCAAGCTTGGCCACAAAGAGGCCTATAAGGACGTATTCGTCGTCGCGGTCGTCGGACCTATGCTATCGCTCGCGGCCATCTTGCTCATCGCCTCTGTCTTTGGGGCGTTTTGAATCAGCGCGGAGACTCAAGAGACATGTCGGATCCGAAAGAGGAACAACTCGACCGGCGCACTCAAAGCTTCATGGTGGTTTTTGAGAAGCTGGTGTTGTCTACGCGATGGCTTCAACTCCCATTGATCGTGGGATTGATCGGCGCGCTTGTGGTGTTCGAGATAAAGTTCGTCGAGCATCTGTGGGTCACCGTGACGGGAACCACGGAACTCACCCGTTCCCAGGCGATCCTCGTGACGCTCGACCTTATCGACATGGTGCTGATCGCGAATCTGGTCGTGATGGTGGTGATCAGCGGCTACAAGATCTTCGTCTCGCCGCTTAGGGTCGATGATTCCGGCGTACCCAGTTGGATGCGGGGCTCGACGCCCGGCGAGTTGAAACTGAGGATCGCTACAACGGTCCTGCTGATTTCAACGATCCACTTATTGCACCTTTATCTGGACCCGGCGGAGGTGACGGATGCCGAAGCCAACTTCATGCTGTTGTCTCAACTCGTTTTCGCCATCACAACCGCCGTCTTCGTTTTAGTCGAGCGCTTCGAGCGTGGGCGATAGAAACTCTACAGAGCGCGCGTGAACGAATTTGCGGATGACGTTATCGACCCCATGCGCTTGAACCCAAGGGGCGGCAATGCGTCAATGGGTTCTGCCTGAATTTCGTGAATACCCAGAAACGGCGCGGAGAGCGCCGGGATGGTCCGTTGAAAATCCCGATCGGCGGTGCAGTCGATCCAATGCTCGATCGCATCGAATTTGCGGGGCGGACTAACGAATGGCACCGCCCAACCTTGGATCTCAAATTTGAGCTTATTAACGCTATGCGCTACAACTATCTGAAAAAGAAAAAGAATGTTGAGTGGTGCCTGAATGAGTTCCTTTCTTTATACCTTCTGGCAGTATTTTCTAGGTCCCCTGCTGCAGCGCCCCAAAAGGCTGCAGATCGCCGCTCTTTGCCATCGCGGGGAAGGCGCCTGCAAAGAGTACCTGCTCATCACAAGCAGAGAAACCGCTCGCTGGATCATTCCAAAGGGGTGGCCGATCCGCGGCCTCAAGTCGAACGAGACCGCCTTACGCGAGGCGTGGGAGGAAGCTGGCGTCATAGCCAATGAAGCCACGGACAAACCGATCGGCGCCTACACCTACCAAAAAAGGAAGTCCACAGGATTGGAAATCCCGGTGAAGACACTGGTCTATTCGGTTGCGGTTGAGGAACTGTCGGAGGCGTTTCCAGAGGCCCATGAGCGCACGCGCAGATGGGTCGACGCCGGTACCGCCGCAAAGATGGTGAACGAAGCGGAACTGAAGTCGATTTTCCGCGCTCAGTAAGTGATTTCGCCGAGCCTGCATTGAAAGGTTGATCTTACCCTCAAGACAGCGCTAGTCGTCTGCGCCATGTTTGGGGGACGACAATGACTGAACTAAAGGGCGATCCGCGCCATCTGGAAACGCTGGACCGCGATCTCGCGCGTTTCTCCACCCTTGAGTTGGCGACGAGCTATGTATCACGCCCGATGGTGGGCCTGGGCATATCGCTCGTTTTCGTTCTGTTGGCGGGCATCGCTGCGATGTCGTTCTTCGGGCAAGAAAACAACTCGTTGATTGTGATCATCGCTGCCTGTGTCGGGGCCTATATGGCGCTGAACATTGGCGCCAACGATGTGGCCAATAACATGGGCCCTGCGGTGGGCGCGAACGCGCTGTCCATGGGCGGGGCCATCGCTATTGCAGTCGTCTTTGAAAGCGCGGGCGCCTTGATCGCAGGCGGAGATGTCGTTTCCACCATCGCCAAGGGCATCATCGCGCCGGAAAGCATGGGCACAGCCTCTATCTTCATTTGGGCGATGATGGCCGCCCTTCTTTCGGCGGCGCTTTGGGTCAACTTGGCGACATGGATTGGGGCCCCCGTTTCGACGACGCATTCGGTGGTTGGCGGTGTCATGGGCGCCGGTATTGCGGCGGCTGGGTTCGCGGCCGTCAGTTGGCCGACCATGGGCAAGATCGCAGCCAGTTGGGTGATTTCGCCTGTTTTGGGCGGGCTCATCGCCGCCATGTTCTTATGGTTGATCAAGTCCCGCATCATTTATCGCCCCGACAAGATTGCCGCGGCGCGCACTTGGGTGCCGGTCCTCGTCGGCATCATGGCCGGTGCATTTGCATCATATCTCGCCCTAAAGGGCCTGAAGAAGATCATAAAAATCGACTTGCCGATCGCCCTGATGATCGGATTGGCGATCGGCGTCTTGGTCTGGGTCGTCATGATCCCGCTCATCCGCAAACAATCGGAAGGCCTGGAAAACCGGAACAAGTCCCTAAAGGTGTTGTTCGGCATTCCTTTGGTGGTGTCGGCTGCGCTGCTTAGCTTCGCTCACGGAGCGAACGATGTCGCGAACGCCGTCGGCCCGCTCGCCGCGATTGTGCAGGCGTCCCAATCGGGAAGTTTCACCGACGCGATCAGCATTCCGTTCTGGGTTATGGTCATCGGCGCCTTCGGCATTTCCTTCGGCCTGTTCTTGTTTGGGCCAAAGCTGATCCGGATGGTTGGCGCTCAGATCACGAAGCTCAACCCGATGCGCGCCTATTGTGTGGCGCTGTCGGCCGCGATCACGGTGATTGTCGCCAGTTGGCTTGGCTTGCCGGTCAGTTCGACTCACATCGCCGTCGGCGGCGTGTTTGGCGTTGGCTTCTTTCGCGAATGGGACGCCGAGCGCCGCATTCGCAAAGCACGCCTCGCGATGCCGGATCGCGAACGCTATGCGCCGGAAGAGCGTCGGCGGCGCAAATTGGTGCGCCGATCGCATTTCATGACCATCATTGCGGCCTGGATCATCACAGTTCCGGCAGCGGCCATCTTGTCGGCGGTCATCTTCTTTTTGATAAACACGCTTATGGCCTGAGCTATGTGCGATCTCATGGTGGGGCTTTGAGCTTTGGCTCTGATGTCAAGGAGCAAATTATTACCTCCCCTGAAGCCATCCGCTTGGCGGCAAAGTTGCACATCTGGTTCACGGTGTTGGCTGCAAAGGCGAGAGAACTTGATCGCCGGGTCCTTAATGCTCCGGCATTGGAGCGTCTGTGTACGGATTGCGCTCAAGAAGCTGCAGTAGATCCTGTATGCTCTTTGTTGACAGTTGGCGAATGGCAAATCAATTTGCGCTCATGTCAGGTGAACCCAAAGACGCTGCTGCCCTCGAGCAAATCAGTCAAAGACGCGCGAAGACACTCGCCACGATCGTCGCCGAGGCAATTGAGCAACTGATCATTTCCGGTGAACTCGCCGCGGGCGGCCGCACCTGAATCGTTTGAAGCTAACGATAGCATAGGAAGTCGTTGGATCGGCGGGGCTTATCGTAACTAGCATTAAAGGCGAGTCTTTCAACGAGCCAGTATTGCCGACGCTTGATATGCCGCAGACCCATTCGACAGCAGCTTTCGAAAAATCGCGAAGCGGTATGTCGGTGGTCGGTCTTGGTGCTCTTACCACCGACGCGCCCCAAGTGAATTGGACCACCCTTACGTTTAAGAAACGGAGGATCGGAACGGCGAACAAGCGACGCAGGCCGAAGGAAATAGTTCAGAAGTAGTGGCAGGTTGATGTGCTTGTCGGGCAGGGAACTGCGCGATTGATGCGCCAGTGACCGCGACGAGCCAAATCGTTGACGGTGCGCTGAACGGTCTTTTCCAAGCGCCCGAGTTTCCTGCCGACCGTTTGCTTCAACGGCCAGGCTCCGAGCGAGTTGAGATAAAAATTGTCTCGCACGATCAACAGATCGCTTAATTTTCAATCCCTGCCTCGCGGCCTCGCGGAACGTGTTCAAATCTGATCCATCTTTTTTCGACGCCTGCGCCGAAACTCTGGCTGAGCTGGACTGTGCGATCTTTGCCAGCGAACGCTCTCATTTGGAGAAAATTCGTTGGTCGCCCGTCCCGCAACAGCCGACTTTCGAGACGCGCCAGAGTTTTCGCGTCGGTTAAATCAGGTCCGATCCCGGATAGATCCCATTCGGCTTCTCAAAACGCCTCGAAATCAAAGCTCACGACATCGACAGCTCCGTATAGGAGAATGGCGTCAACTCAACTTGATACGTACCGACAAAACGTTGCAGATGGCCTCCATCGCAGGCCTAAGAGCGTCAAGCGAAGGCCGCGCATATCGCGCTCCGGTGATGGAACGCGGGGTGTGGCTGAGGAGCCGCCTAACGACTTCTTCAAGCACGCCCGCTTCCATGGCGACAGTGGCGAAGGTCCGCAGAAGCGCATGGGGCGTCCATTGAAGCTTCTCCGGGTTGACCAAGTGACCCGATGCCGACTTGGGAGAAGGGAATACCCAAACGCGCCGCATCCCACGAAGCGGCTTCAGGATCTCATGATGGAGCTCGGTAATCGGCAGGTCGAATGGCCGTCCGTTCTTGGTCTCGGTAAGATGGATCCGGTCTTCGTGGACTTGCTCCCAGCGCAGCGTCAGGGCTTCGGACTTGCGCAATCCAGTGAAGAGCAGCAACCGGTAGTAGGCCTGATGGATCGGGTTTGCGATCCCATCAACCGCCCTGCCCCACTCCGCCAGGTCAACGAACGAAAGGCGGCATGCGCGACAGAGCAATTTACAGCCGTACGAGACGTCGCCTGAGATACTAAACTCCGATGCGCGCCATAAGTAAGCCCTCAGTCAACTTGATCGAGTCCTTCGGCGGTACAGGCGACTCCAGTTCAAGTCCGCGTAGCATTCAGAATCTGCAACGCCCCCGAATATCGTTGCTGTTTTCTCACCTATACTTTGGCCGCTCGCATTTTTTCAGGGCCCTCGGATCTAGGTTCCAACGCCAAAAGGGAAGTGCGCGCCAAGTGAACCATAGCGACTGATAGCGCTGCTGCCGCACCCTCGATCAGACGATGCGCAAAACAAGCCAAACAATATCCTTGCCTTAAGAATTGCTGCGTTGCAGCATAATCCGCATGACGGAGGATCAAAGCCAAAAACTGCGGATCGCCGTGGTTGAAAAAGATCGCGAGCGAGCGCTGATGATCATCGATGGTCTGCGCGCCGCGGGAGATCACGACGTCACCGTGATCGGCGACGAGACAGGCCTCGCCCGCGCGCTATCCAATCTCAATCCCGACGTTGTCCTGATCGACCTTGAAAACCCGCAACGCGACATGCTGGAGGCGTTGACCGTCGCATCGTCCCCGTTGGAGCGTCCGGTTGCGATCTTCGTCGACCGTTCGGACCACACGGCGACGCGCGCCGCAATTGAGGCCGGCGTCAGCGCCTATGTGGTCGACGGCCTGCGCAAGGAGCGGATCAAACCGGTGATCGACGCCGCCATCGCCCGGTTTCACCACCTGTCCCGGATGCGCGCCGAACTGGCCGCCACCAAGGCCGCCCTGGCCGAACGCAAGACCATCGACCGCGCCAAGGGCCTGCTGATGAAGGCCAGGGGCATTTCGGAGGAAGAGGCCTACACTCTGCTGCGGCGAACGGCGATGGATCAGGGCCGCAAGATCGGCGATGTGGCCGACGCGCTGGTCACCGCCGCCGAGTTGCTGAAATGAGCGGCCCGCGCCTTAAATGCGGGTTCATTCCGCTGGTCGACAGCGCGCCGGTCGTGGTGGCGCATGAGATCGGCTTCGCGGCGGAGGAAGGTCTTGATCTGATCCTCAGCCAAGAGGCTACATGGGCGACGCTGCGCGACAAGCTTGCGCTGGGCTTGCTGGACGCGGCCCATATGCTGGCCCCGATCCCAGTAGCGACCTCAATGGGCTTGGGCAAGATGCCGGCGCGGCTGGATGCGCTCTTGGTGCTGTCGGTCAATGGCACGGTGATCGGCGTCTCTCGCGCACTCGCCGCGAAGCTCCACAAGATTGGCGCGCCCGCCGACTTTGCGTCAGCGGAGGACATTGGCCGCGCGCTAATCGCCGTATCGGATCGCAAGATGCGGTTCGGGGTCCCCTTTCCTTTCTCAATGCAGGTGGAGCTGCTCCACTACTGGCTGAGCGCGCTTGGTCTGGACGCGTCGCAGAATTGGGAGCTGCGCGTCGCGCCGCCGCCACAGATGGCCGACGCGATGGCGACCGGAGAGATCGATGCGTTCTGCGTCGGCGAGCCCTGGGGATCAATCGCCGTCGAACGAGGCGTGGCGAGCCTTATCCTGCCGGGCGCGGCCGTTTGGCGTTTCGCGCCCGAGAAGGTTTTGGCGGTGCGTCATGACTGGGCGGAGGGCGAGGCGGAGATCGCCGAACGCCTGATCCGGGCGCTCTGGCGCGCGGCCAAATGGTTGGGAAACCCGGCGAACCGGGTCACCACCGCAGAGATCTTGGCCCGTGAAGAGTATCTGGACGTCGCCCCCGAAGTGATCGACCGCGCCCTGAGCGGCCGGATGACGGTGACGCCCGACGGCGGTGAGCGATGGACGGAGAATTTCATCCGATTCTATGACGGCGCCGCGACCTTTCCGTGGCGGTCCCAGGCGGTCTGGATCGCGACGCAATTGGCGAATCGGACGGGCGTCGATCCGGCGGAGGCCGCCCGCATCGCCCGCGCCTGCTTTCGCGCCGATCTGCACCGAAAGGCGTTGTCGGCGATCGGGGCGGATCTGCCCGGCGCCTCCGAGAAACTGGAGGGCGCCTTGGACCGGCGCTCGCCCGTCGCCTCCTCGACTGGTGAGATGTATCTGGGGCCGGATTGCTTTTTTGATGGGCGAATTTTCGATCCATCCGATATATAGCGCCATTATCTGCATATTTATTATGCAAAACAGGTAACACACCCAAAAAACGCGCAAATACTTCTTGATGCTGCAGCGCAATACGATATCGTGAAACTCACAGATTCGGGCGAGGATGTCTGAATCGAAAATACGCTTCCATTGACGGAGGCGCCTGAGCGAAGCCGCTCGATCACCCGCGACGCACCAGCCGCGCGGGAGGATCGTGCGGCTTTTTTCGTTTTGCGCTCGCGTTCAGACGCAGAGCCGAAGCCCGGATAAAGGAGACGGAACGTGAAACGGAGCACGTCGACGAAAATAGCGGCCCTCGCCGCGCTGGCCCTGCTCAGCGCGCCGGTCGCTGAGGCGGAGATGCTGGATGTCGAGAAGGACGAGTTGACCTTCGGCTTCATCAAGCTGACCGATATGGCCCCGCTCGCGGTCGCCTATGAGAACGGCTATTTCGAGGATGAGGGGCTGTTCGTCACGCTGGAGCCGCAGGCGAACTGGAAAGTGCTGCTCGACCGGGTGATCGACGGCGAGTTGGACGGCGCGCATATGCTGGCCGGCCAGCCGCTAGCCGCCACCATCGGCTACGGCACCGAGGCCCATATCGTCACCCCCTTCTCGATGGATCTCAACGGCAACGGCATCACCGTCTCGAACGAGATCTGGGCGCAGATGAAGGAAAATATCCCCTACGAAGACGGTAAGCCGGTCCATCCGATCTCCGCCGCGGCGCTGAAACCAGTGGTGGTGAAATACCGGGCCGACGGCAAGCCGTTCAACATGGGAATGGTGTTCCCGGTCTCCACCCACAATTACGAACTCAGGTACTGGCTGGCCGCCGGTGGTCTGAAGCCGGGTTTTTATTCGCCCGAGAACGTCTCAGGCCAGATCGACGCAGACGTGCTTCTCTCCGTCACGCCGCCGCCCCAGATGCCCGCCACGCTGGAGGCCGGCACGATCTACGGCTACTGCGTCGGCGAGCCTTGGAACCAGCAGGCCGTGTTCAAGGGGATCGGCGTACCGGTGATCACCGATTACGAGATCTGGAAAAACAATCCGGAGAAAGTGTTCGGCCTCACCAACGACTTCACCGAGCAGTATCCGAACACCACTCTCGCCCTGACCAAGGCGCTGATCCGCGCCGCTATCTGGCTGGACGAGAACGACAACGCCAACCGCCCTGAAGCGGTGGAGATCCTCGCGCGCTCCGAATATGTCGGCGCCGACGCTGAAGTGATCGCCAACTCGATGACCGGCACGTTTGAGTACGAGAAAGGCGACAAGAGGGAGGTCCCGGACTTCAACGTCTTCTTCCGCTATTTCGCGACCTATCCTTACTATTCCGACGCCGTCTGGTATCTGAGCCAGATGCGCCGCTGGGGCCAGATCTCGGACCCGAAGGCGGACAGCTGGTATGATGAGACCGCCCGCAAGGTCTACAAGCCCGGCATCTATCTGGAGGCAGCCCGGCTGCTGGTCGACGAAGGTCTGGCCAATGAGGCCGACTTCCCCTGGGACACTGACGGCTATCGCGCGCCGCAATCCGAATTCATCGACGGCGTGACCTTCGATGGACGCGCGCCCAACGCCTATCTCGAACAATTTCCGATCGGCCTGAAAGGCGACCAGAAGGTCGTCGGGGCCGCGGTCGAGGGCTGACCCCCGAACGCCCGCTCCGAGCGGCGGCCGACGCCGCCCGGCAGTTCCCCGAGTTCAACAAAAATGAAAGTTGAGGCGCTCAAATGATGGCAGTCACAGATCCTGAGTTCGCGCGGGACGAGGCGAAAGAGGCCCGGCGCGCACGGCTTTTCACTCGCATCAACAAGGCGGACATCTATTTCCAGATCCTCGCGCTGAGCTGGGTCACGCCGATCCTGCGCGCCGCCGCCGGCGATAATCCGCGGGCGCAGGCCAAAGAGATCTGGCGTCTGTTGGGCATCCCGGTGCTCGCCATTCTGGCCTTCCTGCTGATCTGGGCGAAACTAGCCCCCACAGTGCAGACCTCGCTGGGCGCGATCCCCGGCCCGACCCAGGTTTGGGAGCAGGTGATCAATCTGCATGAGGATCATCTGCGCGAGCGCGAAAAAGAAGTCGCGTTCATGGAGCGGCAGGAGGCGCGTAACGCCAAATTCGCCGCCGAGGGCAAGGAAGACCGCATCAAGTGGCGCGACTATACCGGCAAGCCGACCTATTACGATCAGATCTGGACCTCGATTCAAACGGTGTTCTTCGGGTTCATGCTGGCGACTCTGGTCGCCGTCCCCCTCGGCATCGCGAGTGGCCTGTCGCCGACGGCGAACGCGGCTATTAACCCGATCATCCAGATCTTCAAACCCGTCAGCCCGCTGGCCTGGCTGCCGATTGTGACCATGATCGTCTCAGCGGTCTACGTCACCAATGATGGCATGTTCTCCAAGAGTTTCCTGAACTCGGCGATCACCGTGACGCTCTGCTCGCTGTGGCCGACCCTGATCAACACCGCGCTGGGCGTCGCCTCGATCGACAAAGATCTGGTGAATGTCGGCAAGGTGCTAAAGCTGACGACCTGGACCAAGATCACCAAGCTGGTCCTGCCCTCGGCGCTGCCGCTGATCTTCACTGGTCTGCGCCTGAGCCTGGGCGTCGGCTGGATGGTGCTCATCGCGGCGGAGATGCTGGCGCAGAATCCGGGCCTCGGGAAATTCGTCTGGGACGAGTTCCAGAACGGCTCCTCCCAGTCGCTCGCCAAGATCATGGTGGCCGTCTTCACCATCGGCGTCATCGGCTTCCTGCTGGACCGCCTGATGTACGCGTTCCAGTCGATGTTCACTTTCTCAAGCAACAGGTGAGCGGCATGAACATTCTTGAACTCAAGAACGTCTCCAAGGGCTTCGGCGAGGGTCTCTCGCGCGAGGACGTGCTGAAGGACATCAGTCTCAGCGTGGCCGATGGCGAGTTCGTCGCCATCCTCGGCTTCTCCGGCACAGGTAAATCGACGCTGATCAATCTGATGGCGGGGCTGGAAATCCCCGACAAAGGCGAGGCGCTGTTCAAGGGCGAGAAAATCGACGGGCCGGGGCCGGAGCGCGGCCTTGTGTTCCAGTCATACTCGCTCATGCCTTGGCTGACCGTCGGAGGCAATGTCGGACTGGCGGTGGATGCGGTCCACAAGTCGAAATCCAAGGCGGAGCGCGCCGCGATCGTCGACAAATACGTGTCTATGGTGGGTCTGGGCCATGCGGTGGACCGCCGCCCGGCGGAGCTGTCCGGAGGCATGCGCCAGCGCGTCGCCGTGGCCCGCGCGCTGGCCATGCGCCCTGAAATGCTGGTGCTGGATGAGCCGCTCTCGGCGCTCGACGCCCTGACCCGCGCCAACTTGCAGGATGAGATCGATCGTATCCGGGAGGTGGAGAAGAAAACCATCGTCCTGATCACCAACGACGTAGACGAGGCGATCTTGCTGGCCGACCGGATCATTCCGCTCAATCCGGACGGCGAGCTGGGCGACGCGTTTGAGGTCAACATTCCCCGGCCGCGCGAACGGGCGGCGATGAACCACAACCCGGCTTTCAAATCACTGCGCGCCAGGGTGACCCAACACCTGATGAATGTGGGCGTGGCCGCAAAGGTCGAAGAAATGCGCACCCTCCCCGACGTCACGCCGATCCATGGCGCGCCGAAGGCTTATGCGGAGGCGGCGCACACGCTTCTGGATGAGCGTTACCTGCACTACTCCCAGCTCCACAAAGTCTATCCGACGCCGAAAGGCCCATTGACCGTGGTCGAGGATTTCGAACTGACGCTGAAGAAGGGCGAATTCATCTCTCTGATCGGGCATTCGGGCTGCGGCAAATCCACCGTACTGACCATGACGGCGGGGCTGAACGAGATCTCGAAAGGCGCGATCGTGCTCGACGGCAAACATGTCGAAGGCGCCGATCCGGAGCGAGCGGTGGTGTTCCAGTCGCCCTCCCTCTTCCCGTGGCTGACCGCGAAAGAGAACGTCGCCGTGGGCGCCGACCGGGTCTATCCCAAGGCCAGTCAGGCGGAGCGGCAGGACGTGGTCGAATACTATCTGGAGCGCGTCGGTTTGGCCGATGCGATGGACCGCCCCGCCGCCGAGCTCTCGAACGGCATGAAGCAGCGCGTCGGCATCGCCCGCGCTTTTGCGCTCAGCCCCAAGCTGCTGCTGTTGGACGAGCCCTTCGGGATGCTCGACAGCCTGACTCGCTGGGAGCTGCAGGAGGTGCTGATGGAAGTCTGGTCGCGCACCAAGGTCACGGCCCTCTGCGTCACTCACGACGTCGACGAGGCGATCCTTCTGGCCGATCGCGTGGTGATGATGACCAACGGCCCCCGCGCCACGATCGGCAAGATCATGGATGTGAACCTGCCCCGCCCGCGCACCCGCAAGGCGCTGCTAGAGCACCCTGACTACTACGACTACCGCGAAGAGCTGCTCAGCTTCCTGGAGGAATATGAGCATGGCGCCCATAAGAAGGAGGCCGCATGATGACCGGCGCACCCCCCCAGAAACTCGTTGTGATCGGCGCGGGCATGGCGTCGGGCCGGGCGCTGGAAGAGCTGTTTGAACGCGCGCCCGGCGCCTATGACGTCACCCTGTTCGGCGCGGAGCCACGCGGCAACTACAACCGCATCATGCTGTCGCCGGTGCTCTCGGGCGAGAAGACCTATGACGAGATCATCACCCATGACGCCGACTGGTACGCCGAACATGGCGTCGACTGCCGCTTCGGCGAGGCCGTCACTGGGATCAATCGTGAGCGCAAGGTCGTGGTCAGCGCGAACGGTGAGACGCCTTACGACAAGTTGATCATAGCCACCGGCTCCGCCCCGTTCATTATCCCTGTACCGGGCAAGGATTTACCAGGCGTAATGGCCTATCGCGATCTCGACGACACCAACGCAATGATCGAGGCGGCAGAGACGCCCGGCGCGAAGGCGGTTGTGATCGGCGGCGGTCTTTTGGGTCTGGAGGCCGCCGCCGGGTTGAAGGCGCGCGGCATGGACGTGACGGTCCTGCATCTGATGGACCATTTGATGGAGCGTCAGCTGGACCCAGCGGCGGGTTACCTGCTGAAAAAAGAGCTGGAGGGCCGGGGCATCAATGTCCGGCTGAACGCGTCCACCAAGGCCATCCTCGGCGAGGAAAAGGTCGATGCGGTCCTCTTGGAGGATGGCGGCGTGATCGAGGCCGATATCGTTGTGATGGCGGTTGGCATCCGGCCCGAAACCCGGCTGGCGACCGACGCCGGACTGGCAGTCGGACGCGGCGTCCATGTCGATGACCAGATGCGCACCTCGGACGCGGAGATCTTTGCCGTTGGTGAGTGCGTCGAGCATAGCGAGACAGTTTACGGGCTGGTCGCCCCGCTTTACGAGATGGCGAAAGTGCTGGCCCAGACGCTGGCGGGCGAGACGGCGGCCTATCAGGGCTCGACGACCTCGACCAAGTTGAAGGTGACGGGCGTCGACCTCTTCTCCGCCGGAGATTTCGCTGAGGCAGAGGATCGGGAGGAGATCGTGCTGCGCGACGCGGCGCAGGGCGTCTATAAGCGCCTCGTACTGCAGGACAACAAGATCATCGGGGCGGTGATGTATGGCGACACCGCCGATGGCGGCTGGTTCTTTGGAGAGCTGAAAGAGGGCGCCGACATCTCTGAGATGCGGGACACGCTGATCTTCGGCCCCGCCTTCGCCGGAGGGTCCCCGCTGGACCCTATGGCGGCCGTTGCAGCATTGCCGGATGAGGCGGAGATCTGCGGCTGCAACGGCGTCTGCAAGGGCCAGATCACAGAGGCGATCACCGGGGGCGCTACCGATCTGGGCGCGGTCCGCGCGGCGACCAAGGCGTCGTCAAGTTGCGGCACCTGCACCGGACTGGTGGAGCAATTGCTGGCGGTCACGCTGGGCGACGACTATGAAGCCCCCGCCGCGCAGCCGGTCTGCGGCTGCACGGATCTGACGCATGAGGACGTTCGCCGCCTGATCAAAAGCCGGGAGCTGAAGTCGCTGGCCGCGGTGATGCAGGAATGCGGCTGGGCCACCTCTTGCGGGTGCCATATCTGCCGCCCGGCGTTGAATTTCTACCTTCTGGCGGACTGGCCCGACGACTACCGTGACGATCCGCAAAGCCGGTTCGTCAATGAGCGCAACCACGCCAACATCCAGAAGGACGGCACCTATTCGGTGGTCCCCCGGATGTGGGGCGGGATCACCAGCGCGGCGGAACTGCGCGCCGTCGCCGACGCCGCCGATAAGTACAACGTGCCGACGGTGAAGGTCACCGGCGGGCAGCGCATCGACCTGCTGGGGGTCCAAAAGGCGGATCTGCCTGCGATCTGGGCGGATCTCAACGCCGCCGGGCTCGTGTCGGGGCACGCCTACGCCAAGGGATTGCGCACCGTGAAGACCTGCGTCGGCACCGATCATTGCCGCTTCGGAACGCAGGATTCCACCGGCCTCGGCGTCAAGATCGAGAGGCGGATGTGGGGATCCTGGACGCCGCATAAAGTAAAGATGGCGGTGTCCGGCTGCCCTCGGAACTGCGCCGAGGCGACCTGCAAGGATGTGGGCGTGATCTGCGTCGACTCCGGATATGAGATTTCGGTCGGCGGCGCCGCCGGCATGGACCTGAAGGAGACCGAGGCACTGGGCAAGGCGACGACCGAGGAGGAAGCGATCGAAATCATCGTCGCCTTCGTCCAGCTTTACCGGGAGAACGCCAAATATCTGGACCGGCCCTATAAGTGGATCGCAAAGACAGGCCTCGACTGGGTCAAGGCGCGGGTAACCGACGACCTCGAAAACCGCAAGGCGCTGGTCGCGCGGTTCGATCACAGCCAGACGATCTATCAGACCGACCCCTGGGCAGAACGAGCCGCGCCGGAGCGCGCGCGCGCGTTCCACCCCCTCGCCGACTTGACGCTGGAGGCTGCGGAATGACCGATTGGATCGACATCGGCGCGCTGGAGGACATTCCTGTCCGGGGCGCGCGGCTGCTGCGCACGTCGGCAGGCTGCGTCGCGGTATTTCGCACCACTGGGGATGAGGTCTTCGCGCTGGACGACCGCTGCCCCCACAAAGGCGGTCCGCTGAGCGAGGGCATCGTGCATGGCGCCTCGGTCACCTGTCCGCTGCACAATTGGGTGTTCAGCCTTGAGACGGGCGTGGCTCTGGGCGAGGACGAAGGCGCTGTCGCCACCTATCAGACCCGCGTCGAGGCCGGGCGCATCCTGATCGACGCGCGCCGCCTCCACAGCGCGAAGGCGGCCTGAGATGCCGGGCGCGACCCGCACGACCTGCGCCTATTGCGGCGTCGGCTGTGGCGTGCTGGCGACGCCGGACGGCGCCGGGGCGGCGTTGATCGAGGGCGACCCGGACCATCCGGCCAATTTCGGGCGGCTCTGCTCGAAAGGCTCGGCGCTGGGCGAGACCCTGTCGCTTGACGACCGGTTGCTGAGCCCCCGGATCGGCGGGCGCGACGCCAGTTGGGACGAGGCGCTGTCGCTCGTCGCCTCCCGGTTCGCGAAAGCTGTCGCGGATCACGGCCCGGACTCGGTCGCTTTCTACGTCTCGGGTCAGTTGTTGACAGAGGACTATTACGTCGCCAACAAGCTGATGAAAGGCTTCATCGGCTCGGCCAATATCGACACCAACTCCCGGCTCTGCATGGCTTCGTCCGTCGCCGGGCATAGACGTGCATTCGGAACGGATACGGTGCCCGGAACCTATGAGGATCTGGAGGCCGCCGACCTAATCGTGCTGGTCGGCTCGAACCTCGCCTGGTGCCACCCGGTGCTGTTCCAGCGCGTCGCAGCGGCCAAGGCGACGCGGCCGGATCTGCGTATCGTCAATATCGATCCGCGCCGCACGGCCACCTCTGAGATCGCCGATCTGCATCTGCCGATCCGACCGGGCGCGGATGTCGCGCTTTTTAACCGATTGCTGGCGGAGATCGCGGAGCGCGGCGCGGTGGACCACGCGTTCGTCGATGACCACCTGACCGGCTTCGACGCGGCGTTGGCGGCCGCGCAGCGGGCGGATCTTGCGGAGACCGGCCTCAGCGCCGTGGAGTTGGCGGAGTTCTTCAGGCTCTGGATCGAGACCGAGAATGTGGTCACGGTCTACAGCCAGGGCGTCAACCAATCCTCCGCCGGCGCCGACAAGGTCAACACGATCCTCAACTGTCATCTGGCGACAGGACGGATCGGAAGACCGGGCATGGGGCCCTTCTCCGTCACCGGTCAGCCCAACGCGATGGGGGGCCGCGAGGTGGGCGGACTCGCCAATGCGCTGGCCTGCCACATGGAGATCGCTAACCCGGACCACCGCGCCGCCACGCAAGCGTTCTGGGACGCGCCGACGATCTGCCGGAGCGAGGGGCTGAAGGCGGTGGATCTCTTCCGCGCCTGCGCGGATGGAAAGATCAAGGCGCTTTGGATCATGTCCACCAATCCGGCCGTCAGCATGCCGGAGGCCGACGCGGTGCGCGAAGCGATCCGCGCCTGTCCCTTCGTCGTCGTCTCGGACATCATCGCCGGGACCGACACCAATGCGGTCGCCGACGTCCTGTTGCCCGCGACAGGCTGGGGCGAGAAGTCAGGCACAGTCACCAATTCCGAGCGCCGGATCAGCCGTCAGCGCGCCTTTCTGCCGGCGCTCGGCGACGCGCGGCCCGATTGGAGGATCATCTGCGACGTCGCCCAGCGCATGGGATTTGGTGCGGGGTTCGACTTCGACGGTCCGGCGGCGATCTTTCGTGAGCATGCCGCTCTCTCCGGCGTCGCCTCCGGGTTCGGACTGGACTTCGACATATCCTGCCTCGCCGGGATCAGCGACGAGGCCTACGACGCCCTGTCCCCCACGCAATGGCCGGTGGCGGCGGCTCAAACTGGCGGGCGCTTCTACACCGATGGCAGGTTCCACACGCCGGACGGGCGTGGGCGGATGATCGCGGTAGAGCAAAAGCCGCTCGCGACGGCGACCTCCACCGCCTACCCGTTTCGGCTCAACACCGGGCGGGTGCGCGATCACTGGCACACGATGACTCGTACGGCGAAGACCTCGCGCCTCAGCCAGCATATCGCTGAGCCCTTTCTGGAGATCCATCCTGAAGACGCCGCCCTCTATGACATCGGCGCGGCGGATCTGGTGGAGGTTTCCAGCCCCCATGGCCGTATGATCGCTCGCACCCTCGTGTCGGACCGCGCGCAACGCGGATCGGTTTTCGCGCCGATGCACTGGACCTCGCGCTGGGCGAGCCTTGGCCGCGCCAACGCCCCGGTCGCGTCGGACGTGGATCCGGTCTCGGGTCAACCGGAGCTGAAGGGAGCCGCTGTCGCCATCGCGCGCTACGATCCCGCCTGGCACGGATTCGCGGTCTCTACGCGCAAAGCGCGCCCCGCTGCAGCCTATTGGGCGACGGCGAGGACAGAGAGCGGATGGCGGGCGGAACTGGCGGACGCCGATGCCCCCGCCGATTGGGAAGAGTATGCACACGCCCTGTTCGATGCGCCGGACGCCCAAGCGGTCACTGTCGAAGACGCCGCCGCCGGCGCGGCCCGGATCGCGCTGCTGGAGGACGGGCGCCCGATCGGCGTCCTTTACGCAGCGCCCCGGCCGGTGGAGGTCGCCCGCGCCCACGTGATCGCGTCTCTGGCGGACGGCGCCGCCGTCGCGTCCTTGCTCGCAGGACGGCCGGGCGGCGACACGCCAGACCCCGGCGCGACGGTCTGTTCCTGTTTCAATATCGGCGTGAACACGATTCTGCGGGCCATCGAGTCCGAGGGCCTCGTCTCCGTCGAGGCGATCGGCGCGGCGTTGGGCGCAGGGTCGAACTGCGGTTCCTGCCGTCCCGAACTAGGCGCATTGCTCGCCAAGACCCCGCCCCGGCTGAGCTTCGAAGTCGCCGCCGAATAGCGTTTCGACATCAGGATCGGAACAGGCGCACCAGACTGATGCCGAGATCCGAAAAATCCGAAAGGCGGGCCAGATACTGCTCGCGCGCCAAGAAGTTGCGGGCGCCGGGTCGGAAGTAATCGTCCTCCAGCGTGTCGATCAGGCGCAGAAGGCGCCGGCGATGGATTCCGAGGCGAAGCTGGAGCGGATCCGCGACAATCCCGGCGAAGGTCGTCGAGATCGACGTCACCGTTGCGAGACCGGCGCCGACCGCCGCTGTCAGCCAGAGCGGCGTTTCAGCTGGGAAAAAACTGTACCAGAGCGCGCCAGCGCCCGCGCCCAGCGGGAACGCCTCAATCGCGGCGCGCGTCGACAGGCTGGCGGCGATGGACGGCGTCAGCGACAGGACGCCGGGCGTAATGCTCTGAAAGGCGGCGTAGCCTACGCCAAGCACGACAAGAACGACCGTCACTTCGTTCACCGCAGAGCGCGTGGCGCCGTATTCGTCCACCTGACGCAGACGCGGCAGACCGCCTTCGCCGCCCGCATCTGCCCGCTTCTTGGCGGCGGCGACCGGCATCAGCAGAAGCTCCTGATAGATCAGCCGTTCCACGCGCCGCGCGGCGCGCGTAGGCAACAAAATGCGGCGCGCGGCGAGCCAGTCGCCCCATTTGCGCAAACCCACTCGCCGCAATGCGATCGCGATAAGCCGGCTGGCGATATAGACTGGCGAGAGCGCGACATTGGCCGGCGCGCGCAGCAGATCCCATCCGATGGATTCCCGATGGAGGCGAAGCGCGCCCCGCAGGCTGAAATGCCGCCGGACAAATGGACCG
Organism: Paracoccaceae bacterium; assembly: GCA_963669265.1. Classification (GTDB taxonomy): domain Bacteria; phylum Pseudomonadota; class Alphaproteobacteria; order Rhodobacterales; family Rhodobacteraceae; genus SZUA-547. Next base: position 1,367,408 of record OY769916.1, read on the forward strand.
ACCGCAGCGCGCCTGTCCTCGAAATAGGCGATGGCCGACGAACTCGCTTCGCTCGCGCCGGGGGTCGCGTCTTCGGATTTCGCCGCTTGGGACATCGTTCGTTTCGCCGACTCTGATCTGGACCGCCGCGCTGGCGACTGACCCCAATTATGGGGATCAGGCCAATGCGCTCCACGCCGAGTCGCCTCTCGCTGCGCGCAACGCCCCCATCATGCGGCGGCAGCGCGCGCCGTCAAGCAATCGCCGCGCACATACGCGATACGCCCAGACTATCCGTCGCACCGCGAAACCGGCTTTTCGAAGCGCCTGAAGGGACTGGTTTCTAGACAGACCGCCTCAGCAGGTGCGAGAACGCGCCGGGGCGTCTGCGGGATCGCGGTCCGAACGCCGTAAACGGTTTAATGGAGAACAAGATGAGCAATATTCCAGTCGTCGACTACGCCACCGACGTGATCCGCACCCGCAAACGGCGGCTCGCCGAAGCGCTGCCCGATTGGGAGATCGAGGGCGATCCCCATCACGAAAGCACGATTCATTACGAAAGCGATGATGGCGTCGTCACCTGCGGATCCTGGGTCAGCACGCCGGGGAAATGGCGGGTGTTCCCGAACAAGGACGAGTTCTGCCACATCCTGTCCGGGCATTGCCGCCTGATCGACGACAACGGCGTCGCCAAGGATTTCAAGGCCGGGGATTCGTTCATGATCCCAAACGGGTTCAGCGGTTACTGGGAAGTCGTGGAGACCACTACCAAACGCTATGTGGTGCGGCGGCACCCCGAAAACTGATCACTGATTATCGGGCGGCGCTGGCGATCACGCTTCCGCCGTCCGAAGACGCCATAGACCCGGTTCCAGACTGGTATCGTGGAAAGTGGTGGGGGATCCTGGAATCGAACCAGGCATGGGTCTCCCCGGCGGATTTACAGTCCGCTGCCGCACCTTGCAGCGCATCCCCCACTCTCGACGGTCCCGCGAGGGCGGGACGGGCCGTCGAATAATCTCCGACCGCGCGTGCGTCAACCGCAAACGGGCGAGACCAGCCTGCTTAGACTGAGGTTACAGGCGCGGCGTGGCGCTTTGCGAGGGCGGTCGCGTTGCCTCCGCCGGCCGCGCGTATTACTCCGGCGGACCAAGGCGGCGCCGAAGCGCTCGATGGGGAGAAAAGGTTTGGCCGAGCGAGGGCGCAAAAAACCGAAATGGGCGATCGATAAAGAGCGTGCGCGCAAGGACGCCCGCCCAGACGAGGTTTGGCTGTTCGGCCTGCACGCCGTCCGCGACGCGCTGTTGAACCGTGACCGAACGAAACACCGTCTGATTTTGACCAAAAACGCCGCGGACCGCCTGTCAGAGGCGGTGGCGATCAGCGGCGTGACGCCAGAGATCGCTGATGCGCGCAACTTCCCCGCGCCGCTCGACCCAGGTTCTGTGCACCAGGGCGCGGCGCTTTGTGCGAAACCGCTGGATTGGGGCGATGTCTCCACCAGATGCGCGCCCGGCGAGGGCCCGGCGCCGCGTGTGCTGCTGCTCGACCAGGTGACGGACCCGCATAATGTCGGCGCGATTCTGCGCTCGGCGGAGGTGTTTGGCGCGCGCGCGGTGATCGCCACCCGTCGCCATGCCGCGCCCGAGACCGGCGCGTTGGCCAAAGCCGCCTCCGGCGCGCTGGAGCGGCAGCCCTATTTGCGTATGCCCAATCTCGCCCGCGCGATGGGCGCCCTGGCCGAGATGGGTTACGCACTGATCGGTCTGGACGGCGGTGGCGACGCCGAGATCGCTGAAGTCGCCAGCGATTGCGCGGACCAGCCGACGGCGCTAGTGCTGGGGGCCGAGGGGCCCGGACTGCGCCAGCTGACGCGGGAGACCTGCCACCGTCTCGCGCGAGTGCCCGCCGCAGCGGATTTCGGATCTCTCAATGTCTCCAACGCCGCGGCCGTCGCGCTCTATGCTTTCCGATCCTCGCGTGCATCGCACAACGAACGTTGATGCAACGCCGCAATCTCTGCTAAGATGTCGCATGTCGGAAAGCGGAGGCTACATCCGCTGCCGCACGGGAGGAAAAGATATGCTGGCTCAACTCCAGTTTCCGCTGGCGGCCGCCGCCATGATTGCTGCTGCGATCGCAGGCTCCGGCTTCGCCTTCTTCGCACTGTCGCCATCCGCGAAAGCGGCCGAACAGATGATCCATGTTCAAGGGGGTCTGGCGCTCGGCGGATATGACGCGGTCGCCTATCATGTCGATGATCAGGCCAAACGTGGCACCTCAGAGTTCCGCACGGAGTGGATGGGCGCCACTTGGAAATTCTCATCTCCTGAAAATCTGGCGGCGTTTCTCGCCGATCCGGAGCGATATGCGCCCGCCTATGGGGGGCACTGCGCCTACGCCGTTTCGAAAGGGTCGCTCCAGCCCGGCGACCCACGGATGTGGCGGATCGTCGATGGCAAGCTCTATCTGAATCTCTCGCCATCCACGATGTCGAAATGGGAAGCGGACATCCCCGGCTCGTTGGCGAAAGCGGACCGGAAATGGCCGGACCTTTCGAACTGACGAACCGCCGCGCCTGAACCGCGCGAAACCAGAAACTCTAAAAAAACACCGCGTCGCCGCCGCCGACGGCCACGGCGGCGTTCCGACGCGCGCAGCCACGCGAGGACAACATCTGGAAATTTGTGAAAATTTCGGAACGGAAGCCGCCCTTAACAGCCTCAGAGGCTAATGCTGGCAAGCAAAAACCGGTAAACATCACGAAACCGAGAATATTTTACGAAGGGGGTTACAATTCAGCAACAATGCCCCAATATAGATAAACGGGAAGGGAGCCATCTGGTTCTCTTCACACTCACTGTCCCTCGTTCCGACTTCGCGTCCGCCTTCGTCCCCCAAAGATGAGGCGGACGCGCTTTTCTTTTGGACAGGCAGTTCTGGATGGAACCCCTCGTCTGGACGCGCTGGAACAACCCGCGCCACCCCGTTTCACGGCATAGGCGAAGGCGTTGAAAGACTCGCGACAATCCTCTTCTGAAATGGCATAAGCGATCCGCAAGGTGGGCCCACCCGCCGGGACGCGATCAAAGCGTCGCCATCAGAGGGGAGACGACATGAACGACGATGCGCCGAATTACGGCTTTGACACGCTTCAGATCCACGCCGGATATCAGCCAGACCCGACAACGGGCGCCCGGCAGGTGCCGATCTATCAGACCACCGCCTACCAGTTTCAGGACGCCGACCATGCGGCCCGCCTGTTCAATCTGGAAGAGCTGGGCTTCATCTACACGCGGATCGGCAACCCGACCGTCGCCGCCCTGCAAGAGCGGGTCTGCGCGCTGGAAGGCGGCGTCGGCGCGGTCGCGGCCTCGTCCGGCCATGCGGCGCAGATGATGGCGCTTTTCCCGCTGATGAGCCCCGGCGACAATTTCGTCGCCTCGACCCGGCTCTATGGCGGCTCCGTCAACCAGTTCAACTACGCGTTCAAGCGGTTTGGCTGGGAAGTCCGCTTTGTCGACACTGACGATCTGGACGCCGTGCGCGCCGCCTGCGACGACCGCACCCGTGCGATCTTCGCCGAGTCGATCGCCAATCCCGGCGGCTACATCACCGATCTGGACGCCATCGCCGGCGTCGCGAACGAGGTCGGCGTGCCGTTCATCGTCGATAACACCTCGGCTTCACCCTATCTCTGCCGCCCGTTCGATCATGGCGCACACATCGTTGTGCATTCGACCACCAAATACATGTCCGGCAACGCCACCACGATGGGCGGCATGGTCGTCGATTCCGGCAAGTTCGACTGGAGCGCCAGCGGCAAGTATCCGGCCCTGACCACGCCCTGCGAGGCCTATCACGGCCTTAACTTCCACGAGGCGACGGGCGTGATGGCCTATACCTTCTATGAGATCGCGATCTGCCTGCGCGACCTCGGCGCTTGTCAGTCTCCGGTGAACGCGTTTCAGACGCTGCTGGGGCTGGAGACGCTGAGCCTGCGCATGGACAAGCATGTCGCCAACGCCAAGATCGTGGCCGAGCATCTGGAGGCGCATCCGGCGGTGGATTATGTCTCCTACGCCGGGCTGGCCTCCTCGCCGAGCGCCGCGAAGGCCGCGAAATACTGTCCGAAAGGCGCAGGCGCGATCATGACCTTTGGCCTGAAAGGCGGCTACGAGGCGGGCAAGGCCGTGGTGAACAGCGTCAAACTGTTCTCCCATCTCGCCAATCTGGGCGACGCGCGTTCGCTGATCATCCATTCCGCCTCCACCACCCATCGCCAGTTGTCGGCCGAGCAGCGTGCGGCGGCGGGGGCCAGCGACGAAGTGGTGCGACTCTCGATCGGCATCGAGGACCCGGCCGACCTGATCGCCGATCTCGATCAGGCCATCGCCGCAGCGGGCTGACCCGCATACACGACTATGATGAAACGGCCCGGGCGGATCGCTCGGGCCGTTTCTTTTTATTCCAGCGCCCAGACGGTGGAGACGTCGATCCGCACGGTCTGTGTGCCGGCGGCGACTGGCACCGCGTCAGACGCCGCCATCGCCATCTCCGCTCGCATCATTGGTTGCGGGATCGGGCGATGCCCGCCCTCGACGATCTGCATGATCGCCCCAAGATTTGCGCCCGATTGCTGGGCCAGAAGCTCCGCCTTGCGCTTGGCGTCGTCGACCGCCATTCGCCGCGCCTGATCCTCCAGCGTCGCGCGCTCATCAATATCGAAGTTGATCCCGTTGATCTCGTTCGCCCCGGCCTTGGCCAGAGCGTCCAGCACCTCGCCGAGCTTCGTCAGGTCGCGGCTGGTCACCAGCAGCGAATTGCGCGCCTGAAACCCGGATTGCACGTTTTCGACCGATCCATCGGTGCGGCGGCGCCGCTCCCACCAGGGCGACAGCGACAGACCAGTGGTGCGGATATCCGCTTCGGCCACCCCGGCCGCCTTCAGGGCGTCCAGCATCGCGCCCACGGCCGCGCTGGTCTGATCCAGCGCGACCTTCGCCGTCTTCGCGGTGGCGGAGGCCCCGACTGTCACATGGGCGATATCCGGCGCGGCGGTCACTTCGCCCACGCCGCTGACGGCGATTCGCCGCTCTCCCGAATCGCGGGGAACGTCCTGCGCCACGGCAGAAGGCAGCCCCTGATCGCTGAAAGTCGCGACCGCAATCGCGGCCAATCCCAAAATGAAATGACGTGAATTCAGCATGTTAATACCCCGAGCACGGTGATGCGTTTTAACTCTGCGGAGAAGAGTGTCTCCAATCCCGTAATGAACGCTACTTAAAATTCTCTATACTGGGCCGCCTTCTGGCCTCTGAACCGCGTCAACGCTACCATTGCTGCATGAGCGAACAGGATTCTTCCGCCAAAACAAGCCCGCCGGGAAAGCCCCCGGTCGGGACGGCACCCGCATTCGCGCTGAACTTCCGCGACGCCGGCGTCGCGTTGATGCGGCGCGAGTTCGGCGTCGCCACAATGCGCAAGGGCGGCGGGTTCTCTCTGTCCGAACGTCCCGGCGGCGCGTGGAGCGAGGTCGCCCGATGCGCATGGCTGCCCGCCAAAGACGGCGTCTCGCCCGACATCCTGCTGCCCGAGCGCCTGCTCGCCGGACTGGGGGGGCAGACGTCGAAAGTCGATATCTGGCTGCCCGAAGGCCTGGTCCTGTCACGCACGGTGGAGGATGATCCATCGACCGGCGATCAGGAACCAGCCGAACGGACCGCCCAGCGCGCGATTCCCGGCCTGACGATCTTGCGGCCCGACGCTCTGAAAATAGCCGCGACGCGCGCCAATGGCAAAGTCGCGGTGCGCGCGGTCGAACGCTCAGTGCTAGTCGAGGTCTGCGCCCACGCCCGGCGCTGGGGCTTCGATGTGGCGCAGGTGCGCAGCAAGCCCGGCGACCCGGACTTTCCCGAAGGGGCCGTGTTCGTCACAAAACCGCCTGCGCCAAGGCGCTGGCGCAAACGCGCGCGGACCGGGGCCAGAGGCAAGTCGGCGTTCCGCTCCAGAGTGTTGCCGGTGATTGGGGCGACTGCCGCCGCCGCCGCGGTCGCGCTTCTTTTCCTCTATTCGCCGACCGAGCCGGACGCGCCGCAACCGCTGGCCATTAACACCGAAGCGCCAGTCACGACGAAGACGCCGGGCGCTCTGCGGCCCCGAACCGAAACGCTGGAGGCCGGCGATGTCCCCTCGCCGGAGCACGCGGCGGCGGAGCCTCCGCCAAAATTTCGGTCTCTGATCTCGGAAGTCGCCTATTCCGCCCCGGCGGAACAGTTCACGCCGATCGCGGTGGCGCCCTTGGTTTCGGTTCAGCCGATCCTCGAAAAGTTCGCGCCGCCTCCATCCGGCGCCGCGCCAATCGTGGATATGACCCTGCCCAGCGCAGAGTCGCTGGCGGTCGATCCGACGGAGCCGCCCTCCGAAATAGAAACCGTCGTCGCGGCCGCGTCGGCTGACGCGATCCCTGCCCCGATTGCTGTATCGATCCGGACCCCGACGCCGCCGATCTCGCAACAAATCGATAATCTCGGGACATCGACGTCGCTTTCGGCGGTCATCGTTGATGACGCGGCGGGCGCGGCCGGAGAGGAGCTGGCCCCGCCGGTGGACGCCGCGCCGCCGGGGACCGAAGCTGACCTTCTGGAGGCGAAAGAGCCACCGGCGGAGACCCCCACAGATCCACCCAACAGGCTGTCGGGCCTCGAAGAGTTGGAGGAAACCGACTACGCGGCGCTGTCTCTGGAGGAAGCGCCGACGCCGCTTGCGCCGCCTTTGTCCGTGCGCCCGGAGGCCGACCCCGCCGCCGTTCCCCGTCCGGCGTTTCGACCTGGCGCGACGGCAGACTCGCCGCCTGAGCCGGAGGGAGAATTTCGAGGACCGCCGCTGAGCGAACGCGCGCCTGACAAAGTCCGGCCGCCCAAGGCCCGGCCAGAGGCGGTTGCGCTTGCCGCACGGCCTCCCGAAGCCGCGGAGGAGGCCGAGCCAACCCTGGAAATTTCGTCGCTGGCGCCAGCTTCCGTCGCGGCGCCCCGGCCAAGACCCAAAAGCGTCACCGATCTGCGCGAACGTCTGCGTCAGGCCGCGGCGCAGGCGCGCCGTGACCGCGAGGCGAAGGAAAAAGTCCAGCGCGCATTGCCCACCACGGCGGAGATATCCGACTCCGCCACGCGTCGCGCGACGATAGAAACGCTGGATGGGTTCATGCTGATCGGCGTGTTCGAACGCGTCGGCGCCCGCTCCGCGCTGATGCGCCTGCCCAATGGCGACGTGCGCCGGGTGGAAAACGGCGATCAGATCGGCCGCTGGACCGTCGCCGCCGTGGACAGCACATCGGTGAATTTGCGGTTCCAGGGCAGTTCTCTGCGATTGAAGCTTCCCGGCATGTAAGGCCGACTGGCGGACGCCGGAGCCTGAACGCCGCCCGGCGTCTAGCCGCCCCGCCGTGAATTGAACGCGCTCCAATCTTCAGGCGTGTCCAGATCGAGGATCGCCCCCTGCCCGAGCGTCGTGACTTCCGCAAGTTGATCGCGATGCGCCTCGATCACAGCGCGCGCGCCTTGATCCCCCTCGATTTCTGAGAGCGCATCGAAATACCGCCTCCCGAACAGCACAGGGTGGCCGGGGCGCCCCTGCTCGTCCACCGCGCGGCAGATGGATTTCTCCGCCTCCGGATCAAACGCTCCGATCACCGCGTCGATGTGGTCCGCGCCGAGCAGCGGCATATCCGCCGGCATCACCAGAACGGCGTCGGCGCGGGGATCGATCGCCGTCAACCCGGCCCGGATCGAGGACGCCATACCCTCATCATTCTCAGGATTGTGGACCACGCGCGCGCCGCCCATCAGCGCCGCCAAGCGCGGCCCCGTTCTGGGATCGTCCTCCGGCCCGACGATCACCAGCACCTCATCGGCTCGCGACATCTCCGCCGCCGCCGCGCTGCGCCGGATCAGCGGCGCGTGCTCGACCGGCTCGGTCAGCTTGTCCACGTCGCCCATGCGCCCCGACAAACCCGCCGCGAGCACAAGGGCTGAGACGAACGGGCGCGCCGCTTCGCCGCTTGGCCGCGTCGCGGGCCTCCGCAGCCGCTCCGTCATCTCCGCAAGGATCGACACGGCGATCTCAGCGGGCGCGCGGGCGCCGATATCCAGGCCGACAGGGGCGTGAATGCGGGTGATCCGGCCTTCCGGGACGCCCGCCTCCGTCAATCGCGTAACACGCTTTGCATGGGTGCGCGTCGAACCAAGGCTGCCGAGATAGAACACATCCGAATCCAGCGCCCTCAGGATCGCCGGGTCATCAAGTTTCGGATCATGGGTCAGCGTGACCACCGCGGTGCGGGCGTCGAGGCCCAGTCGATCCAACGCCGCGTCGGGCCAGTCATTTAGGATGGTCTCGCCGGGAAACCGCGCATCGGAGGCGAACGCCTCGCGCGGATCCACCAGCGAGACGTCATAACCCGCCAGCCGCGCCATCTTCACCAGCGGCTGGGCGATATGAACCGCGCCGACGACGATCAGGCGGAGCGGCGGGTTGTGAACGCCGATAAACCAAGGCGCGCCCTCGACCTCCTCAAACCCGGAACGGTCGAGCACCATCGCCCGGCGCACCGCCGCCCCAATCGGCGTGCCAGCCGCCTGATCGATCAGCAACCTATCCCAGCTTTCGGTGCAGACCACATAGCCGACCGCATGGCGCGCCGCCCGCTCAGCGACCAGTTGCCGGATCAGGGCGACGTCCGGCCCCCGTCCGATCCCGATCGGCTCCACCATCACCCGGATGCGTCCGCCGCAGGCGAGGCCAACGGCGAAGGCCTCGTCATCGGAGACGCCAAACTCCAGAACCCGGCACTCGCCGTCCTCCACCGCGTCCAGCGCCTCGGCGACCACCGCGCCCTCGACGCAGCCGCCTGAGACGGAGCCGACCAGCTCCGCCTCGGAGGAGATCGCCAGTTGCGATCCCGCCGGACGGGGCGCGGAGCCCCAGGTCTCGACCACCGTCGCCAGCACGGCGCGCTTGCCCGCGTCGATCCAACCGAGCGCGGCCTCCGGGATCTGATCATGTTCCGCTACCGTCATGCGTCCTCCGGCGCGGCGGATGAACGGCCTTGCGTCGTTCGCCTATCCCGCATCGCGCATCGCCTCCATCATGCGGACCTTCTCTCCCGCATCGTCCGGGCGGCTGAGCGCCTCCACCAGCCCGGCCAGGCTGTCTATGTTATGCGCCGCGCGAAAGCTGTCCACATGGGGCAGCAACGCCCGGACGCCTTGCGCCTTGGGCGCGAACCCGTCCCACCTGAGCAGCGGGTTCAGCCAGATCACCTTCCGGGCGGACAGGCTGAGCCGCTGCGCCTCCGCCGCCAGCAATTCGAGCGCGTCCCTGTCCAGCCCGTCGGTGATCAGCAGCACGACCGCTCCTCGCCCGGTCACGCGGCGCGACCAGTCCCGGTTGAAGGTTCGCAGAGACGCGCCGATCCGGGTTCCGCCCTCCCAGTCCTGCGCCTCGCGCCCCACCGCCTCCAGCGCGGCGTCCGGGTCGCGGGCCGCCAGCTGCCGGGTGATGTTGGTCAGCCGCGTGCCAAAGGTGAAGGCGTGCAGTTCGGACCAGCCCCGCCCTTTGCTGTTCGAGGCCGCATGCAGAAAATGCAGCAACATGCGGCTGTACCCGGCCATCGAGCCGGAGATGTCGCAAAGCGCCACCAGGCTCGGCCAGCGCGGCTTTGGCGCCCGGCGCGGGATCGGCTTCAGGGCGCCGCCCGCCCGCATAGAGCCGCGCAGCGCCGCGCGCCAGTCCGGCTGAGCGCCGCGCGCCGCCGGACGGGATCGCCGGGACGCGAAGGGTTGCACCGGCAACGACATTCGGGAGATCGCGGCGCGGGCCGCGCGGGCTTCCGCCGCGGTCATCTGTTCGAAGTCCCGCGCGCGCAGAATTTCATCGGCCGAGAATGTCAGCGTCGCGTCGAACTCGCGCTCGGCATGTTCCTCGGGGCTCTGATCCTCAAGCGGCGGCTCGGCGCCCTCGGAAAGCGCTTCGCGCGCCCGGGTCTGCGCGGCGGCGCGGTCCTGATCCTCTCGTGGAACCTGCATCTGGCCGATCAACGCGGCCATCAGCTTCTCCAGCAATTGCGGATCGCGCCAGAACAGATCGAATGTCTGGCGGAAGAGGTCGCGTTGTTCAGGCCCGGAGACGAAATTCGCATGCAGGGTCCAGAAGAAATCCTCGCGCCGAGCGACGCCCGCAGCCTCGACGGCGCGGACCGCGTCCACCACCCGGCGCGGCCCGATCGGCAAACCAGCGACCCTGAGCGCGCGGGCGAAATGCGCGATGTTCTCGGCCAGCCGGCCGGGGGGAGGATCAACGGCCGCCGCCATCACGCCGCGTCCAGCGTGGCGCGCGCGTCATCCAGAATGCGCCGCACCTCGCCACCCTGGATCCGCGCGATGTCGTCCTGATATTTCAGTAGAGCGCCCAGCGTGTCCGACACCGTCTGCGGGTCGAGCCCGATAACGTCCAGCGCCATCAGGCACCGGGCCCAGTCGATGGTCTCGGCCACGCCCGGCGCCTTGAAGAGGTCCTCCTCGCGCAATTGCTGCACGAAGGCGACCACTTCCCGGCTCAGCCGCGCCGGGGCCTCAGGCGCCCGCGCGGTCAGGATCGCCAGTTCGCGCTCCAAATCCGGATAGTCGAGCCAGTGATAGAGACACCGTCGCTTCAGCGCGTCATGCACCTCTCTGGTCCGGTTGGAGGTGACGATCACAATCGGCGGCTCCGGCGCCTTGACGACGCCGAATTCCGGCACGGTCACCTGAAAGTCGCTCAGCGCCTCCAGCAGGAACGCCTCGAACGGCTCATCCGCGCGATCAATTTCATCGATCAGCAGGACCGGCGCGCCGCCGGGCTGCGGCGACATCGCCTCCAGCAACGGGCGGCGGATCAGAAACCGCTCGGAAAAGATGTCCGACCCAAGCTGCGACCGGTTTGCGGCGCCTTCCGCTTCGGCCAGCCGGATCTCGATCATCTGCGCGGCGTAGTTCCACTCATAGACCGCGGATGCCGCGTCCAGCCCCTCATAACATTGCAGCCGGATCAGGCGCCGGCCCAGCGTCTCGGCGAGCGCCTTGGCGATCTCGGTCTTACCGACGCCCGCCTCCCCCTCAAGGAACAACGGGCGCTGAAGCGAGAGCGCTAGAAAGGCGACCGTGGCCAGCTCACGCCCCGCCAGATAGTCCGCCGAAGCGAGCAGCGACGCCGTCTGATCGATATTCGCAGGCTGTGTCATCTGTCCGCGCCCTTTCCGTTTCCCGGCAAGATATCACGCCGCCAGAAAAGGGAAATCGGGATCGCACCGGTCGCGCAGTTCACAAATTCTAGAGCAGAACCAGCGTTGCCAGCCCTAGGAAGACGAAGAAACCGACGACATCCGTGACCGTGGTGACGAAGGTGCCGGACGCCAGCGCGGGATCCGCCCCGACCTTGTCCAGCCCGATCGGGATCAGAATGCCGGCGAGCCCCGCCACCAGCATGTTGACGACCATGGCCACCGACAGGACCAGTCCCAGATCGAGATCGCCGAACCAGAAATACCCGACGCCGCCCACCAGAACCGCGAAGGCGAGGCCATTGGCCAGACCGACCGACGCCTCTCTCATCACGATGCGGAAAGCGTTGGTGGAGGTCAGATCGCGCGTCGCCAGCGCGCGCACGGCGACCGTCAGGGTTTGGGTGCCCGCATTGCCGCCCATCGAGGCGACGATCGGCATCAGGATCGCCACCGCCACCAGTTTCTCGATGGTCGCGTCGAATACGCCGATCACGATCGAGGCGATGATCGCCGTGAGCAGATTGACCGCGAGCCATGGAAAGCGCCGGCGCGCCGTCTCCCAGATCGAATCCGAGATCTCCTCATCGCCGACGCCGGCGAGGCGCAGCATGTCCTCCTCGGCCTCTTCTTCGAGCACCTTCATGGCGTCGTCGATGGTGATCACGCCCACAAGACGGCCGTCGTCATCGATCACAGGGGCGGAGACCAGATGATACTGGTTAAAGGCGTAGGCGACGTCTTCCTGACTTTGATCGACCGGGATTAGCCGGACATCCTCATCCATGATCGCGCCCAGCGTCACCTGCCGTCCGGTCGCCATCAGTTTGGACAGCGGCACGGCCCCCACCGGCCGCATGGCGGGATCGATGACGATGATCTTGTAGAACTGGTCCGGCAGGTCGGTCGATCCGCGCATGTAGTCGATGGTCTGCCCGACGGTCCAGAACGCGGGCGCTTTGACCAGTTCGCGCTGCATCAGGCGGCCGGCGGTCTCCTCCGGATATTGCAGAGATTGCTCGACGGCGGCGCGATCCGCAGGCTCCAGCGCGTCCAGCAGCTTTTCCTGCTCGTCATCTTCCAGATCCTCGACCAGATAGACGACGTCGTCGGTGTCGAGCTCCTTGACCGCCTCGGCGAGTTGCAGATCGTCGAACAGATCCAGGATCTCGTCGCGAACGCCTTCCTCCAATTCGGGAAGGACGTCCGCGTCCAGATCCGATCCCATCAGCCGGATGAAGACCTCGCGCTCGTCGCGGTCGATCTGCTCCAGAAGGTCGGCGATATCGGCTGAGTGCAGATCCTCGATCAGCAGCTTGAGCGTCGTGCGATCTTCCGCCTCCAGCGCGTCGAGAAGCCGTTCGACCAACGTCCGGTCCAGCTCATAGGCGTCTTCCCGGCGCTCCTCGTCGGAGATCTCCGCCGGAGGTTCGCCAGATTTCTGGTCGGACCGCGTATCAGTCTGCGGCGAAAGGTTCTCAGCCATGCTCAGGCTCCCTGAAGCTGAGATGATTGGGCGGGATTCGTTCAGCGGGTTTTAGCCTCGGACGCGCCCGCGCGCCAAGGGAAAGCTGGCGGCCTACTCGCCGAATTCCTCGTTGAGGAACAGGGCGACGGCCTGCGCCCGGTTCCGGACGTCGAGCTTTTCGTAAAGGTTCCGAAGATGAAACTTGATCGTGTTGACCGACACCCCAAGCTCCTCAGCCAGTTGGGCGTTGGTCGAGCCGTTGGCGAGCGAGGCCAGCAATTCCCGTTCACGACGGGTCAATGTGTCGAGCGGCGAGTCGGCGCCCGCTGACAGCGGGAACACCTTGTCTCCCTCGGCGACGGCGACAATGACCTCCAGTAAATGCTCGGGCGGCTCGGATTTCGAGCAGAACGCGCGGGCGCCTTCCCGCGCCGCGGCCCGCGCGGCGGGATCGCTGAATTCACCGGTATAGATGACCACTTTCGGCGAGGCCGCCATCGCCGCCAAGCGCTGCAGCAGCGCGCGGCCGTCCATATTCGGCATCACCCATCCAGCGACGACGATATCGACAACTTTTTGCGTTTCGGGCTGTTCGAGTTTTCCGACGAATTCGGCGCCGTCCGAGGCCTCCAGCACCATCTCAAACCGACCGTCCTCGCGCAGCATCTGCCCGAGGCCGCGGCGCACCAGAGGGTTCTTGTCGATCACTGCGACGCCCAACGGGCTCGCCGCGATCGCCTGTTCCCCATCCGCCATTCGAAGCCCCCGGACCATCGGCCTTGCGCCGTCCACTGCCAAATTGAATAGGTGGCGCATTCGCCCCGCGCAAGAGAAACCGCCCGCTCGACCTGCGCGCAACTGTCTCTCCCGCACGGTTGAGACATGGTTGCGGCGACGTCCAGCGGTGTGAAAACCGCCGCGCGAAACCGGCTCAGCCCCAGGTTTCAGCCCTTCAACGCCGCCAGTTCCCGGCGCAGCTCCGCCGCAAGCTCCAGCCGCTCTTCGGGCGTTAGAAACGCGCCCAGCTCGATGCAGTCCGACTCCGCGGAGAGCGTCAGATAGTGCTCCACCGTCGGCGTCTCATGCACTTCCACGCGCACCCAATAGGGATTGGCGCGCCAGACCTTCTCCGCGCCAGACGCCTCGCGCCGAACCAGGTGCAGCTGGCCAGGCCAGATGGTAAGCTCCTCATGCAGCCGGGCGTCGCGATAGTTCCGCCTGAGGAACAGCCACAGCAACGCCAGCGCCGCCAGCGCAAAGGGCGCCAGGGCCCAGCCGACCGGCGTGCCGAGAAACGGGATCACCGGGATCGCCAGTCCGGCCCCCGCGATCAGCATCAATCGCCGGAACCCGCGCGGGGTGAGGGACCTGTGCGGCCAGAGCGTCACGCGATAGGCCGGCTCCCCAGCGGGCAACCCGGAGTCAGAAACGGCCGGAGAAGGATCCCCGGCCGCCTCATCGTATGTCTCTTGCGCGATCAAATGCGCCCTTTCAGACCGTCAGTGGTGGCCCTTGTCCCACATGTCCTGCGTCGGCAGCGTTTCGAACGTATGCGCCGGCGGCGGGTTGGGCAGGGTCCATTCCAGCGTGTCGGCGCTCTCGCCCCAATAGCCGTTCTCCTCCACCCGCTGCCCGCGGGTCAGGGTGTAGAAGATGATGCCGATGAACAGCAGGAACGAGGCGAAGGAGATGAACGCGCCGATCGACGAGATATAGTTCCACTCGGCGAACGCCTCGGGATAGTCGATATACCGGCGCGGCATGCCCTGACGGCCCAGGAAGTGCTGCGGGAAGAAGGTGATGTTGGCGCCGACGAACATCGTCCAGAAATGCACCTTGCCCCAGAACTCTGGATACTGCCGGCCCGACATCTTGCCGATCCAGTAATAGACCGCCGCAAAGATGCCGAAGACCGCGCCAAGGCTCATCACATAATGGAAATGCGCCACCACGTAATAGGTGTCGTGATAGGCGCGATCGACGCCCGCCTGGCTCAGCAGGATGCCGGTGACGCCGCCCACCGTGAACAGGAAGATGAAGCCCAGCGCCCAGAGCATCGGGGTTTTGAACTCGATCGAGCCTTCCCACATCGTCGCGATCCAGGAGAAGATCTTGATGCCGGTCGGCACCGCGATGATCATCGTCGCGAGCATGAAATAAGCCTGCGCGTCGGCGCTCATGCCCACCGTGTACATGTGGTGCGCCCAGACGACGAAGCCCAGAATGCCAATTGAGCACATGGCGAAGACCATGCCCTGATAGCCGAAGATCGGCTTTTTCGAGAAGGTGGAGATCACATGGCTCACCACGCCGAAGGCGGGAATGACGATCATGTAGACTTCCGGATGCCCGAAGAACCACAGCAGATGCTGATAGAGGATCGGATCGCCGCCGCCCGATGCGTCGAAGAACGTCGTGCCGAAATTGCGGTCCGTCAGCAACATGGTCAGCGCGCCCGCCAGAACCGGCAGCGACAGCAGGATCAGGAACGCGGTGACGAAAATTGACCAGGCGAAGAGCGGCACTTTCATCAGCGTCATGCCCGGCGCGCGCATGTTCAGGAAGGTGGTGATCATGTTGATGGCGCCGAGGATCGAGGACGCGCCCGAGACGTGCACCGCGAAAATCGCGAAATCCATCGCCACGCCCGGCGCGCCGCTGGTCGAGAGCGGCGCATAGAGCACCCAGCCGACGCCGACGCCCGATTCGCCCGCAAACAGGATCGACGGAAATACCGCCAACACCGCCAGCGTCGAGCCCGCCAGATACATCCAGTAGCTGAGGTTATTTAGCCGGGGGAACGCCATATCCGGCGCGCCGATCATCAACGGCATGAAATAGTTGCCGAATCCGCCGAAGAGCGCCGGGATGACCACGAAGAACATCATCAGGATGCCGTGGCCGGTCACCATGACGTTCCAGATATCGCCGTCCGGGTTGCCGGAATCGTCCAGCATGTACTGGACGCCCGGCTCCATCAGCTCAAGCCGCATATACACAGTGAAGGCGACCGAGATGAACCCGAGCACCGCCGCGGTGATGATGTAGAGGATACCGATATCCTTGTGGTTCGTGGACATGAACCACCGGGTGAAGAACCCGGGATCGCCGTGATCGTGCTCGTGGGCGGTGGCTTCAGCCATTGTGAACTCCCGTCGCGTTCTCGCCTGCGCAAAAGGCGCCCCGCTTATCGCAGCAGGCGCAAAAGCGCTTATTCATTCGACATTGGGAATAGCGCCGTGAACTGCGCAAGACAACAGTTGCGTGCGCCGTGTTCCGCGAGATGCTGTCTCAGATGCCGGAAAATGTCTCAGGACAACAGCTTGCCCGCCAGCAGCAAGGTCAGCGGCAGGGTCACAAAACTCAACAAAGTCTGGATGGTCACGATCGCCGCCATCAACGGCGCATCGCCGCCCATCTGCCGGGCGAGCGTATAGGCGTTGCTGCTGGTCGGCGTCGCGGCGAAGATGATCGCGACCCCCAATGCGACCTCATCCAGCGGGATCAGCAAAAGCGCGCCCACCACCAGCGCTGGAAACAGGATCAGCTTGCCGATGCACGAAACGCCGATCTGGACCGCCGAAAGCTGAAGCCCCCGCAATTTCAGGTTCGCGCCGACGCAGAGCAACATGATCGGCAGCGCCGCCGCGCCGAGAATGCGCGCGCATTCGTGCAGGATCGGAACCTCGTTGAAGCCCGCCAGGTTGAACGCCAATCCGGCGCCGATGCTGAGTATCAGCGGGTTCTTGAGCAATTCGAGCACGACCCCGCCGCCGCGATCGGCGCAGAGGCGCACGGTCATCATCCAGACGACGGCGACATTGACCACCGGGATCAGCAACGCGGTGGCGATCACCGCCGCCTGCAATCCGGGGGCGCCGAGCAACGCCTCGGCCAGCGCGAGCGCGACAAAGCTGTTGTAGCGCGCGCTGCCCTGAAGCACCGAGGTCGCGACCGGCGCGGTCATCTGTCGCGCGGCCCACCATCCGAACAACAAGGCGCCGAACAGCCCGACGTAGAGCACGCCGCCCATGCTCCACAGATTCACGCCGCTCAGATCCGCCGCTGAGATCTTCGCGAAAAAGAGCGCGGGCATCAGCACCCAATAGACAAGCTTGTCGTTGAGGTTCCAGAACTCGGTGGTTGGAATACCGCCCCGCCGGAGCAGATAGCCGAGGACGATCAGGATGAAGACCGGCGCAATGGCGAGCATGGCCGCGGACATAGGGCCTTACCTTTCGGGCGGTGGCGCTGCGTTCACATCGAACGCCTCGTCGAAGCATTTCCGCATGGCGAGATCAAGATCCGCCATCGTCGCGGGGATGCCCAGATCCACCAGGCTGGTCACGCCATGCTCCACGATGCCGCAGGGCACGATGCCGCCGAAATGGGACAGGTCCGGCTCCAGATTGATCGCAACGCCATGAAAGGTCACCCAGCGGCGCACGCGCACGCCGATCGCGGCGATCTTGTCCTCCGCCGGGCTGCCGTCCGCGGCCGGCGGCTTGTCCTTGCGCACCACCCAGACGCCGACGCGGCCTGTACGGCGCTCCCCAGTGACGCCGAACTCCGCCAGCGTGCGGATTACCCAGTCCTCTAAGCGCCAGACATAGCGGCGCACATCCTTGCCGCGCAGGCCGAGATTCAACATCGAATAGCCGATCCGCTGCCCAGGACCGTGATAAGTGTACTGACCGCCGCGACCGGTCTGATAGACGGGGAACTTGTCCGGCTCCAGCAGGTCCCCGGGGTTCGCGCTGGTGCCGGCGGTGTAGATCGGCGGGTGCTCCAGCAACCAGACCAGCTCATTCGACTCGCCCCGGCTGATGCGCCCGACCCGCGCCTCCATCTCAGCCAGCGCCGTCTCATAGGGCACAAGCTGGCGCGAGACCCACCACTCCGTCTGGGGGCGTTGCAAGGTCTGGGTCTCGTTGTTCGCGTTGGTTGTCATGGCCAGATTGATATTCCGCCGATGCGGGGCTTCACAAGCCTGAACCCCTTTGCTATACGCCGCGCACCTTGCGGTCGTGGCGGAATTGGTAGACGCGCAGCGTTGAGGTCGCTGTGGGGTAATACCCGTGGAAGTTCGAGTCTTCTCGACCGCACCACTTAATTTGAAAAACTGTATTTCTTCGCCCTGCGGGGCGGCGAGACCGGAGTATCGCCGAGCTGCCTAGGCGACGGTTCGGCGAGGTCAGTTTCCGGCGAAACCGCTTTCGATCTCAGAAAAGTATGCGCCCTCTGCGACCGGCGCGGCGCGTTTGACGCCGTCAATATCGACCAGACTGCGCACGCTGATCATCATCTCTTCCAGCGCGATCAATTCCGACTGCATATCCTCATAGCGGCGGGCGTTTCTCAGCTCCGCCTGCGATCCGGTGAGGGCGACCAACGAATGGACCAGCGCGCTGCGAACCTTATCGGCGTCGTTCTGAGTGGCGTCGATCCGCTCGGCGATCTCGGTCGCGGCCTCACGGCGGTCCATCTGGCTGAGTTCCTCGCGCAGCACATTCAGCTCCGATGCGAGACCGTCGAAGACCTTCTGGCGGTCGTCGACAAGCGCGCGGACTTTGGTGAGTTCGTATTCGATTTCGTCGGCGCTGCGCGCCGGCGGCTCCATCGAGGCGAGCAGCGACCGCAACTCGTTGAAGCGCTTGGCGGCCGGATGCGCGTCGGCGATCTCCGGCTCGAACGCGGCGGAGTTGATCGACACGGTAGAATAGAGCGACGTGTCGAAGACCGGCCGGCGCGGCGCGCCTCGTTTAAACTCGGCGTCGTCCCAACGCGTCGCGACTGTGATGGATTCACTGTTCAGAGAAACGGCTTCCGCGCCGCCTGTCACGTATGGATGCGGTCCTGGCGTCGACATCGCTATGACGAAGGCGGTCGCGACCAGGTACAAAGCTGCTACGCGCATCTTCGTTATCCAAAGCACACCACTTACTCCCACTCGGCCCCAATATTTTTTTATTAGGAACCACAATACACTACGCGATCGAGACGGACACACTTTAACTACTTTTTTCGTTTATTAGGAACGCCTTGCAGCCACTTGTTGCCTTCGAGACTCAGATTTTTAACCTGATCGGGTCAATTTTGTGGCGCTGGCGCAACACGGAAAGCTAATTGTTAACCGACGCCGTATCCTCAAGCCCGAGCACCGACAAGAAAATTCCTGCGAATATGAACGGTAGATGAACGGGCTGCGGCGAAAAACCGAATCAATTCGGGCACTTGGCTCAGGGCCGGCCCTTTTGTTCAGCGGTTGGTTCTCGACGGGTTTTCGTCTCTCGCCGCCATCTCGTTAAGGACGACGAACGGTCGTCGCATGGTCCTTCAACTATATATTCGGGAATATAACCAGTGAGTTTCTAGCAAAGGGGGAAAACTTTAAGTTGTTTTCCCCGCCCGCATTCCGCCAATTGAAACGCAATGTTTTAATTATAGGAGGTTTGCATGCCGCAAGGTGGGAACGGCAATGGCAACGGCGGCGCCGGCAATGGAAACGGCAATGGCAACATCAAGACAATCCGCGGCACGAAGGGCGATGACATTCCCTTGGAGGGGACAGACCTTGCCGAGATTATTGAAGGCAAGGGCGGAAATGATGAGTTGATCGGCTACGGCGGCGGCGATGTGCTGGACGGCGGCGATGGCAACGACACCGCGAGCTACAGCGGGTCGGCTGAGGGAGGAACTATCAATCTGGGCCAAGGCGTCGCAACGGGCGGCGACGCGACGGGCGATAGTTTCATCAGTATCGAGAATATTACGGGGTCTGACCACGCCGACACGCTGACCGGCGATGCTGGCGACAATGTGCTCGATGGCGGCGCGGGTGACGACCTGTTCATTCACGGTGGCGGCAGAGACCTGTTTATCGGCGGAGAAGGCTACGACACGGCTGATTTCTCATCGTTATTGGGCGGCATCTACTACGATGGCGCGCCGGATTTGGAGGGCGGCGGAGTCATGGGCCCGCTGCAATCACGGACCTTCATCGAAGGCGTTGAGCGGATCATTGGCACTGAATTCGCAGATCAAATCCTCGCCGCAAATGGCGTAATCGATATCGACGGCCTGGGCGGCGACGACATCCTCGCGGGCGGCTCGGAGAGCAACACCCTCGACGGCGGGGAGGGGAATGACACGCTCGATGGCGGCGCCGGAGATGACACGCTGATCGGCGGAGACGGGAACGATACCCTCTACGGCGGCGACGGCGGCGGTCCGATTTTTGACCCTGACGGAGACCAGCCGGTCAGCGGTGGAGACGACCTGCTTCTGGGCGGGGCCGGCGACGACATGCTGTTTGGCGGAGAAGGTGCGGATACGCTTGATGGCGGCGCTGGCGGCGACACGCTCGACGGCGGCGACGATGATGATCTTCTGATCGGCGGCGAGGGCGATACGCTAGTCGGCGGCGACGGGATCGATACGGCGGACTTTTCCAATGCTTCGTCAAGTATTGATGAGATTTCGGGTGGCGGCCTTGAACCACCGGGCGATTTTTTCCAGGTGTCGGCGTTTTCAACATCGACATCGTCGGACGTCATCTCATTCTCCAGCGGTGAGAGTGCGGAAATCAGCGAAATCGAGATCTTAATCGGCACCGACTTCGATGACACGATGATATACTCGCCTTTCGCGATCATGTACGGCGGAGCGGGGAACGATTTTATCGGCGGTAGCAACGCCTCCGACAGTATATTTGGCGACGCTGGAAGTGACACCCTGATGGGTCTCTTAGGCGACGACATTCTGGGCGGCGGATCGGGCGCCGATATCTTTCGGTTCTACTTCAGGAATACGCCGGGTGACGAGTCTGGGCACGGCCTCGATGTCATCGAGGATTTCGAAATTGGAGTCGACAAGATACAATTTGACGTAGCTGATATCGATTTGACGTTCGATCCACTCGATTTCATCACCCAGCAAGGAGAGGACGCCGTGATCTCATATGGCGATGGCTCGTCGATCACATTGTTGGGCGTCGATGGTGAATCGCTGGAAGGCGACGACTTCCTGATCGTGTCGTCTGGTCTGGAGCCACCAACCGACTTTTAGCGGCGACGCGCCCACGGCGTCTGAAAACGACAAAGGGCGGCTCTTCGGCCGCCCTTCCCGTCTCAAAGCATCGCACTTCGATCAGCTATCAAGGAAACTTCTGAGCTTCCGGCTCCGGCTAGGATGCTTCAGCTTGCGAAGCGCCTTCGCCTCAATCTGCCGGATGCGCTCGCGCGTGACCGAGAATTGCTGTCCGACCTCCTCCAGCGTGTGGTCGGTGTTCATGCCAATGCCAAAGCGCATGCGGAGCACACGCTCCTCGCGCGCGGTTAGCGAGGCCAACACCCGCGTCGTGGTCTCTTTGAGGTTCGACTGGATCGCGCTGTCGAGCGGCAGGACCGCGTTCTTGTCCTCGATGAAATCGCCGAGCTGACTGTCTTCCTCATCGCCGATCGGCGTTTCCAGAGAAATCGGCTCCTTGGCGATCTTCATCACCTTGCGAACCTTCTCCAGCGGCATTTGCAGCTTGGCCGCCAGCTCCTCCGGCGTCGGCTCGCGGCCGATCTCGTGCAACATCTGGCGGCTGGTGCGCACCAGCTTGTTGATCGTCTCGATCATATGCACCGGGATGCGGATGGTGCGGGCCTGATCGGCGATCGAGCGGGTGATCGCCTGCCGGATCCACCAGGTGGCGTAGGTCGAGAACTTATAGCCGCGCCGGTATTCGAACTTATCGACCGCCTTCATCAGGCCGATATTGCCCTCCTGGATGAGGTCGAGGAACTGCAGCCCGCGATTGGTGTATTTCTTGGCGATGGAGATCACGAGGCGCAGGTTGGCCTCCACCATCTCTTTCTTCGCGATCCGCGCTTCCTTTTCGCCCTTCTGGACCGTCTGCACGATGCGGCGGAACTCCGGGATATCGAGGCCGGTCAGGTGGCCGATGGCGGCGATGTCGTCGCGCACGCCCTGAATCCGGTCGCCGTCGCGCTCAATCATCGCGGCCCAGCCCTTGCCTTTCAGCTGGCTGACGCGTTCGACCCAGCCTGGCTCAAGCTCGAACCCGCGATACTCATCGATGAAGTCGCGCCGGTTGACCTTGTGCTGATCGGCCATTTTTACCAGCTGGCCTTCTAGCGTCATCAGACGCCGGTTGATGCCATAGAGCTGGTCCATCAGGGTTTCGATACGGTTGTTGTTCAGGTGCAGCTCGTTGACCAGATCGACGATTTCTGAGCGCAGGCGCAGATACTCGCGCTCCTGCCCCGCCGAGAACGTCTCCTGCTCGCTCAGCGCGGCGGACAGACGCTCGGACTGCATTTTCTGCAGCGTCTCATAGTCATGCGCGATGCGGTCGAGCGTTTCGAGGACCTGCGGCTTAAGCGCCTGCTCCATGGCGGCAAGTGACAGGTTGGCCTGCTCATCCTCGGAATCGTCGTCGTCAGAGTCGCCTTCGGCTTTCTCGCCGTCGCCAGCTTCGGCGTTGCCCTCGCCATCCGAGGTCTCGCCGTCTTCGTCCTCGTCTCCGTCTTCGTCGATCGCCTCCTCGGCTTCCGCCGCCAGCGCCGCGCCGAATGTGCTGTCCAGATCAATCACGTCGCGCAGCATGATCGTCTCTTCCAGCAACTCGTCGCGCCAGATGGTGATCGCCTGGAAGGTCAGCGGGCTTTCGCAGAGACCGCCGATCATGGTGCCGCGCCCGGCCTCGATGCGCTTGGCGATGGCGATTTCACCCTCGCGGGACAGCAACTCGACCGATCCCATCTCACGCAGATACATGCGCACCGGATCATCGGTGCGGTCGACCTCGGTGGTGGTGCTGGAGGTTGTCGCGACCTCCTTCGAGGTGGAGGCCTTCTCCTCCTCCGCCTTCTTGTCGGCGTCCTCTGCCTCTTCGGCCTCGACCACGTTCACGCCCATTTCCGAGAGCAGCGCCATCACGTCTTCGATCTGCTCGGATGAGACCTGGTCAGAGGGCAGAACCTTGTTCAGCTCGTCATACGTGATCGTTCCACGCGCCTTGGCCGCCGCGATCATTTTTTTGACCGCAGCCTGGCTCATATCCAAAAGCGGACCAGTCCCCTCGTTGGAGTCCGTCTCGGTCGTCTCTTCGACGTCCTTAGCCGCCATACGTCACCCCATTTGCTGTCGCCTGGATCGCCCGTAGCGGCGTCCGGCATGGCCGAATCAGTTTAAACGAATCACGAACGCCCCGAATCACGCCGATTCGTTTTCTTTACCCATATGCGTTCGTCGATGAAGCGCTGCAACTCGGAAGCGTCATGATCCGTCGCGCCGCCGTCGTCTTCGGGCAACTTATTCGCCTCCAATTCGCTTTCAAGCGTCGCCCGCAGCCGTTCCGTGACGTGATCCTCCGACGCAGTGGGCGCGGCGGCTTCAGCCTCGCCGGCCTCCAGCGCCCGAGCGGTCTGCGCCACATGACGCGCCAGCACGTCGCGCAAGCCGCGTTCCGCGCTCTCGATCGGCGCGCTCCGCCTTGCGTATCGCATCTGCCCGACCAGCGGCACCCGCGCCAGCGCCTCCCGCGGATCGGCGCCAAGGCGCGCCGCGACCCGCTGGGCGAGCGCATCCTCGGTGACGGCGGCGCCTTCTGAAATCACGTCGACCGCCGCCGAGAGCAGCGCGGTGCGCATCGCGTCGAGATCGGGACAGGTGAAGTTGAGCGCCGCGATCTCGGAATCGAGCTTCTCCACTAGATCGGGATGCGACAGCAAAGTTGCAAGGATTACGCTTTC
Source organism: Paracoccaceae bacterium (assembly GCA_963669265.1). Classification (GTDB taxonomy): domain Bacteria; phylum Pseudomonadota; class Alphaproteobacteria; order Rhodobacterales; family Rhodobacteraceae; genus SZUA-547. Next base: position 1,390,938 of record OY769916.1, read on the forward strand.
CCGGCCGCGCGCCTCCGTATCGCCGCCGCCCTGTCGGGCCAGAAGCGAATTGCGAGTCTCGGCCGTCGGATGCGCCGGCGCCTGCCACGCGTTGAACTTGCCGCCGCGGCCGCCGCCGGACCCACCTCGTGATCCAAAGCCGCGCGGCCCGCCCCGGTAGCCGCCCGAGTTTGGCGTAAATCTTTGCGCGCCGCCGCCATACGCCGATTTGGGCGCGAACAACTCCGCCCGCTTTTCCTTGATCGCCGCATGGTAATGCTCTCGCACCAGCGGGTCCGAGATCCGCGCCAGCGCTTCTTTCAGGCTCTTGTCGAGCGCGGCGCGGCGTTCCGGACTGTCAAAGATCTTTCCCTCGACCTCCCTCCGCCACAGCAGATCGACCATCGGCAGCGCCGCCTTCAGCGCCTCGCGCATCGCGCCGGGGCCGCCCGAGCGGATCAACTCATCCGGGTCGCGCCCATCCGGCAGAATGCAGAAGCGCAACCCCTTGCCCGCCTCCAGCATCGGGGCGGCGACGTCGATGACCTTCTCCGCCGCGCGCTGTCCCGCCTTGTCGCCGTCGAGTGCAATGACAGGCTCATCGGCCATGCGCCACATCATGCGCACCTGATCTTCGGTGACCGCCGTGCCGAGGGGCGCCACCGCGTGGTCGAACCCGGCCTGCGCCAGCGCGATCACATCCATATAGCCCTCCGCCGCGATCAGAGCGCCGGCCTTGCCGGCCGCCTCTCGCGCGGGGCCATGGTTGTAGAGCGTGCGGGATTTCGAAAAGAGCGGCGTTTCCGGCGAGTTCAGGTATTTCGCCCGCGCATTCGGATCCATCGCGCGCGCCCCGAAGGCGATGCAGCGTCCGCGCGCATCCCGGATTGGAAACATCAAGCGCCCGCGAAACCGGTCGAAAGGCCTGCCACCCTCCTCCGGCTGGATCACCAGCCCCGCCTCGACCAGAGCCTCCATCTTGAGGCCCTTCTGCGTCAGATGCTCGATCAGCGCATGGCGGGCGTCCGGCGCATAGCCGAGCTCGAACCGGTCGACTGTTTCCTCGGTCAGGCCGCGCCGAACCAGGTACTCGCGCGTCTCCCGCCCCTTCGCCGATCGCAGATTCATGCGAAAGAACTGAACCGCCGCCTCCATCGCGTCGACCAGTTTGGCGCGGGCGTCTTCTCGTTCCTGCGCTTGCGGGTCCTGCTCCGGCATCGGCATGCCCGCATCGCCGGCGAGGATGCGCACCGCCTCGATGAAGGAGACATTCTCCAGCTCTTTGACGAAACTGATCGCGTCGCCCTTCGCATGGCAGCCAAAGCAGTAATAGAAGCCCTTGCGGTCATCGACATGGAAGGACGGCGTCTTTTCCTGGTGGAACGGGCATGGCGCCCACCAGTCGCCTTTGGCCGGGTTGGATTTCTTCCGGTCCCACGTCACTTTTCGGCCCGCGACGTCCGACAGGGACACGCGGTCGCGAAGCTCTTCTAGGAATCCGGGGGGCAGCGCCATCGCCAGACTATCCCGCCGCGCGGCTGAGTCTGCAAGCCGTGCTCAGGTCCAGTGCGGGATATCCCCGCCCGGCAGCGCCGCCCGCGCCTGCATCGGCGCCTCATGCCCAAGCCCGCGATCATCGCAGAACGCCATCAGCAGCGGCTCTTCGGACAGCATGAAATCCATCACGAACCCCAAAAAGGCGGGGTCCGCCGCCCGCGCGCGCAGCTCCGCCGGCCCGGCGCCGGAATTGGCCAGAAACCGGCCCAGCGCATCCGGTTGCCCCGCCAGCCAGCCGAGCGCGTCGATCGCCAGCGCCTCCGCCTCCGCTTTGTTCATCTCGGAATCCTGTTTCAACTTCGACGCGAATTTTAACGAGTCGCTAGGAGTTCATTAACGACTCTGACGTCTCTTGGTCGCGCCCCGTCAGACACGCCCATTGAGTCTGGCCGGGAACGGAGAGCGAGAAATGCATTACGATGTCAGACGCCCGTTTCCAAGTGCGCCGGAGGCGCTTCTCGCGCAGCGCGCCGAAACGGACCGCGCCCCGGCGGCCGGCCATAAGGTCCCCAAGGTATTGATCATCGAAGACGATCCGTTGAACCGAAAGCTCTTCCAAGATCTGCTGCGCGCCAACGGCTACGACATATGCTGCGCCTCGGACGGAATCGCTGGGCTGGCGGCATGCGAGGCTTTTGCTCCCGATCTGATTCTTTTGGACGTTCAGCTGCCCGGCCTTGGCGGCGCCGAGGTTGCGGCGACAATCTCATCGGCGCCCCACGCCCCCAAAATCATCGCGATCTCCGCCTTCGCCGGCGCGGCGGAGGCCGCGCGCCTGCGCGAAGCGGGGTGCGTCGACTGCCTGCCGAAACCGATCGCGATCGCCGAATTTCAGGTCCGGATCGACCGGGCGCTGGCGGAGGTGAACTGATGACCGGGCGCGTGCTGATTGTCGAAGACATCGCCACCAATCGGGCGATTTTGCGCGCGAAGCTGGACGCGGCCTATTATGAGGTCGAAACGGCGGTCGACGGGCCGGAGGCGCTGGAGGCCGTCGCCGCCTGCCCGCCGGACCTGATCCTGCTGGACGTGATGATGCCGGGAATGGACGGGTTCGAGGTCTGCCGCCGCCTGAAGGCGGATCACGACCTGGCGCATATTCCCGTCGTCATGATCACCGCGCTGGAGCATTCGGGCGATCGCATTCGCGGTCTGGAGGCCGGCGCAGATGATTTTCTCAGCAAGCCGGTCGACGACCTCGCCCTTTTCGCCCGCCTGCGCAGCCTGATGCGCATGAAGCTGATGGTCGACGAGCTCCGCCTGCGCGACGAGACGAGCGCGATACTGGGCCTTGGCGGCTCTCCCATCGCGACCGAGATAGAGGGCGGATCGATTCTCGTCATCGAACGGACGCAAGAAGCCGCCGCTGCGGCGAAAGACGGCCTCTGCGCCCGAATCGAGGACGCCGAATTGCAGATCGAAGCGGCCTCGGCCGAAGATCTGGGCGCGCCGGAGGCGCTGAATCTGGCCGCCCGTCTGGCCCCGGACGTGATCCTGACCGCCGGCGACGCGCGCGGCTTCGACGGCCTGCGGTTCTGTTCGCAACTGCGCGCAAGCCCGGTCATGCGCAACGCGCCAGTGGTCGCCCTGACAGGCCCCGGCGACGTCAGAATGGCGGCGCAGGCGCTCGATCTGGGGGCCGCCGACTATATGCTCCGCCCGCTGGACTGGTCGGAGCTGGCGGTGCGGGTCCGCTCTCAGCTTCGCCGGAAATTCTACGCCGACAGGCTGCGCGACAGCATGCGCGACACCGTGCGCATGGCCGCCGTCGATCCGCTGACCGGCGTCTTCAACCGCCGCTATGCGATGAACCATCTGGACGCGATGATCCGGCGCGCGGGCGAGGCTGGAACCGCGCTGAGCCTGATGATGCTCGACATCGACCGGTTCAAATCGGTGAACGACCAGTTCGGGCATCCGGCGGGCGACGCCGTGCTCAAGGAGTTCGCCCAGCGCGTCTCCGCCAACATCCGCGGTCTCGACATGGTGGCGCGGCTTGGGGGTGAGGAATTCGCCGTGGCGCTGCCGGAGGCGCCATTGTCAGCCACCGCCGTCGTCGCCGAGCGGGTGCGGGCGGCCATAGAGGCGCCGAGCTTCACCTGTGGCATCCTGCCCCAACCGCTGGAGATCACCGTCAGCATCGGCGTGTCCGGATTGCGGGCGGGCGATGACGCGACCAGCCTTCTGTCCCGCGCCGACGCCGCGCTCTATGAAGCGAAGAACAGCGGGCGCAACCGGGTGACTTTCGCCGAAGCCGCCTGACGGGCCAACCGCGCCGCCAAAAACACTTATTGCCTGTCCGAATCCTTGCGAGGGCCGTCATGCCGCCCGTCCCGGCCACGCCCGTCGCGCTGTTCGCGCCAACGCCGGCCACGCTCCCTGAACTTCTCAATGACGTCTGCGCGCTCCTCAGCCGTCAGATCCGCGCCAATCTCGATCATCGCGCCATGCGCCAGCGACCGGGTGGCGCTGCTGGCGGCCCGCAGCTCGGCCAGCGCCTGCTCCAGGGCTGCCGGATCATAGGGATCGGCGGCGAAGACTTCCGCCACATTTCGGCGCGCCGCCTTCATCTGGTCGATCGCGGCGCGATACTCTTCTTGATGCTGCTCCAAGACGACGCGAGCGTCGTCTCGCTTTTCCTCCGGCACGAAGCGCGCGAAGCTGCGAATGTCTCGGAACCCGACCCCGCCATGCGAAGCCCCGTGACGCAGCGCGAGACCGCCGGCTGCGGCGATGATCAGCACGTTGACCGCCAGCGAGACGCCAAGCAGGATCTTCATCCATCGGGGCGCGCGGCGCGGCGCGGGCGCATTCGTATCCATCTCAGTCATCCCGCCCCTCCAAACACCGCAAACTCGGCCGCGTCAGGCCCCACATCCCAGCCCAGATCGACCACCGTCTCCTCCTGCGCCGCGCTTTGAAACCCAAGCGCCGAGGCCGCATTGTCCGGCGACGCATAGCCCAAACCCAGGCCGATCACGGCCATCATCGCCATAGAGGCGCCCGCCATCCGCCAGCCGCCGAACGTCTCCGCCAGATCGGCGAGCCAGGACCGGCTTTTCGGCGCGGTTGCGCGAAGCGCCTGCGGGCGCGGCGCGCGCTCCGCCGAAATCGTCGCGGCGTCAGTCAGGATCCGCGCGGTCAGAGCATCTGGTAAAGCGGGCGTCGGCTCCGCCGCCGCCAGATCGGCCAGCGCCGCATCCAGATCCCGGGCCAGCGCCAGCGCCGCCTGCGCCGCGTCGCCGTCAGGGCCTGCGAGCAGCGCCTCAGCGGCGGCGCGATGCCCCTCCGGCCAATGCGCCGGATCCGGGCCATAGGCGGCCGCGAGATCTTCAAATTCCGTGATGCTCATTTCGGCGTTCCTGTCAGCCATCGCCGCATCTCCGTTCCTATTCGAGCCCGAGCCTGCGCCGATGCGGCGTCAGACTGCGGGCCAGAGCGCGCCGACCGCGCGCAAGCAAGCTTTCAACCGCCTCGACGCTGACCTCCAGCGCCTCCGCGATCTCTGGATTGGACAACTCGTCGAAGTGACGCATCTCCACCGCGCGCCTTTGCCGTTCGGGCAAGGCGTCGATCGCCTGACGCAGCGCCGCCGCGCGATCCGAAGCCTCCAGCCCCGCCAGCGCGCCCGGCGTCTCATCCACTGGCTCGGGCGCGGCCTCCAACGGCGCGGATTTCCGGCGACGCAAACGATCCGTGCTCAGATTGAACGTCACCCGGTGGATCCAGGTGGAGAGCTTCGCCTCCCCCGGCCGCCAGTCGGGCGCGAGCCGCCACACCCGCAGCATCGCCTCCTGCGTCACATCCTCCGCCTCGGCCTCATCGCGCAGCATCCGCCGGGCGAGGGCCAGCGCGCGCGGGGCGTGGCGGATCGTCAGGACGCGCGCTGCGGACTGATCGCCCGCCGCGAACCGCGCCATCAGCGCGTCGTCGCCCTCTTCGCCGGTTGCATCCAGCGCCATCGCCATACGTCCCGGTCATCCCCTCTCCGCCCGGTCAGGCGGGTTCCGCGCCGCCCGATCCCATTTGTCGACCGGGCGGCGCGAGTGATATCGGCGCTATCCTATCAGCGCTCCGGCCGCTCGCCATGCCGACCATAGCTGTGCCGGCCCCGCTTGAACTTCATGTTCTCCATTTCGTCCCGGTCGATCGCGCCGTCGCCATTGGCGTCCGCGCGGGCGAACATCCGGTCGGCGCGGTCTTCCGAGAGCGCGGCGAATTCGGCCTCCGAGATCACGCCGTCGCCATTCTCATCCATACGCTCCAACATACGGGCGGCGCGGCGTTCGGCCTTTTCCCGGCCCATCGCGGTCAATTCCTCCTGCGAAAGCTGACCGTCGCCATTGGCGTCGATCCGACTGAACCGCTCGCCGCGCAGCGCAGACAACTCCTCCATCGTCACCTTACCGTCGCCATCCGCGTCGGCGCGCTCGAACATCGCCGCGCGATCGAAGTGGCGGCCCTTGCCGCCTTCACGCGCCTCGGCGGGCACCGTGACGGAGGCGGCCATCAGCACAGCCATCGCGCCGGCGGCGATCAGAACGCCGGGGTTGCGGCGGGAACAGAGCCTCAATCGGGACATCGTGAAATCCTCTCTTCGTTCTTTTTCATCCTATTCGCCCGGCCTGTCGCCCTGACGATGACCCTTTCACGGGGATCAGACTTGTTTCCGTCGCAAAAATCCGCCATCCCAGCGGCACAAATCGCACTCTTGGCAGATCGCCCAACGGCGACTAGATGAGACTGATGTCCACAGATCCAACACACATGTCCGACGAGCGGCCGATGCTGCCGTCGCTTCGCCGCGGCTGGACGCGCAAGTGTCCCCATTGCGGAAATGGCGCTTTGTTCAACGGGTATTTGTCGGTCTGCGACACGTGCGAGACCTGCGGCGAGGAATTTCACCATCACCGCGCGGACGACATGCCGGCCTGGGCGACGATTCTGATCGTGGGCCACTTGCTCGCCTCGGCGGTGCTGACGGTCGAGCAGGGCTTCCAGCCGCCCTATTGGGTGCATGTGGCGCTCTGGCCGACGCTGGGCGTCGCGCTCTGCCTGCTGCTGCTGCCCCGGATCAAAGGCGCGGTGGTGGCGATGCAATGGGCCAACCGCATGCACGGCTTCGACCTCGCGCGCGAACCCGCCCAATCTCTTGACTGATCCCACGGCACCGGCGGAAGAGGTGACGCCCCGCGACGCGGCCACGCTGATCCTGATGCGGCGAGACGGCGATGGCGCGCCGCGCGTGTTGATGGGGCGACGCGGCGGCAAGGCGCGTTTCATGCCGTCCAAGATCGTCTTTCCCGGCGGCGCAGTGGACCCCGACGACGCCGCCTACGCGCCGCGTCAGACCCTTTCCGCCGACTGCGCCCAACGCCTTTCCAAAGACAGCGCCGCCAGACCGGAGACTTTGGCGCTCGCGGCGCTCAGGGAAACGTTTGAGGAGACCGGCCTCGCCATCGGCGTCTCCGACCTAGGCGCCGCTGAGCGCAGCGCCTCTGCGCCGGAGGGGTGGAAAGCGTTTCTGGCGCGCGGGCTGGAGCCGAGATTAGAGACGCTCACCTTCATGTTTCGCGCGGTGACGCCGCCCGCGGCCCCACTGCGGTTCGACGCGCGCTTTTTTCTGACCGATATTTCCGCCGTCGCAGGCGATCCGGATGATTTCTCCGGCGCGTCGGGCGAGTTGGCCGATCTCGACTGGATGCGGGTTTCGGACGCCCAGGCGCTGGAGCCACCGTTTATCACCGGAATCGTGCTGGCCGAGATCGCCGCGCTGGCGGAGCGCGGCCGATCAGATGGCGCGCCGTTTTTCCGGCATGAGGGCGGACAGTCCCGGTTCGAGATTCTTTGACCCTTCGCATCCCGGCAATGCTTGACTTGGCCGCGCGCGAGCGTATTTAGGGCGCTCTGATTCATCCGGGCGCGCCACAAGGGCCGTCGCCCGACCAATTCGGCGGCGAAAAGACAGCCGCGAGGAGCAAGACATGGCGAAGCCGACGACGATCAAGATCCGGCTGAACTCGACGGCCGACACGGGGCACTTCTATGTGACCAAGAAGAACGCGCGCACCATGACCGAGAAAATGGTCGTGAGAAAATATGACCCGGTCGCGCGCAAGCATGTCGAGTACAAGGAAGGCAAGATCAAGTAGTCTCGCCCCCTGATCGACGATCTATGCAAGGCGGCCTTGGGGCCGCCTTTTTCATGTCTGCTGTTCCCGTGACTTTGGGAACCGCCAAACGAAAAAGGCCGGGGCGAACCCCGGCCTTAATGCGTTGCGATGCGCGTAAGGATTACTCGCGCGCCATGCCCATGAACTGCAGCAGGAACATGAACATGTTGATGAAGTTCAGATACAGGCTCAACGCGCCCATGATCGCGCCCTTCTCAAGATAGGCCGCGCCTTCCGCGCCCATCTGGCTGAAGTGCAGATATTCGTTCTTCAGGCGTTGCGTGTCATACGCGGTCAGGCCTGCGAAGATCAGCACACCGATCACCGAAACGGCGAAAGCCAGTCCCGAAGAGCCGATGAAGATATTCGCGATCGACGCCACGATCAGGCCGATCAGGCCCATGATCAGGAACCGGCCCATGCCGCTGAGGTTCCGCTTGGTCGTATAGCCGTAAAGGCTGAGACCCATGAACGCGATTGCCGTCGCAAAGAAGGTCTGGGCGATCGAAACGCCGGTGAAGACCGCAAAGATCCAGGAAATCGATAGGCCCATCAGGCCTGAGAAGATCCAGAACATGGTCTGGGCCGAAGACGCCGCCATTTTATGCATCCGCGCGCCCATGAAGAACACCATGCCGAGCGGGGCGAACATGATCACCCATTTCAGAGGCGATGAGAACATCGCGACCAGCATGCTCTCCGGAATGATCAATGTGGGCTTCTGATCCACCACATTGGCGAAGTCCGCGCCCACCACATAGGCCACAAGACCGGTGATGATCATCGCTACGCCCATCAGCGCGTAGACTTTGTTCAGATAGGCGCGCAGTCCTTCATCGACCTGCGCGGCGGTTTGCGCGGTCGCGCCGCGTCGAACCGTCGTCTGATAGTTAGCCATCAGTACACCTTTGTTCATACTTGTCCGCCCGCCAGGAACGGCCCGGCGAGATGACTCCACCTAAATATCGGTCGATCGCCGCCGGTATTCAAGGCTGAAGCCTTTAAAAGTAGGGTCAAATCGACGTGGCCGGCGTCCTGCCCCGTCCCCGTCCCGCAGGCCGAAGCCGAATCCAGACGGCGCGGCGAAGATCAGCGACGCCGCGGGCGATCAATCCCGGGCGCGTAAAACCCTTGCGGGACGGGCGGAAAGCGGCTTCAGCGCAAAGAACAGCCCCGCCAGCAGGCTGGCTAGCGCGCCCCCCGCGACCACAGCGATGGCGGAGGTCGGCTCGAAGGTGAAATCCGCGTCCATCACTTGCGTCATCACCGCCCAACCAGCCGCCCAGCCCGCGAAAACGGCGACCACGCCCGCCGCCGCGCCCAACAGGCCGGTGCGAATCGCATGGCTCGCCAATATGCGCGCGCGGGTCGCGCCAAGCGTTTTCAGGACCGCCGCGTCATAGATCTGCCGCCGCTGGCCCGCCGCCGCGGCGCCGATCAGCACCACGATTCCAGTGAGCAGCGTCGCCGCCGCGCCCCATCGCGTCGCGGCCGCCAGATCCCCCAACCCGTCCGAGACCCGCTGGATGGCGTCGCGCACGCGAATGGCCGTGACATTGGGAAATCCGCCCGCGATCTCTCGCAACAAGGGCGCCTCGGCCTGCTCCTCGGCGTAGATCGTCGCGATATGGGTGTGCGGCGCGCCCTGGAACGCGCCCGGATCGAACACCATCACGAAATTGATGCCCATGGTGCGGAACTCGACCACGCGGAAACTGGCGACCGTGGCGGTGATCTCGCGGCTCAGGACGTTGACGGTGACCGTGGAGCCGATCTTGAGGCCCAGTTCCCGTCCCTCCTCCTCCGAGAACGACACAAGCGGCGGTCCCTGATAATCCTCGGGCCACCACGCGCCTTCGGTGATGACCGTGCCCTCAGGCGGCTTGGCCGCGTAAGAAATGCCCCTGTCGCCGCGCAACACCCAGCCGGAGCCGGAGATCTTCGCCTCTCGCGAGGGCACGCCGTCCAGCTTGGTGACGATGCCGCGCAGCATCGGCGCGCTCTGGATGCGCTCGACCCCCGACTGATCACTCGCGGCGGTCAGAACCGTATCGAGCTGATCATTCTGGATGTCGATAAAAAAGAAGGCAGGCGCGTCCTTCGGCAGCTCCTTGTCGATCAGACCGCGCATATTCGCGTCCACCTGACCGATGGCGGCCAACACCGCGAGGCCGAGGCCGAGCGACAGCACAACGCCAGACGTCTCGCCCGTAGGCCCGCCCGCCGCCGCTAACGCCAGCCGCAGCGCCGGGCGCCCGCGCACCGCGCCGCCCCGCGCCATCTTGCGCGACAGCGCGGAGACGCCCCTTGCCGCCAGCGCCAATGCGGCGAGCGCGACCAGCAGCCCGCCCAGAAAGCCGAGGGACAGGCTGGGAATGCTTGATAACGCCACCGCCGATCCGACCAGCGCCAGCGCCACAAGCGCGATGGCGGCCAGCCATGTCGGACGCGGCCAGCGCCGCTCCGGCGCCACCAAATCGCGAAACAGCCCCGCCGCGCGCACATCCCGCGCCCGCGCCAGCGGCCAGAGCGCGAAAAGAAGCGCGGTCAGCGAGCCATAGAGCGACGCCTCGATCAGGGGACGCGCATAGACCTGAAACAGGGCCGGCACCGGCAGTTTGTCAGCGAAAAGCGGTCCCAGCAGAGTCGGCGCCCCGGCGCCCAGCGCCAGCCCCAAAACGATGCCCAACACCGTCAACGCGCCGATCTGCATCAGATAGGTCGCGGCGACCACACGGCCCGTCGCCCCCATCGTCTTCAGCGTTGCGATTGTCTCCGTCTTGCCGTCCAGATAGCTGCGCACGGCGGAGGAGACGCCGACGCCGCCCACCGCCAATGCGGCCAGACCGACCAGCACCAGGAACGAGCCGATGCGCTCGACAAATCGCGCCACGCCGGGCGCGCCGTTGCGGCTGTCTTTCCAACGAACGCCCTGATCGGCGAATTTCTCCAGCGCCTCGTTCTTCAAGCCCACCAGATCCGCGCCGGAGGGCAACTCCATCCGGTAAAGCGTCTCGTAGAAGGAACCGGGCTGCAGCAATCCTGTTCCCTCCAACGCCGCCCGCGACGTCAAAAGACGCGGCCCAAACGCGAACCCGCCCGAGATCGCGTCAGGTTCCGAGGTCAGCGCCGCGCGCAGCTCCAGCTCGCCGACGCCCAGCCGAAAGCGGTCGCCGATCTCCAGCCCAAGGCGGTCGATCAACACCGGCTCCAGCACCGCGCCATAGACGCCCTGAGCGTTTGCAGCCAGCGCCTGATCCAGCGGAATTTCCGGCGCCAGCCGCAACTCGCCATAAAGCGGATAGAGATCGTCGACGCCTTTGACCTGCACCAGCGCGCGTTCTTCCTCGTCTGAGATCCGGCTTGTCGCTGTGATCATGGAGCGGAACTCGAAGATCTCCGAATAGCTGGTCGAGACATCCTCGATCCACGCCAGTTCCGCGCCCTCGACCGCGCGGGAGGTGAATTTCAGCTCCGCGTCGCCCCCTAGAATGGCCGAGCCTTCGACCTGTAGACCCTCGGTGATCGCCGAGCGCACCGAGCCGACCGCCGCGATCGCCCCGACGCCCAGCGCCAGACAGGCGAGGAAAACGCGAAATCCTTTCAGCCCGCCGCGCAGCTCTCGCCGGGCGAACCGTGCCGCGACGGTGAAATCGCTCAACCTCATTCGGCGGCCTCTGGGGCGACTTTGGCCGCATGCGGCGCAGAGCGCCGCTCCTCCCGCTCAATAAGCCCGTCGCGGATATGGATGACGCGGTCGCAACGCTCCGCCAGTTCCGGCGCATGGGTGACCATGATCAGCGTGGTGCCGCGGGTGTCGTGCAAATTGAACAACAAATCGATGATCCCAGCGCCGGTGGTGCCGTCCAGATTGCCCGTCGGCTCGTCCGCCAGCAGGATGTCCGGGCTGGGCGCGGCGGCGCGGGCGAGCGCGACGCGCTGTTGCTCCCCGCCTGAGAGCTGCGAGGGATAATGGTCCATCCGATCGCCAAGCCCGACCTGGCGCAGCTCGTCACTCGCCTTGTCGAACGCGTCGCGATCACCAGCCAGCTCCAGCGGCGCGGCGACATTCTCCAACGCCGTCATCGTCGGGATAAGGTGGAAGGATTGAAACACCACCCCCATATGATCACGTCTGAAGAGGGCGAGCGCGTCTTCGTCCATCGTGGTCAGGTCGCGGCCCAGCGCGCGCACATCGCCGCCGGTGGCGCGCTCCAACCCGCCGAGGATCATGAGGAGAGAGGATTTGCCGGAACCAGACGGACCGACGATGCCAAGCGCCTCGCCGGGCTCGACAGTTAGATCAACGCCGCGCAAAATCTCAACACGCCCCGCCTTGCTGTCGAGAGCGAGCATCGCGCCACGAAGATCGAATACGGGATCGCCCATGAAGTTTCGCCTGTCCTTGTTGTTCGCGCGATTATCGCCTCTCGGGCGATATGGGGCCATCCCGCGTTTTCGCAATCGCGAAATCGTGTTGGCGGCGCTTTTCTCGCTGTTTTTTGCGCTGGCGCCGGTCGGCGCGTCGGCCAAGGACGCTGTCACCGTGCTCGCCCTGGGCGACAGCCTGACCCATGGCTACGGGCTGCCGCAGGAGGACGGCTTCGTGCCGCAATTGCAGGCGTGGATGGCCGAAAACGGCGCGCCGCACGTGGCGGTGATCAACGGCGGCGTCTCCGGCGACACCACCGCGGGCGGGCGGGCGCGGCTCGACTGGTCGCTGACGCCTGAGGTGGACGCGGTGATTGTCGAGCTTGGGGGCAATGATCTCTTGCGTGGAATCGATCCGGCCTCCAGCCGCGAGAATCTGGACGCCATTCTGACGACGCTGGATGAACGCGACCTGCCCGCGCTTCTGACCGGCATGCGCGCGCCGCTGAATTATGGTCCGGAGTGGAAGGCCGAATTCGACGCCATGTATCCCGAACTTGCCGAGAAGCACGGCGCGATCTACGACCCGTTCTTTCTAGAAGGGCTGGAGGGCGACGCGACCCTCGCCCAGCCGGATGGCATCCATCCCAGCGCGAAAGGCGTCGAGGCGCTGGTCGCCCGGTTCGGCCCGCTGGTGTTGGAGCTTGTTCGGCGGGTCGAGAACGGCAAGGCGCAAACCGCGCAATGATCCGCGCCTTCGTCGCCATCCGGCCGCCGGACGATGTGATCGAGCGGCTCACCGGCCTGCAGGCGGGCGCGCCCGGCAGGGTCGTTGCGCCGGAGAACCTGCACCTGACATTCGCTTTTCTGGGGGAGATCCCGACCCAGCTTTTGGCGGACGCCGACGCCGCGCTGGCGCAACTCAAGGCGAGCCGGTTCCCGGTAGCCCTGGACGGAACCGGCCTGTTCGGCGGCTCGAAACCCCGGCTGCTCTATGCGGATGTGCGGCCCGAGCCCGCGCTGACGGCCCTGCAGACCAAAGTCGCGCAATCGCTGCGCGATGCGGGGATCGCGTTGGAATCGCGCCGCTTCACGCCGCATGTCACGTTGGCGCGGCTCGGCGGAACCGGCGCCGACCGCAAGCGGGCGGAGCGATACGTCGCCGACCGCGCCGCCTTTCTGGCCGGCCCGTTCGAGGTCGCGGAGTTTGGTCTCTACCGGTCAACCCTGCATCCACGCGGGCCGGTCTATGAGCGCCTGAACGCCTATCGCCTGACATAAAAAGGCCGCCCCGTGGGTGCGGGGCGGCAGGAACAGGGACAGTGGTGTCTGGTCTGGCGTCGCTCAGCTTGCGTCCCAGAACGGGCGTGCGGCCTCGGCCTGGGCCTGATGCCGGGCGATGCCGATATCACGCAGCTGCTCGTCGGACATCTCGGCCAGCGCGCGGCGCTGTTTTGCGACATCGATCCAAAAGTTCACGAGTTTCAGGAGCCCGGTCAGCGGGCCGGTGTGGCGGGTCGCGACGGGTGCGACGCGCGTAGTCACGTTGATCGTTTTCATAGCGTCCTCCATTTCAAAATCTGATTAGACTTCCTGTTTCATCATCGTGATTGATATCTAGGCGAACCGGCTGTATAAGTGAAACGAATGTTTATGAAGTGATTCATCAAGATCTGTGAATGATCGCCGAGGGAGGCGCGCCATGCCCCGAAACCTAGACCTGACTGCCTTGCGGAGCTTTCTGACTGTCGCCGAGACCGGCGGCGTCACCCGCGCGGCCGGGCAACTGAATCTGACCCAGTCCGCGGTTTCAATGCAGCTCAAACGGCTTGAGGAGGCGTTGGACGCGCAGTTGCTCGACCGGACGGGCCGGGGCGTCACGCTGACGTCAGAGGGCGAGCAGGTCGCCGCCTACGCCCGGCGCATCCTGACCCTGAATGACGAAATTCTGGACCGCCTGACCGGGGCGGATTTCGAAGGAGAGATCTCCATTGGCGTGCCGCACGACATTGTCTATCCGCACATCCCCAGCGTACTGCGGGCCTTTGACCGCGAGTATCCGCGTGTGAAAGTGCATCTCCTCTCCTCCTACACCAAAAAGCTGAAGGTGATGTTCGCGCGCGGCGAGATCGACCTGATCCTGACCACCGAGAAAGAGGTGGAGCCGGGCGGCGAGGTTCTGGACGACGCGCGCATGATCTGGGTCGGCGCCCATGGCGGCGCGGCCTGGCGCGCGCGACCGTTGCGCATCGCGTTCGAGAACGGCTGCCTGTTCCGCGCGCCGACCATCGAAGCGTTGGAGAACGCGGGCATCCCGTGGGAATTGGCGGTCGAGTCGGACTCCACCCGCACCATCGACGCCAGCGTTTCGGCCGACCTGGTGGTTCACGTCTCGCTGGAAAGCACGGTCAGCCCGCATGTGGAGGCGCTGCGCCATGGCGGCGCCCTGCCTGAATTGCCCAGCATGAAGATCTGCATGTACGCCGCCCAGGGACCGAAAGCTTCGCTGATAGACGTGCTGGCCGATTGCGTGCGCACGGCGTGGCGCGGCGGCTCGCTGAAAGCGGTCGACGCCGCCTGAATTTCGAGCGGACTACCTTGGACTCGGCGGAGCGACGACGAGGGGAAGACGCACTTTTGACCGCAATCCCCCCAACTCCGCCGAAGGCTCAAGCTCGAGCGTCCCCTCATAGAGGCCGGCGAGATCGGCGACGATGGCGAGGCCGAAACCCGAACCCGGCGCGCTGGTATCGATACGCGCGCCCCAGGCGACGGCTTTTTCACGCGCCTCTGCGTCCAGACCCGGCCCGTCATCCTCCACATCGAGCGTCAGACCAACGGGCGTCGCCTCCGCCGCAAGCAGAATGCGACCGGCGGCATGGCGATGCGCGTTGGCCAGCAGATTGGTGAGGATGGCGTCGAGATCGCTCTGGGCCATGCGCAATCTCAGGCGCGGATCGCAGCGCACATCGATCTCCAGCGGCGCGGAACGGTAGAGCAGCAGAAAACTCTCGCGCGCGTCCTGCAGCAAAGGCGCCAGATCGAAGGCCGGGTGTGGACCTTCCGGGCCGATGGAGGTCGCGAGCGCCGAGTAACGATCCAGCGTCGCGCCCATCGAATCGAGCCGCGCCATGGCCACATCCGTATTGTCGCCCATGGTCAGCGCGTTGCGGGTGATGGCGATCGGGTGTTTCAGGTCATGTGCGATCTTGGCGATATAGCGCCGGGTGCGCTCGACCAGCTTCTCGTTGCGGTCGATGGAGCTGTTCAGGTTTTCGACGATGGCCCCAATCTCGCTTGGATAGTCGCCCTCGATTTTAGGCGTCTCTCCGACGCCATAGCGCCCGGCCGCGCGCTCCAGCCGTCTAAGCGGCACCAGCACGATCGCGACCAGCGCCAGAATCAGCGCCAGCATCAAAGCGCCGAACGCGACGAACCCGGACAGCGCCGCCCGCCGCAACGCGTCCGCCCGCTCCGAGATCAACTCGTCATAGCGGGCCGCGCTCATTGCCGCCGTATAGGTGACGATGACAGGTTCACTCGCGGCTGCGCCCGGCGCGGCCGGCGGCCATTCGCTGCGCGTCTGCTGCGCGATGGCGAGCGGCCCCAGCGAAGACTCGACGACTTCATGGACGAACCCGGCCCGACCGCCCGGAAGAGTCGGCAAGTCGATCTCCTCCATCGCCAGCACTTCGGATTGAAAGACTTCGCCCCGCTCGTCTTCAATCGCCCAGTGGAGATCGCCGGTATTCGGCGGCTCGGGTGGAAATCCGGTGATTTGCGCCGTGGTCCAGATGCCGCGCAGGTCCCGCGCCAGCGCCTCCAACTGGCCATCCACGGCGCGCCGCACCGGTTTCTCGATCGCCGCGTCGATGACGAGCCATGAGAGTCCACAGACCAGCGCATAGAGCAGCGCCGCGACCAGCAGCAGGCGACGGCGCAAGCTTCGCAACAGGTTTGGCGACGAGACCTTCATTCAGAGTCCGAAACCGCAAGCCGATAGCCATAGCCGCGCACGGTTTCGATAGCGTCCTTGCCGAGCTTTTCGCGCAACCGGCCGATATAGACCGGAATCTCGCCGCCGGTTTTAGCGGACATCTGATCAAAGGCGCGTTCCGCAAGGTCGGTCGCGGAGCTCGGACGGTCCGCGCTGAGGATCAGGCAATGCAGCAGTCGAAACTCGGTCGGCGTCAGGCGCAGTGCCTCGTCTCCCCGCCAGACCCGCATCGCTCGGGTGTCCATGCGCAGCGGCCCCGCCTCCAGCACCGGCGTGGAGACATTCGGGCCGCCGGAGTTGACTGCGCCGCGCACCCAGTCCAGCAGCAACTCCAGATCGACGGGTTTCAAAAGATAATTGGTGGCCCCTGCGCGCACGCCATCCCGCATATCCGCCACCGATTGGCGCGTGGCCGTCAGGATGATCACTGGCATGGTCTTGCCCTCGGCCCGCCAGCGGCGCAGCACCGACAATCCGTCCATGCCCGGCAATCCCAGATCGAGCACGACCGCCGCGTAGGGCGCCGAAAGCCCGAACTCCAGCGCCTCCTCGCCATCGGCGACGCAATCGACGACATAGCCCTCCCCCTCGAAGAGAGAGGTGATCTGCCGCGCCAGATCCGGGTCGTCCTCAACGATCAGCGTGCGCATGACCTGCTCCCTTTCCACGTCAGCGGCGACGCCCCGGCGCCTCATACAAGATCCGCCGCGTCGTGGGGTCAATATAAACGATCGTCTCCGAGCCGTTGCGCGATCTCACCCAAACCTCATACATGTATCCGGCGGAGGTTCTCGCCGGACGTCGCACAAAGACGCTGGTGATCTTTGCGCCGCGAAATCTGGGCTGGCTCTTGATGACGCCGTTCAGGCCGCGGGCGGAGACGCGCTCTCCATTGGCGCGGTTCGCATCCTTGCCGGACGCGCCTTTCTTTTTTTTGCCCTTCTTTTGCGAGACCTGCAGCGGTTCCGTGTCCGGCGCCAAGCGCTCCTGCGCATATGCGCCTTGCGCCTCAGGCGCGTCGACGTCCCCGATGCTCGCCAGGGCGGGCGTCCAGGCGATGCAAATCGCAATGACAAGAAGGCTTCGGAAGGCGCGCATAAAGGGTCCTGGCGACGAATACTCTAAGCCCGCAGTATCACATCGTCCGACATTAAAATCCCATAACAAGCCCGGCATGGAATTTTAAGGTCGGCTCCGGCGAAGGTCGCATTGTCAAAAACAAACGACCGGAGCCAACTGCAATGATCCACCGCGCCGCAGAGATCCCGACGGCCTATCGCGCCCACGGCGCCAGTGCTCGTCGCCGTCTCGTCGCGGCGAACATGAACCGGCCGCGCGCCGGGGCGCGCGCCCTTCTCGAAACCCTCATCACCGATCCCGACAGCCTGCCTTCTTTCGGCGCGCTGACGGGCCTGAAACCTTTGTGCAGACGGAGGACCTAAGACAATGCGACTGACATCCATACTGGGCGGGGCTCTGCTCGCTCTGACCACCGTTTCAGCAGCGCCTGCCTCGGCGGACCCCACGTCCGACGCCCTCTATAACGGCCTGATCGCCTTCTTCGGGACCGGATCCGGAACCTATCAGACCTACCCGCAGGAAAGCTATGCGCCGAGCTATGGCTACGCGCCGGCCTATGGCTACGCCCCCGACTGGCGGGAGCGCCGCGAGATTCGGCGGGAAATCCGGCGCGAGGTGCGGCGGGACATTCGTGATCGCGCCTACAACCGCGGATACAAGGCCGCGAAGCGGGACTGGCGTCACGACAGGCGAACGCGACACCAGGCGTATAAGGAGCGTCGCCGTGAGGTCCGCCAGCGCGCCTATAACCGCGGCTACAAAGCGGCGAAGCGCGATTGGCGGCACAAGGCCGAAACCCGGCGCGAGGTGCGGAAAGAACGCCGTCAGGAGATCCGCGAGCGGTCGTTCAACCGAGGCTACAAGGCGGCGCGTCGTGACTGGCGGGAAACCCGGCAAGAGCGTCGTCAGGAAATCCGTCAACGGGCGCGGGATCGCGGTTATCAGGCCGGACGGCGCGATGGTCGACCCGGAGCGGTCAACCAGGATCGTCGCCGCGTGGCGGAGAGGCGTGAGAGACGCCGCGACGGCGAACGTCGCCGCTAGAGCGCTTAACTGAAAAGAACTCGAGCAGGCGGGGAGCGGCGGTTTTCAATCGTCGCTCCCAATCTCTATAGACGTCTTGCGTTCGGTCCGACCCGCAGGCGGCCCCTTTCCCAAACAATCCCCCCGCGCAACGCTTATCGATTTTCAGAGCAATGGACGAAACCGTGATAGGTTCACGTCATGAACCGGTGGGTCTCTGAAGCGATTGGACGGATCGAAGCGGACTATCAACGGTCCGCCGACACGCATTTGTTCAAGCTGGCGATTCCCAAACTGCAGGGCGTCGACATCTACCTCAAAGATGAGAGCACCCATCCGACCGGCAGCCTGAAGCATCGTCTGGCCCGGTCGCTGTTCCTCTACGCCCTCTGCAACGGCAAGATCAGTGAGACGACGACGATCATCGAAGCGTCCTCTGGCAGCACCGCGGTCTCCGAGGCCTATTTCGCGCAGATGCTAAATCTGCGATTCGTCGCGGTCATGCCGCGCTCCACGGCGAAGAGCAAGATCGACAAGATCGCGCTTTATGGCGGCGAATGCCATTTCGTAAACAGCGCGCCGGAGATGCACGGCGCCGCGCAACAGCTGGCGAGAGAGGTCGACGGGCATTTCATGGACCAGTTTATGTTCGCCGAGCGCGCGACCGACTGGCGGGGCAACAACAACATCGCCGAAAGCGTGTTCCAACAGATGCAAAAAGAACCGCATCCGGTCCCTCGCACGTTGGTGATGAGCGCCGGCACCGGAGGAACTTCAGCCACGTTGGGCCGCTACATCCGCTACAAGGGTTTTGATACCCGGCTGGTGGTCGTCGATCCGGAAAACTCGGTCTTCTACGACAGTTACATGCAAAAGAACCCGAACCTGACGGCCGACTGCTCCAGCCGCATCGAAGGCATCGGCCGACCCAAGGTCGAGAAATCGTTTCAGCCGGATGTGATCGACGAGATGATGCAGGTGCCGGACGCCGCCAGCATCGCCACGATCCTGTGGCTGGAGACGCTGATCGGTCGGAAGGCGGGCGCGTCCACCGGCACCAATCTATGGGGCGCGCTCAGCATCGCCCGGCGGATGATGAATACGGGCGAGCGCGGATCGATCGTCTCATTGATGTGCGACAGCGGCGAGCGCTATCTGGACACTTACTACGATCCGGACTGGGTCGCCCGCACCTTTGACGACATTCAAGCCTATCGAGATGAGTTGAACGCCTGGACCTGAGCAACCGGCCCTGACCGCGCTACTCTACCGAGAGCACGACCTTGCCCATGGCGTTGCGCGATTTCAGCAGCGTCAGCGCATCATTGGCCCGCTCCAGCGGAACCACATCGGACACCTCGACGGTGAACCGACCTTCTTCGCGCCACGCCAGCAGCGTGCGCAGACTGTCGATGATCGGCCCCGGCTTCTTGTCCAGATAATCGCCCCACCAGAACCCGATCGCGCTGACATTCTTGACCAGCATGATATTGGCCGGGATCTGAGGCACGTCTCCGCCCGCAAACCCGATCGGCAACAGCCGCGCCTCGAATTTCGCGGCCCTGAGAGCCGCCTTGAACATCTCACCGCCGACTGTGTCATAGGCGACGTCGACGCCGCCGAGCGCTTTTAGTTTGGCGACAAGGTCGGGATCGTCAGCGTCGATCATATGGGTCGCACCCTTCGCCTCCGCCAGCGCCAATTTGTCCGCGCCGCGCGCGACCGCGACAATCTCGGCCCCCATCAGCGCGCCGACTTCAACCGCCGCGAGCCCGGCCCCGCCCGCAGCGCCGGTCACCAACAGCCGCTCGCCCGCTTTCAGACCCGCCTTGTAGTCGAGCGCCATATGCGCGGTGCCATAGACAACCGCCAGCCCCGCGATTTCCTCGTCCGACACCCCCTCGGGCGCCGGCAGGCAGGAGGATGCGGGGCAAATCACCGTATCGGCGAATCCGCCCGATCCGCAGACGGCCAAAACGCGGGCGCCGACCGCATGTCTCGCCTCCTGCGCGCCGCCGCCGAGCGCCATGCCGCTCAGCTCGCCGCCCCCCAGCGCCGCGTCGCCCACGGCGTCGACCACGCCGCAAATCTCTATCCCCGGCGCGAATGGAAAGACCGGCGTCGCCTGATACCGGTTCTGCACCATCAGCGTGTCGGCGAAGTTCACGCCCGCCGCGCGCACCGACAGGCGAACCTCGCCCGGACCGGGCTCCGGCGTCGCCAACTGATCGAGCGTCAACCGACCGCCTTTTTCGTGGACCCGCATGGCGCGCATGTGTGATCTCCCGCAGAAAATCGCGCGGGGCCGTATCGCCCGCGCCGAACCCGCGCTATCTCCTACGTCAAAAGCGGAGTCAAATAATGCGACTGATTGGCGTCATCGGCGGTATGAGCTGCGAGTCCACCGCGCTCTACTATGAAGCGCTGAACGCGGGCGCGCGCGCGCGTCTTGGCGGTCTGACCTCCGCCGAATGTCTGATCTGGTCGGTGGATTTCGCGCGCATCGAGAAGATGCAGGAGGAAGATCGCTGGGATGACGCGGGCGAGGAGCTTTCCGCCATCGCCGCCAAGCTTCAGGACGCCGGGGCTGAGATCGTCCTGCTGGCCACCAACACCATGCACAAGGTCGCCGCGCCGATCGAAGTCGCGCTCTCTTCCTCCGAATTCCTGCATATCGCGGACGCCACCGGCGCCCGGATCCGGGACGCGGGCTTCAAGCGCCCCGCCCTGATGGCGACCGCGTATACGATGGAGCAGGATTTCTACACCGGGCGGCTGCGCGAAAAGTTCGGCCTCGCTCCGGTGATCCCGGACCGCGCCGACCGAGCGGAAGTGCATCGGATCATCTATGACGAGCTTTGCCTTGGCGCGGTCGACTCGGCCAGCCGGGCCGCTTATGAGAAGATCGCCGGACGCCTGAAGGATCAGGGCGCCGATTGCCTCATCCTCGGTTGCACGGAGGTCGGCATGCTGCTTTCAGCGGCGAACTCCCCCCTGCCCGTCTTTGACACCGCCGCGATCCATGTGGAGGCCGCCTTGGACGCCGCGATCGCCTGACCGACCTGCGTCTCTTCTGCGACAGCGCCCAACCAACGGCGGCCTTGCCCTTGCCGCAGCGCAGCATTTGATGCATGTGCCACCCAAACGTCACCCTGTCGCCGTCTGGAGCCCATGATGGACCTGCGCAATATCGCGATCATCGCCCATGTCGATCATGGCAAAACCACGCTCGTGGACGAGTTGCTTCGCCAGTCCGGCGAGGTCCGCGCGCATCAGGCGTTGGCCGAGCGCGCGATGGACTCGAACGATCTCGAGCGCGAGCGCGGGATCACCATCCTCGCCAAATGCACCTCGGTCGACTGGCGCGGCTCGCGCATCAATATCGTCGACACGCCCGGTCACGCCGATTTCGGCGGCGAGGTGGAGCGCATCCTCTCCATGGTCGATGGCGTGGTGCTGCTGGTGGACGCGGCCGAAGGGCCCATGCCGCAGACGAAGTTCGTCACATCCAAGGCGCTCGCGCTCGGCCTGCGCCCGATCGTCGTTCTGAACAAGACCGACAAGCCGGACGCCGAGCCCGACCGCGCGCTGGACGAGGTGTTCGACCTCTTCGCCAGTCTGGACGCCGACGAGGACCAGCTGGACTTTCCGGTCCTCTACGCATCCGGCCGCAGCGGCTGGGCGTCGGCGGATCTGGACGGCCCGCGCGAGAATTTGACGCCGCTCTTCGAGTTGATTCTGGACCACGTGCCCGCGCCGACCCAAATTAGCCAGGCGGATCAACCGTTCCGCATGCTCGCGACCACGCTGGAGGCCGACCCGTTTCTAGGCCGCATCCTCACCGGGCGGATTGAGGCGGGCGCCGTTGCGCCGGGCGACACTGTCAAGGCGCTATCGCGCGACGGAGCGGAGATCGAGCGCTTCCGCATCACCAAGGTCCTCGCCTTCCGGGGTCTGGAGCGCAAAGCGATCGACCGCGCGGAGGCGGGCGACATCGTCGCGCTGGCGGGCATGGCCAAACCGACCGTGGCCGACACGATTTGCGCCCAGGGCGTGTCGGAAGCGATCGACTCCCAACCGATCGATCCGCCCACCATCTCCGTCACTTTCGGTATCAATGACAGCCCCTATGCGGGCCGTTCCGGCAGCAAGGTGCAAAGCCGCGTGATCCGCGACCGCCTGCTGCGCGAGGCCGAGGGCAATGTCGCGATCCGCGTCGCCGACACCCCCGGCGGCGAGGCGTTCGAGGTCTCGGGCCGGGGCGAGTTGCAGATGGGCGTGCTGATCGAGACCATGCGGCGCGAAGGGTTCGAACTCTCGATCTCCCGACCCCGCGTGCTCTATCGCGATGAAGACGGCCAGAAGCTGGAGCCGATCGAAGAAGTCACGGTCGACGTCGATGACGAGTATTCCGGCGCGGTGGTGGAAAAGCTGGCCCAGCGCAAGGGCGAGTTGGCGGAGATGCGCCCCTCCGGCGGCGGCAAGACCCGCATCGTGGCCCATGTGCCGAGCCGCGGCCTGATCGGCTATCACGGCGAGTTTCTAACCGACACCCGCGGCAGCGGCGTGATGAACCGGGTGTTCCACGGCTGGGCGCCCCATAAAGGCCAGATCCAATCACGGCGCAACGGGGCGTTGATCTCGATGGAGCAGGGTCAGAGCGTCGCCTACGCGCTCTGGAATCTCGAGGAACGCGGCAAGCTGTTCATCGGCTCCGGCGAGGTGGTCTACCAGGGGATGATCATCGGCGAACACAGCCGCGGCCCCGATCTTGAGGTCAACCCGCTGAAGGGCAAAAAGCTGACCAACATTCGCGCTTCCGGCAAGGACGAGGCGGTGACCCTGACCACGCCAGTGCGCTTTGGACTGGAAGAGGCGATCGCCTATATCGGCGACGACGAACTGGTTGAGGTGACGCCGGAGCATATTCGCCTGCGCAAACGGTTCCTCGATCCGCATGAGCGCAAGCGCAACGCTCGAATTGCTACAGTTTCATAACGCCCACATGCAAAATGCTTCGCATTTTGCAAATATTCTCTCTCCTTAAACGCATACTGCGCCACCACTGGGCGTAAATTTTGTAAAATACGTACCGCAATACGTGTACTAAATCAGCATCTACAGCGTGTTATCGAAATTGTGATCAGTTTTCCATTTTATCGATAAAAACTGGCCCACCTCTTGCTTTGACAACCTGTGAGTGAAATTGGGATGTCAGGAGAAACTGTATGAAACACCCTGTTGACGTGCATGTGGGAAAACGAGTTCGCCATCGCAGGTGGATGGTTGGAATGACCCAACAGCAGTTGGGCGATAAAGTTGGGATCAAATTCCAGCAAATCCAGAAATACGAGACCGGCATGAACCGGATCTCGGCGAGCAGGCTTTGGGATATCGCGCACGCTATGGATGTGCCAATCTCTTTCTTCTTCGAAGGCATCGAAGAAGAGGCGGATGCGCCGGAGTCCTCAACCCAAGGTGATCTGCTGGCGGATAAGGAAGCGCTCGAACTCGTTCGCTCCTACTACGCCATTCCAACCGAACAGCGTCGCCGGTTGTTCGACCTCGCACGAGTTCTTAGCGACGCAGCGTAACCCTGGCGCTGGTTGACGGAGGCGAACGGCTGCGGATACATGGGCGATACTCGCCGCAAAGATGGAACCGATGCCGCCAACCGACCAAGATCCGGCGCAGGACCTGAGTGAAGACGTCCCAAACGACGCCCGCGCGCAAGCCGACAAGCGTCGTCGCTTCTCCTCAGAAGACCGATCCAACCTGCTGGCGGCCGCCCATGCGGCCGCTGACGCAGCCCGTGTCGCGGCGCTGCGCCACTTCCGATCCGCCAATCTGGCCGCCGACGACAAGGGCGGCGCGCGCGGCTACGACCCCGTGACATTGGGCGACAAGGAAACCGAGGCGGTGATCCGCGCGGTTTTGGCCAAGCGGCGCCCGAACGACGCCATCAAAGGCGAAGAACAGTCGGACAGCGACGGCGACAGCGGCGTCACCTGGGTGATCGACCCGATCGACGGCACCCGCTCGTACCTCGCGGGCGCGCCAACTTGGGGGGTGCTGATCGCGGCGAATGACGGCGAGCGGCCCGTGCTTGGCGTGATTGATCAGCCGCATATCGCCGAACGCTTTGTCGGCGACACGTTCGACGACCCCGCCGCAGGCGCATTCTATATACGCGGCGCAGACCGGAACCGGCTGAAGACCCGCGCATGCCCTCGGATCGAGGACGCCGTGCTCTTCACCACATTCCCGGAAGTGGGAACGGAGATCGACGGCGCCGCATTCAACCGCGTGAAGGCCAGAGCCAAGCTGACCCGCTATGGCATCGATTGCTACGCCTACGCTCTGCTGGCCGCCGGCCATGTGGATCTGGTGATCGAGGCGGGGTTGCAGGCCTATGACGTTCAGGCGCTGATCCCGGTGATCGAAGCGGCGGGCGGCAAGATCACAAGCTGGGACGGCGGCGACTGCCAGAATGGCGGACGCGTGCTGGCCGCGGGCGACCCTGAGCTACATGGCGTCGCAATGAAACTGCTGCAGACGGCCTGACGGCCGCCAACCTGCAATGACGTCAGCTCTGATCGGGCGACAAACCCAATCTCGCGAGAAATGAATCGATCTCTCTCCAGACGCGATTGCGAAGCTCCGGCCGTTCGAACAGCGCTTCATGTTTCGCGCCGGCGATCACCCGGAAACGCGAGCGGCTGGCCGCGGCCCGCGCGGCGACCAGCGGCGCGGAGATCACCGCCTCCTCCGAGCCGACCCAATAGAGCGCCTTGACCGACGAGATGTCGACCAGCTCCAGCGCCGCCATCTCTTTCAACGCCGCGCGCAGCCAACCCCAGGTGACGCCAGCGACCGCGAGGCCTGGCGCCTCTTTGATCAGATCGCGCTGGCGGGTGTATTCGTCGAAATCCGACGTCATCACGTTGCCCATGAAGATCGTCTCGGAATAGGGCTCCATCGGCTGACCCGGCGCGTAGCTGTAGTTGAGGCCGACATCCGAGACCACCTTGGCGGCCATATTGGCGGCGCGATCAATGCCCGGCGTCAACAGCAGGCCCAGCATTGGGGAGGAGAACATGGCCCCGACGAACCGGTCCGGCTCCCGCTTCAACCGCCGGATCGCCACGGCGCCGCCCATCGAGTGCGACATCAGCACCGTCTGGCCGGGCAACGCCTGCACCTCCGGCAGCTCCAGCAGAGCGTCGAGATCTCTCTGGTAATCCTCGAAATCGTCGACATGACCTTTCAGCGGATGCCCCAAGGGCCGTTCCGACAGGCCCTGCCCGCGCCAATCCATCGTCGCGACGGCGAAGCCGCGCGCCAGTAGTTCGGTGACGACCGGATAGTATTTCTCAATGAACTCCGTGCGCCCATGCAGCAGCAAGACCGTGGCGCGCGCCTCAGCCTTTTCACCCACGCCGCCCGGCCAGATCGCGACCCGCAGCTTCACGCCGTCCGACGCGGTTGCAAGATACGCCTCGCCGCCCTCAGGCGGCTCGCCGACCAGACAGGCCCTCGCGGCGATAGGGGTGCTGAGAAATGGGCTCATGCTTGGTCGGCTCCGGTCCGGTTAGCCAAAGATCTGAGCGATCTTCATCGCCGCGCCCATGTCTCCGTCGATTTTGATTTTTCCGGTCATGAACGCCGCCGTCGGGGATAGGTCTCCGTCGAACATATCCTGAAAAACATCGAGGCTGCCGGAAATCGTCACATCTGCGTCGCCATCGCCCACCGATACGCCGTCCGCGCCCAGCAGAATCGCGCCCTCGTCTTCGATCTCGAATTTGACCGACGTATCGAATCCATCCCCGCCCAGACGGTCGCGCAGTTTCGCCGCAGCGGCCTCCAATGTTTCGCTCATTTCACGCGATCCTCTCGAAAAATTTGATTATGCCGCCAAGTGTCTTTCCTTGCGCAACTAATCCCCTAGATCCTAGATAGCAATGATGGGTTTTGCGCCGAACATTCGAAAAGCGGCGAGGGCCGCCCTTTTATCACCGCGACAAACAGCCGTCGCGGCGCTGGCCGCCGTTGCGCTGATCGGCTGGACGCCGCTGTCGGAGGCCGTTGACGCGCCCGCGTCGCTGGAGCGCACCCCCGAGCGGCAGGCCGAAATCGCGGAACGTCTCGACGACCTCTACGAAGACCTATTACAGGCGAACGAGAAATCGGCCGACCTTATCCAGAGGGAAATATCCGCCATTCTCTCCTCTTCCGGGTCGCCGACGATGGATCTGATCCTGCAACGCGGGCGGTCGGCCCTGTCGGAAGGCGAGCACGAAGCCGCCATCGGGTATTTTACCCGCCTGATCGAGCTTGCTCCGGAGTTCGCCGAGGCCTGGAACATGCGCGCCACCGCCTATTATCTGGACGACGAATTCGGCAAGGCCGTCGCCGACATCCGGCAGGTTCTGGCGCAGGAGCCCCGGCATTTCGGCGCGCTCTGGGGGCTTGGGCTGATTCTTGAACGCATCGGCTCGAAGGAAAAAGCGCTGACGGCGTTTCGCGCGGCCTACGCCTTGAACCCGCATCTGACCGACGCCAGCGAGACGATCCGGCGCCTTGCGGTCGATGTCGAAGGGTTCGAGATCTAAAACGCGAGACTTCGCCGCCGTCTTCACGTAAACAGCGCGCCCAACCGCCTCGTTCCGGACGATGACGAAAGAGCACCCCCTATGACCCGCCACGCCGCAATGGCCCAGTCGCGGCGCGCCCCCCGGCAGGAGGACGGCGCCATCGCCGCCGGCGGCTCCTCGGTCACAGCCGTTCTGGGGCCGACCAACACCGGCAAGACCCACTATGCGGTGGAGCGCATGCTGGGCCATAAGACCGGCGTCATCGGATTCCCGCTGCGCCTGCTGGCGCGCGAGATCTATGACCGGATCGTCGCGCTGCGCGGACCGCGCGAGGTCGCGTTGATCACCGGCGAGGAAAAGATCGTTCCAAAGGACGCCTGCTATTACTGCTGCACCGTTGAGTCGATGCCGCTGGATATGGGGCCGGCGTTTCTGGCGATCGACGAAATCCAGCTTTGCGCCGACCTTGACCGGGGTCATGTGTTCACCGATCGCCTGCTGCGCGCGCGAGGGCAATCCGAGACGCTGTTTCTGGGGGCCGAAAGCATGCGCGGCCGCATTCAGGCGCTGATCCCGCAGGCGCGGTTTCTGACCCGGCCGCGGCTCTCGACGCTGTCATACGCCGGTTCGAAGAAAATCTCCCGTCTGCCCGCCCGCTCGGCCGTGGTTGCCTTCTCCTCCGACTCGGTCTACGCGATCGCCGAGCTGATCCGCCGCCAACGCGGCGGCGCGGCGGTGGTGATGGGCGCGCTGAGCCCCCGCACGCGCAATGCGCAGGTGGCGCTCTATCAGAACGGCGATGTGAACCACCTTGTGGCGACCGACGCCATTGGCATGGGACTGAACCTGGACGTCAGCCATGTCGCCTTCGCCGGGCTCTCGAAATTCGACGGCCGCCGTATGCGCCCGTTGGAGGCGCAGGAGGTCGGGCAGATCGCCGGGCGCGCGGGCCGCTTTATGAATGACGGCACGTTCGGCGTGACCGGAGAGGCCCCGGCGCTGGAGGCCGATCTGATCGACTCCATCGAAGATCACCAGTATCCGCCCGTTCGGCTGTTGCAATGGCGCAACCACCGGTTGGAATTCGGAACAATTCCGGCGCTGCTGGCGAGTCTGGAGGCGCCCCCGCCCGCCCGTGGGCTGACCCGCGCGCGCGAAGCCGACGACATGGCCACTTTACGCGCGCTTTGGGGGGATCCGGCGATCAAAGACCGCGCCCGGGGCGGCGCGGCGGTGCGCTTGTTGTGGGATGTTTGCCAGATTCCGGACTTTCGAAAGACGCTGGCCTCTGAGCACGCCGCTCTCAGCGGCCAAATTTACGAGTTCCTCCTGTCCGAATCGGCGGTTATACCCCCGGACTGGATGGAGGCTAAGGTCCGCCGGCTGGACCGCGTCGACGGCGATATCGATGCGCTGTCAAAGCGGCTCGCCTATATCAGGACCTGGACCTACGTCTCGAACCGGGGCCGTTGGCTTGACGACCCGGTCGCATGGCGAAGCCGCACGCGTGAGGTCGAGGACAGGCTGTCCGACGCCCTTCACGACCGGCTGACGCAAAGATTCGTCGACCGCCGCACCAGCATTCTGATGCGGCGGCTGAAACAGAAGGAGAGCCTCTTGGCTGAGGTGAGCGAAAGCGGCGACGTCACGATCGAGGGTGAGCTAGTCGGCCGGCTGGACGGGTTCCGGTTCAGCGTTGAAGGCGCGGGATCGGCCGAGGACCGCAAATTGGAGAACGCCTCGCTGCAGGCGTTGCAGTCGGAATTCGCGCGTCGCGCCGACCGGTTCTACAACAGCCCGGACACCGAGATCGACCTGACCGAACAGGGCGGCCTGATGTGGGGCGACGCCGCGGTCGGCCGGTTGGAGGCCGGGGACGACCCTTTGAGCCCGCGGATCATTCCCTTTGTCGAGGACGACGCCGAACAAGGCGTGCGCGAGAAGGTCGAGCGTCGTCTGGGCCACTGGGTCAATCGCCGCGTCGCCGCCCTGTTCGAGCCGTTGATCGCGATGCGCGACGATGAAGCCGTCACCGGCCTCGCCCGCGGCGTCGCCTTTCGCATCGCCGAGCGTCTGGGGGTTCTGCCCCGCGCCGATGCGGCCGCCGACATCAAATCGCTGGATCAGGACGCGCGGGCGTTGCTGCGCAAACATGGCGTCCGGTTCGGCCAGCATACCATCTTCATGCCTGCGCTGTTGAAACCAGCGCCGACCCGGTTCCGCATCGTGCTCTGGGGCCTGACGGAGAAGCTGGACGAGATCCCCAGCCCCCCGCCCCCCGGACTTGTGACGATCCCCGAAGTGCCGGGCGCGCCTGCGGGTTATTACGAATGCGCGGGCTACCGGCTGACCGGCGCGCGCGCGATCCGCATTGATATGCTGGAACGGCTGGCGGACATGATCCGCCCGATGGACACCCGCAACGGGTTTGAGGCGACCGCCGACATGCTGTCGATCACCGGCTGCACGCTGGAGCAGTTCGCAGAGCTGATGACCGGGCTGGGATACAAGGCCGAACGTGGCGAACGTCCGAAGGTCGGCGCGCCGGAGCCCGCACCAGACTCTCCGCCTGCGCCAGAGGAGAGCGACGCGAACGCCGCGACCGATGAGAAGGCGCCCTCTACGGAGTTTGCGCCGACGACCGAAGCCAGCTCCGACGACGAGGCCAAACCGGACGAGGCGGATGCGGACGCGAATAGCGGCGCTGAGAATGACGCGTCGCAAGACGCCTCAGAAGAAACCGTCGTCACCGGCGAGCCGGAACCGAAGGACGCCGCGTTCGACGAACCTGCGGAAGCGGACACTTCTGCTGAGGCCGCGACGGAGACTGATCAAACGACTGGGCAGGACGCGGAAGCCGGGACTGAGGCGGAGGCCGAGGTCTTTTTCACTTTCTCTTACGTCCCCCGGCCGCGGCGTCCCCGCAACGCGCCGCGCGGCGACAAGCCGGCGGCGGATAGCGACGGCGCCGGAAAACGGCGCGACGGCAAGGGTCCGCGCCGGCGCAAGGGCGGCGAGAAGCCTCGCAAGGGCGATCGCGCAGGCGGCAAAGGAGGCGCAAAGAAGCGCGAATACTCCGCCGCGCCACCGAAACGCGACAAGCCGATCGATCCCGACAATCCGTTCGCGGTGCTTCAGCAACTCAAAGACAAATCGTGAGCGCGGAGGCCGACAGAAAGACTCCGGCCCTTCGGGTCGACAAATGGCTCTGGCATGCGCGCCTTTGCAAAACCCGCACGCTGGCGGCGAAGATCGTCAGCGGCGGCAAGTTGCGCGTGAACGGAACCCGCGCCGCGAAGCCCAGCGTCCAGACCCGCCCCGGCGATGTTCTGACCGTCGCGATCCATGGTCGCGTGCGGGTGGTGCGCGTTCTAAATGTTGGCAAGCGCCGCGGCCCGGCGTCCGAGGCCGCCACGCTTTATGAGGACCTGTCGCCGCCACCGCCCCCACGGACCGCGCCGGCCGAAACCGCGCAGATCAAGCCTGGCGCGCGACCTAACAAGCGCGAAAGACGCGCGCGCGACAAACTTCACAGCTTCGAAGCTTGAACAAACAGGCTACGATCCATAAAGCTTGCTGCGTTGCGGCAGGTGTGACCGCCCCGACCTGAAGACCCAATCGAGCGAGGCCCAGGCCCATGACCTATATCGTCAACGACAACTGCATCCTGTGCAAATACACCGATTGCGTCGAGGTCTGTCCGGTCGATTGCTTCTATGAAGGCGAGAACATGCTCGTCATTCATCCCGACGAATGCATCGATTGCGGCGTGTGCGAGCCTGAATGCCCGGCCGACGCGATCCGCCCCGACACCGAGCCGGGCCTCGAGAAATGGCTGGAGATCAACACCAAGTTTGCGGATATCTGGCCGAACATCACCGCACAGAAGGAACCGATGCCCGAGGCGGAAAAGCACGATGGCGAGTCCGGGAAGTTCGAGAAGTTCTTCTCAGAAGCCCCCGGCGAAGGCGACTGACCCGATTCTTTCGGAGAGAATCGGGCGCCCGATTCGGCAATCGATCAACGATCTTAACCGTTTCCGCCCGCGACTTTAGGTGAGATCTGCGCGAGTCGCGGGCAAAAAACCTGCGTCAGACCACCAATTGGCGCCGTTCCGGCGGATTTCGGGCTTGACATTGTCATTTTGCATTGCGGCATGTGGCAATCGCCCCGGAATTTGTTATATTACTGACATAACGTATAGGCGCCGCCCGCGGGGACTGCGTTTTTTCGGGACAACACTTCCCAAAAAGACGCCTTAAACACCGTTCTTGGGCGGCCTTAGTTTGCGCAGCTTAGCCAGAACCCAACCCTGCTTCGGCGGGAGCGGGTTTCTTGACGCCCGGGTCTTCGTATTGGGACCACCGGCGCGTCATATCGAAAGATTGGAGCAGAATGTCTAAGAAAATCGAGAAGCGGAACGAGTTTCGGGCGAACGACTATGTGGTCTATCCGGCGCATGGCGTCGGCAAGATCGTGTCCATCGAGCAGCAGGAAGTCGCGGGCATGACGCTCGAACTCTTTGTGATCTCGTTTGAGAAGGACAAGATGACACTGCGCGTTCCGACCGCGAAAGCGACGTCGACCGGCATGCGCGTTCTGTCCTCGCCGGACATCGTCGGCAAGGCGATCGAGACGCTGAAAGGCCGGGCGCGCGTGAAGCGCGCGATGTGGTCGCGCCGCGCTCAGGAATACGAGCAGAAGATCAACTCGGGCGATCTGATCATGATTGCGGAGGTCGTGCGCGACCTGCACCGCGCCGAGGATCAGCCGGAGCAGTCCTATTCCGAGCGGCAGCTTTACGAAGCAGCGTTCGAGCGTTTGACCCGTGAGGTCGCGGCCGTTCAGTCGATCGACGAAAGCTCGGCGGCGGAAAGCGTGTCCGAGACGCTGATAAAGCGCGCGGCGTAAACCCCGTCCGCTCCGAAGAACCGATTGGGCCGCGTCGCTGACGCGGCCCTTTTTTTTGAGCGTCAGGCGGCGATGAAGAGCGCGGTCAGCGCGGCGATCTCGGTCAACACCTGCGCCGCCCCCAGAACGTCGCCAGTCTGCCCGCCCAGTTTGCGCTTTGCGATCCAGAGCATCGCCGCCGCCGCGCCACATCCGAAGATCATGGCGATCAATCCGGCCCATCCCATCAGGCCCGCCGCAAGCGCCGCGCCCAACGCAAGGCCAAGCAACGCCGAGATCGCGGGCGGGCGGCCCACGCTGGCTGATAACCCCGCCTCATCGCCCGCTTGCGCCGCACGCGCATTCGGAATCCAACGCATGGCCGCGCCCAGCGGCGCACGGCTGACTGCTCCAGCGAGCGCAAGCGCGGCGATGATCGCCTCCGCGGAAAAGTGGCTTAGGCTGACCAACGCGGTCAGGCGCGCCAAACTGGCGAGGATCAGCGCCAACGCGCCATAGGCCCCGACGCGGGAATCCTTCATGATCTCCAAGCGGCGCTCGGCGCTCCAGCCGCCGCCGATCCCATCTGCGCAATCTGCAAGCCCGTCCTCGTGCAGCGCCCCGGTCGCAATCGCGGTGACAGCGATCGCAAATATCGCGGCGAGCGCAACGGGAACGCCAACCGTCATCAGGCCGACCAATACCCCGCCAGAGATTGCGCCGAGCGCCGCACCCACCAGCGGATAGGCCCAAACCGCCGGCGCCGCCCGAAGGGCCGCGAGCGCGTGATCGACGGGCACGGGCGCGCGGGTCAGCAGCGAGGCAGCGACCAGCAGGTCGCCCGCCTTCACCGGTGCGGGGTCACTCACCTCCGCGTCGCCTGATCCGTCCGCCATCATCGTCCCGTCGCCCTGTGTCTGCGCATCGCCGCTTTGCAAATCCGTCTGCGGAAGCTATCCCCCCACGACGTCAAGCTGAAGGACTTCCGATGACCGACACGCCGCCTTTCGCAAATTTGGATGAGTTTCGCGCCGTTCTGGCCGATCTGCCGGGTCCCGACGCATTCGCGGCCGCCGAGGCCGAAGCGCGCAACGCCCAGCTGACCAAACCGGCCGGATCGCTGGGCCGGCTGGAGGAGCTTGCGATCTGGTATTGCGGCTGGCGCGGCGACCCGCGCGCGCGCATCCTGCATCCCCAGGCGGTGGTCTTCGCCGGCAATCACGGCGTGACGGCGAGAGGCGTCTCTCCCTACCCCGCCGAGGTCACCGCGCAGATGGTCACGAATTTCTCCGCCGGAGGCGCGGCGATCAACCAGCTTTGCGACGCCGCAGGGATTCGACTGACCGTTCATGCGCTCGCGCTCGACCGTCCGACCGCTGATTTCACCCAGGCGCCGGCGATGACCGAAGATGACGTCGTCTCCGCGCTCTCGATCGGGTGGGAGGCGGTCAACCCGGACGCCGATCTGCTGATCTGCGGCGAGATGGGCATCGGCAATACGACCGCCGCCTCGGCGCTCGCGGCCGCCCTGTTCGGCGGCGCCGGCGCCCATTGGGCCGGGCGCGGAACCGGGCTCGACGAGGCGGGCGTCGCGCTGAAAGCCGCGGTGATCGACGAGGGCCTCGCCCGCCACGGCGCCGCGTTGTCCGATCCGCTCGAAGCGTTGCGACGACTCGGCGGCAGAGAACTTGCGGCCATCGCCGGCGCAGTCGCCGCCGCCCGCGTCTGGCGCATTCCCGTAATGCTGGATGGGTTCATCGGCACCGCCGCCGCCGCCGTGCTGGACGTCGCAGCGCCCGACGCGCTCGCCCATTGCGTCGCCGGTCATCGCTCCGCCGAAGGCGCCCATGGGCGCATGCTGGACGCGCTCGGCTTGGCCCCCTTGCTCGATCTCGGCCTCCGGCTCGGCGAAGGGTCGGGCGCGGCGCTGGCGATCGGCGTTCTGAAGGGCGCGCTCGCCTGCCATTCCGGCATGGCGACCTTCGAGGAGGCGGCGGTCAGCGGAAAAACCTGATCCTGACGGTGCATTCAGGCGAAGTACCGCCGCAGCACCTGTTCATAGACAGCGGCGAGTTGCCGGATCTGATCTTTGGGAACCCGCTCGTCGATCTGGTGCATCGTATCGCCGCCCAGACCAAACTCCACGACTGGGCAATGATCCTTGACGAACCGCGCGTCCGAAGTCCCGCCCCCGGTGGTCATCTCCGGCCGCACCCCCGCCACCGACTCCACCGCGTCCGCCACCAGCGCGGATAACGGGCCGGGCGGCGTCAGGAAGCTCTCGCCCGAGATCTGGATTTCCACATCCAGCGCCACCCCAAATGCGGCGGACACATCCGCCATATGCCCCCGCAGCCACTCGGTGATGGAATCGCTGGTATGCGCGTCATTGAAGCGGATATTCGCCATCGCGCGTCCCACCGCCGGGATCACATTATTCGCCGGATTGCCGACATCGATGCTGGTGATGGCCAATGTCGAGGGCTGGAAATGCGCGGTGCCCTGATCCAGCGGCTCCGACGCCAGCCGGTCCAGCAAACGCGTCAGGGCGGGCAAAGGATTCTTCGCCTTTTCCGGATAGGCCGAGTGCCCCTGCACGCCGGTCGCGGTGAAATACCCGGTCATCGAGCCGCGCCGCCCGATCTTCATCACATCGCCAAAGCGCGCCACCGAAGTCGGCTCGCCGACAAGGCAGGCGTCGGCCCGCTCGTCATGGGCCGCCATCCAGTCGAGAATGGCGCGCGTCCCGTCGACCCCCGGCCCTTCTTCATCGCCGGTGATCATCATCACGATGGAGCCCTTTGGCGCGGCGGAGGCGATCAGCGACGCCGCGGCGGCGGCGAATGCCGCGACGCCGGATTTCATATCCTGTGCGCCGCGCCCCCAGAGCGCGCCCTCGGCGTCCTCTCCGCTGAAAGGCGCGTGAGTCCAGTCCGCGGCCCCGCCAACGGGCACCACGTCCAGATGCCCGTTGAACGCAAAGACCGGCGCTTCCGTTCCCCAGCGCGCATAGAGGTTGGGCACCTCGCCGCGATCACACCGGCGGCAGACGAAACCCTGCGCCTCCAGATGCGCCGCCAGCAGGTCGATCGCCGCCTGCGCCTGCGGCGTGACCGAGGGCGCGCGGATCAACTCGGCGGTCAGCGCGACGGGATCAATAGGGGGGGATGAGTGTGCCGCGTGCATGGATAGTCCTGTCGGATGGCCGCAGTGATGCGGAGAGGTTTCATCCCGCGATAGGACGCCATGATTGTCAATGCAAGGACAGGCGCGGCGCGGCCTGACCGCTCCGGCGCGAATACGTCAGATAGCGCCCCGCCCCGTTCCGGCGGGGGTGGACATAGATGTCGTCATGCGACTTCGCGCAATACACCCATATGGATCAGGCGTTGGCGCATTTCAGATTCAAGCACGCCGCCATAAGTGCCGCAAAGATCGCCGCCGACCATTTCCTGCGCGGTGCGGGTCAGACCACGAAATTCGGGGCTCAGATCCATGGACGGATCGACATTTTTTGCGACGCTGCGCAAGAAATCGTCGCCGCCATGACGATTGATAAACGACACCGCGCTCTCCTCGAGCGTCGGCGGGGCCGGTTTACTCCGAACAAAGTCCAGAATGCCCATCTCTAAAGGCTCCCTCTTATCTTGAGCGGCTCGGGCCTGGGGGGCTGAACCGCTTCAAATGCGCCATGGCCATCGCACGGGTGGCGAGCGGCGAACAGGCGCAAACCAGCGACTGAGGAAACGCGACAAATGTTGGATAATACCCACGCAACTTGACCGCCGGCCTATGTTGAGCGCCGGCGCAAACTGCTCAATTCTCAAGTCAGAATTCGCCTCTGAACGGGCGTTTCGACATTAAGAATACCTTAAGTTGTCGAATTCGGCAAATCTTCGGGCGAAACAGCCTCGGGTGATACAGTATGTCTCAGGGCGCAAGGTGGGGTCAGGCGGCGCCATCGTCCTCATCGAAGAACGGCGTGACCATCGCGACGATCACAGCGTTATCCTCCAGCGCGCGATCCATCAGGGCGAGGTCCTCGTCCGGAATGTCATGCCCCTCGGCTATCCGCTCTTCCCGCGTGCCGTAGCCGGAGACCTCAACCGGCGCCATGCCCGCCTGTTTCAGGATCGCGACCGTCTCGCGCACCGCCTCCGCCTCGTCGACGCCGCTGGCGTAGCACATCAGCGCGGCCCCGGTCGCCCCCTTGGGCAGGCCGTCATCGGGCGCGCGGGAGACGTCGACCAGCAGGGTGTAGACGTCGTGTTTGCTTTTCTTGCCGGACATGCGGGCCGTCCTGCGGCGCTGCGGGCGGCAAGTCAAGCGCTGTTGACCCGCCCCCGGACGGCTGGCTGAATGCCGACCCTTGGACACCGGAGGCGCGCAATGCACTGGCCGACCCGTCGCTTGGCGGCGAAGAAGGGCGACATCCTGTTTCAGCCGGGGCAGGAATGTCCCGGATTCCTGCTGCTGGACAAAGGCTCCATCAAGGTCACGCTGACCGCCGCCAATGGCAGAGAGGTCGTGCTCTACCGCGTCCAGCCCGGCGGGATCTGCCTGCAAACTTTCGCCTGCCTGATCGACCGCCGCACCTACGCCGCCGAAGGCGTGGTGGAGAACGATCTGGAGGGCGAACTGGTGCCTGCGACGGATTTTCGGCGCAGACTGGCGGAGGATGCGGGGTTCCGCGACACGGTGATGGGCGCGGTCGCCTATCGCTTCGGCGAATATGAGCGCCTGATCGAGGACATTGCGTTGACCGGATTCGACGCCCGGCTGGCGCGGGTCCTGCTGCGCCTGACCGACAAGGACGGGGAGGTCGCCGCCACCCATGGCGAGTTGGCGAAAGAGACCGCCTCGGGCCGCGCCTTTGTCAGCCGGCGCCTCGCCGAGTTCGCCCGATCCGGCCTGATCGAACAGAGGCGTGGCGGCCTCAGCATTCTGGATCGCGCCGGGTTGGAGAGGATTTCTTTTGAGCAACGGTGACTCTGTCACCGTCGCCCGCGCATCCCGCGGCGTAGACTCCGCTCATATCGAGAGAAACAGGAGACTCGCCATGACCCGCAATGAAGGAACCATTGACCGCGCCCTGCGCATCGCCGCCGGACTTGTGCTGCTTGCGCTGGTGTTCGTCGGCCCGCAGACGCCCTGGGGCTGGATCGGCCTGGTGCCGCTGGCGACAGGTCTTGTGGGCTTTTGCCCGGCCTATCGCCTGTTCGGCTTCAGCACCTGCCCGCTGAAACACTAGGCCGGGGGACCGGGCGGGACGCCCCCTCCGCTTCCGACCCGCCCGGTCCTAAAGTTTAGTCACCGGATTTCACGCGCACCTCGTCGAGCCATGCCTTCAGATCACGTCCATTTCTAAGCTCGAGTCGATGAGGAACGTTCTTTTGGAACTCTTCGTCGTTGTAGATTCCCGGCGCAAAATCGGAGGTCGTCGTAATAACGGCTTTAGAGGCGTTGGCGTCGCCAGCTAGTACACCTTGCATAGCTCGCACGTCGTTGTGACCAACCAAGCGACCCTTTCGAAAAGCTTTACATTGGTCCAAGATTCGAACGCTGCAGAATCCGTACTTCTCGACAATCACGTCGCGCCCACCATCGCCTTTCGATGGTGTTAGCTCCACACGGTCCCAACCAGCCTTCTCATACGATGCGGCGATAAACTCTTCGAACTTTCTTGGAAATCGCGAAAACTCGAAAAGCATATCCGGATTGACATCAAGTTGATGGAAAATCTCTGTCCATGCTGGATAGACCACTCGCACAAGAGAACCGTCTACGGTCTGTCCGACAAAGTCGACTACCTCTGCTTGAAGCAGCATTTCAACCGGACATGATTCTAGAGCCGCGTGATTAGTAGCACCATCTGCTGTTAGCTCCGTCGAATCAGCGGTCCAAGCAGTGCTATCCGCAGTAACGTTTGACGTCTTAGAAATCGGTGGGTTTTCGCTGCTCACGGCCAATCAATCAATCACGCAACAAGTCGTTGATGGAGGTCTTCGATCGCGTGCGCTCATCGACCCGCTTCACAATCACAGCGCAGTAGAGGTTCGGGCCCGGCTCGCCGTTCGGCAGCGGCTTGCCTTGCGTCGTACCGGCGACAACCACCGAATAAGGCGGCACTTCGCCCATGAACACTTCGCCAGTAGCGCGGTCGATGATCTTGGTCGA
This sequence comes from Paracoccaceae bacterium, assembly GCA_963669265.1. Classification (GTDB taxonomy): domain Bacteria; phylum Pseudomonadota; class Alphaproteobacteria; order Rhodobacterales; family Rhodobacteraceae; genus SZUA-547. Next base: position 1,428,782 of record OY769916.1, read on the forward strand.
CTGGCCAATGAAGACGCCCATGCCAAGGACGGAGCCCTCGCGCACGATACAGCCTTCAACGACCTCGGACCGGGCGCCGATGAAGCAATTGTCCTCAATGATCGTCGGGCCGGCCTGCATAGGCTCCAGAACGCCGCCGATGCCGACGCCGCCGGAAAGATGCACATTCTTGCCGATCTGCGCGCAGGAGCCGACGGTCACCCAGGTGTCCACCATGGTGCCGGAATCCACATAGGCGCCCAGGTTGACGAAGGACGGCATCAGCACCACGCCCGGCGCGATATAGGCCGATTTGCGGACGATGCAGTTCGGTACGCCGCGAAAACCCGCTTCGGTCCAGTCGGCCTCTCCCCAACCATCGAATTTCGACGGCACTTTGTCCCACCAGGTCGCATGGCCCGGCCCGCCGGGAATCGGATGCATGTCGTTCAGACGGAAGGACAACAGCACCGCTTTTTTGGCCCACTGGTTCACGGTCCAGACGCCATCATCGCCGCGCTCGGCGACGCGCAGCGCGCCCTTGTCCAGCGCCTCCATCGTGGCTTCGACCGCGTCGCGCGCCTCACCCGTCGTGTCGGTCGAGATCTCATCCCGGGCGTCCCAGGCGGCCTCGATGGAAGCTTCAAGCCCGGTGCGGTCAAAATCGGTCATGCTGCGAAATCCTTCTTGGCGGTCTGCGTCTGAGACGCGAGGCTATACGATGATGCATCGGGCGGCGCAACGACCCGAATTTCCGTTTGGCGACGCCCCCTTCAGAAAACCGAAGGGAGCGGGTGGGCGAGGATGCGAATTATTGCGGATCACAACCAAGTCGCCTAAAACTTGCATGCACCCGGCACCATTACCCTCAAAGATATTTGGAATGCGCCATGTATGAATACGAGAATGAAGACTCGCGCCAAAAATACGAGATGCTCAACGCCATCGACGGCAAGTCAGCATCCATATTATCTTTTAACGCACTAATATTGGCGGGAATCTCTATTTGGCTCACGCAAATTCCGCAGAATTATTTCCACCTTGTTCTGGATATAATTTTCTTATCCATTCTGTACTCGTGCTATAAAATTCTCGACACGACGATCCTGTTCTGGAAAGGGCATTCGCCGGGCGCAGAGCAACCCGACGAGGGAACGCTTGAAGGCAAGGTCACGGGCCGAACCATCTCGGTGAATTCCGCGCAGTGGATATCGAAGGCGAGCATTGTCGTCGTTATGCTTTTATGCGCTATCCACACATTTGACACGCTTCTGCGCGCGACGAATTCATGCCCCAATTGGTGCGAGGTCTATTTTGGCCATGAGTATCTCGGGACGGAAAAACCCCCGCACTAGTATGGGTGCGCGCGATGGCCCACCCTCGACGAGTTCCGTCGCCACAGCAGAGATTCAGCGCTGTGAATTTAACGCATAACGGGCAATCACAGCTGAGGAGGCATTTTTCTCGGCTGGCCTATCGACAGGCGGCCATCAGGCGTGTTGAAAATATGTCATTCTCCGGCCGCGCGCCCTACCCAACGTCCCCCAGCGCGACTGACCACAGATTACGCGACTTGAGTGGAGTATTTCATGATCGCCCCTCTCCGAAGTGACCGCCCCAGCCCGTTGCTCATCATCCCATTCATGGCGCTTTTTCTGACCGCCTGCGCGCCCGAAACAGAAGCGCCGCCTGCACCGACGGTGGACGCAACCAGAGAATCCGCGCTTGTGGAGGAGGCCGCCGTGGCGCTGGAGCGTTATTGCATCGGCGGACTGCCCGATATCGAGGCGGTCGCCATTGCGATGAGCGCGGACTCGGGCGCGGACACGGGCAAGGCCTATACGCCCTATGAGGGACCTGAGGGATTCGTCGGCGCCAGCCTGCGTGCGGCTGACGGGTTCAGCGCCAACACGGCTCGCAAAAGCGACGGCAGGATCGTCTGCGGCGTCGCGCTGTTCACTCCGATGCGTGGAGAGTTCGAAACCGCTATTCTCGACCGCCTTGTGCAGGAAAACGGCTTGCAGGTCCGCGGCCCGCGGAACGAACCCGATAACGGCGTCGCCTATGCGCTGGAGGGGTTTGTCTCTCCCGCCACGCTCAGCTTTCGCACCCGGCAAAACAGCGCGGGCGAGGCCGCGATCGGCGCCGTAATCACCGTCGCGGAAGATGGCGGCGCGCTGCCGCTGACTGAACCCATCGCTCCGGCCGAGGTCGCCGCTGTGACGCCGCAGGAGCCCACCCAGCCGGAAACGGCGACGCCGGCGGCCCCCGTCTCGGCCAGTGCGCAAACGACGGAATCCACCGCCGAACCCACCGCCCCGGCCCGGCCCACGATCGCGCCCGCGCCGGCCATCGCCGCGCCGCCGCCCCAGGTCGACGCGGTTTCGGCGACGCCGGAACCTGCGCCCGCCGCCGCTCCCACACCTGCGCCTCAAGTGGCTGCGGCGCCCGCCCAGCCCGCAAGGCCGACGCCCACCCTGCCGCGTGCGGCGAACCCGCCGGCGCTGGGTGTTGTGCCGTCGCTTTACGAAGGGGCCTCTTACGCGGCGTTTACGCCGCAACAGATAGCCGAGTTCTGCCAGCAGGATTGGCGCACCCGGCGCAAACCCGGCGGGCGCACCGAGTACAACCCCTGCCATGAGCGCGGCGCGTTTCGGTGACCGCGTTTAGAGAAACTCGACATCCCTGAACGTGGCGGCCTGCCCGACCCGCGCGCCGGTCCGGTCGACAAGATTCCAGATAATGGCGTTTTTGATGCGAAATCGCCGCCCGGTCGCGCTGATCCGCACACCCGCGTAATTGTCGATGAAGCCGTTCTCTTCGGTCGCCTGCAGCAAACGGGCCCGCTCGTCGCGATGCACCGGCTCCGCCGTCAATCGAGACGGCATCGCCGTCAGGCTCGCCCAATCCGTCTCCCACAAGCGAAGGGCAGCCGCATTGCCGTAGCTGAGCACCGGGTCCGCCCTCGTATCGTGCGAAACCACGACAAACTCCGCCTCGAACAGGCGTAGCGCTGCGGTGGCGGGGTCCTCCGACGGGCCAGGCAGCAGGTCACGCCCAACAAATTGGCGGAAACTGTCTTGCAACAAAGTAGCATGCGCGACCTGAAAATCATTGGCGGGAGACGGGCGTTCCATCAGTCGGTCTCTCCAGTTTGCGCCTCATAGAACAGCCGGTACTCCAGCAACAACGTCCGCTGAAAAAACTTGTAATTGTCGTCTGAGACAACCAGCAGCCGCGCCTCACTCCGCCCGTCTCCGCGCGGCGGCGCGTCGGCGCTGACGGGGGCGAAGCTCATTCCCTCCATATTGTCGACGCCCGACCCGACCGGCAGTTCCGCCATCGTCTCCACTTGCAATGTCGCGCCGTCGCGCGCCGCGGCGACCGCCGCGCGCCGGATCCGCATCGAGAACCCACCCAGCAGCGAGAGCTTGCGCTCCAGCACATAGAGCAACCCGTCGGGGCCGATCGCCGCGTCAGTGACCAGATAGTCGCCGGACCGCGGCAGATACAGCGTCTCCCACATCTCATCGCTGCGCCGCCACACGGGAAACGGCCGCGTCTCCTCGCCCGAGCGTTCCGGGATCGCGAAAATCGTCCCATCAGCGGCGACCGTGATCGCCTCCAACCCGGAATTCGACTGTAGCGCGGCCCATTCCGGCGCGCCGCGCACCTTCAGGGCGCCGCCGCCCAGCGCCGGATATCGCCAGATCCGGTGATCGCCCTCAAACGACACCAGCCAGTCGCCATTGGGATCGAGCGCCGCGCCCTCGGCGTCGGACGCGACCTGCCGCAAGGGCTGGCTGAACGTGTCGAGCAAGGGCGCGATGCGGACGCCGCGATTACCAGGCAGCGGCTCCACCCGGTCGGGCAAGCCCAGAATCCACCAGCCGCGATCCGAGACCGCCGTCAGGCCGCGTCCTTTCTCCCAAACCAGCGCCGAGAGGCCGCCAAACCGCTCATCATTCGAGCGCATCGCCAACGCGCCCACTAAGGCCATATCGGCATGACTTTCCGCGCGGTCCAGCGTCAACGACACCCGCCGCAGGCTCAGCTCTGCGAGATCGCCATAGGAGGACGGGTCGTCGCCCTTATCGAGCGCTTCCGGCTTTGGCGTCGGTGCAGGAGAATTGGATGGCGCGGCCCAAGCTCCGCTCGCCGCCGAAAGCGCGTAGGCCAGCAGCAGCGCAAGGCGTCTCGCGCTCACTCCGCCTCCAAAACAGCCCGGCATGCGGGCGGTAGATTGGCCAGCGTCAACTCGCGGCGCGGCGGCGCGTTGGGATCAGGCGGCGCCGGGTTGAGCGCTTCATCAGAGAACCACCAGGCCAGCGTCTCGTCGCAGCCGTCTCCGGCTGGCGGCGGAGCCTGATCGACGCAGCCCACACTCCCCGCCGGACATGAAAGACGCACATGGAAATGCGAGTCATGCTTCCACCAGGGACGGATTTTGCGCAACCAAGCGCGATCGCCGCTGGGGGCGGTCTCGCAGAGCTGACGCTTGATCGCCGCGTTGACGAAAATGCGCGCCACCGCCGGATCAGTCGCCGCGGATTGAATCACGCGCGCATGGGCCCCGGTCCAGTACTTGTTCACGTCTCGACGGTTTGGCGCGACGACGGAGTAGGTCTTCATCCCCTCCCGCGCCTGCCGGCTTAGGCTCAGATCCTTGGCGGGCCGCATCCAGATATCCGCGTCGAGCCCGATCTGATGCGACCGGTGACCGGACGTCATCGGCCCGCCCCTCGGTTGGCTGAGATCACCCACCAGAAGCCCGGGCCAGCCTTCGGCCTGGGCCGCGCGGGAGAGCCGTTCAATGACCGCGATCAATTCCGGATGGCCCCAGTTGCGATTGCGGGAAAGCCGCACCGCCTGCCAGCCCGATCCGGTCTCCGGCAATTGCATCGCGCCCGCGATACAACCCGACGCGTATCCGCCATGCGCCATGGACTCGCCCGTCGACGGGCCGGAAGCCGCGCCGAACGCGATCTTGGCGGGTTCCTCCCCCAAGGCCTGATGCGGCGCTGCGCAGATCAGCGCGAACAGCGTTCCTGCAAGGGTATTCGAGAATATTGATCGACACGCCATCGGCTGCTCGCACGCGACTGTTTTCAGTTTGATCTGAGTATGCCCGGATAAGCCAGCCTCAGAAAGCCTCGTCTCCCGGTGAGAGTGTCGCCCGTGCTTAAAAAATCGATCTGAGAAACCGCATCACGCTTCTGAAATGCGCTCCCACCTCATCCCAGCCGATATAAAGGCCGACGCCAACGACGAAAATCACCGCCACCAGGGCCAGCAGCCACCAGTCGCCCGAACCATGCCTACTCATTCACAAGCACTCCGCATCCGCAACTCACCCACCCAAGTTAACGGCCGACTATGGCCAGTTCATGGAGCCCTGCCGGGCTGCGCGCCCAGCGCCGTTGATGGGAATCAAGGCCCCGCGCGCAGATAACGTTATACTCAACTTTAGAGACCGGCGCCGCGATCGTCGGCGAGCGACGCCCGGACGTCGGTCGCACCAGGGGAGGAGAGTATGATCTCCGTTGAGGACTGCATCTCACTAAGCGGGCTGACGCGCGAGGAAATCGACGCCATCGCAGAGCATGAGCATATCGGCGAGGTTTCCGCCGCGGCGCTGGCGGATTGCCTCATGCATGTGCCGCACGGACCGGAAAAGGTCCGCGACATGATCGTCGATGATATTCGCAACGCCATGGAGGGTGGAAACCGCGATCACGCGCGAGAACTGTTGGGCGCCCTGCATCACTTCGTGAACGCCCATCAGGAAGTGTTCGCGCCGGAAAGCTGAACGCTCTCGTGATCCGCCGCCGCTACCGGATGACAGCATCGCCGCTTTCCTCACAGAGGCGGCGGTCCACGAGATCGCGCCACGCAAAATCGGCCCAGTCGACATATTCAGGCTTGCACGCGCCACCCTGCTCGCACTTCGCCAGATACGCGCGATAGGCAGGCACGGTCATACAATCGAGCGCTTTATCCAGCGCGCGTGCGTGAAGATAGAGATAGCGTGGCCGGTCGGGCTCCAGCTTGGCGGCCGTTGCGTAATCCTTCGCCGCCTGCCTTGGGTCACCGAGATGGTTCAGCCGGTGATCGCCAAGCGCGGCCCAATACAGCCCAACATATCGACCATAGAACAGGGCGCGCTCAAAATACGCCAAGGCGTCCTGATGACGGCCCTGAGTCTGCGCCAAATAGCCCGCCTCACGGTTTGAAAATCTATTGTAAGGACTTATCGCGAGAGAGATTTCGATAGCCTCCCGCGCAAGGTCGAGCGCATCAAGACGACGCAGCGTGCGTGCGTAATCCGCATATTTTCCGGCGCCGAATGGACGTCCCTCGATCGCCTCGATGAAAAGCGGCGCCGCGCGGGCGTGACGACCCTGTCGTCGCAGGAAATCCGCGTATTTCCATGTGAAGAACGGCCCATACCCATGCGCCTCCCTAAAGTGTCGCTCAGCCGCCTTGTCCTGATTGGCGCGACGGGCGATCTCCGCCTCCAAAAGCGGCGCGTATCCGTCGAGGTACCACAGCCGTTCCGGCCGCGACTCGACCGGCCCCAGATCATCCAAAATCCGCTTCCGCGTCGCCCGCGCATCTTGACGGCCGTCGGCCGACCACCACGGCGATGCGGCATGCAACCGATATCTGTAGGGCGACGGATCGGCGGGATCCGCCGCAACGCCGGCGTGAAACGCCAGTTCCATCGAGAGATGGTCGCCTTCCGCCATATGTATCTCGACAAGCATCGCGTGCGGCGCGGCCCAATCCCGCGCCATTCGGGCGACCGCTTTGAAATCCGCGATCGCTTTGCCAAAGGCGCCATACATCCAGCCAAACTGCCAACGATGCGTATCGCGCGCCGATTGGCCACCGCGCGTCGCCCATCCGACACTCTTCCAGTACATGCCACGCGCCATGCGCGCCTTGGCGGATTTCGGTCGCGCCGCCACCCAGGCATCCAGATGCTCGGCCATTTCAGGGCTGGTATCTTCGAACGTCTCGATCGCCCAACGGTCCATCCTCTCAAGCGCCGGCCAATCGCGATTTCGCACCAGTTTTGGAAAGGCCAGAACATCAGGATCCGGCGCGGGAACCGTGAGCCGAGATATGTCGATGTTCGGCTCATCCGCCTTCTCAGACTCTTCGATCAGCTCGAGAATCGGGCCATAGCCCAGAATGGCGAACCCGGTCATCAGCGTCGCCAGAGCGAGAAAAATGCGCAGCGTCTCCCATGCGCGCATGGCTCAAATATCTATATAGTTGTTGTTCTTCATAAATTAATCGCCCTATGCGTGCCTTAATGGCCGTTTAATCGATGAAACAGGTCGTAACAAGCGGCCAAGGAGCACGGAACCCAACTTTTTTGAAAAAAGGGGGTTCCATGACGAAAATACGACGCTATTTTGCACTGCAACGAGGCCCTTGCTGGGCTGATTTTCTTCTCGAACGATCCAAGGGAGACGGCGGCATGTTCGACGACGCCGACATGATTGCTTTCGCCAACGATCAGGGCGCCCGCGCGCGAAAGATGTTCGCTGCGGTGGTTCTGGCCGCTTTGGACGACGCCATCGCCGATGAAAAGAAGTATGGCAACGGCGTCGAGGGCATCGCGCGCTGGGCGCGCAGCCGCGACGGCGTGCAGGTGCTGACCTGCGCAGGCATCGAACCGAACGAACGTTCGGTCCAGGGTCTGGTCGAATTCGTGCGCCGCGGCATCCGGACATCGGTTGCCCTGCGCGGCGAGCGTGGCGAAGACGCGGAAGGCGATATCAAACTGGCGGCTTGACACACATCAGGGCGACATTATGAAAGCGAGCCGGGCGCAACCATGCGTCCGGCTTTTTTCATTGCGCCTCCGAAAGCCGATGCGCCCCTTCGTTGGAGACCTGCGGTGTGCGCTGCGCGCGGTCCCAACGAAAGAGCGCTTTCAAGCCGAGCGGGTGTGGCCGCCTGCTTGCCTGACCTGGCTGGATGAGCCCTGAAATGCGCAATGCGATCACAGTTGGCAATCGATCGGATTGCCCACCCTTCGAACCGACATGACGACAACAACGCCGCAAACGGTCCAATCAGGTCGCATCTAGAAAGTGAAGAAGCCGCAAAGCCTCTCGCTCACCCATTTTGAAACGTGTGTTCCACGTAAGCCAGTACCGCATAGGGTGATCCCCGATTGTGGCGGGATTGCGGAGGGTTTGGGAAATGTCGTGGCGAAAGCCGCTGAAAACCTAATGCGCCTTAGAACAGATAGCTGACGGCCTGCCCCGTGGTGGCGGCCCAATCGTCGATCGTATCTGCGCCAACGATGCTGACGAAAAAGATCCCGGACACGAAAATGCCAAAGGAAAACAGCCAATCATCAAGAATCTTGTGATTCAGAATTTTGTGCTCGCGGCGCATATCGCCCCCCGTCTCGTCTAAAACAAGTCGCCGTCGGCTCAGCGCCAGCGGTGATTACAGTGTCCAGAATCCAGACAGGAAAAGGAGCAATTCTAACTAAATTCCATATATATAGATGCATAGTTTTAAGAATTAAGTCGAAGCCGGAGGCAAATTCCTCCGACTTCGACCAAGACGCTACGCGGGCTGGGGGGCTACAACGCAGCGTATTCTTGTTCAGGTGTTGGCGCAGAAATCCCGATCTATGTCGCCACTTCCGGCGCGCGAGATCATCTTTCTCCGAATCGCACGGGGATCTCCACCACCCGAATTGGGACGATCGATTCAAAACGTGGCGAAATATGGGCGCGGTGCAGACTCTCGCGCTGCGCCACTGAAATTCCGTCTCGTCCAGCTATCAAAGAGGCTCCGCCCCTCAAAAACCCGGACCGCTATAGACCGAAGCCGAGAAACGGACCGATCACGAATTTCACCAGTATCGCCACGATGATCGCGCAGCCGATCAGCAACGGGATGCTTCTGACGCCCGTCAGCCACAAAAGGATGGCGGCGACGGCCCCGATGCTGAGCGCGCCAAAGCCGCCGAGGATCAACTCGAATAACTGGCTTGCTTCCTGAACCGACATGCGACCCCCAATGTGGAGGCGAAACTATACCATGGCGCCGGTCCGCCCGCCAAAGATGCTTGCCCGAATCCTCACGGGCGGTCAGCATTCTCTGGCAATGCGGGAGGGGCCTATGAAATTCATGATCACATTCAATATTCCTACGAGCGCCAATCGAGAGGCGATCAGCAAGTTCCTCGCCACCGGTGCGCCAGCGCCGGAGGGCGTGACCATTCTGGGCCGCTGGCACGCGCCGGGCGGCTACGGCTGGGTGCTGGTGGAGGCGGAGGATCTGGGCCCGGTGATGACCCACGCGGCGCAATGGTCCCACCTGCTGGAGATCGAGACCACCCCGGTGCTGGAAGACGGGCCGGCGGCTGAGGCGATCGCCAAGGGCGTCGCGGAATAGACCGGCCTGAAGAACGGAGGGCCACATGCCGACTCCAAGGGAAATGAAGGCGTTCGACAAAGCGCTGACGCGCGTCGCCACCGCTCAGCAAATGCTGATCAAACTGCAGACGGACATCGACCGGCAGCAGCACGAGAACGCGGTCAACCATGCGCGCATGATGGTGACCGCGCAGCAGATTCAGTATGAAGAAACGCCCTGGGGTGACTATTGGGGCTCCCGGGCTGAAGTAGCCAGAGCGATACAAGAGCGCACTGCGACGACAGATGCTTGGCTCAGGGGAACAGAGCGGCTGGTGCGTCTCAGGACCCAGGAGCCAAAGCTGATCCAGGCGCTTCTGCAGGCGCAGAAAAGGCTGGATCAGGCCCTCAAGGATCTCGGCTAGGGCCGCTCAGGAAGGGATTTCGCATGGCGAAAGCGGACGCAAAAGCAAAGAAGGTGATCGCCGAAAGCGAGACGGCCCAAAAGAACCTGATCAAGCATCAGAAGGCGGACGCCAAGACCACCGCCCGGACCAAAAAGCATCACGCCAAGATGAAGTCCTACATCAAGAAGATGAAGGGTAAGCCCGAAGAGGCGCGCAAATACCTGCGCGACTCCGAGAAATGGCTGAAGGACTCTCAGGCCGCCCTGAAAACCGCGAAGAAGGAGACGGCGCTGATGAAACGGATGGAAAAGGCGGCGAAGGCCTTCAAGAAAGAGGCGAAGGCGGCGCTCAAGAAGAAGAAGGGGAAGAAGTAGAGCATGCTAGAGCGCCAGTCCTTCCCCATCGACCAGATCTATCTGCCCACGGATAAACGCAAGGGCCTGGATGCGGGCCGGGTGGAGGCGCTGGCCGAGGCGATCATGGAGGAAGGGCAGAAGACCCCGATCCGGGTGCGGCAGGGCAAGGACCGCTTTGTGCTGATCGAGGGCGCGCATCGGCTTGAGGCGCTGAAAGCGCTGGGCGAGACCGAAATCACCGGCTTTCTGGTCAAGGGCCGGGTGAAATAGGCCCCTCGTTTCTCCTGACATAGCCCGATCATTGCGCCCGGCCCGAGCGTGGGCGCCTCCCGCCCGCCCATGGGGGTGAGGAAGAACAAGCGAGCCTTCCAGTGGAAGGATCGCCCGACGAACGGCGGGCGCGACGAGTATTCCGACGCCACCCGATCCATCGCGCCCGGCCCGAGGGTGGGCGTTTCCCGCCCGCCCATGGGGGTGAGAAGGAAGAAGCGAGCCTTCCGGTGGAAGGATCGCCCGACGAACGGCGGGCGCGAATGGACCTTGCGGCCCGGATTAATGGCATCGACTTGGTTTTAAGAGCGCCCCCAGCGAATCTAAAAGCATTGAGGTCACTGCTCGAGAGCGATAAAATAGGTCAAACAATTTAAATGACGCCCCCAGATGCACGGTTATTATTTGGATATTAAATCATGAAGAAATGGATAGACTTTTTAAGAAATTTGGAGATGAAGTTCCGCAATGGTATGGAGAGATTAGTTTTCAGCGATGACGACTCAGAAGAGTTGCCAATTTCCGAAGAAAGTTTGAATTTCATTGCTTCAATTAAGAAGTACTATCAATTTTTTCTAATTATGTCTGTAGCACCTATTGCCGCAGCGCCGTACATTCTGAATCTATTATACAGTAACAACATATTAGCATTCATTGTACCTATATTTTTAGTCGGATATCTGCAATGTGTAGTGGCATTGTATTTTAACTTCTACGTATTTCACAGGGCGATGTGGGAAGAAAGAAATTTTCTCCTGTACCTTTCGAGAGAGGAGAGCACAAGACCAACACACGCCCAGATTCACATTGATCCAGTAACCAAAGCCGGTAGAGCATTTACTGAGCAAGCGGTCTTTGGCGGATACTTGTTGATTGTAGTAGCAACAATAATTGCACTAGCTGCACTAAGCGCTGAGTCAGACCAAATCGATAATGAGATAACCTCAAGCGATGTTGGGCACATCACCCATCCATCTTCAGCGCATTGATGAACGCCTGCTGCGGGATCTCCACCTTGCCGAACTGGCGCATCTTCTTCTTACCCGCCTTCTGCTTGTCCAGCAGCTTCCGCTTGCGGCTGACATCCCCGCCATAACATTTCGCGGTCACGTCCTTGCGGAGGGCTGAGATCGTCTCGCGGGCGATGATCCGCCCGCCCAGCGCCGCCTGGATCGGCACTTTGAACATGTGCTGGGGGATCAGCTCTTTCAGCTTCTCGCACATCCCCCGCCCGCGCGCGTCGGCCCGGTCGCGATGCACCACCACCGAAAGCGCGTCCACCGGCTCGTCATTCACCAGGATCTGCATCTTCACCAGATTGCCGGCCTCGTACCCGTCCATCTGATAGTCGAAGCTGGCGTAGCCGCGCGTCACCGATTTCAGCTTGTCATAGAAGTCGAACACGACCTCGTTCAGCGGCAGGCGATAGACCACCATCGCCCGGCTGCCCGCATAGGTCAGGTCGATCTGCACCCCGCGCCGGTCCTGACAGAGCTTCAGCACGTCGCCCAGAAACTCGTCCGGCACCAGGATCGTCGCCCGGATCCACGGCTCCTCGATATTGTCGATCTTCACCTGATCGGGCATGTCGGCGGGGTTGTGCAGTTCGATCTGCGCGCCGTCGGTCATGTTGATCTGATAGATCACGCTGGGCGCGGTGGTGATCAGGTCGATATCGTATTCCCGCTCCAGCCGGTCGCGGATCACCTCCAGATGGAGAAGGCCCAGGAACCCGCAGCGAAAGCCAAAGCCCAGCGCGGCCGAGGTCTCCATCTCGTGGCTGAAACTGGCGTCGTTGAGCGCGAGCTTCTCGATCGCGTCGCGCAGGTTCTCAAATTCGGCGCTGTCGACCGGGAAGAGGCCGCAGAAGACGACCGGCTGCGCGGGCTGATAGCCGGGCAGCGCCTCGCTCGTCTGGCGCTTCTCATGGGTGATGGTGTCGCCGACGCGTGTGTCCCGCACCTGCTTGATGCTGGCGGTCAGGAAACCCAGCTCGCCCGGCCCCAGCTCCGCCACATCCTCCATCTTCGGGGTGAAGACGCCGATCCGGTCCACCCCATAGGTGGCCTTGGTCTGCATCATGCGGATCTTGTCGCCCTTTTTCAGCACCCCGTCGATGACCCGGATCAGCACGACGACGCCCAGATAGGCGTCATACCAGCTGTCCACCAGCATCGCCTTCAGGGACGCGTCGCGGTCGCCCTCCGGGCTCGGCAGGCGGGTGACGATCGCCTCCAGCACCTCGTCGATCCCAAGGCCGGTCTTGGCCGAGATCATCACCGCATCCGTGGCGTCGATGCCGATCACATCCTCGATCTGCTCGGACACCCGCTCCGGCTCCGCCGCCGGCAGGTCGATCTTGTTGAGGACGGGCACGATCTCATGATCCGCCTCGATCGCCTGATAGACATTGGCCAGGGTCTGCGCCTCGACGCCCTGAGAGGCGTCGACCACCAGCAGCGAGCCCTCCACCGCGCGCATGGAGCGGCTGACCTCATAGGCGAAATCCACATGGCCCGGCGTGTCGATCAGGTTCAGCGCATACTCGAGCCCGTCCTTGGCGGTATAGTTCAGCCGCACGGTCTGCGCCTTGATGGTGATGCCGCGCTCGCGCTCCAGCTCCATCGAGTCGAGCACCTGCTCTTTCATCTCACGGTCGCTCAACCCGCCGGTGGTCTGGATCAACCGGTCGGCCAGCGTGGATTTCCCGTGGTCGATATGCGCCACGATGGAAAAGTTGCGGATGCGCGAAAGCTCTGTCATGGGCCGGGGTTATGGCGGCGACGCGTAAGGGGGTCAAGAAGGCGAGCGAGGTTTACGCGCCCGCATCAATCCCGCATAAGTTGCGCAGGCGGGTTCTGCGCTGATATCCTCGCCCGCAGGCCGAATCCTACGGCGGCGCGATTGACGAATCCTCGCCTTTACGCAGAACGGCGCGCATGGACTGCGGCGGTCTTTGCGCCATCTGTACTGATAGGCGAAGGCGCCCCCGGCTATTTTGCTCGCCCAATCGGCCGCCGCGCGATACTCTGACGCGACCCAATGAAAGGAAGCTGCAATGCCCCACAGACGGCTGCACTCTTTGCTCTGCGCCACCATTTTAGTCGTCAGTTCCGGGCCCGCTTTGGCGACAGGGCCGATTCAGTCCGCATGTGAGCTAAGCCCGGAGGGCGCGACAGTTGATTGCGCCTGCGCGCAGAACGTCGCCGACGAGCATTTGTCGTCTGAGGATCAAGCCATTGCGGCTGAGTATATTTCAGGCCGCGCCAATCCCATGCTTTTGGTGCAGGAGCGTGGCGAGGCTGGCGCGCAGGAATTCATCGAGAAGTTCTCAGCCTGGGGCACCGCCTCAAGCGAAGCTTGCGGGTCGCCCAACGTCAACCCGCCGCGAGGCTGATCACCTTATCGACTTATCCTCTGGATCCTAAGTCTGAGGCCAAACCCCTGCTCGCCGCCTCGATCATATCCAGCACGTTCTCAAATCCTTGCGCGCCGCCGTCATAGGGATCGGGCACTTCGCGTCCGGCCGGTCCCGGCGCAAAATCCAGCATTAGCCGAACTTCAGCGCGCGACCCCTCCGGCGCCATCGCGTTGAGCCGGGCCAGGTTGCTGCGATCCATCGCGACGATCAGGTCGAACGCCTCGAAATCCGCCTCCGAGACCGTCCGCCCTTTGAGGTCAGAGAGATCGACGCCGCGCCGCGCCGCCGCTGCCTGCGCACGGGGATCTGGCGGGTCGCCAATATGCCAACCGCTGGTGCCCGCCGAATCGATCTCCACCTCCAAACCGGCCTCCTCCGCCACCGCGCGGAACACCCCCTCGGCTGTGGGCGAGCGGCAGATATTGCCGAGGCAGACGAACAACACGCGAGGTGTATGGGACATGCGGTTTCGTTCCTTGTTCTGGCCTTAACGCGCCAACGCGCGGCGGGCGTTCACTGGTTGAAATTGCGCGACGCGACGCTTGAATGCTTGGCGCCCGGATCAACATGGGTCAATCTCCCCCTATCCGCATTGCAGAGATTTAGGAGACTCCGACATGAAAATTCTGACCGGCGCGCTGTCATTGGCGCTTGTGGCCGCCATGGGCCCCTTCGCGAACGCGGCCGATGTGAATGAAGAGACCTTTGTCGCCGAATCCGCCGGACAACTCGCCGATCTCTGCGCCGCCGCCGACACCGATGCGCTTGACCGCTACGCGCTCGGCTTCTGCTATGGCTGGCTGGAGGGCGTCGGCCAGCTTTATGAGACCATGGTCGCCAACGGCACGATCCCACCGCAAAACATCACCTGCCCGGGGCGTGAACTAAGCCGCAAGGAATGGGCCGACGTGCTGGTTACCTGGGTCGGCGCGGATGCGGAGCGTCGGGCCATGGCCCCGCTGCAGGCCATGGGCGACGCGGCGAAACAGGCGTTCCCCTGTCCGAAGTGAACGGCGCGCCCGGCATCGTCATCCTGACCGGCGCCGGCGTATCCGCCGAATCTGGCCTTTCGACCTTTCGCGACGCGGACGGTCTATGGGCGAAGGTGCGTATTGAAGACGTCGCGACGCCGGAAGCCTATGCTCGCGATCCGGACAAGGTGCTCGGCTTTTACAATATGCGCCGCCGCAACGCCGGCGAGGCGGCGCCCAACGCCGCCCATCGCGCCCTCGCCCGGCTGGAGCGCGAGGCGCCCGGCGAGGTCCTGATCGTCACCCAGAATGTCGACGACCTGCATGACCGCGCCGGATCCCGCGCGCTGATACATATGCATGGGGAGCTGATGAGCGCGCTTTGCGCCGCCTGCGGTCATCGCTGGGCGTGGACCGGCGATATGAGCCGCGACGACGCATGCCCGCGCTGCGCGCGATCAGGCGTCGTGCGCCCCGACATCGTCTGGTTCGGCGAGATGCCGTATCAGATGGATCGGATCGAGGCGGCGGTGGAGGACTGCGCGCTATTCGTCTCCATCGGCACGTCCGGCGCGGTTTACCCCGCCGCCGGCCTCTCGATGGCGGCGCGGGCGGCAGGCGCGCGAACGCTGGAGCTGAATCTGGAGCCGTCGGAAACGGTCTCCTCGTTTGAGGAGGCGCGGCATGGCCCCGCCTCCGATCTAGTTCCCGCCTGGGTCGACGAGGTGCTCGCCGGCCGCTGAGATCCGCTATTGGGCGTGCTTCATCTCTCCGTGCTCGCCCTCTTTCATCATCTCGTCCTGCGTCATCTCACCACCCGCCGACGCATGACTGTGGCTGGCCGCATGGCCGCCCTTCAGCTTCTTGATCGGCGCGGTAATTTCGATCTCGCCAGCCTTTTCAAACGTGAAGGTCAGCGTGACGTCTTCCCCTTCCGCGAGCGGCCCTGTCAGACCCATCAGCATTACATGCTTGCCGCCGGGGGCCAGCGTGACTGAGCGCCCTGCCGGGATCTCGAGACCGCCTTCGATTTCGCGCATTTTGGCGACGCCGTCCTCGACCTTGGTGTCGTGGATTTGAACCATCCTGGCGGCCCCGGTCGCGACCGAGATCAACCGGTCGCCCTCCGTCGAGCTGATGGTCGCATAGGCGGCGCCGTTCTTGGCGTTGGGCGGCGTCGCCCGGGCGAATGGATCGCTGATCGCCGCATCGGCGAGCGCAACGGTGGAAACGAGAGCGGGCAAGGCGAACACGGTGAGCACGCCCGCGAAAAGGCTGGACTTGATGGTCATGATCGGTCTCCGGACCTGATGAGAAAGAGATTTCGACTGTCAGGAAAGGAGATCAGCGGGCGGGCCGCGCGATAGCGCCGAACCCCAGCGATCTGTGATGCGTAGGAAAGGCTCATCCGTCGGCGCGAGGACAGCGACGCTTATGGAAGTGCGATCCACAGTGTGATCGCCGCCGAAGTCGAGCGGTGCGCAACCACCTGTGCAACCGGTGCAAAGCACGCAGTCGGTATGCGAGGATTGGTCCGGCTCATCGGGCGGAACGCCCTCCGGCGCCGGCACCCGATAGGTCCCCTCCGCGCCGCAAATCACCAGCCATCTGCCGCTATCGGCGGACGCGGCGCCAGCCCCCGCCATCGCGCCCGGCAAGACGAGAGCTAGGCAGAGAATCGCGCGCAGCGTGAAAGCGATGATTGGAAACCGTCCCATGCGGCGGTTCTAGACGGCGCGCTTGGTCAGGTCTATGCGCAGCGTCAAATTCAACGTGATCACGAAACGCGGTGATCTTGGCCAAGCGTTCAAACGCAAAAAACCCGCCTGTCGCAGGCGGGTTTGTCGCGTGATCGACCGGGTCGACGACCCAAAAGCGATCGGACTAGGCGGAGGCTTCCGCCGGCGCTTCGGCCGAAGCCTCCATCGCCTTCAGAAGATCTTTTTTCACCTTCAGCGCCTTGGTCGAAAGCTCGTCATCCTTGGCTTTCATCAGGAAGGCGTCCAGCCCGCCCCGATGATCGACGGTGCGCAGCGCGGACGCCGCGATCTTGAACTTAAACGACCGGCCGAGCGCTTCGCTCTGAAGCGTGACGTCGTTCAGGTTCGGCAGAAACCGACGCCGGGTGCGGTTTTTGGCGTGGCTTACATTGTTGCCGGTCAGGACGCCCTTGCCGGTCAGTTCGCAACGACGAGACATCGTCATATCCTCGCAGGCTTCATACTATCGCGGCGCGTTTGCCGGACCGAAAATCGCGAATGCGACGCCGGACGGGCGAGCGACCTAAATCAGGGGGCGGTCTATAGGCCCCGGCAGGGGCGGCGTCAAGCCTTGTCGGCCTTGGCTCCGTCGTCCTGCGGGTCCGCGCCGAGAAACAGCGAAAGCGCGTGGGCCGAGGCCGCCTCCGGCGTCGCCTCGCCGCCTGCGACCGCCAGCTCCATCTGAGCCCATTCGGCCGCGACGGCAGGATGCTTTCGCAGCGCGTCCAGCGCGCCGCGCTCCACCTCCGCCTCGAAGGCGCGGACGGCCTGTTCCCGCCGCCGCCTGTCGCGCCACCCGGCCTCGGCCCGCCAGTCGTCCAGATCCTGCACTTTATTCCACACATCCGCGACGCCCTTGGCGTGCAGCGCGGATATCGACATCGCCGCCGGAATACTGTCCGGATCGCCGGGACGGCGGCGCAAAAGACGCAGAGCGCCCGCGTAATCCGCTTTGGTTCGCTCCGCCGCGGGCGCGAGATCGCCGTCCGACTTGTTGACCACCACCAGATCCGCCAGCTCCATCACGCCGCGTTTGACGCCCTGCAGGTCGTCGCCCCCGCCCGGCGCGAGCAACAGCAGGAATACGTCGGTCATGTCGGCGACCATGGTTTCGGACTGTCCGACGCCCACCGTCTCCACCAGCACCACATCGAATCCCGCCGCTGAGCAGAGGGCGATCGCCTCCCGGCTGCGGCGGGCGACCCCGCCCAGCGTCGCCCCGCTCGGGCTGGGGCGGATGAAGGCGTTGGGATCGCGGGACAAGAGCTCCATCCGGGTCTTGTCGCCTAATATCGACCCTCCGGTGATAGAGGAGGACGGATCAACCGCCAGCACAGCCACCCGCTTTCCAAGCCCGGTCAGATAGGTGCCAAAGGATTCAATAAACGTGGATTTGCCTACGCCCGGCGCGCCGGAGAGCCCGATGCGAACCGCCCGCTGGCTGGTCGCGCCCGCCTCCCGCAGGGCCGCGAACAGGGCTAACGTCTGCGCCCGATGCTCCGGTCGGGTCGATTCGGCCAGCGTGATTGCGCGCGCCAACGCCCGGCGTTCGCCGCCTGCGATGCGGCTCGCGAGCGCTTCAACTTCGCTTGTTTTGGTCGTGTTTCGGCTTATTTCCAGAGTCATGGACGCGCATTTCCTGTACAAGCGCGCAACAGCAGCGCCGAAATTTGGCCGTGTTGTTACGCTCAAATGCGGTCTGTGGGCAAGAATCCGGGGCGATATATGATGAAGAGCAGCTGGAAATTCGCTGGCGTCGCGGCGGTGGCGGGGGTTTTGACCTTTAACGCTTCGAACGCGCAGCAGCCGCAATCGATCAAGTTTATCTATGATGTTCATTTCGGCGGCATGCGGGTCGGCGAGGCGGAGATCAAGGGCGCGATCGGCGCCGAAGAATATCGTGTCAGCACCCATCTGAAGACCCAAGGCATGGTCGACACCTTCTTCAGCGCGCTGGTGAACGCCAAAAGCGTCGGAGTGCTGGATGAGGACGGCGCGCTGGTGCCGTCAAGATTCCGCGCGGATGCGAAGACCAGCCGCAACGACCAATTGGTGGTGATCACCTATAAGGACGGCGCGCCGAGCATCGCCAAGGCCAAACCCGCGTTTAAGAAAAAGTCCTATCAGATCGTCCCGGAAAAGCAGGTCGGCACGCTCGACCCCTTGAGCGCCGCCTTGCAGGCGTTGACGCCCGCGCCGGCGACCGAGATTTGCGACAGCCGCATGGAGGTCTTCGACGGGCGCAAAAGATTCGCCATCGCGTTCTCGAACCCGCGCAAGAAGGGCGACTCCATCCAATGCGACGGGACCTATGAGCGCATCGCCGGGTTCAAGCCCAAACATATGAAGCGCCAGACCACGTTCCCGTTCGACGTCAGCTATGTCGTTGATGACAACGGCCTGGCCATCGTCGATCGTGTTTCGGTTAAAACGAATTATGGCTATGGGGTCGCGAAACGCCGCTGAGCGCGCGCGTCGAGCCACACCTGATCACGCCAAGTCGGACCGTCGCCGCGCCGCGGCGTAGACGCGACTGCGCCAATCGATCCAGGCGCGCATCGCCTCGCGCGTCGGGCGCTCCACACAACGTTCCGCCAGAATCGCCATCAGGATCACCGCCAGCAGATAGACCGGCGTCGCCAGCGCCGCGAGCTCCATCGGCGTCACATTCACGAGTTTCAGTTCGATCGGACCGCTCTTTAACAAAGCGTCCCGCAACGGCACCGCCAGAAGCCAGTGGCACATCAGCACGCCAAACGAAATTCGCGCCAGAAACTGCACGGGTCTGAGGACGAGCAGCCATCTGACCGCGCCCCGCGTCGCCGAGATCACGAACACCACGCCCGCGAAAACCAGGGGCGCGAGCGCATGGAGCTCTGGCGGCGCGAAAACGAACACCACGACCGTCGCGCCGATCGCCGCGGCGCCCCAAAAGCTCGACCCGATCACCTCCAGATCCGCGACCGCCCGCACGGTCCGCTTCGAGCGCCGCGCCGCCTGCGCCAGGACCCCCAGCATGAACCCGGCGAAGCCCCGCAACAGCATATCCGCCCCGGCCAGATCAAGCCCCTCGGGCCGCCCCCCCAGCATCCAGAGCGCCCAAAATACGCAAAGCATGAGCGCGCCGAGCCCCAGTAGACTGCGGGGAATGTCGGCGAGACACAGCAACGCAAATAACATCGAAAGCGCGAATTCGACGCTGATGATCCACGCCGGAACGTTCCATGCGCCGGGATCGACCACGCCAAGACCCTGCAACATGGCGAGATTGGCGATGAAGCTGCTCAGTGAGGCTTGGGTCCCGTCCGGGCCCGCGGGCCAGCCGCCGGTCTGCAAGACCAGCAGCAGCATCAGCGCGGCCAGATGCAGCGGATAGACCCGCCCGAACCTCAGCAGCGCGAAGCGGGCCGACTCTCGCCCAGTGGTCAGGCGTGCGCGGTAGACATGCGACAGCACGAACCCTGAAATGACGAAATAGAGATCGTAGAGAAGATAGAGATTGGCTGCGGGCGGCGTCGCGGTCATGCCGATGACCCAAAGCCAGCTATAGGCGGCGATGCCGATCGCAGCGAGACCGCGCAACGCCTCCACGCCCTTCAGGTCGCCCATTTTCTCACCTCCAGACCCCGTCAGGGCGAAACTGTCCCATCAAGGGATGAACGACGTCTAAACGCCAAAATCGGCGTCTGGCGCTTGCGCTGCGACGCCGGCTCGGGTTCACCTCGACCGCATGACCACGCCAGACCTTCCCGTCCAAGAGGCCCTGCCCGACCTTCTGACCGCGCTGCGGGACGGAACGCGCGCAGTGCTGCAGGCCCCGCCCGGCGCGGGCAAAACCACTGGCGTTCCCCTCGCGCTGATGCGGGAGGACTGGGCCGCAAGCGGCGTCATCCTGTTGCTGGAGCCGCGCCGCGTCGCCGCCCGCGCCGCCGCCGAGCGCATGGCCGAGACCTTGGGCGAGGAAGTCGGCCGCTCGGTCGGGTATCGGATCCGGGGCGAGACGAAGACCTCCGCACACACACGGGTTGAGATCGTCACTGAAGGCGTCCTGACCCGCCGCATACAGGGCGATCCGTCGCTGGAGGGCGTCGCGGTGGTGATCTTCGATGAATTCCACGAGCGCTCGCTGAACGCAGATCTCGGGCTGGCCTTGTGTCTGGAGGCGCAGGAGGCGCTGAGGCCTGATCTGCGTCTGCTGGCGATGTCCGCGACGCTGGACGGCGCGGCGGTCGCGCGGTTGATGGGCGATGCGCCGGTGATCGCCTCGGAAGGGCGCGCCTATCCCGTGGAGACGCGCTGGCTGGATGCGCCATGGTCGCGTCCCGACCAGCGCGGTCCAAGGTTCGAGGACGCGGCGGCCGCCTTGACCTTGCGGGCGCTGGCTGAATCCCCGGGCGACGCGCTGGTGTTTCTGCCCGGGGTCGGAGAAATCTCTCGCGTTGAAGGCGCGTTGAAGCGGGATCTGCCCGAGACGACTGACATACGGCCCCTGCATGGCGAGATGGCGCTGTCGGCGCAGCGCGCCGCCCTGCGTCCCTCTCAGCCCGGCCGCAGGCGCGTGGTTCTGGCCACCGCCGTCGCCGAGACCTCGCTGACCGTCGCCGGCGTCACGATCGTGGTGGACGCGGGCCGCGCCCGCCGCGCGCGCTTCGATGCGGGCGCAGGCATGGGCCGGCTGGTGACCGAACGGGTGACGAAGGCGGAGGCGGAGCAGCGTCGCGGACGGGCGGGCCGCACGGCGCCGGGCGTCTGCTGGCGGATGTGGACCAAGGGCGAAGAGGGCGGCCTTGCGCCCTTCGCGCCGCCCGAGATCGCAACCGCGGATCTGGCGCCGCTAGCGCTGGAGCTCGCGCTCTGGGGCGGTGGCGATCTGCGGTTCCTCGATCCGCCGCCGGAGGGCGCGCTCGCCAACGCCCGCGCCTTACTAGCCGATCTCGGCGCGCTGGACGCAATGGGCGGCGTCACCGCGCATGGAAAGCGCATGGCGCGCGCGCCTCTGCACCCGCGCCTCGCACATATGATCCTGCGGGGCGCGGAGGACGACCTCGGCGGCCTCGCCTGCGATCTGGCGGCGCTGCTGGAGGAGCGCGACCTCTTGCGAATCCCCGGCGGCCCGCGTCCCGGCGTCGATCTGGCCGCGCGGCTGAAGGCGCTGCGGGGCAAGCCGCCGAAAGGCGCCGAGGGGCGACGTGCGCGCGTGCTGAAATCCGCAAAGGATCTGCGCCGCCGGATGAAGATCGCCGAAGATCGTGGACAGGCGCCCGACATCGGCCGTCTCACCGCCCTCGCCTACCCGGACCGGATCGCGCAGCGCCGACCGGGCGGCGAGCCACGCTATCTCCTCTCAGGCGGCAGGGGCGCGAAAGCGCCCCCAGAGGACGCTCTGGCCGCGCAGCCTCTGCTTGTCGCCGCAGATCTGGACGGCGATGCGAGGGAGGCGGCCATTCGATTGGCGGCTGCTGTCTCACATGCGGATATCGAACATGTTTTTGCGTCCCGTATCTTCGAGGAAAAAATCTGCGTCTGGTCCAAGCGCGACCGATCGGTTCTGGCCCGCGTCCGCCGCCGACTGGGCGCTCTGGCGCTGGAAGATCGCCCGTGGAAAGACGCCGATCCCGCCGCAATCGCCGAGGCCATGACCGAAGGCGTACGCCAGCTTGGCCTCGCCGCGCTGCCGTGGACGCGGGACGCGACCGCGCTGCTGGGCCGCCTCCGCTGGGCCGCGAAACAGGGCGGCGACTGGCCCGACTGGTCCGATGAGGCGCTGCTCGACGGGCTGGAACGTTGGCTGACGCCCTTCCTGCCTGGAATTCGAACCGTCGAGCAGCTCTCAAAGATCGATCTGAACGCGGCGCTGGAGGCGGATCTGGGCTGGGTGGGCAAGTCTGCGCTCGACGCCGCCGCGCCCGCCCGGTTCCAGACGCAGGCGGGATCCCGGCTGCTGATCGACTATGGGCGGGAGACGCCGACAATCTCCGTGCGCGCGCAGGAGATGTTCGGGGGCGCCGCGCACCCGATGGCGGGTGAGACGGCGCTGATGGTGGAACTGCTCTCACCCGCCGGGCGCCCCATCGCGGCCACCGCCGATCTGCCCGGTTTCTGGCGCGGCGCCTGGGCCGATGCGCGCAAGGACATGCGCGGGCGCTATCCCAAACATCATTGGCCGGAAGACCCCGCCAGCGCGGCGCCGACCACGCGCGCTAAGCGAAAGTCTGGCCGTTAGCGCGGTCGATCCGCATGCCTGCCATCGGCGTTGTTGACGGCTTCCTCGAATAGGCTCAGGCTGCGCAAAATTGCATTGGTTTCGCCCGATCCGGACACACACGTGGCCCCGATGCGCGGCTCATTTTGGGAGAGCTTCAATGAACATCGCCGCCAAGAACACGCCCAGCCAATTGGAGCCGACTTTCCGCGACAGCGTGAATATCATGTTCGACAAGGCGGCGGCGCTGGCGGACGTCCCTCCCGGCACGATCCAGAAAATCCGGGTCTGCAACTCCACCTACACCGTGCGATTTGGCGTACGGCTGCGGGGGGAAATCCAAACCTTCACAGGCTATCGATCTGTCCATTCCGAACATTTCGAACCGGTCAAGGGCGGCATCCGCTACGCAATGTCCGTCAATCAGGATGAGGTGGAGGCGCTGGCGGCGCTGATGACCTTCAAATGCGCGCTGGTCGAGGTGCCGTTCGGCGGCTCGAAGGGCGGGCTCTGCATCGATCCCCGCGATTGGGAGGAGGCTGAGCTTGAAGCCATCACCCGCCGTTTCGCATTCGAACTGATCAAACGTGACCTGATCCACCCGTCGCAGAATGTCCCGGCGCCAGATATGGGCACTGGCGAACGCGAAATGGCCTGGATCGCCGATCAGTTCGCCCGGATGCACACAGCCGAGTTGAACGATCAAGCCTGCGTCACCGGCAAACCGCATCATCGGGGCGGCATCGCGGGCCGCGTCGAAGCGACGGGACGCGGCGTGCAATACGCGCTGAGAGAGTTCTTTCGACAACCCGAGGACGTCGCGAAAGCGGGTCTGAGCAGCGAATTGGAGGGCAAGCGCGTCGTCGTTCAGGGCCTCGGCAATGTGGGCTATCACGCGGCGAAGTTTCTGTCCGAGGAAGACGGCTGCGTCGTCAACGCGGTGGCGGAGCACGATGGCGCGGTGTTCGCGAAAGGCGGCCTCGACATCGAAGCGCTGAAGCAGCACATGCAGGAAACCGGCGGCGTCAGGGGCTTTCGGGGCGCTGACGAATATCTTGAGGACGGCTCGGTCGCGCTGGTCCATGATTGCGACATCCTGATCCCCGCCGCGATGGAGGGCGTCGTCAGCGTCAGCAATGCGGGCTCGGTGAAAGCCCGGCTGATCATCGAAGCGGGCAACGGCCCCGTGACCGCAACCGCCGACAGGATTCTGCGTGAAAGGGGCGTGGTGATCATCCCGGACATGTACGCCAACGCCGGCGGCGTCACGGTGTCCTATTTCGAATGGGTCAAGAATCTCAGCCATATCCGGTTCGGCCGGATGCAGCGGCGGTTTCAGGAAGGCCATATCGAGATGCTTATCACCGGAGTCGAGAAGATGACCGGGCAACCCTTCCCGGCAGAGATTCGCGAGAAGGTCATGCACGGAGCGGAGGAAATCGACCTCGTACGCTCCGGCCTCGACGACACGATGCGCCAATCCTATCAGGACATGCGGGAAATCTGGCGCCGCGACGACCGCGTCGACGATCTGCGCACGGCCGCCTACCTGATCGCCATCAACCGGATCTCTGAGAGCTACAGCACATTGGGCCTCTAAACCACGGCGCAGGCTGAAGAAACGCCATCGGGATGCTAGTGTGCGCGAAAGTACGTCTTTGACGTGATTCGGCCCGCCCCCTTGCGCCGATCGCGCGTGTGAAACACGAAGAAACGACCGCGAGGGAACGACGATGAGCATGCTGGTTGTCGGCACGACGAGCCGGGAGGCGCTGAACGTCCAGCGCGCGCTGAACATGGCGCGGCGGCAGGGCGCGCGGAAAATCCCCGAAGACGGCGCGGTCACCGAAGAGCTCATTCAGCGCATCCGCGACTTTCAGAAACATTGCGGCCTGCAACGCAACGGCAATCCGGACGCGTTGACGATGAAGGCGCTGGCGCTGGAGGCCAGCAGCCAGCCTATGGAATTGCAGATCACGATCCGTGGTCGCACCTATCTGATGACGAAGCGGGATTATCAGAATCTCGTCGAGCGGACGATCCGGGCGCTTCGCTATAAGGGACCGGCGGGGGAGATCGCCTCGAACGCGGCGGAGATCCGGGCGTTCTGGAACCAGATGAACAGCAACAACCGGCGCAGCCCGCTGGTGAGCTATCTGATCGAGGCGACGCGCGGCGTCACGCTTCCCCCGGAAAACATCGTCAAACGCGCAGAAAAAGCCGCCAAAGACGTCGAGTCGGCGCTGAACAGCAAGGATCTGAAGGCGGCCTACGCCTCAATGCGGCGCGCCGAGCCGATCATCAACAACGCGCGCAAACAGCTCTACGCCTACCGCAAATCGGTCATTCAGGGCGGCGAGAACTGGATCTCCGCCCTCGAGTTCACCCGTGATGCAAGCTTTCTGGCGGTCGGCATCATGGCCGGGCCGGTGGCGGCAAGCTACGGCGCCGGCGCCATCGCGTCGGGCATTATCGCCGGCGCAGGCACAGCCGCGGTAGAAACGCTTGCGACCGAGGTCGGTCATGGGCTGGCCGGCAGCTCCCAGGGCGTCGGAGCGGCGACCAGAAACGTTCTGCAGAACGCGGTGATCGGCGGCGCGGTCGGCGCCGTGGTCCGCGGCAAATTCGCCGAGAAAATACTGGAGGTCGTCGGCGCCCAGATCGCGCGCCGCATCGGCGCGCAATGGGTCACGCGCGTCGGTCAGAGGGCGGCGGCGCAATTCATCAAGAAAATGCTTAAGGGCGGCATGTCGAACGCCCTTGAAGGCGCGATTACCGACGTTCTGAACCAGTTCAAGAGCAACCCGGAAAAGCTGACCTGGGACAAGTTCATGCAGAGCATCGCGCTGAACATGGTGTCCGGCGGCCTGTTCGCGGATCTGGACGACGTTCTGTTGATGCCGCGCTCGCAGCATATCGTCTCGCTTCTGCCCCCCAGCTTTCGGCGGGAGTTCTCTCGGGGGCTGGGCGAAGCGATGTCGGATCGGGACCTCGCCAACCTCATAACCAAGGCCGGGAACACGATCGTCGGCAAGACATGGGACAAGGGCGTCGAGCGCGCATTGCAACGGGCGAAGGGCAATGAGAAGCCGCAGGCGCTGCAACGACAAGTTATCGAGATGACCTTCGATCGAAAAATGGCGCAACGCCTGGTTGTGCTGGCCCGCGCCAAGCGACGCTGAACACTCAAAGGGGACTTCCAGCCGATGAAACGTTTCGAAGACATCGTGCAAGACCACAACATGCTGCACACGCTGGAGAACCTGCAGAGCGCGGTGAAGCAGGTCGGTCAGCTCAGCGACAAGCTGACCATGCTGCAGGCGGCGCTGGATTCCGTCGGCATGGAGGAGGCGGACTCGATCGCCCCCTCTCAGGGCGGGTTCGCCTATATCCCGATCGAGATGAACGAGTTTTTCGAGGTCTTGTTTCAGCTGGAGGACATTCTGGCCGACGACGTCGATTATCAGCATTCAGAGTTGCGGCACCGGCCGCTGACATTCGTCGAGGTCGGCTGTGGAATTGGCCGCAATGTGCACGTGCTGAACGCCACGAACCGCTTCAATTTCGAGAAGATCGACGGGTTTGACGTGGTCGAAGAATACGTCCGGATTGGCAAGAAGCACTTCGGCGACGAGCTCTCCATCTTCGTCGAAGACTGTATGAGCTTCGACTACAGCGGCTATGACGTGGTTTATTTCTATCGCCCTCTGCAGGACGAACGTATGCAGAAGCGTTTTGAAGATTACCTCATCAAAACGATGAAATCGGGCTCCTACATCATCGGCTGCTTCAACGCGAAGCTGGAGAAATCGCGCCGATTGATCCGCAAGGACGATGGCGGCCGCATCTGGAAACGCGTCTAGCGGCGCAGACGCCCTTTTAGACTGACGAGAGCTTGCGGGCCGGACCGCCCAATCTCTGCACGCGAACGCTGCCGAACCCGTGCAGATCGCGTTTGCCCATGTCGTCGATTTCGAATTCCTCGACCAGCATGCCCTTCATGTCGTCGGGGATCAGGATCGTCATCGGCTCCGCATGCGCCTGCAGCCGCGCGGCCATGTTCACCGCCGGCCCGAAAATGTCATAGACATATTTCTGGATCCCGACGACGGAGCCGACCACCGGCCCGGTGGCGATTCCGACGCGGCACTGCCAGGTGTGATGATGGCTCTGATTGCGCCGTTCAATATATTTCACCAGCCTGATGGCGACGTTCGCGATGGCGCGGGCGTGATCCGGGTTGGCCTCCGGCAGACCCGAAACCGCGAGATAAGCGTCGCCGATGGTCTTGATCCGCTCGCACCCGAACTGCTCGGTGATCCGGTCAAAGGCGGTGAAGAGGTCGTTGAGCTCGCTCACCAGAACAGTCGGATCGATATCCGACGCCATTTCCGTGAAGCCGACGAAATCCAGCATCAGAACGGAGACAGGGTTGTATAGCTGCGGCGTGACCACGCCAAAGCTCTTGAACTCCTCATAGACCGCTTTCGGCATGATGTTCAGCAGCAGCTTCTCGGCGCGCTCTTTCTCCAGCCGCAGCTCGCGCGCGTTTTTCTCGACCATCGAGGAATAGCTCTCGATCATCGACTCCAGCTCTTTGATCCGGGTGATGTTCTGGCACTCCAGAACCACGATCGGAGCGCCGTCGACCTCCGCCAGGCTGAATGTGATGGCGATGACGAGGCTGCGCCGCTTGGGCTTCACCGTCAGTTCGGCGGCGAAGCTGCGCCCCTCGTTGAGGGCCGCAACCATTGCGTCCGTATCGAGACCGACCAGAACCTCGGTCAAGGGCTTGTTCAGCGCAGGCGCGCCGAACCAGGTCTCGAACGCCTTGTTCTGAAACCGCAGCGTCAGGCCTTCGGGATCGACGATTCCGATGCCGACGCCGATCGCGCGGAGCAGCTTTTCATTGATCGCGGTGATCGACATAGAGGTCAGGCCGTCACGATCGAATCGCGACGCACCTCGATCTCATGCGCGACCGCGGCGATGTCCTCCTCCGCGACGCCATGTTCCACAAGCGTCTCGGCCAGCAGCTTCTTCATCTCATCGAAATCGGTGTTGTTGATCGCAAGCCGGGCATGCATCGCCGCCAGACGCTCATTCGTGTAAGAGGCCGGGCCGCCCATCAGCGTCGCGATGAACTTAGTCTGATGGTCGATCAGCTTCTTCATCTCGACGCCTTCAAAAAAGTCGCCGATCTGATCGCTGTCGAGCGCGCGGTCGTAAAAATCCATCACGATGCGGCTGACGGTGGCGAAACCGCCGTATTTTTCGAACAGGGTCTGGCTCATCATTCCTCACAAGGCTCTGATTTCCGGCATTCTACGCGCGCGAGCCCCCGGCAACAATCGTCGGAATTCGGCGCAACGCGCGACCGAACGCGGATTCACGTAAAGATTGTGGGGATTTGGTGGAGCCGAGGGGAATCGAACCCCTGACCTTCGCATTGCGAACGCGACGCTCTCCCATCTGAGCTACGGCCCCATCCATCCAAGCGGCGATGCGCTTAGCGTGAGCGCGTAACTAAGCGCGGCCATTTCCTAAGTCAAGCGAGCAATCGGGCCTCGCATAGGCAGATTTCGCCATGTCGGCGCCTTGCGCCGGGCCGGGCCGCTCGCTAGGTCTTACGGCGCGCCGAAGGGCGGCGCGCACGACCGGGAGACGGAGCATGGGCTCTTTGCTTTGGCTGCTGACGACGCTGATCAATGTCGCGCTCTGGATCATCATCGCGCAGGCGGTGTTGAGCTGGCTGATCGCATTCAACGTGGTCAACCGGCACAGCAATTTTGTCGGCCAGCTCTGGCACGGGCTCAACCGGCTGACGGATCCGGTCTATCGCCCGATACGCCGGTTCATGCCGGATCTTGGCGGCATCGACCTGACCCCGCTGATCGTCATCATCGGTCTGATGTTCCTTGAACGGCTGATTCTGAACAACGCCCACGCTCTGATGTGATTTGGGGCGGCTGCAGCGCGGCCCTCTCCACATCAGGGATGATCGCGGCGGCGCCGGAAATCCTGCTCTACCCCTTGCGCGAAACGTCCGAACACTCCACATCAAGCGAGCGGGGCTACGCGATCTCCCGCAGACAGGCGCAAGCCCAAGCATCGCCCGACCCCAGTTTTGTGGGAGCGATGCTTTATGTCCGATCACCAAATCCCCTCGATTTCCGCCAAGGACGCGATCACGCGCCTGACCGCCGATAACGTCCGACTGTTGGATGTGCGCAAGCGCGAGGCGCGCGCAAATTCAGGCGAAACTATCGCCAGCGCCATCTGGCGTGATCCGTTCAAACTGCCAACGGATGCGGATCTTGCGCAAGATCCGGCGCCGACCCTCGTTTTTTGCGTTCATGGCCATGAGGTCAGCCAGTTCGCCGCCGCTTGGTTGTTGATGCATGGCGCCGACGCGGTCTATGTGCGGGGAGGATTCGAAGCCCTCAGACGCGCAGGCGCGCCTTTGACGGCTCCGACGGCGGAGAGCGAATGATGACCATGCCTGACGCGACGGACGCCGCCGCCACCCGTGAGGTTCCCGCTCCAGACCTGAAACGAGCGGCCCCCATCTGGATTAAGATCGGCCTCTTGTCCTTTGGCGGGCCGGCCGGTCAGATCGCGCTGATGCAGGACGAGATCGTCGACAAGCGCGACTGGGTCTCTGGCGAAGCCTTTCGGCGCGGGCTTGCGGTCTGCATGCTTCTGCCCGGGCCGGAGGCGCAACAACTCGCCACCTGGCTCGGCTGGCGCCTGCATGGTCTGAAGGGCGGGCTCGCCGCGGGATTGGCCTTCATCCTGCCAGGCGCCGCGCTGATGATCGCGCTGGCCTGGATCGCCGCCGCGCAAGGGGAGAACCGCTGGATCGCCTCTCTGTTCTATGGCGTGCAGCCCGCGGTGATCGCCCTCGTGGCGCGGGCGTTCTGGAACCTGTCTGGTAAGGCGCTGGACGGTCCGGCGCACTGGGCCCTGGCCGCCGCCGCCTTTATCGGCCTCTACTTTCTCGGCGCGCCGTTCCCTCTGATCGTGGCGCTGGCGGCGTTGGCGGGCCTCGCCCTGCCCCACTGTCATGTCGAGAGCGCGCCCACAGGCGCGCGCGCGCCAAAGCGCAAGTCGTTGAAAACGATCGGCGTGTTCACGGCGCTAATCCTTGGCGTCTTCCTCATCATCCGCACACTCTTTGGCCCGGACCCGTTTGACGAGGTCGCCGAGCTATTCACCTCCGCCGCCTTCGTCTCCTTCGGCGGGGCCTACGCCCTGCTGCCCTACGTCGCCGACAGGGCGGTCGAAGCCTATGGCTGGCTGAGCGCGGCCGAGATGCTAAACGGCCTCGCCATCGCCGAGGCGACGCCCGGTCCGCTGATCCTCGTGAACACCTATGCCGGTTTCTTTGCGGGTTGGTCGGGGCCCGGCACAGGCTGGACCGGAGCGGCCACGGCGGCGCTGGCGACATTATACACCTTCGCGCCCAGCTTCATGCTGATCCTCGCCGCGGCCCCGCATGTGGAGCGGTTGCAGAATGCGCCGCGCGCGCGCCGGGCGCTGGCGGGCGTTTCCGCAGCGGTCGTCGGCGTGATCCTGAACCTCGCCGTCTATCTGGCCGAGGCGTCCTTCCTGCCGGTCGGTCTGGAAGCGCCAGCCTGGCCGAAGATCGGCCTTTTTGTCGTTTTCGCTGTCCTGACCTTCGCCGCCCGCGCGCCGATGACGTTGCTGGTGGCTCTTGGCGCCGCATCCGGACTGGGCCTGTCCGCGCTCGGCGTGATTTAGGCGCCAGATCACAGGATCGGGTATTGGTCGAATCGGATAGCGGGGTATCCTCCCGGCGATAAACAGGGAGGACTTTCAATGAAACCGCTCGCCTTGCTCGCCGCTGTCGCGACCGTCGCCACTGGGGCTTTGACAATTTCCGCGCCCGCCATCGCACAGGACGCCAAGCGCGCCGTCACCCATATCGCGGGCGACGTCTACCGCTTTCAGAACAACTTTCACTTCTCGGTCTTCATCGAAACCGAGGAGGGCGTGATCGTCACCGACCCGATCAATGCGGAGGCCGCCGCCTGGCTGAAGGGAGAGATCGCGAAGCAGACCGATAAGCCGATCACCCACCTGATCTACAGCCACAGCCACGGCGACCACGCGTCCGGCGGCGCGGCTTTCGGCGATGTGCCGACGGTGATCGCACAGGATAACGCGCCCGAGACGATTGACGGCGTCGCCCCCACCGAGCGTTTCGCGGACACCAAAACCCTAGAGGTGGGCGGCAAGACCCTTGAGCTGACCTATCTTGGCGTCGGCCATGGAGATGATCTGATCGCCATGGTCATCCGGCCTGAGAACATCGGCTTCATCGTTGACGCCGTCGCCGCCAAGCGTCTGCCATATCAGGATCTCCCACGCTCGGACGTGGGCGGCTGGATCGATCAGACGAAGGTGATCGAGGACCTGGACTTTGAGATTTTGGCCGGCGGCCACGGCCCGATCGGCGACAAGCAGGACGCCGTGAATGGCCGCGTCTATATGGAGGTGTTGCGCGATCAGGTTCTGGCCGGATTGAAGGAAGGCAAATCAGTCGAGGAGCTTCAGGAAGAACTGACTCTGGATGACTACAAGGACTGGGGCTCGTACAAACAATGGCGCGCGCTGAACATCGCCGGTATGGCGCGCTGGCTGCAGGAAAGCGGGCAGGTCAACTGACGCCGCTAAACCCACGCCTTTTCCTCTCCACCGCGGCGCGCTAGCGTCGCGGTCGGGGAGGAGCGCGGATTTGACCGACCATGTGACCACGCATCAGGCGGAAGAGGACGCCCGGAACGAGAACATCCAGATCTGGGTGAACGGGCGCCTCGCGCCCCGGGCGGAAGCGCTCGTCAGCGTCTATGATTCCGGCTTCATGCTCGGCGACGGCGTGTGGGAGGGGCTGCGCCTCTATAACGGCGTCTGGGCGTTTCTGGACGAGCATCTCGACCGTCTGTTCGAGGCCGCCAAAGCCATCGACCTCGATATCGGCATGGATCACGCGGGCGTCAGGAACGCGCTTCTGAAGACCCAGACCGCCAACGGCATGACCACCGACGTCCATGCACGACTGATGGTCACGCGCGGTGTGAAGACCCGTCCCTTCCAGCATCCCTCGCTATCGCGTTCCGGTCCGACATTCGTCATCATCATGGAGCACTCGCGCCCCTCGCTGCCACGCTCAATCCGGCTGGCGACCGTGCCACAAGTTCGTGGCCTGCCGATGAGCCAGGATCCCAAGCTGAACTCCCATTCCAAACTGAACTGCGTCCTCGCCTGCGTCGCGGCCGAGAAGGCGGGAGCGGACGAAGCGCTAATGCTGGACGTCCATGGCTTTGTGAACACCACCAACGCCTGCAATTTCTTCATCGTCCGAAAGGGCGAGGTTTGGACCTCGACGGGCGATTACTGCATGAACGGGATCACACGGGCGAAGGTGATCAGGCTTTGCCGCGACAACGCCATTCCGGTCTTTGAGCGGAACTTCTCGCTGGTCGACGCCTATGGCGCGGACGAAGCGTTTTTGACCGGCACTTTCGGCGCGCAGACGCCGGTCGGCGAAATCGACCGGCGCGTGATCGGCGTCGGAGAGATGGGCCCGGTCACCAAACGCATTCGCGAGCTCTATAAGGATCTGGTCGCGTCATGCGCATAGCGATGTGGTCGGGGCCGCGAAACCTCTCCACCGCGATGATGTACGCCTTCGCCGCGCGCGGCGATTGCGCGGTCTCGGACGAGCCCTTCTACGCCGCGTACCTGGCCGCGACCGGCCTTGACCATCCGATGCGCGCTGAGATTCTGGCGACGCAGGATACGGATCCGGCCAAAGTGGCGGCGGCGTGTCTCGGCACGGCCCCCGATGGGCGGCCCGTCTTCTACCAGAAACACATGACGCATCACATGATCCCCGCATTCGACCGGAGTTTCATGCGCCGCTGCGCCAATGTGTTCCTGATCCGACATCCCGCACGCGTAATCGCCAGCTACGCCAAAAAACGGGAGCGACCGACGCTGGAGGATATCGGGTTCGCCCAGCAGGCAGAGCTATTCGACGAGGTCGCCAATTGGCTGGGCGATGCGCCGTTGGTGATCGACAGCGCCGATATTCGCGCCGACCCCGCGGGCGCGCTCTCCCGTCTCTGCGCCGCTATTGGCGTCGCATATACCGACCGAATGCTGCGCTGGACGGCAGGCGGGCATCCGTCAGACGGTGTTTGGGCTGCACATTGGTATGGCGCGGTGCATTGCTCGACAGGGTTTGCGGGTCCGGAGGATCCATTGCCAGACCTGCCGCCTGAGTTTGCGAAACTGGCCGAGCGGGCGCTGCCCCTCTACGACCGCCTCGCTCGTCACCGGATCTAGGCGAAGGCGCGAGGCGGAGGCCGGCTAGAAATTTTTACGCACCATCGGATTTGGCCGCATCGGTCTTTGGAAGCGCCTCGTCCCCTGGCCCCGACGGGGCCTCCGGCGGCGTCGAGTTTTCTTTCGTCAGACGCACCGCGTCATCTGGCGACCAAATCTCCGCAACCGCCTGATAATTCTCAAAAACCGGCGCGTGATATTCCCATTTCCCGGACGCCTGATCGAACTTCCACCGCTCCCGATCGATGAATCCGGCGGCGACGTTCCAGTCGCGAACAAAGGCGGACAGCATCCAATCCTTATAGATCTCCGCATCGAGGATCTTTTTGCGGATCCCGATCGAGACCAATTCGTAATGGTTAAGGTAGTCCAGAACGGCCTGCCGCTCTTTCTTGTCCTTTTCCTCCACCGGGTCATGGAGTCTGTGGAAGGAATTCCGTCGCCGGTGATACGCGAAAACCGCGTGCAGATCGCGATAATGCGGCGCGGGCTCCACCTTCTCAATCATATCGAGCGTCGCGCGCTGCCGGGCGGTGCTGCGGGCGGATTTCACCCCGAGATAGGCGACGAAAACCGAGACGGAGATGACGGCGGGTGTGATCAGAAGCGCCCAGTTGAACGATGAAGCGGCGCAAACCACCAGAGTTCGCGCCGCTTCCTCGTGCAAAATTTCGGAACAGTTCACGTGTCAGTCCCGAACGCCTTCCAAGTTTGTCATACGATTTCCAATCATGGATTGAATTTCACCGCAAGAATCGCCTTAAACGCCTGTGATGTCAACAGATTCAGCGTATTCTCACGCCTTCTCGTTGATAGATAGATAAGAATCGTCCGCGATCCATTCAAGGAATCGCGCACACCGCCTCACCCCAGCCGCTTCTTCCGGTCCGCCATCAGGCGCAGCCGCAACGCGTTGATCTTGATGAAGCCAGCCGCGTCTTTCTGGTCGTAAGCGCCGGCGTCGTCCTCAAACGTCACATGCTGCTCGGAATAAAGCGAGCGGTCAGACCAGCGGCCGACGCAATTGACCGAACCCTTGTAGAGCTTCACCCGCGCGACGCCCTCGACATGCTCCTGGCTCGCGTCGATCGCGGCCTGCAGCATCTCGCGCTCAGGGCTGAACCAATAGCCGTTATAGATCAGCTCGGCGTAGCGCGGCATCAGTTCATCCTTCAGATGCGCAGCCCCGCGATCCAGCGTCACCTGCTCGATACCCCGATGCGCCGCCAGCAGGATCGTGCCTCCCGGCGTCTCATAGATCCCACGGGATTTCATGCCCACATAACGGCCTTCGACCAGATCCAACCGTCCGACGCCGTGTATTCGGCCATATTCATTGAGCGCTGTCAGCAATTCGGCCGGGCTCATCGCCTGCCCGTTGATGGAGGTCGCATTGCCGTTCTTGAACCCGATCTCCAAGTATTCCGGCTGATCCGGAGCATCCTCCGGGTTCACTGTGCGCTGATAGACGTAATCCGGCGATTCGACGGCCGGATCCTCCAGCACCTTGCCCTCCGACGAGGTGTGAAGAAGATTCGCATCCACCGAGAACGGCGCCTCGCCACGTTTGTCTTTGGGCACCGGCACCTGATGCGCTTCCGCCCATTCGATCAGCTTGGTGCGGGAGGTCAGATCCCAATCCCGCCACGGCGCGATGATCTTGATATCCGGGTCCAGCGCATAGGCGCTCAGCTCGAACCGCACCTGGTCGTTGCCCTTGCCAGTGGCGCCGTGCGCAATGGCGTCGGCCTCGGTCTCATGGGCGATCTCGATCAGCCGTTTGGAGATCAGCGGCCGGGCGATGGAGGTGCCGAGCAGATAGAGGCCCTCATAGACCGCATTGGCGCGAAACATCGGAAACACGTAATCGCGCACGAATTCTTCGCGCAGATCCTCGATAAAGATGTGTTCGGACCTGATACCCATCAGCTCCGCCTTGGCGCGGGCGGGTTCAAGCTCCTCCCCCTGGCCAAGATCGGCGGTGAAGGTGACGATCTCGCAGCCATACTCATGCTCAAGCCATTTCAGGATGATCGACGTGTCGAGGCCGCCGGAATAGGCGAGGACGACTCTTTTAGGCTTGAATGACATGATCTGAACCTCCGGGCGATGCGCGTTATCTGCAGCGGCTGGGGCGTAACGCGCGCAGGGCGAATGCGCAAGGCGCCACGCGACATCGCGAATGCTGCGTCGCAACGTTGAAATGACGCCTCACCACCGCAGAGATTCCCGTCCGCGACTCGCGAATGGGATGTGATTCCGGAATTCCGCGTCGCGATTCGATCATCGCACCGGCATTGCACAATATATTGGCGCCAGACCCGCGCAGAAGCGAACGCACCCGCAAAGCGCTGATTCGATGAGGTTTATTCGTTGAAAAATGGAGACGAATTGTGAATGGAGAATGAATTCCAAGGACCAAATGCCGCGGTGCTGCATGATTTGGACCGCACTGCGTCAAATTTCCGTCAGCGAAGGGACATAATTCTTTTGCAACTGCGAAAAGTCAGGCTATCGTCAGGTTATGAACATGATGTCTGGATTCGCCATGCGGCCCCTTGAGATCACTGAGGCCGACCCGACCACCGCAGAATGTCGAATGCTGCTCGCAGCGCACGACTATTTTGTCTCGACGCGACGATCCTCGGCCGATTGCAGTCCGATGAGCGCGGCGGAACTCAAAGCCTCTGGGGCCAAGCTGTTCATCGCGCGCCATCTTGGGCAACCGGTCGGATGCGGCGCCCTGATCGGAGACGGCGACGAATGCGAGGTCAGCCGGGTCTACACGGTCGAGGCCGCGCGTCACCAGCGTGTCGCCTATCGCCTGATTCAGGAAATCGAGCGCGTCGCGCGGGAAAGCAACGCCAAGGTCCTGAAGCTGGAGGCTGGGCGCTGGCAGACCGAAGCGCTGGAGTTTTTCGAGCGCGCCGGATTCGAACAGGCCCCGCCCTTCGGCCGGTTCCATGACGCCAGCGAAAAGACTCTCGCCGCCAGCATGTTCTACGAAAAGCGACTCTGACTCGGGATCAGCCGTCCTTGTAGCGCCGACGGGTCGCGAACACCTCTGAGACATAGGCGGCGGAGCCCGGCGCGACATCTTCCGCGACCATCTTCTCGACATGTCCGCGCCAGCGGTCGCCGTTCAATCCGCGCGTAGCCGCCTCCTTGCGCAGGCGTTTCAACCGGCCGGGACCGACGTGATAGGCCGCGACGGCGAAATGCAGGCGCGTGTCCTCGTCCAGCCCCGGCTCATTCAGCCAGACATCCAGCAGGCGTCGGAAATACTGCGCGCCGATATCGACGCCCAGCGCGGGATCGGTCAGATCCCACAGGCTGACGCCCAGTCCGATCGCCGTCTCCGGCAGGACCTGCATCATGCCGCGCGCGCCATTGGGGCCAATCGCATTCGGGTCGAAACGGGATTCCTTTTTGGCGATGGCCGCCAGCAGCTTCCAGTCGAGATTGTGCTTTTGACCGGCGTCCTGAAACACCTGCCGATACGGCGGGTCCGTATCAGAAGCCGTCGCTGGCCCGGCCAAAAACGCTAGTGCGACCAATATCGATAAAAGAATGCGCATCGCGCCTACTCCCTCACGAGGGCGCCCAATACCTGCGCCGACGCTTTCTTTTACTTCTTCGCCGCCACAAATAGTCCGCCTTTGCGGCCAGCGCAAAGCCCCGTCGGTCCCCACGCCGCGCGCGGGCGCAATCGCCGCACCGATTCCACGATGCGGGATATGCCCCCGCCGACACCAGCGCGCGTTAACCATTTGGGCGTAACAGTCGATGAATGCGGCGCGTAGCGCGCGACGTAACACCTGACGGGGCACAGTGGAGAAATTTGAGGTCGCAATAGGCGCCGATCACGTGGTCGGGTACTGGCATTGGCCCGCAGGGGCGAAGGCGCGCCGCCCTGTGATCGTCATGGGCCACGGTTTCGGCACCGAATGGACCTTCGGCACCAGCGACACGATCCGGGACTTCACCGAAGCCGGATTCGCCGTCGCCACCTTCGACTATCGCCATTTCGGGGAAAGCGGCGGGCGCCCGCGCCACCTGCTGATGATCCACAAGCAGCTCGATGACTGGCGGGGCGTGCTGTCCTACGTGCGCGAGGACGACCGCATCGACGCCGACCGATTGTCGATCTGGGGCTCCTCGCTGGGGGGCGGACACGCGCTGACCATCGCGGCCGAGGATCCGGGCATTCGCGCGATGGCCGTGCAGGCGCCCCATTGCAGCGCTTATGACGCCATGCAGACGATGTCGCCCTTAACCGCGTTCATCTCCGCCCAGCACGCGTTGCTGGACCTCTATATCGCGCCGTTCGGCGGGGTGCATAAGATCCCGATGATCAATGAACCGGGGCGTCTGGCGGCGATGAGCTTTGAGGGCTGGGAGGAAGAGGTGAAGCGCTTCGTCCCACCCGAAAGCAAGTGGCGGAACGAGATTCCCGCCCGATCGCTGCTGGCGCTGGGGCGCTACAGCCCCGGGCTGTCGGCGGAGCGCATCCAGTGCCCGGTCTGCATCCACTACGGGCACAACGATTTTGCCGTGCCGCCCGCCTCGGTCCGACGCACGGCCAACAAAATCGGGGATGTGGAGCTTCACAGCTATGACGGCGAGCATTTCGACGTCTATCACGGCGAGTTGCGGGCCGAGATCACCGCCATGCAGGTGGATTTCCTGAAGCGGCGGGTCTAGGGCGTCACTCCGCGATCAGGCATTGTTTCAGCCTGAGCCCGGTGACCCTCTCTTTCTTCAGACGCCGCACCAGCCTGTCGGAGAGAAAGAATATTTTTCAGGTGCTCTTATCGACCCAGAGATCAAGCCCATCAGCGACCGGGGAATTCACCGCCGGCACGGCCCAATCCATCATGGTCCACCGGTCTCCAATGAGCTCACAAGGCCCAGTAGTCTGCTCGGGGACGAATCCGTCCTTGGACTCCGCGATATTGAGAGCGAAATACTCCTCGGGCCTGGGCGTGACCTGATCGTATTCGTGGACCGTGACCGGGAACATCTGCGTCCTCCCGATGTCGAATTCGCGCAGTAAGTCCGTAAGTTTTTTCGAAATCAGCAAGTAGCCGCCACCGATCAGGGATACATCTGGAAGGCGTTTCTTTTCTTCCGGCAATTTATGAAACTGAAACGCGAGCGGACCCGGAAATCGATCCGGATCAACCAGTTCTCCGCGCATATAAGCGTGGATCTGTTCCATCATCGCATCGAGTTGCGCCTGACTTTTGCCAAGGTCGGACCACACAATCGGCTGAATGGATAGCGTCGACGTCCACGCCATGCTGCACCAGATTTTCGGCTGATCATTCGCCATGCGCTCCTCGCTCGTCTGCGATCAACGCATCGCGCGCCAACATCGCCCGCCCAACCATAAGGCGATCCCACGCTCCAAGAAAAGCTGAAGTCGTGCGCCTTTACGCCTAGCGCAGCTTCGGCGGCTTGGCGGGATCGGATCCGGGCGCCTGAGGCGTCGCGGCCGGGGCCTCCTCGACCACCGCATGCAGGCCGATTCCGACCCGGCGGGCGATGTCGAGCGGTTGCGAGCCGTCCTCGACCAGCGCCAGATCGGGGGGCTGCTCGCCGGGCGTCGCGTATTGCACGGCGCGGGCCAACCCCTCCGACAGCGCCTCGGCCAACTGCCCTTCGGCGTTGGAGACGCCCGGCACCGGCAGCAGGATCAGCGCCAGCCCGGCGGCGCTGTCGCCCGTCTCGGCGGAGACCAGCCAGCCTTCCACCACCACGTCGGAAAACTCGGCCAGCCGCTCGGCCAGCGCCTCCAGAAGCGCGGCGTCCGGCGCCTCGGGCGGCGACAGCAGCACTTTCGAAAGATCGCGGATCTCCACCGGCGTGGTTAGCGCCTCGGCGATCCAGGCCACCACGTCCACCGGCAACAGCGTGGCCGATGGGGACGGCCCCAGATTAACGCCGATCTGCGCCCCGGCGCGGGCCGCCATCTCAATCACCGTGCGGCCGGGCGCCGCCGCATATCCGGTGGGCTGATCGACGAACTCGGCCAGCCGCTGCTCGGTGTCGAACACCAGCAGGGTCGGCCCGCCCTCCAGATCCAGCGCCATCGGGGCGGCGTCTTCGGCCTCCGGATCGCCCTCGATCGGCATGAACAGCATGGTCGCGGCCAGCGCATCGTAGAACGCGGCCATGGCCCCGTCCTCCTTCGCCGCCATCGCCGAGACGAACGCGGTGTCGAGCTTGGTGGTGTCGCCGGATGCGGCGTTCATGACCCCTCCCCCGCGAATGAGAGGACATAATCGCCCACATCCCGCCAGACCGTCTCCGCCTGCAGATCGCGCAGGAGCATATGCCATCCCTCCGGGTAGATCTTGGAGGCCGTCTCGCCCCCCGTCTGCTCGTACACCTTGAACACCGGGTCTTTCGGCGCAACCTCGTCCTTCGCGCCATAAAGCAGCAGGCTGGGCAGGTCCAGTGCGGGCGCGGCGGCGGCGGCCCGGTCCATGACCCGCACCAGCCCCATGATTTCTCGCGAACTGGGATGCCGCAGGTAATAGGGATCGGCGCCCAGCGCCTTCAACATCTCGATATTGTCGGAAGCCTGAATGGAGACGACCCCTTGCCCCGACCAGCGCACATCCGGGAAGGCGGTCTCGGCGAATGCGGCGGACATGCGATAGAACGGGTTGAACGCGCGGCCGCCCCAGATCGCGGGGGCGAGCAACACCACCGCATCGATATCGGGGGTGCCCCCCTCCGCCGCGACGGCGAGCGCCACGCCGCCGCCCATGGAATGCCCGATCAGGATCAGCGGCGCATCCGGATGACGTCCGGCGACATCCGCGATCACGACAGCGGCGTCCGCGATCAGCCCATCCGCGCCGGGCCAGTCCCCACGAGACGAGTTCCGCCCGAAGCCCTGCTGGTCATAGGCGTAGGTTGCGACGCCGCGCGCCGACCAGTCCTGCGCCGCGAGGCTGAATGTGGAGGGCCCGTAATCGCCGAACCCATGCAGGCCCAGGATCACCGCGCGCGGCGCGCCGTCCCCGTCGGCCGGCCAATAGCTGAGCGCCACCTGCTCTTCGCCCACATCGACCCATGCCTCGACCGTCGCCGGGGGCGCGGGCGTGAATGTGCCGTTCGCCGCCGAACACGCGGCGAGCAACAGCGCGAGCGCTACAAGAGCGCCGCGACCCGCGCGCGCAGCCAGGGCAGCACGTCCGTCTCGAACCAGGGATGCTTTTTCAGCCATGCCGTATTTCGCCATGATGGGTGGGGCAAAGGCAAGGCGGCGGGAGTAAACTCTTCCCACGATCGGACGACTTCGGTCACCGGGCGCTTCTTGCCCGCGATATGCCAACCCTGCGCATAGCCCCCCACCAACAGCGTCAGCTCCACTTGCGGCATGGCCGCCAGCGCCTTCTCGCGCCAGATCTCGGCGCAGCGTTTCGGCGGCGGGAGATCCGAGCCCTTGGCGTCATAGCCCGGAAAGCAGAACGCCATCGGCAGAATGGCGATGCGGGAGCGGTCATAAAAAACCTCCCGATCCACCCCCATCCAGTCCCTGAGCCTGTCGCCAGAGGGATCGTCGAAGGGCGTGCCGCTTTCATGCACCCGCGCGCCCGGCGCTTGCCCCGCGATCAGGATCTTCGCGGTATCGGAGAGCCACGCCACCGGCCGGGGCGCATGGGCGGTCTTCGTGGCGGCGAAGTCCGAAGCGCAGGCCGCGCAGGCGACGATTTCAGCGGTGAGGGCTGAGAGGGGCATGGGTGAACTCACTCCGCCTGCATCACCGTGTTGCTCTCCCCGTCGGCACCCATGAACACGGCGATCAGGCGCACCGGGCCGTCGCCGGTGTTCTCCCCCTCATGCTCGACGCCCACCGCCTCAAGCAGCGCATCGCCGGGGCCGTAGACCTTCTTGCCCCTGTCGCCGTAATCCACCGTCAACTCGCCCTCCTCCACATAGGCGAAAAGCGGGACGTCATGGCGGTGCCAGCCCGTCTTCTGTCCGGGAATCATGGTGACCAAAGCGGCGGTGACCTTGGGCGTTCCCTCGGGATAGGCGATGGGCGCGCCGAGCACCGTCTCTCCGCTCTGCAGCAGGATCTGAAGCGGCGGATAGGGTGACTTCGCCAGCAACGGCCCGGCGACAAGGCCGAGCGACAGACCGGCGCCGACCAGCGCCCCCGCCCTGCTTACAGTCCTAAACCTGTTCAATCGCATCGCGTCGCCCTCCCTCGA
This sequence comes from Paracoccaceae bacterium, assembly GCA_963669265.1. GTDB lineage: Bacteria > Pseudomonadota > Alphaproteobacteria > Rhodobacterales > Rhodobacteraceae > SZUA-547. Next base: position 1,470,145 of record OY769916.1, read on the forward strand.
TCTGCGTCGCCTATCGGTAGCCTGCGTACGCTCTCCCGTCGAGCGCGGCGGATATTTCGACAAGTGTCGAACTATTTTCTTGAATATTTCGATGATTCTAGTTATTTCGAAGTCATGAGTAATGAGACCCCGATCGCCGATCTGGAAATTGAGGATGCTGCGCAGGCTTTCGCCGCGCTCGGGTCCGAGCAACGCTTGTCCGTCCTCCGCGCTTTGGTGCGGGCGGGGCCGGACGGGCTGCGCGTGGGCGAGTTGAAGGATCGGACGGGCCTCGCCGCCTCCACCCTGTCACATCACCTGCGCTTTCTCACGCTGGCGGGGCTTGTCGAACAGGACAAACGCGGGCGCGAGATCATATGCGTCGGCGCGGCCTACGAAACCGTCGAGGCGCTCTCCGCCTTCCTGATCCGCGAGTGCTGCGCAGATGCGCCGAAACGCCATCGTCATGCGCGTCACGAGGGGTCGACGGCATGACCGCGATCGCCGCCGCCCTGAACCAAGGCTGGAGCGCTCTTCGCCGCGTCGACGGCGCCTGGGCCGCGTTCGGGTTTGTCTGCCTCGCAGTGGCGGCGGTTGTTCCAACAGAACTACCCGGCGTGCTGCACGACACCGCTGGTTCGTTTCTCGGCACCCTGCCATTCATCCTCTTCGCGGTCGCCGCCACCGGATATCTCCGCGCCAGCGGGGCCGAGAGCGTGGTCGCCAAGGCGTTCGAGGGGCGAGAGATTCGCATGATCGTCCTCGCCTCGCTGGTCGGCGGGCTGGCGCCGTTCTGTTCCTGCGAGGTGATCCCGTTCATCGCCGCGCTTCTGGTCGCGGGCGCGCCCCTCTCCGCCGTAATGGCTTTCTGGCTCGCCTCCCCCATCATGGACCCGCCGATGTTTCTGATCACCACCGGCGCGCTAGGCCTCGACTTCGCCATCGCCAAGACGCTCGCCGCAGTTGGCATGGGTCTGCTGGGAGGCTTTGGAGTTTACGCTATCCGCGGCGCGAAGATGCTCGCCGACCCGCTACTCGCGTCCGTCCCGACGGGCGGGTGCTGCTCCGCCAAGGCCGCGTTCTCAGGCCAGCCGCTCTGGCGCTTCTGGACCGAAGACGCAAGGCGCGCGACTTTCTGGAGCACGGCGCAGACCAACCTGCTCTTTCTCGGAAAGTGGCTGGCCTTCGCCTATCTGCTGGAAGCGATCATGGTGCGCTGGCTGCCCGCCGACCTGGTCGGCGCGTGGCTGGGCGGTGAAGGGCTTGGCCCGATCATGCTAGGCGCGCTAGTGGGCGGCCCGGCCTATCTGAACGGCTATGCGGCGGCGCCTCTGGTCGCCGGGTTCATGCAACAAGGCATGAGCGCGGGCGCGGCGATGGCTTTCATGATGGCGGGTGGCGTCAGCTGCATTCCCGCCGCGGTCGCCGTCTATGCGATCGTGAAGCGGCGCATTTTCGGTCTCTATCTGGGCTTCGCCTTCGCCGGATCGGTGCTTGCCGGGCTCGCCTTCTCGGCGGTGCAATGACGCCATTTCTCTAAACCGCTGCGACTACGTCCGTTTCCGCCGGCCGGTGCGCGCTGTTAATCGGCCGCAGAGTTGGGCGCTTTGCTATCTTTCAATGCGGCGATACTCTCCGGCCGACGGGTGAGACATTCGTCGTCTAACGCGCGCGACGAGGCGCGAGACAAGGGGTTCGGACCATGGCTGATCCAGCGCGCTGGATGGACGCTCTCGACTCAAACGCGCCGATTCTGGTAAGCGGCGCGGCCGGTTTCATCGGCTTTCATCTGGCCGAGCGCCTGCTGCAGGCGGGCAAGAAAGTCGTCGGCGTCGATAACCTCAACGACTATTACGACCCCTCGCTCAAAGACGCCCGGCTGTCGCTGCTGGGCCAGTACGAGGATTTCACGTTCGAGAAGGCCGACCTGGCCGACGCCGACGCGCTCAGCGCAGTGTTCGACCGGCACCGCCCCCCGCATGTGGTGAATTTGGCGGCGCAGGCGGGCGTGCGGTACTCGATCGAGAACCCGCGCGCTTATGGCCAGTCCAACCTGACCGGCTTTCTGAACGTGCTGGAGGAATGCCGCCGCACCGAGGTCTCGCATCTCGTCTACGCGTCCTCCAGCTCGGTCTATGGCGGCAATCGCAAACTGCCGTTCTCGGTCGAGGACGGGGTCAATCACCCGGTCAGCCTCTACGCCGCCACCAAAAAGGCGAATGAGCTGATGGCCCACACCTACAGCCACCTCTATGGGCTGCCCGCGACCGGCCTGCGGTTCTTCACCGTCTATGGACCTTACGGCCGGCCGGACATGGCCTATTTCAGCTTCGCCAAGGCGATTGTCGAAGGCCGCCCGATCAAGGTCTTCAATCACGGCAAGATGGAACGCGACTTCACCTATATCGACGATATCGTCGAGGGCGTCGCGCGGCTGATCCCGCGCCCTGCGACTCCAAACCCGGAGTTCGACAAGACCGCGCCCGATCCGGGCACAAGCTGGGCGCCGCACCGGATCTATAATATCGGCAATCATCAGCGCGAGACGCTGATGGACTTCATCGCCATTCTGGAGGAACTGCTGGGGCGCGAGGCGGTCAAGGAATACCTGCCGATGCAACCGGGCGACGTGCAGGCGACCTGGGCCGATGTCGAGGCGCTGGAAGACGCCGTGGGGTTCGCGCCGGACACCAGCCTGCGCGACGGGCTGACGAAATTCGTCGACTGGTTTCGCGCCTATTACCAGATCGAGACGCCGGGCTGACGAACCGCAACTTGTTCGCCGCGCCGGACGATACGACGAATCCGCTGCGGTATGTGAACACGGTACTGGCGTTTTTCATATTCCCAGGCGCCTATGTGCTGATATCTCTGACGCTCGCAACTCTGCGGGAGCAAATCAGGATCTAAGGCGCCGACGCGCCGAAAGGAGCCCAAAATGGCCGCATCGCGCCGCGTGAAAGCCGGAAATGTCGAGTTCGGGAACGATCTGCCCTTCGCGCTGATCGCCGGGCCGTGTCAGTTGGAGAGTCTGGATCACGCGCTGATGATCGCTGAGGCATTGGCGGAGACCTGCGCCGGTCTCGGCATCGGCTACGTGTTCAAGGCCTCCTACGACAAGGCCAATCGCACGTCGCTCTCCGGCAAGCGCGGGCTCGGCATCGACAAGGGGCTGGAGGTCCACGCCGCCGTTCGGGAGAAGATCGGCTGCCCGACGCTGACGGATGTTCACACCGAGGCGCAATGCGCCCGCGCGGCTGAGGCCGTCGACATCCTTCAGATCCCGGCCTTTCTCTGCCGGCAGACTGACCTTTTGGTCGCGGCGGCGGAGACGGGCCGCGTCGTCAACGTCAAGAAGGGGCAGTTCCTGGCGCCATGGGACATGTCGAATGTGGCCGAAAAGATCGCCTCGGCCGGCAATCACAACATCCTGCTGACCGAACGCGGCGCGAGCTTTGGCTACAACACGCTGATCAGCGACTTCCGTGGACTGCCGACGATGGCCCAGACCGGCTATCCGGTGGTGTTCGACGCCACCCATTCGGTGGCGCAACCGGGGGGCTTGGGCGGCTCTTCCGGCGGACAGCGTGAATTCGCGCCAGTGTTGGCGCGGGCGGCCGTGGCGGTTGGCGTCTCGGCTCTCTTCATCGAGACCCATGAGGAGCCGGAACGGTCTCCCTCGGACGGGCCGAACATGATCCGTCTTTCAAAAATGCCGGAGGTCCTGTCGGTCCTGAAGCGGCTGGACGGCGTCGCTAAGGCCGAACCTGTGGATTTGGAGGCGATGCGCTAACATCCCCGCCCGGATCCCGACGCGATGACAACCCCGCTGCCCGAGCCCCCCGCTGACGGCTGGGACGCCGCGACCTGTCCCGTGATCGCGCCCAGCGGGTTCCGCGAATACGACGCGCGCTGGCGGTATCCGGAAGAGATCAATCTGCCAGGGATGAAGGCGCTGGGCCTCGCGCTCGGCGCGCTGTTGCGCGCGCGTCTGGCGACGCCGAACCCCAAAATCGCGGTAGGTGGCGATTTCCGCGCCTATTCCGGCTCCGTGAAGGACGCGCTAACGCTGGGGCTGGTTCAGGCCGGGGCGGAAGTGCTGGATATCGGCCTCGGGATCACCCCGATGACCTATTTTGCGCAATACCATCTGGACGCGCCCGCCGTCGCCATGGTGACCGCCAGCCACAATCCCAATGGCTGGACCGGCGTGAAGATGGGCTGCGACCGCCCGGTCACGTTCGGACCGGAGGAGATGGCGGCGCTGCGCGATCTCGCGCTTTCAGGCGACGCGAAACCCGGCCCCGGCGGCTCCTGGCGCGCCGTCGACGGCGTTCGGGAGGCCTATCTTGAGGATCTCGCGGGTGACTTTCGCCTTTCGCGCGAAATCAAGGTGGTGGCCGCCTGCGGAAATGGCGGCGCCGGCGCTTTCGCCCCTGATCTGCTGCGCCGGTTGGGCGCCGACGTGGTTGAGCTGCATTGCGCGCCAGACTGGAGCTTTCCCAACTACAACCCCAACCCCGAAGCGATGGAGATGCTACGTGACATGGCCGCCCGCCTTGGCGAGACCGGCGCCGATCTGGCCTTGGGCTTCGACGGCGACGGCGACCGCTGCGGCGTGGTCGATGACGAAGGCGAGGAGATTTTCGCCGACAAGGTGGGCGTGATGCTGGCCCGCGACATGGCGGCCCGGCATCCGAGCGCGCGCTTCGTCGCCGATGTGAAGTCGACCGGCCTTTATCTCTCCGACCCCGTGCTCGCCAAGCTTGGCGCCGAGACCGAGTACTGGAAAACCGGGCACAGCCATATGAAACGGCGCGTGCGCGATACGGGCGCGCTGGCTGGTTTCGAAAAGTCGGGCCACTACTTTCTCGCCCCTCCGATTGGGCGTGGCTATGATTGCGGCCTGCGAGCGGCGGTTGAGATCCTGCGGCTCCTGGATCGCAACCCCGGCAAGTCCATGTCGGACCTGAAACGCGATCTGCCCAAGACCTACACCTCGCCCTCCATGTCCCCCTATTGCGCCGACGATGAGAAATATGGCGTCGCGGCGCGGATCACTGAGCGGCTGGAAGATATGGCGGCGAGAGGCGAAACGCTGGCCGGGCGCGCGATCGAGCGGCTCGTCACCATCAACGGCGCGCGCGTCATGCTGGAGGGCGGCGGCTGGGCGCTCGTGCGCCCCTCCTCCAATACGCCAAATCTGGTCGTGGTCTGCGAAAGCCCGACATCGGAGGCCGATTTGCGCGCTATCTTCACCGCCATCGACGCCGTCGTTCGACAAGAGCCGTCGGTCGGCGATTACGATCAAACCTTCTGACGGGCGTTTCGGGCAGGCGGGGCCCGGGCGTCGATCGCCAAAACATGCGTCGACGGCTTTAGACCGCGAATCCCGGCGAGGTTCGCCAGCGCAGCGCATCTGCAATGATTGTGTCCAGATCCGAGCGTCTTGGCGTCCATCCTAGTTTCTCGGTGGCGAGTCTATGATCGGCGACAAGGCGCGGCGGGTCGCCTGGTCGGCGCGGCGCATCGACTGTCGGAACCGGTTTGCCGGAAACGCGTGCGACGGTCTCAGCCACTTCAGCGACTGAATAGCCACGTCCCGCCCCAAGATTGGCGCGTATCGCGGTCCCGCCTGCAATTAGCTTGTCGAGCGCGAGGATGTGCGCATCGACCAGATCCATCACATGAACATAATCACGGACACAGGTTCCGTCGGGAGTCGGGTAGTCCCCGCCGAAGATGGAGAGCTTCTCTCTGACGCCCAGCGCGACCTCGATGGCGATTGGCGCTAAATGCGTTTCCGGATCATGTCGCTCTCCTATCTCGGCCTCCGGATCAGCGCCAGCCACATTGAAATATCGCAGAGCCGCGCCGCGCAGTCCGAAGGCGGCTTCATAATCCGAAAGGATTCTCTCTACGGCCAATTTGCTCGCTCCATAAGGGCTGGCGGGCGCGAGTGGACTGTCTTCAGTGAGATCGTCCGAAGAGGCCTCGCCATAGATAGCGCAGGTCGAAGAAAACACGATCGGCGCGACGTCATGCTTCCGCATCGCATCTAACAGATTGAGCGACGCGGTGATGTTGACGCGATGATAGAGGTCCGGCCGGACGACGGACTCGCCAACCAACGACATGGCCGCGAAATGCATGACCGCATCGGGCTTATGTCGCTCAAACACCTGGTTCAGCGCATCCGCGTCCATCAGATCGCACTTCTCGAACGGCCCGAAGGTCGCCAGATCGCGCCAGCCCGTCCGAAGACTATCCAAGCACACTGGCGTGTGCCCGGCCCGCGCCAGCGCTTTGCAGGCGTGAGAGCCGACATAGCCAGCCCCGCCAGTGACAATCACGGTTGCCATATCGCGTTACTCCGCTGCGTTCATGAAGCCCATATACTCCGCGAGATATTCGGCGAAATCCTCGCGAAGATCATCGCGTTCCAGACCGAACGCCACCGTGGCCTGCAGATACCCGACCTTGGATCCGCAATCGAACCGGCGGCCTGAGAACCGATACCCGAAGACATCGTCCCCCGCCTTGATCCGATCCGCGATCGCGTCGGTCAGCTGGATCTCGCCGCCGGCGCCGGTCTTCAGCTTCCGCAGCTCATCCATCACGTTCGGGCGGAGAATATACCGCCCGATCACCGCATAGTTCGAAGGCGCGTCCTTCGGATCGGGCTTTTCGACCATCGCCTTGGCGCGGGCGCAGGGACCGTCCCACGGATCAAGATCGAACACGCCGTAATTCTTGGTCAGTTCGCGCGGCACGCCCATGACGGCGACATAATTGCCCGGTTGTTCGTTATAGGCTTCGACCATCTGTTGCAGACAAGGTTTTTCCGCCGCGATCACATCGTCAGGCAGCATCACCACAAAAGGCTCGTCGCCCACCAGACGCCGCGCGCACCAGACCGCATGACCCAGACCCAGGGCCTCTTGCTGGCGCACATAGGCGATGGCGCCTGAGGGCATCTCGCTGGCTTTCAGCGCCTCCAGAAGGTCATCCTTACCCTTTTCGCGGAGGCTGCGCTCAAGCTCCGGCGAGCGGTCAAAATAGTCTTCGAGCGCGCTCTTGCCGCGCGCGGTTACGAAAATAAACTCATCGATCCCGGCCGCTCGCGCCTCCTCGATCGCGTATTGGATCAAGGGCCGATCGACCAACGTAAGCACTTCTTTCGGAATAACCTTGGTGGCCGGAAGAAATCGCGTTCCCAGACCAGCGACCGGAAAAATCGCCTTGCGGAGTTTCGTCATTCTGTCGCCCGCCTCTACACTCGACGCGCTCACTCGGAAGCGCAAACTGCGGTGGCGCATTTCCGGGTCCGCCGCACACGGCCTGCCCGTCTTGGCCACACTTGTCCCAAACCGGCGCACAGCGCCGACAACTCACACATTCGTGAGGGGGAATCATCGCCCGAACCGTCGAGCGGCTCAACCATTAATCGCAAAATGGCTGATCAAACCGCGCCCTGGTTGGCCATCGCGGCCTCGACGCGCGCCACATCGACGGGGTTGTTCACCTCCCAGAACACCCGTCCGGGGGCGGACACCTCGACACAGCGCACGCGCGCGCCGTTCTCCAGAAACCGAAGCTGCTCCAGCCCTTCCAGCTTTTCTAGCGACCCCGCGGGCCATGCCGCATACCGCAGCAAAGCGGCCGGGCTGTAGGCGTAGACCCCGACATGATGGAACACCGGCGTATCCGCATCCGCCGCAAAATCGGACGAAGTGTAGGGGATTACCTCCTTGGAGAAATAGAGCCCGTCCCCGTCGCCCCCGAACACCGCTGTTGTGCCCCCGACCCGACCCGCGCGGCGATCCTCCTGAAACTTGGCGAGCGTCGCTCCGTCGCAGCGCAGGACCGGCGTCGCCGCATCCAGGCTTGGATCCGCCTCCATCGCGGCGATCAGGTCCTCGACGAACCAGGGCGGCGTCAGCGGCGCGTCGCCCTGCAGATTCACCACGAGATCGGGCGCGTCGAGCTGGTCCAGCGCATCCGCGCAGCGCTCGGTCCCGTTGGCGCAAGCTTCCGAGGTCATCGCGACCTTGGCGCCGAACGCGCGGCTGGCCTCTGCGATCCGCTCGTCATCGGTGGCGACGACCACTTCCTTGACGCCTTTCACCGCAGCGCCCGCGCGCCACGACCATTCGATCAGCGGGCGCGAAACGCCATCCGGCCCTTTGAGAGCAACCAGCGGCTTGCCAGGAAAACGCGACGACGCGTACCGCGCGGGTATGACGATTGAGATATTCATGCATTATCGCGCCGGTCCGGCGCCCCCCTCATTCGAATGGCGTTCAGGGCCTAAGCCGACGCCTTAGCTGTCACTGGCCGCCGAGATCGGCTCCGGGCGCACGATTGCGCCCGGCGCGCGGGCGATGAAAAACGGGTTCTCGTATCCCGGCTTGCCATAACGCAACGGCCCGTCGCCATCGAAACGCTCCACCAGACCGCCAGCGGCGCTGAGCACCGCATGGCCCGCAGCCGTATCCCATTCCATCGTACGGCCAAGACGCGGATATAAATCCGCCTCGCCGGCGGCCACGAGGCAGAATTTCAGCGACGACCCCGCGCTGACGGAGTCGGCGACGTCATAGCGCGCGATATAGGCGTCGGTGGCGGCGTCGCGATGGGATTTGGAGGCGACCACCCGCAGCGCGGCGTTATCCGCTTCGGCGACGCGGATCGAATGGGCCTCGACGCCTTCGGCGGACGCCATCGCGCCGCCCTCCGCCGCCGTCCAGAACGTGCGGCCCAGCGCGGGCGCATGCACCACGCCAAAAACAGGCGCGCCATCGACGACAAGCGCGATATTCACGGTGAACTCGCCGCGGCGCTTGATGAACTCCTTGGTGCCGTCCAGCGGGTCGACGATGAAAAACCTGTCGCCGCTGATCTCTCGATGGCTGTCCGCGTCCTCCTCGGTCACCACTGGAATGTGCGGAAAGGCGGCCTTCAACCCCGCTCCGATCAGCGCATCCGCACGTTCGTCGGCCAGCGTGACCGGGCTTGCGTCCTCCTTGGCGCGGGCGCCCAGATTATCGCTCTCATAGACCTCCATCACCACTTCGCCCGCGGCGATGGCGAGACGGAGGATTTCGGCGCAAATTGCAGAATGGTCCGGGGTGGGATCGGTCATCAATCGCCTCAAGGATTCTCTTCGGTCGCTAAATATGGCGATCTTTACAACGGCCTCGCCAGTATCGACAGCGGAAAGGCGCGACAACGCAATACTGAGATGTCCATGAGTATGGCTGAAGCCCCGCAAAGCGCCACTCCAACCGACGCTCAGAGCAACTCGATGGAGACCGCCGCGAAATGGCAGGCGGAGGCGATCAGGACGAAGATATGCCAGATCACGTTCTGATAAGGCATCGAATCCTGAAGATGGAATACGACGCCCGCCGTATAGAGCAAGCCGCCCACGGCCAGCAGAACCAGCGCGTCGGGGGAGACATGTTCCATAACCGGCCCGATCACCAAGAGGATGCTCCAACCGAGACCGAGATAAAGCGCGACGGACAACGCCTCCAGTTTGCGGGGCGCCGCGATTTTCATCGCCGCCCCGGCCACCGCCGCCACCCAGACGCCGATCAGCAGTAGACGGCCGACCCCGCCCGCGGCCCCGGCCAGAGAGACCGCTGCGAACGGCGTGTAGGTGCCCGCGATTTTGACGTAGATGGCCGCATGGTCGCAGCGCCGCAGCACTTCTTTGACCAGTCCCCGACTGCGCGACATGTTGTAAACGGCGGATAGAGCGAATACCGAGACCATGGCCAGACAATAGGCGATGGCGCAGCCGATCCGAAGGGGGTCGCCCTCTATAGCGGTGAGCACAATCAGGATTGTGGCGGCGATCAGGCTGACCGACAGGCCAACGGCATGAACGACACCGTCTGCGATACGCTCGGAACGCGTGTAATCCGGCGCAAGCCAAAACTCGCTATGCGCTTTCTCCATGTATTACAGATTGGGATAAATCGGCTGAATTTCAAAGCCCAACGCGTTAGATTCGCTCGATTTTCGGTATTTTACGCCAATGCGTCCCTCTATGATCACAGTTCCGACGCTTGCGGGGGGTGCGGCGCGTTCCTATAACGGCGCGCGATGCACCCCGCGCGATCCGCGCATCTTGGGCCGCCGACGAACACCAAAGGGAGGACGCCCTGTTCGCTCACCGCCATCTTCTCGGCATTGAATCGCTCAGTCGCGACGACATCGTCGCCCTGCTCGATCTGGCCGATGATTACGCCGCCCTGAACCGCCAGAGGGAGAAAAAGCGCTCCACCCTGCGCGGCCTCACCCAGATCAACATCTTTTTCGAGAACTCGACGCGCACTCAGGCGAGCTTTGAGCTGGCCGGAAAGCGGCTGGGCGCGGATGTGATGAACATGTCGCTCGGATCGTCCTCAATCAAAAAGGGCGAGACGCTGGTCGACACCGCGACTACGTTGAACGCGATGCGGCCGGATATACTGGTGGTGCGTCATCAGCATTCCGGCGCGGTCGCGCTGCTGTCGGAAAAGGTGAACTGCTCGGTGATCAACGCCGGCGACGGCGCGCATGAGCATCCCACCCAGGCGTTGCTGGACGCGCTGACGATCCGCAACCACAAGGGTCGGCTGCAACGCCTGACCGTCGCGATCTGCGGCGATATCCGACATAGCCGGGTGGCGCGCTCAAACATGATCCTGTTGAACCAGATGGAGAACCGCGTGCGCGTCATCGCGCCCCCCACCTTGCTGCCCGAGGGCATCGAGAATATGGGCGTGGAGGTATTCCACGATATGGAGGAGGGCCTGAAGGGCTGCGATGTGGTGATGATGCTGCGCCTCCAGAATGAACGCATGAAGGGCGCGTTTATCCCGTCGGTGCGCGAGTACTTCCATCTTTATGGGCTGGATCGGGCGAAACTGGCGCTGGCCAAGGACGACGCCATCGTGATGCATCCCGGCCCTATGAACCGGGGCGTCGAGATCACCGCCGACGTCGCCGACGATTCCGACCGTTCGGTGATCCGCGAGCAGGTGGAGATGGGCGTGGCCGTCCGCATGGCGGCGCTGGATCTGCTGGCGCGGCAGATTCCGAATGACGGCGGCGCAGATTCAGTCTTGGGGGACGCGGCATGACCCCGCTGGTCCTGACCAACGCCCGCCTGATCGATCCGGAGACGGGCTATGACGGCCCCGGCGCGGTGCGCATCGAGAATGGACGTATCGCGGCCGTCGCCAAGGACGCCGCGCCCGCGACGCCGGAAGGCGCGGACGTGGTCGATTGCACGGGGCATGTTCTGGCCCCCGGATTGATCGACATGCGTGTTTTCGTGGGCGAGCCCGGCGCCCGGCATCTGGAAAGCTATCGTTCGGCGGGACGCTCCGCCGCCGCTGGAGGCGTCGCAACGATCGCGCTGCAGCCGGACACCAACCCGGTGATGGACGATCCGGCGCTGGTGGAGTTTTCCCGCCGCCGCGCCGCCGAGACCTGCGCCGTCCATATGGCCCCGATGGCCGCGCTGACCAAAGGACTGGACGGACGGGAAATGGCCGAGCTGGCCTTTCTGCGGGACGCCGGCGCCGTCGCCTTCACTGACGCCGGCCGCGCGGTCGCCGACTCTGTCGTCCTGCGGCGCTGCTTGACCTACGCGAAGGCGCTGGACGCGCTGGTGGTCACCCATGCGCAGGAACCGACATTATCGGGCGCCGGCTGCGCGACCGAAGGTCAATTCGCCTCGCAATTGGGCTTGCCGGGCGTGCCCGCCGCCGCAGAGGAAATGCAGGTCTCCCGCGATCTCACGCTGGCGAAGCTGACCGGCGCGCGGCTTCACGCCGATCAGGTCACCACCGCCGACGCGCTGGTCCATCTGGCCCGCGCCAAGGACGAGGGCCTCAGCGTCAGCGCAGGCGTCGCGGCCTCGCATCTGGCCTTCAACGAGTTCGACATCGCCGACTACAAGACGTTCTTCAAACTCGCCCCGCCGCTTCGGGCCGAGATGGATCGCGAAGCCGCCGAACAGGCGGTGGCCGAAGGGTTGATCGACGTGATCGTCTCCAACCACCGCCCGTGGGATGAGGAAGAGAAGCGCCAGCCTTTCGAGGCCGCCGCCGCCGGAGCGGTTGGGCTGGAGACGCTATTGCCCACGGCGCTGCGGCTCTTTCACGACGACAGGATCTCACTGCCGACGCTCTGGGAGCGGATCAGCCTGACCCCCGCCAAACTGCTCGGACTGGACGGCGGTCGCCTGACGCGCGGCGCCCCCGCAGACCTGGTGCTGGTCAACCTCAACGCCCCGTGGACGCTGGATCGCGACACGCTGCGCTCCAAATCGCGAAACTCCCCGTTCGACCGTCGGCGTCTGCAAGGCTACGCGCTGAAGACATGGATTGGCGGCGCGCTGGCCTATGACCGCGCCTCTGAGACGGCCGGGGGTGGCGTGTGCGAAACGGGCCCGAGTGGGACCGGCGCATGATCCCGGACATCCTTCGCCCCGGTGCCGCCGCGCCGGGTTTTGAGGCCGCCCTGCCTTGGCTGCTGGCGGCTCTGGCGATCGGGTATCTGCTCGGATCAATTCCCTTCGGACTGGTGGTCGCCCGGCTCAAGGGCCTCGGCGATCTGCGCGCGATCGGCTCGGGCAATATTGGCGCGACCAACGTTTTGCGCACAGGTTCAAAGAGCGCCGCGCTGCTGACCCTTCTGGGCGATGCGGGCAAAGGCGCGGTCGCCGTGCTCTTCATCGGCTATCTTGCGCCGACGCCTGACGGCTGGAGCGGCTGGGGTCCGCTGGCGGCGCAGGCCGCCGCGCTCGGCGCATTCCTCGGGCACCTCTTTCCCATCTGGTTGCGCTTCAAGGGCGGCAAGGGCGTGGCCACCTTCCTCGGCCTGATGCTGGCCCTGCACTTCCCGACGGGGGCCGCGTGTTGCGCCGCCTGGGCCGCCGCGGCGGCGCTCTTTCGAATCTCCTCGCTGGCGGCGCTGGTTTCGGCGGCCTCGGCCCCGCTCTGGCTGATCCTGTTCGAGGATTGGGGCGCGGTGCTGTTGGGGCTCATATTGGCGGCGCTGATCTGGGCCAAACACCACGCCAATATCCGCAGGCTTCTGCGCGGCGAGGAGCCGAAAATCGGAAAATCCTGAGATTTTCGTTAACGCAGCCGCACCGCCTTAACGCTTCGTTAACCTCAATATCGCCTGCTGAGCGTACGACCTCCGGAGACCGCTCAGAGACCGCCCTGTGAACGACCCTGCGCCCCCATCTTATGTCCAAAGTCCGGCATCGGCGCCGACGCCGAGCTTCGCGACCCCCTTCCCGGCCGAGCGCGCGCCCGCCAGCCCTGAAGAGCAGTTGAACTGGCTGCGCCTCGCCCGGTCGGAGAATGTCGGGCCGGTCACCTTTCGGCGTCTGATGAACCGCTACACCTCCGCCGAGGCTGCGCTCGCCGCATTGCCGCATCTGGCGGGGCGCGGCGGCAAGCGCGCCTACGCCGCCTGCCCCGCGGCGATCGCTGAGGCGGAAATGGAGGCCGCCGCCCGCTACGGCGCGCGGATGCTGCCGCTCGGCGCGAAGGACTATCCGGCGCAGCTCGCCGGGATTTACGACCCGCCGCCCCTTCTGTGGCTGGTTGGGCGGACGGAGGCGCTGCACCGCCCCGCCGTGGCCCTGATCGGCGCGCGCAACGCCTCCGCCCTCGGTCTTCGCATGGCGCGCAAACTGGCGCGGGAATTGGGCGAGGCGGGCTATCTGATCGTCTCGGGCCTCGCGCGCGGCATTGACGCGGCGGCGCATAAGGCGGCGATCGAGACCGGCACCGCCGGGGTGCTCGCGGGCGGCGTCGATGTGCTCTATCCACCCGAAAACGCCGAGCTGGCCGAGAGCATGACCGAGCACGGCGCAAGGGTGTCGGAACAGGTGATGGGGCTGCAACCGCAGGGCCGGCACTTTCCCCGCCGCAACCGCATCGTCTCCGGCCTCTGCAAAGGCGTTGTGGTCGTGGAGGCGGCGGAACGGTCCGGCACCCTGATCACCGCCCGCTGCGCGCTGGAGCAGGGGCGCGAGGCCATGGCGGCGCCCGGCCATCCGCTCGACCCCCGCGCCGGCGGCTGCAACGCGCTGATCCGGCAGGGAGCGGCGCTGGTCTCCTCCGCCGAAGACGTGATGGAGGCGCTGGCCCAACCCCGGATCGTCGATCTCTGCGAGGATGCGGAGCCCTATCTACCACCCGAAGGCGCGGCGGATCCCGTCGTCGCGCCCGAGGATCTGGCCCAGATGCTGGCGGAGCTTCTGAGCGCCGGGCCGGTCGATCTGGATGAGCTATCGCGTTTGACAGACGCCCCGGCCCACGCCGTCTCGGCCGCCGTGCTGGAGCTGGAGCTGGCGGGCCGCGCCGAACGTCGCCCCGGCGGGATGGTGGCCCGTGCGGCCGAAGCTTTCTGAAGGGAGATCAGACTGCGCGACGGCGCCAAGATTTCCGCTTCCGCTTGACGGACCCCGCGCGCTCCCCCATGTTCTCGCGCCGCCCACGCCGTTCTGTTTCGGCGCAGAGATCGGGCGGTCCAGACCATAGTGATTGAGAGCGCAAATGGCCGTTGTCGTCGTCGAGTCCCCAGCCAAAGCAAAGACGATAAACAAGTATCTTGGCAATGATTACACCGTCTTAGCTTCATTCGGCCATGTGCGCGACCTGCCGCGCAAGGACGGCTCCGTCCTGCCAGACGAAGACTTCAACATGGTCTGGGAGGTCGACTCGAAATCGACCAAGCACGTGCGCGCCATCGCTGAGGCGATGAAGGAAAACGACCGCCTGATCCTCGCAACCGACCCCGATCGTGAGGGAGAGGCGATTTCCTGGCATCTGCTCGAAGCGCTCAGGAAGCGCCGGGCGATCAAAAAGTCGACACCCGTCGAGCGGGTGGTGTTCAACGCCATCACCAAGAGCGCGGTGACCGAGGCGATGGCCCAGCCGCGCGAGATCGACATGGAGCTGGTGGAGGCGTATCTCGCCCGCCGCGCCCTCGACTATCTGGTGGGCTTCACGCTCTCACCGGTGCTCTGGCGCAAGCTGCCCGGCGCGAAATCGGCGGGTCGGGTGCAATCCGTCTCGCTGCGCCTGATCGTCCAGCGGGAGATGGAGATCGAGGCCTTCAAACCGGTCGAATACTGGACCGTCAAAGCCCTTCTGACGACGCCGCGCGGGGACGAGTTCGAAGCCCGGTTGACCCATATCGATGGCAAGAAACTCGGCAAACACGATCTGAAGACCGATACGGACGCGGCCGAAGCGGTCGCCGCGATTTCGGTGCGCAATCTGGTCATCGACGGCGTAGAGGCCAAACCCGGATCGCGCAACCCGTCGCCCCCATTCATGACCTCCACCCTGCAGCAGGAGGCGAGCCGCAAATTCGGCTTCGGCGCCCAGCAGACCATGCGCGCGGCGCAGCGCCTCTATGAAGCCGGGCTGATCACCTATATGCGGACCGACGGCATCGACATGGCGCCCGAGGCGGTCAACGCTGCGCGCGACGCGATCCGCAGCCGCTATGGAGAGGCCTACGTGCCGGAAAAGGCGCGGTTCTATAAAAACAAGGCCAAGAACGCGCAGGAGGCGCATGAATGCATCCGGCCGACCGATATGGGGCGCGAGCCGAAGAGCCTCGCCAAGCAGGAGGCGGATGAGCGCAAACTCTACGACCTGATCTGGAAGCGCGCGCTGGCCAGCCAGATGTCGAGCGCCCGGCTGGAGCGGACGACGGTCGAGATCGGAGCGGCCGACACGGCGGTCGGGCTGCGCGCCACCGGCACGGTGGTGAAATTCGACGGCTTCCTGCGGGTCTATGAGGAGGGCCGCGACACCGTCGTCGATGACGAGGACGACGGCCGCCTTCCGCAAATCGTCGCCGGAGAGGCCGCCGACCAGAAATCGGTGACGCCCGAGCAGCATTTCACCCAGCCCCCGCCGCGCTACACTGAGGCGATGCTGGTCAAGCGGATGGAGGAGCTGGGCATCGGCCGTCCCTCCACCTACGCCTCGATCGTCACTACGATTCAGGACCGCGAATATGTCCGCAAGGAGAAGAACCGCCTGATCCCCGAAGACAAGGGGCGGCTGGTGATCGCCTTTCTTGAGAATTATTTTGGCCGCTATGTCGAATATGACTTCACCGCCGGGCTGGAGGAGCAGCTCGACGACGTCTCCGGCGGGCGCGCCGACTGGAAAAAACTTCTGCGCCAGTTCTGGACCGAGTTTTCAGAGGCGGTGGACGAGACCAAGGAGCTGCGCATCACCGAGGTGCTGGAGGTCATCAACGACGTCCTCGCGCCGCATATCTTCCCCGATCCGGGCGACGGGTCGGACCCGCGCGCCTGCAAGAATTGCGACTCGGGTCGGCTGTCGGTGCGCACCGCGCGTTCGGGCGGCGCCTTTATCGGTTGCTCGAATTATCCGGAATGCCGCTACACCCGCCCGCTGAGCGGCGAGGTCGAGGGCGGCGATATGGCCGGGCCGGACGGCAAGCTGCTGGGCCATGACGAAAACGGCGCCGCGGTCACCCTGCGGTCAGGCCGGTTCGGCCCCTATGTTCAACTGGGCGAGCTGGTCCCGGAGAGCGACGAGAAACCCAAGCGCTCATCGATCCCCAAGGGGATGGAGTTGGACGCGGTCGACCTGAAAAAGGCGCTCGACCTGTTGTCTCTGCCCCGCCTGATCGGCGTCCATCCCGAGGACGGCGAGCCCGTCGAGGCCGGGATCGGGCGCTACGGTCCCTATGTGAAACACGGCAAGACCTACGCCAATATCAAGGACGCCGAAGAGGTGTTTACGGTCGGCATCAACCGCGCGGTCGACCTGATCGCGGAGAAACGCGCCAACGGCGGCCGGCGCGGCGGGGCCGCCGCCAAGCCCCTGAAGGAGTTGGGCGAGCATCCGGATGGCGGACCGGTCAACGTGCTGGACGGCCGCTATGGCCCGTACGTGAAATGGGGCAAGATCAACGCCACACTCCCGAAATCCTCGGACCCGGAGACGGTGACGATGGAGGAGGCGCTGGAGCTGATCGCCGCCAAGGCCGCGAAGAAGAAGCCCGCGCGCAAAAAGGCGGCGGCCAAGGAGAAGCCCGCCAAGAAAAAGGCCTGACCGGCGACGGAAACCGGCCGGTGTATCGTAGTATCGGGACACGCCAAGCGGAGCGCCCGATGATCCGAACCGCCGCCATCGCCCTCCTGAGCCTGCTCGCCCTTCCCGCCGCGGCGGGCGAGTTCACGATTGAATTCAAGCATGACGGCGAGGTCCGGCGCGCGGAGATCATCACGCCGGATCATCGCGGCGAGGCTGGTCCCGCGCCGGCGATCCTCGCACTGCATGGCGGCGGCGGATCGCCCCGTCGCGTCAAGCGTTACACCCGCTACACGCTTGCCGAGCGCGGCTGGGTGGAGATCTATCCGAGTGGATTGGGCCGGCAATGGAACTACGGTCGCATCGGCGCCGATGGCCAGCCCCTTCGCACGGCCGATGATGTGGGCTTCCTGAGCGCGCTGATCACCAAGCTGGCGCGGGACGGGTTGGTGGACGCGGAGCGGATCTATATCGCGGGCGCGTCCAATGGCGGCATGATGACCCTGCGTCTGGCCTGTGACGCGACGGACCTTGTCGCGGGCGCGGCGGTTATCATCGCCTCCTGGCCCGTGGGACTGGATTGCGACGCGACCACGCCGCTGCCCGTGTTATTCGTCCATGGAACCGACGATCAACTGATCCGCTTTGACGGCGGCCGCGTTGTCGGCCGGAAGGGCAAGGATCGCGGCTCTGTGTCGCCCGCCGAAAAGACGCTGGAGATCTGGGCGGCGCGCAACCGCTGCGGCGGTTCGCGGGAACAGGCCCTGCCGGACATTGATCCGGATGACGGCACGAAGGTAAACTTGCGTGTTTACATCGACTGTGCGGCCCCGCTTTCCCACTATATCGTCGAAGGTGGCGGCCACACCTGGCCCGGCCGCTCGGATCGCTGGCTGTTGCGGACATTTCTGGGCCGCACGTCGCAGGACCTCGACCTGACGGCCGAGATCGAGAAATTTTTCATAAGGTTAGATGACGCTCAATAGGCCACGCGCGGCGGACGGCTGGTGTCCCGGCAAAGCGCATGATCGAGCGCGCGGGTGATGCAGCTGCGCACCGCGCCGTCATCCATCGCCGTGTTGACATAGGCGAAGGCCGACCATTCGCCGCTTTCGCCGGTCCTGAGCCACTGCACTTCGCAGGCCGATCCCGAGCCGGGCTTATCGAGCCACTGCTCGTTGAAGAACTCGATCTTAAACTTCGAATGCGGCGCGCCATAGATGTTCAGATCGTCGGTGCGGGCGGCGTCCACCGCGTCCAAAGCGGCGTTGCGATGGCGCTTCTGATGCGGCCCGTTGATCGCCGCGGTCAGATCGCCGCTCTCGCCGAGACAGGCGGGACGGTCGAGATTGGTGGTCAGTTCCTGGGCGGCGGCGAGACTAGGCGCCAAAGCCGGGGTCAGGATCATCGTCAGAAAGAGAAGAATGCGGGACATGCTCAAAGCCTCCGTTTTTTTGATTGCCCCCAGTAAGCCCGAATCTGCGCGCAATCGCCAGCACATCCTGCATTGCGCGCGCAATCGGGCATGACGAGGCGGAGCGCGCGTGCTAGAGCCGCCGAATGACCAGACCTCTTCCCACCAAGGATCAGATCCTCGACTGGATCCGCGACAATCCCGGCACCGTCGGCAAGCGAGAAATCGCGCGCGCTTTCGGCATCAAGGGCGCCGACAGGATCGAGCTGAAGCGCATGCTGCGCGAATTGCAGGCTGACGGTCTGATCACCCGGCCCGCCCGCCGAAGCTATGCTGAGGCTGGCCAACTGCCGCCGGTCACCGTGCTAATCGCCAGCGAACCCGACCATCTGGGCGATCTACTGGCCACGCCGCAAAACTGGGAGGGCGATGGCGCGCCGCCGAAAATCCTGTTCGTGCCGAAGCGCGGCGACCCCGCGCTCGGTCCCGGCGATCGGTTTCTGGCCAAGCTCTCTCCGGTCGAGGGCGAGTTCGGCGTCAAATACGAGGCTCGCCTGATCCGCAAGCTGGGAACCGGTCCGCGCCGCATTCTGGGCGTTTACCGCAGCGGCGACTTTGGCGGGCGCATTGCGCCCATCGACAAAAAGTCAGACCGCGAGTGGAAAGTGGAGCCAGGCGACCGCGCGGGCGCGCGAAACGGCGAGTTGGTGGAGGCGGAGCAGATCGGCCCCGCCCGTCTGGGCCTGCCCCGCGCCCGGATCGTTGAGCGGCTGGGCGACCCCGGCGCGCCGCGCGCGATCTCTCTCATCGCCGTCCACGAACATGGCATCCCGCATGACTTCCCGGCGGAAGTGGAGACCGAAGCGTCAAAGGCTAAACCTGTGAGCCTTGGCGAGCGCGATGATCTGCGCGATCTGCCGCTCCTGACCATCGACCCGGCGGACGCGCGCGACCATGACGACGCGGTTTGCGCCCTGCCCGACGACGACCCGACGAACCCCGGCGGCTGGATCGTCTGGATCGCCATCGCTGATGTCGCGCATTATGTCCGCCCCGGCTCAGCGCTGGATCGGGAGGCGCGCAAGCGCGGCAACTCCTGCTATTTCCCGGATCGCGTCGTGCCGATGTTGCCGGACGGCCTTTCGGGCGATCTCTGTTCTTTGCATGAAGGCGTCGACAGGCCGTGTATCGCATTGCGTATCACACTGGGACCGCAAGGCGCGAAAAATGCGCATCGGTTCACTCGCGGGCTGATGCGCTCCCCCGCCAGCCTGACCTATGCGCAGGCGCAAGAAGCGCATGACGGTGCGCCGGACGCGCAGGCGGCGCCGTTGCTTGAGCCGATTGCGCATCTCTTCAGAGCCTACGCCTCAGCGACCAAAGCGCGGGAGCGCAGACAGCCCCTGCACCTCGATCTTTCAGAGCGCCGTATCGTATTGAATGACACAGGCGAAGTGACCTCGGTGGACTTCCGCGAGCGCTTTGACGCCCACCGCCTGATCGAGGAGTTCATGATCCTCGCCAATGTCTGCGCCGCAGAGACGCTGGAGGCGGCCAGCAGGGCGCTTCTCTACCGCGTGCATGAGCAACCGAACCCGGAGAAGCTGGAGGCCCTCAGAGAGACCGCTGAGAGCGTGGGCCTGACCCTCGCCAAAGGGCAGGTTCTCAAGACCGCGCATCTGAACCGACTGCTGGACGGCGCGGCGGGGTCGGAACACGCCGAAATGATCAACCTCTCCGTCTTGCGCGCGCAGACGCAGGCCTATTACAGCCCGGAGAATTTCGGACATTTCGGACTGAACCTGGCGCGCTATGCGCATTTCACCTCGCCCATCCGGCGTTACGCGGACCTTATCGTGCATCGCGCCCTCATCGCCGCACATGGGTGGGGGCCGGATTCCCGTAAAGATGGGCAGAACATCGCCGAGGCGGACGGGCTGCAAGAGACGGCCGCGCATATCTCCATGACCGAGCGCCGGGCCATGGAGGCCGAACGCGACACGACGGATCGCTATCTGGCGGCGTTCATGGAGGATAAGATCGGCGCCGAGTTCGAAGGCAAGATCGCGGGCGTCGCGAGATTCGGCATATTCGTAAAGCTTGACGAAACAGGTGCGGACGGGCTGGTGCCGGTCTCCACCATCGGGCGCGAATACTTTCGCTATGACGACGCGGCGCGTACGCTGACCGGCGAGGAGACCGGACGTGTGCTGCGCCTTGGCCAGCGCGCGACGGTGCGCCTGACCGAGGCCGCGCCGCTGACAGGCGGATTGCTGTTCGAATTGCTGGCGCTGGAGGACGACAAGATCAGCGGCCGCGGACGGTCGGGCGGCCCACGCTCCGGCGGACAGGGGCGCGGCAAATCGGGGCCCAATCCCAAGCGAAAGCTGTCCCGCTCCAAGATCAAGAAGGCGAAGGCCGCGCGCAAGGCGAAGCGCGGCAAAATACACGGCCGGTGATCGACATTTGACGATGTGCTACCGTGCGCGCCCATTGATCTTAAACGGCGCGGAACATGCAACATCCCTCCCCTCTCGAAACGGCTCTAAAGCGGGATCGCTGGATCACCCTGGCAGCGCTCGCGCTGGTGATCGTCGCCTCCTGGTTCTGGGTGCTGAAGGGCGCCGGCATGGAGATGAGCGCGATCGAGATGTCGTCGATCGAGATGGCGCTTGGGCCGAAGGCGGGCGGTCCGGCGGCCATGTCAGGCATGGGCGACATGGAGATGTCCGGCATGGGTGGGATGTCGGCGTCGATGGCCGCGCCCGCGCTCTGGACCGGCGAATACGCGTTGCTGATGTTCGCCATGTGGTGGGTGATGATGCTGGCGATGATGCTGCCGAGCGCGTCGCCCACGATCCTGCTATTCGCCGCGATCAAGCGTCGACGCGCCTCGGTGACAGACTCCAGCCTGCCCGCCATATCCGCGTTCACCATAGGGTACGGCGTGATCTGGGCGGTGTTCTCCCTTCTCGCGGTGACGCTGCAATGGGGGTTCGAGCGGGCAGGCGTGCTATCGCCAATGATGATGAACGCGACCAGCCTGACGATGGCGGGCGCCCTGTTGCTCGCCGCCGGCCTCTACCAGTTCACCCCACTGAAACAGGCCTGCCTGCGTCACTGCCGGAGCC
The DNA here is from genome assembly GCA_963669265.1 of Paracoccaceae bacterium. Taxonomy (GTDB): domain Bacteria; phylum Pseudomonadota; class Alphaproteobacteria; order Rhodobacterales; family Rhodobacteraceae; genus SZUA-547. The sequence goes on from OY769916.1 coordinate 1,491,774, forward strand.
CGGCGCATTTCCTATCGCAGCATTGGCGAAAGACTGTCGGCGGCGCCTTCGCCGTCGGCGCCCGGCACGGCGCCTATTGCCTGGGCTGCTGCTGGGCTCTGATGGCTCTGCTGTTCTTTGGCGGCGTGATGAATCTGTGGTGGGTGGCGGGACTCGCGGCGCTCGTGGCGGTGGAGAAGCTTATCCCGCGCGGCGCCTGGGTCGGCCGCCTGCTCGGCGTCTTGCTGATGCTGTGGGGGGCCTGGTTCATTTGGCGTGCGCTGACATAGCCGCGCCGCAGAGCGTTCTCTGTCGGGCTTATTCCAAGGGGACCAGACGGATCATCTTTTTGTCGAACACCCGCAGGACCTGCGCCAGATCGCGACCGCGCTTCAGAATGCGCCCGTCCATGGCGATCACCGAATACGCGCCTTGCCGCGCGGCCAGCCGGGGATTCTTTTCGATCGTGTACATCGGCCGCTCCGACGCGCGCCGGAACACCGAGAAAACGGCGACGTCGCGCAAATAGTCGATGGCGTAGTCGCGCCATTCACCTGCGGCGACCATGCGCCCATAGACTGAGAGAATCGATGTGAGTTCGCGCCGATCGAAGCGCACCTCCGGTGGAGCGGCGCGCCCCCCGGAGGCGAAATGTGAGGTATCGCCGCCATCCATGGGGCCAGCATGCCGCGCCAAGCCCCGTTCGCGCAAGCCTTTGAACGATATTTCGTAAAATCGGCCGGTTTTTCCCGCGCATCGCCGTTTCGCGTCGCGACAAATAACGCCCTTGCCTCAAACCTGCCTAATTCTTGACCTGTCGCCGCCCTGATCGGCCCGGATAACCCTGATGCAGCGAGTAACGCTGGTCCGGCGCCGCGGCCCACAGCCCCCACCCCGATCGCGGCGTCGGACACCCAACCGCGCAAAACCCAAAGACATTCGCCTAAGAGGACCGTCAACAGGCGGTGCAATGGCTATGCGCAAGGCCGCACGCGCCGACATGCTCTGAACGGTACTTGTGAGTGTACTTTGACGGCTTTGTAATCGACCGGCCCGAATTCGGGGTCAGTGCAGCGGCGTTTCCGCCTGATAATGCCCGTCGTCGAGTTCGCCAAAGCTCTCAAGCACATCCGGGTGATCCACCGGATCGCCGGATGTGTCCAGCACCAGATTCTGCTCGGAGACATAGGCCGTGTAATAGCTCGTCTCGTTCTCGGCATAGAGGTGATAGAAGGGCTGGTCCTTGGACGGACGCACCTCTTCGGGAATCGATTCCCACCACTCGTCCGCGTTTGCGAAGACCGGATCGATGTCGAAGATCACGCCGCGAAACGGGTACATCCGGTGCTTAACCACCTGACCGATTTGAAATTTCGCGCTCGCGCTGAGCATCGTCCCAGCCTCTCACTACAGCATCCCCGGCGCCGCGCCGACGATGTCTAAAACTTTCACAGCGTGTATGGGAGTGAAACGTAGGCGCCAAAACTTGAACTACAACCGTTCCGCAACCGCTGGGCGCAGATCACCCGGCAGGTGTCGCCCAAATGTCGCCCCATTTTTCGGCCGCTTGATTTCCGCCAGATCCTCCGATGACAGAATTTCACGATAGCGCCCCTGTGAAACATCGCTAAGCTGCTGCGCGCGCGCCTCTGTTGCTGAATTCGCGCCCGCCATTCCACCCGTTTCTTCAGGGCCGCCATGCTTATTCAAGTCTTGCAGATCGTCGCGCCGGTCATCCTGCTGGCGGCTGGCGGCTTCATCTGGCAGCGCCGGGGATATGTGTTCGATCTGGAATTCGTGACGCTGATGAGCATGCAGGTCGCGGTGCCCTGCCTGATCTTTTCGGTTCTCTCCACGATCGAGATTGATCCGGCGGCGTTTCGTCAGATCGCGCTGGCCGCGCTGGTGGCCTATCTCGCCGTCGCGGCGGGGGCGTATATCTTCATCCGCCTCGCGCGTCTGAACATGCGCGCCTTTCTGGCGCCGACGATTTTCGGCAATACCGGCAATATCGGCCTGCCGATCGTCTTGTTCGCGTTTGGCGAGACCGGCCTCGGCTACGCGATGGTCATCTTCGCGGTGATGATCGTGCTGAACTTCACGGCCGGGCTGTGGCTGGTTTCCGGCGATCCGACGCCCAAAGCGGCGTTTCGCCAGCCGACCGTCTACGCCTCGATCCTGGGCTCGGTCTTCGCTTTGGCGGGATGGCGCCTGCCGGAATGGGCCGCGAACACCATCGATCTGACCGGGCAGATGGCGATCCCGCTGATGCTGATTACGCTCGGCGTCTCGATCGCCAAGCTTTCAGTCAGCGATGCGAGGATGATGACATTCGTCTCGGTCGTCAGGCTGCTGATTTGCGCGGCCAGCGCCGCGGGCGCGGCCTGGATGTTCGGCCTCGATCCGATCGCGACCAGCGCGCTGATCCTGCAACTGATCATGCCGGTGGCGGTCACCAGTTACATGCTGGCCGCGCGCTATAATGCAGAGCCGGATCGCATCGCCGGGCTGGTGGTGATCTCGACGCTCGTCGCGCTTGTCACGATCCCGGTCGCCCTTCCCCTGTTGCTGTAACGCAGTGCTTTATCGACGCGCCTGAATTGGGTATGCTGCCCAGCTATGAGGCGAAAGAAAGCGCGCAAAGCGCAGCGGCGGAAACGCGTCGCGATCTGGAAGAGAGCAGTTTTCGGCGGTCTGCTGACGGCCGGGCTTTTCGCATGCGCGTCGAACGCGCCGCCGCGGCAGGCCAACAATTTGTGCGAAATTTTCGACGAGAAATCCGGCTGGCTGGACGCCGCCGAAGACGCCGAGGGCCGCTGGGGGACGCCGATCCCGATCAAGATGGCGATCATGTGGCGTGAGTCCAGCTATATCCATGACGCCGAACCCCCTGAAAAACATGTGCTTTGGGTGGTGCCGTGGGGGCGGGTCTCCTCCGCATACGGCTACGCGCAGGCGTTGGACGGAACCTGGGGCGATTACCAGAAGGCGACCGGGCGCAGGGGCGCCGACCGGGATGATTTTGATGACGCGATCGATTTCATCGGCTGGTATATGGCGCAGACCAATTCCCGCGCGGGCGTCTCAATGAACGACGCCTACAGCCACTACCTCGCCTATCATGAGGGCATCACCGGCTACCGGCGCGGTTCCTATAAGGGCAAGACCGGCGTGCAGCGCGCCGCGCGGCAGGTCGCCCGCCAGGCGGAAGCCTACCAGCGTCAGTTCTCGGTTTGCCGGACCAGTCTCTAGCCCGTCTCGTCAGACTTAACGCGACAGCCAGTCCCCAAACCGTTGATTGAGAGCGGCCCGATTTTCGGTCCAGAATCCGACATCGTGGCTCAGCGCGCCCGCCAGCGCGGCGGGCGCGGTCGGGGAATTCGGCGCGCCGCCCGCCTCCGCCGCCAGAGCCCCCGCGGAACGGCGCGACGGTCCATAGCCGGTGATCGGGACCTGCGCCGCCTGCCGCTCAACCCCAGTCGCAAAGCCGAGAAAATCGAGCGCCGCCAGCCGGTTTGGCGCGCCTTTCGGGGCGGCGAGCATGTTGAACCGCAAAATCCGCGCCTCCGGGATCACGCCCACCGGCGCGTCCGGCGCCAGCCCCCGGTGATAGGCGGTCGTCATCGCCACACGTTTCTCGGCCAGCATCGACGGCGGCTCCACGCCGGCGCGCCACCAGACGACCTGCGGGCGGATCTGATCGAGCTTGGCGAAGGCCCGGCGCACCCCCTCCTCCGTCGCGAGCGCCCCATAGACCTCGCCCGGCGCGACGCCGTCGGCGAGCAGGGCCAGCTCCAGATTGCCCTCGGGCGTCTGGCGCATCCCACGCGGTCCGGGAAACCGCTCCAGATCGAAGAAATCGGCGATTGTCTGCGGCGCGCGGGAGCCCGACACCTGAATATGGGCGGAGGCGAGCGCGTAGACCTCGACGATGGAGAGGGTCGAGAGACCCACGCCCATCTCCCGCCCCAGCGCCGCGCGAAGATCGGCTGGAGCAGTGCGCTCCAGATCCAGCTCCGCCACGCCGCCGGGAAAGAGACCGCGATCATAGGCGATCACGGTGGACCAGACCGCGTGGGCGATGGCGCAAGGCTCCAGCGCGCCGGGAACGAAATCGTCGGCCGCCGCCGCGCCATCCGGGCTGCCGGGCAGCGTCGCGGGGTCGATCGGCTCCAGCAGCCCGAGATCGCAAAGCATGCGGGCGTCGGCCCGCTCCAGATCAACGACATCCCACTGGATCGTGCCCTGCTCCACCTCGCGGCGCAGCGATGCGACGGCGCCGTCGAAGGTCGTCATGCTGGCGGTCTTACCGCGCGCCGCCATCCATGGCTCCACGAACGCCGTTTTCTGCGCGTCCGCATAGTCCCCGCCCCAGGACGCGATGGTTAGATCCGTAGAATGCGCGACGGTCGGCGCGAGACCGAGCGACAGCGCGGCGGCGCGCGTCAGGCGGGAGATCGGCGGCATCAGCGGGACGGTCCTTAGATAGGGGCGCGGGACGGGCATCATCGCCCCTAGCCGTGCGCGGCGCAAGCCAACCAACGGCTTTGGCGCTCGTTCCGTTTCAATTGACAATTTCCGTTAATCTTTCAAACTATCCATGATCAGGAAACGGAGGACGACATGGACCGCCTGACCGAAATGGAAGCCTTCATCAAGGTTGTCGACGCAGGCGGCTTCACCGAAGCCGCGCGGCAGCTCTCGGTCTCCAAATCGGCGATCTCAAAACATGTCTCGGCGCTGGAGGCCCGGTTGGGCGCGCGCCTGTTGAACCGCACCACGCGCCGGGTCAGCCCCACCGAGATTGGCCTTGCATATTACGATCGCGCGGGCCGCGTGCTGGCGGAGGCGGAGGAGGCCGACGCCATGGCCGCGACAATGCAGGGCGCGCCGCGCGGACGGCTGCGAGTGTCGGCGCCGCTGAGCTTCGGGCGCAACCATGTCTCCCGCGCGGTGGCGGCGTTTCTGAAGACCTATCCGGATGTCTCGGTGCACTTGGAGATGGATGACCGGTTCGTCGATCTGGTCTCGCAGAATTTCGACCTGGCGATCCGTATCGGGCAGTTGCCCGATTCCAGCCTGATCGCCAAGAAGTTGGGCGAGTCGACGATCCACTTTGTAGCCAGCCCCGATTACCTGGAAAAGCACGGCGAGCCGGTCACCATCGATCAGCTTTCGACCCATGTGCTGCTCCATTACTCCAACATGTCCTGGGGCAATTACTGGCGTCTGACCGGCCCGGGCGGCGAGGAGCGCCAGATCCGCGCCGGGGGACGTTTGACCTCGAACAATGGAGATGCGCTGATGCAGGCCGCGAAAGAGGGGCTGGGCATCGCGATGCAGCCCGCCTTCATTTGCGCCGAGGGAGTGCGCGACGGCAGCCTGCGGGAGATTCTGGTGCAGATTAAACGCGAACCGGCGGGGATTTACGCCGTCTATCCGCCGGGCCAGTACCCGGCCCCGAAGGTGCGCGCCTTCATTGACTTCATGTCGAAACGCTTCGGCGTCGCGCAATCCCCTTGGGCGCTATAACGATCACCGGCGCCAGAACGAGCGGCTGAAGAGGACAAAGACGCTCAACAACTCCAATCGCCCCAGCAGCATGGTGGCGGAGAGGATCCATTTTGCGCTTTCCGGCAAACTGGCGAAATTGCCCGCGGGACCGATCGTCGCGCCAAGGCCCGGACCGACATTCGCCAGCGCCGTCGCCGCGCCGGAGATCGCCGTGACCGCGTCCAGTCCGACCATCGTCAAAAGCACCGCGACGCATCCCAGCGTGACGGCGAACACATAGAAAAAGCTCATCACCGAGGACAAGATCTCCGCATTCAGCGGGCGCCGGTCATAGGTCAGCCGGAACACGCCATGCGGCGAATGCAGTCGGCGGATCTGGGTTGCGACCGCCGTCGCCAGCACCTGCACACGGAACACCTTGACCGAACAACAGGTCGATCCGGCGCAACCGCCGATCAGGCCGATGGCGAAGAAAATCGTGACGGCGAAGGACCCCCAGCGTCCGTAGTCCTCGCTGGCGTATCCGGTGCCGGTCAGGATGGAGACGCCGTTAAAAAGCGCACGGCGGAACGCGGGTTCGAACGGCAGATCGGTTGATAAGGCGCGATACGCCGCCAGCACCCCCACCACGGTGAACACGATCAATAGGAAGGCGCGGACCTGGCTGTCGCGAAAGAGCGGCTGCGCCGAGCCGGTGACGAACTGCACGTAACGCACGAAGGGCAGGCTGGCGAGGATCATGAACACGACCGAGACATACTCGACCGCCGGGGGGAAGTTGCCGAACGACGCGTCGTAATTGGCGAAACCGCCAGTGGCGATGGTGGTCATGGCATGCACGGCGGCGTCGAACAGATTCATGCCCGCCGCAGCGTATCCCATCAGGCAGAGCGCGGTCAGCCCCACATAAATGGCCGAGATCGAGTTGGCGATCTCCGCCGCGCGAGGCAGGATCTTGCCGAACGTGTCGAACCCTTCCGAGCGGAAATACTGCATGCCGCCGACGCGCATCATCGGCAGGAAAGCCACGGCGAACACAATCACCCCAACGCCGCCAAACCATTGCAGCAGGCCGCGCCACAGTTTGACCGCGGCGGGCAGGTCGTCGAGCCCGGCGAACACCGTTGAGCCGGTCGTGGTCAGGCCCGACATCGCCTCGAAGAACGCATCCACGTAAGAGGCGTTCGGCTCGCCAAGAACAAAAGGAATCGCTCCAAAAACCGGCAGCGCGACCCAGGCCCCGGTGGTCAGCAGAAAGGTCTGCTGGATCGTCAGCCCCTCTTTGCGGCCCATATGGCAGGCGATCGAGGTCGAGAACCCGATCACCATGGTGAAAGCGCCGGAAAACGCGTAGACGCGCCAATGCGGGTCGTCGAGCAGAAAGTCGGCCAGCGCAGGCGCCATCATGAACGCCCCCAAAGCGGCGATCATCAGACCGATTACGTAAAAGACCGGGCGCGCGTCGAGCATAGGCGGAGCCTTTGGCGAGGAGGCCGCCTGTGTCAAGCATTCAGCCGAGTGAAATCGACGCGATCAGCAAACCGGCCGACGACAGCGCAGCGAAGATCGGCGAGAGAATCGGCAGATCCGGCGCGCCCTTTGGCGGCGGACCCCGCAGCTTCAGCGCGACAAGCGCGGCATTCACCATTGTGAAGATCACCAGCAATATCGCCGAGGTCGCCTCCGCCAGAACCGCCAGAGGCGCGGCCAGGGCGAGGCCGATCACACAGATCGTGGCCAGCGCGGTCGCCCGCGTTGGCGTCCTCCGAACCGGATGCAGCGCGCGCGCCCAGGCGAAGGCTGCGCTGCGCGCGCCCAAGCCATAGAGCACCCGCGCCGCCATGATGATCTGCGCCAACACGCCATTGAGTGTCGCCGCGACCGCGATCGCGCCTATGAACGCCGGAGAGCGCCCTGTGGCGGCCTCGAACACCATCGCCAGCGGTCGGTCGCTGGCGGCCAGGCGCTCCGGCCCCACGGAGAGCACAGTGGCCGCACTGACCATCGCATAGAGCGCCGCGGTGACCGCCATGGCCAGCAGGATCGCGCGCGGCATGGTCTTGTGCGGCTCGCGGGTCTCCTCCGCCATGTTGACCATGTCCTCGAAGCCGATGAAGGCGAAGAAAGCCAGCATCAGCGCGCCGACGATTCCCGCGGCCTCGAACGGCGCGGCGCCGAGGCCGGGGACCAGCTCCTGCACCGGCAACGCCCAGTCGCCCGCCAACCCGGCGCCGCTGACCACCAGCAGGCCGACGATCTCCACCAATGTGAAAATTGCGGCGATGGACAGCGACTCGACCACGCCCCAGGCGGCGGCGGCGCCGAGCAGCAGACCGATGCCGATCTCAAGCGCCTCGCGCGGCGCATCGACCAGCCCAAGCAGATAGCCCACGCCGCCTTTCAGCACCGCGGCGGCGGAGACAATGCCGACGGCGGCCACCGCCAGCCCCACGCCATTGGCGAGCCACGAAGCGCCGAAGGCCTCCCGCATATAAGCCGCCTCGCCCGCGCTTTCGGGAATTCTGGCCGAAAGCTCTGCGAAGGAGGCTGCGGAGATCGCCGCGATCAGGCCGGCCAGAACAAAGGTGAACGGCGCATAAGGCCCGGCCTCGCCCGCAACCGCGCCCACGAGCACATAAATGCCGGCGCCGATCATCACGCCCACGCCATAAAGCGCCATCAGGCCGACGCCCAAATGGCGCTTCAATCTGGGCGGACTGTCGGACCGATCCTTTTCCATGGCTGGAAGGATCAGGCGCGCGCGCCACCGGCGCCATGTCCTGAATCAAAAAAAAACGGGCCCGAAGGCCCATCCGATCGCCTCAAAAAGTAAACTCGTTGGTTTAACTGCCGCGATTCACCGGATTGCCGATGATGCCCATGAACTCCTTCCGGGTCTTGGGATCGTCGCGGAACTGGCCCAGCATGGTCGATGTGACCATCGAAACGCCATGTTTATGGATGCCGCGCGTGGTCATGCACTGATGCTCCGCCTCGACGACCACAGCGACGCCCACCGGCTGCAGCACGTTCTGAATGGCGCCGGCGATTTGCGCGGTCATCTTTTCCTGCACCTGCAGGCGCTTGGCGAAATTCTCCACCGTGCGCGCGAGCTTGGAGATGCCGACGACGCGGTCTGTGGGGATGTATCCAACATGCGCCCGACCGATGATCGGCGCCATGTGGTGCTCGCAATAGCTTTCGAACCGGATGTCGCGCAGTACGACCATCTCGTCATAACCCGCCACCTCTTCAAAGGTGCGCTGCAGGTCGGCGACCGGGTCCATGTCGTAGCCCTTGAACCACTCTTCATAGGCGCGGACGACGCGAGACGGCGTGTCCAGCAGGCCTTCGCGGTCCGGGTTGTCGCCCGCCCAGCGCAACAGTGTTCGCACGGCGGCCTCGGCCTCCTCTCGCGAGGGGCGAATGACGGCCTCGGCCTCAAGGTCGGCGACGAATTCGGAGTCGTGGACGTTCATTGAGAGTCCCCTTCGCTAGTGTGGCGCCCGCCGGAACGAGCCGTTGGTCTCCGATTACACAGTGATAAGTCACCAAGGTCTTACCGCCTGCGCAGGACTTGCGGAGATTTTTAACGATCCCCACTCATTTATGCCCCACTCATTTATGCGCGCGCCGGTCGATTTTGGATCAACCGCGTCGCACTTTTTCGTGCGCATTGGCCCAACCGCGACGCGCAGGCCCGAATCGACAGGCCTGCGTTCATTAAGCTTAAGAGCGATCTAAATTTCAACCTTTAGTTGCATTCAGGGCGTTGACGATGTCCTCGGCGAGATCGTCGGGATCCTCCAGACCAACCGAAAGGCGCACCAGCCCCGGGCTGATGCCCAGCTCTATCCGCTGCTCTTCGGTCAGGCGCTGATGGGTCGTGGTCGTGGGATGGGTGACGATGCTCTTGGCGTCGCCCAGATTGTTCGAGATGCAGACGATCTCCAGCGCGTTCTGGAACTTGAACGCGGCCTCCTGCCCGCCCTCGATCTCAAAGGCGATGACCGTGCCGCCCAGCTCCATCTGCTTTTTCGCCAGAGCGCGCTGGGGATGATCCTCACGCCCCGGATAGAGCGTGCGGTTCACCAGCGGATGCTCGGCGATCACATCCGCCAGCGTCGCGGCGCTCTGGGCCTGCGCGCGGCATCTCAGGTCCAGCGTCTCCAGGCCCTTCAGCATCACCCACGCATTGAACGGGCTGAGCGCGCCGCCGGTATGCTTCAGATAGGGCTCGAACTCGTCCCGGATGAAGCTCTCCGTCCCCAGCACGACGCCTCCCAGGCAGCGCCCCTGCCCGTCGATATGCTTGGTGGCGGAATAGACGACGATATCCGCCCCCAGCGCCAGCGGGCGCTGGAACACCGGCGTCGCGAAGACATTGTCGACCACCAGCCGCGCGCCGCCCTGATGAACGATCCCGGCCACGGCCTCGAGATCGATGATCTCCAGCGTGGGGTTCGAGGGCGTCTCAAGGAAGGCCAGCTTGGTGTTAGGCCGCATCGCCGCGCGCCATTGGTCCAGATCGGCCCCGTCGACGAACGTCACCTCGACCCCGAATTTCGGCAGCAGCGTCTCGACGATGAACAGGCAGGACCCGAACAATGCGCGAGCGGAGACCACGTGATCGCCCGCCGACAGCTGGCAAAAGAGCGCCCCGTTGACCGCCGCCATGCCCGAGGCGGTGGCGAAAGCGTCCTCCGCGCCTTCCAGCATGGCGATCCGGTCTTCGAACATCTTAACCGTGGGATTGCCGTACCGGGCGTAGATGAACCCCTCGGTTTCAAACTCGCCGTTGAACCGCGCCTCGGCCGTCTCCGCATCCGGGTATTTGAACCCTTGGGTCAGATACATCGCCTCGGACAGTTCGCCATACTGGCTGCGGCGGGACCCGCCATGCACCAGCCGCGTGCGGGGTCGTCTCTTGCTGATATCCGTCATGCCATCGCCGGGGTCCTGGCCCCGCTCCCTAGACACAGAAAAGCCCCGACCTTGGGCGGATCGGGGCTGTGTGAGCCTCCGGCCTCTTTAGCGGTTTATTTTACGTGGCCCGCAATCCGGTCGACAAATCGCCACGCCGTCCGTGTTACGCCCGGGCCGGTGGCGGGTCAAGGTCCCGCGCGGACCAGCGCGCCGCGAACCCCTTTGAAATCGAACCGCGTTCACAAGGTTGTCAGCGGCGCAATTGCCTGAAGATCTCGGATGCGCCCCAGCCCGCGATCAGCGCCACCAGGATGGAGACCAGCCCGTAGATCAGCGGCACGTCCTGCGCAGAGGAGTAAATCAGACGCTCCAGCCCGGTCTTCCGCACCGCGATCACGGTGGAATACTCGTCGCGCACCCGTCCGTCGCGCAACAGGAACACGCGGGCGGAATAGTCGCCCTCAACGATATTCGAAGGCAATTCGATGGAAGTCTCGAACAGGGTCGGCCCTCTCAGCCGCACCTTGCCGGCGGATTCGTCGTAGAGCCCGGATTTCTCCCGCAGACGGATCACCGCCCGCCTAAACGCGTCGACATCCACCTTGTTGAACCCGGCCAGCCCAGCGATGAACACCGCCTTGTCGATGCCGATCCGGTGTTTTGCGTCATCCTCGGGGCGCAAGATATCCGGCAACTCTCCGGTCGCCGCGACGGCGTAGAATGACGGCGCGGAAGAAATCACCAGCGACTCGGCGTTGGCCCAGACCACGCCGATCCGCTCTTTCTTGCGCACTGTGACCGGCGCCGACGGGCCGGTGACCGAGATGATGACGTCGGCCGCCGGTTCGCCCGGCTGGGGGAACCAGTCGCGCTCGATCGCGCCGTAGACGAAGATTTTCGAGCCTTCGAACGTGGCCGTGATCGCGACATCGGTCTGGCTGAGACCAGAAACGATGCGCTCTCTCTCCGGATCCAGATAGGGCGCAGCCGGGCTCTGCGCCGACGACCCGCCCGCCCAAAAGGCGGCGGCGACCGCACAGGCGGCGATCAGGGTTATGACGAGACGCGCGGTCAATGTCCGCCCTGCGCGATCGAGAACAACTCTTCCGGCTCCACCACCAGATCGAAGGCCAGCTTGCCGCAAACAATCAGCACCAGCCCGGCCAGCAGCACCCGCATCTGTTCGGCTTTCAGCTTCGCGCCGATCCGCACGCCGATCTGGGCGCCGACGACGCCTCCGACCAGCAGCAGCAGGGCGAGCACCGCGTCCACCGTGTGGTTGGTCGTGGCGTGCAGCAGGGTGGTCAGTCCGGTGACGAACATGATCTGAAACAACGAGGTGCCGACGACGACATTCGTCGGCATGCCCAAAAGGTAGATCATAGCCGGGACCATGATGAACCCGCCGCCCACGCCCATGATCGCGGCCAGCAAACCGACGGCGATACCGATCACAAACGGTGGAATCGCCGAGATATAAAGCTTGGATTGCCGGAACCGCATCTTCAGCGGCAGGCCGTGAATCCAGTTATGTCCATGCCGCGCCGCGGGTTTCGCGCCGCGCTTGGTCTTGCGCATCGCGTTCACGCTCTCGATGAACATTAATGCGCCGACCGCGCCCAGAAAGACGACGTAACAGACCGACACCAGCAGCTCGACCTGACCAATCGAGCGCAGGAACGCGAACAACTGAACGCCGACTACGGATCCGACCACGCCACCCGCCAGCAGCACCAGCCCCATCTTGAAATCGACGGTTTTTCGCCGCCAATGCGCCAATACGCCGGAAAACGACGAGGCGACGATCTGATTGGCTTCGGTGGCGACCGCGACGGCGGGCGAGATGCCGATGAAAATCAGCAAGGGCGTCATCAAAAAACCGCCGCCGACCCCGAACATGCCGGACAACATGCCCACCCCGCCGCCAAGCCCCAAAAGGATGAAGGCGTTGACCGACACTTCGGCGATGGGAAGGTAGATTTGCATTGGAGCTCCGGGGTTTCGCCACGGTTGCTATACTGCGATGCAACAGAAATCCAGACGACCGGAGAGAATTTTTCTCTCCTGAGCCAATGCGTGCCTATGCCGCCACAAATGGGGCGCGAGCGCGCCGCTATCTCTCTGGAAAAACTCGGCGAGGACCGCTATCCCTCAATGCAGGCGGCGTTACCCATGGGCGCAATCCCGTGGGAGCGCCCGGCGTTCCCAACGCGCCGCAACGCAATGCAGACGATGGACGCCGGCGACCTGATGAGAAATGCGCTGCAAAGAGGCGAGACATGGACCGGCGCGCGCCGCCGGGTGATGCTCTATAGCCATGACACGTTCGGTCTGGGCCACCTGCGGCGTTGCCGGACGATCGCGCAGGCGCTGGCCGCCGACGATCCCGAACTGTCGGTGCTGATCCTCACCGGATCGCCAGTCGCCGGGCGGTTCGATTTCGCCAGCCATGTGGATCATGTCCGCCTGCCGGGCGTGGTGAAACTGCCCAACGGCGAATACGCCTCGCACAATTTGGGCATCCACATCGAAGAGACCGTGAGCCTGCGCGCCGCGCTGATCGCCTCCGCCGACGCCGCCTTCCAGCCCGACCTGCTGATCGTCGACAAGGAGGCCGCCGGTTTTCGCGGAGAGATGCACCCGACGCTGGAGGCCGCCCGCCGCCGCGGCGCGACGCTGGTTCTGGGCCTGCGCGACGTCCTGGACGAGCCGGAGGCGCTGGCCGCCGAATGGACCCGCAAAGGCGCGATGCGGACGATCGAGCAGTATTATGACGAGATCTGGATCTATGGCCTGCCGCAGATCTGCGAGCCGCTTGTCGGTCTGGGCGCCCCGCAATCCGTGCTGGAGAGCGTGAATTACACCGGTTATCTCCGCCGCGAAGCGCCCGATCATTCGCCGGAAATCGGCCTCACCCCGCCGCAGGAGCCCTATGTGCTGGTCACAACCGGCGGCGGCGGCGACGGCGCCGCGCTGATCGACTGGGTGCTGTCGGCCTATGAGCATGACGCCGGGATTCCGCTGCATGCGGTGATCGTCTATGGGCCGTTCATGGCGGCCGAGACGCGCGCCGAATTCGAACGCCGAGGCGAGGCCTTGCAGGGTCGGGTGACGACCGCCAGCTTCGATTCGCGGATAGAACGTCTGCTCGCCGAGTCGGTGGGAGCAGTGGCGATGGGCGGCTACAACACGTTCTGCGAGGTCCTGTCGATGGACAAGCCTGCGGTGATCGCACCGCGCGTGGCGCCGCGCCGCGAGCAACTGATCCGCGCCGAAGCGGCCGAGAGGCTGGGACTGGTGCGCATGCTCCACCGCCCGCGCGACGGCGAGTCGCCGGAGGTGATGGCGCAGGCGATCCGCGGCCTCGCGACCCAGAAACCCCCGTCCGCCATGGGCGTGGCGGGACTGCTGAGCGGTCTGGAGACCATCGTCGGTCGCGCCTCCGCCCGGTTCCACGCCGCCGCGCGCGGCTAGGCGCCGATCGGACCGCGAGGATGATCGAGAATGTGATCGAGCATTCGGACCCGGCGCCGTCCCTCGCCGTCGTGGTGAAAGGCTATCCGCGCCTCTCGGAGACCTTCATCGCTCAGGAATTCGCCGAACTTGAAAAGCGCGGGCTAAACTTCGACATCTGGTCGCTGCGCGCGCCCTATGACCCGAAATTCCATCCAATCCATGAGGAAATCTCAGCCCGCCGCCGCTATTTGCCGGAATATCTCTGGACCGCGCCCCTGCGTGTGCTGCGCGGCCTGACCTCCAGCCTGCGGCGCCCCGGTTTCGGCGCCGCGTTGCGGATCTGGCTCAGCGATCTGCGGCGCGATCCGACGCCCAATCGCATCCGCCGGTTCGGACAGGCGGCCGTGTTGGCGCGGGAGCTGCCGGCGGAGACCCGGTTCCTCTATGTCCATTTCCTCCACACGCCCGCCTCCGTCGCCCGCTATGCGGCGATCATCCGGGGGCTGAGCTGGGGGTTCTCGGCCCATGCAAAGGACATCTGGACCTCGCCGGATTGGGAGATTCGCGAAAAGATCGCCGATTGCGCGTTCGGCGCGACCTGCACCGCCTATGGCGCCGCGCATCTGCGGGACCTTTCGGATGATCCGGCCAAGATCGACCTTGCGTATCATGGTCTCGACCTGACGCGCTTTCCCGCCCCGCCAGAGCGCGGCGCGCGCTCTGGTCCGGTCATCATCCTTTCGGTCGGCAGACTGGTCGCGAAAAAGGGCTATGATGATCTGTTGGCCGCGCTCAGCAAGCTGCCGGACCGCCTCGACTGGCGGTTTGTGCATGTGGGCGGCGGCGAGTTGAGCGATCAGGTGACGGCGCGCGCGGATGAGCTGGGCCTGAGCGCGCGGATCGAGTGGCGCGGCAAGCGAGATCGAGAGGAAGTTATCGGGGCGATGCGCCAAGCCGACCTCTTCGTTCTGCCCTCGGTGATCGCGGAGTCCGGCGACCGCGACGGGTTGCCGAATGTGCTGATGGAGGCGGCGAGCCAGCAACTTCCGATCCTCTCCACCGCCGTTTCCGCCATCCCCGAATTCATTCGCGACGGCGTGGACGGACGTCTTGCGCCCCCGGGCGATCCGGACGCGCTGAGCGCGGTCCTCGTCGAGATGCTGGACGACCCGGCCAAATCCGCCGTCATGGCCCGGTCGGCCTTCGCCCGCCTGAATGCGGAATTCGGCGTCGACGCGGGCATCGACCTCTTGGAGGCCCGACTGCGCGCGGGATTGGGCGAGACGGGAGGCGGCGATGGCTGAACGCCAGATCCCGCTTCCCGAATTGTCTGGCCGCTGGACTGCTTATCTGACGCCGATGAAGCCGCCGGATCATCCCACGCCGTCGGGCGACCGGAGGCTGGCGCGGGTCTTCTCTCGCGCGCTGGACCGGGCGGGGCGCGAACCGGTGCAGGTCTCTCGGCTCCGAACCATCGACATCAAGGGCGACGCCGCCCGGCAAGCGGTGATCTTCGCCGCGGCGGAAGCGGAGACCACACGCCTGATCGAGGCCCATCGCGCCGCGCCGCCCGGCCTGATCTTCACCTATCATTGCTATTACAAGGCGCCGGACCTGATCGGACCAACCCTCGCGGAGGTCTTCGACGTCCCATACGTGATCGCGGAGGCCTCCCGCGCGCCCGCGCGGCGTCGGGGTCCATGGGCGATGTTCGCCGCCGCGTCCGACGCCGCCATCGACCGGGCGCAGGGCGTGTTGTGGCTGAGCGCGCGCGATCTGCCCGCGCTGGAGGCGGAGGCGCGCGCAGGCCAGCGGCTTTACCATGCGCCGCCCTTCGTGGCGCCGGGCGAGGCGCCGAAGCCGATGCCGCCCGCCGATCCGCTGCGATTGGTCACGGTGGCGATGATGCGCGAGGGCGACAAGCTCGCCTCCTACCATGCGCTGGCGGCTGCGCTGCCGCATCTGGAGCGCAAGTGGCGCCTGAACGTGGTTGGCGACGGCGACGCGCGGAGCGCCGTCGAAGCCGCCTTTGCGCCCTTCGGCGACCGGGTCAGCTATGCAGGCCAGTTGGACGACCGGAACGACGTGCGCGTGGCGCTGGACGACGCCCATATTTTTGCATGGCCGGGCGTGGGCGAGGCCTTCGGCATTGCTTACCTCGAAGCCGAGGCCGCGGGCCGTCCGGTCGTGGCCGAAAAGCGTGAGGGCGTGATGGACGTGGTCGGGCCCTCTGGTCGCCTGACACCGCCGAACGATCCCAAAGCGTTCGCCGCAGCCATCGAAGATCTGGCGCGGGACTCCGCCGCGCTACAGGCGGCGGGCGAAGACGCGCGGCGCTATGTGCTCGACCGGCATGGCGTCGAGGCCGCCTCACGACGTTTGACAAAGATATTGGAGGAGATCGCGCCATGGTGACCCCGGATGCGCCCCAAGGCGGAACCCCCGTCGCGTTGCTGCGCCATTTTCCCACCGACTGGAATCTGGAGCATCGCATGCAGGGCCGCGTCGACCGGCCGCTGGCGGAAAGCTCTCTGGTCGAACTGGCGGGCCTCGCCCTGCCGGCGCCCTGGGACGCCGCGAGGGTCATCGCCAGCCCGCTGATCCGCGCGGCTCAGACCGCCGAGGCGTTGACCGGCGCGCCGCCGCCGACGGACGCCCGTCTGATCGAGCTGGAATGGGGCGAGTGGGAAGGCAAGCGCGGCGAGGATCTGCTGGCGAACCCGGATAGCGGCTTTCGCCATGTGGAGGATTGGGGCTGGAATTGCCGCCCCCCGGGCGGGGAAAGCCCGCAGGACGCCTGGGATCGCCTGGCGCCGGCGCTGACGGAGATCGCCGCCGACGGACGGCCCACCGTGCTGGTGGTCCATCGCGGCCTGATCCGGGTGATCCTGGCGAAAGCCTGGGGCTGGAATTTCGACCGCCCGGAGCCGTTCAAGATCAAGAAAGCCAAGCTTTGCCCGATCCTGCTCGACGCCGGCGGCGCGCCCCATAGTCCGGGCGAAATTCTGCCGCTTGTCGAGCGCGCCGCATGAGGGCGCTGATCCTCTCGACGCATTTGATGGGGTCGGGCCATCTGGTCCGGGCGGCGGCGCTGGCGCGGGGGATCAAAGCGGCGGGCGGCCACGCGCTGCTCATCAATGGCGGCCGTCCGATTCCGCATCTGGATCTCGCGGGGCTGGAGGTTCTGCAAATCGCCCCGGTCGCATCCGACGGGCTGAACTACAAGATCCTGCTTGACGCCAGCGGCGCGCCGATGTCAGACGCCCAATTGAAGGATCGGCGCAGCGCCGTCCTCGCCGCGTTCGACCGGTTTCAACCAGACGCGGTCGTCACTGAACTCTTTCCCTTTGGCCGCCGCATGCTGGCGACGGAGTTCGAGGCCCTGCTTCGCCATGCGCACGCCGCCAAGCCTCGCCCGGTGATCCTCGCCTCTGTGCGCGACGTGCCGGAGCCGCCGAAATCGCCCGGCCGGGCGGAGGAAGCCGAGGCGCGGCTGACACGATTCTATGACGCGGTTCTGGTCCATGGAGACGCCGCGGACGGCATGTTTGAGGCCGCGTGGCCGGTGACAGGGGCGATCCGCCCCATGATGCGCCACACGGGTTACATCGCCGACCCCCTTCCCGAATCCGCGCCAGACGGCCCCGGCGCGGGCGAGGTGCTGGTCTCCGTCGGCGGCGGCGTCGTTGGACGTCGCCTCCTCTTCGTGGCGGTCAAAGCGGCGGCGCTTTCCGATCGGCGCTGGCGTCTGCTGGTCGGCGGCACGGATGCGGATGCCGCCGCTGCGACGCTGAAGCAGGAGGCGGAGGGCGATGTCGTGATCGAGCCCGCCCGGCCCGACTATCGCGAGATTCTGCAGCGCGCGGCCTGCTCTGTCAGTCTCTGCGGATATAACACCACGCTCGACCTGCGCCAGTCGGGCGTTCCGGCTGTGCTCGTCCCAATGGAGCAAGCGGGCGAACGCGAGCAGACGATCCGGGCGGAACGCCTCGCGCGCCGACGGACCTTCACATTACTCCGCGAGACCGAGGCGACGCCAGTGACGCTGGCGTCAGCCGTGGAGACCGCCATCGCCGCAGGACCAGCCGCGCCGATCTCGCCTCGGGGCGCCGCGCGCGCCGCTGAGATCATCGCCGAAGAAATCGCCAAGTTGCGAACTGCTCAGGAGTAGGGGTCCATCGCGTCGCGCAGACCGTCGCCCAGGAAGTTGAACGCCAGCACCACCATGATCACCGGCAACAGCGGCAGGGTGATCCAGGGATAGATCGTTACAGCGGTCAGGTTCAGCGCGTCGTTCAGCATCAGCCCCCAGCTGACCGCAGGCGGGCGCAGGCCAAGCCCGAGGAAGGAGAGCGCCGTCTCGCCCAGGATCATGCCGGGGATCGACAGCGTGGCCGAGGCCACCAGATGGCTCATGAAATTCGGCATCATATGCGCGCCAATAATCCGGCCCGGCGAGGCGCCCATCAGTTCAGCCGCCTTCACGTAATCCTCTTCCCGAAGCGCGAGGAACTTGCTTCGCACCGCGCGCGCCAGACCTGGCCAGTCCAGCAAGCCGAGGATGATGGAAATCATGAAGAAGACGGCGACCGGCCCCCAGTTCGCAGGGATCGCCGCCGACAGCGCCAGCCAGAGCGGCAGTTCCGGGAGGCTGCGCACGATCTCGATCGCGCGCATCACCATACTGTCGACGATGCCGCCGAAATAGCCCGCCATGCCGCCCAGCACCATGCCAATGGTGAAGGAGATGACGATGCCGATCAGCCCGACGGTCAGGCTCAGCCGCGCGCCATGCATGATGCGGCTATGCACATCCCGGCCCAGCCGGTCGGCCCCCAACAGGTGCAGCGTGCCGCCCTCCGGCGGACAGAACAGCCGGTTGTCGCTCTCGATCACGCCGAAAAACATGTATTTCGGCCCACAGGACGCGAAGAACGGGATCGGCTGCGGCTTTTCGTAATTGGTTTCGAACTTCGCCTGAAAGGTCTCCAGATCGATGGTCGACTCAATCGGATAAGTGACCGCGAAATGCCCATCGACGAAGAAATCCACCGCTTGCGGCGGGGCGTAGATGAAATCGGCGTCGCGCTGCGCTGGCGCATAGGGCGCGATGAAGTCGATGAACGGCAGCGCCAGATAGATCGCGACGATATAGATGCCTGAGATCACCGCCAGCTTGTGACGGATGAACCGCCGCCAGATCAGCACCCAGGTCGGGGCGTCCAGATCGGCACGGTCCAGCGCCTGTACATCCGCGTCGGCGTCATAGGCCTCGGGCGAGACGTAGTGATATTCGGCGTCCTCGCGATCCTGCATCCCCGCCTCCCCTCAGTTTCGCTTGCGAGAGCTGAACCGGATGCGCGGATCCAGCACGGCGAGAAGGATGTCGGAGATTAGCATACCCACCAGCGTCAACGCGGAGACGAACATCAGGATGAAGCCGGAGAGATAGATGTCCTGGCTGCGCAGCGCGCCCAGCAGAATCGGCCCGATGGTCGGCAAGCTCATCACCACCGAGACCAGCACCGAGCCGGACACCAGCGAGGGCAGCAAATTGCCAATATCCGCGACGAACGGGTTCAGCGCCATGCGCAGCGGGTAGCGGATCACCCGGCGGGTATGCGGCACGCCCTTGGCCTGCGCGGTGATCACGTAGGGCTTGGACAACTCATCCAGCAGATTGGCCCGCAGCCGCCGCACCATCGCCGCGGCGCCGGAGGTGCCGATCACGATCACTGGCACGATCAGGTGCAAGAACACCGACCACGCCTTCTCGCCGCTCATCGGCTGGCCCTCGAACTCAGGGGCCATCAACCCGCCGATCGGCAGGCCGAGATACCGATTGCCGTAAAACAACAGCGCCAGCGCCAGCAGGAAGTTGGGCGTCGCCAGACCGATATAGCCGACAAAGGCCGCGAGATAGTCGATCCAGGTGTTGGCCTTGACCGCGGCGATGGCGCCCAGCGGCAACGCGGTCAGATAGATGAACAGCACGGCGCCCAGATTGACCACGATGGTCAGCCACAGCGTCTCTCCCACCACCTCGTCGACCGGCCGGTCGAACTCGAACGACCACCCCCAATTGCCCTGCAACAGACCGTTGAACCCCTCTGGTCCCGGCCAGAAACCGATCCAGATGACGTATTGTTCGATGAGCGGGCGGTCGAGCGCATAGGTTTTTTGCAAGAACTCCGCCTTGGCGATCGAGGCCTCCTGCCCAGTGGCTCGAAGCTCGTCAATCCAGTTCGACAGGAAGTCGCCCGGCGGCAGGTTGATGATCAGGAACACCAGCGCCGAGACGACCAGCAGCGTGCCCGCCATGGTCAACAGGCGCCGGAACAGGAAGCGGATCATGCCGCCCGTCCCCCGCGTCCGCTCCTGTTATGCGCGTCCACACGTATCACCTGTCTCGCCGTTCCCTATTTGACGAAGAAGAACTCATCCATCCGATGCACGCCGAAATGCGCGCCCGGATCCCACGCGAACAAGCCCTTGTCCGGCACGTTGCGTATGTTCTTGGACGCCACCACCGGCTGCGGCGCGTGATTCACCAAACCGATCACGAACACCTGGTCCGCGTGGATCGCCAGCATTTCTTTCCAGATTTTGGCGCGCTCCTCATCCGAGGTGGCGGCGCTCCAAGCGTCGTAAAGCGTCAGCAGGCGTTCCGCTTCGGGCAAGTCCGGCGCCTCGCCGGATCCGCCGCCGGTCTGGAAATACTGGCCCCAGCGCGGCCAGGAGAAATTCGCCTGATCTACCGGCGCCAGTTCCTGCGGCGAGGCCGAGGGCGTCGGCACCCCATTGTTCCAGCCGAACCAGACCGGCATCATCGATTGGCCCGCATAGGCGCGGTTGCGCAGAATGTCGCGATCCAGCGGGCGATAGATCAGCTTCACGCCGATATCGCGCCATGTCTCCGCCACCAACTCCAGCGCATCCGCTTCGCTGGGTCGCTCGCCCGCGGTCTCGACCACGATCTCCACGGGGCGACCGTCGGGCAGTTGCCGCGTGCCGTCGCCGGAGCGTTTGTCCAGCCCCATCTCATCCAGCAGCCGGTTCGCCTCGGTCGGGTCGAACCGCGCCCAGGCGGAGGCTTGCTCAACGTCATAGAGCGGGCTTTCCGGCAGAGCCGAGTTGCCCACCGGCTCGGCGAGACCGAAGAACAGCGACTTGTTGATGATCGCCCGGTCGATCGCCAGGCTCAGCGCGCGGCGAAAGCGCACGTCGCGAAACACCTCCCGCCACGTCAGGTCGTCATAGGTCAGATTTGGGAACAGGGCGATTTCCGAGGCCACGCCGCTCTTCCAGAGATGCGTGACATAACCGCCATCCTCCTCGCCCTTCTTCAGCACCGGCGCGTCGGCGAATGACAGGCCCCGCGCCTGCAGGTCGGACTCGCCGACATTCACCTTGGCCGGGATCAGACCGCCCGCAGCGACCGTCATCTCCACCACGTCGACATAGGGCAACTGGCGGCCGTCCTTGTCAAAGCGATGGTAATAGGGATTGCGCCGCATAATGTAGCGCTGCGACCCTTTGGGAGAGGTGTTGATCCACGGCTGCAGCGTCGGCAAATCCGGATTGTCGAACTTGTACATGTTGTCGATGCGGTTATGCAGCTGCGCCCAGCCGCGAACCTTGGTCTCCTCGACCATTTTCGCAATCGCGTCAGCGTCGCCGTATTTCTCGTGATAGTCCTTCAGAATATGGGAGGGGCGATAGATGAAGGGCGGTCGGGCCTGCGCCAGCGCCGGCAGAAAGCGCGGATTGGGCGCCTTCCATTCAAACCGGATCGTCGTCTCGTCGATCACCGTCACGATCGGAGGCTCGCCGCCGACCATCATCAGCGGGGGCGCGCCGCCGGGGTTCAGATCGGCGTTGTTCGCGACATCCTCCCACCAATAGCGGAAATCCTCGGTGGTGAACGGTTGGCCGTCGGACCATTTGTGGCCAGCGCGCAGATGCAGGGTGAAGGTCCGGCCGTCCTCGATCTCCACGTCGCTCAAAATGTCCGGCACGATGTCATAGGACTCGTCATAGCCGACCAGACGCGCATAGCCGTAGACCACCATCATGCGCACGTCTTTGGCTCGGCCGACCATGGTGCGGATCGTGCCGCCATGCTGTCCCAGCCGGCGGCCCTTGCCCTCGATATCGACAATCAGCGGCTCTGACGGCGCGCGCTCGGCGACCGGCGGCATCTGGCCCTCGCCGACCGGGTGCATCAGAACCGGGGTCTCCTGCATATCGTTCGCTAACGCTCCCGGCGACAGCGCGAAAATGGCGGCCGCACCTAGCAGCGCGGCGGCGCGGGTCGGAAAACTGGCGATGAGCGTCATGCTGCGCACCTCACAAAGTGACCATGATTGATTTCCACCATGCCCGGCGCGTCGCCCGCGGCGTAGCCGAACGGCTCCGGCCAGCTGTCCGGCTCACCAGCGCCCTGCGCGACTGCCGTCAGGTCGAGCGGACGGGACATGTCGGGTTCGGGCGAGGCGGCGATCAGGGCTTTGGTGTAAGGGTGAAGCGGGTTGGAGAACAGGTCCTCGACAGGACCTTCCTCGATGATGCGGCCACGGCGCATCACGGCGACCCGGTCGGAGAGTTCGGCGACGACGGCGAGGTCGTGGCTGATGAAGAGATAACTCAGGCCGTAATCCTCTTTGACCTCTCGCAGAAGATCCAGAACCTGCGCCTGAACCGAGACGTCGAGCGCCGATGTCGGCTCATCACAGAGGATCAGCTCCGGCTTCAGCGCCAGCGCGCGGGCGATGCAGATGCGTTGCCGCTGCCCGCCGGAAAACGCATGCGGATACCGGCGTAAATGATCGGGCGACAAGCCGACGCGGCCCATCAGCTCCACCGAACGTTCCTTCTGCTCCGCCGCGTTGCCGACGCCGTGAATCCGCAACGGTTCAGTCAGGATGTCCTGCACCGGCATGCGCGGGCTGAGCGAGGCGAACGGGTCCTGGAACACCACCTGCACCCGGCGGCGGAACGCCTTCAAAGCCTCGCCTTCGAGGGTGGAGATATCCTGCCTCACGCCGTCCCGGCCGCAAAACTCGATATCCGCGCCGTCATCGGGGCGCTCGGCGCGCAACAGCAGATTGGCGACGGTGGACTTGCCAGAGCCGGATTCGCCGACCAGCGCAACCGTCTCTCCGCGCCCGATGGTGACGTCCAGATCCGAAAGCGCCTTGATCGTCATTGGTTTTTTCGCGAGCCCGGCGCTGCGCGTGACGTAGGTTTTAGAGAGGGAGGTCGCGCGCATGATCGGCGTGGTCTCCACATCCACCACGTCCCGCACCGGAACAATCTCCGGGATGATCGGCGCCGCGCTGACCAACGCGCGCGTATAGCCGTGGCCGGGCGCGCCGATCACCGCGCTCGTTGGTCCGGCCTCGACGATCTTTCCCTTGCGCATGACGACGACGGATTTCGCCATATTCGCGACCACGCCCAGATCATGGGTGATCATCAGTACCGCCATGCCCGTCTCGTCCTGAAGGCGGCGAATCAAGTCCAGCACCATCGCTTGCGTGGTCACGTCCAGCGCCGTCGTCGGCTCATCCGCGATCATGACCTGCGGGCGGCACACCATCGCCATCGCGATCATGCCGCGCTGACGCAGACCACCTGATAATTCAAACGGATACGCCCCAAAGGCGCGGGCCGGATCGGGAAATCCGACCTCCTCGAAGATCTTCATGCAGCGCGCCTTCGCAGCGGTCCCGCGATCGGAGGTGTGCAGCTTGACCGCCTCCATCACCTGCGCGCCGACGGTGTGAAGCGGGGAAAGCGAACTCATCGGCTCCTGAAAGATCATGGAGACCCGGCTGCCGCGCACCGCGCGCATCTCGCGCCGGCTCAGATGCAAAAGATCGCATTCAGGGCCCAGCGCCTTAGCGCCGCCGTCGCCATTGGCCTGCTCCGCCATCAGATGCGCCAGACCGATCGTCACCCTCGCGCCCTTTGGCAGGATCCCCAGCAGAGCCTTGCCGCTGATGGTCTTGCCGGAGCCGGACTCGCCCACAAGCGCGAGGGTCTCGCCCTGCCGCAAAGTGAAGGACACATCGTGCACGACCCGAACCTCGGATCGCCCAACGCCAAATGAGACGCTGAGATCCTTGACGCTCAGAACCGCTGGAGCCGACATAAGGCGGATTTTCTCCCTGATTGTTTTTATTGCACAATGGCAAGCCGGATGGCCGCGCGGCAACCGTTTTCGTCCAATTATTCCGAGGCTGGGCGGATTAGCCTCGCAGCTTGGCATCACATATCCGGGAACTCGGCGTGACGTCGGCATCTCGCGACCGCGCGCGGCGGCCTTGTTTCAGGGGGATTCGGCTCCTCCCACAGCCCGGCACGACAGAGTCGTTTCTAACATGAACCGAACATTAATGATCAGCGGCGACCGCCGGATTGTGTTCTATATGATACAATAATCCCGATTGCGTCTAAATTTAGCCTTATTGCTTTTCCCACTTCCTGAGAGATCGGGTATAAGCTTCTCGTAGTTAAGAGTAAAAGTGAGGCGCGAGTATAATGCCAGACCACATCCACAGCGCGCTATGCGTTCTAGCATGCCGCATTTCCGGTATCATGACAGTTCTCTTTGGCGGCATGTTCGTGGGGTACGCGATCAGCCGGGCGACCGCCTCTGGTCTTGAGACCCTGTCGGTTTCCGGTTTCCTCTTCAGCCTTGTGATCGGCGGCGTGATGGGGATCGCGGGCGCGACGCTCATTTCCCCGTCCGGCACGCGCCGCGTGGCGCAGCTCGTCCGGGACGGCAATATCTGGTCGCAACTGGCGCATCTGCCGCTGGCGATCGGCGCGATCTCGGCGGTGCTGGCGGCCAGCGTGGTCTACTATCAGAGCCGCGGCGAATTGCTGGGCGTCGATGGCCTGCTGTTCTTTGCGCTCATCGTGATCGGCGGATTCTTCACCTATTGCTTCTTCTCGCTGCCGCGGTTTTTGAACGCCCTGCGGATCGATCCCAGCTTCGACGACAATTTCGAAACGGGATCTGAGAGCGTCGGCAAATCAGAGAAGCTGAAATTCAGCCGCAGCGCCTGAGCAGCGTCCGATATGACCGATTAGGGATGAACCTTTCGGGACGCTGGGGGATGCCGAAGTTCGTCTGACAAGGGGGTGCGCTTTTCGCGCGCCCCTTTATTCTTTGCGCGATGTCGATCGCCAGAGAAACGCCGCCCGCCCTGCCAGCGCTCTTCGCCGATTGGTTCCGCGCGCGCGGCTGGGCGCCCCACCCGCATCAGATCGCCCTGATTGAGACTGCGCGTCCGGGCGGCGCGGACCTGCTGGTCGCCCCGACGGGAGGCGGCAAAACGCTGGCCGGGTTCCTGCCCTCGCTGATTGATCTCTCCGAAAATCCCCGCGACGGCCTGCACACGCTCTACGTCTCGCCACTAAAAGCGCTGGCGGCGGATATCCGCCGCAACCTCTCGGTCCCGGTGGAAGAGATGGGGCTTCAGATCCGTATCGAAGATCGCACGGGCGACACCTCCGCCGCGGTCAAGCGCCGCCAGCGCGCGGACCCGCCGCAGATCCTGCTGACGACGCCGGAAAGCCTCGCCATCCTGTTGAGCCAGCCGGAGGCGCCGAAGCTCTTCTCCACCCTCCGCCGCGTAGTCGTGGACGAAGCGCACGCGCTGGCGGAGAACAAGCGCGGCGACCAGCTTTCGCTCTGCCTCGCCCGTCTGACCACGTTGGCGCCAGCGGCGACGCGCGTCGGCCTCTCCGCTACGGTAGAAAACATCCCTGCGCTGTCGCGATGGCTGGCGCCGATCGGCGCCGATTGCCGGATCACCGAAGCCGACCCCGGCCCGGATCCAGATATCCGGATCATGGAGGAAGCCGGTGATCCGCCCTGGTCCGGGTCCGGCGGGCGCTACGCAGCGAGGGCGATCTACGAGGAAATCAAACGCGCCAAGACCGCGCTCGTCTTCATCAACACCCGCGCGCTGGCGGAGCTGTTCTTTCAGGCGCTCTGGGCGGTCAACGTGGACGAACTGCCGATCGCCCTGCACCACGGATCGCTGGCCCGCGACGCGCGGCTGAAAGTCGAGGCCGCGATGGCGGCGGGGGATCTCAAGGCGGTGGTCTGCACCTCATCGCTCGATCTCGGCATCGACTGGGGCGACGTGGACCTGGTGATCCAGGTCGGCGCCCCCAAGGCGGTAAAACGGCTGGTGCAGCGGATCGGCCGCTCCAATCATCGCTATGATGCGCCGTCGCGCGCCTTGCTGGTCCCCGCCAACCGTTTCGAGTTGCTGGAATGCCGCGCGGCGCTGGAGGCTGTGCGCGCACATCGGCTGGATGGGGAGAAGCGAACGGACGGCCCGCTCGACGTCCTTTGCCAACATATTCTACTGACCGCCTGTTCAGCCCCGTTCGACGCTGACGCGCTCTATCGCGAGGCGCGCCGTGCGACGCCCTACGCTTTGTTGCCCCGCGAGGATTTCGATCGTTGCATGGAGTTCTGCGCCACCGGTGGCTATGCGCTGCGCGCTTACGACAAGTGGCGCCGGTTGATGCAGGACCAGGACGGGCTCTGGCGACTGCGCGATCCACGAACCGCGAGCGCGCTCCGCATGAACGCGGGCACCATCGTCGGGGAGGAGACGCTGGGCGTGCGGCTGGCGGGAAAGCGCGGCGGCGGGCCGAAACTAGGCGAGGTGGAGGAAGCCTTCGCCTCTCATCTTTCGCCCGGCGACACGTTCCTGATCGGCGGTCAGACGGTGCGGTTCGAATCCATGCGGGAGATGACCGTGGAGGTCACCCGAGAGCCCGCCCGGAAACCCAAGATCGCGGTGTTTTCCGGCGTCAAACTCGCGGTCTCCACCTTTCTGGCCGACGAGGTGGCGGCGATCCTGAACGCGCCGGAACGCTGGGCCGACCTGCCCGCGCCAGTCGCGGACTGGCTGCGCCTGCAGGCGGCCCATTCGGAGATGCCGGATGTCGGCTCGCTGCTGGTGGAGACGTTCCCCCGCGCCGAGCAATGGCATATGGCGGCCTATTCCTTCGCCGGACGCAACGCCAACCAGACGCTGGGGTTGCTGGTGACGAAACGGATGGAGGAGGCCGGGCTGGACCCGCTCGGGTTTCTGGCCACCGATTACGCCCTGCTGGTCTGGGGGCTGACCGAGGTCGCGGATCCCGCGCCGCTCTTTGACGCCGCCGGGTTGCGCGAAGGGCTGGAGCAATGGCTCGCCTCGAACGCGGTGATGAAGCGCACCTTCCGCTCCGCCGCGATCGTCGCCGGGCTGATCGAGCGCAACTTGCCCGGACGGCGTAAGACCGGGCGGCAGACAACGTTCAGCTCGGATATTCTCTATGACACGCTGCGCAAATACGATCCCGACCATCTGATGCTGGAGATCACGCGACGCGAGGCCCAGCGAGGTCTGGTGGATTTCGACCGGATCGAGACGATGCTGACGAAAGCGTCGGGACGCCTGCGCCATGTTCGCGCCGACCGCGTCACCCCCATGGCCGCCCCGCTGCTGCTGGAGCTTGGCAAGGTGCCGATCAAAGGCGCGGCGGAGGAGCGGCTTCTGGCTGAGGCCGACAGCGTGATCGCCGAAGCGATGGCCGCGACATCAAGGGACGCGCGATAGGGCTTGCGCGGCCAGCACAAATCAGGAACATTCACGGTCGCCCCAACCTTGTCCGGCACGCCTGATATGAGCCTGTTTCACGTCTACATCGCCACGTCCCTGGATGGATTTGTCGCCGACCGGGAAGGTGGCGTCGGCTGGCTCGACGCGTTTCAGCCTGAGAAATTCGACTTCACCGATTTTCTGGCTTCGGTCGACGCCTTGCTGATGGGGCGAAAGTCCTATGACGCGGTGAGAAGCTTTGGCGACTGGCCCTATGGCGACAGGCCGACAATGGTGATGACGACCCGGCCGATTTCGGATGCTCCGAGCTGCGTCACCGCACGATCCGGCGATATCGCCCGTGTCATTGGTGAGTTGGAGGCGGCGGGCCATGCGCGGGTCTGGGTTCTGGGCGGCGGCC
Organism: Paracoccaceae bacterium; assembly: GCA_963669265.1. GTDB lineage: Bacteria > Pseudomonadota > Alphaproteobacteria > Rhodobacterales > Rhodobacteraceae > SZUA-547. The sequence continues at coordinate 1,519,689 of OY769916.1, forward strand.
GCGTCATCCGCGACCTGTTGGATATCGGCCGCATCGACCGGCTGGAGCTGGCGGTGATCCCGGTGGTTCTCGGCGGCGGCGCACCGCTCTTCGCCCCGAGCGCCGGCGCGGGCGACGGTGCGCCCTCGACGCCGATTGCTGGCTTCAAGCTGACCGCTTGTGAAAACGCCGGGGCCGATGTCGCGAGGCTTGTCTATGACCGAGCTTGACCGCACGCATGACTTCGATCTCGCCGGGGCGCGCCTCACCGCGACGCCCGAGGGCGCGCTCTGGTGGGCGGATGCGCGCATTCTGGTCGTCTCCGACCTGCATCTCGGCAAGTCCGAGCGAGTGGCAAGGCGCGGCGGCGCGCTGCTGCCCCCCTATGAGACGAGAGAGACCTTGCAGCGCCTTTCGGATGAGGTCACGCGCCGCCGACCGGAGGAGGTGATCTGCCTCGGCGACAGTTTTGACGATGACGCCGCAGCGCAGGGTCTGGAGCTGGCGGAGCGGGAGACGTTGTCGACGATGATGGCCGGGCGGCGCTGGACCTGGATTACCGGCAATCATGATCCCGCCCCGATCGAGATCGGCGGCGCGACCGTCGCCGAGGCCCGCCGGGACGGGCTGGTGTTCCGCCATATCGCGGCGGTGCGCGGCGAACCCCATGGCACGGGCGAGGTTTCGGGCCATTTTCATCCAAAGGCCCGGCTGACGCTAAAGGGGCGGCGCATATCCCGGCGCTGCTTCGTCTGCGGCGCCGGGCGGCTGATCCTGCCCGCCTTCGGCGCCTATACCGGCGGCCTCTCCGTCCGCGACCCGGCCATCGCCGGTCTGGTTGGGCCCAAGGCGACCGCCTTGCTGCTGGGCGGCGGCGTCTCGGCGATCCCGGTCGCCGCCCTGACGAAGTAGCCCAGCGCGATCCGCTTCGGCGCCGGCGAGCGCGGCGACCTGCGATTGTGCGACGCCCCGCCGCGCTCACCTCTGGCCTGACAAGTTCGCCCGCCTGTGTCAGCATCCCGACTATGGAATCGCGTCCTGCACCGACCGAGATCGAGCCTTTGAGCACGCCGTCTGACGCGCCGCCGGGCGAACCGTCGCCGCTGCGCTTCGTGTTTCCCGCGCTCGCGATCGCCCTGCCGATCCTCGCGGCCGTGGCGATCGACGAGTACGCGCGGCTGTTTTTGCCCTCGCACGCCGAGATCGAGGCGCTCGGGATCACAGAGACCATTCAGTTGAAGGAGGCGCGCCTGCTGGCCGAAACCCCGGCGCAGATGCAATACGTGTTTTCCTCGCTGCTGGTGATGATGGCCGCGATTTGCGGTTTTCTTTACACCATGGCGCAGATCGATCGGCGGTTCCGGCCTTGGATCGTGACGCTGGCGATCCTGGTCAGCTCAGCGGTATTCATCTCGGACGAAACCGCCAACGCCTGGCTGAAATCGCTGGATATCGGCCCGTTGACCTGGCTGGTCGGTCGGCTGACCTCCGAATCCTTCAGCACTGGCGAGTTGATGCGCCTGATCGCCGTCGATCACGTGCTGGAGGTCCTCGGGGCCGCGGACGGGACGCAGAAATTCGCTTGGCTCGCCGCGGTGGCGGCGACCATCGGCGTGTTCGGCGTCTCGGCGCTGGCGGGCCTGTTGGCGGTCCTCGCCTGGCCGGTCACCAAAAGCCCCGGGGCCCTGCGCCGCCGGAAACGCGCCTTGCAAATGACGCTGGCCGTCAGCGCGGTTGTGCTGACGCTCTCGGTCGCGTCGAACCGCGCCTTCTATCACTGGCCGGCGGCGATGTTGGATGAGCCTGCGGCCAAGGCCTATGGCGACATGGTGTCGATGGCGTCGGGCTATTGGGGGCTGCTCTATACTCTGGTGCTGATCGCCGCGGTCACGCCCGCCGTCATGTCGCATCGGCGCGATGTCGACGCCATGGCCCGGCGCAAGGCGGCCTCGCCGGACAAGATCGGCCGCTGGATCGATGATGAGGACCTGCGTTTCGCCCCGCGTGACGGGTTCGGCGCAGCGATCGCTGCAGCGGCGCCGGTTCTGACCTCCCCCACGCTGGACCTGCTGACCGCCGGCGCCGCGTAACGACGATCGCGGCCGCCCCCTTCCCATAAGGGACGACCGCATTTTCAATGGAACGCGCGCGGCGTCTCCGGCCCCGCCTGCGCCACGATCTGGTGCGCGTCGCGCCAGAATACGGGCGAGGGCCGCCGCGACCGGATCATGCGCACGGGCAGACCCGCCTCCTCGATCTGCCACGCGGTATAGCGCGCCCGCTCGATATGCGTGTGGGCGTCGTCCCGGAACCAGCAGACGCCGACAGCGTCATTGCCCCGCCGGAAGGTCAGGCGCACCCGACCCGGGATCGACAGCGCCGCATTGAACCAGTCGAACTGAGCGTCCAGTTCCCGCAACAGCCAATCGGGCTGGCGTCGCTGATGGATCGCCCATACAGATCGGAAGAATCCCGCCTCGACCCGGCTCAATGGGTCGATGATCGGAGAGACAAACCGCACATACATCATTCGCCGCACGGGGATGTCCCGCGCGCCTCTGTCAGTTCAATTTCAGGTGGTGATTGATCGCGCGACGGCGATCAGGACCGGGCCGTCAGGCCCGCGTCTTCGCCCCTGGCGGGCGCGGCTTCAGCCAGCGTATCGCGAAACGAAACATATGCGCCCTCCCTGAGTCTGGCGTTGGATGCTGAGTGGAGGGCGTCTGTACTTGAAGCCGCGCGTTTCGTTCAAGTCGCCTGCGCGCCGCCCGCGCGGATCGCCCCCGCAGCGTGGCCTTCGCGCCTCAATCCCCGGCGACGAAGGCGGTCAGGCGCCAGCGCCCGTCTTCGAACAGGAACACGCCGCGCCAGTCGAGCGGGCTTATGATCGCGTCCGCCTCGATATAGCCGCAGATCTCCGCGTCAATGCACAGCCGCTGCCAGCCATGCGTTTCAGCGTCCCCCTCATCGCGCGCCTGAAGCACGGCGAAACCGACCTCGGCCAGAACCGGCGCGCTGGCGTCAGCGCGCGCCTTCAGCGTCGCGCCCTCGCCCGCAAGCACATGCCCGATCGGATCGAGCGGGTGCGGCCAGTCGACGAAGATCCATGGGTAAGCCAAATAGGCGCCTTCCCCGGCCCCGTGCAGCGAGGGCGGATAGGCGGTGATGCGCCGCCACTCCGGCCAGAACCAGTCTTCCTTCGCCCAGTCCAGCAGCGCATCGCGCCCGTAGTCACCGCCGAAGGAGAGCTTGACGTCTTCATCAGAGAGCGCGGCCAACGCCTCCGCATCCTCCTCAGCGATGATGCGTAAGAGCGCGGCGTGCAAATCAGCGGCGGAAGGATCAACCTCGCTCGACGGTGGCGCCCGCAACAGATCCGCGGCCGACGCGTCGCCCAGAACGGCGAGCGCGACCAGCGCGGAGAGCGCCCAGCGCCTCAAACCGTCAGCCCCTCCGGCTCCGGCAGACCATTCGCGCGGCTGCACGCTGTCAGGGTGTTGGCCAGCAGGCAGGCGATGGTCATCGGCCCGACGCCGCCCGGCACCGGCGTGATCGCGCCCGCGACCTTAGAGGCCGCCGCGTAGTCCACATCGCCGACCAGCCGTGTCTTGCCTTCACCCTTTTCCGGCGCCGGAATGCGATTGATGCCGACATCAATCACCGCCGCGCCGGGTTTGACCCAGTCGCCCTGCACCATTTCCGGCCGGCCGACGGCGGCGACCAGAATATCGGCGCTTCGGCACAGTTCTGGCAGGTCGCGGGTGCGCGAATGCGCGATTGTGACTGTGCAACTGTCGCCAAGCAGAAGCTGCGCCATCGGTTTTCCGACAATGTTGGATCGTCCCAGCACCACGGCGTTCAGACCGGACAGGCTTCCCAGCCGGTCGCGCAACAGCATCAAACAGCCCAGCGGCGTGCAGGGCACCATCGCTTTCTGCCCCGTCGACAGAAGGCCGACATTCGAGATGTGAAACCCGTCCACATCCTTTTCCGGCGTGATCGCGTTGATCACCAGATCGGCGTCGATATGGTCCGGCAGCGGCAATTGCACCAGAATTCCATGCACCGCCGGATCCGCGTTCAGCCGGTCGATCAGCGCCAGCAGGTCCGCCTCGGGCGTCTCCGCAGGTAGCGCGTGCTTGAAAGACGCCATGCCGACCTCCGCCGTCTGGCGCGCCTTGTTGCGCACATAGACCTCTGAGGCCGGATCCTCGCCCACCAGCACCACGGCGAGGCCGGGCACTACGCCATGCGCCTCTTTCAGAGCGGCGACCCCGGCGGTCACCTTGTCTCTCACCCGCGCGGCGAACGCCTTGCCGTCAATCACCACATTGCGTTGTTTCTGATCTCCGCCCATCATCTAACCTGTTGATTCGCTTCGAAATTAACCTGATGCGCCCAGACGGCGCCATCGGTGACGACAAGCCGTTTGAACCCCAGCAGCACCAGAAGATCAAAGAATGTCGCCGTCGTCTGCTGCTCGCTGCGCACAAAGAACTCGGTGCCGCGCGCGTTGGAAGTCAATTGCGCCAACACCGCCCGCGCGCGATAGAGCGTCTTGAACATCTGGTCGTCGAGGCCGACCAGAATCAGCGTGTCCGCCTCGCCGCCCTTCGCGAACAACGCATAGGGCGGCGTATCGGGCGCATCCATCATCGCCTTTGTCAGCTGGGTCACAAAAGTCACCCGCACGGCGCGATTGGCCTCGGGCGCGTTGGGGCGTGGCCTGCCGAACACCTCGGTCGAGGTGATCGGCGGGTGATAATAGCCCTCGTAGCGCTCCAGATCCTGGGACGGCGTCGTCGTAATCTGGCCCGCAATCTGATCGGCTGTCTGATCGGCGCTCTGACCCGCCGCTGGACCCGCGATCCCAAGAGCCGCGAGAAAGACGATCGACGCCAGTCGGATCATCAGAACAACCCTTCGATCTCGCCCGCGTCGCCCAGTCCGATCGCCTCGGCGGAGGGGACGCGAGGCAAGCCGGGCATCGTCATGATCTGACCGCAGATGGCGACGACGAACCCGGCGCCGGCGGACAGGCGCACCTCCCGGATCGGCACGCCATGATCGACTGGTGCGCCCCTGAGGCTGGGATCGGTGGAGAAGGAATACTGCGTCTTGGCCATACAAACGGGCAAATGACCAAAACCCTGTTTCTCCCAATCGCGCAGCTGGTCGCGGATCTTCTTGTCCGCCAGCACCTCGCTGGCGCGATAGATCCGGGTGGCGACAGCCTCGATCTTTTCGATCAGCGGCATGTCGTCCCGATAGAGCGGCGCGAACTGCGCGGCGCCGGAATCGGCGATCTCGACGACGCGGCGCGCCAGTTCCTCGGTGCCCTCGGAGCCCTTCTCCCAATGCTCGCACAGGATGGCTTCGACGCCCTGACTATCGGCGTATTCGCGAATGGCCGCGACCTCCGCCGCGCTGTCGGTGACGAAACGGTTGATCGCCACCACCACCGGCACGCCGAACTGTTTCACATTGGCGATATGCCGGCCGAGATTGACGCAACCGGACTTCAGCGCGTCGACATTCTCTTCGTTCAGGGCGTCCTTGGCGACGCCGCCATTGGATTTCAGCGCCCGGATGGTGGCCACGATGACGGCGACCGAGGGTTTAAGCCCGGCCTTGCGGCATTTGATGTCGAAGAACTTCTCCGCGCCCAGATCAGCGCCGAACCCGGCCTCGGTCACCACGTAATCCGCCAGTTTCAAAGCGGTCTTGGTGGCGATCACCGAGTTGCAGCCATGGGCGATATTGGCGAACGGTCCGCCATGGATGAAGGCCGGGTTATTCTCCAGCGTCTGCACCAGATTGGGCTGCATGGCCTGCTGCAATAGCACCGTCATCGCGCCATCGGCCTTGATGTCGCGCGCATAGACCGGGCTGCGATCCCGGCGATAGGCGACGATAATGTCGCCCAGACGCCGCTGCAGATCGTTCAGATCCGTCGCCAGACAGAGGATGGCCATGATCTCGGACGCAACCGTGATGTCGAACCCGGCCTCGCGCGGGAAGCCGTTGGCGACGCCGCCAAGCGAGGAGACGATCTCGCGCAGCGCGCGGTCGTTCATGTCCATCACCCGGCGCCAGGTCACCCGGCGCATGTCGATCTCAAGCGAGTTGCCCCAGTAGATGTGGTTGTCGATCATCGCGCTCAAAAGGTTGTGCGCGCTGGTGATCGCGTGAAAGTCGCCGGTGAAGTGAAGGTTGATGTCCTCCATCGGCACGACCTGAGCGTAACCGCCGCCCGCCGCGCCGCCCTTCATGCCGAAACAGGGTCCCAGCGAGGGCTCGCGCAGGCATATCGCCGCCTTCTTGCCGATGCGGTTCAGACCGTCGCCAAGGCCGACCGTGGTGGTCGTCTTGCCCTCGCCCGCAGGCGTCGGATTGATCGCGGTCACCAGGATCAGCTTGCCGTCGGGACGGTCCTGCAGCGACGCGATGAAGTCTTCGGAGATCTTCGCCTTGTCGTGACCAAACGGCAGCAGCGCATCGGCGGGCACGTCGAGCCTGGCGCCAATCTCTTCAATCGGTTTCTTCGACGCCTCGCGGGCGATTTCAATATCGGTCTTGTATGCCATTTGGGAATGCTCCGGTTATGCGGCGCGACAGAAGTCGGGGGATACTGCGGCAAACCGCGTCCACAACCAACTAACTAAATGACGCGCTTGATCGCCTTTTCGTTATTTGAGAGGCGCGCGGACGCGTCGCGCGTTTCGGATCGGAAACCGCTGTGCGCATTCATCGGCGGCCATCGCCGATCAGCGCATCGGCTGTCGGCGCGCGAGGCCCATCGCGGACCTCTCAGCGAATCAATCGCGCCTACTCCGCCGCCTTGACCGCAGGTTGATAGAGGCGCTGCGGCGGCAGGAATACGCGCACCTCTTCGCCGATCTTGATCTCTCCGGCCTTTTCGACCCAGCCGGTCACGCCCCTGCGCTGGCGCGCATGTTTGACGAAAGACATACCCTTGCCGGGATAATGCTGGTCGATGACCTCGGCCGCGAACCGGCAGGGCCCGTTCTCGAGATCGACGGTCAGGCACACGCCGCCCTCAAACATCAGGCGGGCGTTGGGAGAAATCATGGTGAGATCGGGCACGCCCTGCAGAACGACGTTTGCGCCCACCCATTCCGGCTTGATCTCTGGAATGCCCATCGCGGCCGCCGTCGCCGCCAGCTCCTCGACGGAGAGGATCGTGACCTGCCGCGTGTTCCGGATTTCCGTGCCGCGCGGATACTGGTTGTTGACGCGGGAGCAGGACGGCCGGGTCAATCCGCTGTGCCACTCACCGGTCAGGCCGCTCAGATCGGCGCCGACGCGGGTCAGCGGGTCCGAGGCCAGCGTAACGTCCCTGTCACGTACAACGCCCAGATAGGCGACGCGGCCCCGGATCGGCAACTCGGTGAGGATCGGCATCGATTGGCTCCGTTTTTTCTGACAGGCGCGAAGTATGGCCGCGTCAGCGAAGCTTCGCCACCGGGAACCGGAGGGTCGATCGATTGATCTACGTCGCGCGCCGCGTTCATTCAGCCGGAACGGAGAGGCCCGACGGCGCGCCGCGATGCTCAATGCGCGCATAGAGCCGTCGGATGATCCCGCTCGCCGTCTTCTCGAACAGGAAGGGCAGCGCCGCATGAACCAGCGCGGCGCAGGCTGCGGCGAACAGCCATGCCGCGAATGTCAGGGCGAACAGGAAATGCTCGAAATAGCTCTCATTCACTGAGGCGGGATGTGCGGTGAAGGCGTCGAGAATCCGGGTCATGATGATGCTCTCCTATTGGCGTTGCTTCTGGAATTATGGGCGATCAACCCTGAGATATGCTCTCAAACCGCATTGGCGTTTTATATTTTTCTGAGATATTATCCCTTCATGAGCGATTTTTCTGAGAAATTTGACCTGATTAACCGTCGCCTGATCGTCGAATTGCAGCGCGACTGCGCGCAGTCGATCGAGGCGTTGGGAGAGAAAGTCGGCGTGTCCCGCAACGCCTGCTGGCGACGGATCAAGCGGCTGGAGGAAGACGGAGTCTTGACCGCCCGCGTGGCGCTGATCGATTCAGAGGCGCTGGGCCTGACCCTGACGGCCTTCATATCCGTCCGCGCCGATCGCCATTCAGACGACTGGCTGAAGAAATTCCACGCCGCCATGCGGGACCTGCCCGAGATCACCGGTGTTTACCGAACGACGGGAGAGCTGGATTACCTGATCCGGGCGGAACTGGCCGACATGAAGGCCTATGACGCGCTCTATCAGCGCCTGATCGCGAAAGTAGATCTCGCCGATGTCTCCGGCAGCTTTGTGATGGAGAAGATCAAGGAGACGACGGCGCTGCCTGTGGCGTGAGGCGGGTTGCGGCTGGGCGTCCGGCGCTCTATCTCGGTCTCTATGGTTAGTTTCCTCCGCGCTCTTCTGGGCGGCGACAGCCCCGACAAGCCGCCAAGCCATGACGAGGCCCGCATCGCGGTCGCGGCGCTTCTGGTCGAGGCGGCGCTGGCCGATGGCGAATACGCCGCCGCCGAGCGCGGCGCGATCGACGCCATTCTGTCCGATCACTACGAGCTTTCCGGCGCGGAAGCGGTCGCGCTTCGCAAGGCGGGCGAAGACGCGCAATCTAAGGCCACCGATATCGTGCGCTTTTCCCGCGCGGTGAAAGACGCGGTGCCGCATGAGGAGCGGATCTGGCTGATCGAGCGGGTCTGGGAGGTCGCGCAAGCCGATGGCGTCACCGACCATTATGAGGCAAATCTGGTGCGCCGCCTCTGCGGCCTTCTTTATGTCTCCGACAAGGACAGCGGCCTCGCGCGTCGCCGGGTGCTGAAACGAAGCTTGGGCGAGTAACCCGAAACGCCCCTATTTGTGCGCCAGTCGTGATCGCGCCGCCCTTAGCGGCGGCCAAGGCCGATCTCCACCTGATAGACAGGAAGGAGGCCGATATGGCTCAGATGACCCAAACCGTGATGGGGGGATGCGTCCTCCACAATGAAAGCGAGATCGGACCGCCGAACGCGGAGCCCCATGGACTGTGGAAGATCCTGCGCAATAGTCTGATCCTGACGGTGATCGGCGGCGCCGTCGCCGTTATAGTGTTCTTCGCCTAGGAGGATCTGGCGCAAAGGGGGCTCGATGCCGATCTGGGTGATCTACATCGTCATCGCAGCGGTGCTTGCAGCGCCTCTGGCGATCGCCTGCGCGCTGCGCCGCCGCCGCCCGCGCACGGCTCGCAGTCTGGCGATCGGATGGCTCTGCATGGTCGCGGCCGCCGGATATTGCCTCTATCGCCTCTCTCTGATCGAGGATGATGTCGGCGGCTACATATGGGCTCTGGTCTATCTGCCCGGCGGTTCGCTGGCGGCGCTGATCGGCGGCTTCGCGGTGGGCTACCTTTCCCTCTGCCGGAAGCGCGCCTGATCGCCCCTACTCCGCCGCCACCTGCCCCGATTTCTCCACCCGGCAAGCGGAGAACTTGAATTCCGGGATCTTGCCATAGGGGTCGAGCTGTGGGTTGGTGAGCGTATTGGCCGCCGCTTCGACATAGGCGAAGGGCATGAACACCATGTCCTCGGCGACCGCCCGATCGGCCCGCGCCGCCACCTCGATCACGCCGCGCCGCGTGGTCAGCCGCACGCCGTCGCCGGGAACAATTCCAAGCTTGCGCAGGGTTTTGGGGTGCAGCGAGGCGTGCGCCTCCGGCTCCAGCGCGTCCAGCGTCCCCGACCGACGGGTCATCGAGCCGGTGTGCCAATGCTCCAGCTGCCGCCCGGTCGTCAGGATGAACGGATACTCCGCATCCGGCGTCTCGGCGGGCGGGGTTACGGCGGCGGGGGTCAGTTTCGCCCGGCCGCCCGCGCGCGGGAAGCCGTCGCCGAACACCACCGCCTGCCCGGGATCGTCGGGCGACAGCGACGGATAGGTGACCGCGCTTTCCCGCTCCAGCCGATCCCAGGTGATGTTGTCGAGCGAGGCCATGGAGCGCTTCATCTCGGCGAACACCTCGGAAGGATGCGCATAGCTCCAATCGAGGCCGAGGCGTTTGGCCATCTCGACCAGTATTTCCCAATCCTCGCGCGCCTCGCCCGGCGCCTGCAGCGCCTTGCGGCCCATCTGCACCTGACGGTTGGTGTTGGTGACCGTGCCGTTCTTCTCCGGCCAGGCGGAGGCGGGCAGGATCACGTCGGCGAAATTGGCGGTCTCGGTCAGGAAGATATCCTGCACCACCAGATGCTCCAGCTTTGAGAGCGCATGGCGGGCGTGCTCCACATCCGGGTCGGACATGGCCGGGTTCTCACCCTGCACGAACATGCCCTTGATTTGCCCCGCGGCGATGGCGTCGATGATCTCGACCACGGTCAGACCGGGTTGTTCGTCGATCTCCGCCCCCCAGAGCTCGCGGAACACCTCGCGCACCGGTCCCTCGGCGACGCGCTGATAATCGGGCAGCATCATCGGGATCAGCCCGGCGTCGGAGGCGCCCTGAACGTTGTTCTGCCCCCTAAGCGGATGCAGGCCGGAGCCGGGACGGCCGATATGGCCGCAAAGCAGCGCTAGGCTGATCAGGCAGCGCGTATTGTCCGTGCCGTGGATATGCTGGCTGACGCCCATGCCCCAGAAGATCATCGCCGCCTTGGCGCCGGCGAAGTCTCGCGCGACGGCGCGCAGCGTCTCGGCCGACACGCCGCACAGCGCTTCCATTTTTTCCGGCGGGAAACCGGCGATATGGGTCTTGAACGCCTCAAACCCCTCGGAGAACGCATCCAGATATTGCTGGTCGTAAAGGCCCTCTTCCACGATCACATGGCAAAGCGCGTTCAGCATCGCCACATCGGTGCCCGGCCGGAACTGCACCCGGTGCTTAGCGTAGCGGCCAAGGCCGACGCCGCGCGGATCCATCACGATCAGCGTCCCGCCTCGCTTGGTGAACTGCTTGAAATAGGTGGCCGCGACCGGATGGTTTTCGATCGGGTTGGAGCCGATCACGATGGCGCAATCGGCGTTCTCAATCTCGTTGAACGTGGCCGTGACCGCGCCCGAACCGACATTCTCCAAAAGCCCCGCGACCGAGCTGGCGTGACAGAGCCGCGTGCAGTGATCGACGTTGTTATGCCCAAAGCCGGTGCGGATCAGCTTCTGAAACAGATACGCTTCTTCATTCGAGCATTTCGCGGAGCCGAACCCCGCGACCGACGCGCCGCCATGCTCCTCGCGCAGCCGCGCCAGCCCGCCGGCGGCGGCGTCCAGCGCCTCCTCCCAGCTCGCCTCGCGGAAATGGGTCAGAATATTGGCCGGATCGACGTTAAGCCCCTTTCCGGGCGCGTCGTCACGGCGGATTAGCGGTCTGGTCAGCCGGTGCGGATGGGCGACATAATCGAAGCCGAACCGCCCTTTGACGCAGAGCCGGTTCTCGTTGGCCGGGCCGTCGATCCCCTCCACCCAGGCGATCTTGTCATCCTTGATCTTGAACGAGAGCTGGCAGCCGACGCCGCAATAGGGGCAGACACTGTTCACCTCGCGATCATAGTCGGCGCTGTCGCCCCGCCCCGCGTCATCCAGCAACGTCGCCGGAGTCAGCGCGCCGGTGGGACAGGCCTGCACGCATTCGCCGCAGGCGACGCAGGTGCTGGCGCCCATATCGTCGCCGAAGTCGAACACGATCTCCGCATCGTGGCCGCGCCCGGCCATGCCGATCACGTCGTTGACCTGCACTTCGCGGCAGGCCCGGACGCAGAGATTGCAATGGATGCAGGCGTCCAGATTGACCCGCATCGCCACATGGCTGTCGTCGAGCAGCGGCACACGGGATTCTTCGAGCGCCGGAAAGCGGCTTTCGCGAACGCCCGTCGCCTCCGCCATATCCCAAAGATGGGAGGATCGGTCATGCGCCTCATCCCGCGCGGGCTGGTCGGCCAGCAGCAGCTCCATCACCATGGCCCGGGCTTTCTCCGCCCGTTCCGACGCGGTGTTCACCACCATGCCGTTGGTCGGCGTGCGGATGCAGGAGGCTGCGAGCGTGCGCTCCCCCTCGATATCCACCATGCAGGCGCGGCAATTGCCGTCTGACCGGTATCCCGGCGCGTCCTTGTGGCAGAGATGGGGAATCGCGACGCCCTCGCGCTTGGCGACGGCCCAGATGCTCTCGCCCGGCGCGGCCTGAACCTCGCGCCCGTCGAGGGTGAATTTCACGTTCTCGGTCATCGCAGCGCCCTCGCCGATCAATGGTGTCACGCACGCATCCTATCGCCGGGATGGCGACCGGGCGAGAGGCGAATGCAGGACAAATTGCAGCTGGTTGTCACAGATCGAGCCGCCAGAATCGCAGTCTGCCGAGTTTCTCCAAACGCCGCAGCGTGGGCGGCGGCCTGTCATAGAGAAAGGACGGCCCTTCCCCGGTCTCTGAAAAGCAGAATCTGGGCGGAAGCGACTTGTAGAGCGAGACCGGCGGCGGCCGACCCCAGATCTGTTTGAGATCCGCGCCGCATGAGTGGTGATGCAGGAAAATGCGGCGGACGCCGAGCTCATCGACCAAAAAATGCAGCGTGGCGAGCAGCAGCGTCCGCGGCCAACTCTGCCGGTAGGACGAAAGCACGTCTTCAAGATAGGCCAAAGTCGGGCTCTCGCCGTCGTTCTTGCTCAACTCTCGCCTCACCCGCCGTTCTGTGTAGCGAAGCCAGTCATTCTGCAATTCCTCGATCAGCGCCTCGCCGCGGGCCAGATCCACGTCAATGCGCGACCATGCGAGCGTCAGGCCGCGCTTGCCGGCGATCGGGTGGCCGTCAAACTCAAACGGACGCGCCTTGTGATCCGCCACCAGACGGCGATAGGCGCGGTTATGCTCTTCGGTGAAGTTCAACTGCAGGACCAGATTCCAGCCGCGCCGCGTGGTCTGCTTCATCCAGGCGTAGCGACTGCGCGGTTCAGCCCCCCAACGCCCCAGCGTCAGCCTGAACGTGCGCCAGCGCTCCGGCCAGGCCGCATCGAGCGTTGCGGCGGAGATCCGGCCACCGCCCGCCGCAGCAACCTCCTTCACCGCAGGCCGGTGCAGCAGTTTGGCGAACCGCTGGGCCTTGATCGCCCGCACCTCCGCCTCTGTTTCGATGGCGCGCGAAAGCAGCCAGAGCGCGTAGCGATCCGGAAAGTCATGAAACAGGGTGCGCCCGCGCGGCAGGCAGGCGACGATCTCGTCCAACTCTGCGCGATCCATGGCGCGCGCTGATGGCAGAGCCACCGCCCGCGCGCAATCAGCACGAAACTTACCGTTGCAATTCCGCCGCGCGTTGTGGCGCACACGCCTCGGCGAGATGGCCTCGCGTCGCGGCGCCTCACTCCACCGGAGCGGTGACCCTGAAGGACGGCATGGCGACGAAGCCCTCATGCCATTTGGCGAGGCCGGGACGCGCCGCGCGCCAGTCGCCGACCACATCGCGAAAGTCGATATAGCCGAGCGCGGCGCCCACCGCGATCGACCCGGCGGTCAGGGGACCGGACAGGGCGGCGGTCCAGCGCGCCTCCAGATGATCAAGCGCGCGATTAACCTTGGCCTTCTGGCCGTCGACCCAAGGGTCGAACCGGATTTCCTCCGGCCTCAGCCGGGTCTCGTACATCGCCAGCAGCGCCGCATCCATGACGCCGTCGCCGATCGTCTCCAGCGTCAGGGTTGTCCAGAGCGCGTCGCCTTCCGGATAGAGCGCCGCGCCGCCCGCCGCGTTCAGGTACTGGCAGATCGCCCGACTGTCGAAGATCGCCGGCCCCTCGTCGCGCAACAGGCACGGCACCTTGCCCAGCGGATTGACCGCAATGGTCTCCGCATTCGGCGCAAGCGGCGTGCCCGAGCCGTTCACGATCTCCACCTTGTCGGCGACCCCCGCCTCATGGGCGACGATCAGCACCTTGCGGACATAAGGCGACGTGGGCGATCCAATCAGGCGCATGCGATTTCCTCGATGAGATGTGATTTGGCTTAGCGATCCGCGCGCACGGGACGCAGACGCAGACGTCCGAGGCCCGCCGCGTCGATCTCAATCCCCGGCCCATTGCGGCCGAGCCGGATCACCCGACGATATCGACCGGCGGCGTCCATGCGCGCCTCGCCGGGTTTACGTTCAGCGTCAAGCTCCAGCCCTTCCGGCGCGTCGTTGAGCGCGCTTTCACGATACAGATCCCGCGGTCCCTTTTCGCGGCGACGCGCCACATAGGCGATCACCGCCCCGACAGCGGCTGCGCGCAACGCATAGATGGCGAGCGGCGGCAGCGCGGCGGGAACGGGCATCGGCATTCTCCTGAAACTAATCGACCCCTTAAACGTAGGGACTGACCGGCGAATTGGGAAGATGTGGGCGCGTTCAGCCGTCGCTCCAGTCAAATCCAAGCGCGCTAGTCGACGCATCGATGCGCGCCTGTCCCCATGTCTTGACCGGCCCCGCGTCGCCAGAGGCGTCAACCGAGACACCCTCGCCCGCCGCCAGTCTGGCGGATGCGCCGCTCAGGCTCGCGACCGAGGCCGATCCGTCGCGAACGAAGACCGCCGCGCCTTTCTCAGGCGTATACTCGACGAGCGACTGCGAGGCGTCGACCGAAGCCGTTGCGACAGGCGTCCGGATCTTGAAGCCTTCCCGCAATCGCCTTGGGCTGAAGACGCCAAGCACGCCGCGCACCAGTTGCGACACCCGTCCGGTGCGCTGGCCCGCGAGGGATTCGAGGTTGATCTCGGTTCCGACGCCGACCGTCAGCACCAGTCCATCCGAACAGGTGACCTTGGCGCGCGTCGCCTCGCCAGTGATGATGATGGCGTCGCGGGCGATGTCGGCGCCGGGTTTGAGCCCGCGCCACATGCCTTGCGACCACAATCTTGCGTCCCGCCCGTCCACCGCCTCGACAGAACACGCGATCCTGTCCTCGGACAATGCGGGCTGGGCCGTCAACGCCATACCGACCGCCAGAACTGCGGCGCGCAGCGCGGAGCCTGAAAAGGATCGCTCGTCGGGCCGGAGCAATGGCGTCTCCCTTACTTGCGTGACGTTTCCAACCTAAGACGCTTCAGCGCGCGCCGAAAGACCATAGGCGTCGCCAAAGCAAAAACCCCGCCGCTTTCGCGACGGGGCTTTGAATTTTCAGCGATGCGCTGACGATCAGGCTGCTTTCGCGTCCTCAGCCGTCAGCAGCTCGACCAGCGCCTTGGCGGCGTCCGCGGCGGAGGCGGCGTTCTGGCCGGTGATCAGCGCGCCGTCGACCGAGATCTTGGCCTCGCCGGGCGCGCCATTGTCGACTTCAGCGCCAAGCTGGCTCATTTTCGTCTCCAGCGAGAACGGCATGACGCTTTTCAGGCTCGCCTCTTCCGCCTCGGCGTCGGAGTAGACGCTGACGGTCTTGCCGGCGACCACGGAGCGTCCAAAGCGATCCATCACCGGCGCCAGCGCGGCCAGCGCGCAACCGGTGGCGACGATCGGCTTGCCGGTCAGGTGGAACTGCTCAAGCATCACGGTCAGTTCGGGCGCGGTCGGGAAATCCCACAGCGCGCCAGGGCCGCCCGGCAGGAACACCGCGTCATACTCCAGCGTCGCGACGTCAGAAAGCTTCGGCGACGCCTCCAGCGCCTCCTTCAGGAATTCATCCTCCTGATACCGGGTCAGAGCTTCGGAATCGCCCTTCGCACTCGCGGGATCAATCGGCGGCATGCCGCCCTTGATCGTGGTGATTTCAGCGGGTGCGCCCGCGTCGGCCAGCGCGTAGCAGGCGGATGCGAACTCTTCGAGCGAGAGGCCGGTTTCGCCGCCGTGAAAGCCAAAACGGTCATAGGAGGTCAAAACCATAAGGATGCGCGGTTGCGCCATGCAGTTCTCCTTTGCAAGTACTTCGCCGGCGCCATTCAGGGCCAGTGGAGCATGAGGGGCCCCTCCGACGGGCACGACAAGAGCAGCGCGCCTTCCGCAGACGAGGCGGAACCTAGACCTGAAAAGATTAAGATTCCACCCCATAACCGCGATAAGAGACAAACCGTCGCTGCACTGCAACATAAATGTTGCCGACGCGGGCTGTATTCAAGCCGACAGTGCGGTGAAACCGCACCCATCCTGCAAGGATCAGTCCCGCAAGGTCCGGTCGATCACTTCGTTGATCCGCCCGATCACATAGGCGCTGTCCGTCCCCGGGGGGATCATCAACTGAAGCTCGCGAAGATCGGCGATATCGTCCGGGCAGAACGGCAGTTCACGGGATTTGGCGTAACGCCGCTGGATCTTCTGCAGCGATTTTAGCGCCCAATAGTGGACGAAAGGCTGGTTTGAGGCGCGGATGCAGCCGATCAGAGGCGTGACGAATTCTTTGTCCGGAAAGGTGTAAGTATGCGCCACGGACGCCAGATTGCGCCCGGCGTTGTTTGAACTCAGCCCGTCCACCGCATCGTACCCGTCCGGCCCCAGGCGTTCAGCCTCGGCCATCATCTCATGAAACAGCGAGGTCATCCGCGCGGTCCGCTGCGGACCGCTTTTCATCGTCGACCGCGTCTCCATATAGCGCTCAGCGATGGCCAGAAGGGCGCCGTCCTCCTTTGAATCAGACGATTCCGCGCCCTCCGAGCCGCCGAATGGCGTATTCAACACGTCGGAAAACGGGTCCAGATCCTGAACTTCCCCTGGTGCGGCCGGTGATGGCGCCGGCGGGGCGGGCGACTTTGGGGATGGCGGCAAGGCTTGTGATTGCTGGGCCAACGCCTCTTCGGTCAGCTCGCCGTTTTCGTCCAAACGGTCGCGGGTCTCGACCACTTTTTCTTCAAGTTCGCGCAGCCGCGCCTCGACCACGCCGGGGATCTTGAACTCTTCGACAAAGGCGGACAGCCAAGGCAACGCGGCGATCGCCAGCAGGCCAAGCGCGATGGTGTCGACACGTTCGAAGAATTCGGGGTTATAGACCCGACCGGCGAAAACCGTCAGCGCCGCAACCGTTATCGCCAGTCCCAGCCATTTTCGCTGCGCGCGAGCCTTCGCGCTTCGGCTCCGAGCAGACGATTCGGCCATCTCCGCCTCCTATGTCTGAACCTCGCCCCCGAAATGCCTCGCCACAGATCTTATCGGGTTGGGCGCCGCCTGTCCCAGACCGCAGATCGACGCGTCCTCCATCGCCTCGCAAAGCTCCTCCAGCAAGCCCTGATCCCATGTGTCCGCCTGCATCAGCTTCACAGCCTTTTCGCAACCGACCCGGCAGGGCGTACACTGGCCGCAGCTTTCATCCTCGAAGAACCGCAGCAGATTGAGCGCCGCCTGCCGCGCGCTGTCCTGATCGGACAAAACGATCACCGCGGCCGAGCCGATAAAGCAGCCATGGGGTTGCAGCGTGTCGAAATCGAGCGGGATGTCGTCCATCGAGGCGGGCAGGATGCCGCCGGAGGCGCCGCCGGGCAGATAGGCTTTGAACGCATGCCCCTCCGCCATGCCGCCGCAGGCCTCGATCACGTCGCGAATGGTCGAGCCTGCGGGCAACAGCTTGACGCCCGGCTCCTTCACCCGCCCTGACACCGAGTAGCTGCGCAGGCCCCTCCGCCCGTTCTTTTCGGTCGCGTTCAGCACCTCCGGCCCCTCGCGGCAGATGCGGGCGACCCAGTGCAGGGTCTCCGCGTTATGCACCAGCGTCGGCCGGTCGAAGACGCCCACTTCGGCGACAAAGGGCGGGCGGTGGCGCGGCATGCCACGCTTGCCCTCGATCGACTCGATCATCGCGCTCTCTTCGCCGCAGATATAGGCGCCCGCGCCTCGGCGGAGATCGATTTGACCGGCCGCGGCGATCCCGGCGGCCTCCAGCGCCGCGATCTCCCGTTTCAGGATCTCCAGCACCGCCGGATACTCGTCGCGCATATAAATGAAGCAGGTCTCCGCCTCGACCGCCCAGGCGGCGATCAGCATGCCTTCGAGGAAGAGATGCGGTTCGCGCTCCAGATAATAGCGGTCCTTGAACGTGCCCGGCTCACCCTCGTCGCCATTGACCGCCAGATAGCGCGGACCTTCATAGGACCGCACGAAGCTCCATTTCTTGCCGGAGGGGAACCCGGCGCCGCCCAGCCCGCGGAGGCCGGAGGCGAGCACATCCTCCTGCACCGCGTCCGGAGTTCGCGCGCCGCCGCGCAGCGACGTCAGCGCCTCATACCCGCCGCCCTGCCGATAGGCGTCGAGCGCCTGATAATCGGGTATATGCGCATGCGTATCGCCTGAGGCGACGGCGGCGGCGACCGCCTCCGTCGTCGCATGATCGATATGGTTGTGGCCGAGCTCCAGAACCGGCGCTGTGTCGCAGCGCCCCATACAGGGCGCGCGCAGAACGCGGACCTCGCCGCCGCCATTATACTTCGCGACAAGCTCCTTCATCAGCGTTTCCGAGCCCGCCAATTCGCAGGAGAGCGAATCGCAGACCCGGATCGTCAGCGCGGGCGGCGCGTCCTCACCCTCTTTGACGATGTCGAAATGGGCGTAAAAGCTGGCGACCTCATAGACTTCCGCCTGCGCCAGCTTCATCTCTTCGGCCAGCGCCCTCAGATGCGCCGCCGAGAGATGACCAAACCTGTCCTGAATCAGGTGCAAGTGCTCGATCAGCAGGTCGCGCCGACGCGGCCGGTCGCCCAGAAGCGCCTGCACCTCCGCAAGCGCGGCGTCGTCAAGCTGCCGACCCTTCGGCGTGTGCCGCCCCTTGCCGCGCCCGGATTTCCAGACGCCGGCGGGTGGGGCTTTGGTCGTGGTCATGGCGGCGAATCTCCAATGGTGTGACGCGCAGGCTAGACCGATGCGGCGGAGAGTGGAATCGGACAATCCGCCCTTCCCCCGCCCGTCTCTCCGGTCCATGCTGCCCGCGCCCCAGATCGGAGAGATCATGACCCATCCTGACCCGCTTCGCCCGGAACGCGATGCCGCACTGACCGCCGCCCTTCGGGACGCGCTGGCGGCCGCCGCACCGGACTATACGCCCCGCACCCGGTATCTGCTGCCCGATGGTCAGCCCAAATTTCTCAACCGGCTGATGCTGCAACCTTCGCCATATCTGCAACAGCATGCTCACAACCCGGTGGACTGGCGACCCTGGAGCGACGAGGCGCTGGCGGAGGCCAAGGCCCGCGATGTTCCGCTCTTCATCTCCGTCGGATACGCCACCTGCCATTGGTGCCATGTCATGGAGGAAGGCAGCTTCGACGATGAAGAGGTCGCCGCCGTTCTCAATCGCGATTTCGTCGCCGTCAAGATCGATCGCGAGGAGCGCCCGGATCTCGACCAGATCTTCATGCTGACCACACAGATCCAGACCCAGCATGGCGGCTGGCCCAACTCGATCTGGGCGACGGCGGAGGGGCGCCCTTTTCACAGCGGCACCTATTTCCCGAAACCGCAATTCCTGCAGACACTCGCGGCAGTGACGGAGGCGTGGCGGAGCAAGCGGGTCGACCTGATCACGCTCTCCGAACGGCTGGCGGGAATGATCACCGAGCACCTGACCGCGCAGCAGGCGGCGGCGCCGATCGACGCCGCAGTGCATGCGGGCGCGATGGGTTGGCTGAAACAGGCGCATAATCAGGCCGAGGGCGGCTTCTCCAACGGCACCCAGTTCCCGCAGGAGGTGTTCCTGCTCTATCTGCTGGACCGCTGGCGCCGCACCGGCGATCTGGAGGCGCTGACCATCGCCGCGCGCAGCCTGCACGGGATCGCGGCGGGCGGCATTCACGACCACGCGGGCGGCGGCTTTCACCGCTACGCCGTCGATGTGAACTGGCGCACCCCGCATTTCGAGAAAATGCTCTACAATCAGGCGCGGTTGGCGCGCGCGTTCGTCGAAGCGTGGGAGTCGCTGGGCGACGCCGCGTTCGAGCGCGCCGCGCGCCGTTGTTTCGACTATGTGCTGCGCGACATGACCGCGCCCGACGGCGCCTTCTACGCCGCCGAGGACGCCGACAGCGCCCGCCCAGACGGCGAGATGGAGGAAGGCTGGTTCTATTGCTGGCCCGCCGACGCGCTGAAGGACGCGCTGGGCGACGATGCGGAGGCCGCCTCGCGCGCGCTGGGGCTCTTCAAGGCGGCCACGATCGAGGCCGGGCCGATCGCGCATCTGGAGCCGGGTCAGACGGTCGACGCCGCGACGCTGGATCCGCTGCTGGAACGGATGCGCGTGGCGCGAGAGGTCCGTCCTCGCCCGCTTCGCGACGACAAGGTCATCGCCGAATGGAACGGGATGATGATTCATGCCCTCGCCATCGGCGGCGCGGCGCTGGAAGAACCGCGCTATATCGCGGCGGCGTCCCGCGCGGCGGAGGCGATCTGGACGGCGCTCTGGCGCGAAGATGGCGGTCTGGCGCGGCTGCATCTTGGCGGGCGCGTGTCCGGCGCCGGTATGTCGCCGGACTACGCGCAGCTCGGCCTTGGCTACGTTGCGCTCTGGGACGCGACCGGAGAGGCGCGCTGGCTGGACCGCGCCCAGACGCTGGCCGATGAAATGATCGCCCGCTTCGGCGACGATGTTGGACGTCTGCGCCTGACGGAGGCGGATGGCCCGCTCGGCCCGGTCTATGACAACGAAGACGGCGCGACGCCCAGCGGCGAGTCGACGGCATTGGAGTTCTTCGCCCTGCTCGCCCACAGAACCGACGCGCCCGAAGCGCAATTGCGGGCCGACCGGCTGCTTTCAGCGATCTCCGGGCGGATCGCGCCCCAGCCCATCGGCAAGCTGGAGGCGCTAAGGGCGGCGGAGATCGCGACGGGCGGCGAATCCGACCTCCGGCGTTCTCTGTCGGGCGGACGCGCCCGGCTCAGGGTTCGGCGCGACGGCGGGCAGGTCCGCCTCTCCCTCGCCATCGCGGACGGCTGGCATGCGACAGGGCAAGACGCGGCGGAGGGGCTCGCCGCGGCCACCCTGAACGCCGACGGCGCGGAATTGGTCAAAGTCGACTGGCCGGAGGGCGCAGAGATCACCGGCGATGCGACGATCGCGGCGGAGCTCTCCAGCGACCACAAACCCGCCCTGCTGACGCTTTCGCTGCAATTCTGCTCAGGCGAGGTCTGCCACGCGCCCGAAGAGGCGCAAATTCGCGTGTAAGGCCCGCCTCAATGCTTGCCGCGACTCGGCCGGATCGTGTTTCATCGCGGCATGATCCGTTCCGCGCTCTTTTCCGTGAACCTCTCGTTGTTGCTGCTGGTTTTTCTGGCGGCGCCCGGACCCGCGACGGCGGATGAACGGCTTTCCGCCGAGACCTTCACAGAGTACGCCACCGGCTACACGCTTTATTACGAGACCGAAGACGGCGAACGCTTCGGCTCCGAATCCTTTGACGAGGACGGATTCGTCACCTGGCGCCACAACAACGGCATCTGCATGTCGGGCGGCTGGCGCGCCTATGACGACGACCTCTGCTTCCTCTTTGACGGCGAGGTTCAGTGCTGGGGCTTTTACGAAGACCGCGACGGCGCCTATGTCCGCCCGATCGACTCCGACGAGCCCAAACTGCGCATCACGCGGCGCGATCGAACGCCGCTGTCCTGCACCGGCAGCGACCTAGAACTTTAGGACGACGGCTCCCTATTCCACCATGATCATAATCAGTTCCGAGACCACTGGCGGATTATGCGGTACGTGATTGTGATCGCCCAAGACCAGTTGCAGCGAGTGGGCCCCCGGCGCCAGCTCGACCGTCACCTCGGTCTGTCCGCCGCCGAAATGGATGTGATTGTCGTCGGCCGGAATCCCCTCCGCGCCCTCGGTGGTGGGGTCGAACGCGTCGCGATCGATCAGCAGGTGGTGATGGCCGGTTTTTTCCTTCTCGGTTCCCGCTGGGGCGACGCCCATGCCCGAGAGACCGAAGACCACCGTAACCTGCGATGTGACGGTGGCGCCGTTCTGCGGCGAGATGATCCGCACCGATGCGCCCTCCGGCGACGGCGTCTCGGCGGCGGCGACCGGACCGGCGAGCGACGCCGCGAGCGAGATGGCCGCAAGGCTGAACAGGGCTCTCTTGAACATGTTGTCTTCCTCCGTGAACAAGCGCGTCTGCGCGCGTATCGTCGGAAAACATGGAGCGAATTCGCCGAATCGGCAAATCTGACCACCGTCAACGCAGCTCTGGAACGGCCTTAGAACAGCGACCCCTGATCATCGTCCTGCGTTGGCCTCACAGGCTTCTTGCGCCGTTTTGGCCTCGGCATATCGGGGCTGTCGCCGCCTGCGCGGGCCGTTGCGCGCCCATCCGCGAACTCGATCTCCAGCGCGGCGCCCGCCTCCAGTTCGGCGGAGCGGGAAATCACCGCGCCCTCGCTGCGCACCACGGCGAAGCCTCGCGCCAGCGCGCCCTTGTAGCTGAGCCCGTCCAAAACACGGGCCAGCCCCGCCAACCGGTCGCGCCGTTTGGGCAGATCAATCAGCCGTCGCGGGTCGAGCCGGCTAGAGAGGCCTGAAAGCTTTGCCGTCATCACCTCCGTCCGGCGGCGCAGCAGACCGGGCGAGAGCCGCCCCCCGGCGCGCTCCAGCACCACCCGTTTCTGCGTGGCGAGCGCCTTCAACGCCAATGGCAGCCGCTCGCCAACCGCATCGAGCCGCTGGCGACGCTCGGCGAGGATCTGCTCTGGCTTCGGCAGAGCGCGCGACAAGTCACGCACCCGCTGCCGGCGCTCCGTCAGTCCCCGCGCCATCGACCCGGCTCGGCGCTCCTCCAGCGCCGCCAATGTCGCCAGCAGCTCCGATCGCACCGGCACCGCCATCTCAGCGGCGGCGGTCGGCGTCGGCGCCCGCCAGTCCGAGGCGAGATCGATCAGCGTGGTGTCGGTTTCATGCCCCACGGCGGAGATCAGCGGAATATCGCTTTCCGCCGCCGCGCGAACCACCGATTCTTCGTTGAACCCCCAGAGATCCTCGACCGATCCGCCGCCCCGCGCGACGATCAGGACATCCGGACGGGGCACCGCGCCGCCGGGCGTGAGCGCGTTGAACCCTCGAATCGCCGCCGACACCTCCGCCGCGCACTTCTCCCCCTGCACCGCGGCCGGCCAGACCAGCACCTGGCGTGGAAACCGGTCGCCGAGGCGATGCAGGATGTCGCGGATCACAGCGCCGCTGGGCGAGGTGACGACCCCGATCACCTCCGGCAGGAAGGGCGGCGCCTGCTTGCGCTCGGGCGCGAACAACCCCTCGGCCGCAAGCTTCGCCTTCAGCTTTTCCAACTGCGCCATCAGCGCGCCCACGCCCGCGGGCGCGATATGATCGACGATCAACTGATAGCGCGACTGGCCGGGATAGGTGGTCATGCGCCCCGTGGCGACCACCTCCATCCCCTCTTCCGGCGACACTCGCAGCCGCCCGGCGACGCCTTTCCAGATGATCGCGTTCAGCACCGCCCGATCATCCTTCAGATCCAGGTAGAGGTGGCCCGAGCGCGGGCGGGAGACGCGCCCGACCTCGGCCCGCACCCGCACATGGCCAAAGCCGCCCTCGATCACGCGCTTGACCGCTCCGGACAATTCCGAAACGGTGAATTCGGGCGCGTTCGCGCCCTCTGGCGCATCGTCGATCAGATCGGACATGGCGATGATAGCCTTCTTGCGGACTCCTCGATGCGACCTTAGAACGACCACAAATCACAAGTCGATATGCTCCCGCTGCTATGTTCTAATCAGCGGAACGGCGACAGGGAGAGCCCGTTTATGAAGATCCTGATCCTCGGCGGCGGTGGCCGCGAGCACGCGCTCGCTTGGGCTATCTCCAGATCCGACAAATGCGACGCGCTGTGGTGCGCGCCGGGAAACGCCGGCATCGCCGAGCTGGCCACATGCGTCGATCTGGACATCGAGAACGCCGATAAGGTCGTCGATTTCTGCCGGGAGACCGGCATCGACTTTGTCGTGATCGGCCCCGAAGCCCCGCTTGCGGCGGGCGTGGCCAGCATTCTGCGGGCCAAGAAAATCCCCGCGTTCGGCCCGTCGATCGAGGCGTCGCGGCTGGAGTCGTCGAAAACCTTCACCAAGGAGATCTGCGAGACCGTCGGCGCGCCGACCGCAGAGTGGATGTCGTTCAGACGGGCCGATCCGGCCAAGAACTATATTCGCGCTCATGGCGCCCCGATCGTCGTCAAGGCGGACGGCCTGGCGGCGGGCAAGGGCGTGATCGTGGCCGAGACGGTCGAAGAGGCCGAAGCCGCCGTCGACGATATGATCGGCGGCAAGTTCGGCAAGGCCGGCGCCTCGGTCGTGATCGAAGAGTGCCTTGTCGGCGAGGAAGCAAGCTTCTTCGTGCTCTGCGACGGTGAGAATGTTCTGCCTCTGGCAACCGCGCAGGACCACAAGCGGGTCGGCGACGGCGACACCGGGCCGAACACCGGCGGTATGGGCGCCTACACGCCGGCACCGATCATGACGCCCGGCACGATCAATCAGGTGATGCGGGAGATCATCAACCCGGTCGTCAAAGAGATGAAAAAGCGCGGCTCGCCCTTCAAGGGCGTGCTCTACGCCGGTCTGATCCTGACCAAGAAGGGCCCGAAACTGATCGAGTTCAATGTGCGATTTGGCGACCCGGAGTGCCAGGCGCTGATGATGCGCGCAGGCGGCGGGTTCCTGGAGGCGCTCTACTGCTCGGCCACCGGCGATCTCTTCGGGCGCAAGGTCAAGTGGTCCAAGGATCGTGCGATCACCGTCGTTCTGGCGGCCAAGGGCTATCCCGGCGATTATGAGAAGGGCGAACCGATCGGCGGTCTGGACGCGTTGAAAGACGATCCGGACGTGATGGTGTTCCACGCCGGCACCAAGCCCGGATTGATGGGAGAGCCGTTATCCAACGGCGGGCGGGTGCTAAACGTGACCGCGCGCGGCTCGAACCTGCAAAAGGCGCGCGATCGGGCCTACGCCGCCATCGAAAAAATCGACTGGCCGGGCGGATTTCACCGCACCGATATCGGCTGGCGGGCGCTGAAGGATTAGCGGAAACCGGCGCAGACGACCTTCCGGCCGCGATATCGATCGGGCGATCTCTGAGGCGAACCTGAGCGCGAGCCCGCCTCTCCCCACATTATTTTTACTTGAGCAGCGGTCGCCGTATTGCGCCGCGCGCGATATGCTCGCGCGGGTTTTGGGCCATTTTGATGCACTAGGGGAGCGCAGCGATGAAGAAGAACACGCCGGTCAAGCTGACGGAGAAGTGGTGGAAGGACAACAAGGCCAAATCGCTGGTGGACAAGGGCAAGCTCGATAAGGCGCTGAAAGCGTTTGAACCTGCCTTCAAACTCGCAGCCGTCGCCAAGGGGCAGGAGAAGGCGCAGCGCATCGCCACCGCGTTGAGCGCGCTCGACGATGTCGAGGCCGCCGCCGCC
This sequence comes from Paracoccaceae bacterium, assembly GCA_963669265.1. Lineage (GTDB taxonomy): Bacteria > Pseudomonadota > Alphaproteobacteria > Rhodobacterales > Rhodobacteraceae > SZUA-547. The sequence goes on from OY769916.1 coordinate 1,544,984, forward strand.
AAGACCACGAAGGCCTGTGTTCCAAAACTGCACAGCGACACCAAGCATGTGTTGAAGAACACGCTGCCGGTGGAGGCGGAGAAGCATCGCAAGCTTTTGCTCAAGATCCGGAAGGATCTGGAATCCTCGCTGATCGGGATCAAGCTGAAGGACCTGATCAAGGATCGGACTCTGCTGCCGATCTATGTGAAATACGCCAAAAAACGCCTAAATGACGAGAACATCAATTTCATCCTCGCGGCGATGAAAAAGCAGGACGCCGCCGTTTATAACGAATTTATCGTTCTGGGCGGCCGCCAGGAGTTGAATATCGACGAATCCGTCCGCCAGAAATTTGCGAAGGCGCACTCGGCCGGCGATGTCAGCAAGGGCCCCTGGGCCAAATTGATCAAGGAGATCGCCCTGTCCATCGAGCAGAATGACCTGTCCCACAAGGACAAGTTCGCTAAGTTTGTGATGGACGGCTGACCGCGGGCGCCACCCGGCGGATGGAAGCGCTCCCCGCGCCGGATCATGCGGATCGGGCGGCGGCGGTTGGCCGGAGGTTTAAGCCCCCGGCTGCACCATCTTGTAGAGCATCATCGAGACCGAAGCCCAGCCGCGCGCTTCCGCCCCAGCCAGCAGGTCGGCGGCGATATCCGGCGGCGGAGTCAGTCCGGTCTGCAGCAATCCGACCAGAACTTCCGGCTCGCTGTTCAACAGCAGCGGCGCAGTGGCGTTCCAGTCGAAGGCGAAATCGATTTCCGGGTTGCCGATGGCGGCGTTGTATCGCGCAAGGCTGGTGAAATCGCCGTCCCGCAACGCCAACAGATAGGCGCCCTGGGCGGCCATTTCTCCGTTCGGCAGGTCGAGGACCGTCAACTCGCAATCGTTCAGGGGGCCGGATCCCACGGCGCCGCAGCGCTGACTGGCGGCGCGCATCGCCTGGTCGGGCGCGGTGATCAGCAATGTCAGTTCGGCGACCCCCAGCCAGGGCGTGTAGACGAACTTCATCCACGTCACGCCAACCAACGTAAGGGTAATCATCAACGCCACGACCGTTCTCGAATGAGTCGCCGCGGCGGATTCCGACCAGCGACGCCACCCCAGCGCCGACTCCAGCCCCGCCCACATTGAGTAGGAGACCCAGAGCGCCAAGGCGCCTCCGACCAGCGCCGCGATGGATACGGTCCGCCAGAACGGGGATCTCTCGATGCGAGTGAGACCCTCGGAACCGGGGATCACCGACACTATAACCTGATCGCCGACCGACAGGTCGTCGCGCGGCAATCGGCTGGAGACGCTCCATTCGCCGCCCTCCAGCGGCCGGGTGTATTCGACCGTCGGCTTGGCCAGGCCCGACGAGGCGGCCTCCAGCGAGACGACCGTGCCCGCGATCTCCGTCCCGAACAACTTATGCGCGCCCCAGGAGACGTTCTCATACAGCCCGCCCGCGAAGGCGAGGAATGCGATCAGGACCAGCGCGGACCGGATGAGCTTGAGCGGCCAATAGACAAACCCCGAGGCCCGCTTTTGCTGAACCCGAAGGTCCTTGAACATATGCCGTTCGGGATCCTCATAGGGGATCAGCGCCGTGCCCGGCGTTTTGGGTTTGGACTGTGCTGAGTTCTGGCGATTGTTTGACGCCATATCTGTGTCGGAAATACGCCCCGCCCCCGATGAGCCACGGCGAAGAGCGCCGTCCTCAATATCCTCATAGTTACGCTTCATCGCCTGGCCCACTTCAGCGATCCCCTCAAACTCGCACTCCACCACATTGATATGCTAGCAGAAAATGCGATTGGCGCGAAGATACTCTGTTAACGTTAAGTTAACACCCCAAGTAGATGTAAGCATTCGCCGCCCCCTTGCAATCCCGGCCTCTCGTGGTATCTGGCGCGGCGGCCTCAATAACCTGCGATGGTCGCGGCCACGACACTCTTGGAAATTCCACACGGGCGACAGGCGAAGCGATGGACGGGTTAGGCGAGCTGAAGGCGAAATATCTGGCGGAAATTAGCGGCGCGACAGACGAGGGCGCGCTGGAGGGCGTGCGCGTCTCGGCGCTCGGCAAGAAGGGCGAGGTTAGCCTGAAAATGCGTGAGCTGGGCAAGATGACGCCCGAGGAGCGCAAGACCGCCGGCCCCGCGCTTAACGCTTTGAAAGATGAGCTGAATTCGGCCATTTCCGCGCGCAAGGCGTCGCTGGCCGACGCCGCGTTGGCGGAGCGCCTGAAGAGCGAATGGCTGGACGTGACGGCCCCTTCCCGCCCGGTCGCCGAAGGGTCGGTTCACCCGGTCAGCCAGGTGACCGATGAGATAACCGCCATCTTCGCCGAGATGGGCTTCGCCGTCGCGGAAGGCCCGCAGATCGAAAGCGACTGGCTGAATTTCGACGCGCTCAATATCCCGCCGGAGCATCCCGCGCGGCAGGAGCATGACACGTTCTTCATGGCGCGGACGGAGGGTGACAATCGGCCGCCGCATGTGTTGCGCACACACACCAGTCCCGTGCAAATTCGCGCCATGCAGGCGCAAGGCGCGCCGATCCGGGTGATCGCGCCGGGCCGCGTCTATCGCTGCGACTACGACCAAACCCACACGCCGATGTTCCATCAGGTGGAGGGGCTGGCGATCGATCGCGACATCTCCATGGCCAATCTGAAATGGGTGCTGGAGGAGTTCTGCCGCGCATTCTTCGAAGTCGACAATGTGGAGCTGCGCTTCCGCGCCTCGCATTTCCCGTTCACTGAACCCTCCGCCGAGGTCGATCTGCGCTGCTCCTGGAAGGGCGGGACGCTGAAGGTTGGCGAGGGCGACGACTGGATGGAGATCCTCGGCTCCGGCATGGTTCATCCGAAAGTGCTGTCCGCGGCGGGCGTCGATCCCGACGAGTGGCAGGGCTTCGCCTTCGGCATCGGCATCGACCGGCTGGCGATGCTGAAATACGGCATCCCGGACCTGCGCGCCTTCTTCGATTCCGACCTGCGCTGGCTGCGCCATTATGGGTTCCGCGCGTTGGATCTGCCCACCGCGCATGGGGGGCTGTCGGCGTGAGACCTACGTGACTACGTGGATACCGATAATTGCCGTTCTATTGGCCTCTGTAACTGGCGCAATAGCGTACTGGGCTCAAAAGCGCGTGGATAGGAAACACGGGTTAGTTCAATTACGTCGCGAGGCTTACCAAGAGTTTTTGGAGGCATTTATGCGTCATTTATTTGAGCAGAGTTCAGCTAGCGATATCGCCGTCAACGTACTTCGATTGAAGCTTTCGGCAGTTGCTTCGGATGGGGTAGTCAGAAAGCTCGGTGAAATGACCAAGTATATGTCTGATACGTCATTCGCTCGCGCGGGTGAGAGAAATCCGGACAGGATAGAGGAGCTGCTTTCAAACGTTATCTTGGAGATGCGTCGCGATTGCTTCGAAGAAAGCGAACTTCAATCCCCAGATATGACTAAATTACTGCCGCTGGGGCCTCGTACTCCAGATAACGCCTACAAGACTAAGAATGAATAAAATCCACTTTCTCCCAACTGAAAGACCATCACCGCGCCACATCAATGTGTTCGCCATTGTGCTGACCGCTCCGACCCCACGCTCCTAAACACGAAAGCCTGAACCATGCCCGCCGACGCTCTGGACATGACCAAAGAGCTTTACATCCCGATCCTGCTGGCGGCGCTGGCCGTATTCTTCGGCGGCGCGGGCTACATGATCGAGAAATTCCTCGACCGGCGCTATGCGCTGAAAAAGGAAAAGCGCGGCGCGTTCGAAGAGTTTCTGGTTTCGCTGGAGCTGCTGCTGAACCACCATGTCACTGGCGCGACCAAGGAGCAGACCGCCTCGATCCTGACGGCGAAAGCGGCCATGAACCGCCTCTATCTACGCGCCCGGACGAAGAATGTGCAGAAAATGAGCGGGCTCTTGAAGCGCGTGGTCGACGCCTCCAACTGGCTCGACAACGTGCGCGAGGGCCGCACGCCCTATGACAAGGACATCGATGACCAGCATCGGCGGATGGTTCAGGACGCGCTGGTCGCAGCGGTCAACGCGGCGCGCGCCGAATTCGGGTTGGAGACGGACCCGGTGCCGTCGGAGCTGATGGCGCTGATCACGCTCGGACACGCCGATCCGGCGAAAGCGAACGCCCAGACCGCGAACGCGCCGCCCTCCGTGGCCGGATGCGAGACCGACGAGGCGGACAACACCAAGACCGAAACAGCCAAGAACGAGACCGACACATGAAATTCACCCTCTCCTGGCTGAAAGACCATCTCGAGACCTCGGCCACGCTCGATGACATCACCGACGCGCTGACCGATCTCGGCCTTGAGGTTGAGGGCGTCGAGGACCCGGCCGAACAGCTGGGCGCCTTCACCATCGCCCGTGTGATCGAGGCGGTGCAGCACCCCAACGCCGACCGGCTGCGCCTCTGCCGGGTGGAGACCTTTCCGAACGGCCCGGATGCGGCTTCGGAAGAGGTGCAGGTGGTCTGCGGCGCGCCCAACGCCCGCACCGGCATGGTCGGCGTCTTCGCCGGTTCGGGAACCTATATCCCCGGCACCGACATGACGCTGAAACCGGGTGAGATCCGCGGCGTCGCCTCCAACGGCATGCTCTGCTCTGAGCGCGAGCTGATGATCTCCGACGACCATGAAGGCATCATCGATCTGCCCGCAGACGCCCCTCTGGGCGCGCGCTTCATCGACTATGCGGGTCTTAATGATCCGGTGATCGAGATCGCCATCACCCCGAACCGGCCAGACGCGCTGGGCGTGGCCGGCGTGGCGCGGGATCTGGCGGCGCGCGGGATCGGCGTGCTGAAAACCCCGGCGGTCGAGCCGGTGGCCGGGACCTATCCTAGCCCGATCAACGTGACCATCGACGATGACGTGCAGGCGAAGGGCTGCCCGGTTTTCTACGCCCGCCTGATCAAAGGCGTGACGAACGGCCCCTCGCCCGACTGGCTGCAACGGCGCCTGCGCGCCATTGGCCTGCGCCCGATCAACGCGCTGGTCGACGTGACCAACTATCTGACCTACGACCGCGCGCGGCCCCTGCATGTGTTCGACGCGGCGACGGTCAAATCCGACCTCCGCGTGCACTGGGCCAAGGGTGGAGAGACGCTGACCGCGCTCGATGAGAAGGACTACACGCTTCAGCCTGATATGATGGCGATCTCGGCGGGCGACGACGTGGAGAGCATCGCCGGGGTCATGGGCGGCCTCGCCACCGGCTGCACGGGCGAGACCACCGACGTCTATGTCGAAAGCGCCTATTGGGACCCGATCACAATCGCGACCACCGGGCGGGCGCTGAAGATCAACTCCGACGCGCGCTACCGGTTCGAGCGCGGCGTCGATCCCGCCTTCACCGGACCGGGGCTGGAGCTGGCGACCAAGCTGATCCTGGAGCTCTGCGGCGGCGAGCCGTCCGAAGTCGTCGTGGCGGGCGAAACACCGGATGTGACGCGGTCCTACAAGTTGGATCCGGAGCGGGTGAAATCGCTGGTCGGCATGGACATCGCCGCCGATGAGCAGGTGCGCACGCTGACGGCGCTCGGCTTCACGGTCGAGGGCGATCAGGCGGCGCCCCCCACCTGGCGCCCTGATGTGCTGGGAGAGGCGGATCTGGTGGAGGAAATCGCCCGCGTCGCCTCACTGACCAAGCTCAAGGCGATCCCGCTCGCCCGAGTCGACGACGGCGTGGGCAAACCGATCCTGACGCCGATGCAGAAACGCGAGAGCGCGGCGCGGCGGCGGCTCGCCTCGGCCGGGCTCAACGAATGCGTCACCTACTCCTTCGTCTCGACAGAGGAAGCCGCGCTGTTCGGCGGCGGCGACGCGGCGCTGAAGCTGGAGAACCCGATCAGTTCGGAGATGTCCGACATGCGCCCCTCGCTGCTGCCCGGTCTGATGTCGGCGGCGGCGCGCAACCAGGCGCGCGGCTTCATGGATCTCGGCCTGTTCGAGGTCGGCGCGGAGTATTTCGGCGCCGAACCCGGCGAGCAGCGCACCGTGATCGCGGCTCTGCGCGTGGGCCAGACCGCGCCCCGCGACTGGACTGGAACGGCGCGGCCCGTCGATCTCTGGGATGCGCGCGCAGACGCCGAAGCGGCGCTGGGCGCAATCGGCGCGCCGACCGCCCGGCTGATGGTGGCGCGCGACGCGCCGGAATGGCTGCATCCAGGCCGTTCCGCCTGTTTGAAACTGGGGCCGAAGAACACGCTTGCGGTGTTCGGAGAGGTGCACCCCAAAGTGCTCGACGCGATGGATGTGAAAGGCCCTGCGGTCGCCTGCGTCGTTTATCTTGAGAACGCGCCCTTCCCAAAAGCCAAGGGCAAGACCAAACCGGCGCTGGACGCCTCGGACCTGCAGGCGGTCGAACGCGACTTCGCCTTCGTCGTCGCGGCGGATGTGGAGGCGGAGGCGATCCTGCGCGCCGCCCGTTCCGCCGAGAAAAAGCTGATCGAGGGCGTCACCCTGTTCGACGTCTTCGGCGGCGCCAAGGCCGAGGCGCAATTGGGCGACGGCAAGAAATCGGTCGCCATTTCGGTGCGGCTGCAACCCACCGACCGCACCCTGACGGATGAGGAGATCGAGGCGGTCGCCTCCCGCGTCGTCGCCTCCGTCCAGAAGGCGACCGGGGGCGAGCTCAGGGCGTGATCCGCCCCGATTAACGACGATTTAGCTAAAATGCGCCATAGCTCGGGCATCCCATCATTGCAGGAGCCCGAGCCATGGCGTTTAGCGACGCGTTGCGATCCGAGGTGTTCACCGCCGCCGAAGAAGCCGAGATAGACCCAGCCGCCCTCTCAGCGGTGGTGGAGGTCGAAAGCGGCCGCGCCTATGCGACCGTTGACGGGCGCCCCGCGCCGCTGATCCGCTGGGAAGGGCATGTGTTTCACCGAAATTTGCCCCCCGCGCTTCGCCGTAAGGCGGTGAAAGCGGGTCTCTCTTCGCCACGCGCCGGCGCGATCCCCAATCCAAGCAATCAGTCGGATCGCTACGCCCTGCTGCGCCGGGCCGAAGACATCCATATCAACGCGGCTCCGATGGCGGTCAGCTGGGGCGTCGGGCAGGTGCTGGGCGAGAACTGGGAATGGCTCGGCTACGCCAGCCCGCAGGATCTGGCCGCCGAAGCGCTATCGGGGCTGGCGGGTCAGGTGCGCCTGATGATCCGTTTCATCGACCGGCGCGGACTGCGGGACGCGCTGGAGCGCCGCGACTGGGCCGCCTTCGCCCGCGCCTATAACGGCCCTGCCTATCGCCGCTATCGCTATGACCAACGCATGGCCGAGGCATACGCGCGCGTGGTTGGGGCCGACAGCGCGGAGGAAGATCGCGACGCCGAACTGTTGCAGCGGATCGGCGATCGCGGCGCGCCTGTTAAGCGGTTGCAGCGGGCGCTGCGGCGGCTCGGGCGTCCGCTGATTGTCGACGGCGATTTCGGGCCAGCGACCGAGGCGGCGCTGGTCCGGTTTCAGTCGATCGAAGGGCTCGCGCCGGATGGAATCGCCGGGCCCGCGACATGGGCCCGGATCGAAGCTTTATCCGGCGTCCGCCGCGCGGCCTGACGGTTACGCGGCCAGAGCCAGCTTGGTCGAGAGCACGTCGATGCCCAGCGCCTCGCCAACCGCGAAATTGGTCAGCGTTCCGGCATGGACGTTCAGACCTTCGGCCAGATGCGCGTCGTCCACGCAAGCCTGCCGCCAGCCCTTGTCCGCCAGCGCGAGCATATAAGGCATGGTCGCGTTGGTCAGGGCGATGGTCGAGGTCCGCGCCACAGCGCCCGGCATGTTGGCCACGCAGTAATGCACGATCCCGTCCACGTCATAGATCGGATCGTCATGCGTGGTGGCGTGGGAGGTCTCGAAACAGCCCCCTTGATCGATCGCCACGTCAACCAGCGCCGCGCCCGGCTTCATATCCGAAAGCTGCGCCCGGCTGACCAGTTTCGGCGCCGCCGCGCCGGGGATCAGCACCGCGCCGACCACCAGATCCGCCTCGTTCACCAGCTCTTCGGTGTTGCCCTTTGACGCGTAACGCGTGCCGAAGACGCCACCGAACACATCGTCCAGATAGCGCAACCGCGACAGCGAGCGGTCGAGCACGGTCACATCCGCGCCCATTCCGGCCGCGACCCGCGCCGCATGGGTTCCGACGACGCCGCCGCCGATCACCGCGACCTTGGCGGGGCCCACGCCGGGCACGCCGCCCAGCAGCACGCCGCGTCCGCCATTGGCTTTCTGCAACGCCCAGGATCCGGCCTGCGGCGCCAGCTTGCCCGCCACCTCGGACATCGGCGCCAGCAGCGGCAGGCCGCCGCCCGGCTGGGTCACCGTTTCATACGCGATGGCGGTGCAGCCCGACTCCAGCAGATCTTTTGTTTGCTCCGGATCGGGCGCCAGATGCAGGTAGGTGAACAGCAGCTGCCCTTCGCGCAGCATCTTGCGCTCGACCGCCTGCGGCTCTTTCACCTTCACGATCATCTCCGCCTCGGCGAAGACCTGCTCCGCTGTGTCGAGGATCTTCGCGCCGGCGGCGACATAGTCGGCGTCAGGGAAACCCGCGCCGGCGCCGGCGCCGGTCTGGATCAGCACTTCATGGCCGTGCAGCACGGCCTCCTGCGCGGCGGCGGGCGTGACGCCGACGCGGTATTCCTGATTCTTAATCTCTTTGGGGCAACCGATGCGCATGACGCATTCCTTTCGCTTCGAAGTCTTGTTCACGGACATTCTGGCGCGAATCGCGCGAAAGGTGCTTGCAAAGATTGATTGTGCAATGCCGAAGATATGCAATAATCCTCATCATTATGCCAAAATTTTCGAAGATGTCACCGCAAGCGGCGCTCGACGCGCTCGATCGTAGGATCCTGACCATCCTGCAGCGAGAGGGGCGGCTCTCCAACGCCGATCTGGCCGACCGCGTGGCGCTGTCGCCCTCCGCCTGCCATCGCCGCGTCCGCGCTTTGGAGCGCGAAGGCGTGATCGAAGGCTACGCCGCGATGCTCGATCCGCGCTCTGTGGGGCGCCGGGCGACGGTGTTTGTCGAGATCACGCTCAACAGTCAGGCCGATGAGGTGCTGGAGGCGTTCGAGGCGGGCGTCGCGCGAATCCCCGATGTGCTGGAATGCCACCTGATGGCGGGCGCGGCGGATTACATTCTGAAGGTCGTCGCCGAGGACACCGACGATTTCGGGCGCATCCACCGCCAGCATCTGGCGCGTCTGCCCGGCGTGGCGCAGATGCAATCGAGCTTTGCCTTGCGCACGGTCTTCAAGTCTACTTCCCTGCCGCTGTAGGAGGACGCTGTTGCGAGGCGAGACCGTTATCCTGTTTCACGGGCTGGGCCGGACCCCGGCCTCCATGGCCCTCTTGGCGCGTCAGCTGGAGGCCAAGGGCTGGCGCACGGAGCGGCCACGCTATCCGTCCACCGACCTGTCGCTGGAGCAGGCTGTCGCGCATGTGGCCGGGTTCGTCGCGGCCCGGCGGCGCGCGAAACGCGTGCATCTGGCGGGGCATTCATTGGGCGGGTTGCTGGCGTTTTTGATCGCCGGCAAGCTGCCGCCCGAGAATCTGGGACGCGTGGTGCAGATCGGATCGCCCAACACCGGCTCCGCCGCGGCGTCGCTGGCGGCGGAGATCCCCGGCGTGTCCTGGATGATGGGGCCGGTGTTGGACGATCTGGCGCCGCATGAGGCCGATCCGCCTCCGCCGTTTGAGCTCGGCTGCATCGCCGGGGACCTGCCTTTGGTCCCGGTTTCATATATCGCCGGAGAGCGCGAGCCCAATGACGGGCTGGTCTCGGTCGAGAGCGCGATTCACCCGGGCGCCCAAGACAGTATCGTGCTCAGCTCCGCCCATCCGCTTTTGCCGTTCGATCCGCGCGTCGCAAGACAAGTGGATGCGTTTCTGCGCACCGGGCGTTTCCGCCACGATAACGACGTTTAAAAGCCCAGCGCCTGCGCTGCGAAGAACGGCAGCAGGCCGCTCACCATCGCCGCCAGAAGGTTGCGGGTGACGACGCCGACCGCGATGGCGAGCGCGGCGCATCCCAACCGCAGCGGGTCGCCCGCCTCCGCCCCGCTGGGAAACACAACCATCGGCGCGGCGAGCGCGGGCATCATCGCCATCGGCAGGTAGCGCAGCATGCGTTCCGCCCAGCCCGGCGGGCGCCAATCGCCCAGCAGACCCAGAAACGAGAACCGGATCATATAGGTGGCGATTCCCAGCCCGATGATGGTCGACCATATGGTGAAGGTGGACAGGGTCATTGCGCCGCCCTCTGTCCCGGCCGACGATCCATCCAGATCTCGGTCGCCACACCGGCGGCCATGCCCAGCACGCCGCCCGCCAGCACGCCAAAGCCCAGCGGCAGCCAGACCAGCGCCAGCGACGCGGCCACGCCGACCAACGCCGCCATGACATGCGGCAGTTTCTTGAGCATCGGCGCGGTGATGGCGATGAAGGCGATGGGCACGGCGAAATCCAGCGACCATTCCGCCGGAATTTGCGCGCCCAACATGGCCCCGATCGTCGTGCAGATGAACCAGGTCGAGGTGGTGGGCGTCAGCACGCCGAAATACCAGCCGAACTTGTTTGAGAGCGTCTTCTCTTTACCCTCCACATAGCGGCTGATCGACATGCCATAGGCCTGATCGTGCAGAACGTAGGCGGCAACCGCCCGCTGCCAGAAGCTCGCGCCGCGCCAATGCTCGGCGATCGACGCGGAGTACATCGCGATGCGCAGATTGACGGCGACGCCTGCAAGGATGGCGATCGCGACAGGCGCGTCTTCCATCAAAAGGCCAAGTACGGCGAATTGCGCGGCGCCCGCCACGACAGCGGCCGACATGGCGATCGCCTCATAGACCGCGAGGCCCGCATCGACCGCCACCACGCCAAAGACCAACGCGAACGGGACATAGGCGATGATCAGCGGCAGGCCCGCGACGAAGCCCTTCACATAGCTGGATTTAAACTCGGCCGTCATCGCTCCGCGCTCCCCGGCGCCATCCTCTGTTCCGAACCGGATGGCTGTGATAGCGCAGATAAGCCTTCAGCCGCCAATCACCAGTGGTGACCCGTTATGTCAGAATTCTTGATATCCCCCGATCCTGATCACGCGCGATTGACCCGCGCGGTGACGGGCCTCGATCATCTCGGCCGCGAGTCCGAGATCCGGGTGGTTGAGGAACGCCCGTTGACGATTTTCCTGAACGGGCAGGAAATCGTGACCGCCATGACCATCGGCGATTTTCCCGACTATCTGGCGGTCGGGTATCTGCGCAATCAGGGCATGCTGCGCGATGACGACGCCATCACCGCAGTCGACTATGACGACGAGCTCGAGACTGTCGTGGTCCGCACCGAACGCCAGACCGACTATGAAGAGAAGCTGAAGAAAAAGACCCGCACCTCGGGCTGCGCGGTCGGCACGGTGTTCGGCGACATGATGGAGAGTCTGGACGGGCTAACCCTGCCCACGGCGAAGATCCGGACGAGCTGGCTCTACGCGCTGGCGAGGAAGATCAACACCGCGCCTAGCCTCTATCTGACCGCAGGCGCGATCCACGGCACGGTGCTCTGCAAGCGGGACAGACCGCTGATCTATATGGAGGATGTCGGGCGTCATAACGCGGTCGACAAGATCGCCGGGTGGATGCTGATGGAGGGGGAAAGCGCCGCCGACAAGATCCTCTACACCACCGGTCGGCTGACCTCAGAGATGGTGATCAAGACCGCGATGATGGGCATTCCAGCGCTGGCGTCCCGATCTGGCTTCACCGCCTGGGGGGTGGAGATCGCGCGGGAGGTCGGATTGACCCTGATTGGCCGGATGCGCGGCAAAAGGTTCATTTGCCTCTCAGGCGCGGAACGGTTGATCTGGGACGCTGATTTGGACGCCGTCGAGGACGAGTCCGGCAAGCACCAGCGCAAGGGAGCGACACGGTGAGCGGAGAGGCCAAAGACATCACCTACCGCTTTCGCTGGACGCCAGAGGTCTACGCCCAGCTTTCCGCCAAGCGCCCGCCCGCCGCGCTGCAAGTCACCGGCTCTCGCAAGCAACTCGCCATGGCCGTGATCGCCTGCGGAGCGCTGGTCACCGGAATCGCGGCCCTGCCGATTGCGCTCGGCCTCAGCGACTACGACGGGTTCAAGCTGTCGCTCTGGGGCGCCATCGCGGCGCTGTTTTCGGTTCTCGTGGTGATCCTTCCCTATGTGCGGCGCACGCGCGTCGCCGCCGATCTCGCCACCCGTGCGCGGCAGGGCGAAGTGCGGGTGACGTTGGGGCCAGAGGGCGTCGAATCGCAAACCGATATAGCCTTCACCCGCAACACGTGGGACTCGATTGCTGAAGTCTCGGAAGCGCCGAAATCGACGCTCTTGTGGATCGGCGCGCTGATCGCGATGCCGGTCCCGGACAAATCCCTGCCCGAGGGCGTCGACCGGGCGGAGCTTCTGCGCCGGATCGAAACGTGGCGCGTGAAGCCATGACCAAACTCGGCGTCATTCTCGCGGGCGGGCTGTCGAGCCGGATGGGCGGCGGCGACAAATGTCTGCGCAGGCTCGGCGGCCGCGCGCTGTTGGCGCATGTGATCGACCGCCTCGCGCCACAGGTCGACGGGCTGATCCTGAACGCCAATGGCGACCCGAGCCGCTTCGCGGAATACGGCTTGCCGATCGCGCCGGACAGCGTGGAGGGATTCGCAGGACCGCTGGCCGGCGTTTTGGCCGGGATGGATGCGGCGAAAGATCTCGGCGCCAGCCACATCGTCACCGCCGCCGCCGACACGCCCTTTTTCCCGCGTGATCTGGCGGCGCGATTGCAGGCGGCGGCGGACGCCGCAGGCGCGCCCATCGCCCTCGCGGCGACGCCGGACGACAGCGGAAAGTTCAAAAGCGGCCTCGCCCGGCACCCCACGTTCGGCTGCTGGCCGGTTGCGCTGGCGGAGGATTTGCGCGCGGCTTTGCGGGACGGCGTGCGCAAGGTCGTTCTCTGGACCGACCGCCATGGCGCTGCGACCGCTACCTTTGATGTCGATGGCGTCGATCCCTTCTTCAACGTCAACACGCCCGATGATATGGCGAGGGCCGAACGATTGCTCAGAGAGGAAGACGCAGGGTGAAAATCTACGGCATCGTCGGCTGGAAGAACTCCGGCAAGACAACGCTGATGAGCCAGGTCATCGGCGCCATCACCGCGCGCGGATTCTCCGTCTCGGCGATCAAACACACCCATCACGCGGTCGATCTGGACCAGCCCGGCAAGGACACCTACCGCCACCGGGCCTCTGGCGCGGTTCAGGTGGCGCTGGCCTCCAGCGCCCGCTGGGCGGTGATGACGGAACTGCGCGAGACGCCGGAGCCGACGCTGGACGATCTGGTCTCGAAGCTCGATCCGGTCGATCTGGTGCTGGTCGAAGGGTTCAAGAAACACGGGCATCCGAAAGTGGAGGCGCATCGCGACGCGACCGGCAAAGGCTTGCTGGCCCGTGAGGACGCCGCCATCACCGCGGTGGCCACCGCCAATCCAGAGAGCGCCGTCGTGGCCGGACTCTCGATCCCGCTGCTGTCGCTCGACGATCCGGCTGGCGTCGCCGACTATATCCTGAAGCAGGTCGGACTGGCCGAATGAGCGTCGACAACGATTGTTTCGCTCTGCCGCCCGGCGTCCACTGGACTCCGGTCGACGAGGCGCTGGACCTGTTGAAAGAGCGTATGACGCGGGTCGTCGGGCAGGAGGACGCGCCGCTCGCCGCCGCGGACCGCCGCGTGCTGGCCGCGGACCTGATCGCCGAAAGATCCTCTCCCCCCGCAGACAACTCCGCCGTCGACGGCTACGCCTATGTCCACGGCACGGGCGGAAACGGGCGGTATCGCCTGCTGTCGGGCCGAGCGGCGGCGGGCGCGCCCTTTGGCGACGTGGTGACCCCCGGCGCGGCGGTGCGCATCCTGACCGGCGCGGTCCTGCCGAGGGGCGCGGATACGGTGATCATGCAGGAGGATGTGACGCTCGACGAGGGCCACCTGCGCTTTGAGGGCGGCCCGAAGAGAGGCGCCAATGTCCGCAAGGCGGGCGAGGACGTCGCGGCGGGCGACGCCGTCCTTCGTCGGGGTCAGGTGCTGCGCCCGCAGGACCTCGCGCAAGCCGCCGCCATGGGGGCGCCTCGCCTGTCGCTCTTCAATCGCCAGCGCGTCGCCATTCTCTCCACCGGCGATGAACTGGTCCAACCGGGCGAGGAAATCGGCAACGGCGGCATTTATGACGCCAACCGGCCGATGTTGGCGGCGTTGGCGGCGCGGCTGGGTTTCGAGGTGCTTGATTTGGGCGTTGCGCCAGACGATCCCGCCGCCGTGCGCGCGGCGCTGGATCAGGGGGCGGCCGAAGCCGACGCGATCATCGCCTCCGGCGGCGCTTCGGGCGGGGACGAGGATCACGTCTCCGCCGTTCTGGGCGACGCCGGCGCCCGCACGCTTTGGCGGATCGCGGTCAAACCGGGACGCCCGCTGGCGCTTGGCGTCTGGAACGGCGCGCCGGTGTTCGGCCTGCCCGGCAATCCGGTCGCCGCCTTTGTCTGTTTCCTGATCTTCGCGCGGCCCGCGCTGATGACGATGGCGGGCGCCGATTGGCCGGACCCCCGCCGCCTGACCCTGCCCGCCGGATTCGCCAAGAACAAGAAAGGCGGACGACGCGAGTTCCTGCGCGGCCGCATCGGCACCGATGGGCGCGTAGAGGCGTTCCGCTCCGAAGGCTCGGGCCTGATCAGCGGCCTCAGATGGGCGGACGGACTGATCGACCTGCCCGAGGCGGCGGCTGAAATCCGCCCCGGCGATCCCGTGCCGTTCGTCCCGTTTTCAGAGTTGGGGCTGTGACCTTTCGTCTGGGCGAGAGTCTCTCCGGGATCTCGCCCGCCTCGCTCAAGACCGGCGCCTTTTACGGCGCTTTTTTTCTCGCCTTCGGCGCGCATCTGCCGTTCTGGCCGATCTGGTTCGCTGAATGGGGCCTCTCCGCGCGTGAAATAGGAGAATTCGCCGCTATCGCCATCCTGGCGCGGGTGATCGGCGGCGTGATCACGCCTCTGATCGCCGATCGCCTGGGCGCGGCGCGCATGATGCTGGGGGCCGCGTGCCTGTTGGCCGGGCTTCTGACGGCGGCCCATCTGTTGATCGAGACCCGCGCCGCGCTGCTGCTGGCGACGCTGGTGTTCGCCGCTCTTGTCTCCGGCGCGATCCCTCTCAGCGACGCGCTTGCTGTCAGCGCCACGCGGCGCTTTCGCTTCGAGTATGCGCGGACGCGCGCGGCCGGATCGGTCGCCTTCATCGTCGCCAATCTGATCGTCGGATGGCTGGCGACGCATTACGGCGTCAGCGTCGTGCTTTGGTGGGTGGCGTTCTGGCTGGTCGCTGCGGGCGTGCTCGGCTGGCTCCATCCGGGCGGTGGACGATCGAAGGCGGAGCGGGAACGCGCGTCCCTTTCCGAAGCCGCTATCCTGTTTCGATCTCCGGTCTTTCTGGCGGTCGCCGCGGCCTCGGCGCTGACCCAGGCCTCGCACGGCGTCTATTACGCCTACGGATCGGTACATTGGCGCGCGCTGGGCTATTCGGAGGAGCTGATCGGCGCGCTCTGGGCCTTCGGCGTCGGCGTCGAAGTGGCGCTGATGGTATTCGCCGGTGGGCGGCTGTTGCGCTGGCTGGGGCCGGTCGGGGCGGTCGCGCTGGGTTGCGCCGCCGGGCTCATCCGCTGGCCGCTGACCGCTCTGGACCCGCCCCTCGCCTTGCTCTGGCCGCTGCAGGCTCTGCATGCGCTGACATTCGCGGCGGCCTATCTGGGCATGGTCGGCTTTATCTCGGCGTCGACGCCGGATCGGCTGGGCGCCACCGCGCAGGGCATGATCGGCGCTGGCGCAGGCGGGATCGCGATGGCGCTGATCACTTTCGCGGCGGCGGAGGTCTTCGCGCTCTGGGGCGGCGGAACCTATATGATCGCCGCCGCGTCCTCGGCGCTCGGGCTGGGGGTGGCGCTTTGGGCCCAGCGCCGCTGGGATGGCCGCGAGATCGACGTCGGGAGTTAGGAGACTGCCGCCCTAGCGATCGAACCTGCCCAGCGCGCGGGTCAAGAGTGCATAGGCCTTGCCGGTGCGGGTCGCGGCCATGCGGGGCGCATAGGCGTCGCCGCCGGTTTCCTGCCTCGCACGTTTGACCAGCGCATCGTAGCGCAGAAGAAAATGCAGCGCGGTGTCGTTGAACACCCGGTCGCGCGACAGCCGGGCGCGGGTCTTCTCCACCACCTCTTCGTCGGCGATGGCGCCGATCGCGCTCGCGGCGACCCCGCGCGCGCCGTCAAGATAGCGCGTCCAGTCATTTTCATCGGTCGAGGAGGCGCGCATCTCATCCATATAGAGCCCTTCGGCCGCCAGGATGGTCATCGCGTCCTCGGCCGATTGCATCAGGCGCGCGGCCATCGGGTCCGGCAACACCTTGTAGAGCGCCTCGATGGCGGTGCGGTCGGTTTCGGAGTTGGGAAACTCCATGGCGACGACCAGCGCATCCCAATCCATCGCCGGGCGTGCGTCTTCGGGCGGCGGATCGAGTGGCAGCTGCGGTTCGGCGTTCTCTTCCGGCGTATCGGAGATCGCGGCTGATGATCGGGCTTCCGGCGCAGGCTTTGTCACCGGTCTATCGGGAGATTTGGCTTGCAGGTCCTTGGCGGCATCGCGCGGCGTCTCCGATGGCGCAGGGTCGGCGACCTCTGGCCTCGCCGCCGGCGCAGGTCGCGCCTGTCCCAACTCGCCGGATCGCGCCCGCGCGGCGGCCTCGCGCAGCACTTCGGCCAACGCCGCACGCTCCGCCCGCATCTCATTGAGCAGCTTTTTGACTTCCGCCTCTGGCCCGCGCGCAGGGCGCAGACCGCCCGCCTGCCGCAGCTTGGCGAGTTCCGAGCGGGCGGCGTCGGCCTCCTCGGTCAGGCGCTGGAGGGCGGACGAGGCGGCGAGGCCGAACACTGTCAGCGTGACCGGCGCGAGTATCGCCAGAAACAAGAGGGAGATGTCGATCGCAGTGATCGGGCGCCCGGTCTCCTCCGGCCCCGGCCCCAGCATCAATCCCAGCGCATAGGCCGCGACGACGACCAACCACAGCGCCGACAGGATCAGCGCAATCGCGCGCACCCGGTTCGCAACGCCGGAAAGCGGGGCTGCGGACGCGCCGATCAGGGCGTTCAGGCTAAAGCCTGCGCGCGGCGCGTCTTGTCGATTTTCGCGTCGTTCCGTGACCTCAGCCATGCCGCCGTTCGTCGCCTCTTGTTAGCCAGCGCCGTCGAATCAAACCCGCCGGACAGGATACCCCGCCGATCAGGCCGACGCGGTCACAGAAAGGCGACTTTCAGCACTTCGTAGCTGCGGCCGCCGCCCGGGGTCATCACATCGACGTTGTCGCCCTCTTCCTTGCCGATCAGAGCACGGGCAAGCGGCGATTTGATGTTCAAAAGTCCTGAGGCGATGTCGGCCTCGGTCTCGCCGACGATCTGATAGGTCTTTTCCTCGTCCGTGTCCTCGTCGACCACGGTGACCGTGGCGCCGAACTTGACCGAACCGCCGCCCAGCTTCGTCGGGTCGATCACGTCCGCGCGGGACATCAGGCCCTCGATTTCCTTCAACCGGCCTTCGATGAAACTCTGTTTCTCGCGCGCCGCGTGATACTCGGCGTTCTCGCTGAGGTCGCCATGCTCGCGCGCCTCGGCGATCGCGCGGATCACAGCCGGGCGTTCTTCCGATTTCAACGTCTTCATCTCGGCGACCAGCGCGTCATAGCCGCGCGACGTCATCGGGACTTTTTCCATACTCGTTCACTCCGTTCTCACGGCCTCAATGTCGTTGCGGCCTCAAGATGCAGCCGGGGGCGACCGCGCCATCGATCCGACCCTCGCAATGGTCGCCGATCGGGCTCGAAACAGGCTGGGCCGCCCCGTTGCCAGGGCGGCCCGCTGAAAGGGAGTTTAGGCGGGCTGCGAATGCGCTGCAAGGGGAGGCGCGCCGAAGACCATCATAGCGCGAGGCCGAGGGCCGAATTTCTGCTAAGCTGGGGCGCAAGGGAGGACCGCCATGTCAATTATTGGGATAGTTCGGGCCACATTCTTGTTCGTCGCCGCCGCAGCCGCGGCCGGATGCATGGTGATCGCCGAAAAGGACGTGGATGTCTCCGCGCTGGACGTGTTCTTCCCGCTGGAAGACGGGGCGGATTACACATTCTGCTCCTCCCCTGTCGGAGGGGAGCCGGAATGCCTGCCAGTCGCGGTCTCGAAAACCCAACGACTTGGCGCGGACTGGGCGCGGCTCGCGCCCGAGAAGACCGGTGAACCGGATTCTCCAGAAAACGACGCCTTTGTTATGTTTTTCAACCATGCGTCGCTGGGCGCCCTCGCCTTCCTCCGCGCTGACCGGGAGGAGGAGGCGCTGATCCTCAGCCGCGCTGAGATCAGCGATCAGGGCGTGACCCTCAAAGTGCCGCTCTGCGCGCTTGAAGAGAGCAAGACGCTCGCCGCCGCGGCGATGGAGGCGGGCGCAGAAGTTCAGGGGCGGGCCTGCATTTTCCCCGATCAGCCGAGCCTGTTCGACGTCGCCGCAGGGATCGCTCCGGGCAAGGAGTTTCCGCTGTTCGACGAAATCACCATCCTGCGCTAGGCGGCGTAATCCTGCAGCGGCGCGACGCTGAGCGCCCCCTCGGCCAGCTTCTTGATCGCGCGCGCCGCCGCCGCAGACCCGGCCGCGGTGGTGTAATACGGGGTCCGCATGCTGAGCGCGGTGGCGCGAATGGCGTAGCTGTCTTTCAGCGATTGCGCGCCCTCGGTCGTGTTGAACACCAGCGCGACGTCGCCGTTCTTCATTCGGTCGATGATATGCGGGCGGCCTTCGAACACCTTGTTCACCCGCTCGACCGGCACGCCGTTCTCTGACAGGAACGCGGCTGTGCCGCCGGTGGCGAGGATCGACATTCCGCTTTCGACCAGCGTCCGCGCCGGCTGCAGGATCATGTTCTTGTCGGAATCCTTCACTGAGATGAACACCAGCCCGCTATCCGGCATCTGCACGCCCGCCGCGATCTGGCTTTTCAGGAAGGCGCGGTCGAAATTCACGTCCAGCCCCATCACCTCGCCGGTCGAGCGCATTTCCGGCCCCAGGATCGTGTCGACGCCAGGGAAGCGGGCGAAGGGCAGAACAGCCTCTTTCACCGCGACGCGAGGGATGTTGGGGTCCGGCAGGTCGAACGCGTCCAGTTTCTCGCCCGCCATGATCCGCGCGGCGATGGCCGCAACCGGCGCGCCGACCGCTTTCGCCACGAAAGGCACGGTGCGCGAGGCGCGGGGATTCACCTCCAAGACATAGATCTCATCGCCTTTGACCGCAAATTGAACATTCATCAGGCCGACCACGTTCAGGCCCAGCGCCATCGCCTTGGTCTGGCGCTTTATCTCGTCGACGATCGCTGGGGAGAGCGAATAGGGCGGCAGGGCGCAGGCGCTGTCGCCGGAATGGACGCCCGCCTCCTCGATATGCTCCATCACGCCGGCGACATGCACCGACTCGCCGTCGCAGAGCGCGTCCACATCGACCTCGACCGCGCCGGAGAGATAGCTATCGATCAGCACCGGACTGTTGCCGGAGACCACCACCGCCTCGCGGATATAGCGGTCCAGCCCGGCGTCGTCGCGCACGATCTCCATCGCTCTACCGCCGAGGACATAGGACGGACGGATCACGACGGGAAAGCCGACCTCTCGCGCCACGGCGAAGGCCTCGTCGCGCGTTCGGGCGATGCCGTTATGGGGTTGCACCAGCTTCAACTCTTCCAAGAGCTTCTGGAAACGTTCGCGATCCTCGGCGAGATCGATGGCGTCGGGCGAGGTGCCGAGGATCGGAATATCCGCGGCCTCCAACCCCCTTGCGAGCTTCAGCGGCGTCTGTCCGCCGAACTGAACGATCACGCCAAGCAACGTTCCGGCCTGCTGCTCGACCCGCAGGATCTCCAGCACGCTCTCGATGGTCAGCGGCTCGAAATAGAGGCGATCCGAAGTGTCGTAGTCGGTCGAGACCGTCTCCGGGTTGCAATTGACCATCACGGTCTCATACCCGGCCTCGGTCAGCGCATAGCAGGCGTGACAGCAGCAATAGTCGAACTCGATGCCCTGACCGATCCGGTTCGGGCCGCCGCCCAGGATGACGATCTTCTTCTTGTCGGACGGGCGGGATTCGCATTCCACCTGGCCCATCGCCGCGGCCTCATAGGTCGAGTACATATAAGGCGTCTGCGCCTCGAACTCCGCCGCGCAGGTGTCGATGCGCTTGAAGACGGCGTTGACGCCCAGCGCGTTTCGCTTCGCCCGCACCGCGTCTTCCGGCAGATTGCAGAGCTTTGCCAGCCGCGCATCCGTGAAGCCGAGCATCTTGATCCGGCGCAGCCCGGCCTCATCGTCGGGCAGGCCGTTTTCGACCAGGTTCGCCTCTTCGGTGATGATCTCGTCGATCCGCTCCAGAAACCACATATCGAAGCTGGTCGCGGCGGCGATCTCCTCCAGCGGCATGCCTTCCCGCATGGCCTGCGCGATGACACGAAGACGATCCGGCGTCTGACGGCTCAGCGCGGCGCGCACCGCCAATTGCCGCTCGTCGGGGCTCTGGTCGTCCTCGGCGCCCTCAATCTCGATCTCGTCGAAGCCGGTCAGACCTGTCTCCATCGAGGCGAGGGCCTTCTGCATGCTCTCATGGAAGCTGCGGCCGATCGCCATCGCCTCGCCCACCGATTTCATCGCGGTGGTCAGTTCCGGCTTGGAGCCGGGGAATTTCTCGAACGCGAAACGCGGGATCTTGGTGACGACATAGTCGATCGTCGGCTCAAAGCTCGCAGGCGTGACGCCGGTGATGTCGTTGTCCAACTCGTCCAGCGTATATCCCACCGCCAGCTTGGCCGCGATCTTGGCGATCGGGAACCCGGTCGCCTTCGAGGCCAGCGCCGATGAGCGGGAGACGCGCGGGTTCATCTCGATCACCACCACGCGGCCGTCGGCCGGATTCTGTGCGAACTGTACGTTCGATCCGCCGGTCTCAACGCCGATCTCGCGCAACACCGCGATGCTGGCGTTGCGCAGCATCTGGTATTCCTTGTCCGTCAGCGTCAGCGCCGGGGCGACGGTGATCGAATCCCCGGTATGCACGCCCATCGGATCCACATTCTCGATGGAGCAGACGATGATGCAGTTATCCGCCTTGTCGCGGACCACCTCCATCTCGAACTCCTTCCAACCGAGCAGGCTTTCGTCGATCAGAATCTGAGAGACCGGCGACGCGTCGAGCCCGGTCTTGCAGATGCGCTCGAAATCCTCGCGGTTGTAAGCGACGCCGCCGCCGGTGCCGCCCAGCGTAAAGGCCGGGCGAATGATGGCGGGCAGGCCGACCTGATCGATCGCCGCCATCGCCTCCTCCATCGACTCGGCGATCGTGGCGCGCGGGTTCTCCAGCCCGATCCGGTCCATCGCTTCGCGAAAGAGCGCGCGGTCTTCGGCCATCTCGATGGCCGCGCGTTTGGCGCCGATCAACTCGACGCCGTATTTCTCCAAGACGCCCAGATCATCCAGCGCCAGCGCGGTGTTCAGGCCGGTCTGACCGCCCATGGTGGGCAGCAGGGCGTCGGGCCGCTCCTTGGCGATGATTTTCTCGACCATCTCGGGCGTGATCGGCTCCACATAGGTGGCGTCGGCGAGGCCCGGATCGGTCATGATGGTGGCGGGATTGGAGTTCACCAGAATGACGCGGTAGCCCTCTTCCCGCAGCGCCTTGCAGGCCTGCGCGCCGGAATAGTCAAACTCGCAGGCTTGCCCGATGACGATCGGCCCGGCGCCGATGATGAGGATCGAGGATATGTCGGTCCGTTTAGGCATGGCGGCTCGCTCTGCTCCCAGCGGTCAGGCTCGATACGGCGTGAAAATCTTGCGCGTTATAACGACTGGGTGGTCCGGCGCAAGACGATGCCCCGCTTGCGACCGATTTATCCAGTCTGGAAGTTGAGCATTGCGCCGCGAAACAACTCAGATAATTTTGCTTGAGCATGGCCGCCGAATCCGCAACCGATCCGTTTCTCGTCGACGCCGCGATCTTTTTGACCGCGGCGGTCGTCGCAGTGCCGATTTTCAAGAAGCTCAAACTGGGCTCGGTGCTGGGATATCTGGTCGCGGGCGTGGTGATCGGCCCGTCCGGCCTCGCCCTGATCGCGGATGCGGAAAACGTGCTGCATGTCGCCGAATTCGGCGTGGTGTTGCTGCTCTTTATCATCGGGCTTGAGCTGCATCCAAACCGGCTTTGGCGTCTGCGGGCGGAGATCTTTGGCTTGGGATTCGCGCAGGTCGCGCTGACCGCCGGGGCGATCTTCGCGCTCTTAATGGGATTCGGCCCGCCCTTCGGCCTGTCGGTCAATGCGGCGATTCTCACCGGCTTCGCGCTGGCGCTGTCTTCGACCGCCTTTGCGATCCAGATCCTGCGCGATCGGGACGACCTCTCGAAACCTTACGGGCAGCGATCGTTTTCGATTCTTCTGTTTCAGGACCTCGCTGTCGTGCCTCTCCTGGCGCTCGCCTCATTGCTGGCGCCAGGGCATTCTGAGGTCGAAGGCGGCGAAATCTGGATGAATGTCGGGATCTCCCTGACGGCGGTGACGCTTCTGGTCGTGGTCGGCCGCTACGCGCTGCGACCGCTGTTTCACGTAATTGCGCTGACCAAAGCGCAGGAGATCTTCACCGCCGCCGGGCTCTTGGTCGTGATCGGCGCCGCGCTGGCGATGCAGGCGGCGGGGCTTTCCATGGCGCTTGGCGCGTTTTTGGCCGGGCTCTTGCTGTCCGGGTCCGAGTTCCGGCATCAACTTGAAAGCGATATCGAGCCGTTTCGCGGCCTGTTCCTGGGCCTTTTCTTCATCAGCGTCGGCATGTTTTTCGACGGCCCGGTGGTGATCAACAATCTGGGCATTGTCGTCTTGGGCGCCGGAGCGCTGATTCTGGTGAAATCGATCATTCTCTTTGGCATCACCCGCATTTCGGGATCCGGACAGGTGGGCGCCCTGCGCATCGCCGCAACGCTGGGACAGGGCGGCGAGTTCGCCTTCGTGCTGCTCTCGGTCGCCGCGGTCTCCGGATTGATGGCCTCGCAAGTGGTGACGGTCATCTTCGCGGTCGTGACGCTGACCATGGCGATGACGCCGCTGCTGATCATGTTCGTCGACCGGTGGATCGGGGATCAGGGGGAGAGCGCCGATGGTCTGGATCAAGTGCAGGACGCAGGACCGGCGACGGTCATTATCGCAGGATTCGGCCGGTCCGGACAGGTGGTCGCGCGCATGTTCAGGATGCGCGGATACGCGCCGACCCTGATCGACAGCTCGCCGCGCCGGATCCGGATCGCGCAGACCTTCGGCTCAAAGGTGTTCTTCGGCGACGCCAGCCGGCCTGACGTTTTGGCGGTCGCCGGCGCCGACACGGCAAAGCTGATATTCGTCTGCACGGATGATCGGGTGAACGCGCCGAAAGCCGTCACACGGATCAAGGCCAGATTCCCGCATGTCCCCGTCTTCGCCACCGCCTACGACCGCTTCAGCGAGGTGGAGTTGCGCGAGGCGGGCGCGGATTTCGTCATTCGCCAGACATTGGAATCGGCGATCGTCCTCGCCACCGAGGGGCTAAAAATGCTCGGCGACGACGCGCAGCTTGAGGACGCCATCGCCGAATTCCGCCGCCGGGACGCGGAACTGCTCGCGTTGCAGACCGAGTTCGGCGCTCTGGCCGCCGCGCAGAAGATGCGGGAGAAATACTCGCTCGACGACGCGGACGACCCTTTGCTCGGCGGCATGCGGGAAAGGCTCAGCCGCAAGCGGGAAGAAAAGTCCGCCGAAGCCTCCGGCGAGGGCGAGACCAAAGGCTCTGGCAAGAAGACTGGCAAAAGCGCGGGCATGGACGCCAGCAAGGATACCGCCAACAACGGGGCGGCCCCTGCGGACCCGCCGCCAAAACCGGAGGCGGACTCCAAGCCCAGAGTCGCGCCTGAGAGTTCCTGATCCGCCTCAGGCGGCGCTTGACAGCATCTTCGCGGCGCCTATAACCCGCCCGTCGCCGTCCAATTGGGATGGCGGCTCTATTTGGCGTTCGCGGCCGTCGAAAGACGGAACCTGTCGCTTCGGGAATACGCCCGGGGAGAGGAGGACGCCGTACTTTTTTGAAGAAGGAGAAGGCCGTGACCAAGCGCACGTCCTCCAAGTACAAAATCGATCGCCGCATGGGCGAGAATATCTGGGGCCGTCCGAAGTCCCCGGTGAACCGCCGCGAATACGGCCCGGGCCAGCATGGTCAGCGCCGCAAGGGCAAGCTGTCCGACTTCGGCATGCAGCTGCGCGCCAAGCAGAAGCTGAAAGGCTATTACGGCGATCTGACCGAGAAGCAGTTCCGCCGCATCTATGGCGAGGCTGAGCGCCGCAAGGGCGACACCGGCGAGAATCTGGTGGGCCTGCTGGAGCAGCGTCTCGACGCCGTCGTCTACCGCGCCAAGTTCGTCTCCACCGTCTTCGCGGCGCGTCAGTTCGTGAATCACGGCCATGTCGAGGTGAACGGCAAGCGCGTCAACATCCCGTCTTATCGCGTTAAGGAAGGCGATGTCGTCTCGGTGCGCGAGAAATCGAAAGATCTGGGCATCGTCCTTGAGGCCGTACAGCTCGCTGAGCGCGACGTGCCGGACTATGTCGAGGCCGACCATCACAAGATGACCGCCACTTTCCAGCGCATTCCGACCCTGTCGGACGTGCCCTACCCGGTCCTGATGGAGCCGAACCTGGTGGTCGAGTTCTACGCGAAGAACTGATCTTCGCACTCAGCGAAAACGAATAAGGGCCGCGCGGGGGGAATGCGCGGCCCTTTGCTTTGGGGCGGACGGTTATTCCAGCCCCAAAGCCTCGCGGTTGGCTTTGCGCTTCTTCCAGGTGTCGCCCATGCCCTCCTTGAAACTGTCGGGCAGATCCTCCAGCGGAATGACCAGATCGCGATCGCCGGTGGGCCAGTCCGTTAGCAATTCCGGTTTGTAGCCCTCTGGATAATAGAGATCCGGGTCGATCTCGGTCTCGCGCACGTCCGCGTTCTGGATCTCCTCGCGGCTGGTGGGCGGCGCCGGTACGACAAGCTGCTCATTGTCGAAGTTGAACTGCGGCGCGCGATTGTTCGGGTAATCGGGAATGATCCCCTCGCGCACCCAGATCTGATCCTTGGTCACATTCACCACGATCCCGTCCGGCGCGCCGAAATGATAGGGGCCGTTCCAGTGCTCGCGCACCTCGGCGACCGCCTCCTCATTGAGATAGGGATCGAAGGGCATATGCGTGGTCAGGAACATCCGGGGCTGGATCAGATTGGCGATGTATCCCGCCGCGTAGCCCGGCGTGTGGTGGGTGTCGATCGTATAGCGCGCCAGGAAGGGCGGTACGCCCTGCACGCCGGCGCTAATCTCCACAAGTTCCGGCTGCTGCTCGGTGACATAGACGTCACAGCCTTTCGCGTGCTCCACATCGCGCATGTTGGGGCGGCCGTCGCCGGTCCAGACGAAGCAAAGGCCGTTCCAGTCCAGTCTGTATGCAGAGGCGCCGTCCATGGCGTGGCTGCGCTGCCAGTGGCGCACGGTGACGCCATTCTCATCGTAGATGACGCCGCCTTCATCGCGGAAATCAAACTCGTTGACCTCGATATCGTGGCCTTTGCCAACCGGGAATACGCTAAACGCCCGGCGATGCCACGCGACCATTTTCATCATGCCGTCGATCATCGACGCGGTGCCGTATTCCGGGTCGCTGCTGGACGGCCCCCAGACGCGCAGCGGGTTGTGCCAGCGTCCGGCCCAGCCGCCGAACATATACAGATAGGGAAGCGAGCCGAAGTGATCGACATGCAAATGGGTGATGAAGATCTTGTCGAGCTCGTTGAGCGCGATGTTCGACGCGTTGTAATTCGCCACCGCGCCCTCGCCGATATCGAAGACGAAGTTCTCGCCATTGCCGAGCTGCACCAAGATCGAGGTGTTCATCTGGCCAGGACGGATGATTGGCGAAGTGCCCATGAAAATGACGCGCATCTCGTTAGGCTGCACATCCTCGGTTCCGGGGAACCAGTTGGAGGCGGAGGCCATCCAGGTCATCGGCGAGACCCCTTCGAACAACAGGCCCTCTTTCCAGCGATCACCGGGCACGCCGCCAAAGAGCGCCGCCTTCATGTCTTCGACCGAGGAGGGTTGCCCCACCTCGGGTGGATTGGGCGTCTGCGCCGCCGCCGTTCCGGCGAAGAGCGCGCCAGCCGCCAGCGACATCCAGAGACTCGATAGCTTCATGATCCGTTGATCTCCTGTTTTCTGCGCCGCTTTTGCGACATGCATTTCCTGATCTCGTCCCTCAGCCGCTCCAGCGAGCGGGACATGTCGTCCGGCGAGGCTTGGCCTGTGTCCGAACCGACACCCCTTTGTTCGAGCAGCCGCGACAACTCCTCGAAATGCCGGCAGCTCTCATCCAGGTCCGCGTCCAGCAAACGCCACGCGGCCAGTTGCACCCGGAGCGACGGGAAAGCGCGATTGAGGTATTTGCCCAAGCGGAGCCGCCTCGCGAAATTCAGCGCTGGGGGCCTTGACCCTTGCGCTCGCTGAACGATCGTCTGTCTATGCGTCGCAGCGATTAGAAGGCGAAAAACGCGAGTCGCAGAGGTATGTTACGGTGTGTTATGCGCAGGAAACGCGGGCATTTTTCCCGTGGCGTCGGCATATTCCGGCGGCGAGCCTGACGCGAGCACCCAAGTGAGCGTATTTTGAACGAACTCGATCCAGACGCGAAATTCCGGGACGCCGAAATTCGGGCGGCGCTGCATGCAGTGACGTCGAGCGAAACATTCGACGGCGCCAATCGGCTGCGGGCGTTTCTGACCTATGTGGTGGAGGAATCTCTCGCTGGGCGCGCGAAGCTTATCCGGGCGAAACGGATCGCCGAGGACGTCTATGACCGCCCGCCGGATATCGGCAACGAACAGGAGGCGCTGGTCAGGGTCGACGCCGGGCGGCTCCGCCGTCGGCTGGACCTCTACTATGCCGAGGAGGGCCGCGACGCCGATATCAGGATCGTCATCAAACCCGGCGGATACGCGCCGAGCTTCGACATTCGGCCGCAGGCGGCGCCGGTCGAGCCCGCCACGTCCGTCGCACCGGGCGCCGCGCCCGTCTGGCTCGGCAAGCGCTGGGCCGGATACGGATTGGCCGCCGCGGCGGGCGCGGTGATCATGTTCGTCATCTCCTTAGTGGGTTCAGTGGACGAGAAACCGGCCCCGATGGCCTCCAAAGACCGCGCGAAGGGCGCTGAGACCGTGGCCGCCAAGCGGCAGGCGGTGTTCGATCATTCCCCGGCGGCCCTTCAGGCGCGATCCTTCGCCGCCGAAGCGCGCGAGTTGATCTTTCCGCCATTGGACGCCTCCCGGCTGAAAGCGGCGATAGAAATCTGTCAGCGCGTTCTACAGATCGATCCCGGCTATTATGGCGGGCACGCTTGCGCCGCCCACGCCAAGGCGTTCATCGCATTTTTGACCAATCCATCCGAGCAACGTGACGAGATCCTCGCCGCCGCGCGCGCCCATGCGGATCAGGCGGTGAAGATCGCCCCGGCGCAATCGCTGACCCAGTCGGCCCGCGCTTTCGTTCTGTTCGTCGAGGGGGACTATGATCGGGCGCTGGAAACGTCCCGGCGCGCGATCATGCTGGACCCGGCGGATCGGTTCTCGGGCGATTTTCACGGCATGATGACGGTGTTCAATGGTGACGCGCCGACGCTGCTAAAGCGCCCGAACGACGCGATGGCGCCTCTGCATCCGTTCATCCTCTCCGCGGCGCATCTGTTTAGCGGTGACTATCAAGACGCCGCGGCGTTGGTGCGCCGGGCGGCGGAGATCGAGGGCAGCTCCAGCGCCCTGATGACCGCCATTCTGGTCGCCGCGCATCAGGGCGCAGGTCAAACGGCGGACGCCCGCCGTCACTACGACAAGTTGATGGCCGGATGGCCCGATTACGACGCCCGCCGGAGCTTGCGGCGGTTGTTCCGCTACGAGAAAGACGCCGACCTGATCGCGGATCTGGTGGTCTCGGTCGACGCCGCCACCGACTGAGACCCAGGGCCCTCCCCGCTTGACCTCCCCCGCCCCCCGCTTCACGGTGCCGCTCTGATCCTCGCCAGCCGGAGCCGCCCCATGTCCAGAGACGCCCTCAATCTCGATCTTCTGAAACGCCTCTGCGAGACGCCCGGCGCGCCCGGCCGAGAACATCGAGTGCGGGCGCTGATCGAGGACGAGATCAAGGGCCTCTTCGACGAGGTGCGCACCGACGCGATGGGCTCACTGCTCTGCACCCGCAAGCCGACCAAAAAGACGCGCGGCGCCAAGGCCGATCCGCTGAAGGTCATGCTGCTCTGTCATATGGATGAGATTGCGTTTCTGGTCTCCCATGTGGACGATAAGGGCTTCATCTCGGTCGAGCCGGTCGGCGGGTTCGATCCACGCTCGCTGTTCAGCCGCCGGGTGCTGGTCTGCACCTCCCAGGGCGACTTCAAGGGGGTGATGAACCCGGGCGGCAAGGGCCTGCACATCTCCAGCGCCGAAGAGCGCAAGAAGATCCCGGAGCCGAACGAATTCCTGATCGATCTCGGGCTGGGCGCCGAGACCAAGGACAAAGTGCGGCTCGGCGATTTCGTGGTGATGGACGAGCCGTTTCTGGAGCTGGGCGACAAGGTCGTCTCGAAGGCGCTCGACAACCGCATCGCCTGCTGGCTGGGGATTGAGGCGCTCAGGAAGCTCGTAAAAAGCCGCGCCACCCACGCCTGCGAGGTGCATATCGCCTTCACCGCGCAGGAGGAGGTCGGCCTCAGAGGCGCGAAAGCCGCCGCCTACGCGGTGAAGCCCGACATCGGGTTCGGCGTCGACACCACGCTCGCCTGCGACACGCCCGGCGTCCCGGAAAAAACCCGCGTCACCAAGCAGGGCGACGGGTTCGGTCTGCACATCAAGGACGGGTCTTTCATCGCCGATATCGATCTGGTGGAGGAGATCGAGGCGATCGCGAAGAAAAAGAAGATCCCCTACCAACGCACCATGCTGTCCAAAGGCGGGCAGGACGGCGCGGCGGCGCAACAGGCGGCGGCAGGCGCCAAGGCGGTCGGGATCGTGGTCGGCACGCGCTATATCCATACGGTCTGCGAGATGATCGACCAGACCGATCTGCGCGCCGCGCGGGACATTCTGGCCGCCTGGATCGCCGCGCACTAGGCGAAGCGCTCCAGTGGTATCCTTATGGATACTTAGGGCCGAATTTGTCCGTATTTACACAAGCGCGGCCGTACCTATCTTTCGCGTCAACTCAACAGGAGAATGACCATGAAAGCCGTCGCTTATCGCACCCCCGGCCCGATCGACAATCCCGAGGCCCTGCTCGACATCGATCTGGAGGCGCAAAGGCCCAAGGGCCGGGATCTGCTGGTGAAGATCAACGCCGTCTCCGTCAATCCGGTGGATGTCAAGGTGCGCGCGGGCGTCGCGCCGGACGGCGACGATTGGAAGATCCTCGGCTGGGACGCCGCCGGAATCGTCGAATTCGTCGGACCTGACGTCCAGAACTTCAAGAAGGGCGACGCGGTCTATTACGCGGGCGCAATCGACCGCCCCGGCACCAATTCCGAGTATCACCTCGTCGATGAGCGCATCGTCGGCCGCAAACCGGCCTCGCTGACCGACGCCGAGGCCGCCGCCCTGCCGCTCACCACGATTACGGCGTGGGAAATGCTGTTCGACCGGCTCGACGTGCGGCGCCCGACGCCCGAAGGCGGGAACGCCATTCTGGTCATCGGCGGCGCGGGCGGCGTCGGCTCGATCACCATTCAGTTGCTGCGTGAGTTAACCGATCTGACCATCATCGCCACCGCCTCTCGCCCCGAGACGAAGGATTGGGTGCGCGAATTGGGGGCGCATCATGTCGTGGATCACCGCCAGCCGATCGCCTCTCAGGTCGCCGCGCTGGGGATCGGCGCGCCGGGCTTCGTGTTTTCGACCACGATGACCGACAAGCACTACGCCGACATTGTCGAGCTGATCGCGCCGCAGGGCCGGTTCGGGCTGATCGACGATCCGGAGGGCGGGCTGGATATCTCTCAGCTCAAGATGAAGGCGCTGTCGCTGCATTGGGAGTTCATGTTTGCGCGTCCCCTGTTCGGCGCGGCGGATATCGAGGCGCAAAGCAAGCTGCTGAACGAGGTCTCGGCGCTGGTCGACGCCGGGCGCATCAAGACCACGCTGACCGAGGTGGCGGGCAAGATTGACGCCGCCACGCTGCGCAAGGCGCATGCGCAGATCGAAACCGGCGCGGCGCGCGGCAAGATCGTGCTGGAAGGGTTCTGAGGCGGGGTTCGGCCCTGCCGAGGGCGGAGCGTCTATCCAAATGGAAACGCCGACGCGGACCGACTGTTCGCGTTGGCGAAACACTGCGATCAAGTCAAATGATTGGCGTTGCGGGACGTTAGTCACTAGGTAAGGCGTTCGGATCCCGTGGCGCGCCGCCGCGGACGGAGAACTCGCATGTCCCGCATCATCACCCTGGAAGAGGCGAAATCGCTGCCGCGCTGGCGGCGGCCGGAGATGTTGCTCGTCCTCATGGCCGTGGGCATGCCGCTGGCATTCTCCGTCTGGATGGCGC
Source organism: Paracoccaceae bacterium (assembly GCA_963669265.1). Taxonomy (GTDB): domain Bacteria; phylum Pseudomonadota; class Alphaproteobacteria; order Rhodobacterales; family Rhodobacteraceae; genus SZUA-547. Next base: position 1,575,746 of record OY769916.1, read on the forward strand.
TCCTCAACAATTTCGTCATCGAGGCCGCCGGGTTCGACGGCTCCGACATCGGCTGGCTGCAGACCGTTCGGGAGATTCCCGGATTTTTGGCCGTTTTGGTGATCTTTCTGCTGCGCTTCATTCGCGAGCAGAAATTGGCGCTGATCTCATTGATCCTGTTGGGCGGCGCGACCGTCGCCACCTCGCATTTCCCAAGTTTCTGGGGCTTGCTGGCGACAACCGTGATCGGCTCCATCGGCTTTCACTACTATGAGACGGTCAACCAGTCGGTGCAGCTGCAATGGCTGGACAAGAACAAGGCGCCGAAAGTGCTGGGCTGGCTGATCGCGGCGGGCTCCGCCGGCGCGCTCTTCGCTTATGCCGCCATCGTGCTGACCTGGCGCACCTTCGATCTCTCCTATGACATCGTCTATCTGGCGGGCGGCGGCGCCACCGTGCTGATCGCGCTCTACTGCTGGCTGGCTTTCCCCCAGTTCGAAGCCCCGGTGGCCCAGCACCGTAAGATGATCCTGCGCCCGCGCTATTGGCTCTATTACGCGCTGGTGTTCATTGGCGGCGCGCGGCGGCAGATCTTTGTCGTCTTCGCCGCCTTCATGATGGTCGAGAAATTCGGCTTCGACGTTCATGAGCTGACCGCGCTGTTCCTGATCAACTACATCGCCAACATGGTGATCGCGCCCCTTGTCGGCCGCGCCATCGCGGGCTTTGGCGAGCGGCTGGTGCTGGCGTTCGAATATGTCGGCCTGATTGGCGTCTTCGCGCTCTATGCGGGCATCTACGCGTTCGATTGGCCCGCCTGGCTGGCGGCGACGCTCTACGTCGTCGATCATCTGTTGTTCTCGATGGCCTTCGCGCAGAAGACCTATTTCCAGAAGATCGCCGATCCCGCCGACATCGCGCCAACGGCGGCGGTGGCCTTCACCATCAACCACATCGCCGCCGTCTTTCTGCCGGCGTTGCTGGGCTATGTCTGGCTGGTCTCGCCCGGCTTCGTGTTCAGCCTCGCCTGCGCCCTGGCTTTTGGCTCGCTGGGTCTGGCCCTGCTGGTGCCGCGCCACCCCCGCGACGGCGTGGAGACGGCGCTGGCGGAACGCCGCGCAGCGGCGTCCCCTGCCGAATAATCACGCTCGCGCGGTGAAACATCGCGATCGGCGTTGATGGACTCGCGATCCACGCTAAGAAGGGTTAGATGGTCCGGAATGGCGAAACTGAGGTCGCTTTATTGCGGCTGAGCAGGGAGTAAAGCGGCGACATGCCGAAAATCACCTATATCGAACACAACGGGACCGAGCATGTCGTCGACGTCGCCGAGGGAATGACCGTCATGGAAGGCGCGGTCAAGAACATGATTCCCGGTATCGAGGCCGATTGCGGCGGCGCCTGCGCCTGCTCGACCTGCCATGTCTATGTCGACCCCGCCTGGGCCGACAAGCTGCCGCAGAAGGAGGCGATGGAGGAGGATATGCTCGATTTCGCCTACGAGCCGCAGGACAATTCCCGCCTGACCTGTCAGATCAAAGTCACCGGAGAGGTGGACGGCCTGGTCGTGCGCATGCCGGAGAAACAGATCTGACGCCGCGCCGTGGCATAGGAGCCGCATTTCTGGCGCTGATCATGGCGCTGGCGCCCGCCGCCGCGCTGGCCTGCGATGTCGCGCGTTTCGCCGACCCCACCTCTGAATACGGCCACAACGTCCTCGGCGACACGCCGGAATGGAAGACCCTGACGGTCGAGCTGCCGACCACCCGGATCGGCGGCGGCGCGGGCGAGCCCTTCTCGCGCTCGGTGACCCTGCCTAAGGGCCGGGTGTTCGAGGATATCGCCCCGCGTTGCGCAGATCTTGACGCGATTCACGGGCGCGAGATCATCGTAGTGGAAAGCTCCGCAGACGGCGGCGCGCAACTGGCGATTTATGGCGCGATGACCGGGCCGGACGGCGCCCCGACGCTGGGCAAGATCGCCGCCACGCCCCATATCGGGCGGCGTAATCGCTGGCTCGCGCCGGCGGGCGCTGCGGATTTCGACGGCGATGGCCGGGCGGAGATCGCCTATGTCGAGAAACCGCATCTGTCCGGCGTGCTCCGCTTTTGGCGGCTGGAGGACGGGGAGATGGTGGAGCTCGCCTCCCGCGGTGGGTTCTCCAATCACAGGATCGGCCAGAATTTCATCACCGGCGCGGTGCGGGAATGCGACGCGCGCGCCAGCCTGATCCTGCCGAATTTCAACTGGTCGGCGCTGTTCGACGTCCGGCTGGAGGTCGAGGACGTCGTCCTCAGCCTCGTCGCCGAAACCGTCGATGAAACGAACATCGCCAATGCGTCGAGGTGCCTGTGAGCGGAATGCGCAGAAAAAGGCCCGTCATAGGCGTCACCGGTTCCGCGCTGATCGCGGACCGGGGCTATCCAATCCAGGCGGCGGGCGAGCACAATATCGCGGCCGTGCATCAGGTGGCGAATTGCACCCCGCTGATCATGCCTGGCCGGCCGGAAGCGGTGGAGACCGGCGCGCTTCTGGACGTATGCGACGGCTTTCTGCTGACCGGCGGGCGCGCCAACGTGCACCCCAATCATTACGGGCATGAGGAGACCGAGGCACACGGCATGTTCGATCATGGCCGCGACGGCGTGGTCCTGCCGCTGATCCGCGCGGCGATAGAGGCGGGCAAACCGGTATTCGGCGTCTGCCGCGGCATTCAGGAGATGAACGTCGCCTTCGGCGGCGCCCTCCATCCGGAGATCAGAGAGCTGCCGGGCCGGATGAACCATCGCATGCCGCCGGACGAGACGGATATGGACATCATCTTCCGCAAGCGTCACATCGTGAAGCTCAGCGAAGGCGGCCAGTTGCGGGGCTTGCTGGGCGCCGACGAGGTCATGACCAACTCTCTCCATGGGCAGGGACTGACCGAGTTGGGCGAGCGCATCGCGCTGGAGGGCGTGGCCGAGGACGGAACGATCGAGGCGGTTCGGGTGACCGGCGCCGCCTCCTTCGCCATCGGCGTGCAATGGCATGCGGAATACAAGGCCGCCGAAGACGTGGTCTCCACCAAACTCTTCGCCGCCTTCGGAGACGCGGCGCGCAAGGCGATGGGGCGTCATTAGGGGGCAGCGAAATTGACCAAAATAGTCATCGTCACGGGCGCGGCCAGCGGGTTGGGACGCGCGCTGGTCTTCGCGCTGAAAGACGTCGGTTATCAACCGATCCCCACCGGGCGTGACGGCGACAGGATCGCCGATCTGGCCGACGAACTGGGCGTGCCGGGCTACGAATTGGACGTCTCCGACCCCACCGCGATCCAGAATGTGTCCGCCCAGATCATCGCCGAGCAAGGCCCGATCCATGGCCTGGTCAACAATGCGGGGATCTGGCTGGAAGGCGATTTCGAAACGTATGCGCCCGAGCAGATCCACGCCGTCATCAACACCAACACCTCCGGCACGCTGCTGATGACCCATGCCATCCTGCCCGGCATGCTCGATCGTGGCGAAGGCGCGGTGATCAACGTGGTCTCGACCGGCGCGCTCTACTGCCGGAAGCTGATCAGCGTCTACGCCGCCAGCAAATGGGCGATCCGGGGCTTCACCGGCTGCATGGAGGTCGAATGCGCGCCGAAAGGCGTCCGCGTCATGGGGTTCTATCCGGGCAAGATCGCCTCGAACATGTACCGGACGGCGGGGATCGACCGGGATCTGGACGTGGCGATGACGCCGGAGCAGGGCGCAAATATGGTTGTCGCTATGCTGCGCGACGAGGGCATGGTCTGGTCGCAGGTCTCCGGCCGGTCGATCAACGACTATACCTGAGCACGCAAATACGGGGCTTTACCGGACCGCCTCGACCGGCGCTGAATCTTCCTGCGCAGCCCATTTGGACAGGAGCAGTGCAACGACGCCCGCCGCAAAGAACGCAGCGGCGAGATAGGTGATCGTCCCGTCGTAGAATACGCCGAAGGCGACGGCGAAGAGGGCCGCGACAAGGCTGGATCCGGAGGCGATCAGCGCCGCGCCAAGGCCGGCGACCTGCGCGAGTGGGCGCATCGCCATGGCGTTCAGATTTCCGAACAGCACGCCGATGGCGAAAAAGCCGGCGAAACCCAGAACCATAAAGACGGCCAGGGGCGGGCGCCCCGCCCAGATCGCCGACGCGCCGAGCATCAGCGCGCCGATCGCGGCCATCTGGACAAAGGCGACGCGCGCCATCGTATCCATTCCTACGCGCTGCACGAGTTTCGCATTGAGATAGGCCGCCAGTCCGATCGCGGCGGCGAGCGCGGCGAAATAGACAGGAAACGACTTCTCGATCCCATAGACGTCGAAAAACAGGTCGGCCGCCGTGCTGAGATAGAGAAGCTGCGCGCCGAACACGAAGCCCGTCGCGACGATCAGCAGCGAGACGCGGCGGCGCGCCAGAATCCGGCCGCCATTGCGGACCAGATACCTGGGCCGAAAGGGAATGCGCCGATCGGCAGGCAGCGTCTCCGGCTGGCGCGCGGCGAGCCAGAGGGCGAGGATCGCCGCCATGGCGAGGTAGACGACAAACACGGCCCGCCAGCCGCCGAGCGCGATCACCCCTTGGCCAAGCGCCGGGGCGATCATGGGCACGAGGATGAAGATCGCGAACATCACAGACAGGACGCGCGCCATCGCGTCGCCCTCGAACTGATCCCGGATCATGGCGCGCGTTGCGATCTTGGGCCCGGCGACGCCGACGCCCTGCAGGATCCGGCCGAGAACAAGCTGCTCCATCGATCCAGCGCTGAGGGCGATCAGCGCCCCGATGGCATAGATAATCAGCCCGAGGAACAGCGCGCCCCTGCGCCCGATCGCGTCTGAAAGAGGCCCCAGAAGCAACTCGCCAAACGCCATGCCTAAGATGAAGAGCGCGACGACATGCTGCGTCGAAAGCGGCGGAGATGTGGGCAATTCCGCCTCAATCAGCCGCAAACCGGGCAACAGCGCGTCAATGCTGATCGCCGTTAACGAGGTCAGCAGGGCGTAAAGGGCGATTTGCCCGCGCTGAAAGGCGACCGGTGTCATGATTGCTCGATTGCAGCTTAGTAAATCTCGTACCTAGCCGCGTGAGAGGCGAAACTGAAGCGCCATCTTGTCGGATGGCGAACCCCGCCGCCTCGACGACATGCGCTTTTCAATCAGCGGTGGTTGGGTCATTAGACTGGACCCATGTCGCGCAAACTGAACATCGCAATCGCAGGCGGCGGCGTCGCCGGTCTCGCCTCCGCCGCGTATCTCGCACGCGCCGGGCATCGCGTGGCGGTGTTCGACAAAGCCCCCGCCCCGCGCCCCGTCGGCTCTGGCCTGATGCTGCAACCGGTCGGCCAGGCCGTGCTGGAGGAGTTGTGTGTTCTGGCGCCCGCGCTCGCCTCAGGCCGGCGGATCGACGCCATGCTGGGCCGGCTCGCGCCCGCTGGTCGAACGGTGCTGGACGTGTCCTACGACCCCCGCCCCGTCGCGGCAGGCGAACGCCGCTTCGGCCTCGCCATTCACCGCGCCAGCCTCTATGACGCGCTGCGCCAAGCGGCGAAGGAAGCCGGCGCCGCGCTGGTGATGGGGCGGGAGGTGATCTCCGCCGAAGCAGGCCAAGGCGGCCGTCGCCTGTTCTTTCAGAGCGGGGCTGCCGAGGGACCGTTCGATCTGGTCGTCGATGCGCTTGGCCAGCGCTCGGCGTTGATCGACGATCCGGCCGACGCCCTTCCCTTCGGCGCGCTTTGGGCGACGCTGGACTGGCCCGCCGATTCTGTCGCCGCCGGCTTTAGAGAAGGTCTGTTGGAGCAACGCTATCTCGCGGCCAGCAAGATGACCGGCGTGATGCCGACCGGAACCCTGCCCGGCGAGACTTCGGAAAAGGTCACATACTTTTGGAGTCTAAACGCTGACGGATTCGCGGCGTGGCCGGATCGCGATCTGGACGCATGGCGGGACGAGGCGCGCGCGCTCTGGCCGGAGACGGCGATCTTTCTCGATCAGATCACCGACAAGTCGCAGCTCATTCCCGCCCGCTATCGCCACCGCACGCTGAAACGCCCCGCCGAGCCCGGCCTGATCCATATTGGCGACGCCTGGCACGCGACTTCGCCGCAGCTGGGGCAAGGGGCGAATATGGCGCTGCTGGACGCGCGGGCGCTGGCCGGAGCGCTGGCGGCGCAGGACGATCTGAACGAGGCCCTCGCCGACTTCCTGAAACGTCGCCGCCGCCATGTCGCGGTCTATCAGGCGATCAGCCGGTTTTTCACGCCCTTCTATCAGTCGAACGATCCGGTGCGCCCCCTGATCCGCGACTGGATCACCGCGCCGCTCATTCGCTTTCCCTTCCTGCGCGGAACCTTCGCGAGACTCGCCTGCGGCGACCTGGTGGCGCCGGATCGGGCGTCGTGAGAACGCAAAGCCTCAGCGCGCCTTGCGCCAACTTGCGGGCGACCGCCCGGTCAGCTTCTTGAACGCCCGGCTGAACGCCGCCTCGGACCCGAAGCCCACTTTCTCCGCGACCGATGCGATCTTGTCATTGCCGTCGGCCAGCAGCCTCGCCGCCAGTTGCATGCGCCAGAGCGCGAGATACCGCATGGGCGTCTCGCCCACGCAATCAGAAAACCGGGTCGCCAGAACCGAGCGCGAGGCGCCGGTGCGCTTCGCCAACGCCTCCAGCGTCCAACCGGCGCCGGGATCCGCATGCAAATGGGCTAACGCGCGACCGACGATCGGATCGCGCAAACCGGTCAGCCAACTGGGCTGATCAGCCGACATGGTCTCGAAATGGCGGCGCAGTAGCTCAATGAACATCAATTCGCTCAGGCCTAGCCGAATACTTTCCCCGCCGATGCGGTCCGTGGTCGCCTCCGCAATGGTCAGGTCAATCAGCCGATCCAGCAAATTGGCCTGTTTGGGATTGGGACGGCGCACGTGGAGCAGCCTGGGAAGCGCCGCGAACAGCGGGTTATAAGGACTCAAATCACATCCCAGAAACCCGCAGATGAACTTCGCTTTAGGCGATCGACCGCCGCCCTCCGGGATCACGAAGGGAAGCTCTCCCTTCGCCAAAGCGCGAAAGAACCCAAGCGTTTCTTCGTGATTGAGCTCCGGTTCGACATCCGCCTCGCTCATCATCAGATAGGGGTCGGCATGAGGGAACACGAGGACGTCGCCCGCGACGAACTCCACCATGTCCGATCCCGGAATACCGGCCAACCCACGCCCTTCGACCGCGATGTGGTACGAGACGACATGCCGGGACCGCGGCAGAATGATATCGGCGAATTCTTCCGCCGCGGGCACGTCCACGCACCATGGCGACGTCGCGTCAATCAAAAAGAACTGGGCGCCCTGCAGCTTGACCGTGCGCAGGACGTCGGAAATCGGATCAACTCCGCCAGCCTGCCCCGCCGACAGAGTTTCGGACAGTGGATCAACTTTCTCGGACGGTGGATCATGGGGCGTCGCCATCGTCGTCTCCTATACTTTACAGACCGCACTCTCGCACAGATTGTACGCGCTCAGTTGGGGAAACAGAGCCATGAACGCAGTCGCGCCTGAAACGCCGCCCGCCGAGGTCTACGACCAGAAATTTGTTCCAGCGCTGTTCCGGCAATGGGGACCGATCGTCGCCGGGATCGCTGGCGTGGAGGACGGAATGCGGGTTCTGGACGTCGGTTGCGGCACCGGCGCTCTGACTGTAGCCGTCGCCGACTTGGTCGGCGCAGCCGGCGCCGTTGCTGGACTGGATGCGAACCCGGAGATGCTCGCCGTTGCGCAATCCAAACCGCAAGACATCGCGTGGCGACAGGGTGCTGCGGAAGAGCTTCCCTATGATGACGACAGTTTCGATGCGGTCGTCAGCCAGTTCGCCTTCATGTTCTTCGAGGACCGCCCGAAAGCCCTGACCGAAATGCTGCGCGTGGCGAGGCCCGGCGCGACGATCGCGGTCGCCGTCTGCGACGACGTGGAGCGCTCGCCGGGTTACGCCGCCTTCGCGGCGCTGCTGGATCAGCTATTCGGCCGCGAGATCGGCGACGCGTTTCGGGCGCCTTTTGTTTTAGGCGACCCTGAGCGATTGAAATCCATCGCCAGACGCGCGGGCCTCGACGCCAAGGTGGAGCGGCGCCACGGTCTGGTCCGTTTCACGTCGATAGAAGAACTGGTGTCGACGGAGCGCGCCTGCGCGTGGACGCTGGGCGGTATTTTGAACGGCCGTCAGTTTGAAGAGCTGCAACATGCGTCGCAGAGCGCACTGGCGCCGTTCACGGATCAGACCGGCGCGATCGCCTTTGACATGCCGTCGCTGATCTTGACGTTCACAAAGCCGGGCTGACCCGAGCGCAACCGCCGGATCCGGCCCTCGAACGCGGCGGCGCGTGCGCCGTCGGCGGCCGCGAGTCAATTACAGCTCAACTTGCAATTTTCGCGCTAAACATGTAGCATTATGGGTAAATCTCTTTCTGGGCGACTACGTTTCCGGGGTGGCGGCATACCGTAGTGGTTTCTTCGGAAAGGCTCATGATGTCGACTAGTGGACTCTTCAACCTGCCAGTTCTGGCGGCGATCGCATTGTCCCTTCTCATTGGGTTGCAGCCTCACTCGGCCCGCAGCGCGGACGCAGAGCCGCTGAAGGTCGAGGTGAAGCCGCTCGAACGACAGGCGGCGGTGGGCGACACCGTCCGCTACGAGGTCATGCTCAAAAGCGCGCGCGGCGCATTGGCGAAGGCGACCAAACCGATGAACCTGTCGGTGACGTTCACGTCTCAGGACGGTCGCCGACAACAGGCGACGATCACCGTCCCCGCAGGCCAATCCAAGGCGGTGTCTTCGTTTCGGATTCAGGCGCCGGGCCTGACCTCGATCAAGACCTCGCATCCGGAGTTGCTGGATGGCGAGGGCGCTATCATCGGCGTGATGGACCGACAGTCCCGGTCAAACGAGGCGAGCCGCGACGCGCGCCAACGCCAGAGTTTTTCCACCGGTTCGCGCGGCCTGGCCTTGGCGGAGACACAGGCGCCGCCCCCACCCGCGCAACCCGATCCGGCGCCGGCCGCACCACCAGACCCGGCCCCGGACCCGGCAGTTATGTTGGACAGTCTGAACTCCGCATCTGTTCGGGGGGGCCTCGGGTTGGGCGCTGAGCCGCCGCCGGAGCCCGAGGCCGTTATCATCATCGAAGACGACCCGGACGCCAGCAGCACAACCGCGTCCGCCAGTCAGGATCCCGACGACGTCGACGGCGCGATTTTTCTGTTCGCGCCCCAGCGCTCGATCCTCGCCGACGGGCAGGATTCGATCGAGATCGACCTCTACCTCAGAACCGGTCAGCCGGCGAGCTCCGACATCGTCGTCACGCTGAGCGCGACGCGCGGCGAGTTGGAGGACCGCATCGTCATCATCCGGCGGGGGGAGCCTGTCGCGTCGACCCGATGGAGATCCATTCGCGGCTCCACCGGGGACGGCACGGTCAGAATCGAGTCGGTTACGCCGCGGCTGGCCGCCGGCGATCCGGTGACCCGCGTGTTCGAGCCGCCGATCCACGCGCTGCTTCTACGGGCGGCCCCGCCACATATCACCCTGATGGAGAAGGGTGGCGTGATCGCCGAGCTGCGCGACACCGTCAATGACGTGGCGGTCGCAACGGACCGGGACCTGAAGCTGTCCCTGTCCATTCTGGAGGGCGCGGGCCAGATCAAACCCCTCGATCTCGTGTTCAAAAGCGGAGAGGCGACGGCGCGGGCCGAGTTCCGCCCGAAAAAATGGGGTCAAACGATCGTGGCGGGGCAAATCCCCTCCCGGCCGTCAAAACAGGTTGAGATCCAAATCGGATTCGCCTTCATCGCCCTGACGGCGGCCCTGCTCGGCGGCACCGCGGGCGGCGCCTTGTCCTGGATCACCAAGCGCTCGCGCTGGTGGCGCATCATCATCGGCACGATCACGGGAACGGCGCTGTTCTTCGGGTTCCTGTTTCTTGGCGTGGACGCGTTCCTGGATAATGTCGGCGATCTGGATATCCTCAATCCCTACTCGGTGTTCTTCGTCTCGATCCTGGGCGGCTGGGCCGGAACGGCCGTGCTGAGCCGTCTGCTGAAGCAGATCGGCGTCAACGCATAGGCTGCGCCGCTGAGATTCGCCAAAGAGAAACCCCCGACGCACGCGCCGGGGGTTTCGCATCTTGATGATCGTGTTTTTTACGCCAGCGCGGCCTTGGCCTTGTCGACCACGGCGCCGAACGCCTCCGGCTCATGCACGGCCAGATCGGCGAGGACCTTGCGGTCGACCTCGACGCCGGCCTTGTTGAGGCCGTTGATAAAGCGCGAATAGGTCAGATCGGCGTCATGCGCGCGGACCGCCGCGTTGATGCGCTGGATCCAGAGCGCCCGGAAATTGCGCTTGCGGACCTTGCGGTCGCGTGTGGCGTATTCCTGCGCCTTGTCGACCGCCTGTTTGGCGACGCGATAGACGTTTTTCCGGCGGCCGTAATAGCCTTTTGCCTGGCTCAGAACTTTTTTGTGGCGAGCGCGCTGAGTGACGCCGCGTTTGACTCGTGACATTTGCGGGCCTCCTGATCAGCCGTAGGGAAGGAATTTTTTGACGATTTTCGCATCCTGCGGCGACAGCGTGGTGGTGCCGCGCGCGTTCCGGATGAACTTTCTCGTCCGCTTGATCATGCCGTGGCGCTTACCGGCCTGCGCGACCTTGATGTGGCCTTTCGCAGTGACCTTGAAGCGCTTTTTGGCGCCCGCCTTGGTCTTCATCTTGGGCATTTCGGTCTCCATCAGTTCGAGAGTCGTTCTGACCCGCCTCGGCAGCCCTTTTCAGCCGGACGGATCGACAAGGCGCGCCTTATAGGCCCGGCCGCAGGCGATAGCAAGAGTGCGCGGCGCGCGCGGAACCCCTATATTCCTCTCCATTGGCATTCAGGTCTCGCCGGGGAGGGGTAGGAAATGAGCAGCCGTCACAACGACATTCTGAGCACCGTGGGGCGCACGCCGGTCGTGCGCATCAACAAGCTGGCGCCGGAGCATGTCAACATGTTCGTCAAGGCGGAAGCCTTCAACCCGATGGGCTCGGTCAAGGACCGGCTGGCGCTGGGGGTGATCGAGGACGCCGAACGGACCGGAGCGCTGAAACCCGGCCAGACCGTGATCGAAGCGACCAGCGGCAACACCGGCATCGGCCTCGCCATGGTCTGCGCCGTCAAGGGCTATCCGCTGGTGGTCACGATGGCGGAGAGTTTTTCGATCGAGCGGCGCAAACTGATGCGGTTTCTGGGCGCGAAAGTGGTGCTGACCCCCGCCGATCAGAAGGGCATGGGCATGCTGAAAAAGGCCGTTGAGCTGGCCGAGACCCATGGGTGGTTCCTCTGCCGTCAGTTCGAGAACGAAGCCAACGCTGATATGCATTCCCGCACCACCGCGCCGGAGATCCTGGAGGATTTCGCCGATATCGGCCTTGATTACTGGGTGACCGGGGCGGGCACGGCGGGCACGCTGAAAGGCGTCGCGCGGGTGCTGAAGGACCAAAGCCCAAAGACGCGCGTCATCGTGTGCGAGCCGGACAACGCCCCCATTCTCGGCAGCGGAATCCCGCAGAAGCGTGGGCCCAATGGCGAGATCTTCGAGAGCCATCCGTTCTTCCGCCCGCATCTGATGCAGGGCTGGACGCCCGATTGGATCCCCAAACTCGCCGAGGACGCGATCGAAGCGGAATGGGTGGACGAGATCGCCCCGATCAACGGCGACGACGCCATGCGCTGCGCGCGGGATCTGGCGCAAAAGGAAGGCGTTTTCACTGGCACGTCCGGCGGGGCGACTTTCGCAGGCGCGCTGGCGGTGGCCGAAAAAGCGCAAGAGGGCGCAAACATCCTCGCCATGCTGCCCGATACCGGAGAGCGCTATCTCTCCACGCCGTTGTTCGAGGATATCCCGGAGCACATGACGGAGGCGGAGGTTGAAATCTCCAGATCCACGCCGACCTGTCAGTTCGGCGTTCCCGCCGCGCCGGCGCCGAAACCCGCGAATGAGGAACCGCCGCAACCCGCGCCCGCCGAAGCGGTCGCCTTCCTGCAGGACACCGTCTCGGATCCCGCGCAGCCGGTCGTCGTCTTTGCGCTGGAATGGTGCGAGTTCTGCTGGTCGGTCCGGCGTATGTTCGCCAAGCTCGGGATTGAGTACAAATCCATCGATCTCGATTCCACAGCCTACCAGAACGACAATTGGGGCGGCCAGATCCGTATCGCGCTGCGGGAAAAGATCGGCAGCCCGACCATTCCGCAGGTCTTCGTCGGCGGGAAATATGTCGGCGGGGCGACCGAAACCTTTGACGCGTTCAACGCCGGCGACCTGCAGGATCTGCTGGCCAATAACAATGTCGCGTTCGACGAGACATTGAAAGTCGACGCCTATTCCTTCCTGCCGAAATGGCTGCACCCGCGATGAGGGCGCTCGCCCTCCTCCTTCTGGCGTTTGCTCTCGCTGTCGCCCCGGCGACGGCGGAGGAGGATGTCGATCTGGAGCTGGTCTTTCTCTCAGACGCCAGCGGCTCGATCGACGATGGCGAGATCCTGTTTCAGCGCCGCGGCTACGCCGAGGCCCTGCAGGACCCGATGATCCTCTCCGCCATCCGGGACGGCGCCTATGGCAGGATCGCCGTCGCCTATGTGGAATGGGGCGACGTCAACCATCAGGACGTGGTGGCCGACTGGACCGTGATCGACGGGGCCGAATCCGCCGCCGCCTTCGCAAAGGCTCTGCTGGCGGCCCCGCGCCTGGCGTTCGGGCGCAATTCGATCAGCGCCGCGCTGCTGAAAGGGGCCGAACTGATCGCCGACGACACGCATGAAGGGTTCCGCAAGGTGATCGATTTCTCCGGCGACAGCGCCAACAACTGGAACGGCCCGCCGTTGGAGGAGGCCCGTCAGGCGGTGCTCGCGCAGGGCGTCGTAATCAACGGCCTCGCGATCCTCTGCCGCCATTGCGAGACGGGCCGTCCGGGATATGGCGATCTGGAGGCGCAATACGCGGAGAAGATCATCGGCGGCCCGGGCGCCTTCGTCGTCTCTGTCGTCGACCGTCCCTCCTTTGCGGCCGCCGTCCGACGGAAGATCCTGTTGGAGCTTGCCGGCACGCCGTCCGCCTCCTCCACACAGATTGCAAATTGTTCTATTTCAGGAAACAATTCGTGTGAATTTGAGTAATTGTTTTAAACGAGAACGGCCTCTATCTCACGTCTATCAGACAAGAAGGAGCCGTCATCATGACCACCGCCACTCAGAACCAATCCGCAGACGTCAAGCTGTTCATCCCGGCCCTGCGCCCAGTCTACGCCTCGTTGTCAGAGGTCGCTGAAGCCACGGTCCGCATCGCCGCCGGCCTGTTCCTCGTCCCTCACGGCGCGCAGAAACTTTTCGGCCTGTTCGGAGGCTACGGTCTGGAGGCGACAGGCCAGTTTTTCAAAACGCAGTTGGGCTTCGCGAATGGTTATCTGGCCGCGCTCGGCGCCGGGTCGGTTGAGTTCTTCGCCGGTCTCGCCCTGGCGCTTGGCCTGTTCACCCGCTTCGCCGCCGCCTCGATTTTCGTCTTGCTGGCCGTGGCAGCCACTTTCCATCTGGACGCCGGATTCTTCTGGAATGACGGCGGATGGGAATACCCTGTGCTCTGGGCCATCGTCGTCGGCGCCTTCGCGGTCAAGGGCGGCGGGCGACTCTCCGTCGACCGGCTGATCGGCCGGGAACTCTGACGCCCACTCGCGACAAACGAAAAACGCCCGGCCAACCGGCCGGGCGCTGCGATTCAAAACAACCTACAACGAGACCTCAATAGGGCTCGCCTTCGTAGATCGCTTTCTCGTTTACCGGCGCGACTCGCAGAATGTTGGTCGTGCCCGGCACCCCGAACGGCACGCCCGCAGTGACCACGATTTTGTCCTCGTCGGTGGCGAACCCGTCGTGTTTCGCGATCCGCGCCGCGCTGACCACGGCCAGCTTGAAGCGCTCGACGTCCTCGGTGACCGCGCAATGCAGGCCCCAAACCAGCGCCAGTCGCCGCGCCGTGGTGTTCAGCGGCGTCAGGGCGAGAATCGGCACACGCGGGCGCTCTCGCGACATCAGCACCGCCGTGGTGCCCGAATGAGTGAAGCAGGCGATCGCCTTCACATTCGCAGTTTCCGCAACTTCCCGCGCCGCCGCGGTGATCGCGTCGGCGACCGTATGCTTGGACGGCGTGCGCGCCGCATCGACGATCTGACGATAGATCGGATCGCATTCGACGGTTTCGGCGACCGAGTTCATCGTCTCCACCGCGAGCACCGGATAGTCGCCCGCCGCGCTTTCCGCCGACAGCATCACCGCATCCGCGCCCTCATAGATCGCGTGTGCGACATCCGAGACCTCGGCCCGCGTCGGCACCGGCGCGGTGATCATGCTCTCCAGCATCTGCGTCGCGACGATCACCGGCTTGCCCGCGCGCTTGCAGGCCCGGACGATCCGTTTTTGCGAAGGCGGCACTTGGCTGACCGGCAACTCCACGCCCAGATCGCCGCGCGCGACCATAATCCCGTCGCTGGCGGCGATGATCTCTTCGATACTCTTCATCGCTGCGGGCTTTTCGATTTTCGCCAGCACCGCCGCGCGTCCCTTTGCGAGCTCACGCGCCTCGACCATGTCCTCGGGCCGCTGCACGAAGGAGAGCGCGAGCCAGTCGACGCCCAGATTACAGGCGAAATCCAGATCCTTGCGGTCTTTCTCCGTCAGCGCCGCCAAGGGCAGCACGACATCCGGCACGTTCACGCCCTTGCGGTTTGAGATGTCGCCGCCCACCTCGACAATGGTGTCGGCGCTGTTCTCGTCCGCGCGCGTAACCCGCAGACGGATCTTGCCATCGTTGACCAGCAGGGCGGAGCCTTCCTCCAGAACCTGAAAAATCTCCGGATGCGGCAGCTGCACCCGGTTCGCGTCGCCCGGCGCGTCGTCCAGATCCAGCCGGAACGCCTGCCCCTCCGTCAGCGGAACCGCGCCGTCCGCGAACACGCCGACGCGCAGTTTCGGACCCTGCAGATCGGCCAGAATGCCGATCGGCCGCTTCAATTCATGCTCGATCTCACGAATCAGGCGATGCCGCTCCGCCGCGTCCTCATGGCTGCCATGGCTCATATTCAGGCGGAAAACATCGGCACCCGCCTCAAACAATGACTGAATCATCTCACGCGTCGAAGACGCGGGGCCGAGCGTGGCCACGATCTTTACGTTTCTCTGTCGTCTCATAATTTTAGCCCTTCGGCGGGGAATCCCGTGCTGTCGCGCGCGTTATAGCCCATGCCCGTCGACAGCGCCCCACGAATACGGGCGGGTTTTCCCCGGCGCGACGCAATTTTCCGGCATCGCGGCGCGTCGCCATTGGATTGTCCATGCGCGCTGGTGACGATAGTGATGGAGCGATGAACGCTTCACTCGATCACATGGCCGCCGACCCATCCGCCTCTGGCGGGTCCGTCGCGCCTGCGCAATTCACGCCCTTTGAGCGGATCGAGGGCGCGGATCACTCCATACTTATGTTGTGCGATCACGCGTCGAACGCCTGCCCGCCGGACATCGGCGATCTCGGCCTGCCGCAGGCGGATATGAACCGCCATATCGCCTTCGATGTCGGCGCCAGGGGCCTGACCATCGCGCTGGCCGAGATTCTGGACGCGCCGGCGATCCTGTCCACGTTCTCCCGGCTGGTGATCGACCCGAACCGGGGCGAGGATGATCCGACGCTGGTGATGAAGCTTTATGACGGCTCGCTCATCCCCGCCAACCGGAGCGCCGACGCCGCCGAGGTCGAGCGGCGCCTGAACGCCTATCACCGCCCCTATCATCGCGCGATCGACGAGATGCTGGACGTGGCCCTCGCGACCGGAGCGACGCCGCGGATGATCTCGGTGCATTCCTACACGCCGCAGTTCCGGGGCCGGGCGCCGCGCCCGTGGCATGTCGGCGTGCTCTGGGACCAGGACGACCGCATCGCCGGGCCGTTGATCGAGCGGCTGAACGCCGAGCCTGATCTCTGCGTCGGCGACAATGAGCCCTATACCGGCCAGCTAGAGGGCGATTGCATGTGGCGCCACGGCACCCAGCGCGGCTTGCCCCACGCGTTGATCGAGATTCGCAACGACCTGATCGAGACGCTGGAGGATCAGGTCGCCTGGGCCGAGCGGCTGGCCCCGATCCTGCGGGACGCGATGGAGGGAAGCGCATGATCCAGAAGCCCAGCCTGACCATCGGCGTCGAAGAGGAGTATCTGGTCGTCGACCGCGAGAGCCGCGATCTGGTGCGCCAGCCCGATCCGGATTTCCTGAAAGCCTGCGAAGAGCGAATCGGCGAGCAGGTCACGCCAGAGTATTTGCAATGCCAGGTGGAGATCGGCACCAAGCCCGTCGCCACCGCCGCCGAGGCGCGCGAGGACCTGAAACGCCTGCGCCGCGCGGTGGCCGACGCCTGCGCCGAGTTCGGCTATGCGCCGATCGCCGCCTCCACCCATCCGTTCGCCAAATGGCGCGAGCAGACCCACACGCCAAAGCCGCGCTATGACGAGTTGCGCGCCGATCTTGGCGCGGCGGTGCGTCGCCTGCTGATCTGCGGCTGCCATGTGCATGTCGCGGTCGAAGACGAAGACATGCGCATCGACCTGATGAACCAGGCCGCTTATTTCCTGCCACATATTCTGGCGCTCTCCTGCTCCTCGCCCTATTGGCAGGGGGAGGACACCGGCCTCTCCAGCTATCGTCTGACCGTGTTCGACGCCCTGCCCCGCACTGGATTGCCGGACGTTCTCGACTCGCACGCGCAATACCGCCGGCTGGTCAACCAACTCGTGCGCGCGGGATGCATCGAGGACGCGTCGAAAATCTGGTGGGACATTCGCCCGTCCTGCAAGTTCCCGACGGTCGAGATGCGCGTCGCCGACGTCTGCACCAGGCTGGAGGACGCGGTGACCATCGCCGCCGTCTATCAGAGCGTGTTCGCCCTGCTTTGGCGACTGCGGCGGAAGAACCAGCGCTGGCGGCTCTATCCCAACACGCTGATTCAGGAAAACCGCTGGCGCGCCCAGCGCTATGGCGTGCGCGACGCGCTGGTCGATCACGGCAGCGGAGAGTTGCGCCCCTGCGAGCCGCTGATGGAGGAATGGATCGGCCTGATGGCCGAAGACGCCGAGGAGCTGGGCTGCCTGGACGAAGTCTGCCGCGTGCGTCAGATCGTCAAGGACGGTACCTCAGCCGACCGGCAGCGCGCCGCCTACGCAAAGGCCATCGCGGACGGCGCCGAACATCAGGAGGCCATGCGCGCCGTGGTCGATCACATCATCGCCGAGACCGTCGAAGGTCTGTAACGCCAAGGATCAGAATTATGGACGACGCAACCCGCACCGAACTTGAAGCCGCCGCGTTCCGCCGGCTTGTCGACCATCTGCGCGAACGCAACGACGCGCAGAATATCGACATGATGAATCTCGCCGGCTTCTGCCGGAATTGCCTGAGCCGCTGGTATCAGGAGGCCGCCGCCGACAAGGGCGTCGAGCTGTCGAAAGACGAGAGCCGCGAGATCGTCTATGGCATGCCCTACGAGGACTGGCGCGACAAATACCAAACCGAGGCGACCGCGGAGCAGAAGGTGGCCTACGAGAAGAACAAGCCGGCGCATTGAGAGGCGGGATGGACGCCCTCCTCTCCGCCCGCTAAACAACCCGCCTCGGGCCGGACCCGAACCGAATTCAGATCAAAACCAAGAGGCGAATTGAGCGATGGCGGATGACGCGGATTTTTCCACGACCACGGTGGCGGCGGGCCAGTTGAAGGCCATCGTCGAGCGGATCGAACGGCTCGAAGAGGAAAAGAAGGAAGTCGCCGACCAGATCAAAGAGGTCTACGCCGAGGCCAAGGGCAATGGCTTTGACGCCAAGACCCTTCGCAAGGTCGTGGCCCTCCGTAAGAAACCGGCCGAAGAGCGCTCAGAGGAAGAAGCGATGCTCGACCTCTATATGCATGCGCTTGGGATGATCCCGGCGGCGGACTGAGCCTGGGGGGCGCGGCGCGGGAACCGGCCCCGATCACGCCCCGCGTTTCTGCGCCTGCATCTCCCCGACTTTGCGATAGAGCGTCGAGCGGCCGATGCCGAGACGCCGGGCGACCTCGGCCATTCGACCGCGATAAAGATCGAGCGCACGGGCGATCATCTCCGCCTCCACCTCCTCCAGCGACCGGATATGCCCGTCCGCCGTCATCAGCTGATCGGCGGGCGCGCCACCCAGCGCGTCGCGCCAATCCCGAATTTCCCGCGATTCAACGCGCGCTTGCGCGGCGGGCGCGGGCGCCCCGCCGAGCTCGACAAAGTCGCAAACGCGCAACTCACTTTGCCCCACGTCGGCCAGAACGACCGCCCGATAGACCGCATTCTGCAATTGCCTGACGTTGCCCGGCCAATCGAATTCGATAAGCCCGCTGATCGCGCCCGGTGAGATCCGTTGAATCGCGCGGTTCTCCTCTAGCGCGAATCGCGCCGCGAAGGCGGCGGCCAGCGCGCCGATATCTTCGCGCCGCTCCACTAGCGGCGGCAACGCGATGGGAAACGCGCTCAGCCGATAGAAGAGATCTTCGCGAAACGCCCCATCGGCGACGCGGGCGCGCAGGCTGCGATTGGTGGCGGATATCAGACGGATGTCGACATTGACCGGCCTTGAGGCCCCGACCGGCTCGACTTCCCGTTCCTGCAGCGCGCGCAGCAGCTTGACCTGGGCCGAAAGCGGCAACTCGCCCACCTCGTCCAGGAACAGCGAGCCGCCGCTCGCCTCCTGAAACTTGCCGCCCCGGCTGACCGTAGCGCCGGTGAAAGCGCCCTTCTCATGCCCGAACAGCGTGGCCTCCACCAAGGTTTCCGGCAGCGCGCCGCAATTGACCGCCACGAACGGCCCGCCGGCGCGCGGGGATGCGCCGTGCGCGGCGCGGGCGAAGACTTCCTTGCCGACGCCTGATTCGCCTTCGATCAGCATCGGGATGTCGGACCCGGCACCGCGCCGCGCCAGATCGATCGCGCGCCGCATGGACGAGCTGTCGGCGATAAGGTCCTCGAAACTGAGGTTATTGTCCGCTCGACGGGAGAGCCGTCGCACCTCTCTGCTCAACGTGCTGAGTGAAAGCGCGATTCGTATCGACGCTTCCAGCCGCGGCGCGGCCACCGGTTTCAACAGGTAATCATGCGCGCCCGCTTTCAGCGCCGCCATCGCCGTTGTGACGCTGTGATCTGCGGTCATCGCCAGAATCAGCGCGCTGGACCCCAAATCGCGCAAGCGTCCCATCAGCGCGACCCCGTCCAGATCCGGCAAATGTAGATCCATCAGAACCAGAGAGAGCTGATTCTTGTGTTTCGCGACGGCCAGTTCCGCCGTGCGGCCATCGGACGCCTCCAGCGCCTCATAGCCCAATCCGCGCACGATTGTCGCCATCAGCCGACGCTGCGCGGGGTCGTCCTCCACCACCAGAATACGATGTGACATCTTACGCTACGCCTTGCAGAATACGCCGTCGCGAGCCGCGCTCGCCTTATTCTCGAAAAACGAATCCTGCGCAGATCAGCGTAAATAGGGCGTGTACGCCGCCACAATTACTTGTTGCGTTCGACCAGCGGGTCTGCAATTGCGACAGACTAGTGATACTTCAGAGTGATAGAGTGTTGTTTAAACGCTACGCAGCAGCTAAAGTTGCGTGGTTACAACAGGTTTCTTGGGGTGCCCAATTGTGCGGCGCAGTGAAATCTGCAATTGAGATCTTGGCTTGAGCTATGCGCGCAAGCGAGAGGACAGTCGAGAGCGCGTCGTCGCTCATAACAAATGGAATACGGAGAGAGACATGAACGCGATCTCCAAGATCATGTTCGCCGTTGCTGCGGTCGCAATCGCCGGCTGCACAAACCTTCCGGGGTCTAACCTGGGCGGAACATTCAGCGCGGACAGCTATCTTGCACAAGACATTCAGGGCGATGACTTTAATTCGTCCCTTTCACGCGAGTATCAGGCTCTGGCCGCTCGCAACGCCACCCAGGACGTGAACTGGATGGACACGACCGCTTACATCGGCAAGTCGCAGGCTGCGGCTGGCGGTGGCGCGGCCCCGTGGAGCCCGGCTGAGCTCGGCGTTTCGTCCCCTGAGACGGACGCCAAGTACGAAGAAGCCGTCGCCATCATCACGGCCAACAAAGACATCAATCCTGCTGAGTGCGCCCATGCGCAGGCGATGTGGGATCAGTATCTTGAGTCGCTCTACCAGGGCGGCGTGTGCGTGAGCGTCGAAGACGCCGAGGCCATGCTGGCCAGCGCTCTGGCCGCCTGCGCCCCGGCGCAGTGGACCATCTACTTCGGCTTCAACGAGGACACCCTCGACGCCGCGGCCAACACCGTTGTCGGTGAGATCGCTGGCGCCGCCACCGCGATCACCAACCCGCTGCTGTCGATCGTGGGCCACACCGACACCGTCGGTTCGGCCGCCTACAACCAGGGCCTCTCCGAGCGTCGTGCGAACAACGTTGCTGGCGCTCTCAGCGCTCAGGGCGTCGACGCGGGTTCGATGACCGTCGCCGGCCGCTCCTTCGACGAGCTGGCCGTTCCGACCGGCCCGAACGTGCGTGAGCCGCGCAACCGTCGTGTTGAGGTCAACATCGGCCGCTAATGCGGTGATGACGCGGGTCTGACCCGACGTCGCACAAGATCTAAGCCGCCCCGGTTCTTACCGGGGCGGTTTTCTTTTGGGGGTTGGAAAGCGCATGCGATCGCCCTCCAGCCGAGCCGTTGCGCCGGCGCCTTCAAAGCGCCGCGCCAACTTGCTAGACTGCGCGCATGGCTGGATTGATGACATTCTCCTCTCGCCGCGCGCGGACCCTAGGCGTCGTCGCAGCGCTCGGACTGGCCCTTGGCGCCGCCACCGCCTTGGCGCAGGACGAGGAGAACGCCACGCCCGGCGTTACGGACAGTCTGCCGGACTTCTCTCAGGAGGCCGAGGAGATGTCCGAGGCGGCCAAAGCGGCGGTAGAGAAGTTCACCGCGATGATCCAGCCAATGCTGGACAATTTCGGAAAGCTGATTGAGGGGCTGCCGCGCTATGAGGCGCCCGAGGTTTTGGCGAATGGAGACATTCTGATCCGGCGTATTCCACCGGGCGTCGAAACGCCGGGCGATGAGGCCCCGATCGACGACCAATCCGACCCCACCGTCACCGATCTCTGAAAAAGCCGTGAAACCGCGTCTGATGCTCTTTCCAGCAAGCTGGCGGCGGCTTAAGTAGTCTGAGACGCCGCAACGCGCCCGCGCGCGACGCCTGTTCCGAGTTCGCCAGACGGAGTAATCCATGCACCGCGACTTCCTTACCGCCCCCAGGGCGATGACTGTCTTTGACGCGGCGCGCGACTCCGCCACTTCCTCAGCGAACGCTGACTTGGGCGACATGCCGGAATGGCGCCTCGACGACCTCTATCCAGGCATCGACAGTCCAGAGCTGGCCGCTGATCTGGAGCGCCTGACGGCCGATATCGCGGAATTCGCCCAGAGCTATGAAGGAAAGCTCGCAGCGCTGTCGGGGGCCGAGATGGCCGACGCAGTCGCCCGCTTTGAAGCGATCGATCTGACGCTGAACCGGGTGATGTCCTACGCCGGTCTGCTCTACTACCAGAACACTGCGGACCCGGCTCGCGCCAAGTTCATGGGCGACATGCAGACCCGGCTGACCGAGGCCACCCAGCCTTTGGTGTTCTTCACGCTGGAGCTGAACCGCGTCGAGGATGCGCCGTTGGAGGCGAAATTCGCCGAGAGCGACACGCTCGCCCGCTATCGCCCGTGGTTTGAAAAACAGCGCCAGATGCGCCCTCACCAACTGTCCGACGAGTTGGAGAAATTCCTGCATGACCAGTCCGTTGTGGGCTCGGCGGCGTGGAATCGCCTGTTTGACGAGACCACCGCGATGCTTGAGTTCGAGGTCGAGGGCGAAGACGACCTCTTGAACCTGGAAGCCACCCTGACGTTGCTGACGGACGCCGACCGGGCGCGCCGCGCCGCCGCCTCGGCCGCG
Source organism: Paracoccaceae bacterium (assembly GCA_963669265.1). Classification (GTDB taxonomy): domain Bacteria; phylum Pseudomonadota; class Alphaproteobacteria; order Rhodobacterales; family Rhodobacteraceae; genus SZUA-547. The sequence goes on from OY769916.1 coordinate 1,597,822, forward strand.
CTCTCCAAGGTCTTTGCTGAAAATGTCCGCCTTTTCACGCTCGTCACCAACACACTCGCGAAAGAGAAGGAAATCGAGGACCGCTGGCGGAAATTCGAGACGCCGCAAAGCTCTCGCCATCTCGCCAATCAGGTGGAGCCGGAAGTGGTTCAGGCGCTGCGCGACGCCGTGGTCGCCGCCTATCCGAAGCTCTCGCACCGCTACTATAAGTTAAAGGCGAAATGGCTGGGGCTTGAGAAGCTTGAGACCTGGGACCGCAACGCCCCATTGCCGGATCAGGATGACCACCTCATTCCCTGGACGGAGGCGACGGACACGGTCCTCTCCGCCTATGCCGGGTTCTCGCCGAAAATGGCCGAGTTGGCCGAACCGTTCTTCACCGAGGGCTGGATCGACGCTCCGGTCAAGGCCGGCAAGGCGCCGGGCGCGTTCGCCCATCCCACGGTCACCAGCGTCCATCCTTACGTGATGCTCAACTATCTCGGCAAAACCCGCGATGTGATGACGCTGGCGCATGAGCTCGGCCATGGCGTGCATCAGCGCCTCGCCGCCGGTCAGGGAGAGCTTCTGGCCCGCACGCCGCTGACTCTTGCCGAGACCGCCAGCGTATTTGGCGAGATGCTGACCTTCAAGCGACTGCTCGCCGACACCACCGACGCCAAACGGCGCAAAGCGCTATTGGCCTCAAAGGTCGAGGACATGATCAACACTGTCGTGCGCCAGATCTCCTTCTATGAATTCGAGTGCCGCGTGCATGCGGAGCGCCGCGAGGGCGAACTGACCTCAGAGCGGCTGGGTGAGATCTGGCTGGATTGCAGCCGGGAAAGCTTGGGCGACGTGTTCCATTTCGCCGAGGGATACCAGAACTACTGGTCCTATATCCCGCACTTCATCCACTCGCCCTTCTACGTCTACGCCTATGCGTTCGGCGATGGTCTGGTGAACGCGCTTTACGCGGTCTACGAGAATGAGCGCGCCGCAGGCGCCGCTGGCTTTGAGGACAAGTATTTCGAGATGTTGGCGGCGGGCGGCTCCAAGCATCATTCGGAACTGCTGGCGCCCTTCGGCCTCGACGCCGCCGACCCCGCGTTCTGGGACAAGGGACTCAGTCTGATCGCTTCCATGATCGACGAATTGGAGGCGATGGAGGACTAAGCTGACGGACAGATAACCTGGGCCAAAAACGTTGGATCAAAACACAACAGGCGCACGGCTTACCCTACTTGCAGCTATTGTATTTATAGCTGTCACAGTATTGGCCCTTGCTCTGCGCGTGTCTGACTTTCCTCGGAAGTCCATCCTGCTTTATGACGAGGCCTCGTCATATATTTCCTCTTCCGCTGGAATTTCCGCTTTGCGAACGGCGTTGGCGGAGACGGATGACGTCCCCCGCCAGTGGACCAACCAGTGGACAACGGCATCCGACTGGCGATCCCTCATTGATCCAACACTTGCGTCACGATCAAGTATCGCCGATGAACTTTCCAAGTACGATGTGCATCCACCACTCTTTTTCTACGCGCTCAATTTCGCCCAACGGATGATTGGGGTCGAGAATTGGGCGGGGACAGCATTAAACCTCAGTATTTTTGCGATCAGTATTTGTGCGTTCGTTGCGTTGGCCTCTGTGGTGCTTCAACGCCCGATAGACGCTCTGGCTGCAACAGCTTTGTGGGCGCTAAACCCGCACAGCGTTGTTGTTTCGTTTTTGATCCGTCCTTACGAATTGCTGACGTTGTTCACGGTTCTCATTGCATGGCGAGCGTTGTTGCTTTCCGATCCTAATCGCCGAACGAGTAGCAGAGACTGGATCTGGGTAGTCGTTCTAACAGCCTTTGGATTGCTGACGCACTACCAGTTCGTGATCCCGCTGGGCGCGGCCGCAATTTTGGTTCTTACATGCGTCGTCACCAAGGATCCCGGGAGAATATGGAAATCAGTGCTGGCCGTGCTCGTCGGCGTTGCTGTCTTCTGCCTCGCTTATCCGGAAGTGACATCGTTGTTTTCGAGTTACGGCATGCAGATCGAACACTCCAGCCAGATGGAGACGCCTGATCCTGTCTTGTGGACGCTGACGACAATTTTGCAATTCTATAAGCCAATGGCCGGATCCTTAGGGCTTTCGATTTTGTTTGGATGGGTCGCCATTCTTTGTGCTGCGCTAATAGCGCGCGGGATAGCCGGCGATCGAGCACCATTTCCTAGAAACACGCGAGAGGGAAAGGTCGTCATCCTTTTAGCGATCATCGGCGGTGTGATCATTGGAGCTTTTATTTCAGGTCTTACCCCTGCGCACGCAATGGGGCCCCAGTATCTGTCGATGGTTTGGCCGCTATTGGCAATCGCGACCGTCATAGCGTTTAGGCAGGCGCACCCGAGTCCCAAAGTGTCGGTCGCGCTCCTAGTATTTTCTGTTGCAGTGTTTTCTTTCTCACATCTGGAAAACCGGGCAAAATATGATCGAGCCAGTTCTGCGAGCGTAGCGGCGTTCGCATGGGCGGAGCGGATTGTCGTTGCAACGCCGCGTGAAGTCGTCCTGACCCGTTTACTCTTTGCGGCGGAAAAGGACGCATTGTTCTATGTCGCGACAAGTCCTGAATTGGTGGCTGTACGCGATTCCTGGCTTAACTCCTTGAAACCGGGCGACATCGTCGCGTTTGATGGAGTCGTCGATACAAAAACCGTCTCTCGCGAAAAATTATTCTCGCTCGTCGCTGAGAAATACGATTTGGATCAATTGACCATTAGTAATGGCTACAATATTGGCGTCTTAAAGAGGCGTACCCCCGGTTGATATTGTGATCATACCCCCACCTTCCAAGCATCTCGATATAAATATTTAAATAGTATTAATTTATAAATGCTAACTAAATTACAATAATTTATACTAGTACAGATTTATATATTATATTACGCTCATAAAACAAAAAATACCCTGATCTAAATTTCTAATTGAAACATAATCTGCAATACCGGATGGACGAGATTTCGGTATAAAAGCTCGAAACCGCCGACCGCAATCGCTGAGCACAGCGCCACGTCGTAGACTTTGCGGAACTTGTAACCAAAACCTCAAATGGACGTCGAAAAACTTCGTTCGACGGCTGAGCTGAAATCGATGACAGCATGAAAAGCTTTCAGGTGGCATCGCGAATGGTCCACTCGCTCATGGGGCACGGTGTGAGATTTTAAAGAGAATACGGCGCCTGTGCGAAATATGCGGGTGCTCGCCGAAAACCGACGCGAATTGAGTGACCGAGTCGCGCCGTTGACCCGGGATTAGCACACTGCAGCCATTTCCATTTCGCGGAAACGACCATCCATGACTCGGCAGAAAGATCAGTTTGGAGAGTACGCATCCTACTCGCTGCAAGGCTAAACGAAACGTGTCAGCCGTTAATTGAGCGGATCATGCCTTTGTCGGCGGCCAGCTCCCGCATCTTTTTCTGCAGTTTCTCGAACGCGCGCACTTCGATCTGCCGGATGCGCTCGCGACTGACATCATAGACCTTCGAAAGATCCTCCAGCGTCTTCGGATCTTCCGTCAGGCGGCGCTCCGTCAGGATTTGCCGCTCACGCTCGTTCAGGCCTTCCATCGCCGACATCAGAAGCTCCCGGCGCTGCTCCAACTCGTCCTGATCCGCATAGGCGGCGGCCTGATCAGCGTCGTCGTCGGTCAACCAGTCCTGCCATTCCGACGACCCCTCGCCATCCGACTTCAGCGGCGCATTGAGCGAGCTGTCGCCGCCGCCCGAGAGGCGCCGGTTCATCGAGACGACTTCCTCTTCCGACACGTTGAGCTGGGTGGCGATTTGCTCCAGATGTTCCGGGCGAAGATCGCCCTCCTCCAGCGCGCCGATCTTGTTCTTGGCCTTGCGGAGGTTGAAGAACAGTTTCTTCTGGGCTGAGGTCGTGCCCATTTTCACCAGGCTCCAGGACCGCAGGATGTATTCCTGGATCGAAGCGCGAATCCACCACATGGCGTAGGTAGCCAGCCGGAAGCCCTTTTCTGGATCAAACCGTTTGACCGCCTGCATCAGGCCGACATTCGCCTCTGAGATCACTTCGGCGGTCGGCAGCCCATAGCCGCGATAGCCCATGGCGATCTTGGCCGCGAGGCGCAGGTGAGAAGTGACGAGCTGGTGCGCGGCGTCCCGGTCGCCATGATCGACCCAGGCCTTGGCCAGCATGTATTCCTCTTGCTGCTCCAGCATCGGAAACTTGCGGATTTCCGATAGATAGCGGCTGAGGCCCTGTTCCGGCGACGGCGCCGGAAGGCTGCTATAGCTCATCTGTCCACTCCACTGGCCGACTTGGCGGCCGCATAAGATGGGATCTGCAACAATCCCTTACCGATCCAGCGACCGAATCCAAATCGCTTCAACGCGTTGATTCCATCCTATCACGGCGAAACTTGGGGATTCCGTCGCAATATCGTTAGAAGCGCCTCCATATCTTGCGGCGCAGGCGTTGAAAACCGCATTTCCCGCGCCGAGACCGGGTGAATGAAGCCCAGCGTCGCGGCGTGGAGCGCCTGACGGGGAAATGCGCTGAGCCCGTCGCGCGCCACCTCGGGCAAGGCGGACTCAGCAATGATTCGCTTGCGGCCATAGACCGGGTCGCCCACCAGCGGACAGCCGATATGAGTCATGTGGACCCTGATCTGATGGGTGCGGCCGGTCTCAAGCCGGCATTCAACCAGCGACGCGACGGGCTTTTTCGGCGGCCCGAACCGTTCCAGCAACCGCGCGCGCGTCACTGCGCGGCGTCCCGATTGCTTGCCCACCGCCATACGCTTGCGGTCGGCGGGGTGCCGTTCGATCAGCGTCTCGATGCGGATAACGCCGCCCTCGAAACTCACGGCGGGCAGTCCGGCGACGCGGGGATCCCCCCGATCCGGCGCGCCCCAGACCAGGGCGAGATAGCTGCGCTCCAGATCATGGGCGGCGAACTGGGCGGCGAGGCCCTGATGCGCGGCGTCGTTTTTCGCCACGACCAACAGACCCGAAGTTTCCTTGTCAATACGATGAACAATGCCGGGGCGGCGTTCTCCGCCAATGCCGGATAGGCTGTCGCCGCAATGGGCCAGCAAGGCGTTGACCAGTGTTCCGCTCTCCGCGCCCGGCGCTGGGTGGACGACCATCCCCGCAGGCTTGTCCACGACGATCAGGTCTGAGTCCTCATAGATCACGCTCAAGGGAATGTCTTCGGGCAGCGGAACCGGATCGACGGGCGGCGGCGGCGTCACCAGATAGACCTGGCCAGCCTTGACTTTGGCCGACGGGTCCGTGACCGTCCCGCCGCTTTCAAGAGCGACGGCGCCGGTTTCGATCAGGCGGCGCAGGCGAGAGCGGCTGAGGCCCGCGCCTTCGGGCGCAAGCAGCGCAAGCGCCTTGTCGAGGCGCGCGCCCTCAGCCTCGATGCTGAGCCGGATCGGGCTGGAAAGGGACGGATCGGACATGGGCGAGACCCAGGCGATAAAGGAGACGCGCGAGGAGGAGGAGGACCTCCCCGAGCCGCCAAAGCTGCGCTTCCTGCGCCGCATGGTCGTCGCGCTGACCGCGACGCTGATGTTGGGCGTCCTAGCAATCGCAGCGGCGATTGTCATCACCGTCAGCAGAGAACCGTCGCCCAGCCCCACGCTCTCCGCAGGCGATAAACTCGCCGAGGCTATCGTCCTGCCAGAAGGAGAGGCGCTGATCTCCGCCGCGCTCTCAGGCGGTGTGCTGACCGTCGCCACACAGGCCGACAATGGCGTGGAGACATTGCGCCTGTTCGACGCCGAAACCGGCGCACCGCTGGGCGCCACGGTCGTGAAGAGAGATTGATTTCCCTCGCCTCTCCATCCGCCGCTCTCTTGACACCGGCCCGGCCCATCCGTATCTGATCGCTCAGCGCGAGAGCGTCCTTACCTCTGTCCCCTTCGTCTAGTGGTTAGGACATCGCCCTCTCACGGCGAAAACAGGGGTTCGAGTCCCCTAGGGGATGCCAGATTTCGAAGCCGCCGCCGGGTCGTCCGGGGCGGCTTTGTTCATTTTCAAAGATGGTTTGTCGCCCGAACGCCAAAGAATGGGCGTAGATCACTCCGCGCGAACGCCCATTTTGCCGCAGATGAGGTGGTATTTTCACAACAATGGAGCTGATGGGCGTATAGATACAAATGCGCAGATTATTGTGCCAAAAACGAACGATAAGCGATGTTGGGGGACGCCGTGGACGTAATTGAACTCACGACCGAGATGATGGTGGTCTTGGGACTTTTGGGCGTTACGGTTCTTCTGTTTGTCACGGAGATTTTCCGGATCGATTTCACGGCCATTCTGGTGATGGTGGTCCTCGGCCTGCTCTCGCAGGTTCCGGGCCTCGGCAATCTGGCCGATCCCAGTCACCTTTTCGACGGTTTCGCCTCCAACGCCGTGATCTCCATCATCGCGGTGATGATCATCGGGGCCGGGCTCGACAAGACCGGCCTGATGAGCAAGGTCGCCGCCGTGATCTTGAAATATGGCGGCTCGACCGAGGCGCGGATCATCCCGATCATCTCCGGCACGGTCGGCTTCATTTCCTCCTTCATGCAGAATGTCGGCGCGGCGGCGCTCTTTCTGCCGGTGGTCTCCCGCATCTCGGTGCGCACAGAGCTGCCGCTCAGCCGCTTGCTGATGCCGATGGGCTTCTGCGCCATTCTCGGCGGCACCATGACTATGGTCGGCTCGTCGCCGCTCATTCTGGTGAACGACCTGATCCTGACCGCCAATGACTCGCTGCCCGCAGAGCAGCAGATGGAGACATTCGGTCTCTTCGCCGTCACCCCGATCGGCGTCAGCCTGGTGCTGACCGGCATTCTTTATTTCGTGATTTTCGGACGCTTCGTGCTGCCCACGCGCAATCGCGCCGAAGGCACGAGCGGCCGGTCGATCAAAGAGTATATGCGCAGTCTCTATGGCATCGACACCGACATATTCGAGGTCGTCATACCGGTCGGAAGCGATCTGGAAGGGCAAAACATGGCGAAGGTCATGTTTGGCCATCATGTCCATATCATCGGCTCCTATTATCGGAACAATCGGTTTTTCGCGCCATTGGTCGCCGTCACAGACATCGAGACCCCCTGTCGTCTGGCCATTCTGGGACAACGAGCCGAGGTCGAAAAGCTCGCGGCCGAACACGGCGCCCATATGCTGGACGGTCTGGACGTCTTCGCCGAAGAATACGCGCCGACCGTCACCGGCATGGCGGAAGTCGTCATTCCGCCCGGCTCCAACCTTGTGGGGACGTCTGCGGTGGAATCCGAGATGCGCAAGGTCTACGGGTTGAACCTCGTCGCGATCCATCGCGGTGAAGAGACGCTCAGCAATGTGGAGACGGAAGACCACAAGCCGACCCGCGTCGGTCTTGAGCAATTTCAGACCGGCGATACGCTGGTCGCCTTCACGAAATGGGACCGGCTGGCGCAACTGACCAAGGACCGCGACTTCGTCGTCGTCACCCAGGACTTCCCGCGCGAGGAGTTGCGACCCACCAAAGTCGTCCACGCGCTGGTGTTTTTCCTGATCGCGCTGTTCCTGATCCTCTTCACCGATGTTCGTCTCTCGCTCTGCCTGCTGACCGGCGCCGCGGGCATGATCCTGACCCAGGTGCTGAAGGTGGAGGAGGCCTATGAGGCGGTCAGTTGGAGCACCGTCTTCCTGTTGGCCAGCCTCATACCCCTGGGCCAGGCGGTGCAGGGCACCGGCACGGCGGCCTGGATCGCGCAGGAGATCCTGAACTTGCTGGAGGGCGTGCCGATCTTCGGACTTCAGATCGGCATCGCGGTGCTCGCCACGGGCTTCACGCTGGTGATGTCGAATGTGGGCGCGACGGTGCTCCTGGTGCCATTGGCTGTCTCCATCGCCATCGCCGCCGGGGGCGACCCGGCGATCTTCGCGCTGACCGTCGCGATCGCGACCTCGAACTCATTCCTGATCCCGACCCATCAGGTCAACGCGCTGATCATGGGTCCGGCGGGCTATAAAGTGACCGACTTCATGAAGAGCGGCGGCATCATGACCGTGCTCTTCCTCGTCGTCTCCATGTTCATGATGAACGTCGTGTTCTGAAGAGCGACGCTACGTCCTGATGAGACGCGCAGCAGCCTCGATCGCCATGGCGTAGCCGCGCGCGCCAAAGCCCGCGATGACGCCGGTCGCCGAGGGCGCGACGTAAGACGCGTGACGGAACGCCTCCCGCCGATAGATGTTCGAGACATGCAGTTCGATGATCGGCGCATCCAGCATTTGCAGCGAGTCGTGGATCGCGATCGAGGTATGGGTGTAGGCGGCGGCGTTCAGGACCAGCGCCGCGGCCTCAACCCGCGCCTCCTGAATCCAGCTGACCAGCTCCCCTTCATGGTTGGTCTGGCGAAACGCTAGCCCCAGCCCAAGCGTATCGGCGGTCTCGCGGCACAGCGCCTCGACATCGGCCAGCGTGTCTGAGCCATAGAGCTCCGGCTGCCGCGTGCCCAGCATATTGAGATTCGGGCCGTTCAGGACGTAAACGAGAGGATAGGCGTTGGCTGGTTTGGCGGCGGTGGCCATGTTGCGCTCCGCAGGTTCGATTTTGTCAGAAACCTATGAAGCAGACGGCGGAACGCGAGGCAAGCGCCGAGCTTATGCGGCGCGCATCTCCTTGATCTCCTCATAGGCGTCGTTGATCGCGGCCAGACGCCCCGTGGCCAGGCGCAGCGCCTCTTCCGGCACGCCGCGCGCAATCATCCGATCCGGGTGATTGAGGCGCACCAAAGCGCGCCAGCGATCCCGGACCTCTTTATCCGTCGCCTCCGGCTCCAGGCGCAGCACGTCGAACGGATCAGCGGGCATGTTCGGATCATAGAATGCACAGAGCGACCGGAACGACCGGTCGCTGACGCCGAATATCTCCTTCACGCGCTCCAGAAACGCCAGCTCGTCCGGATGCAGCACACCATCCGCCAGGGCGATGTGGAAAAGGCCGTCCAGAAGCACTTCCAATACCCGCGCCTCGCGCGAAAACATCGCCGCGATCTGTTGGGCGTAGCCCTCAAACCCGGCGACGTCGGTGCGCGCCATGTTGAACACGCGGGCCGCGTTTTTTTCATCCTCTGGCGCGATATAGAACACCTCGCGAAACGCGGCGACCTCGACCGATTTCACCTGCCCGTCGGCCTTCGCCATTTTTGCGCCCAGCGCGATGACGGCGATGGTGAAGGCAACCGAGCGCTCCGGCGTCGCGCGCAGGCGGTCGAAGACGGACTCCACCGATTCGCCCGTGGCGAAGCGGGAAAACGCGTCAGAGATGCTCGTCCAGAACGACATAGCCGCAGCTTAACCACCCAAATGCGTGAATTTCGAGGAATTTAAAGCAATCAGAGGATGCGTTGCATCAGCACATGGGTGCGCCAGCCCCCGTCGCGCCGGCCAATCTCGGGCAGGCGGCCAACCTCGCGAAAGCCGGTGGCGGCGTGCAGATCGAGCGAAGCGTCGTCCTCGGCGTCGATCACGCCGATCAGCGAATGGCGGCCCTCGTCACGCGCGCGTCCTGTCAGCGCCTCCAGCAATGCCATGCCGATATGCCTGCGTCGATGCGCCCGGCCCACGACCAGCATGTGTTCGACCGTCGGCCGAAACCCGCTCCAGGGTCGAAACAGGCCATAGGTGCCAAACCCGGCGACCACGCCGTCGCGTTCCGCCACCAACAGCGGCCACCCGGCGGTGCGGCGCGCATGATACCAGTCGAAAAACTGGGTCACGCTGCGCGGCCGGTCATAATAGACCGCGTGGCCATTCTCGATTTCGTCGTTAAGAAATTCCCGAAGCGCGCTGATATCCGCGGCCGCCATCTCTCTCACCGAGACGCCGGAAACTTCGCATTTAACATCGCCAGCCGCAGGCGCAGCCTCGCTCTGGCGCTCTGCGGCGGTCATCAGCGGCGACGACGTCGGATTGGCTGCGGGCGATCGTTCGTGCGCACACGCAAGGCGACGCGGTCCGGCGCGCGATCGGCGCGGCGCCGGTTGATTGCGAACCACGCGACGGCGAAAGCGGCGATGATGATGAACGCGAGCATTTTCCTCTCCCGAAGCCTCTGTTAGTCAAGATAGGTGCGAATGGCCGCCACGTCGACACCCCACCGGTGAAAACGTCGCCGCAGCCCGCGCTTGACGCAGTGGAGATCGGCATGGCGGACGGCGCCTGGGACTTCTGGCTAGATCGCGGCGGCACTTTCACCGATATCGTCGCGCGGGATCCCGATGGCGCGCTGCGCTCCGCCAAGCTGCTGTCTGAGAACCCAGACCGATACGAAGATGCGGCGTTGCATGGAATCCGTTCGTTTCTGGGCCTCGCGCCGGACGCGGCGATACCGGTGGCGCGGGTGGCCAGCGTCAAGATGGGCTCCACCGTCGCCACCAACGCGCTGCTGGAGCGCAAGGGCGACCAGACAGCGCTGGTGATCACGAAGGGCCTCGCCGACCAGATCCGCATCGCCTATCAGAACCGTCCGCGCCTGTTCGACCGGCAGATCATCCTGCCGGAGATGCTCTATGAACAAGTGATCGAGGCCGATGAGCGCGTGCGCGCCGATGGGACCGTCGAGACGCCGCTGGACGAAGAGGCGCTGCTTAGCGCCCTGACCGAAGCCAAAGCGACGGGCGTTAACGCCTGCGCCATCGTCTTCGCGCATGGCTATCGCCACACTACGCACGAGGCCAGAGCGGCTGAGATCGCGCGCGCGGCCGGGTTCGCGCAGGTTTCGGCCAGCCACAAGGTCAGCCCGCTGATGAAGATGGTCAGCCGGGGCGACACCACGATCGTCGACGCCTATCTCAGCCCGATCCTGCGCCGCTATGTCGATCGGGTCGCCGCTGCGTTCGATCAGGACCCGACGGGCCGGCTGATGTTCATGCAATCTTCTGGCGGGCTGACCGATGCGCGCCTTTTTCAAGGCAAGGATGCAATCCTCTCCGGCCCTGCAGGCGGCGTGGTGGGCGCGGTGCGCACATCCGAGATAGCGGGCCAGAACAAGATCATCGGCTTCGATATGGGCGGCACCTCGACAGATGTGTGCCACTACGCCGGGGAATTCGAGCGCGCGCATTACACAGAAATCGCGGGCGTGCGGATGCGCGCTCCGATGATGCATATCCACACCGTCGCGGCGGGCGGCGGCTCTCTGCTCCGCTATGACGGCGCGCGGATGCGGGTGGGGCCGGAAAGCGCCGGCGCAGATCCCGGCCCCGCCGCCTACGGCCGGGGCGGGCCGCTGGCGGTGACCGACGCCAATGTGCTGACGGGCAAGCTGCGCCCCGAGTTCTTTCCGGCGATCTTCGGACCCAACGGCGACCGACCGCTCGACATGGCCGCCGCCCGCGAAAAGTTCGCCGCGCTGGCCGGCGAGATCGGCAAAGCGCCCGAGGAGGTCGCGGACGGGTTCCTGAAGATCGCCGTAGAGCAGATGGCCAACGCCATCAAGACGATCTCGGTCCAGCGCGGCTACGACGTCACGGAATACTGCCTGACGGTGTTTGGCGGCGCCGGCGCGCAGCACGCCTGCCTGATCGCCGACACGCTGGGGATGGAGACCTGCCTGATCCACCCGATGGCCTCGTTGCTCTCTGCATATGGGATGGGCCTCGCCGACATTCGCGCGTCGCGCCAGCAGGCGATTGAGAAGGGGCTGGACCGCAATGGCTTGCTGACATCCGCCGCCCATCTTGACCGAATGGGGGTGGAGGCGGTTGAGGAAGTGGCGCAACAGGGCGTCGATCGCCACGCCGTGCAAGTGGTCCGGCGGGCGCTGCTGAAAGTCGCCGGAACCGACGCCGCGCTGCCTGTGCCCTTTGGCGGCGAAGCGGAGATGCGGTCGGGTTTCACCGTCGCCCACCGGGGCCGGTTCGGGTTCGACCCCGGCGAGGCGCCTTTGGTGATCGAAGCGGTAACCGCCGAGGCGATCGGCGAGGCGGCCGACATCTCAGAACCTGAACGCCCGACGACAACACGCGACGAGGGCCAGATCCCCACCGCGCTGAGGGCGGAGTTCTATTCACGCGGCGCGTGGCGGGACGCCCGTTTCGTAAATCGCTCGGCGATGCGCCCCGGCGACACGCTGACCGGACCGGCGGTTCTGGTGGAGGACCACACCTCCATCGTCATCGAGGATGGCTGGCGCGCCCGCATCACCGGCCGCGACCATGTGCTGCTGACCCGCGCGACGCCGCGCCCGCGCATGGCGGCGATCGGCGCCGCCGCCGATCCGGTGATGCTGGAGGTTTTCAACAATCTCTACATGTCCATCGCCGAGCAGATGGGCGCCGTGCTGGAAAACACCGCCGCCTCGATCACCATCAAGGAGCGGCTGGATTTTTCCTGCGCCGTCTTCGATCAGACGGGCGATCTAGTCGCCAACGCGCCGCACATGCCGGTGCATCTCGGCTCGATGGGCGCCTCGGTCAAGGCGATCACCGCGCAGAACCCCGATATGGCGCCCGGCGACGTCTATGTGCTGAACGCCCCCTATAATGGCGGCACCCATCTGCCCGACATCACCGTGGTCACGCCGGTCTGGAGCGACGATGAAGACGAGGTGTGGTTCTACACCGCCGCGCGCGGCCACCACACCGATGTAGGCGGTCTGACCCCCGGCTCCATGCCGCCCGACAGCCGCCGGGTGGAGGAGGAAGGCGTCCTGATCGACAACTGGAAACTGGTGACCAACGGCCGGTTTCGCGAAGAGGAAACCCGAGCGCTTTTGACTGCCGGCGCCTATCCCTGCCGATCGCCGGAAGTGAATGTCGCCGACCTGAAAGCGCAGGTCGCCGCCTGCGAAAAGGGTGCGCAGGAATTGCGTAAAATGGTTTCTCATTTCGGCTTGAGCGTCGTGCAGGCCTATATGCGCCATGTGCAGGACAACGCCGAGGAGTGCGTGCGCCGGGCTGTCGAGCGCTTGAAAGACGCGGACTATGTCTACCACATGGACCCATCCTTCGATGGCGAGCCCCGCGAGATCCGGGTGAAGATCCGCGTCGACCGCGAACAACGGTCCGCCACAGTGGATTTCACCGGCACGACGATGCAGCTCCGAACCAATTATAATGCCCCGGAGCCGGTGACGCGCGCGGCCGTGCTCTATGTCTTTCGCTGTCTGGTGGACGACGCCATCCCGATGAACGAAGGAGTGATGAAGCCGCTGAACGTCATCCTGCCCAACGGCACAATGCTGAGCCCGAAATACCCCGCTGCGGTGATCGCGGGGAATGTGGAGACCAGCCAGGCGGTGACGTCGGCCCTGTTCCTGGCTCTCGGCGTGCAAGCGGCGGCGCAATCGACCATGAACAACACCACCTGGGGCGACGCCGACCATCAGTACTACGAGACAATCTGCGGCGGCGCAGGCGCGGGCTACCTCAGCGACAGAACCGGGTTCGACGGGACCGGCGCGGTGCACACCCATATGACGAATTCACGGCTGACGGACCCGGAAGTGCTGGAGCTCCGCTATCCCGTCGTGCTGGACGAATTCTCGATCCGGCGCGGTTCAGGCGGCGCGGGGCGTTGGCGGGGCGGTGACGGCGTAAGGCGGCGGATACGCTTTTTGCAGCCGATGACCCTTTCCATTCTCGCAGGGCAGCGTGTAGAAGCGCCGCCGGGACTGGATGGCGGCGCCCACGGCGCGCGCGGCGTTTCGAGAATCCTCCGTGCCGACGGCGCCAAAGAGGTTCTTGCGTCCGCGGACCGGCGGGACGTCGAGGCCGGCGATATCTGGGTGCTGGAGACGCCGGGCGGCGGTGGATGCGGAGAGACGACATGACCTTGTTGGACATCGTTCTTTATGTCGGCGTGGCGCTGGCGCTGTTGGGACTGGTCGGCGTGATCGCCTGTATCGTCAGGGCGAAGGAACTGAAATCGGAGCCAGACGAAGAAAAGGCGCGGCTGGTCTACCAAGGCTTGGTCGCGATCAATATCGGCTCCGTCGGCATCGCCTTTCTGGGCCTGGGCCTGATGATCGTCGCCTTGATCCTTTAACGCCCGGCGTTTTCCAGGCGAGAGGGGAAGCGGCAGGTCACGCAGAGACCGCCAAGGTCGGAGTCCGACAGCGACAACGTCCCGCCATAGATCTCCGCCAGATCCGTCGCGATCGAAAGGCCGAGACCGGTGCCAGACTTTTTCTGATCCAGCCGCACGCCCGCCTGAAGCGCGTTGGCGTACTGCTCCGACGGAACGCCGACGCCGTCATCCTCAATGGTAAGCGTCAATGTCGCCGCATCCGCCGCGCTTCGAACGCGAACATGGGATTTCGCCCATTTCGCCGCATTCTCCATTAACGAGCCCAGCAATTCTTCGAGGTCCTGGGGCTCGCCGCGAAACCCGTGACCCTGGTCGACGTCAATCTCGAATTCCAGACCACGGCCTGAATGCATCCGATGGAGCGCCCTGACGATCCGCCCCACCGCGATCGCGACCGAAGCGCTCGCCCCGCGCGGCGCGGCGAACGCCGCAACCCGCGCACGGGCGAGGTGCCGGGCGGTTTGCGCGTCGATCCGGTCCAGCGCTTCAAGCGCATGGCGCAGTGCGACCTTGTCGGCGCCGCGCATCCCGTTTAACTCATTGCGCAATATGGCGGACGGGGTTTTCAGCGCGTGGGCCAGATCGGCCGCCTGGCGCCGCGCGCGCTCCAGGATCTTGGCGTTGCGGTCCATCAAATCGTTCAGGTCCTCCGCCAAAGGCGCGACCTCGGTCGGAAAGTCACCCTCAATACGGCTGGCGCGCCCGTCCCGATACCGGGTGACGGCGGCCCTCAACCCGGCGAGCGGACGAAGCGCCAGCACCATCTGTAGGATGCCGGCGATCAGCAGTGCGCCGCCGAGCGCCAGTTGCGATATGAACAACCCCTGCTGAAACGCCCGTTGCTCCGCCTGCAACTCATCTAGCGACGTCGCCACGGCCAATCGCCAGGTCTCGCCGTTGCGCAGCGTGATCGCGCGCGCGATCATCCGCAGATTCTCGCGACGCGGACCGATGCTTTCCAAGAGCACCGTGGCCGTCCCGGCGATCTCGGCGGGCAGCGCCAATTCAGCGTCCCACATCGAGCGGGAGCGGATCTTCACCTCTTCGCCCATCTCGACCTGCCAGTAGAGCCCGGAATAGGGTCGTTCGAAACGGGGATCGCCGGAGGCCTCGGCTAAAGCCTCCGGCCCCTCGACCGCCAGCAGCGACATCAGGCGAATGAGTTGAGACTGGATTCTTGCGTTGAACTGCCGATCGGCGAAATCATCGAACAATTGCCCGAGAACGCCGCCGGCGATAATCAGGGCGAGTATTATCCACGCGGTCCCGCCGATCAGGGCGCGACCGCGAAGCGAGGTCTTCATTCTTCAACGACCTGATACCCGCGACCGCGGACCGTGCGAATGAGATCCGCGCCGAGTTTGCGCCGTAGCCGACCGATAAACACCTCAATCGTATTTGAGTCGCGTTCTACGTCGTAACCATAGACATGTTCGGAAAGCTCGGTCCGAGATACGACGCCGTCGGCGTTATGCAGGAGATAGGACAACACGTTCGTCTCCTGCGCCGTAAGTGTCACGGGCGCACCATCCAGAGTCACGGCGCCGGAACGGGAGTCGAACTCCACAGGTCCGCGCTTGAACACCGGACTCGCGGCCCCGGCGGCGCGGCGGGTTAGCGCCCGCACCCGCGCAAGGATCTCATCCATCACGAAGGGCTTGGTGACATAGTCATCCGCGCCGGCGTCAAGCCCATCGACCTTGTCGCGCCAGCTGTCCCGCGCGGTCAGGATCAGCACCGGCGTCGCGACGTCGGACGCCCGCCATTTCCGCAACACGGTGGCGCCGTCGATCTTCGGCAGACCAAGGTCCAGAATGATCGCGTCGTAGGGTTCCGTCTCCCCCAGAAAGTGACCCTCTTCGCCGTCATGCGCCATATCGACCGCGTGTCCCGCCGCCACCAGCGCCGCGCTAAGCTGCTCGGCCAGTATAACCTCATCTTCGACAATCAGCAGACGCATGACGGGCCGGCCTCCAATTCGTGTTTACCCCGGCCCCCAGCGTGAAACTGTCCGAACCACATGGTCATCGCCCGCCCGCTTCATCGCGTTTATCGAATAACCGAGCGAACACCTCTTCGGCGAAATCCGCCGCAGCGTCCTGCTCGCTGGCGCCGACGCCCGTCCACGCGACAAGCTCCGCCGTCTGTCCGTTATAGTAAAGTTGCAATACAGCGCCATCCGCTTCGAGTATCAGAATTTCATAGAGATAGGCGTCGTCCATCTGGAGCGCCCGCACATCGATGATCTGACGTTCGAACGTGCTGCGGACCGCGCCAAGGATGGTCTCCAGCGGAGCCAACCGGCCGTCCAAAACCGCCGCGCGCACCTGATCGTGGTGGAGCGATTCAACCTGCGCGGACAGCGCGGGCCCGGCCGCGCTCAGCGCAAATGCGGCCACGCCGAATACAACGGACGCGCGCAAGCGAGCGGCGGCTGCGCGAAACGGTTTTCCTTGCGTCAAAACCGCAGGATGCTGTTCGCCATCCCCGGTGCTTCGCCAACCCAATCCGGGCATGCGTCCTACTCGCTGGTGAACAAATTCGCCCAGGCGACTTTCAGGAAGTCCTTGTGGATTTTTCGCTCCACATCGTGATAGCCGCACATCGCCAGATTCTGCTCCATCATGAACTTGGGATGGAAGTTCGAAAACGGCTCCCCCGAAGGCGTATAAAGTTCATCGACGATCCAATCCAGCAGTCCTGGCTCAACTTCGAGATCCAGATGCTTCGCCATCAGGTGGAACACCTTCTCCCAGTCGCTTCGCGGCGGATAGGTGATCTCGATCTTGTGATAGATCCGGCGCAGACCAGCGCCGTCGATCAGGCTTTTCGGCGGAATGTTAGTCGAGAAGGTCAGCAGGCAATCAAACGGTATGTCGAATTTGCGCCCCGATTGCAGCCGCAGGAAATCCACGCCCATCTCCAGCGGAACGATCCAACGGTTGACCAGCGCCTGCGGCTCATGGTCCTGACGCCCGAAGTCATCGATGATGAAAAGCCCGTTCATGGCTTTCAACTGCAGCGGCGCTTCGTAGAATTTTGCGATCGGGTTGTGGATCAGGTCCAGCATCTCTAGCGACAGTTCGCCGCCGACCATCACGACGGGACGGAAGCACTCAACCCAGCGCGCATCGTTCTTACGGCTCACACGCAGTGAAGTGGCCACCGTCTCGCCCATGTCGTTGGGATTGGTCGGACGATGAACGGCGTTATCATAGATCGAGATGATTTGCCCGGCGACTTCCAGCGCATGGGGAATATAGACGTGATGCTTGTAGGCCTGCATCAGCGCCGTCGCGATCGACGACTTGCCGTTGCCCGGCGGCCCATAAAGCAGCATCGAGCGGGCGGAGTTCACCGCCGGTCCCAACCGTCCGAGCATTTCCTCGGCCACGATCAGCTTTGAGAACGCCTCTTCTAGCGTCGGGCGGACGATATTCTCGTGCGAAATCGACTGCGCTCGGATCTGGGCGGAGAGTTGCTCTAGGGTCACCGGCGCAGCACCGGCGTACTGATTTTGCGCCAGCGCCTCCAGCGCCCAAGCGCGCCCCTTCTCCATCAACCCGTAGCGCATTTCTGCGTTCAGAGCTGCGCTGACGGACCCGAGGGGCTCGACCAGATTAAGCGCGCGCGCCTCCTCCAGGATTTCCTCGATCACCGCGCCGCTAAGCTTGATCGTGGCGGAGATCGCCGTGATCGTATCCAGCCCTTCCAGATACATCAGCTTCATGGTGAGATTGAGAAGAAGACGCGGATCCAGCCCGGTTTCCGCAATCGAATGCGGGCTTTTCGGCGCCTCGAACGGACTATCGGCGTTATCGGAAAACCCAACGCCCGCTTCAAATTTACCCATAACGCAACCTCACTCTGGGGCAGAAAACACGATTCAACGACAGTATGCGCGATTTCGGCGCGAATTTGAAGGATTTGCACGCAAATCCCTAGAATAAAGGCGGCGCGTCTCTCCGCCTAGATCATGAGCCGGTGGACGATATAGAGCGTCAACGCGCCCCCCATCGCGTAGCCGAAGGGAAAATGCTTGCGCTTTGTCCACACCTGCCACTCGGACACAGCGCCGAAATGCGCCGCGCTGACGCGAGGCGCCACCACCCGGATTACGCCCACGCCAACTAATCCACAGACCGACAGCGCGGTCAGAAACAACATTGCGTCGTATCCGGGAATGAAAAGAGCAAGCACCGTGCCCAACTTGGCGTCTCCGCCGCCGACAGCTCCCACGGCGAAAAGGACAAAGCAGATCGCAAAGACGATCCCCGCGCCTATCAGGCGCGACGGGATCTCAGCCAGTGGTAGGAAGATCATGCAGGTCAGCGCGAAAACCGCCAGCCCTGCGATCGACAACTCATTGGGAATACGAAACGACTTCAGATCGGTCCAAACCGCAAGAAACACAATTGGCGCGATGCAGAACACGAGCGCTGTTTCCGCGCCATGGCGTCCCAGCAACTCGACCATTGGATCAGATACCGGCGCTCTCTAGCGCGCGCAGCTTGTCCGACGCCTGCGTGTAATGAAGCGGATGCACCTCGACGGAGTCGGCCAGCAGGCCCTTCGCGACATCCACATCGCCTCGCCGCAATGCGATCAGAGCAAGGTTGTGCAGCAGCAGCGCCTTTTCGGTCTCGCTGACAGAGATCGGCGGCATGCGGTAGTCTCCGGCCAAACCGCGGGCGATCACCAGATTGTTCTTGGCGTCGAACAGGCTTGGTTCAAGATAGACCACTTGCTCGAATGTCGAGATCGCGCTCGGAAGATCGCCGCGCGACATCTGGCTGACGCCCCAATTGTTGAGGGCGACAGCCGGCTGCGCGGAAAGCTCCATGGCCCGGCCATAGGCTGCGTCCGCCAGCACCCAATCCTTCTGCTGATCGTTATACATCCCCTCGAGGATGTAGAGACGCGCTGTTTCGTAACTCGACTCGACGCCGCCAAGCACCTCCTTCGCGTCATCCCACCGATCCAGCCTGCTCAACGTATAGGCGTACTCTACCTTGTCGTCGTTATTGAGCGCGTCTTCTTCGTCCAACTGGGCGAACACAAAGGCCGCGTCACGATGAAGACCGGCGTTCGACAACGCCACCGCGTATCCACGCTTCAAATCGGTCCGGCCAGGATCCCGCGCGAGCGCATTCTGAAAGTAGGACACCGACGTATTCGGATCCCCGACGGTCAACATGATGTCGTTGAGATTGGCTTCATCGATAATGTTGATCGGATCGACAGCCTGGCGCTCCGCGTCCGATTTCATTTCCTGACAACCGGCAAGGACGAAGATTGCAAGTGCGCCGAGCGCGATGGGTGTTCGCATCAATTTTTTCCTAGGCAGCGGTGTTCAGGCCTCCTCAGAGACCATCGGGGACGATACGCGTATCGTAAAGATGATACCGCGCTTTTTTGGGGGCAGTCACATTGCCCACGCCGGCCGTCTGCAACGTAAACCGGCGGGGACCTGAACGCACGATTGAATAACCATCACTTTGGGCCGCGCCATCGCTTGACTGACGTTCGACGAGCCGTGCGCGCACCCCATTGGCCGAGTTTTCGAACGCCGCCTGCGACGTCGTCTCATCCTTAAGACTGAATCCGCCATCAAAGAACGGCTCCGCACGCATCGTGGCCACAAGTTCGAGGTTGCGCGTCAAAATCTCATTGTCGCCCGCCAACTCCGCACCGCGCTCGAGATGCTTGATCGCAAGCTCAACCTCACCGTTGCGCCAGTGATGGACGCCGAGATTGTTACGCGCGATCGCGCTGTCCGGCTCAGCTGCGACGGCGCGCTCCAGATACACCCGGGCCGCGGCCGGTCGACCGATCTGATCATACGCGACGCCAAGACCGGTCAGAGCCATGGCGCTTTCACCTTCCAGAGCCAGCGACTTGCGAAATGCGCTTTCGGCTCGGGCTGGCGACCCCTCGGCTAGAGCGGCCCGGCCACGCTCGAAATGGGAGTGCGCGTAGGGCGCCGGCGGCGCGCCCTCAGTCCCTGAAGACGCAACAGACGACGCGGAATAGGTTGGCGCGACTGCTTGCGCCGGTTCCTCGGACCAGTTCCAGGGCCAGAACGCCGTTTCCGAGACGTTTGAGCATCCAGAGAGACCGATAGCGGCGGCGAATGGGATCAAACACTGTTTCATACTAGTAACTCGCAACTCCTGACATAGCGCGCAAGATCATGATGAGTGACGGGCCGATCAGGATCAAAAGCAGTGGTGGAACCGTGAACGCCATGGTGCCGAGCGTTAGTTTGGTCGGCAACATATTGGCCTTTTCCTCGGCCCGCATCAGTCGCTTATCGCGCATTTCGTCCGAGTAGACCCTGAGAGCTTGCGCAATCGAGGTGCCGAATGCGGCGGATTGGACAAGAACGGTGACGAATGATGAGACGTCAGAGACACTTGCCCTATCCGCGAAATCGCGAAGAACGGCGTTGCGCTCCTTGCCCGCGCGCATCTCGGCTCCAACGATCGCGAACTCTTCGGCCAGTGAAGGGTTAGACGCCTCGGAATCTGAAGAAACCCTTAAGATCGCTTGATCAAGCGACTGCCCAGCTTCGACGCAGACCAGCATCAGGTCCAGCGCATCAGGAAACCCGTTCGTAATCTCTTCCTGCCGCTTTTGCGTGCGCTTCTTGATCCAATACGATGGCAGTACATATCCGACCAATCCCGCAATCGTCGTAAAGATCGTGACGCCGGCCACATCCGGATCGGCGACGGACGCCAGTATGGCCAAAAGCGCCAGAACGATCCCACCAAGCGCCAGACCGGCCCGCGCGAAATAATAGTATCTGACGGCGCTAGGGGACCGGAACCCGGCCCGCATCATCTTCTGACGCGCTTCGGTCAGTTCCTCGGTGGTCGACGGCTCAAAGAAAGACGAGTATTTGTCGATCGCGCCTTTGCCCTCGGTAGGGCGAAGCGACGTCAATTCTCCGTCTACACTTTCGACCTGACGCGCACGGAGATCTCCTACCGGCTTGGCGCGTTTCGGCAAAAGTAGCGTGACCGCGACGAGCATCATGGCGATGCCAAGTCCCGCGCCGACATAAATCGGCCCCAACGGTCCCAGTTGCTGCTCTATCCCGAGATAGACGGAGTCGATCTGCGCTATGATGACATCGCCCATATCTCTACACCTTAATGTTCACAAGCGCGCGCATGAAGAAAATGTTCACCACCAGCAGCACGAACGTTAAAATCGTGCCAGGCAGAAACAGCGGGTGATCTTCAACACGCTCATAGTAGTCAGGCTGTACAACTTGGACCAGCAGCAATGCGACCACAGGAAAAAGCGACAAGAACCATCCGGACCAGCGCGCTTCAGCTGTAATTGCCCGAATTTTGCGGAATAGTTTGAACCTGGCGCGGATCACCCTAGACAACCCCTCCAAGATCTCGGCCAGATTGCCGCCCGATTGCGCCTGAATACTGACGGCGACCGCAAAAAACTTCACATCCTGCAAGTCAATTCGATCGGCCATCTTCGAGAGGGAGTCGGTCACTTCCATACCGTAGGTCGCTTCGTCCGCGATCAGGCCAAACTCTGTGCCGAGCGGATCAGGCATTTCCTTCGCCACCATTGAGATCGTCGCGGAAAAAGGATGGCCGACTCTCAGAGAGCGGACAATCAATTCGATCGCGTCCGGCAACTGCTCTTCGAACATATACAGCCGTTTCCTCGCCTTCGCGCGAAAGAAGAAGAACAGTGAGAAATAACCAACGGTAATAGAAGCAATCAATTGAACGATTATGCTGGCCGAAGTCGTGAAATACAGCAATACGAACATTAAACCTGATACGAGGAGTATTAAAAGAATGAGAAAAGCGGGCGACTTAGGCATGTTCGACTGAGCCGATAAGCGAACGAGCTGGCTGATCAGCGGAACGCCGCCCTGTTTGACTTGACGCTCACGCTCCTTGCGCAAAACCGCCAGGACCTCTTCCGGCTCCAACCCCTTCTCTAGAAGCTCGAGCCGACGGTTCATCTTTCCTTCGCTCTTCATGCGCTTGCCGAAAGCGAGTAGATAGACGCCCTCGACCGTCATCAGAATGCCGATAAAGAGAACTGCGTAGATAATCGCTTCAAACTGCATGGCGAGGCCCCCTTACGCTCACATCTGTTTTGCGCGCGGATCGAACAGATCCTGCGGAAGGTTGATCCCCCACTGGCGGTACCGCTCCATGAACTTGGAACGAATGCCGGTCGCGACATAGTTGCCGACGATCGTGCCGTCTTCGTCGACGCCCTCCCGAGCGAACTTGAAAATCTCCTGCATGGCGACGACCTCGCCCTCCATGCCGGTGATCTCGGAGATCGAGATCATGCGCCGCTTGCCGTCCGACATGCGCTGAACTTGAACGACGACGTTGATCGCCGACGCGATTTGTGAGCGGATCGCCTTCAACGGCAAATCGATACCGGACATGCCGACCATGTTCTCAATGCGCCCAAGCGCATCGCGCGGATTGTTGGCGTGGATGGTCGTCATCGAGCCGTCATGGCCCGTGTTCATAGCCTGGAGCATATCCAGAACTTCGCCGCCACGGCACTCGCCGACGATAATCCGGTCAGGCCGCATACGCAGCGCGTTTTTCAGGAGCGTGGTCGGGCTAACCTCGCCTTTGCCTTCGACATTAGGCGGACGGCTTTCCATCCTAGCCAAATGCGTCTGCTGCAACTGAAGCTCCGCCGTATCCTCAATCGTCGCGATACGCTCACGATTGGAGATGAACGAGGAGAGCGCATTCAGAGTCGTCGTCTTACCGGAACCGGTGCCGCCCGACACCAGCACGTTCATGCGTGTTGAAACGACAGCGTTCAGATACATGCGCATATCGTCGGTGAACGCACCGAACTCCATCAGCTTCTGAATCGTGAATGGCGTCTTGGAGAATTTACGAATGGACAGCAGCGGTCCATCAACCGCGCAGGGCGGAATGATGCAATTCACGCGGCTGCCATCCGCCAGGCGCGCGTCAACCCAAGGCTGGCTTTCATCGACCCGTCGGCCGACCGCGCTAACGATCTTATCAATCACGCGCATCAGATGCCGATCATCCTTGAATTGCGTGGTGCTGAGCGTCAGCTTGCCGCCGCGCTCGACAAAGACCTGTGCATAGCCGTTGACCATGATGTCGGTGATCGACGGATCCTTCAATAGCGGCTCCAACGGCCCGAGGCCTGTGACCTCGTCGATCAGTTCATGAACCAGGTTTTCAAATTCCTGGCTATTGAGAACCGTTCCTTCCTCGGCCAAAAGTTCGCGAACAATTGACGCGATTTCTCCGCGCAACTCGCTTTCCGACACTTTGTCGATGGCCGAAAGGTTCAAAATCTCCAGCAGCCTGCGATGCAATTCGACACGAATGGTGAGAAGCTGCCTCCGCCGCTTCATCTCCGCTTCGGTGACAACTGGTGTCTTTTTCTCAACAACTTTGACGACGGCTTAGAATTGTCTGAGTCCGTCTTTTGAACCGGCTGATCCTGTGAGTGAACCAACTCCGGCTCTGGGCGTTTCTTATACTTGCGAAACATTTGACTACTACTCCACGCTGGCCACTCCGGCCTTTCGGGTGACGGCGCTTTCCACAACAGCGCCTGCCACTTTCTTGATCGCCGCCCTCACAGGATTACGCCGCGCCGAAATCGCCAGTGGCGCTCCCTGATCGCAGGCGGCTTCGACCGCTTCCGCTCCGTCCGGAATACGGTGGGTGAATTCGATACCCAGGCTTCTCTCAAACTGCTTGGCGCGATTTTTGGCGCTCAGATCAAGAAGGGAAGGAGCGCGGTTCAAAACATGCTCAATATTGGCGACAGCCATGCCCTCGCCTTCCGCCGCCCTGAGGAACCGCGCTGCGTTCTGCGCATTACGCATATCCAATTGCATCACGTTGTAAAAAGTATGCGCGTTGTCGAGCAACCGGTCGCTGAACGTTAAGAGAGCGACGGGCAGGTCGACGACGACAAAATCGAATATATTCGCGACGATGGTTAGCAGTTCCTCAATCTCTCCGCTCTCGATCAGATCCAGCGGCACCGGATCAGGCGGCGACGTCAAAACAGACATCTCGCCCCGGAAGGATGTCATCGCGGCGTTGACGCCGCTGACATCGGCGACAGAAGGATTCGACAAAAGCTCGAACACCGCCTGACGGCGGGGTAGATCCAGGAACGTCGCGCAGGCGCCATATTGAAAGTCGAGATCAATCAGCGCGACCTTGCGGCCTGACTTCTTAACTTCCGTATAAATCTCCCACGCCAAATTCACTGCGAAAGTGGTGGCGCCGGCCCCCCCCGCAGTGTGGTAAACTGGTAAAATAACGCCGCGCTGCCCGGAAGTTGAGGAACTTTGCTCGGTGCTCTTGAGCATACGAGCCCGGTTCGTCGACTGCAGCAAAGCGCCATCTGGCAGCGGAAACGGCGCGAAATCGGCCGCCCCCGCCCGCATCAGCTGGTGTACTGCCGCGGTCGAGAGGTCTGCAACGATGACGACGCAGACTGCTCCGCATCCGGTGACATCCGAGATGAAGGATTCCGCACGCTCCAGTCCCTCCTGATCTTCGCGATCAATGGCGACTAAAACCACCTTGGAGGCTGGGTTAGCATCCCGGAAAACTGCGCTGCGCGCGCCGTCATAGCTGTCCGACGCCCACGAGCTCTTTCCGAAAACTTCGTCAATGGAGTCCGAAAGCGCCGCCGATTGCAAGAAATCGTCGAAGACAGCGATCGCCTCAATCGTATTAGCTTTCAACGCTGGCGCACCCATTTTTCACTCACAAATACCAACTCAGGAACAGCACGAAACACAAGCTGCCGACTCGCGAAGAATACAGTCAGATCTGAAAAATCCGACCGCCAGGTTAAGTTACTCTCGCCTTCGGATCGCCGCCCCACCCTAACGATCTCGCCATCCTACACAAGATAGCACGGCGAGTCGCTATGTTATTACCTCCTAGCCGCCAGTCGACGCCGCTTGCGGCGCCTCGACGGCATCACCTGAATAACGTTTGTAGACATTGTTCGCACGCTTTCCGTCCAGCCCATCGCCTAGGAAAAGGCGAGAAAACCCGACAACGATAGTCTCTGTGCGCCGATTGGCGCGCTCCCGGTTTTCCGTGCTGACGAGGGGCTCCCTCTCACCTCGGGATTCCACCGCCTCCAATCTGTCAGCTGAGACACCCTTTGAAACCATATATCGCATGGCAGCACGCGCTCGCCTCAATCCAAGACCCTCGTTGTATCCTTCGGAGCCCACAAGATCTGTATGGCCGTAGAGCCGAACCCGAACACCTTCGTTCTTCTGAAGCCAGGCGATCTGCTGATCCAGATGCGACACGGCGGTTCCATCCAATCTCGACTTATCAAAGTCGAAATTGATCACCGTTGGCGCTTCCTGCTCGAACCTAGCCTGCAGGTTGATCAACAGCGCATCCCCACCTCCAAGATAGGCGGTTTGTACAATCTGGTTGGACGCAACGGCCTCTCCCATGGGAGCTGCATAAGAAAGGTCGCCGGCCTCATGGTTAGTGCAGCCCACGGCGAGCACTGATGCAGAGGCGAGTAAAAGAGTTCTAGGATTCATATTCATTTTACTTCACCACGTATCCATAGGGTCCGTCGAAATTCTGCGAAGCGACCTCTTCGATCGCGGCCGGCATTTCTGTACGGCCCAACAGAAAGAGTTCAGTTTCGCTCGGAATTCTCACCCGGTCCAAAGGCGTTTGAAGAGCTTCGCCCTCCACCGGCGTGACCAAATGCGGAGTAATGATGATCACCAACTCGCGCTGCGAACGGTCGAAATCCGTGCTCCGGAACAACGGGCCGATCACAGGAAGATCACCCATCCAAGGCAACTGCGTGACATTGTCGGAAAAGAAATCCTGCAACAAGCCGGCGATTGCCATGCTCTGGCCGTCCCGCAATTCGATCGTGGTTTCAGCACGCCGGGTCGTGAAAGATGGCACGCTTCCCGACACTGTATCGATCGAAGTGCCTCCAGCCGCAGGTGCGCTCACTTCCGCGTCCAAAACTAGATTGATAAGGTCGTCATCAATCACAGTTGGCGTGAAAGCGAGACCGACGCCAAAGTCCTTGAACTCTACAGAGATCTCTCCCCCATCCTGCGCAACTGGGATAGGCACTTCTCCACCTGCAAGGAATGAGGCGGTGTCGCCGGACAGCGCCACAAGGTTAGGCTCTGCAAGAGTCCGTATCAGACCTTTAGATTCATTCGCTTCAAGCGTGGCGGCCAACAGAACATCACCAATCGTACCGGCAACACCGAGGATGCCAAACTGTGATTGCGTAAAGAGACCGTCGCCACTAGTGGCACCAACGCCACCGAATGTTCCACCCGGCCCACCAGACGGGACCAACGACCTATTTATTGAACTTCCCGTTCGAGCGGCAACCAACGGATTATCGTTCAGAAGGCCAAAAAAGTTGAAGCCAAGAGATTTGGCGGTGCCGCGCGTCATATCGGCGAAGCGCACCTTCAACATCACCTGTTGCGTTCCGCCAACCGTCATCAAATTGGTGACTTTTCCAGGCGCATAGCGGTTCGCCAACTCAATGGCTCTCGACACTTTGCGGGAACCAGACAAGCGACCACTCAAAACAATGCCGTCAGCCGCAGTGCGCACCTCAACCTGCTCGCCTGGGAGAATTTCAAAAAGTCGCTCTTTAAACTCTGAGACATCCGGCGTGACCCGGATTTCCGCATTCGCTAGAACGCGGTTTTCTGCGCCAATTACCGTCAATGAGGTCCGCCCAGCGGCACGCCCTAGAATAAACAGAGTGGTATCTGACAACGCCGCCACATCCGCCACGCCTGGATTAGCGACAGAAACTTCGGTAAACGGCTCATTGCTGTCCAGAACGATCGACCTGCCGACGATAACAGAAACAACGCCCCCTTGGTCACCGCCCGACACACTGAGCAGTTGTGACGAGGATTGCTGCGCCTGGCTCGGCGTCGCCGAAACCAACGCAACGACGGCCATCGCTACCGTCCCTATAATGTGAATTAGTCGCATAACTACAAACCGGCCCCGTATTTTATCTTGCGGCCCGCATACCACACAGGCCGTCTCACGGGGTAGAGTAACACTAATTGACGGAACAAAAAACTGTTTTTTTTAAGTGGATTACGAAAATACATAAAGGCTTTAGGTGAATTTACCCACCTAAAGCCTTCAAATTACTTATCTTATTAAGTCACTCACCAAAGTTCAAAGTCTGCACATCTCTGCCGCGACGCACGCGAACTGTCGTCGCCTTTGTTTCGCGTCCCGTTTCCTCATCGACGTCTTTCAAAACATCGCCAATCGAGACACGCATATCCTCGGTCGTATCCTGAGCCCCAACCTTGCGCAGACTCAGAGATAGAGACCCCAAACGCTGCGCAAGCGCCAGTTTCTGGGCAGTTTCAGGATCCACCTCAACCGTCGCGGTCCGTCCGACTTTTGGCTTGTTCGTATTCTCGTCCGAAAGTTGATCGACGCCGATCACCAAAATATTTTGCAAGATGAGGTCCGTCACCATGCCTGCATCGCCCCGCCGCGTCAGGAAGATATCAACACGGTCGCCCGGCAATACGAAACCTGATACTGCGCTGACAGAAGTGATCGGGATCGAAAACGCCCGCATGCCCTCTGAGAGACGGGCCGATATCGATGGGCGCTCGCCGAAACCTGTAATCTTGCTATGAAGGATAGCCTCGCCCGCCTCCATTGGCGCAAGAACGGTGCGCGGCTCTGTTCCATCCCCAAACAAAGAATCCAAGTCGTTAAAACTTGTCGCAGGCACCGCATCCTTGGGCCAGCCTATCACCTTAACGTCTTCGCGCTGAAGAACCTTGCCAAACTTCAGAGGACGCCCCGACACGACGACCATAACGGTCTCAATCTGCGGAGCAGAAGCGGCTTCTGTTCTGGATTTTGCAAGATTTGCCTCTATCGCGCGAAAGCGCTCTGAAGCGAAAAACACTGAGCCACCTGCAAGCGCAATGCCGACGATTACAATCAAGAAAGCTATAAGACGCATACTGCGACGGCCGTCAGGCCCCCCCTACTCGATACCCTAGCTAACCCTTTTACAGGCAATGCATCCGGCCGGCAAGCTCGCCGGCCGGACAACGTCAGCTTAGAAATTGGTCGGCGCTGACAATTGAGAACCCAACGACGTCAGGTTATCCGACTGAGACGAAAGCGTCGAACTGATCGCCTGCGTCAACGGCGCAACACCATTTGAGAAGATTGCATACACAACGGCGATGCCAAGAAGCAGGATGCCAGCGGTCAGCGCAACCCAGTCAACGGTCACGGCACCAGACTCGTCGCGGACCAAGCCGCGAAGTTTTTTAACGATGAAGTTCATAAGTTTACCCTCACACAGGTCATTTTTGCCACACCCAGGAAGCGGACGCTTCCCTTAACAGCCAACGGACGCACACACTCACAAATCCGTCAACAGATCGCCTCGAGACTTAGTTACGCACTCGCAGTAGTTTACTCAAACGCTCTCTTAGCAACGCAGGGACCCTAACTCGAAACGTAAGCGAAATCAAACAAAACCTTCAAAAGCCTAGTTTCTTTCCGATTCCACGCCACACAACGCAAGCCCAGCGCCTCGTATCTTCCTGAGATTACTCACATCTTCGCCACATTTGTCAATTCCCCGCAAAGACGCTTTTGCTGAATCGGCCAGAGGGAAACAGCTCGTCCCAATAACACCATGGGCTGACAGTATTCGCAGCGCGCTAGAATCAATTCGCCTTTGCTGCTAGATTCCGCGTCAACGCTAGATTTGCTTTGCAGGATCCGCGCCGACCGCTTTTAAGTCGGCCATGTGGGAGAGTGAGTAATGTTGGATCGGACCGGATTGGCCGTGGCCGCGATTGGTCTATGTGCGGCGTCCCTGTTCTGGCCGAATTTCGGCATCGCCGAGAGTAAGAAGTACGGGCTCGGCACCCTGTCCTCCACCAGCTCTATTAAGCTCATACGTCCGGGTGGCGATGATGGCCGGTCCAGTCTATTCCGTAAGCCGGGAACGCTCGCCAGCCTGCATCGGCCAAGCTCGACACGCGTCGCCCCTGTGCGGCCGTCAAGCGGATCCAGCAACTCGAACTTCAGTTGGTTTTGGACGGAAGCGATGCCGACCGCAGCCTCCGATCGCGATGGTCTGGCGCCGGGACTGGTCCGCTATATCGACAATCGCCGCGCGCGCGGATTGCCGGTCTGGGGCAACGCCCGCGCCGGCAACGGCATCTACAAGAGGTTCCGCGAAGCCATCGATGACGCGGCGGAAGAAACGGGCCTCTCCTGGGCGGTGATCACCTCCGTCATCACCATCGAGTCCGCCGGGGTCGCCACGGCGACCAGTCCGAAGGGCGCGATGGGCCTGATGCAATTGATGCCGGCGACGGCCGCCCGGTTCGGCGTAGAAAAGGCCTATGATCCGTTCGAGAACATCTCAGGCGGCGCGCGCTATTTCGCGGAGCTGCTGGAGCTGCATAGAGGCGACTTCGTCCTGGCGCTCGCCTCCTACAATGCGGGCGAGGGCGCGGTCGACAAGTATCAGGGCGTCCCGCCATATAACGAGACGCGCGATTATGTCGCCAAATTCTTCTCGATCTACGCCGCGACAAAATCTTTCTGCGTCGACGAGCAAGTGAATCCGGCGATCAGCTGCGAATGGCAGGCTTAATCGGCCTTCTTATGAACAAAATGGCACCTACTAAAGAAAGCGGCGGGCAGACCGAAAACGTCGCCGCGACCGCTTTAGTGGCGGATCTAGACGGCACGTTGCTGCGGACAGATCTGCTCTATGAGAGCTTTTTCAGCGCGGCGGCGGCGCGCCCGCTGACCGCATTGCGATTGGCGTTTGAACATCTCCATGACCGCGCACGGCTCAAGATCGCGCTGGCGGGCGCCGCGAACATCGATGTGGCTGTGCTGCCGGTAAACCAAGATGTCGCCGCGCGCATCAGCGACGCCAATGTCGCCGGACGCCCCGTCCTTGTCGCAACCGCCTCGGAAGAGACGCTGGCGAGAACCGTCGTTGAAAGGGTCGCGCCCGGTGTCGAGGTGATGGGAACCACGCCGGACCGAAATCTGAAGGGCGAGGCCAAGGCGCAGGCGTTGATCGAACGCTATGGCGAGCGCGGCTTCGACTATATCGGCGATTCCGAGGCTGACCTTTCCGTCTGGGCCAAATCGAACAAGGCGATCGCAGTGTCCCCCAACGCCGGCACGCGCGCCAATCTGGAAAAAATGGGCGGAAACGTCGAATTCCTGAGCGGGGGACCTCGCCCTGGAGCGCTCTGGAAAGCGCTTCGACCGCATCAATGGGTCAAGAATACCCTGATATTTGCGCCACTGATCGCCGCCCATGATTTCTCGGCGGCGACGCTGGGTCTCAGCCTGCTGGCCTTTGTCGCTTTCAGCCTCTGCGCCTCGGCGATCTACATCCTGAACGACCTGCTGGATCTGAGCGCGGATCGCCGCCATCCGACCAAACGCCGCCGGCCATTCGCCAGCGGTGACGCGCCGATCACGCTCGCCGCGCCATTGGCGCTCGGCCTTTTGACCCTCGCATTTATATTGGCGCTCACGGCGGGACCGGCGTTCCTCGCCTGTCTGGCCTGCTATCTGGTGGCGACCACCGCTTATTCGGCCTGGCTGAAACGCGCCTTGTTCGCCGACGCGGTTATGCTGGGCGGACTTTACACGCTGCGGGTCGTCGCTGGCGGCGCGGCGACGGGTATAGTTCTGTCGCCCTGGCTGCTGGCCTGTTCCGGCTTCGCCTTTCTCGCCCTCGCCATCGTCAAACGGCAGACCGAACTGCGGCGAGGCCTCGCGCGCGGGGAAACCGACACAAAAGGCCGGGCCTATTCCGCTGCTCACCTTCCGATGCTGGGGTCCCTCGGCGCAGCCTCCGCCTTCGCGACGATCGTGGTGCTGGCGCTCTATGCGAATTCGGAAGACGCCGCCGCCATCTACTCAGCCCCCTGGGCGCTTTGGATCATCTTCCCGCTGCTGATCTACTGGCTTGGCCGCATGCTGCTGCTGGCGGATCAGGGAGAGATCGACGACGACCCGATTGTGTTCGCGCTGAAGGACCGGGCCAGCATTTTTCTGGGCGGCGTCGTTCTGCTGTCCTTCATCGCGGCCTCGACGCTGTAGACGTCCTCAGATCGAGAGTTTCTTGAAAATCCGTTCCGGCACCGTGCGGATGATCGTCATGATCCCGATCCAAAACCACGGCACATAGAGCACGTTCCGTCCCTTCGCGAGCCCTGCGAGGCAGGCCGCGGCCACCTCCTCCGGCTTGGCGACCAGAAACATGCCCGGCAGACCCCAGGTCATCGCGGTGTCGACGAAACCGGGCTTCACCGTCATCACATGCGCGCCGGATCGGCCCAAACGGTTACGGAGACCCGAGAGGTACGTATGGAACGCGGCCTTCCCCGCCCCATAGACATAGTTCTTGATCCGCCCTCGATCCCCGGCGACGGAGCCGACCCCAATGACGGCACCGCCCTTCTGAGCTTCGAAGAGCGGCGCGAGGTGATGCAACGTCTCAGCCAACGCGGTGTAATTATCACGCGCGACGGTGCCGATCAGCGCCGGGTTGGCGTCAATCTCATCCTGTTCCGGCATCGTGCCGATGAACACCGCCGCGTTCAGCGCGCCGTCCAGCGTCTCGCTCCACGCGGCGGCGCGCTCGGCCAAGGCGGTGGGAGATCCAGGATCGCTGGCGTCGAACGCCCAGACCTCGACGGGAACGCCCGTCGTCAGATGAATATCCGCCGCCGTGGCTTCCATATCAGGGATATCGCGACCCGCCAGCGCCACGGCGGCGCCGGTCTTCGCGGCGGCGCGGGCGAAAGCGCGTCCCATGGCCGAGGTCGCGCCCAGCACGATCCAGCCGCCCGGCCGCATGTCTTTATCGTCACTCATGCCGCCGCTCCCCCGCAAAGCCCCAATCGCGCCGCCATGTCGGACCGCATGCAATGGCTGGGATCAATCGCCTTCAGCGCCTGCCGAAACGCGCCGGCCTCTGGGTACATACGGTCGAGCGCCGCGGCGTCCAGCAGCGAGTCCTTGGCGAGATAGATCCGCCCGTCATGCTTCTCGGTGATGGCGTAGAGATCCGCCATCAGATCCTCCACGCCGGGCCGGTTGGGGAAATCCAGCGCCAGCGTATAACCCTCGGCGGGGAAGGAGAGCATGCCACGTCCCGCATGCCCCATGCGCTTGAGCACCGCCAGCGGAGACGCCGCCTTCGCCGCCGAAATGCGCGATAAAAGCGCCGCCAGCCCCTCCGCCGACCGGTCCGGCGGCAGCACGCATTGGAACTGCCGAAAGCCCCGCTTGCCATAGAGCCTGTTCCAGTCGCGGATGGCGTCGAGCGGGAACAGGAAGGTCGTCAGGGGTTTCAGAACCTCTCGCCCCGCCGCCGGCACCAACCGATAGCGCGTCTCGTTGAAAATCCGCACCACAGGCGATGAAAGCAGCGCGCCCGGCGCATTGAAGGGCACTCGCCGAGCGCCCTCTTTCCCCGCGGGCGGTGGCGCGCCGCAAAGCTCCGCCTCTTCGATCAAGCCCCGGCCCAAACCGGCGCCGGTCGCCATCGCGTCGATCCACGAGACCGAGTATCGCGCATCCGAGCTTTCCAGCGCCGCGAGTTGGGCGTCCAGATCCGGCGCCCGGCTTTCGGTCACACGCGCGCTGGCCCCCGGCGTTTCCATCATGCGGAAACCGACGCGACTAATCGCCCCCGTCAGGCCCATGCCGCCGATCGTCGCCCGGAACAGCGTCTGATCATCCGGATTTGCAGCGTCGGCGGAGAGTCGCACGAGTTCTCCATCGGGCTTGGTCAGCTCGATCCAGTCCACATGATCGCCGAATGAGCCGTCGACATGATGGTTCTTGCCATGCACGTCATTGGCGACGGCCCCGCCCATCGAGACATTGGCCGCCCCCGGGATCGCAGGAGGAATCCAGCCCTGCGGCGCGAACGCGTCCACCAGCCGCTCGAAATCACACCCCGCTTCGACCTCGATCGCGCCGGTGGCTTTGTCGAAGCTCAGCACACGATCCAGCCGCGACGTCATCACCGCTCGGCCGCCCTCCAGCGTCGCCTGATCGCCATAGGAGCGCCCTGCCCCCCGCATCAGCAGACCGTCGCCGGATCGCAGCGCCTCAGACACGGCCGCCTTGAACCCGGCGGCGCGTTCCGGCCGAGCGACGCTAGCGTTTGGCGCGGCGAGCCGGCCCCAGCCTGTCAGTGGGATATCGGCCCAACGGGTCATGCGGGTCTCTCCTGTCGAGTGGCGGCTTTCAAAGCCGCAGGCAGCGCGGCGAAGCCGAGGGCGATGGCGAACCAGAGCGTGGTCGCTCGAATGACGGCGGTGGCGGCCAGCGCGGCTTCAAACGGCGCGCCAGACAGCGCGAGAAGACCGAGCATGGTCGCCTCAACGCCGCCCAATCCGCCAGGCAGCCCAGAAAGCGCGCCAACCAGCATCGCCGCCATGAAAATGAAAAACGCGGTCATCAGGGGAATCTCAAGCCCCAACGCTGAAAGGAGCCATGCGAAGGCGAGGGCTTCGGCCGCCCAGCCGAACAACCCAAGCAAGAGCCCCGGCGCCGCCACGGCCCGCCGCCCCAATTTGCGCACCGCTCGCGCGGCCCCTCGCAACGTCGCGAACAGGCGCGGCGCGCGCCCCACAACGCCAAAAAGCGCGCCGATGCAGCGTTGCGCCACAGGCGTCCAAAAGACGATATAGACCACCGCCAGCGACGCGCCGCCCGCCACAAGCGCCAGCGCGGGCGACCCCGCCGCCCACGCGCTGGAGACAGCCGCCAGCAGCGCCACCGCCGCGAGGTCCGCCGCGCGGTCTGCAATGGTCAGCGCGCCGCCGCGCGAGAGCGAGATGCCGAAACTGGCGCGCATCCACCAGAGTCGCACCAATTCCCCCACCTTGCCCGGCGTCGCTGTGAAGGCGAAACCCGCGACGTAAAACACCGCGTTGGTGCGGGCGGGCGCGGCGCATCCCAACGCGTCGGAGAACATCAGCCAGCGCCACCCCCGAAGTCCGTAATTCGCCAGCGACAACAGCAAAAGCACGGCGATATCGAGCAGCGTGATGCGGCTGAGCGCCTCCAGCGTCTCGTCCCATCCCGTCAGCGCCGCCGCGGCGACGCCCGCCGCGCCAAACACGCAAGCGGCCAGAAGCGCCGCGCGCTCCGCGCGGGACACGCCCGTTCGTGGACTTTTTTGATGACCGCCTGACGCCTGCAACACACCGCTCCGCCACGCCGCCGGTCCGGGTGGGCCCCGGTATTTGGACGGCGCCGACATGCTACGCGACAGGGCGTGATGCGCAAGCGCCGATCGCGGTCAGCGCGCGGTCTGCGCCTTTTGTCTGCGGCCCAGCGTCAGCCGGCCCATGCGGCGCATCGAGGAAAGCGCCATCCCCACGTCGCGCTGCATCGCCAGCACCGAGGGCGTGATCACCAGAACCAGCAGCAGACCGGCCCCCAACCCATAGGACAGCGTGATCACCGTGGGTTTCAGGAACAGCGCCTGCCGCGATTGCTCGAACAGCAGCGGCGCCAGTCCGCCCACGGTCGTCAGCGTGGTCAGAAACACCGCCCGCAGGCGGTCGCAGGCGCCGTCGATGATCGCCGGAATGGCGCCGCGATCCTTGGCGTATTTGTCGATCGTGGTCACCAGCACGATAGAGTCGTTGATGATGATCCCCGACATGCCGATCAGGCCCACGACGGAGAACATCGAGAGCGGCACGTCATGCAGATAGTGCCCCCAGACCGCGCCGATCAGCCCGAACGGGATCACCAACATGACCACGAGCGGGCGCCGCCACGATGCGAAGACCCAGGTCAACACCAGATAGATCGCCGCCAGACAGAGCGCGAAGCCGATCGAGGCGTCGGACAGGAACTCCTGCTCTTGTTCGGCGAGGCCGGAAAGCTTGTATTCGACGCCGAACCGCTCGGCGACGCCCGGCAGGATCACGTCGCGGAGCGCCAGATCAACCTCCGTCGCCGCCTGCGGATCGTCCTCGGACACATCGCCGGTGACGTCGACGAAGCGGCGCCCGTCCTCCCGACGGACCGAAGCGAAACCAAGCCGGCTGTCGACGGTTACGATCTCGGACAAGGCCGCATACCCGCCGCCGGGCGAGCGTATCTTGGCGCGCTCGATCCAGTCGGCGCCGACTTCCTCCTCCGGCAATCTGACGACGACGGTCGCCGTACGCCCCTCCAGCGGATACTCCGCCGCTTCGATCCCCTCCAGCCCGTTTCGGAGCGCACGCGCCACCGCCGCCGTCGTGAAGCCCAGCGCTTCGCCCTTCGGCGTCAGTTCAAGCAGCAGCTCCTCTTTGTCATAGGCGAGCGAGTCCTCCAGCCCCGTCACGGCGGGAAAGGCTCTCAGCTCCGCCATCAGAGACTCTGAGGCGGCTTTCAGCACATCGCCGTCCGCGCCGGAGAGCTGCACGTCGATCGCATCTCCGCCGGGCCCGGAGCGAAACCCGCGCACCGAGAGAATCTCCAGCTTGGAGGGCCGCTTGATCTCAGCCTGCCACGCGTCCATGAACTCGGTGGCGGAATAGACCCGAAGGTCAGGATCGATCAGCTCGATCTGCAATCCGCCCAAAAGATCGCGATCCTTGTCGTCGTTGGACCGCAAATCGCGCCCGGACGCCCCGCCGCCGATCGTGGCCAGAGAGAACAAAACCGGCTGCGCTCCGTATTCCTCGCCATAGCGGGCATCGACCGCATCGAGCGCCCGCTGCATCTCCGCCAGCATCGCCCGCGTATCGTCACGGGACGCGCCTGTCGCCATGGCGATATTGGCGGATATCGTGCTGCGTTCCGGCGCGTTGAAGAAGCGCCACGGAACCGTCCGATCAACGATCTGCGCCACCGTGAACAGCAGCAGCCCGATCGCGGCGCCGACGATGGGGTAACGGAGCTTCAGCAGCCAGAAGAGCGCCGGGCGAAAGATATTCTCCCGGAAATGGCGAAAGCCGCGATTGACCTGCCGGCTCGGCCAATCCCACCACGCATCCGCCGACTTGGCCTTCAGCGCATGGCTCATATGCGCCGGCAGGATCAGGAAACACTCGACAAGGCTGGCGATCATCACCGCGCAGACCGTCAACGGGATATCGATGATGAGAGAGCCGAACCGCCCGCCGATAAAGGTGAGGCCCGCGAACGCCACAACGGTCGTGATCGAGGCGCTGAAGACCGGCGCGGACATGCGCCTCGCCGCGCTGGCGGCCGCTATATCCGGCGCCATGCCGTGGCGGGAGAGGTGATCCGCGTGTTCGCCCACAACGATGGCGTCGTCCACCACGATCCCAAGCGTGATGATCAGCGCGAATAGCGAGACCATATTGACCGTCAGGCCGGACGAATACATCAGCGCGACGGTCGCGGCCATCGCCACCGGGATGCCCGCCGCGACCCAGAACGCCGTGCGCAGCGACAGGAACAGGTAGAGAAACAACAACACCAGCGCGAGGCCCATCGCGCCGTTGCGATAAAGAATATCGAGGCGTTGAGAGATGATGTCGGCCCTGGTGCGCGTCAGCTGCACCGAGACCCCCTCTGGCAGGGTTTTGGCGTATTCGGCCGCGACCTCCTCCACCAAACCCTGAATGCGGATCGCGTCGTCCTTGGCGCTGCGCTGAACCCGCACCAGTAGCGCGGGGTCGTCGCCGCGCTGATAGGCGAGACCGCGCTCGGCGCCCAGCGCCTCGACCGAGGCCAGATCACCCAGCGTCAGGCGCGAGCCGTCCGGCAGCGCCCGCACCGTCGCGTCGGCCAGCGCTTCGACGGTGCGCCGATCGGTGCCCGCCCGCACCCGTGCGGACCCGTCGCCGATCTCGCCCGCCGGATTGGCTGCGCTTTCGGCCAGAACCGCGTCCGAGATTTCCTGCAGCGTCAAATCATAGCGCAAGAGATCACGCTCTGAGATCGACACCCGGATCTCGGGATCGGGATAGCCCTGCACCGAGACCCGAGTCGCGCCAGCCTCGAACAGACGGGTCTTGAGCTCATCCGCATAGCGCGCGAGCTGGTCCAGCGCGACCGGCCCCCAGATCACCACATCGGTCACCAGATTGCGGAACGAGACCCGGCGGATCACCGGTTCTTCCGCGTTCTCCGGCAATGAGGAGGCGACGCCGTCCACCGCAGACTTCACCTCGTCCGCGGCCCGGCCCATGTCCCAGCCTTCCTCAAACTCCACCATCATCCGCGCCGAGCCGTCCCGCGCGACCGCCTCGAACGAATCGACGCCTTCGACTGTCAGGAGCGGCGGCTCCAGCACCGCGATGATCCCGTCATCGACGTCCTCTGGCCCGGCGCCGCGCCAGGCGACGCTGACCGTCACCCGCTCGATGACGACGTCGGGAAAGAATTGCGACCGGATGTTCAGCGCGGAATAGGCGCCGGCGAGAATGAGAAGGGCGAGCAGTAGGTTCGCCGCCGTCCGATGGGCCACAAAATAGCCGATGATCCCGTCCAGCCCCGCCCGCGCGGCGGCGCGTGGCGAGAACCCGCCTTTGTCGCCCTGCGCGCTCATCCGGGCGGACCCTTGTCTTGCGTCTGCTCGCCGGTTTGAGCGGCGAACGCCGAAGGATCTGGGCGCCCGGCCGCCTTTGCGCCATTGGCCTGGATCGGGCGCACTTTCACGCCCGCGCCAAGCTGACGGGTGCGCTCCCGCACGTATCTGGCGCCAAAGGGCGCGTCCCGCAGCGCGACCCGATCGCCGATCCGCCGCGCGATCTGAACCTGCACTTCCTCAATGCGGTCGTCGTTATCGACGAGCAGAATGCGTCCGTCGCGCGACACCGCCGTGGCCGGCACCACCGCCACATCGGCGAGTTCGGGCTCTGAGACCGCGACGGTCACGAAATCGCCGGGTCTGAGCAGCGTGTCCGCCCCCGTTTCCAGCCGGGCGTAAAGCACCCGTCCGCCACTTTCGCGGTCCGATATCGCGGAGCTGCGCGCCAGTCTGCCGGGCGTCTGCACCAACCGCTCGCCCAGTTGCAGCGTCACCGTCACCGGCGTGGAGATCAGACGGCCATCCTCGCCGATCAGGCGGGAAAACTCGGCGTTGGAGACCTGAAATTTCACCTCCAGCGCCGCCGGATCGATCAGAACGCCCAGCGCCTCATTGCCGGTCACCCGTTCGCCGAGCACGATATCGACATCCGACAGCAACCCGGCGAAGGGCGCCGCCTGACGGGTGTCCGCCAGATCGCGGGCGGCTTCGTCCCGCGCGATCTCAGCCCTTTGGATGGCGAGATCTGCGCGCTCCACCCGCTTCGACGCCGCCACCAGCGCCGCCCGCCGGCTAGAGAGCGCCTGCTCGGCGGAGGAAAACTCCAGCTCCGCGGCCTCCACCGCCGCGTCCGTGCCAAAGCCCCGTTCTTTCAGATCTTTTTGCCGCTCGAACGCCTGCGCGCGGAGATCGCGTTGCCGCTCGGCGGAGGCGCGCTCCAGTTTCGCGACCTCCAGCGCCTCGATCGCTTCGGCTTCTTCGGCCTCGGCCTCGGCCACCGCCGCCTCGGCGTCCGCGTAGTCCGCCGCCGCCTCAGCCGGATCGATGAGGAATAAAAGATCCCCCTCGGCCACCGCCGCGCCGTCGCGGAAAATCGGCGCGACGTCGACGATCTCTCCCTCGGCGGCGGCGCGCAACTCCAGCCGGCGCCAGGCCTCGATCTCACCATAAGCGCGGGTTTCCGGCGTCAGCGCGACCGGCGACAGCACATCGACCACGACCGCGAAGGCGCGCTCGCGCGGACCGCCGTCGCGGCCGCCCTCGACGCTCTGGTTCGCGTCATAGAGGCGCCACGCCCCCAAGGCGATGAAACCGATAGTCAGCGCGGTCAGCGCAAGGCCGGTCAGGCTGCGCAGGATAAAGCGCATA
This sequence comes from Paracoccaceae bacterium, assembly GCA_963669265.1. GTDB lineage: Bacteria > Pseudomonadota > Alphaproteobacteria > Rhodobacterales > Rhodobacteraceae > SZUA-547. The sequence goes on from OY769916.1 coordinate 1,636,890, forward strand.
TGGGTGCTCCGAGATGCATCTGTCTCTTTATACTCTCTCAAAAGCACGATCCGTCGAGGAAATTCCCCGCGAGCTTGACTTGAAGTCCGCCGCTCTGGAATGTGCGCGCCATTCGAAAACACCGCCGCCGGAACGCGGCGACCTGCCTGAGGAGAGAGAGATGAGCGACGCTCCAGTCGATGCGCGCGAGGTGGCGATCACCCTGCCCGACGGCGCGACGCGAACTTACCCCGCAGGCGTGACCGGCGCGGATGTCGCCGCCGACATCTCCAAATCGCTGGGCAAAGCCGCGTTCGCCTGCAGGATCGACGGCAAATTGGCGGACCTCTCGATCCCCATCGATCAGGACACCGCGCTCTCCATCGTCACCGTGAAGGACGAAGCCGAGGCGCTGGAGCTGATCCGGCATGACTGCGCTCATATTATGGCCCGCGCGGTGCAGGAGATCTGGCCCGACACCAAGGTCACCATCGGCCCGGTGATCGAAAACGGCTTTTACTACGATTTCGACCGCGCCGAACCGTTCTCGGACGCGGACCTTGAAGCGATCGAAAAGAAGATGCGGGAGATCATCGCCACCCGCGATCCGGTGCGCACCGAAGTGTGGGAGCGCGACCGCGCCATCGCCTATTACGAAGGCAATGACGAGCCCTACAAGGTGGAGCTGGTCGAAGCGATCCCCGGAGATGAGCCGCTGCGCATGTATTGGCACGGCCATTGGCAGGATCTCTGCCGCGGCCCGCATCTGGCCCATACCGGCCAGGTTCCGCCCGACGCCTTCAAACTGATGAGCGTCGCCGGCGCCTATTGGCGGGGCGACAGCCGCAACAAGATGCTTCAGCGCATCTACGGCACCGCCTTCCGGTCAAAGAAGGACCTGAAGGCCTATCTGCATATGCTGGAGGAGGCGCAGAAACGCGACCACCGCAAGCTGGGCCGGGAAATGCAGCTCTTTCACCTGCAGGAGGAAGCCCCCGGCATGGTGTTCTGGCACCCGCAGGGCTGGGCCGTGTATCGCGTGCTGGAGGACTATATGCGCCGCCAGCTGACCGAGGCGGGGTATCGCGAGATCAAGACCCCGCAGGTCGTCGACCGCAAGCTCTGGGAAAAGTCCGGCCACTGGGACAAGTACCGCGAGAACATGTTCATCACCGAGATCGATGAGGAGCATGCGAACGAAAAACGCACCAACGCCCTGAAGCCGATGAACTGCCCCTGCCATGTGCAGGTCTATAATCACGGGCTGAAATCCTATCGCGATCTGCCGCTGCGCCTGGCCGAGTTCGGCTCCTGCCACCGGTATGAGCCGTCCGGCTCAATGCACGGGCTGATGCGGGTGCGCGGCTTCACCCAGGATGACGCCCACATCTTTTGCACCGAGGACCAGATCGAGACGGAGACCGCGCGCTTCATCGACCTCCTCTCGGGCATCTATGGCGACCTTGGCTTCAAGAGCTTCGACATCAAGTTCTCGACCCGGCCGGAGGTGCGCGTCGGCTCGGACGAGATCTGGGACAAGGCCGAGGAAGCGCTGGAAAACGCCGTCCGAAAGGTCACCAACGACTATGAGGTCGACCCCGGCGAAGGCGCCTTTTATGGCCCCAAGCTGGACTTCAAGCTGACCGACGCCATCGGGCGCGAGTGGCAATGCGGCACGTTCCAGGCCGACTTCAACCTGCCGGAGCGGCTGGAGGCGGAATATGTCGCGCCGGACGGCTCGAAACAGCGCCCGGTGATGATGCACCGCGCGATCCTCGGCTCGTTCGAGCGGTTTTTGGGCATCCTGATCGAGAACTGCGCCGGGCGCTTCCCGCTCTGGCTCGCGCCGACGCAAGCCGTGGTCGCGACCATCGTCTCGGACGCGGATGAATATGCGCATGACGTGGTCGCCAAGCTGCGCGCGGCGGGGCTGCGGGCCGAGGCGGACGTGCGCAACGAGAAGATCAATTACAAAGTCCGCGAGCACTCCCACGCCTTCGTCCCGGCGATCCTCGCCGTGGGCAAGCGCGAGGTGGAGGAAGGCACCGTCGCCGTCCGCCGCCTGGGCGAAAAACACCAGAAAGTGGTTCCTCTGGACGAGGCCATCGCCGCGCTGACCGAAGAGGCGACGCCGCCGGATTTGCGGTAGACCACACAATCATCACTGCTATGATTTCCCCTTTAGATAGAGGGGAAATTCATTATGCAAAAATTGGTTGCCACCTTCACATTGTGCTTGCTCGCCAGTCCCGTCCTCGCCTGCGAAGGCGATATTTCCATCTTCATGGAAAAGCGCCCTGTCGGTTCCGCCGGCGCCTACAACGTGATCGAAGAGTCTAAGCTCGACTCGAAGACAGGAGTGGTCACTGTCTGCGGCCGCGACAGATCTTGGAACGGCGGCTACGAGACTGTTGGAGATGGGTTTTCTACGACAGTTGGACGACGCGAGCGCACTTTCGCGCCTGCGGGAAATGGGGTCTATCTCAGCAATTCCTACGAGGCTGAGCATAAAGGCGTGACCTCGGAATACCGCTTCCGGGCGCAGCGTTGAGCCTTACTGCGCCATTCCCTCCACCGGCGCCCTCACGCTCCGGAACCCGCCTTCGCTCCACGTGATCGCCTCATAGCAGCGCCGAAGGTTCGTGCCGCCGCATTCCGTTCCGTGCAGTTCCAGCAGAATGATCGCATCGCCCGCCCACTCGACCGGCTTCCAGCCCTTGGCGAGGCGGGAATAGACCTGATCGCCGACAATGATATGGATCATGCAGCCGCCGGTGCCGCAATAAAGCGACGCGGCGGAGGAGCAGGAGAACTTCGCTTCCTCCACCACCTTGTCCGCCCTCCCGTCTCCGTCGAGATCGATCTCGCTGATCGCGCCTTCCTGCTGGGAAAAGACGCCTTCATCAAAGCCGGCGCAATTGGCCGCGCCCGCCGCCAGGATCTCGTCGATGCCGGAATAGCTCGGTTGGTCCGCGAACGCAGACGCGGCCGAAAGAGCCAGCGCCAGAGCGGCGAGGAATCGGATCATGGGGGTCCTCCGAACAAAACGATCGCGTCGATCATCGGCGATGCGATCGAAATTGCACGCCGAAACTTGCGCCCGTATGCCGATCGGGCGTCTATGGCGGCGACAATCCTTGGCGAAGACGGAGATCCCCCTCATGCAGACCGCCGCGATCTACCTCGCCGCCGCCCTCGCCGAGATCGCCGGCTGTTTCGCGGTCTGGGCGTGGGCGCGCCTCGACAAGCCGGTCTGGTGGCTGGCGCCGGGCCTCGCCGCGCTGGCCTTGTTCTCCTACCTGCTGACGCTGGCCGACAGCCCCTTCGCCGGGCGCGCCTATGCGGCCTATGGCGGCGTCTATATCGCCAGCTCGCTGGTCTGGCTCTGGCTGATTGAGGGCGCGCGGCCGGACCGTTGGGATCTTGCCGGGGCCGCCCTTTGCCTGATCGGCGCCGCGGTGATCATCGGGGCGCCCCGCACCGGTCTCTGAACGCGTACAAAAGGTTGCGGCGGCGCGCATGACGCACATGCTTGCGGTTGACGCTGGCTGAGGTATCCTTAAGACAGGCGCGGCGCTGGGGTGCGAGTCACTTCCGGCGCCGCGACGTATTGAGAAGCCATAGGGCCTGAGGACGATCCTCACGCTGGGCGCAACAATGGAGAAAGACCATAGCTCGCAGACCGCACCGCGCGCCGCCAACCCCGGAGAACACCGGCCCCCGCGCAAACCGGGCCATCAAGGTTCCGGAAATCCGCCTGATCGACCACGAAGGAGAAAACCGCGGAGTCGTTGATCCGCGCGACGCCATTCGGATGGCCGAAGATGTCGGGCTCGACCTCGTAGAGATCTCCCCGGGCGCAAACCCGCCGGTCTGCAAGATCATGGATCTTGGCAAGTTCAAATACGAACAGCAGAAGCGCGCCGCCGAGGCCCGCAAGAAGCAGAAGATCATCGAGGTCAAAGAGGTCAAGTTCCGCCCGAATATCGACACGCACGATTATGACGTGAAGATGCGGAACGTGTTCAAGTTCCTCGGCGAAGGCGACAAGGTGAAGGTCACCCTGCGCTTCCGCGGGCGCGAGATGGCGCATGTGGAGTTGGGCCGGGATCTGCTTCAGCGCGTGTCCGAGGACACCAAAGAGCATGGCAAGGTCGAATCCATGCCGAAGATGGAAGGCCGCCAGATGATCATGGTGATCGGGCCGCTGAAAACCTGACCTGCGCCCGTCATCGCGGATATTCCACAGATTGAAACTGTCGCGCCGGCCTTGAAACCGGCGCATGACAGGTCGGCGCTTCGGGGATAGAACGGTCCCGGCGCCCCAAGCGGCGCTGTTCCAGAAAGGCCGCACCCCATGCCCGCGCCGCGCTTTAAAGCGCCTGACCTGTCGCTAGAAGCCTCTGGCGTCCTGATCGCCATCGTCGCGATCGGCTTCTTTGCGTCGATGGATGCGATCAGCAAAGGCCTGTCGCAGCGCTACGACCCGTTCATGGTCACCTGGGGCCGCTACTTGAGCCAGGCGGTATTGGTGCTTTTGTTGCTGGCGCCGCGCATCCGCACCGTCGCCCGCACGCGGAACCTCAAGCTGCAGATCCTCCGGTCTGCGATGATATTCGGCGCGACGCTGTGCTTCTTTATCTCCATCGCCCATATTCCGCTGGCTGAAGCGACGGCGCTTTTCGAGGTCGCGCCGCTGATGGTCACCGCCCTTGCCGCCCTGGTGTTGCGGGAGCATGTCGGCGCGCGTCGCCTGTTCGGCGTCGCCGCCGGGTTCATCGGTGCAATGATCATCATTCGGCCCGGACTGGCTGTGTTTCAGCCAATGGCGATGCTGCCCATGCTGGCCGCATTCTTCTATGCGATGCACGCTATCGTCACTCGCCAGCTGGGACAGGCGGACAATCCGTGGACCACCTTGCTCTACAGCGGCGTGATCGGGGCGCTTTGCGCCAGCCTGATGGTTCCCTTCTTCTGGTCGACGCCGACATTCGAGGACGCGCTGATAATGCTCTCGTCGGGGGCTGTTGGCGGAACCGGCCAGATCCTTCTGATTCTCGCGTTTCAGCGGGCGTCCGCCTCGGCGTTGGCGCCGGTGACCTATTTTGGACTGATCGTGGCGGCGGCCTGGGGCTATGTGTTCTTTGATGAGACGCCGGACGTCTGGACCGTGTGCGGCGCTTTGGTGATCGTCAGCTCGGGCCTCTATGTCTGGCGGCGAGAGAGTCAGACCTCCGCGGTGAAAGCGGCGGACCCGTCGCCATGACGCGACCTGCGACAGGGGCAGACGGCGCCGGCGGCCTGCGTTTCGGCCTGCGGCTAAAGGCGCAGCTTGGCGCTCTGACCCGGCTGTCCGCGCCCGTCATGGTCTCGCGCGCCGGCATCCTGACAATGGCCATCGTCGATATCGCGATGGTCGGCCGTTATTCGACGACGGAGCTCGCTTACGCCTCGCTCGGCACCGCGCTCTTTGTGCCGATCATGGTCACCGGCATCGGCCTGCAGATCGGACTGGTCGCCATCGTGGCGCGGGAGTTCGGCGCCGGCCGACTGGCGGAGACGGGCCGGGCGTGGCGCCGCTCGCTGCCATGGGCGGCGATGGTGGGCGCCGTGGGCTTCTTGCTGTGCTGGTTCAGCGAGACCTGGCTGCTGTTATTCGGGCATGACCCGGAGCTCGCCGCCGGCGCCGGAGCGGTGGCGCGCGCCGTGTCGCTGGGCGTGCCGATGCAGATTCTCTATGTGGTCTGCGGCTTTTATCTGGAGGCGACGCAGCGCCCCTTGCCCGCATTGCTCACCATGGTGGGCGCAAACATTCTGAACGTGGGGATCAACTATGTTCTGATCTGGGGCCATTTCGGTTTTCCCGAGCTTGGCGCCGTCGGGTCCGGAATCGCCACCTCCGCCGTGCGAGTGTTCATGTTCGTCGCGCTTTTCGCCTACATCGTCACCCGGCCCGACGCCCACGCCTATGGGATCCGCCCCCGCATGCGCGGCCTCTGGGGGCCGGGCGGATGGGCGGCGGGGGCCGAGATGCGCCGCCTCAGTTTCGCCGCCGGGGCCGCGACCCTGTGCGAGAGCGCCGCGTTCGGCGCGGTGGCGCAATTCGCCGGATTTCTGGGTGTCGAGGCGCTGGCCGCCTACTCCATCGCACACAATGTCAACGCCACCGTGTTCATGGCCGCGCTGGGGCTGGCGGTCGGCACCGGCGTGCTGGTCGGGGCCGCATGGGGCCGCGGAGAGATGGGGGACGCGCGCTTCGCCGGCTGGACCGGCGTCGCCGCGGTGGTCGGCGTGATGGCGGCGATCGGCGCGGCGCTGGCGCTCTTTCCGGGCCTGGCCGCCGCGATCTACACCAATGACGGCGCGCTAATCGCGACGACCGCGCCGCTGATCGTTTGGGTCGGTCTGATCGTGATCGTCGACGGCGCCCAGGTCGTGGCCGGGCAGGCGGTGCGAGCGCTGGGCGACGCGTGGACCGCGACGGCGCTGTTTTTCCTCGCCTTCATTGGCGTCATGACGCCGCTCGCCTATCTTCTGGGTATCGAGTTCGGATACGGTGCTGCGGGATTGATGGCCGCCACCTTCATCGGCTGCGCGCTGTCCGCTATTTTGCAGGCGGCGCGCTTCGTCCGCGTTGTGCGAAAACGCGAACACGAGGCGGCGTTTGACTATGGGCCGGTCAGCCCGCAGTGAGAATTGAGGACGTGAATGACGGCGATTGAGGAAGATCAGCGACCTTTTTCCGAGCGCGCGCTCGAAGCGCTGGAGAAAACCGCGATCTATCTTCTGCCGAAACTCTTCGCGCCGCTCTCCACCGACCGCCTGATCCATCTGGGCGGATGGCTGGGACGGCGGCTGGGCAATCTCTCCGCCGCGCGGCGGATCGAAGACAATATCGATCTGGTGCGCCCGGACATGACGCGCGCTCAACGCGACGCGATCATCTGCGGCGTCGGCGACAATTTCACCCGCGTGCTGATCGAGTATCAGCGCATGAAAGACATCACGCCTCGCGCCGACAGGCGCACCGTCTCAAGCGGCGCTGAGGTCGTGCAGGCGGCGATCGACAGCGGCAAGGGCGTGATCTTTCTGACCGCCCATTACGGCAATTGGGAGATTTGTCGTCTCGCCGCGCGGGATTTGGGGCTGGAGACCGGCATCCTCTATCGCGCGTTCAACAATGAGCGATTCGATGAGATCAGTCTGGAGCTGATCCGAATGTGCGGCGAACCGGTGCTGCACAAGGGCCGTCAGGGCATGTCCAAACTGGTCCGTCACGTGCTGAAAGGCGGCGCGATGACCGTGCTGATCGATCAGCGCAACACCGGCGCGCCGCTGGTTCCGTTTCTGGGGCAGCCCGCCGAGACCGCGACCGCGCTGGCGGAGTTGTCCGTGCGCGCGAAAGCGCCGCTGATCCCGGTCCGCGCCCGGCGACTGGAGGACGGGCTGAGCTTTGACGTGAAGTTCGAGACGCCGATCCCGCCCGGCGACCCCCTTGAGATGATGGCGGAGATGAACCGCCGCATCGAAGGCTGGATCGAGGAGGACCCCGCCCAATGGTTCTGGCTGCACCGGCGCTGGAAGAACAACAAGCCGCGCTAGAACTGGCGCGTTCGGGATGCGCTGCGGCCGTTAGCGACGATATTCGGCGGCGCCCAGAATCGGCCCTCCGCGACCCACCTGCACAAGCACGGCTGCGCCGCCCGCGCCTTCGGGCATCGGCGCGTCATACTCGGCCTCGCCGCCGCGCCATTCGCCCATATTGACCCAGGACATCACCACGTTGTGGTACTTCTGCGTCCGTCCGGCGTTCTCGCCGCGCTGAATCACGACGGATTGCACCGGCGCGTAGGTCGCCATCCAAACCGTCGCGGCGTTCTTGGGCCGGGTGTCGGGATCAGACGGCGCCACCCGCGCGATCATGCGGCCGTCGATGTCGTCGAAGGAAACGGCCGCCAGATTCGGAACCTCGCGCGCCTTGCTGATCGTGCGTAAGAGCTCGGCCTGCCGACTGCCGACAACGTCCGCGACGCCATCGATCATCGCCTGCGGCGTATAGATCGAGCGATTGTTCAGCTCGGCGCGATACGCCTTTTGCCGGTCCGTGTTTCCCGGCAGCGCGAACGTGTCCCTCCAGCCGAGATAATCCCAGTAGTCGACGTGCAGCGCGAGCGCGATCACATCCTTCCGGCCCGCGAGCTCGCCGAGAAAATCATCCGCAGGCGGGCAAGAACTGCAGCCCTGGCTGGTGAAGAGCTCCACCACGACCGGCCCTTCGGCGCGCGCGGCGTCGACCGTCGTCGCGAAGGCCGCGATCATGGCGGCGGCGCCGACGACGGTTTGGCCGGCTGCGCGGACGGCCTTGGGCACGGCGGCTAGGGCGGTATTTCCGATGATGCGAATCTTTCTCTCCAACGCTGGGCGTCTCGAATTGTGGAGGGATATTAAAACGCCGCACTCGCAACCGCGAGTCACGCCTTAGCGAGCGATTTTCGGTCTTGGGTCGCGACCTTGTGCGCCTCAGCGCTCGGCATAGGCTGCGTCGAAAAACGCCCGCTCCAATTGGACTGCGCGGGCGAAATCCGCCGCGGCCCGATCCTGACCCGCCGCATCCGCCGCCTCCCAGGCGGCGTCGAGCTGTCCGCGCAAATAGGCGACCACGCCCTCGAAACCCGGCCCGGCGTGCAGGGTGATCCATTCTGCGAAATAAAACGGCAAATCCTCGCGCGCGCGGGCGAAAGGCGACGCCCAGCTCAGATAGCTCCATTCCGCGACGGTCAGCACCGCCACCATGCGCGCATATTCGCCCGAGGCCGCAGCCTCCGCCATCAACGCCTGAAATCCGAGCGTCGCAGGCGCAAGTTCGGGCGCGGTTCGATCCGCCTCCGCCACGCCCAGCGCTTCGAAACTGCGCTGAAAATAGGTGTTCTCCGGCCCGGTGATGACGCCCAGAAACCGCGCCAGTGGAATACGATCCTCCAATGTCGGCGCATGGGCGATGGCGCTGGCGGCGAGCTTCACGAAACCATCGATGAAGCTGTAGTCCTGCACCAGATACCAGGCCATCTTGGGCAATGGCAGGGTTCCGGCGGCGAGTTCCGCGCAAAAGGTATGCCGCGTGGCGGCATCCCAATCCTCGGCGGCGCGGGCGCGCAGCATTTCGCTGGGCCGAACCTCTGCCCCCGCTTTCTCGTCATGCGCCATTCCGCAGCCTTTCCTCTGTCTCTTTTGGGTCTTCTTGCTATCGCGTTCGACGCCGCGAAGCGCAAGAGGCTTACGCGATAGGCCGCACGCCGTTATGGGCGCTTCTCTCTCCCGCGGAAGGTCGCTATTGAGGTGCGATGCGGATTTGGGCGGAAAATCTAGGATGCCGGCGCGGTGGACGGCGCATCTTTCGTGGGTTGACCCTGTCGGTCGCGCCGGGTCAGGCGATGCAATTGCGCGGCCCGAACGGCGCCGGCAAGTCGACGCTCTTGCGCCAGCTCGCCGGATTGCTGCCGATTTCCGACGGCGACGCGGGCGTCGGCGATATCTCGCTCGCCCGCGATGCGGCGGATGCGCGGGTGCACATCACCTATGCGGGCCATCTGGACGCGGTCAAACCGGCGCTCGACGTGCGCGCGAATCTGGCGTTCTGGGCCGGGCTTATGGGCGCCGGCGGCGACGCGCGCGTCGATGCCGCGCTGGAGCGTCTCGGCCTGACCGCGGTGGCGGACGCGCCGGCCTCTTATTGCTCGGCGGGTCAGAAACGCCGTTTGGGGCTGGCGCGGCTTCTGGTCTCGGACCGGCCGGTCTGGCTGCTGGACGAGCCGACGGTCTCGCTCGACGCCGCTGCGACGGAGATTGTCGCCGGGATGGTGCGCGAGCATTGCGCGGGCGGCGGGTCCGCCCTGATCGCCACCCATATCGATCTCGGCCTTTCAGATGCGGAAACCTACACGATGGCCGCGCGTGAAGAGCCGGTGATCGGCGCCTCTGATGGGGCCGACGGGCATGACGATCCGTTCCTGACGGGAACCTGGAATTGAGTTGGGATAGCTGAGCATGGGGTCCTGGACCGCGCTTCTAAGACGCGATCTGACGCTGGCGATCCGCTTGGGCGGCGGCGGCGCCACCGCGCTCGCCTTTTTTACGCTGGCGGTGCTTCTGATCCCGTTCGGCGTTGGCGCGGAGCTTCCCGTGCTGGCCCGGATCGCCGGGGGCGTCCTCTGGGTCGCCGCGTTGCTGGCCTGCCTTTTATCGCTCGACCGGGTGTTTCAGGCGGATTTTGAAGACGGCTCGCTCGATCAGCTTCTGACATCCGGCCCGCCCGCCGAGGCCATGGTGGCGGCCAAAGCCCTCGCCCACTGGCTCACCACCGGCCTGCCCATCGTGATCGCAGCCCCGGTGCTGGGACTGATGCTGGCGATCCCGAGCGAAGCGGTGCAGCCGCTGGTGCTGTCGCTTCTGGCGGGCACGCCGGCGCTCAGCTTTATCGGCGCGGTCGGCGCGGCCCTGACCGTGGGCGTGCGCCGCGGCGGACTGCTGCTGTCGATCCTCGTGCTGCCGCTCTATGTCCCCACGCTGATCTTCGGAGCGCGGGTCGTGGAGGCGGCCACGAGCGGTGAGACCACGCGCACGGCCTTTCTGTTCCTCGGCGCGGTCACGCTCTTTACGCTGGCCGTCTGCCCGGTGGCGGCCGCCTGGGCGCTGCGGGTCAACGCGCGATGAGAACGCCCCCGTTCCGCGACTATCGAGACAAGGGATTGCAGGCCTATTGCGCCGAAAACGCGGGCGAGGCTGGCGCGTTGATGGATGCGGTGCTGGCGGGATTGCCGCTGGGGATCGGGCGGGTGGCGACGCCGTTCCTGCCCCTTGCCGATCGCATCTCAAACCGTTGGCTGGCGCGCGCGGGCGATCCTTACGCGGCGGAAATCGCCGCCAACCGCGACGCCGTGGGACGGGCGGGCGTGCCGACCTTCACGCTCAGTTACGAATGGGGGTGCACCTCGGCCGTGCGCCAGGGCGACGGCGCGCCACGACTGATGCGCGTGCTCGACTGGCCGTTCGACGGCATCGGCGAGCGGATTGAGCTGGTTCATCTCGCGAGCGCAGCCGGGGAATGGGCCGCCGCCACATGGCCCGGCGTGACCGGCGTGTTGCAGGCGACCGCGCCGGGACGTTTCGCTGCGGCGATCAATCAGGCCCCGGAGCGACGCAGCAGATTGGGCAGACCCGTGGCCTGGCTCGCCGGTAAAGCGCGACTGTTGCGGCAAGACGGCTTGGCGCCCGCGCATCTGCTGCGCCATGTGTTCGAGACCGCGCCCGACTACGCGACTGCGAGGCGGCGCCTCTCCGACGAACCGATCTGCACCCCGGTGATTTACACGCTGACCGGCGCTGAGCCGGGCGAGGCCTGCGTGATCGAGCGGCTGGAGACCAGCGCCGCCGTTCACGCGCCGGACGAAGCCGCGCCCAGCAGCGCCGCAAACCATTTCCGGCATATGTCGCCGCAGGGACGTTGGCGACCGCGCGGGTTGGCGAGCGACGCGCGGGCCAGAATCGCCGATGACCTCGCCGCCCTGCCCGGTCCGGACCAGATCGCGCCGCCGATCCTGAATGCTCGGACCCGCCTTGCGATGACCCTCAGCGCCGACGGCGACGTCGCGCTCTGCGGCTATGATGGCGAGCGCCGGACGACGAATGTGTTGCGCGTCAACCTTTGAGCGCATCCGCCCTTGCCGACGCTGCGCCGCAGCGATAGATCAACTTCATGTCGATCTGGAGATACGCCAACCCGGCTGAATTCATGCGGGTGTCTGGCGCGGCCCTGCCCTGGGTCGCGGGGGGCGCCGTCCTCACCATGGTATCGGGCCTGATCTGGTCGCTGTTCTTCACGCCCGCCGACTATCAGCAGGGACAGACCGTAAAGATCCTGTTCATTCATGTGCCCGCTGCGATTCAGGCGATCAACGGCTATCTGGTGATGGTGGCCGCCAGCCTGATCGGCCTTATCCGCCGGCACCATGTGTCGTTCCTCGTCGCCAAGGCCGCCGCCCCGATCGGCGCAGGTTTCACGCTGATCGGCCTGATCACCGGCGCGGTGTGGGGCGAGCCGATGTGGGGCGCCTGGTGGGTCTGGGACGCGCGGCTGACCAGCTTTCTGATCCTGTTTTTCTTCTATCTCGGCTACATGGCGCTCTGGGCGGCGATCGATGACCCGGAAAAAGCCGCAGATCTTTCCGCGGTGCTCTGTCTGGTGGGCGGGGTGTTCGCGATCCTGTCGCGCTACGCGGTGCAGTTCTGGGCGACCCTTCATCAGGGGACCAGCATCTCTCTGGCCGGCAATCAGAAGCTGACCGACGAGTTCTTCTATCCCCTTGTCGTGATGCTGATCGCGTTCTTCCTGACATTTCTGGCGCTGCTGCTGCTGCGCGTCAGAACCGAGATCCGGCTGCGTCGCGCCCGCGCGATCCGGCTGGCGACGGCGGAGGGCTAGAGCGATGATCGAAGCCCTCGATATGGGAAAATACGCAGCCAATATCTGGGCGGCCTATGGGGCCTTCGCGCTGGTCGTGGGCTGGCTGGTCATCTCCAGCCTGCGCGCCGGCGTGCGAGCCAAGCGCGAGCTTAAAAACCTTGAGGCGCGTCAAGGCCACGCCCGCAGAAAACCGGTATCCGACCCGACATGAACGTAGAAAACGAAACCATCGAGCGTCAGGGCGGGTTCCGCCTGTGGATGCTCATCCCCGTGCTTGTCTTCGCCGCCATCGGCGCGCTGTTTATCGCCGGGCTTGATCGCGAGGACGCCCGACTGTTGCCCTCGGCGCTGATCGACAAGCCCGCGCCGACATTCGAATTGCCGCCGCTGATCGAGGGCGAACCCGGATTCTCCACCGCCGACCTCAAGACCGGCGACGTCACGGTGGTCAATATATGGGCCAGTTGGTGCGTGCCCTGCCGGGTCGAGCATCCCGAGATCGAGAAACTGGCGAAGTCAGGCGTCACCGTGCACGGGCTGAACTATCGCGACAGCCGGGCCAACGCCCTCTCCTTCCTCGACGAGCTGGGCGACCCCTTCACCCTGATCGGCTTTGACGACAAGGGACGCCAGGGCATCGAATGGGGCGTCTATGGCGTGCCGGAGACCTTCGTCCTGACCGGCGACGGGCGCATCGTCTATAAGCATATCGGCCCGATCCAGAACGATGATCTGGAGACCAAGCTGATGCCTGCGATCGAAAAGGCCCGCGCGGGCGGATAATCCGTGACGGCGCTTTCTGCGCCTGTCAGACCACCAGCATCTCGCCCAACATGCCAAAGGCGAACCCGCCCAGCGCCGCCAGCGACGGCGCCTGCCGCCCCGTCATATGCGCCGCGATGGCGATGCTCTGGAAGGTCAGATAGAGAATTCCGCCCGCCGCGATCATCATGATCGCCGAGGTCAGACCAGGATAGCTGATGAGCACGCTATAGCCGAACGCGCTGGCGAGCGGCCCCAGCACGGCCAGCCCCGCGAACAGCGTCAGTATCCGCCGGTCGCTCAGCCGTCCGCCCGCCTTGATCTCGCGAAACGCATTAAACCCTTCGGGCAAGTTTTGCAGGCCGATCAGGAACGCGAGCAGCGCCGCCACTGGATCTCGCGTCGCCACCATCGCCCCCAGCGCCAGCGCTTCTGGCACGAAATCGGTGAGCATGGCGGCGAATTGCGCGTTGCCGTCGCCGCGGCTGAGCCGTTCGAAAAGCGCGAACAGAACGCCGCCCAACGCGAAAGTCCCGATCGCCATTGCGGGTGAGAGCGTCTCCATGCCGCGCGGCGCCAGCACGAAAGCGACCGCCGCCATCAACACGCCGCCGCCAAAGGCGATGACGCTGTGACGAAACTCATCCTCCAGCCACGCGGGGCGGATATGCTCGACCGAGGCGATGGCGCCGCCGAGCGGGATCATCGCGCCCGACAGAAGCCCGAGCAGAATGGCTTCCAGCATCGACTGTCTCGCACCCCGCGTTTAGGAGTTTCCGTCGCCCTCGATCATATGCCGCTTCATCAACGGCGTCTGCGCAAATACGAAGACCAGGGTCAGCGGCAGGTTGCCGAACGTCTTGAAAGATACCCAGAACTCGGTCGATTGCGTGCGCCAGACGAGCTCGTTCAGGACGGCCATGAAGACGAAGAACAGCGCCCAACGCTGGGTCAGCGTGCGCCAGCCCTCGTCATCCATCGGGATCATCTCTCCCATCAGGTATTTGAGGTAAGAGCGTCCCTGCACGATCAGACCAAACCCGAGGATCAGCGCGAAGATCCCGTTCACGATGGTCGGCTTCATCTTGATGAAGGTTTCATCCTGCAGCACCAGCGTCAGCCCGCCGAACACCGCGACCACGATGCCCGTGACCACCGCCATCCGCGGCAAGTGGCGGGTCAGCGACCAGGACACGGCGAGCGACGCGATGATCGCCACCATGAACACCGCCGTCGCCAGAAAAAGCGGCCCGGTCTGGCCATTGGCGGCCGTCTCACCCACCAGCGCGACCATGATGTCGCCTATGGCGGGCTGCGCGATCAAACGGTCGCCATAGGTGAAGCCAAGGAAAAAGACGGCCAGCGGGCCGATCTCCAACGCGAATTTCAACAGCGGGCTGATCTGCTTTGTCATGGCTGCGGCCTAACGGATTCGGTCTGCAATGTCACCCGAACTCGACCAGAATCGCGCCAAGGGCGATACAGGCGATGGCCGCCAGCCGCGCGGCGCTGATCTTCTCATGAAAGATCAGCACGCCGATCGCGGTCGCGAAGATGATCGAGGTCTCGCGCAGCGCCGCCGCCTCGCTGACCTGATCCAGCCGCGTCGCCAGCAGGATCGAGCCGAAGCTGAGAAAGGCGATCAGCGCGCCCGCCACGCCCCGCATGCCGAGATCCGCGAGATCCACCGAGACCGGTTTGCGCCGCCAGCGCCAGACGGCCACCAACGGGAACCCGACGCCCCCGGTCATGAAGAACCAGGCGAGGAAGGTGAACGGGTTCTCCGCCTGCCGGATGCCATAGGCGTCGACCGTGGTGTAGACCGCGACCATGATCCCGGTCAGCAACGCCATAATGATCGCGCCTTTCAACTGGCCGACATCGCCAAGATCCATTTTCGCCGCCCGCATATTGAAATAAGCCAGCGCGAAGATCGCCGAGGATAAAAGCAGCACCCCGCCCCACTGGCCGGCCTCCAGCGTCTCGCCGAAGACGAAGCCCGCCAGAACCGCCGCCGCCAGCGGTCCGGTGCCGCGCGCGATCGGGTAGACCACGGTGAACGCGCCGCGATTGAACGCCGAGGACTGGAACGCCTCGTAAAAGATATGGATCAGATAGGTCGCGCCGATCCAGGGCCAGAGATTGGCGGTCGGCCAGGGCAGCACGAACAGCGCGAAAGGCGCGGCGATCAGCCCATAGCAGATATTGATCGCCGCCCGGTTCAGCCACGGGTCCGCCCCGCCCTTGTTGATCGCGCCGAACAGAGCGTGAGAGAGCGCCGACAGCAGGACCAGCGCCAGCGCGAGCGTGCTGCCCGCCGGCGTGCCCGCCAGTTCGACGATCGTTTCGCCCATCAGGCTATCCCTTTTCGTCGGCCCCGGTCAGCGCGCGGGCGAACTCCATCGGCTCAAAAGGCTGAAGATCGTCGATCCCCTCGCCCACGCCGATCATGTGCACTGGCAGCCCGGCCTTCTTGGCCAGCGAGACCAGAATGCCGCCGCGCGCCGTACCATCGAGCTTGGTCATCACCAGACCGGTCACATCGGCGATCTTGGTGAAGACCTCCACCTGATTGACCGCGTTCTGCCCGGTGGTGGCGTCCAACACCAATAGCGTGTTGTGGGGCGCGGTCTCATCCCGCTTGCGAATCACCCTCACGATCTTCTCCAGCTCCGCCATCAGATCGCCGCGGTTCTGCAGCCGCCCGGCGGTGTCGATCAGCAGAATGTCCGCCCCGTCCTCCTGCGCTTTCTCCAGCGCGTCATAGGCGAGGCTGGCGGGATCCGAGCCTTCGGGCGCGGTCATCACCGGCACCCCTGCGCGCTGCCCCCAGACCTGAAGCTGTTCGACGGCGGCGGCGCGAAACGTGTCCCCCGCCGCGATCACAACCGACTTGCCCGCCCCGCGCAACTGGCTGGCCAGCTTGCCGATGGTGGTGGTCTTGCCCGACCCGTTCACGCCCACGACCAGAACCACCTGCGGGCGTTTCGCGTAGATCGGCAGCGGCTTGGCGACAGGCTCCAGAACCCGCGCGACCTCCTCCGCCAATAGGTTCTTCAATTCGTCGGCGCGCACCTTCTTGCCGAACCGCCCTTCGGCCAGCGCGGCGGAGACCTTCATCGCCGTCTCAACGCCCAGATCGGTCTGGATCAGCAGCTCCTCCAGCTCTTCCAACGCCTCATCGTCCAGCACCCGCCGTTCGGCGATGGCCGATACCCCCTCATCCAGTTTGGAGGAGGATTTCAGCAGGCGGTCTTTGAGTTTGCCGAAAAAGGACATGAGGCGCGGCTCCGCTAGATTGAACCGCCGTCACATAGCCTTTGCGGCGCTCCGAGGGAAGGCGGCCGCGGTCGCGCAAATGGAATTTCACGCAGAGGCAAATTGATCGGTGTGGGAAGTCCTGCAACTATCCCGACAAAGTTCACGCCGCCCACTGCGGCGAGTCAGGGGGGAAGAACACAATGGCCGCGAAACTTGATCCTACGATGCTGAAACTGATTCAGAAAGAAATCAGCGCGCAGATGGCGAAAAGCAAGACAGGCCCCGGTGATGCGGAAAAGGTGGTCGAAGGCCAGATCAAAGAGCTGAAATCCATGATCTCGGACAGCGAGGCGATCTTGTCGGAATTCCAAAAGACCGGGATTGTGACCTTCTTAAAAGATGGGCTTGAGAGAACGCATAGCCAGGAAGAAGTGAAAGAGGCAAAGAAAAAATTTGCGGTAAAAGAAAAAGAAGCGGACATATCTTCCGCAGCCCTGCATAAAATGAGAAATCAATTAGAAACAAAAGAAAAAGAGTTGGAGCAGATACGTGAGAGCTTTAAGAAAGAATCGATTGAAACGGAAAATCGTCTTAAGGCTCTTGCAAAGGAATCAGCCAAATCTGACCTCGGCGTAAGCGATGTAAAGGTCTTGAAACATAAAGTCGCGACCCTCGAAAAAATCGTCAAAGCGTTAATGGCCGCGTCAAAGACCGGCGCCAAGGAAGGTGGAGCGGGCGGCGGCGTCGCGGAAGCCGAACTGACGGCGCTTCAGGACAAGGTGAAAGAGCAAGAAAAGAAAATGGCCGAACTGGAAGCAGCCAAAGAAGAGATGCTTCGGCAATCGCTGCGAGTCGAAGAGACCTTCAATGAGCAGGGCGTCAAACAGGACGAGAGAGTGGTCAAGGACGCTCCGAAGGATCCGGCGAAATGGAATGTCGTCGAATCCAACCTGAAACGCCTGGAAAGCGAGAAAAAACTGCTCGAGGACTCCATCAAGGTCGTCCAGTCAAAGCAGAAAAGCCGCAAGAAAGAGATCGAGGAGGCCGTCGCGGCGGCCAAAGCGGAGATGGAGGATGAGCGTAAGGAACGCGACAAGCTGCGGGCTGAGCAGCTGAAAAAGATCAAGAAAGACAACGACGCGATGATCAAGAAGGCGATGGAGGACGCTCAGAAGAACATTGTCGATAATCGCATTCTCGCATTGGAGAAGAAGATTGAGCTGATGTCGGCGAAGAGCTGAGTTCGACCTCAGCGGCGCGGCAGGCCGCCTGCCCGCCCGCGCCATTGGCGATCTTGCGGCCCGCCAGCCCGATCAGCAGCAGCGCCCAGCCTTCGGAGATGAAGGAGACGCCCGCGATCAGCCCAAGCAACCGGACTACCGAGCCGGGGAAATTCGCCCAGATGATCAGGCCTGCTGCGATGGCGATCGCGCGCAAAGGTCTCAGCCGCGCGTTGACATCGCGCCAATGTGCTGTTCGCAAGTGAAAATGTTGCGGGGGTCAGGCGGCGATCAACCGTTCGCCGTCGACGCCCGCGATCCGCGTGGTCACGATCCCGCCCACCGGCAGGTCGGCGTCGAAGACCACTTCTGCGAAACCCTCGGTGCGGCCGAGACGAGCGGTCTCCATCAGCACGGTCCGCTCCACGCCGACCTCCCCCGCCAGATAGGCTGCGACCCGGCGCTCCCCGGCCTCGCGCAGCCGTTTCGCCCGCGCCTTGCGCTCGGCCTTCATCACCTGCGGCATGCGGGCGGCGGGCGTGCCCTTGCGGGGCGAATAGGGGAACACATGCAACCAGGTGAGCCCGCATTCCTCGACCAGCCTCATGGAGTTTTCAAACATCGCCTCGGTCTCAGTCGGGAACCCGGCGATGATATCGGCGCCGAACACGATCCCAGTCCGGCGCGCCCTCGCCTCCTCGCAAAACCGGATGGCGTCATCGCGTAGATGCCGCCGCTTCATCCGCTTCAGAATCATGTCGTCGCCCGCCTGCAAACTCAGATGCAGATGCGGCATCAACCGGTCCGCGTCGCCAATCGCGTCCATCAGCGCGCCGTCCACCTCGATCGAATCGATGGAGGAGATGCGCAGCCGCGCCAGATCCGGAACCAGCGTCAAAATCCGTTGCACCAGATCGCCCAAGGGCGGCTGGCCCGGCAAGTCCGCGCCCCAACTGGTCAGGTCGACGCCGGTCAGCACGACCTCCGCATAGCCCGCATCGACCAGCCGCCGGATCTGCGCGACGACCTCGCCCGCCGGGACCGAGCGCGAATTGCCCCGCCCATAGGGAATGATGCAGAACGTGCAGCGGTGATCGCAGCCGTTCTGGATCTGCACATAGGCCCGCGCCCGCGTGCCGAACCCGTCGATCAGATGACCTGCGGTTTCGGTCGCCGACATGATGTCGTCGACGCGCACCTTCTCCGCCGTTCCGACGCCGAAATCCGGGCCTTTCGCCTCGGCGGTCAGCCCGTCCCAGGTCTCGCCGCGCATTTTTTCCAGATTGCCGAGGACCAGATCGACCTCCGACATATCCGCAAAGGTCTGGGGCTCGGTTTGCGCCGCGCAACCCGTCACGATCAGCCGCGCCTCAGGGTTCTCGCGCCGGAGCTTGCGGATCGACTGGCGCGCTTGGCGCACCGCCTCCGCCGTCACCGCGCAGGTGTTGACCACCACCGCGCCGCCAAGGCCCGCCTCGCCCGCCAACGCCTTCATCGCCTCCGTCTCATAGGCGTTCAGGCGGCAGCCGAAGGTCTCAAACACCGGCGCATCTTGGTGTGGCTTTTGCGGCGCGTTCATTCGTCCGCGCCCACCGTGGCGAGGAATTCCGGGTCCAGCGCGCCGGAAAACACCCGCGCCGTCGGCCCGGTCATCTTCACGCCGCCCGCGCCGTCCCACGAAACGGTCAGGTTTCCGCCGTCGAGGCGCACCTCCACCTCTTCATCCAGCAAGCCGCGCCGAACGCCCGCCACCACCGCAGCGCAGGCGCCGGAACCGCAGGCGAGCGTGACGCCCGCGCCGCGCTCCCACACGCGCAGCCGGATCGAACGGCGGTCGATCACCTCTACGAACTCCACATTGGTGCGCTCGGGATAAAGGGGATGATGCTCGATCTCGGGGCCCAGCGTCTCGACGGGCGCCACTTCGGCATCATCCACAAAGAACACGCAATGGGGATTGCCCATGCCCGCCGCCGCCGGCGCGCGACCCTCCAACGGCTGGATGGCGTCGAGCGCGGCCGTGTCCTGTTCACGGGAGAGCGGAACCTCTCGCCAATCGAGCGACGGCGCGCCCATATCGACGCGCACCAGCCCGTCACCCGCTGGCGCACAGGCGAGCAGCCCCCGCTCGGTCCGCAACACCGCCTCGGTCGCGCCTTCTTCAAATAAGAGCTGCGCCACACAGCGAGTCGCGTTCCCACAGGCGCCGGCGGTCGAGCCGTCGGAATTCCAGAAGTCCACCGCCGCTGACGCCTCTTGGTCGTCCCGGATCACCGCCAGTTGATCGAACCCGACGCCGAAATGCCGGTCGCCCAGCGCGCGCGCGAGCGCAGGCGCGACAGGGTCGACGCCGCCGCGTGCGTCGATCACGACAAAATCGTTGCCGAGCCCATGCATCTTCAGGAATGGGACCGAACCGGACGTATGAGGGCCGCTCTTCAACATGCGCGCTATATACGCTCGCCCGCGCTTTGAAACCAGTGCCGAGAAATTCCCTGCGCCGAGCGCCTTAAGTATGCTTGACCCCCACGCGCGGCGCGCATAGGTTCCGCGCCGTTCGGAGGCGGTCAGCAAGGCCGCCGATGGAAAAGATGGGCCGTTAGCTCAGTTGGTAGAGCAGCTGACTTTTAATCAGCGGGTCGCAGGTTCGAATCCTGCACGGCTCACCATCTTTTCTCGCGCCTCAAGGGACCCTCAGCAGCCGCCTCAAGCGTCTCCGCGAGATAAGATCCAGAAATATTGCGAAACCCGACGAATACCCTCTCGATCTGATCCAGCACAGCGCATGCGCCTGACCGAAGCACGCGAAGAACCCGTGCCGATACAGCAGCGTTCGGTCGGGTGTTTGCAGCCTTGCCGCTATTTATTCCACTGCTTAAGCTCCGCACATGGACCCGATCAGGATCGCTTTCATACTTGCGCTCGTCGCGTTTGTGGTGTCAGGGCGCAAATTTCTCGACGCCTGGCGGGATGAGAGTGATCGGGGGCGGCCGCGCCGCTTTATCTATGGCGGTCTATGCCTCGCCAGTTTTGTCGCGCTGGGGTTTTTCAGCCTGCCGGAGTGACGCCAAGAAAAAGCCCGCGCGCGGCGGGCCTTGTCAGGGTCCATCTGGTCGCCGTCAGACCTTTAAATTCGGGGGGCCGTCGCACTTGGCCACGTCGGGGTCGTCGAAGCTCTTGCCGCAGACGCCGCACTGATCCACGCCCTGGATCGCGCCCAGCCCCCCGCAACTGCCGGTGATCCGCTTGCCCTGCACCATCACGCCCACGGCCATTCCAATAATGACGAGTAGAAAGACAAAGAAAGCGACGGCGACAGTCTCAAGCATAGCGGCGCTCCAAAGGCGTCCGGCGGTTAACCGCCGAAATCATCCAGCATGATATCCTCGCGTTCAACGCCGAGGTCGAGCAGCATATCGATCACGGACATGTTCATGATCGGCGGCCCGCACATGTAATACTCGCACTCCTCGGGCGCCGGATGGTTCTTCAGGTATTCTTCGTAAAGCACGTTGTGGATGAAGCCGGTATGGCCGTCCCAGTCGTCGTCCAGCATCGGATCGGACAAGGCCACATGCCAGGTGAAGTTCGGATTCTCCGCCGCCAGCGCGTCGAAATCCTCGACAAAGAACATCTCCCGCTTTGAACGCGCGCCATACCAAAACGTGATCTTGCGCTTCGAACTGAGACGTTTGAGCTGATCGAAGATATGCGAGCGCATCGGGGCCATACCGGCGCCGCCGCCCACAAACACCATTTCCTTGTCGGTATCGCGGGCGAAGAACTCGCCGAACGGACCGGAGATCGTGACCTCGTCGCCCGGCTTCAGATTGAAGATGTAGGAGGACATCAGGCCCGGCGGCACCTTGGTCGGGTCGGCGCCCGGCGGCGGCGTCGCGATCCGGACATTGAGCATGATGATGCCCTTCTCATCCGGGTAGTTCGCCATCGAGTACGCGCGGACCACGTCTTCCTGGCAGTCCTGATGCAGATCCCAGAAATTGAACCGATCCCAGTCCTCCCGATACTCTTCGGCGACGTCAATCTCCTTAAAGCTCATCTTGTAGGGCGGGCATTCGATCTGAATGTAGCCGCCCGCCCGGAAATCGACGTTCTCGCCTTCCGGCAACTCCAGCACGAGGCATTTGATGAAGGTCGCGACATTGTCGTTCGAACGCACCTTGCAGCGCCATTTCTTGACTCCAAACACCTCGTCCGGGATCTGGATCTTCATGTCCTGTTTGACGGAGACCTGGCAGGACAGACGGTCCCCCTCGCGCGCTTCCCGCTTGGTGATATGCGACAGCTCGGTCGGCAGGATCGAGCCGCCGCCCTCATGCACCTGAACCCGGCACTGGGCGCAGGTGCCGCCGCCCCCGCAGGCCGAAGGGACGAAGAGGTTCTCGCCCGCCAGCACGCTCAGCAGTTTGCCGCCGGCCGGCACCTCGATCGTGCGCTCGCCGTTGATCTCGATATTGACCGCGCCGGACGAGACCAGCATCGATCGCGCCGCCAGAATGATACCGACAAGCGACAGGATGATCGCCGTGAACAGTGAAACGCCGAGGATGAAGTCTTCCATATCCCTACCCCCTCGTCAGAGCTGCACGCCGGAGAAGGACATGAAGGCCATCGCCATCAGTCCCGCGGTCATGAAGGTGATGCCGAGGCCGCGAAGGCCCGGCGGCACGTCCGAATATTTCATCTTTTCGCGCAGACCGGCCAGGGCGACGATGGCGAGCGCCCAGCCGGTGCCGGAGCCGATGCCGTAAACGACGCTTTCAGCGAAGTTGTAGTCGCGCTCGACCATGAACAGAGAGCCGCCGAGAATGGCGCAGTTCACCGTAATCAGCGGCAAGAACACTCCGAGCGCGTTGTAGAGAGCGGGGAAAAACTTATCGAGCCCCATCTCCAGGATCTGAACGATGGCGGCGATCACCCCGATATAGCTGATGAGGCCGAGGAACATCAGGTCGGTTTCCTCAAAGCCAAGCCAGGTCATCGCCCCCGGCTTCAGGAACGTGTTCAGGATCAGGTTGTTCGCGGGAACGGTGATGCCCTGCACCAGAACCACCGCGATGCCGAGGCCCAGCGCCGTGCTGATCTTTTTCGAGACCGCCAGGAACGTGCACATGCCCAGAAAGAAGGACAGCGCCATATTCTCGATGAATATGGATTTGATGAAGAGGCTGACCAGGGCTTCCATCACGCGTGCTCGCTCACTTGGACCGGCAGGATCTCGTTCTCAACCTTCTCGCGCTGGCCCGACTTCCAGCTGCGCAGGATCCAGATAAAGGCGCCGATGATGAAAAAGGCGCTCGGCGGCAGCAGCAACAAGCCGTTGGGCACATACCAGCCGCCATTGTTGACCGTGGGCAGGATCTCGATCCCCATCAGCTTGCCGGCCCCGAACAGCTCTCGGATCACCGCCACGCCGATCAGGATCGCGCTGTAGCCAAGGCCATTGCCGATGCCGTCCAGAAAGCTGGGCAGCGGCGGATTGGCCATAGCGTAGGCTTCGGCCCGGCCCATGACGATGCAATTGGTGATGATCAGGCCGACAAAAACCGACAGTGTTTTGGAGATATCAGGCGCGAAGGCTTTGAGCACCTGATCGACCACGATCACCAGCGACGCGATGATCACCATCTGGATGATGATGCGGATGGAGCTGGGAATGTGATGGCGGATCAGGCTGATGAAAAGACTGGAAAACGCCGTGACGCTGGTTAGCGCCAGGCACATAATCAGCGACACTTCCAGCGAGGACGTGACCGCGAGCGCCGAGCAGATGCCAAGCGTCTGCAGAATGACCGGGTTGTTTTCAAGAACCGGGTCGAGGATCAGCTTTTTCCGATCAGCCATTCTCCGCCAACTCCTGCCCTAGATTTTTCAGGAACGGGCCGAAACCGTCGGCTCCAGCCCAATATCGCACGAGGTTGTCCACCCCGCGCGAGGTAAGCGTCGCGCCCGCCAGCCCGTCGATCTCATAGTCGCCCGACGCGCCGGACTTCACGACCATGATTTTCAGATCGTCGCCGTCATAGAGCTTCTTGCCCTTCCACTGCGCGCGCCAGGTGGGGTTATCCACCTCGCCGCCCAAACCCGGCGTTTCCGCATGCTGATAGAATTGCAGGCCGATGATCTCATTCCCGTCCGGCTTGAGCGCGACGAACCCATAGAGCGTGGACCAGAGACCATAGCCGTGGACCGGGATGATCACGGTCTCATAGCCGCCATCGCCCTTGACCAGATAGACCGTGGCGTAATGGGCCTTGCGCCGGATCTGCGCTAAGTCCTGATCTTTGGAGAGCGCGTCGCTCATCTCCGGATCGCGCGTCGCCGCGACCTCGTCATAGGTCGCCGGATCCACGTCGTCGCTGAATTCCCCGGTGCGCAGATCGACGATGCGCGGTTCGATCCGCTCCTCGAACAGCGACCCGACGCTGGCGCGGTCTTCATAGAGACCAGCCACCTGCAGAATATTGGTCTGTTTGGAAATGCGCGCGTTGGCCGCCTGCTGCGGGCGCAGTCCGATCGCCGCGGCCGACACCAGCACCGAACCGACGAGGCACAGGGCGACCGCCATGAAGACGATCTTGAACGGATGGTCGTTCGAGAAGATGGATCTCTCTTCAGCCATGGCGTCGCGCTCTCCGCTTGATGTTGGCGTTCACGACGAAATAGTCGATCAGCGGCGCAAACACGTTGCCGAACAGGATCGCGAGCATCATGCCCTCGGGGAAGGCCGGGTTCACGACGCGGATCAGAACGCACATCACGCCGATCAGGCCGCCATACCACCAGCGACCCAGATTGGTCATCGAGGCGGAGACCGGCTCCGTCACCATGAAGATCAGGCCGAACATGTAGCCGCCGATCACGATATGCCACCAGAACGGCATGGCGAACATCGGGTTGGTGTCGCTGCCGATCAGGTTGAAGAGCGTGCTCATCAGCGCCGTGCCTATCAGGCAGCCCGCGATCAGACGGTAATTGCCGATCTTGGTGTAGATGAGGAAGACGCCGCCGAAGAGGATCGCCAGAGAGGACGTCTCACCGATGCAACCGTCCATGAACCCCAGGAAGGCGCTCCACCAGTCGAGGCTGTTCGCAGCCAGGCTCTGATGTCCGTCCGATGCGCTGATGCTGAGCGCCGTGGCGCCGGAATAGCCGTCGACCGGCACCCAGACGGCGTCACCGGAAAGCTGTGCAGGATAGGCGAAATAAAGGAAGGCCCGCGCCACCAGCGCCGGGTTAAGGATGTTCTTGCCGGTTCCGCCGAACACCTCTTTGCCGACCACGACGCCGAATACGATCCCGATCGCCACCTGCCATAGAGGAATGCTCGCCGGCAAGATCAGCGAATAGAGCATTGACGTGACGAAAAAGCCCTCATTCACCTCATGCCCGCGAATAACCGCAAAGGCCACTTCGACAGCGCCGCCGGCCGCCAGCGTCACGATATAGATGGGTAAGAAGTAAAGTAGGCCGTGCATGAAGCAGGCGAAGGCGTTGTCCGGGTTGAACCCGATCCCGACGGCGCTGAGGATCGCCGCCCGCCAGCCTTCGGGACTGTCGACGCCCACCCCGGCGATGGCGGTGTTGGCCTGAAGGCCGGTGTTGTAGACGCCGAATAGGATGGCGGGGATGGTTGCGATGACCACATAGGTCATCGTCCGCTTCAAATCGAGGCTCGCCCGTGCGTGCGGCGCGAATTTCGTCACCGCCTTCGGGCTGTAGAAGATCGTGTCGACCATCTCGTAGACGGCGTAGTACTTCTCGTACCGTCCACCCTTGGTGAAATACGGCTCAATCGAGTCGAGTATTTTCCGCAGCCCCATGGTCAGCCTTCCGCCTCGATCTTTTCGAGATTGGTCCTGAGCGCCAACCCGTATTCATACTTGCTCATGCACACATAGGAGCAGAGGGCGAGATCCTCTTCGTCCAGCTCCAGCACGCCAAGCTGCTGCGCGGTATCCGTGTCGGACACCAGTATCGCGCGCAGCAACTGGGTCGCCAAGATGTCGAGCGGCATGACTTCTTCATACAATCCCACCGGCACCATCGCGCGCGGACTGCCGTTGAGATTGGTGTGGAACTTCAGCTTGTTCAGGCCGAACAGGCTCGACAGATGCACCCGCGCGGTGGAGAATTTCTCGATCGACGGAATGATCCAGCCAAAGAAATCGCGGTGATCGCCCTCGGGCAACAACGTAATCTGGGAGTCGAACATGCCTAGATAGGCGTGCGCCTCGTCGGCGGCCCGGCCAGAGAGCACATCGCCGGAGATCAGCCGCACATTCTGGTTCGGGTCGGCCAGTTCCTCGCCCGCCAGATCGGGCATGAAAGCTCCGACGCGGGTGCGCAGCAGACGAGGGGCCTTGGCCGCCGGGCCGCTGAGCGCAACGACGCGGCGGGTGGGCAAAACGCCGGTGCGAAACAGCTCGCCGACTGCGATCGCATCCTGATAGCCGATGTGCCAGACGGTCCGCTCCGAGCCGACCGGCTCCAGGAAGTGGATATGCGTGCCGACCAGTCCGGCCGGGTGCTGGCCCGAGAACGCCGAATACCGCACATTCTGCGACGACGCCCGGGGAAGATCAGCCCCCTCCGCGTGACAGACATGGCAGGCGCCGTCGGTCAATCTCGCAAGAATACGGACGCCATTGGCGAAATCTTCGCTGGCCTCTCCGATCACAACGGCCGGATCCGCGCTCAGCGGGCGCGTGTCCATCGCGGTGACGAATATCGCGGCCGGGGCGCTCGCCGGATCAGGAATCTTCGAATAAGGCCGCGTGCGAAGCACGGTCCATAGGCCGGAGGCGAGAAGATTGCCGACGACCTGATCGCGGGAGAGACCGTCGATCGCGTCCGCGTCGCAGGTCTCAAACGCCGCCGGTGGATCGTTCTCATCGATCTGGATCACGACCGACTGAAGCACGCGCCTGGCGCCGCGATTGATCGCCCGGACCACGCCGCCTGCGGGAGACGTGAACTTCACGCCGTCAAAGCGCTTATCCTCGAACAGCGGCTGGCCGAGGCGCACGCGCTCGCCCTCTTCAACCAGCATGCGGGGTTTCAGCCCCACAAAATCGCTGGCCGTCACCGCGCAGGAGACGACGCTCCGACCGGCGTCGACCTCTTGAACAGGCGCGCCCTCGATCGGCAGGTCCAGGCCCCGCTTGATTTTTATCGCGCCGGAATCAGGTTCGCTCACTGTCTTCCCCGATCAGGTTCCCGGCAATTCGCCGGGCGCTTCGTTCCTCGCCGCCTCGCGTTCGATTAGCCGACGACGGCTTGCTTGATCTTCAGGCTCTCGTACTCGATTTCCTGCATACGGTGATTGACGACGTCGCCGATGGAAATGACGCCGATCAATTTTCCGTCTTCAATCACCGGCATATGCCGAAATCTGCGGGTCAGCATCTGCTTTCGCACCTGCTCGACCGTGACCTCGGCGGTGCAGGTCACGACATCCTTCGTCATGATCGCGTCGACGGGCTGATCCAACACGCCGACCCCGGCGGAATCGAGTTTCATGACGATGTCGCGCTCTGAGACGATGCCGACAGGCTCGTTCTCAGAATTGACCACGACCAGCGCGCCGATCTTCAGCCGCGCAAGATCGCCGACGATCTCTTTGACCGGTTGATGCGGCCCCACCGTGTAAACGGCGTGCCCCTTGTGTTCGAGAATCGATTCGACGGTCAGCCCGGGGGCCGACGCGCCCATAATGAATTCATCCGTCTGCGAATGCGTGTGCGCCTTCGCCTCGTCGTCCTGCATGGGGCCTTGGTAGGAAAATGGAGCCATTGATCGGTTCCCTCTGATTGCGAAACTCCGCTACGCGCGTTCTCTATCCGAAGCGGCGCAGCGGAGAAGGCCGACGCCGCAAGGACATCGCAGCGCCACACGCCGAAAGTATTTGTCGCTCAACCGGGGCCCTGACCTGATTAATGTAGCGGCCAGTGGACAACGCAATATTCCGTTGAGATAATGTCGCTTGTCAAATCCTTTGCAGGGCCTGGAGAACATAGGAATGCTTTCACGGCGCGACTTTATCCGGCACGCGAACGGCATCGCCATCGCAACTCCGTTTCTGAGCCTTGTGGGATGCGGAGAGTTCGGCGACGACGAGCTTCTCTCATTCTCCGGCGAGACCATGGGCACGACCTATAACGTGAAGGTCGCCAAGGCGCCGGACACGCTCGACACAGAAGCGCTCGCCAGCCAGATTACCTCGATTCTCCAGACGGTTGATGCGCAGATGTCGACCTATCGCGCGGATTCCGAGCTGTCGCTGGTCAACGCGGCCGCAGCCGGGGAATGGGTGCCCGTCTCTGCGGAGACGGCCATGGTCGTCGGCTCGGCGCTGAAAGCGGCCGAACTGACCGGCGGCGCATTCGATCCCACGATTGGTCCGCTGGTCGATCTTTGGGGATTCGGGCCCAAGGGCGCCCGGTCAAGCGCTCCGTCCGCTTCGGCGATCGACGCGGCGCGCGCGTCTGTGGATCACCACCACGTCGCGCTGAAAGACGGCGCCATTGGCAAAACAGCGTCAGAGACGCGGCTTGACCTCTCCGGCATCGCCAAGGGATTCGGCGTCGACCAGATCGCCGAGCTGCTGGAATCGCAGGGCCTGCGCAATTATCTGGTCGAGGTTGGCGGCGAATTGCGGGCCAAGGGCCGCCCCGTCGATGATCGCGCCTGGCGTGTGGGCGTTGAAAAACCGACTCTCGCCGGCGGACAGTTTCAGCGCGTGCTGGAGCTTGACGGCGACGCGATGGCCACCTCCGGCAACTACCGGATCTTTTTCGATGCCGACGGCGAGCGCTACGCCCACATCATCGACCCGCGCAGCGGCAAACCGCTGGAGCACAGACTCGCCTCCGCGACGGTGGTGGCGGCCTCCACGATGGAGGCGGACGCGCTGTCGACGGCGATGCTGGCGCTTGGACTTGAAGACGCGGCCGCCCTGGCGACGGAGCACGATATCGCCGCGCTCTTCATCAGCGGCTCGGGCGACGCCTTCACGGAGACGGCCTCACCCGCGTTCGAGCGCCGCTTTATCGGGTGACGCCCGCATAGGCCCCGCGGAAATACAATAACGGATCGGCGTCCAGAGGCGCTTTCAACGCTTTGACGCGCCCGATGAGGATCAGGTGATCGCCCGCTTCGTGGGCGGCCTCTCTCGTGCAGTCGAGCACAGCGAGCGCGCCCGGAAAAATCGGGCTTCCCGTCGCCATTGCTTCGACTTTCAAATCTTCAAAACCATCCTCCGCCTCTGCGGCGAAGCGGTTCGACAGCGCCTTCTGCCCGTCGGACAGGATATTTATGGCGAAGGCGTCCGCCCCGGCGAAACTCGCGTAGTGGAACGCCGCCTTGTCGAGGCAGAACAGGATCAGCGGCGGCTCCAGCGACACGGATGTGAAGGAGTTGATGGTGATCGCGCGCGCCTGACCCGATCCGTTGCGCATGGTCACGACGGCGATCCCGGTCGCAAAGGCGCCCAGCACAGCGCGCAATGCGCCTTTGTCAAACTTCGGATCGTCCGGAACCATCGCACCCTCTGAAACGCCAAACACGACTAACAGACGATCGCGCCGGATGGGAGCGACTATTGAGTTGGGGTTTGGGCGCAGCGGAGTTCGGCGCGCTCGTGGCCCGTGGGCCCAAGTCTCCCGATAAGCCGCACAAAATTTGATACACGTGAAAAGGTATTAATCGCCGACTGATTCCCCCGGTTCTTTCCGTTTTGGAGCCGCAACAAAAGAAGTGCTCCATGCCTGACACCCGTGACAGCGTCGCCGCCGATTGGACACGGAAGGCCCAGAAGTTTTTCGGCCTTCATGCGCGCCCTGCTCTAGAGGCGACCACGCCGGAGCAACTGGTCGAACGACGCGCAGAGCTAGTGGCGCGACTAGGGCGAAAAGGCGCCGAGCGGCATGAGGAGGATTTCCTGAAGTAGATCGAGCAACTCGAGGCGTTCGAAAAAAACTCCGAGGCGACGCGTGATCGGAACGATCTAATTGATTTTGCCTTTGACGTTAAAGATCTTCTTACAAAACTCGAAGCGTCGGACCTCGCCGATTCAAACAGCTGGCTCATCGCAGGGGCGTACGATTTTCTAGCCTCCATTTGGAAAAGAGCCGATAGACAAAATAGTCATACAGAAACGTTGGAAAAAGCGGTGAAGCTGGACAGCACAGTCGTCGATCGTGTGGCGGGCTACGCTGAAGTCTTAAGTCGAAAGCCCGACACCGCAGACAAGGGAAAGGCGCTGTCACTCTACAGAACGGCTATAGATCTGGATCCCAAAGACGAGAACTTGAAAGAGGTCGCCGCGAAATCCGCCTACGATCTGGCGAAGGCGCAACGGAAGAGTCAGCGTAGAGAACTCAATACCGAATACCACTCTTACGTCGCGGAGTTTTTTGAAATCGCCGCTCAATACGCCCCTGAGAACGACACATACAGGACGGCATATGGCGATGCGTTGCTCAAAGCCAATCGGCCTGAGGAGGCGATCGCCGAAATCCAAGCAGTCGTTCTGCGAGATTCAAACAGCTCGACCGCGCAACTAAACCTTTCAAGAGCGCAACTCGTCGCCGGCCACACAAATGCGGCGGAAGAAAGCGCGCAAAGCGCCCACGAGCAGAACGCAAGCGCAGGTGGGATCGTTTCAATTGACGCCTGCGCGCCAAATCGGTTCGGTTTTTTAGGGATGAATCTCTCTGCGAAGTTCGTCACATTTCGCGTCGGCCTCAGCTTCGGCGCTGACTGAGGGCTCCGAAGGCGACGGGCGAAGCGCCATCACGGAGAGCAAAACCATGGACGACGATCTGTTCGCGCACGGCCTTAAGCAGCGCAAGGCCACGCTTGGCGCCGAATATGTGGAAAAGAACCTCGACAACGCCGACGAGTTAACCCGCCCCTTTCAAGAGGCGATGACGGCGTGGTGCTGGGGATTCGGCTGGGGCGACGACGTGATCGATGCAAAGACGCGCAGCATGATGAATCTCGCCATGATCGGCGCGTTGGGAAAGATGCATGAATGGGAGATTCACTGCCGGGGCGCGCTGAACAATGGCGTCACAAAGGAGGAAATCCGGGCGATCATCCATGTGGTCGGCATCTATTGCGGCGTGCCGCAATCGCAGGAATGCTTTCGCGTCGCCCGCAAGGTTCTGGAGGAGAAGGAACTCCTATAGGCAAGGCCGATTTGAGAAGCGGCGAGATTGTGAAGGAACAGCCGCCGGGGGGCCGGCGGCGACCTAAGCGATTCCATCCGCTTGGCGAATTCGATCCTGTTTCGACCGCGCGACAACCTTCGTCTTGGTCAATTCCACCTATGCGGCATAGTATGTCCTGAAAAACCAAAACAACTAAGCGCCATAGGGGAGTCGACGATGCATCAAGTTGAAACCGCAGGGCTTGGCCAGAAGCTGGACCAGGTTCGTGAAATCTGCGTCGCTCGACTGAATAAGAGCGACTGTGAAGCCTTTCTCGGGGTTCTCGATCAGTTTTTCACCAGTTCCGCGACGGATGATCTGACCTGCCAGGAGGCCGAGCAAGTCTACGGATCCGCCTATTCGATGTGGAAGTTCGCGGCTCAGCGTGAGCCCGGCGCCGCGCGCACGCGCATCTACAATCCCCGCATGTCGGCGGATGGCTGGGAGTGCTCACACACGGTCCTCGAAGTCGTCACCGACGATATGCCGTTCCTGGTCGATTCCGTGATCGCCTTCCTGACCGAGCGCGGACTGGACATTCACTCTCTGATCCACCCCATGTTGCAAGTGCGGCGCGACGCCGACGGCGCGCGGATCGGTATCGCCGATGAAGGGGGCGACGGCGCGATCAGCGAGTCGGTGATCCAGGTTCAGCTTGATCAGGTCGGCGATGAGGCCACGCTGGACGAATATGATCGGGATCTGAAACAGGTGATGGCGGATGTGCGCGCCGCGGTGGAGGATTGGAAGCCGATCTTGGCGCGCCTGTCCGAAGCGACCGACGCGCTGCGCAAGAACGCGCCGAAGAAGTCGAAAGAGACCACCGCCGACACCGTTGAATTCCTGGAATGGCTGTCCGAGAACCATTTCACCTTCCTCGGCTACCGCGAATATCGCACCGGCGGCCGCGGAACGCCGGTCCGGCAAGTGGACGGCGCGTCGCTGGGCCTGATGCGCGATCCCGAATTCACCGTTCTGCGCGACCTTGAGGGCAACTTCACCGATTGGTCGCCTGAGATGGACGCGTTCGCTTCTGACGCGTCTCCGCTGATGATCATCAAGGCTAATCGCCGCTCGACGGTGCACCGGCCGACCCATCTCGACCTGATCGGGGTGAAGAAGTTCGACAGCAAAGGCAAGGTGATCGGCGAGCATGTCTTCATCGGCCATTTCACCGCCTCCGCCTATAACCGGAGCCCGACGGGAATCCCGCTGTTGCGGCAGAAGGTGCAGCGTCTGATCGAGCGCGCGGGCTTTGCGCCGACAAGCCATGACGGCAAGGCGCTTATGAACGTGTTGGAGACCTATCCCCGGGACGAGTTGTTCCAGAGCTCCGATGAGCATCTCTTCCGCAATGCGATGGGCGTTTTGCACCTGTCGACCCGGCCGCGCACGCGCCTGCTGGTCCGACCGGACAGATTCGGCCGGTTTGCGTCCTGCCTGATCTACATTCCGCGCGAACGCTACAACACCGAGCGCCGCATGAAGATCGGTCAGATTTTGGCGGATGCGTTCGAGGGCCGCATCGCGAACTGGACGCCGACTTTCGTCAGCGATGTCATGACCCGTTTGCACTATGTCATCGCGCTTCAGGGCAAGGACGCCATGGAGCGGGATATCGCCGAGATCGAGCAGCAGATCATCGCCGCCGTGCGCAGCTGGGGCGACCATCTGCGCGACGCGCTGGTCGATCTTAAGGGCGAGCACGAGGGCAACCGGCTCCACGCGCTCTACAATGACGGGTTCAGCGCCGCGTATCATGAAGACTTCAACGCCGCGATGGCGATCGCCGATATCGACCGGATGGAGCGTCTCGGCGAGGGCTCGGGACCGGAGATGAAATTCTACCGCCGGCTGGAAGACGCGGACAATTCCGTCCGCTTCAAACTGTTCGAGCTTGACCAAGCGGTGCCGCTGTCCGATAGCCTGCCCATGCTCGAGAATATGGGCTTTCGGATCCTCGAGGAGCACCCCTACCAGATTGGCCGCGGAGACGAGGACATCTGGCTCCACGACTTCCTGATGACCTCGGCCAATGGGGCCGACGTCGATATCTCAAACCTGCGCGAAAACCTTGAAGAGGCGTTCGCGGCCCTCTGGAAGGGCGCGATCGACGATGATCCGCTCAACCAGCTTGTGTTGGTCGCCGGCCTGTCGGTTCGCGAAACCGCCCTGTTGCGCGCATATGGCGGCTTCCTGCGTCAGGCGCGGATTCCCTATTCCGTGACCTATATGGAAGACGCGCTGATCGGCAACCCGGCTTTCGCCCGGTCCTTCGTGAAGCTGTTCCAGACGCTGTTCGACCCCGCCAGCAAATCGGCGGATCGAGAGGCCGAGGCCGCGAAAGTCAGCGCCGAGATTGAGACCGCGCTGGAATCCGTCGCCAGTCTGGACGTCGACCGAATTCTGCGCCGCTTTCACAATGCGATCCTGTCGACCCTGCGCACGAACTACTATCAATCCGACGAAAACGGCGAGCCGAAAAACTACTTCTCGTTCAAATTCGACAGTTCGAAGCTGGAGGATTTGCCAAGCCCGCGCCCGTGGCGCGAGATTTTCGTCTATTCAACCAAGGTCGAGGGCGTGCATCTGCGCTTCGGTCCGGTCGCCCGGGGCGGTCTGCGCTGGTCAGACCGCCGAGAGGATTACCGCACCGAGACGCTGGGCCTCGTGAAGGCGCAGCAGGCGAAAAACGCGGTGATCGTCCCGGTGGGCTCAAAGGGCGGGTTCCTGCCGAAATCGTTGCCGGCCAACGCTCCGCGCGATGAGGTCGTCGCCGAGGCGGTCCGGTGTTACCGGACCTTCCTGTCGGGCATGCTGGACATCACCGACAATATCTCCGGCGCGGACATCATCCCCCCCGACGCGGTGGTCCGGCGCGACGAGGACGACCCCTATCTGGTGGTCGCGGCGGACAAGGGCACGGCCACATTCTCAGACTTTGCGAACGCCCTTTCTGAAGAGCGTGGATTCTGGCTGGGCGACGCGTTCGCGTCGGGCGGCTCGAACGGCTACGACCATAAAGGTATGGGAATCACCGCCAAGGGCGCGTGGGAGGCGGTGAAACGCCATTTCCGCGAACTCGACCACGACACCCAGGCCAAGCCCTTCACCGTGATCGGCTGTGGCGACATGTCGGGCGACGTGTTCGGCAACGGCATGCTGCTCTCGGATCAGATCCGGCTGATCGCGGCGTTCGATCATCGCGACATCTTCATAGATCCCGACCCGGACACGAAGAAGAGCTTCGCCGAGCGCAAGCGGTTGTTCGAAATGCCGCGGTCGAGCTGGCAGTCTTATGAGACGAAGCTGATCTCAAAGGGCGGCGGCGTGTTCTCGCGCGCGTCCAAATCAATCGAACTGACGCCGGAAATCCGCGCCATGACCGGGCTGGACGCCAAATCGGTGACGCCGTTCGAGTTGATCAACGCGCTGATGAAGTCTCAGGTCGATCTGATGTGGTTCGGCGGCATCGGCACCTACATCAAGCACACGGACGAGAACCATTCCGATATCGGCGACCGGGCCAATGACGCCGTGCGCGTGGATGCGACCGAGGTCCAGGCGCGCGTTGTCGGCGAGGGCGGCAATCTGGCGATCAGCCAGCGCGGCCGCATTCAGCTCGCCGCGAAGGGCGTCAAGGTCAACAACGACGCCGTCGACAATTCCGCAGGCGTCGACTGTTCGGATCACGAGGTCAACATCAAGATCGCGCTGGGCGCCGTGATGGAGGCGGGCGACATGACCGCCAAACAGCGCAATAACCTGCTCGCCAAGATGACCGACGAAGTCGGCGAACTGGTCCTGAAGGACAATTACAACCAGACGCTGGCGATCTCGCAGGTCGAACGGGTCGCGCCCGGTCTGATCGTCGAGCACGCGCAGTTCCTGCGTTCTCTCGAATCGGCTGGAAAGCTCGATCGGGCGGTAGAGTTTCTGCCCAATGATGAAGAGTTCAACGAGCGGCGGGACGCTGGGCTTGGCCTGACGCGGCCGGAGATCGCGGTCATGGTGGCCTACGCCAAGATCGACATCTTCTCTGAGCTGATCGTCTCGGACGTGCCGGACGATCCCTATATGGAGCGGTTCCTGTTCGAGTACATGCCGACGCCGATCCGCAGCAAATACAAGACCGTGCTGCGCGAGCACCGCCTTCGGCGTGAGATCATCGCGACCGTCGCCTGCAACCTCATCGTCAATGAGGCCGGCCCGGCGCGCTGCTACCGGATGCGTGAAGAGATCGGCTCCACGACGCCGGAAATCGTCAAGGCGTTCATCATTACGAGAGAGGTGTTCAGCCTGCCGGAGATCGGCGCGGAGGTCAACGCGCTCGACAACAAGATCCCCGCCTCGCTGCAGAACGAAATCCATCTTGCCTTGTCGGACACCGCAGCGGCGCAGACCCGACGCCTCGCCCAGTCGGGCGACCGGTCGATTGGCGACGCCATCGCGCTCTATAAATCGGGCGTCGAGTCGATCGAGAGCGTCGCCGGCAAGACTATCTCGGCCTATTCGAAAGAGCGGCTGGTGATGCGGACGGATGAATTGGCCGGAAATGGCGCGCCGAAAGCTCTGGCGGCGCGCGTCGCCGCGCTGGAGCTGTTGGGCGGGGCGATCGACACCGTCGATATCGCGCAGCAGCTGAAGCGCGACGTGGCGGACGTGGCCGCGAATTACTACAGCGCCGGCGCGCGGTTCGGGCTCGATTGGCTGCGGTCGAAATCGCGGCAGATCAAAGTCGCCGATCACTGGGAGCGCAAAGCGCTTGGCCGTCTGATGGCCGGGCTGCGGGCGCAGCAATCCAGCATCGGCGCGTCCGCTCTGACATTGACCGACGCCGAACCGGGAGAGGCCAGCATCGCGAAATGGGCTGAGAATAACGCCCAGCTTACCGCACGCACCGACCAGCTGATCAAGCAACTGCAGGCCGAGGACCGACTGAGCGTGGCCAAACTCGCGGTCGTCTCCTCGCAATTGACGTCGGGCGGGTTCTAGGCAGAGGA
Source organism: Paracoccaceae bacterium (assembly GCA_963669265.1). Taxonomy (GTDB): domain Bacteria; phylum Pseudomonadota; class Alphaproteobacteria; order Rhodobacterales; family Rhodobacteraceae; genus SZUA-547. Next base: position 1,672,810 of record OY769916.1, read on the forward strand.
GCCAGATCGGGCACAGATCTTGGAGACGCCCAACTCTAGCGTCGACACGACTTGTGGATCGTGTTGGCGAGGCGGGTGTTTCGTCGCGAGTTCATGTGGGCAGCGGCAGAATTGGGTCATAGGGAGAGCGAGCAACACGTAGATTCCGGGTGGCCGGAATAGACACGAAGGAGCGTGACTACGCCTTCCCGTGTCTAAAGTTGATGATCCGCCGGCCAGCCAGCACGTGGCCATCTGGCGAAAGATCGCGCCAAGACGCCGAGGCATCCGCGCGCGAAGCTCATGTAAACATCGCCCGCTGATCTCATCGGAGGTGTTTTCGGGACCCTACTCCGCCACGCGAAATTTTCGGCGATTGCTCTGCTTTTTGTTTATAGTGCCTGCAACAGAATGTTTCCGGAGGGGAAATTATGCCGAAGCAAACACTATCGGCGTTCGCAGTCGTCCTGTTTTCGGGTTTCGCACTGGCGAACTGCACGCAAACTCAGCCGCAAGCGGCGGCCCCGGCGAAGAACACCGATCAGTCGCTCGCGATCGCGCCCGCAGCATATTGGCCGGCCGCCGATCAACCGATGCGCCGGGATGAGAAAGTGGAGGCGCAGATCCTGCTGTCGCGGCTCGGATACTACTCAGGCCCCGTCGACGGCTCGGTCGGCGCCAGCACCCGGTCGGCGACGCGCGCCTACCAGACCAGCGTGGGCGTTCCAGCCAACGGCGCGATGTCACCGATATTGCTGGAGTCGCTGCGCCGTTCAATGGCGACGGCGGCCATCAATGGCGACCCGATCGCCTCGGCGCCGGCATCGTATAACCGGCAACCGGCGGCGCCTGTGACCGCTACGGCGCCTGCAAGGACCTCGGCCCCGGCGACGACAGCCGCCCAGCCTGTGACGACCACGGCGGCCGCGCCTCCTCCACAACCCAGCACGCCCACGCCCGCTCCGGCCGCGACACAGTCGACGGTTGCGCAAGACGACACCAAGACCCTTGACTTGTTTGGCATTGAGATGCAGGTCGGAGCACCCGATCTGGAAGGCGGCACCGGAGGTGATAGCGACGGTGGAGGCGGCGGTGGAGGCGGCGGCGGTGGAGGCGGCGGCGGATCCTGGTGATCCTGCCGAACGGCCTTTGCGCGCAGCCCTTTTGATTGGCGAATGACGGCGAGTAGCGATGAAAATGACTGGTTCAACGGTTCGGACTGGACGCCGGACTTTGCTCACGATTCTGGCGGCCTGCGCCTTCGCGCTGCCGGCCTTCGCTCAGGTCCGGAGCGGCTCTAACGATCTGATCCTAAGGGAGCTTGCCGGGACGGCCGCCAAGGAAAGCGCGCCGCTCTCGCTGAACACCGAGCGCAGCGGCATGACCAGATACGCCGTTGTGGTGGGCAACGCCGATTACGCGGTGGCGCCCGACCTTCCCAACGCCCGCGAGGACGCCCAGGATATGGCGGCGTTCCTGCGCACGCACGGCTTCCACGTTATCGAGCGCTACAATCTCGACAAACGGGGCTTTGAGGAGCTCATGCAACATGTGCTCGTGGAGTTCGATGGCAACGCGGAGGTGCTGTTTTACTTCGCGGGGCATGGGTTCCAAATCGGACGACGTAACTATCTGGTGCCTGTCGAGGCGACGCTCGCCTCCATCTACGATGCGCCGTTCGAGACCATCACGCTGGACAACGTGATCTCGATTCTCAGCGCCCGGTCGCGGATGCAGCTGATGATCCTGGACGCCTGCCGGACCAATCCTTTCACCGACAAGAGAGTGCTGACGGAGGTCGACTCGACCCTGTTCGAGACGCGAGAGGGCTTCCAGTCCATGTCCGCGCCGGTGAACGCGCTGCTGGCGTATTCAACCTCTCCGGGCGCGGTCGCGCTGGACGGGGATGGCGACAACAGCCCCTATACCAGCGCGTTGTTGAACATCGCCAATGACGACCCGAGCGCGGTGATCACCAATGTTCTGGAGCGCGTCCGCCGTGACGTCTACGAGAAAACCAATGGACGTCAGGTGCCGTGGGAATCCTCGACGCTGGTCGAGCCTTTCGCGTTCTCCATGACGCCAGACTCCGGCGAGGTCGACGCGAGCACCGCCGCCACTGTCGAGGACGTCGCGAGCCGCGGACTGATCGTGGCGACGAACTCGACCGCGTCTTCCAGCCCAGCGGGCGCCGGTCTCGCGCCATTCGACGTCTCGTCCCGCCTGGAGCGCCGGGTCGTGATCGGACAGTTGTTGGCTGAACGCTTTGGCGCGGACGCCGCGCTGTCGGTCACTGGCGAACTGACCCGCGGGCGGTTGGTGACATTGGCACCCGACGGCTCTTTCCTGGATTACGGCGGCGCACAGCTATCGGGCGATGCGCTCAGTCGCCTGATTTACCAGTTGTCGCCGGAGCAGCGTCCGGCGCAGGGTCCGATCGGCGACTACGCCGTGAACGAGATCCTGACGATCTCTGACGCAAGCGGCGCCACCGCCCCGCTTCGGCTGTCGATGCAGCCTGACCAGTGCGACTATCTGGCGGGCGATCATCTCGATCCGGACGGCGTCGGCCTTGTGCGGTATCCGAATGAAATCGACCCGGATGCGGCCTTTGCGGCCTGCGAAGCGTCGGTTGCTGCGAACCCGGAACTGGGGCGGTTTCATTATCAGTTGGGCCGGGCGCAGCTCGCGGTGCGCGACGCGGAAGGCGCCCGCGCGTCTTTCGAAGCGGCGCGGGATCGCGGACACACCCGCGCTTGGTATGCGCTGGGCGCGCTCGCCGCCAAGGACGAGGCGATCGCGGGCGGATTGGCGACGACCAAGATCGGCGACACCGCGATCCGGAACTATGTGCAGGGCGTCGAACTGGGCGACCCTTACGCCTACCATGCGCTCGGCAAGCAGCTTTTGCGCTTCGGCGAAACCGACGCCTGGCGGCGGCGCGGCTTCGACCTCTTGAGCAACGCGGTGGAGCTCGGCCACACGTTCTCGATGAACGAGCTTGGCGTCTACTACCTCAAGAAGGACTCCAGCCATTACGATCCCCGCCGCGGGCTGCGCTATTGGATAGAATCCGCCGAGCGCGACGATATCTACGGCTTCAAGAATCTCGGCGACGTGAACGCCTATGGCATGGGCGAGCAACCGGTGAACCTCGCCGACGCGATGGCCTGGTACCGGAAGGCTTCGGATGGCGGGCATCCCACGGCGCCGACAGCGTTGGGGCGCGCGCATTACAATGGCGGGCCCGGCGTTGAAGCCAATGTCGCCGAGGCGATCCGCTGGTATGATGTCGGTCTCGCGCGCGGCGATGGCTGGGGCGGCGCGAATGCGGCGTGGATCATCGCAAACAAGCGCCCGGCGTCCTATTCTCCGTCCGACGCCGCGATCCGGGCCGCAAGAGCGGCGGTGCTGCGAAACAGGGATGCCGCGGCTGCGGCGGAAAAAGTGCTCGCGGCGCTGCCGGAAAAGGAGCTCGACCGCGCCTCGCAAACATTGATGACGGAACTCGGCGAGCCGTTGACCGCTGACGGCGCGTTCGGCAATCAGTCCAAGCAGGCGCTCGACAGGCTCATCGCCGCCGAGGGCTATCCGCCGCTGGACGATTCCGCGGTGGAGCGCCTGAAATACCTGGCGCAACTCAGCTGGCGACGTTCGGGATTCAGAATCGATCTGTACTGATCCGGCCGCGCGCAGGCGCGGTGCACGCTTTCCAGTGCGTGTTCAACCCTGGTCTAAGCGTGCTTGCAACTCGTGGAAGCGCTGTCGACAGGCGTTGCCATTCCTTTTCGGTTTCGAGCCGAGGATGATCAGCAGATGAGGTTGCGGCCGGAGCATGAGCGGCTGATCATTCCGTGCGCGACGACCGAAGCCTCTGCGCCTTCGCTCGTTTCAGGTTCCAGACAGTTTCCGTTTGCCGCGAGCACGGTTAGATTGGTTCACCGCATTTCATCAAGCGAGGCCCCCAATGAAAGCCAAAGCTAAGGCTAAACTCGACTCGGATTGGTGGAAAAAGGAACAGCCCAAGGGCTTGAAGAAGAGCGCGCCGAAGTTCGCGGCCGCTCTCACCCAATATGAGAAATGGGATTCAGCGTTAGATAAGGACGCTGAGAAGGCGATTCCTCTTTGCCATGACGCGCTCGACCACATCCTGAAAACCGCCAAGGAGGTGGTGAAGGAGGTTGACGCGAAACTAAAGGAGAAGGGTCTCAAGCCAGCGGAAAGAACCGATCTGGAAAACACCAAGCTTGTGATGGTCAAGCCGTTGGAAGCCGTCGTCGTCGAAGCCACGAAAGAACTGGTGAAGCTGGACGACGAGGCGCGAAAGGCGGACTCCAAGGATGACAAGAAAGACACCGGCAAGGCCAGCGCATCGAAGGACGACGCCAAGGACGAAAAGCAGGACGAGGACGACGCGGGCGACTCGCTGAAGAACGCAGCGGCGCATAAGGACTATGTCGTGAAGATGCTCAAGAAGCTGAAGTCGAAAACCTTCAACTTCGCCGTCGGTTTGCCCACGACAAAGCCTGAGGACATGCGCATCAGTTTTCATCCGACAAAGGGCGGGCGCGCGCTCGCCAGCACGTTGCGGAGCGAGATCAAGGCCAAGAAAGTCGCCTTCGGCCGCGCGGGCATGAAGGGCTTGGCCGAAGAAGTCGGGCTGACATCACAGTCGAAAACCCTGGACCTGATGATCGACGGCACGGCGCCGTCCGGCCTCGCCAAACGCCTGCGGATGATGTTTCGCGATCTCGGCATCAGCAAATCCACGAAGATCCGCCTGCTCAGCGAAGACGGGCAGATGCTGGAGGCGGATGAGGAAGACTCGACGAAGGACGTCGACGAGATCAAGGACCGGATCGCCAAGGCGACCGCCTATGTGAACAAGAATCTCGATGCTTCGCGCACCCGAATGCTGACCGAACTGTCCGAGCCGCTGAACCTGGCGATGCAGAAAAAGCCAAGGGAGGCGCTGGCGGAGCTGAACACGGTGCTCGCCCGGATCGCCGACGCCGAAGCGCAGGAGAAGAAAGACCAAACCAAGGACGCGGTAGACGGGCGTCAGGATGGAGAGGCGATCAAAAAGCGGATCGCCCAGGCGACGAAATACATCAAAGACAACCTCGGCGACTACGCCAACCCGTTCCTCAGGAAACTGGCGGAGCCGATCGAATTGGCGGGGCGTAAAAAATTCGCCGACGCTGATCTGGCGCTCAACAAGATCCTGAAGGAAATCGCCGAGCATCAGAAGAAAGAGGGCGCCGAGCCGAAGACAGATGACATTCAGCCGGACGCCAAAGCAAAGAAAAAGGCGGCGCTGATCTCGGCGTTGAACAAGCTTTCCGACAGCGCGCTGAGCCTGGGCCTGCCAAAGGAAGGCTGGGACGAGATCAAGAAGATGCGCGGACGGCTTGAGCGCGCATCGAAAAAGCTCGAAGCGGATTTCGATGCGGCGAAGGCGCTGATTCAGAAACTTTCGAAGACGCTGAAGGACAATCGCCCGGTCGAACAGGTGAAGCGATTGGACGCTCTGATGAACCGGCTGACGAAGCTCAGTCCGAGCGACGACAACGACACGCTGACCAAGCTTGGCGGCCAGGCCCGCAAAATGATCTCCACCCGCGACGCCAAACGCGAGGGGCCGAACGCTGACGACGTGATGGATCGGATCGACGAAAAGATCACCGAGTTAGAGGCGGACGAGGCCGCCATGAAGCTGAAACAGCAAGGGTTGGGCGGGGCCTTGCCCCTGCAGAACGATCACGTCCTCGGCGCGATCAAGGATGTACCGTTCTTCAAACAGCAATTGATGACCACAGATGACAGCGGCGGCGAGGTGGAGAAACGCAACCGTCAGGGCCAGACGCTGACGGAGAATATCAAGCAGCAGCTCGACGTATTCCAAAAGAACTTCACCGCCTCGAACAGCGCCGTCACCGAGAATGCGATGAAGATGCTCGTCGCGCTGAAAGCGGTCAGCCGGGAAGTGGCGGGCGACAACAACCTGTCGCGCCAGCCGACCTTCACGAAGAAGACCCTGCAATACTACCGAGAGGATCTGATCAAGGCGATGGCCAAGGACGACGCCGGTCCGCCCGAGGGCGATCTGGCGGCTTCGATGAAGCTGTTGGATGCGCTGGCTAGCGACGACCCGCTCCGCCCTTATATGGAGATGGAAGTCGTCACCGGCGTACGCAATCTCGACTTCGAAAGATCGCAGAAGGTCGCCCCGGAAAAAGTGGTCGAGCGTGTGCGCGACATGGCCGAAAAGGGCGGGGTTGAACCGAGCGAGATGATGAAAATCCTGTCCCAGATGCATCAGATGGAGCTGGGCGCCTTCACCAAGGACGAGGTGAAGAAGGGCGAGCTGAAAAACTATGACGAAGACGGCAAGCTGGTTACAAATTTCAACGTCTCCCGTTTGACCGGAGAGACGCCGCCGGAACTGTTCGACGCTGTCGTCGGTGATTTCGACGACAAGGGGCGGCCAGCCTTTGGTCCGGGCGGGATGAAATACTCGAAAGAAGCGAAGCAGAAGCTGGATTCGTTGCGACAAGCGGTGGGCGCCTGGGACACGGGGGCGACAACCCGGCCGCTGCCGGACGGAACGGGACCGGACGCCAAAAACAAAAAGACGCCGAAGGAAGACTATAGCGACAAGGAGGTCGCGGCGAAGATCAAGGCGGAGCAGGACGCCAAGCGCGCAAAGCTGATCAAAGTCGTCAACAGAGCCTCGCGCAAAGCGCAGGCGAGAGGCGAGACCATCATCGACCGGCGGCTAGAGACGCCCAAAGGCGCCGACTATGTCCCACCGGTCGGCCTGAAGGACGAGGGTTTGAACCCCGAGGAACAGGAGCAGTTCTCAGGTCCGTTGACTGAGAAACAATATCGCTTTCTGCGCGCCGGAATTCGGGAGGAGTTGGATTCCACGGTCGACGAGGATCCTCAGAAAGCCGAGGAGTTGGTCGTCGATGTCTTCGTCGAGATCTATGGATTTCCGAAGAAGCAAGCCAAGACCATGTTCGCCAAGTGTCGCGAATTTCTGAACCAAGCTCCGATGACCATCACCGTCAACGCGGACGACATGTTCAACAATGACGGCAACCCGGCCTATTCGAAGGACTACTCGCCGGCCCAGATCCGCGCGAAAAAAGTCGAGGACGACGCCGAGCGCTTTGGAGACGGTGCCGAGGAGTCGGAGCAAAAGACACGCTCTATGGCGCCCGGCCCGACAGATCGCGGCAAGGAATACGGGCGCTGGCGAGAGGAAAAGGACGAACGCGAGACCGGGGGCAATTCGTTCTTGCCGGACGAGAATGCGGTCTTCGGCGCCGTCAACGTCAATTATCCCCGCACCGATGGCGGCGATGGCGGCATATATGGCAAAGAGCATTTGGTGATGAAGGACTCGGTGAAGTCGGTCAGCACGTTTTGCTTCACCACGGCCGGCAAGGAACGACGCGACATGTCAATGATCCTGCTCGACATGGCGCGGCATCCGAAGGGCAAGACCTTCTACCTGCCACTGCTGATGAACAACGCCATGAATGCCGACAAGACCGTGGACATCCACAACCAGCTGGATCTGGAGTTTCACTGCTACGGCCCCATCGATCTGACGAAGGATGTCGATCAGATCTCTGTCCCGTCGCCCGACACCTCGAAGGATCCCGAAGAAAAACGTCGGCTGGAGTTCCTGCACAAGAAAGTCACGAAATTCTCCGAAAACCGCATGAAGCCGCCTGTTCAGTGGGAAAGCCTCGACGCGAAGGACGTGCACAGACCCGCTGAGGCGATGGAAGATGTTCGTGCGGCGGCTGTGGGGATAGACAAGAAAACTGATCCAGAGCTGTTTGAATGCCAGAAACTTTTGAACGCCTTCAATGACGCGCTGCCGTCTTTCGACGGTAACCTTCCAAACTTCAAGAACAAGAGGGACTCGTATATCGCGGCCGCGGACGCCTTTCTGAAGAAATACGATTCCGACTCGAGCGCCAGCATGAAAAAGAAGTGCAAGAAGGTGAAAAAGGACCGCGACGACGCCAAGGCCCTATTTATTCGTGTCCAGAACGAACTCACCCATAAAGACAAAAGGCTTCAGGACTTTTTTGGCCATTGCTACGCGATCGAGACTCTGACGACCTCGCCCAATGCGCTGACACGCGTGTCGGAATTCCCGGCGTTGATCAAGGCCATTCGCAAAGTAGATAAGACGAAACGCCCGGACACAGCTGAGATCAAGGCGCGCGCCAAAGCGGCGGTCGGTCGCGCGATCAAGCTCTGCGAGCTCGACGGCGTTGAGGCGCCAGACAGCGTAACCAAACTTCACGCCGCGCTCTAGGCGCCAAAGTCTCTGCAGGCGACCCGCGGAAGGTGCCCGCCGACCGCGTCGAACACCGACTGGACGAAATTCTCCAGATAGCCCGGCTGCATGAACACCCGGGTTCGGGCGCGCAGACCAGATGTGCCAGTTTTCTGGCGGTCAATCGGCGCTGTCCGGTCAATCTGCACGGCCATCAAGCGTCTCGCGAAAAGGCGTCAGGCCATAAGGAAGGCTCGGCGCATCTTACGCGCGCCGACATAGAGAGCGGCGCAGACCGCCGCTCTTCCGCAAACGCATTTCCAAACGCGCCGCCACCTCGCCTATGTCTCCAGCGGGAATTTCGCCGTCGGCGTGGAATGCGACAGCGCCCGCTCTTCATCATCCATTTCTTCGACGATGTCGTCGAAGAGCGGCGAGGAGAGGTACCGCTCCCCTGTATCGGGCAGCATGACAAGAAAGACGGAGCCGGGCTCGGCTTTCTCCGCGACCTGCATGGCGATGGCGAAGGTGGAACCGCCTGAGACGCCGGTGAAGATCCCCTCCTTTTGCGCCAGGGTCTTCGCCCACTCCATACCGACTAGGCCCGGCACGGGGATAAGCTGATCGACAACGTTTGCATCCAGCGCCTCCTGCAGCACCAGCGGGATAAAATCCGGGGTCCAGCCCTGAATCGGATGCGGCTCAAACGCCGGGTGGCTGCCCGCTGGCGAGCCGTCCTCGTTTCGCGCCTGGGCCTCGCCGCTGCTGACGAGCGCGGCGTTGGCGGGCTCCGAGAGAATGAATTTCACCTCCGGGCGCTCTTTCTTCAAAACCCGACCGACGCCCGTCACTGTGCCGCCGGTGCCATAGCCCGAGACGAAGTAATCCAGCCTTTGACCCTCAAAATCGGTCAAAATCTCCCGCGCCGTGGTGGCTTCGTGAATATCCGCATTCGCCGCCGTCTCAAACTGCCGCGCCAGAAACCAACCGTTTTTCTCAGCTAGTTCCTCGGCTTTGACATACATGCCATAGCCTTTCATCTCACGCGGTGTCAGCACCACCTTGGCGCCCAGCATCCGCATCAGGCGGCGCCGCTCGATGGAGAAACTGTCCGCCATGGTCACGACCAGCGGATAACCCTTGGCGGCGCAGACCATCGCCAGACCGATGCCGGTGTTGCCTGAGGTCGCCTCGACCACGGTCTGGCCGGGTTTCAGCGTCCCGTTGCGCTCCGCCGCCTCGATGATGTTGACCGCGAGCCGGTCCTTGACCGAGGCGGCGGGGTTGAACGCCTCAGCCTTGACATAGAGTGTAACGTGGTCCGGTGCGATATTGTTTATGCGAATGGCGGGTGTATCGCCTATCGTATCAAGCACGCTGTCAAACAGTCGCCCGCGTCCATTCGTTGTTCTGATTCCGTCCTCAAGGGCCATGCTGTCCTCCCACTCTGTTCTTTCAGCCGTATTGGCGGCGACTCCCCCATGAAGGCCGCGCGCAATGTTGCCCTATAAGAACTTCGAGAGGAAGCGTGACGCCGCAGCGCGGTTCAGCCCTGCTCGCCCTTGATATGTCCGTGCTCGATCACGGCGGCCGAAACCGATCCATAGGCCTGCCGCCAGGCGCTCTCCAACTCCGGCGTGAACCTGTCGCCCAGCATCGCCGCCAATGTCAGCATCAGCGCGTCGCCCATATAGTCGAAATGCTCCGTCTTGACGCCCAGCACCGCGTGCCCCTCGCCCAACTCATCGAGTTTCGCGGTCAGCGACTCCGGATCGCGCAGACCTTCGACGATCAGGCCCAGCGTCGTCATGAACTTCATGCCCTGCCCTTCCAGATCGTCGCGGAACATGGGCTTCAAATGGGGCGCGCGCCGGAAGAGCCGCTCATACATGTCTGACGAGGCGTGTTCAGCGCTGTTCATGAGAGTCTCAAAACTCTCTTGCACAAGCTCGATCTGTCGGTCGGTAAGCTGCATGATAGGCTCCCTGCTTTCGCGAATAGCGCGAACGTACCGGCGGGACCCGTCCGCCGTCCTTGATGGAGCGCAAGTCTGTCCACCCGCGCGCGACATGCTTCAGCGCTTCGGTCTCGCCTCAGCGCCTAGCGTCGGGGACGCTCCAGCAGAATGTCGCGCACTTTGTCGAAGCTCTCGGTCATCGCCTCGGCGGTGAACTTGCTGTTGGCCCAGGCCGCATCGCATTGCGCCTTCAACAGATCCGGCGAGTCCATCAACGCGCCCATTCCCTGCTCGATCGCGTCCGCCGTGACGTCCGGCAGAACCGTGACGCCGCCCGATTCAAGCTCCGGCAACCCGCCGCGATTGGAGATGAAGACGGCGCAACCGCCCGCCAGCGCCTCGCCGCAGGTGCGGGATAAAGGCTCCGCCCATTTCGAGGGCACCGCCGCGATGCTGGCGCGTCCGAACATGTCCATCACAGTGGCGTTGTCCACGAGGCCGGGCAGTTCAACCCGCCCCGCATCAACAAAGGGCTTCAGGACGTCGAAAACCCTCTGCTCGTAGGGTTTTAGCCCCCCATCCGGCTTATCGAACCGAGCGCCGACAAATGCGGCGCGCCACTCGGGGTGTTTGGGCAGAAGCCGCGCGATCGCCTCGGCCAGCTCCAGCACGCCTTTGCCGTCGAAGATCCGGCCGACATAGAGGATCAGCTTTTCCTTTTCCCGGCGCGCCGCTTGTTTGGCGATGCCGTTATAGGCGATGTGCATCTTGCTTTCGTCGGGATCCTTCAGCCCCTCGACAAAACAGCGCCGCAGATAGTCCGAGACGAAGATCAGCGCATCGGCCCGGTCCAGCACCTTTTGCCGCGCCTTCGGGTTGTCGGAGCCGATCATGTCGCGCGGGTCGTTGCCGAAATATACCGCGAACCGTGCGTTTCGACCCGCCTTTCCGCTCAAGACCTGCAGCAGGCGCAGTTCGGAGGGGCGATTATAGATCTCGATCCCCGCCGGCCGCGTCCGGCGCATCCAGGCGGCGGCGGCGACGGTCAGCGCGCGCCCACGCCCGAACTGGCGCAGGATCGGGTTCATCCTGAGCGCCTGAAAATGCTCTGGGCTGTAGGGATCCCTGACCGGCACACCCAGCACTGTCAGCGCGCCCGCGTGACGGCTGAGCCGGACCATATCGCGCAGCATCAGCGACATCGCGCCGATTCCATCGGTGGAGAACTGCTCCTTGAACGAAATCAGGCAGCCGATACGTCCACTGGTCTGCGGAGTTGAGGAAGTCACGGTGATGTCGGCTCTCGATCGGGAATAGTTTGAATACGCCGCCGCGCATGTTCGCCAAGGCTACGGTGTGGGAAGCGGCGTTCAAGCGAATTCGGCAAAATCGGCGCCACGGCCGGTGGCGTGATTCAGGACGCGACCTGTCCCAACCGCCGACGCGCCGGACCAAAATGGCAGGCGAGGCCAAGGACCACGCCCGAGACGGTGGCGATCATCCCCGCCGCGCTGACCGCATGCTCCGCGCCCAGCCAGCCCGGCCCGTAACCGGCCAGCACATAGCCCAGGATGGCCGAGGTCGCCGCGATCAGCGCGCTCCACGCCACCTGATGCGTCAGGCGGTTGGTCAGGAGCCGCGCCGCGGCGGGCGGACAGATGAACATCGCGATTACGATGATCGAGCCCACCGCATCGAAGGCCGCCACCGCGGCGATGGCGGTGACAGAGACCAGCCCCACGCTGACGGCGCGAACCCGGACGCCGATCGCGCCCGCGAAGCCCGGATCAAAGGTGGAGACCGCCAGTTCCTTCCAGAACAGGAACACAAACCCGGCGGCCAGCATCAAAACGATCGCGAGGCGGAGGAGCTGCGGCGGCGTTCCGGCCAGCGCCTCCACGTCCAGCAACGATCCCCATCCGGTGGCGTCGAACCAGATCAGGCTTTCGAGGTTGCCGTAGAGCGCATGCTCCACGTCCAGATGCACGCCGCTGGTGTCCGATTGCTCCAGCAACAGCACGCCCGCCGCGAAAACAGAGGTGAAGACCACGCCCATCGCCGCGCCTGGCTCCACCCGGCCCAGCCGTTTGATCGCCTCGATCAGCAGCACCGAGACGAGCGCCGCGGCGGCGGCGCCGATCATCATCGGCCACGCCTCCACCGCGCCGGTGATCAGGAAGGCGACGACGATGCCCGGCAACACCACATGGCTGATCGCGTCCCCGATCAGCGCCTGGCGGCGGAGCAGCAGAAAGTTTCCCGGCAGCGCGCAGGCGACCGAGGCAAGCACGCCGATCAACATCGGCGTCAGGGAAAGCTGTACGAACTCCGCGCCCATCGCCGCCTCCCTCTCAGGTCGCCGCGCGCGGACCGCCAAGGCCCCGGTCGATGGCGTCGATCTGGTCCCGGGTCAGCACGTCTTCGATCGGCGTGAGCCCGTCATAGCGCTCAAGCGCCTGATCGGCGGTTGCGCTTGCACGGGCGTAGTCCCAGCGCGCTTCATCCAGCAGCGCCTTGGCCGCCGCCGCGCGTCCGTCCTCGGTCATCACGCCGTCGCCGCGCATCAGCCCATCGCGACGCAGGATTCTGAGCGTCAGGCGGTCATAGATCGGCTCTTGTCGCGCCAGCGACAACAGTCCCTGTCGCCGATGCACCCGGCGTTGAAATCGCCAGTGGCGAAGCGCGGAGGCCAACGCGCCGCGACGGGGCGAAAACAAAAGCGAGATCGCGAAGACGGCGAAGGCGACCAGAACGATGATCGGTCCCGTGGGCAGTTTGGCGGCGGCGGCGGAGACGGCCGCACCCGCATAGCCCGATACGCCGCCGATCAGCGCCGCCAGGCCGATCAGCGCGTCCACGCGATCTGTCCAGAACCGTGCGGCGACGGGCGGAATGATCAGCAGCGCGACGATCAGGATCAGACCGACCACTTTCAGCCCGATCACCGTGACCATCAGCGCGAGCCCCATCATCGCAAGATCCGTGCGCCGCACGTTCACGCCGGTCGCGGCGGCGTAATCCGGGTCAAAGGCGACCATCGTCATCGGTCGCCGCATGATGAAGACGAAGAGCGCGGCCAGCGCGCCCGCGGCGGCGATCGTCGCGGCCTCGCTCAGCAGCATCCCGGCGGTTGAGCCGAGCAGGAACGAGCCGAGCCCCGCCTGCCGCCCGGCGCTCATGACCTGCACCACCGTCAGCAACACGATGCCGAGGCCGAAGAATACCGAGAGGACCGCGCCGATCGCCGCGTCCTCGGAAAGCCGCGTCCTGCGCGCCATCCACTCCACCAGCACCAGTCCGATCGCGGCGGAGATCGCCGATCCGGCCAAGAGCCCCGGCAGCCACCGCCCGTCGCCGCCCAGAGCGACCATGGCGATAAAGGCCAGCGCGACGCCTGGCAGCGTCGCATGACTGACCGCGTCAGAGACCAGCGCGCGCTTGCGCAAAAAGATGAACGCCCCCGCCCCGCCCGCGGCGAGGCCCAACAGCCCCGCGCCCACGGCGACCAGCGCCGAGTTATAGCCCGCCTGCAGGGCGAGCGCGGAGAAGAACAGTTCTGTCGGGGACATTTGGGTCGGCCCTCAGCCGATCAGACCCCGCCGAGGCGGAGATCCTCGATATGCGTGGCGGCCAGTTTGCCGCCATAAGCCGCTTGCAGATGCGCGGCGGTGAACGCCTCGGCCACCGGCCCCTCTGCGATTTTGCGCATATTGAGCAGCATCACCCGGTCGAAATACTCCGACACGGTGGAAAGATCGTGGTGAACCACGACCACCGTCCGGCCATCTTCCTTCAGCGACTTGAGCACCGCCACGACCGCGCGTTCGGTGGCGGCGTCGACCCCCGCGAAGGGCTCGTCCAGCAGATAGAGATCGGCGCTTTGCGCCAACGCGCGGGCCAGAAACACCCGCTGCTGCTGCCCGCCGGAGAGCTGACCGATCTGCCGGCCGGCGAAATCCTCCATCCCGACACGCGCAAGACAGTCGAGCGCGCGTTTCCGCTCCGCCTTGCCGGACCAGCGGAACAGGCCGATACGGGCGTAGAGCCCCATCTCCACCACGTCGATCACGCGGGCGGGGAAATCCCAGTCCACGCTGGCGCGCTGGGGAACATAAGCGACGCGGTCTCTGGCCCTCTCGAACGGCTGGCCGAACACGGTGACCTCGCCCGAAAGCCGCGGCGTCAGGCCTAACGCGCCTTTGAGGAACGTCGATTTGCCGGCGCCATTGGGTCCGACGATCGCGCTCATGCTGCCTTCCGGGAAGCTGGCGTCGACCGAGAACACCGCCGGGCGTTCGCCATAGGACACCGTCAGCCCGCGCACCGTCAGCGGATCCGCGGCGCGCCGCGCCTCGACCCGTTGGCCATCCGCCGCAACCAGTTCCGGCGTCTTTAGCGCAGCGTCCATCACCGCCTCCCTCACAGGCCCGCCGACAACGCGCCGTTCATGCCGCGCGCCGGCGCTTCGCCGCCCAGAGCGTCTGTGATCACGGTGACGTTGTGATCGATCATGCCGATATAAGTGCCCTCATAGGTCCCATCGGCGCCCATCGCGTCCGAGAACAGCTCGCCGCCGATCATGACCTCGCGTCCGCGCGCCTCGGCGCCCTCGATCAATGCGCGCATATTGCGGTCCGAGACCGAGCTTTCGACGAACACCGCCGAGATTTCCCGCGCGACGATCAGTTCCACCAATTCTTCGATCCGGCGCAAACCAGCTTCGGACTCCGTCGACATGCCCTGAATGCCCAGAACCTCGAACCCGTAGGCTTCGCCGAAATAGGAAAACGCGTCATGGGCGGTCAGCAGGACCCGCTGTCCGGCGGGCACTGTCTCCAGCGTCGCTCGCGCATAGGCGGCCAGATCCTCGACCTCCTCCAGATGGCGCGTCGCATTCGCGGCGAACAACTCCGCATTCGCCGGTTCGGCCTTTGTCAGCGCCTTCCGCACAGCCCTGACGACATGGCTCCAGATTTCGGGGTTCATCCAGACATGCGGATCGTAGCGCTGTTCATAGGTCGCATGGCTACGCAGCTGATCCGCTGGCGTCGCTTCGCCAACCGCGACGACGGTCTTGCGCTCGGCGAGCTCCAGCAAAAACTCCTCCATCTGCGCTTCCAGATAGAGGCCGTGGTAAAGCACCAGATCGGCGCGCAGCATCGCGGCGATGTCGCTGCGGGTCTGGCGATAGGCGTGCGGATCGACGCCCGGCCCCATCAGGGCGCGCACCTCGACCCGGTCTCCGCCCACCTGCCGCGCGGCGTCCGCGATCATCGACGTTGTCGCCACTACATAGAGCTGCGGTTGCATCGCTTGCGCGACCTGCGGCGCGGAAAATGGCGACAGAAGTGCGGCTACGACGGCCACGGCGGTAAAGAAGCGTCTTGAAATCATCGGTCGGCCCGTTCCTGACGGCGAAATCATGTGACATGCGCCAATCCTGACGCGTTGCTAAATCTAAGATGGCGACCTTATAAAGTTAGTCAAGGCTAAATCTTTGGCGATTATATACCTTGCAAACTTGACGGTACGTAACCATATGTTCCTTAGGGAAGAGGGCATTGGTTATGAGCATACTCAGCAAGGCATATTTTCACGACGAAGCGGCGGCTTACGAGCACGTCGAAAGCATTCTCTGGCCGACTGGCCCGATCTGTCCGCATTGCGGCTGCACGGGCCGCATCGGCAAGATCAAAGCGAACCCGGAAAAGCGCGTCCGTCACGGTCTGCATCGGTGCGGTGACTGCAAAAAACAGTTCACCGTGAAGGTCGGCACCGTGTTTGAGGCATCCAAGGTTCCGCTACACAAGTGGCTACAGGCGCTTCACCTGATGGTCGCCAGCAAGAAGGGCATCAGCGCCCACCAGCTACATCGCGTGCTGGAAGTGACCTACAAGACGGCGTGGTTCATGGCGCACCGCATCCGCGAGGCCATGCGCACGGGCGATCTGGCCCCGATGGGCGGCAATGGCGGCGCTGTAGAGGCCGACGAGACCTTTATCGGCAGCGAGCCGGGCGCTCCGAAGAAGCGCGCATGGCATCACAAGCTAAAGGTTCTGAGCCTTGTGGATCGTGAGACGGGGCGCGCGCACAGCGTCGTGGTGAACGATCTGAAGAAGAAGACGATTGGTCCGATATTGCGTGAGAACATCGCCAAGGAAACGCGCCTGATGACGGACGAAGCAGGCCACTATGTTGGTATGCATCGCGAGTTCGCTGGTCATGGCGTCGTCTCTCACGGTCGCGGCGAGTATGTCCGTGGCGACGTGCACACGAACACGATTGAGGGTTATTTCAGCATCTTCAAACGCGGCATGAAAGGCACGTATCAGCACTGCGCCAAGAAGCACTTGCACCGCTATCTGGCCGAGTTCGACTTCC
Source organism: Paracoccaceae bacterium (assembly GCA_963669265.1). Classification (GTDB taxonomy): domain Bacteria; phylum Pseudomonadota; class Alphaproteobacteria; order Rhodobacterales; family Rhodobacteraceae; genus SZUA-547. The sequence goes on from OY769916.1 coordinate 1,689,429, forward strand.
GTTACAGCAATCGTTCTGCGGTTGGCGTTGAGGATCGCGAGCGAGCAGATCGCGCGCTGAAGGGCATCGCCGGAAAGAGGTTGAAATACGTTTCAACTTATTGAAAATAATACGAAAAAGTAAAATCCGCCGAAAATCCACTATTGACGGATTCGCGCCCATGAACTAAATTAGAGGTAATCCAGTCATGTAACTGGAGGGACAAGCTCTTAGGCTTGGGCGGCCCTTCGGGGCCGTTTAACTTTAGGGGCGGAACTTTAGCCCATATCCGTGTCTGATACCCCGATCTGAGCGATACATTTTGTGGGACCAGAGATAGCGCAATAGCTGCCGTTGAAAGTCAGAGAAATCATCGATTGGCAGTCGGTGTTGGTCGTGTAGGTGGGAGCGCTTAAGGGCGCTCGCGATCAAATCTACAAATTGCAGACCGGGGATGTCTTTGGTTTTTGGTTTAATGTGAATTTTCCGGGAGCAGAACCGGGACTGTATATCTGCGGCTGAAATGTCATAGGGGCCGTGTAGCCAGAACATGCGATAGGCATCCCGCAAGTTCTGGTTTTCTGGTTCGTTACGTGCTTCCGCAACGATATCGCCATGCGAGTTGCAATCCCGCAGGAAGTAGAAATATCGCTCCAGAATGTTGAACAGGCATATTTGGTATTCATCAGCACTCTCGCCGTGTTTTTCGCGCCATTCAACTCGGTCCAGTGTTGCGGTGATTGTTATGTAGGAATGTCTGCGAACGAACGCGAGAAAATCATCGCCCCAAGCGCGTCTTGCAGATAGATCATTTAGGCAGACGAACCGACCTTTCCTATGAACTATTTCACGGCGATGTAGTGGTGGGCAGTCTGAGCCGAAATGCTTGCTGCGTAGCGCCCTAAAATCAGGCTCAAACACTCGGCGCGTGGAGATGGATTCCATAACGACGCCGCTTAAACTAAGATATCGTTCATTGATCTCTGTGGGTGGCCATTCGCTCTTTCGCGGGTTCGACCCAACCTCGTCAATGAAAATTCTAAAACGTGGAATAAAATCAACCATGGCGAACAAAAGAGAAAAAAATGCAACAACGAGTCAATCAGATAAATTCAAGCAAATCGCCCGCGAACTCGGTGCAGACGACAACGAAGGCGCCCTCACACGGGCGATAGAGAAGATGAAGCCCCCACCTCCCAAGGCGGATGAGGATGAGGACAACAAGCCCGGCCAGTGAGCCGGGCTTTTTCGTGGGCCGCGTCAGGCGATGTGCGGTTTGCTTAGTATATAATCGCCAAATCTTTCAGCGTTGCGTCGTACTGGCCTCAGAAACCACTGGCTGATAACGTCCGCCCCAGCGATTTTGACGGGAATCGGAGCCCTGCGTGAGCGATCAGAACAACCTCCCCTCGGCACAGGAGCAGGCGCGCGCCTTCAGTCAGGTGCGCGACGCGCATACGCGCGAGCTGACCGAGGACTATGTCGAATTGATCGCCGACCTGATCGATGGGCAGGGCGAGGCGCGGGCGGCCGATCTGGCGGCGCGGTTCGGCGTCACCGCCGCCACGGTTAACAACACCGTCAAGCGGCTGGAGCGCGACGGATATGTCACCAGCCTGCCCTATCGCTCGATTTTTCTAACCGAGACCGGGCGCCGCTTGGCCGAAGAATGCCGGGAGCGGCACCTGATCGTGCGAGACTTTCTGATCGCGCTGGGGATCGAGCGCAAGATCGCCGATCGGGACGCTGAGGGCATCGAGCATCATGTCAGCGAGGAAACGCTGGCAGCCTTCCGCCGGTTTGTGGCGGATCGCGGCTGACCTAAAATCAGAGGCGAGGCTGGACTTTCGCCGCGCGACCACATCTCGTCTATCGTGACGACGGGCCGCGAGGAAGGGAGCACCCATGCCGGCAGACGCGACAGCGATCGAGATTGACCTCGCCAGCGACACGCTGACCAAGCCGACCCCGGCCATGCGGCGGGCGATGGCGGAGGCGGAGGTCGGCGATGAGCAACGCGGCGAGGACCCGACCGTCAACGCCCTCTGCGACCGCGTCGCCGCGCTTCTGGGTAAGGAGGCCGCGCTGTTTCTGCCCTCTGGCACGATGTGCAATCAGATCGCGATGGCGGTTCATTGCCGCCCCGGCGACGCGGTGATCGCCGCCGAGAACGCGCATGTCATCGGCTCGGAAGGCGCAGGCGCGGCGGTGTTCGCCAGCGCGTTCGTTCTGCCGATCCCGACCCCGTCGGGCGTCTTTTCAGCCCAGGACGTTCTCGCGGCGATGAAACCCACTGGCGTGAAGGTCCCCCCGGCGCGTCTGGTGACCGTGGAGCAGACCGCCAATCGGGGCGGCGGCTCTGTCTGGCCATTGGACACACTGGACGAGGTGGCGGAGGTCGCCTCGGCGCAGGGCATGGCGCTGCATATGGACGGCGCCCGGTTGATGAACGCGGTGGTCTCCACCGGCGTCGCGGCGAGCCGCTTCGCCGAGCATTGCGACAGCGTGTGGCTGGATCTCTCCAAGGGGTTGGGCTGTCCGGTTGGCGCGGTGATCGCCGGATCGCGGGAGTTCATCGACGCCGCCTGGATTTGGAAACACCGGATGGGCGGCGCCATGCGTCAGGCGGGGATCATCTCCGCCGCCGGCCTTCACGCGCTGGATCATCACGTCGAACGGCTGGCCGAGGATCATCAGAACGCGCGGCGCTTCGCGGATCTTTGCGCAGATATCCCCGGCGTTGCGCTCGCTCAGACAAGCATCGACACGAATATCGTTTTTCTGGACGTCGCGGGAACGGGAATGGAGGCCGCCGAGATCGCCGCGCGGATGGCGGCGAGCGGCGTTCGGATCGACATCGAGGACAGGACTCTGCTGCGCGCCGTCACCCATCTGGACGTCAACCGGGCGATGACTGAACGGGCGGCGAGCGCCCTCTCGCGCGCTGTGAGCGGCCAGAATACGGGGTCACAGCGACGTGAAGGTTGACATCCCGACCCAAAGAGGCTGCGGTACGCAGGTGCTCTGAGGAGAGATTGTGAGAGAAATTCACGCGATGCAATCGATGGATGCTGCGGACCCTGGGGGCCGTGCATGAACGACGACGCTGCGTTCCTGAAATTCGACAACGTCAAGAAAAGCTACGATCAGAAAACGCTGGTCGTGAAGGGGTTCGACCTCGACGTCGCGAAGGGCGAGTTCATCACCCTGCTCGGCCCGTCAGGATCGGGCAAAACCACGGTTCTGATGATGCTGGCCGGGTTCGAAAGCGTCACCAGCGGCGATATCGTACTGGGCGGCGTCTCGCTGACCCGCACCGCGCCGTTCCAGCGAAATATCGGCATGGTATTCCAGAACTACGCGCTGTTCCCGCATATGACGGTGGCGGAAAATCTCGCCTATCCGCTGAAGGTGCGGAAGATGGCGAAGGCCGACGTGACGGCTCGGGTCGACGAGTATCTCAACCTGATCGAACTGGGCGAATTCGGCGGTCGGTTCCCCGGCCAGCTTTCCGGGGGTCAGCGGCAGCGCGTCGCCCTCGCCCGCGCGCTGATTTTCGAACCCACCATCGTGCTGATGGACGAGCCGCTGGGCGCGCTTGACAAGAAGCTGCGCGAACAGATGCAGTTTGAGATCACGCGCCTGCATAAACGTCTGGGTTTCACGGTGATCTACGTCACCCATGACCAGACTGAAGCGTTGACCATGTCCGACCGCATTGCGGTTTTCAACGATGGCGTGGTCCAGCAATGCGCCGCGCCCGATGATCTATACGAGCGGCCGGCGAACGCCTTCGTCGCCGACTTTATCGGCGAGAACAACCTGATCGGCGGGACAGCGACAGCGGCCGCCGGGGACGGCCACGCCAAAGTCCGTATGCCGACCGGAGAGGAAATCGTCGCGCAGGCGTCTGGACTGGCGGACGGGGGCGACTGCATCGTCTCAATCCGGCCCGAAAAGCTGTTTATCAAGCCGACCGAGCACGCCTACGACAATGAGGTGACCGCCAAGTTCATCGTCCAGCACTATGTCGGCGATTTTATCCGCTACTATTTCGAATTGCCCGGCGGCGTGGAGGTCGCGGTCAAGATGCTCAACGACATCGCCGCCCCGCACCTGACCGAAGGACAGGACGCGACGCTGGTCTGGCAAACAAAGGATTGCTTCGCCTTTGGGGCGGAGCGGTGACACGACGACCGGCGCGATAGACGCCGGCGGCGACCAACAGACTTAACAGAGGAGAACTCAGATGCGATTTGCACGAATTCTGGCGGGCGCGACAGCGCTAAGCCTGATGGCGGGGGCGACGGCCTTCGCCGCCGATCAATTCACCGCCGTTTCCTGGGGCGGCGCCTATGGCGCGGCGCAGAAGAAGCACATGATCGACCCCTATATGGAGCAGTCCGGCGCCACCATCCTGTTCGAGGATTATTCGGGCGGCGTGGCCGAGATGAAGGCGCAGGTCGAATCCGGCAACATCACATGGGACGCCGTCGACATCGAAGTGATCGATCTGGAGCGCGCCTGTTCAGAGGGCCTGCTGGAGGTGCTCGACCATTCCGACCTGCCTGCGGGCGATGACGGCACGCCCGCCACCGAGGATTTCTATCCTGACGCGATCGCCAGCGAATGCGGCGTCGGCGTGATCTACTGGACCATCGTCTTCGCCTATAACGACGAAACAATCGGCGGAACGAAGCCCGAAACGGTCGCGGATTTCTTCGACACGGCAAAAATTCCTGGCAAGCGCGCCATGCGCAAACGCCCACAGGTGAACATGGAATGGGCGCTGATCGCCGACGGCGTGGCCCCCGCGGACGTCTATGAGGTGCTGGCCACCGAAGAAGGGCAGGCCCGCGCCTTCGCCAAGCTCGACACCATCAAGGACGACCTCGTCTGGTTCGACAGCTGGTCGCAAGCTCCGCAGCTTCTGAACGATGGCGGCGCGGTGATGGTGCAATCCGCCAATGGCCGCATCTTCGCGGCGATCAAGGAAGATGGCCGCCCGTTCCATATGGTCTGGGACAGCCACGTCTTTGATCTCGACGTCTGGTCGATCGTGAAAGGCTCGCCGAACAAGGAGGCCGCCTGGGAGTTCATCAAGTACGCGACTTCCTCCAAGCCTCTCGCCGGCATGCCGGACGTGGCCTATGGCCCGACCCGCGCGTCGTCGAACCAGTATGTCGACGCCAGCGTCGTCAACGACTTGCCAACCTCGCATCTCGACAAGGGCCTCAAGGCCGACGGCATCTTCTGGGCCGATTTCGGCGAGTCTCTGGGTGAGAAGTTCAACGAATGGCTGCTGAAATAAGCCGCTGAACACCGGTCGGGCGGCGCCACGCCGCCCGACTCTCATGGAGACCATTGAAGACGCGCCATGACCGCCGCCGACCAAGCCGTTGCAGAACAGACCCGCGCCCGCGCCTTCGCGCGCAGCGCCGACGCCGTTCTGACGTCGGACGAAGCGCGGTACGCCCGCAAGGAGCTGCGGGGCCGGAAAATGCGCGCTTTCCTTTTGGTGGCGCCGCTTCTGGCCTTCATTTTCTTCGCCTTCGTCGCGCCCATCGCCACGATGCTATTTCGCAGCGTGCACAATCCCACGACCGCTGAACTGATCCCGGACACGCTGGCCGCGCTTGAGGCATGGGACGGCGCTACGGTGCCTGATGACGGCGTGATGGTCGTGATGGCGGCGGATCTGAAACGGCTGGCCCTAGCGCGAGAGACCGGATCGCTGGGGGCTGAGGTGAACCGGGCCTATCCCGGCGCTTCCTCGACAATGAACTCCACCGCCCGGCGCCTGCGCCGCGTCGATGACGCGGAAATTGCAAGCAACGGCCACGAACTGCTGCTCGCGGCCAACAAGAAGTGGTCGGACCCCGAGTTTTGGCGCGCGATAAAACGCGTCGGCGAGGTCTACACCGCGAATTACTATCTGACGGCGCTCGATCTGGAGCGAAACGCCGAAGGCGAGATACAGAACCGGGAGTCGGCGCGCATCTATGTCCAGCTCTACGGCAAGACCCTGGGCATGGCGCTGACCATCACCTTGCTTTGCATGATCCTGGGCTATCCGCTGGCCTATTACCTCGCCAACGCGCCGTCCAAGACCTCGAACATGCTGATGGTGCTGGTGCTGTTGCCGTTCTGGACTTCGCTGCTGGTGCGCACGACCGCCTGGATCGCTTTGTTACAGACCAATGGCGTGGTGAACTCGGTGCTGATGGGGATCGGCGTCACCGGCGAGCCGCTAGAGATGCTCTACACGCGGTTCTCGACCATCATCGCGATGACCCATATCCTGCTGCCCTTTATGATCCTGCCGCTCTACAGCGTGATGCGCGGCATCGATCCCAGCTTCATGCGGGCGGCGTTGTCGATGGGCGCCAAACCGATCCCGGCCTTCCTGCGGGTCTATCTGCCGATGACGCTGCCGGGCCTTTCGGCCGGCGCGCTCTTGGTCTTCATCATATCGGTCGGCTACTACATCACCCCAGCCTTGGTCGGCGGCACGGACGGACAGATGATCTCCAACATCATCGCCTTCCACATGCAAAGCTCGAACAACTGGGAGCTGGCGGCGGCGCTCGGCTCGCTGTTGCTGGCGCTTATCATCGCGCTCTACTGGATCTACGACCGTCTGGTCGGGGCCGGAAACATCAAACTGGGATAGGGATGGCGCAGCTTCCGGCATATTACACGATCTGGGACAAGGCGGGTCATTGGGGGCTGAAATTCGTCGCCTGGGGCGTGCTGTTTTTCCTGATCCTGCCGATCCTGATCATCATCCCCCTCAGCTTCAACGTGGAGCCGTTCTTCACCTTCACGCCCGGCATGCTGCAGCTGGAGGCCGACGCCTATTCGCTGAAATGGTATGAAGCGATCTTCACCGACCTGAAATGGACGCTGGCGATCCAGAACAGCTTCATTATCGGGATTTTCGCCACCATCCTCGCGACCTCGCTGGGCACTGTGGCGGCGGTGGGTTTGGCGAGCGCCGAGATGCCGTTCAAACGCGCGATCACCGCGCTGCTTCTATCGCCGATGATCGTGCCGTTGATCATCATCGCGGCGGGCATGTTCTTTTTCTACACGCGCTTCAATCTGGTCGGGAACCACGCCGGGCTGATCATCGCGCATGCGGCGCTGGGCGTGCCGTTTGTAATCATCACTGTGACGGCGACGCTGTCCGGCTTCGACCAGTCGCTCTATCACGCGGGGCTCAGCCTCGGCGCCTCGCCGCTGAAAACCTTCCGCGACGTGGTGATCCCGCTGATCCGTCCCGGCGTGATCTCCGGCGGGCTGTTCGCCTTCGTCACCTCCTTTGACGAGGTGGTGCTGGTGCTGTTTCTCGCCGGTCCCGAACAGCGCACGATTCCAAGGCAGATGTTCTCCGGCCTCAGAGAGCAGATCAATCCGACCATTCTGGCGGTCGCGACCCTGCTGATCCTGATCTCGATCGCGTTGCTGGTCTCGATCGAATTGCTCCGGCGCCGGTCTGAGCGAATGCGCGGCGCAGAAGGCTAGAGGCGCGCTCTAAAAGCTGACCGCCAGGCCGATGGAGTAGCCCTCTAGCTCTTCACCGAACGCGTAGCGCCCCACCAGACGAGTGCGGGTGATGATCGGCACCCAGGTGTCGGTGCTGTCGATTTCAATCCCGGCGCCGAGTTGCCCAAGCCAGCTTGTGTTCAGCGCTTTTCCTTGATCGCCCGGCAGATGGGAAAAACTCGCCTCCCAGACCGAGCGCACCGGATTTCCCATTACCCGCCAATCCAGGATCGGCACGCGCAACCGGTTCCAGTTGGTGGTCGAGATCGCCGTGGCGTTGGCCTCGATATCGCCAGAGCCAGCGATAGGGATGAACTCCATCGTGGTGTGACGCACCGTGATGTCCAGATCGTAATCCGGCGAGCGCAGATTGTATTCGAGCATCAGCGACCCGCCGAGGCCGCCGGCGACCAACCCATTGCTGACAAGGTTCCCGAAATCGATATCGGTGTTGTTATCGATAAACTTGCCCAGAACCGTCGCGTCGCTGACCACATAGCCAAGGCTGAAATTAAAGATCGGACGCAACGCGAGATTTTCTGTCAGCGCGAAATCGTAGCCAATCCCGCCTGTCGCCGCGACGCTGGTCCATTTCAGGGGCAGGACCACTTCCCCGTCACCATCTTCGGCGACCACGTTCGGCGAATAGCGCGCGCCGCCGATCAGGCCCTCGAAGAAAATCGGATAGTTGTCGCTGATGGTGAAACCGCCGAAGATCTGTCCGGAACTATAGTCGAAATCGTCTCCGCCGCTTCCCCCGTCCAGAAACAGCGTCGATGCGGTTTCATTAGGCACCGCTGTCAAACCCAGCACCGCGAGGGCCGCCGTCGCCTGCTGTTCGACTCCGCCGCCGATAACGCCTTCAAGGACTGAGCCGTCCTGCGCCCGCGCCGCGCCCCCAAAGAGGCACGCAAAGGCCAGAACGCCAAGAAGGATGCGGGTGGGTCGGCTCACGGGATCGCCTCTGCTGGAATCGGTGTCTGTCCAAAAAATCCGTGCGTTCCTAGCAATCTTCCCGTCGAAACTGAACCCGCTTCAGGTTCAACTTTCACGCTTTGGCGTTCCGCTGGCGTATGAGACTGACATATCGGGCGGTCGCATGCGCCACGGCGCCGGTTGAGCACCAGACGCTCCGCGGGCAAGATGCCGGCAGAGACTCACCAGCCAGGAAGGATACGGCGTTCCATGAGGCTTTCTCACCCATCCATTCCTGCTTCAGTCAATGTCAGGGCGTTCACGAAGACGGCGCTCGCGCTCGGCCTTTCAATTGTCCTGTCCGCCTGCGCCGCGACGACCATTCGATCGCCAGCCCCGGAAGAAGATGTCGCGACCGCCCGACCCTACGGCGTCGACACGCCCGGTATTCGGCTCTGGGGCGACGCGATCTCCCATCATGAGGTCATCGAGATCATCAACAATTGGGTGGAGGTCAAGAAACGCTCGCGCGCTGAGGAGATCGCCTCTGGCCAATCGATCGAAGAAATCAGTCTTGCGCTCTCCGGCGGCGGGCCGGACGGGGCCTTTGGCGCGGGCCTTCTAAACGGCTGGACCGAGCGGGGCGACCGGCCGGAATTCACCGTGGTGACCGGCATCAGCACCGGCGCGATTATCGCGCTCTTCGCCTTTCTGGGTCCCGAATATGACGACGAGCTGAAAGAGGTCTACACCACCTACAGCACCGACGACCTGCTGGCGCCGTCGATCTTCTCGGCCTTGCGCGGCGGCACGGCCTTCGCCGACGCCAGCGGCTATCGCGACCTGATCGAAAAATATGTCGATGACGAGGTTATGCGGCGGTTGGTCGAGGCCCATGACGACGGACGCGTCCTGCTGGTCGGCACCACCAATCTGGACGCCGCCCGGCCGGTGATGTGGAGCCTGACGAAAATCGCCAGCACCGGGCATCCCAATGCGAAGACGCTGATCCGCCGCGTGATCCAGGCGTCCTCGGCGATTCCAGGTTTCTTCCCGCCGGTGATCATTCCGGTCGAGACGCCAGAGGGGCGCCGGTTCGACGAATTGCATGTAGATGGCGGCGCGACGCAGCAGGTGATGCTGACCAGCCCGGAATTTCCGCTGACCATGATCGACGATCTGACCGGGGCCGATTTCGATCGCACGCTCTACGTCATCATGAACAACAAGCTGGTGCGGCCGTATGAACCGGTCTCGCCCACCGCGCTGGATATCGCCGGGAAAGCGGTCAGCACCCTGATCAGCGGCTCGGGCAGCGGAGATATCTACAAGATCTTCGCCATCGCCCAGCGCGACGATATCGAGCTCAACGTGCTCTCCATCCCCACCGATTTCAACCGCGCGCCGGAGGAGCCGTTCGACCCGGCCTATATGCAGGCGCTCTATAAACTCGGCTACGATATCGGCTTTGTCGGCGAATCCTGGCTGCCCCATCCTGTCGACTACGCCCCTAAATTAGAGAACGATCTGAGTGGCTGAGATGGCCCCGGAACCTCTCGACCGTGCCGCGGCATCTGGCGCTGAGCTGACGATCGACCTGGACGCCATCGCGTGGAACTACGCGCTGCTGCGCGCGCGCGTGTCGGAGACGGGCGGCGCATGCGGCGGCGTGGTCAAAGCGGATGGTTACGGGCTTGGCGCGGGGATCGTGGCCCGCCGTCTGGCGCGCGAGGGGTGTCGCGACTTCTTCGTCGCGCATCTGGCCGAAGGCGCGGCGATAAAGCCCGCCCTGCCCGCCGACGCCCGGATCTACGTCATGCATGGCGCGATGCCGGGCGCTGAGCCTGACCTCGCCCGCCTGGGCCTGATCCCGGCGCTCAACAGCCCTGAGCAATTGGCGGCGTGGTCGCGACAGGCGCGCCAGGCGGGGCGGGAGCTTCCAGCCCTTCTGCAAGTCGACACCGGCATGTCCCGCATGGGTTTCAGCCCCGAGGAGGCGCGGCAGGTCGCGGCCGACCCGGACAAGCTGTCCGGAGTCCGGCTGGACTATGTGATGAGCCATCTGGCCTGCGCTGACGATCCGAGCGATCCAACCAATGCGCGCCAATTGGCGGTGTTTAACCAGCTTCGCGCCGTCTTTCCCGGCGTTCCCGGCACGCTGGCGAACTCCTCCGGCGTCTTTCTTGGGGCGGATTATCACGCCGACCTCGCCCGCCCCGGCGCCGCGCTCTATGGCGTGGCCCCCGTCACGGGCGCGCCCAACCCAATGCGGGCGGTCGCGCATTTGACGGCGAAGATCGTCAACATCCGCACGATCCCCGCCGGCGCCGGCGTCGGCTACGGGATGACCTTTCGCGCCGCCGCCGACACGCGGGTCGCCACCATCGCCATCGGCTATGCTGACGGATTCCTGCGCTCGCTCAGCAACAGCGGCGCCGCCTTCGCCCATGACGTCAGGCTGCCGATCGTGGGGCGAGTGTCGATGGACAGCGTCGGCGTCGACATTTCCGCATTGTCGCCGGGGCGTCTGGCGATCGGCGACACGGTCGAGTTGCTGGGGCCGAACCAGGGCGTCGACGATCTCGCCAACGCCGCAGGCACCATCGGCTATGAGATCCTGACCAGCCTGGGCTTGCGCTTTCACCGCATCTATCGGGGCGACGCTCAAGACGGCGCAGCCGCAACGACCGAACCAGAATTGGAGACCCAAAATGCAGATCGTTAACACCACGGACGCGCCCGCCGCGGTCGGCCCGTATTCGCAGGCGGTGAAGACCGGGGGATTGATGTTCTCCGCCGGACAGATCCCGCTGACGCCGGAGGGCGACTTCGTCGATGGCGAGATTGAGGCCCAGACCACGCAGGTGCTCCAGAATATTCGTGCGGTTCTGGCCTCCGAGGGACTGACGCTGGCGAACGTGATCAAGACCACGGTCTTCGTACAGGATCTCGGCGATTTCGCGCGGCTGAACGCGGTCTACGCCGAAGCCTTCGGCGAGCACAAACCCGCGCGCAGCACAGTTGAAGTCGCCAAGCTGCCGCTGGGCGCGAAAGTCGAGATCGAATTCGTCGCCGAGCTGGCGTAAGCGCCTCTCGGGCTGTTCTTGTTTCGATATGTCGCACCGGCGCGACGCCCGAAAATCGATCGTCCGAAGGGACCGAATTCGAGCGAAGGACGGCCCTTGCCGCTCACCGTCTGGCCGGCGGGTCCAGCCCGCCCCCGGATAATATCGACGCTGAGGCGTTACGCCCTGCGATTTGCGCGCTCCCAACCTGCTAGACTTGGGACGAATCGAATTGGGCGCTTGGGATACCGGCGTTTTTCGGACCTGTAGGAGTTGATTGCGTGGTCGTCAGGCGACGGCCGAATGTCGTTACTGCGCTGCATTTGCTTTGGAGAAAGCCTGCGATTTGATAAGGATAAGGACATCGCGTTTGTGGGGGAGGTCTTTGAGACCAGCAACCTTCTTCGTAAGCGCACTGGCACGGCGACAATAACAACGACGACGGCGCATCGACGCAGCAATAGTCGCCAGAAATTGGACTGCGGGGAGACTTTTTCGCCTCAATTCAAGCCGCGCTCTGCGCGCCGTCTGAGCCCGACGGGCTGATTAGAGACGAGTCATATTAGTGTAACGGTCGCGCGCCAACGGCCACACGTCGTTGAATTCAAGGCGCATTACCGGCTATTGGGGCCGCATATATCGATGACACCTCGCCGCAGGGCTGGCGACCGCCAGCCTGCGAGCGGTAAGTTATGGACGATGAAATCGACGGACCGGCCAACCTGGCGTCCAGATGATGATGAGACGAGACAGGAGTTTGACGCGATGAAAATCGGAGCGGTGACTGAGACGTTTGAGGGCGAAAATCGCGTTGCGATGACGCCTGAAAGCGCTCTTCAGCTTCAAAAACTCGGGCATGAATGCCTGATCCAGGCAGGCGCCGGCGCGGCTGCTGGATTTTCCGACGCCGATTACGAGGCGGCGGGAGTAAAGATCTATAAAACGCCGGCTTCGCTGTGGAAGGCGGCCGATATCGTCGTCAAAGTCCGCCAGCCCAACGACACCGAGCTGAAGCGCCTGACCGAAGGCAAGACGCTGATCTCGTTCTTCAATCCCGGCAGCAACGAAGACGGGATGAAAAAGGCCGCCGATCAGGGCGCGACCGTCGTCGCGATGGAGATGGTCCCCCGGATCAGCCGCGCGCAGAAGATGGACGCGCTCAGCTCGATGGCGAATATCGCGGGCTATCGCGCCGTGATCGAGGCGGGCAACAATTTCGGCCGCTTCTTCACCGGCCAGGTGACGGCGGCGGGCAAAGTGCCCCCGGCGAAAGTCCTGGTGGTGGGCGCCGGCGTCGCCGGCCTCGCCGCGATCGGCACCTCCACCTCGCTGGGCGCGATCACCTACGCGTTCGACGTGCGGCCCGAGGTCGCCGAGCAGGTCGAGTCGATGGGCGCCGAGTTCGTGTTCCTCGATTTCGAGGAAGAGCAGCAGGACGGCGCCGCCACCGGCGGATACGCTGCAGTCTCCAGCCCTGAATTCCACGCCGCTCAGTTGGCGAAATTCCGCGAACTGGCGCCGGAAGTGGACATCGTCATCACCACGGCGTTGATCCCGAACCGCGAAGCGCCGGAGCTCTGGACCGAGGACATGGTCGAGGCCATGAAGCCGGGTTCGGTGATCGTCGATCTGGCCGCCGAGCGCGGCGGCAACTGCAAGCTGACCAAAATGGACGAGAAGATCGTGACCAAGAACGGCGTCACGATCATCGGCTACACGGATTTCCCGAGCCGGATGGCGACGCAATCCTCGACGCTCTATTCGAACAACATCCGCCACATGATGTCCGACCTGACGCCCGAGAAAGACGGCGTGGTCAATCATGACATGGAGGACGACGTCATCCGTGGCGCGACCGTCGCCCATGGTGGCGAGGTCACGTTCCCGCCGCCGCCGCCCAAGGTGAAGGCGATCGCGGCGCAGAAAAAGCCCGAGGTCAAGGAGCTGACGCCGGAGGAGAAACGCGCGCAGGAGATCGCGGCGTTCAAGGCGCAGACCAAGCAGCAGGCGATCCTGCTGACCAGCGGCGCGGCGATCCTGCTGTTGGTGGGCGCGTTCGCGCCGGCCAGCTTCATGCAGCATTTCATCGTCTTCGTGCTCTCGGTGTTCATCGGCTTCCAAGTGATCTGGAACGTCAGCCACGCGCTGCATACGCCGCTGATGGCGGTCACCAACGCGATCTCGTCGATCATCATTCTCGGGGCGCTGATGCAGATCGGATCGGGCTCCGGCCTTGTGGTCGTGCTTGCGGCGCTGTCCGTCTTCATGGCCGGGATCAATATCTTCGGCGGCTTCCTCGTAACCCGGCGCATGCTCGCCATGTTCCAGAAATCTTAAGGGGGCCGGGATCATGGAAATTGGCTTCACGACCGCCGCCTATGTCATTGCGGCTGTTCTATTCATCCTGTCGCTCGGAGGACTGAGCGGCCAGGAAAGCGCCAAACGCGCGGTCTGGTACGGCATTTTCGGCATGGCCCTAGCGGTGCTGGCGACGCTGGTCGGGCCGGGCTCTGGCCTGTGGTGGCTCTCGATCGTGCTGATCGCCGCCGGCGGCGTCATCGGCTATTACGTGGCCCAGAAGGTCCAGATGACCGAGATGCCGCAGCTTGTCGCGGCGATGCACTCTCTGGTCGGTCTGGCGGCGGTGTTCGTCGGCTTCAACGCCGATATCGAACTGAGCCGCGTTCTGGCGATGGACGAGACCGCGCGCAAGGGCCTCGAAGGTTTCGCCGCGCTTCTGGCCAAGAAAACCGAAGCGGAGCAGATGATCCTGCGGATCGAAGTCTTCCTCGGCGTCTTCATCGGCGCCGTGACCTTCACCGGCTCGGTCATCGCTTTCGGCAAACTGTCGGGCAAGGTGAATTCGGCGGCGAAGAAACTGCCGGGCGGGCACATGCTCAACGCCGGCGCGGCGGGCCTCTCGGCCGTTCTTGGCATCATGTATTTCAACGATGCGGGCATCGGCGCCCTGATCGTCATGACGCTGCTGGCCTTCTTCATCGGTTACCACCTGATCCTCGGCATCGGCGGCGCGGACATGCCGGTCGTGGTCTCCATGCTGAACAGCTATTCCGGCTGGGCGGCGGCGGCGATCGGCTTCAGCCTCGGCAACGATCTGCTGATCGTGGTCGGCGCGCTGGTCGGCTCCTCGGGCGCGATTCTCTCTTACATCATGTGTAAGGCGATGAACCGGAACTTCGTCAGCGTCATCCTCGGCGGGTTTGGCGGCGACTCCGGCCCGGCGATGGAGATCGAGGGCGAGCAGGTCGCCATCGACGCCGACGGCGTGGCTCAGGCGCTGAACGACGCCGACAGCGTCATCATCATCCCGGGCTACGGCATGGCGGTGGCGCAGGCGCAGCAGAGCGTCAGCGAACTCACCAAGCGGCTGCGCGACAAGGGCAAGAATGTCCGCTTCGCGATCCACCCGGTCGCGGGCCGTCTGCCAGGGCATATGAACGTGCTCTTGGCCGAGGCGAAGGTGCCCTATGACATCGTGATGGAGATGGACGAGATCAACGAGGACTTCCCCTCGACGGACGTCGCCATCGTGATCGGCTCCAACGACATCGTGAACCCTGCCGCTCAGGAAGATCCCAACAGCCCGATCGCCGGCATGCCGGTGCTCGAATGCTGGAAGGCCAAGCAGGTCTTCGTCTCCAAGCGTGGACAGGGCACGGGCTATTCCGGCATCGAAAACCCGCTGTTCTACAAAGAGAACACCCGCATGTTCTATGGCGACGCCAAGGCGTCGATGGACAGCCTGTTGCCGAAACTGACGTAACGCGACACGGGCCGCGGCGGAGAGCGGCGGCCCTTGGGCGACGCGCACCAAAGATCGAGGCGCTCCCGGACCGGGGGCGCCTTTTCATTTGCGAGCGCCTGCCGCTTGCGAAGAGCCTCGTTGACGACACGGATAGACGCCGGGATCAACGACACCCACTTGGTCAACGGGATTGGGCGCACATAAACGGCGCTCCAACGCAAAAGGCGCTCCCCTAAGGGGAAGCGCCTTGATCGTCCGCCGCTCGCGCGGAGACAGATTGGTTGAGCGAGCTTCGGCCTATTGCCAGCCCGGCACGCTCGACATATCCGGCAGTTCATGCGCGATGCCCTTGTGGCAATCGATGCAAGTCTTCTGTCCGGTCAGCAGAAACTCCGCATGCGCCTCTTGCGCGCGCAGGCTCTGCTTGGTCGCATCCATCGAATCCGCCGAGTGACAGTTGCGGCATTCCAGCGAGTTGTTCGCCGACAGACGCGCCCATTCGTGCTGGGCGAGATCGAGCCTCTTCTCCAGGAATTTCTCCCGCGTGCTGATCGTGCCGAAGATCTTGCCCCAGACTTCTTTCGAAGCCTGCATTTTCCGCGCGATCTTGTGGGTCCATTCATGCGGCACGTGACAATCCGGGCACGTCGCGCGCACGCCGGAGGCGTTGGAATAGTGCACCGTGGTCTTCAACTCGGCGAAAACGTTATCCCGCATCTCATGACAACCGACGCAGAATTTCTCCGTGTTGGTGTATTCAAGCGCGGTGTTGAACCCGCCCCAGAACATGACCCCGGCGACAAAGCCGCCAAGGGTCAGCACCCCCAGACTGATATGGGCGGCGGGTGATCGAAACACCCGCCAATAGCTCTTGATCATGTTCAACATCGCCGGTCACTCCGCCTTCTTGGCGTCGAGGAGCGTGTCAACATCCACGAAATCGTTCTCGACCAAAGGCTCCACTTGGCGTTGCGGCACGTGACACTGGTTGCAGAAATACCGGCGGGGAGAGACCGAGGCCCGGAACTGCGCGTCGCGATCCATGAAATGTGTGATCGAGACCATCGGCGCGCCGCTCTCGCCGGTGCGCGAGCGCGCATGGCACGAGAGGCATTTGTTCGAGTTCAGGTCCACCTGATACCCGTCGACCTTGTGCGGGATGATCGGCGGCTGCTCGGGATAGTTCCGCACCTGGCGCTTGTCCGAGTTATTCCAATCGGTCATGCGCGGCGGCTCGCCCTGCTCCGGGATCTCCGTGGCCCCGCGCATCGTGGCGATCGGTTCGGCCGCGACGGCCGCTCCGACGAAGACGCCGATGGCCAGCGCTGGGGCGAGTATTTTGATGATGTTCATAACCCGATCCCCCCTTAGGCCTTGACCACGCGCACGGCGCACTTCTTGTAATCTGTCTCTTTCGACAGCGGATCCGTGGCGTCCAGCGTGACCTTGTTGATCAATTGCCGGGAGTCGAACCACGGCACGAAGACCAGCCCTTGCGGCGGCTTGTTGCGCCCCTTGGTCTCCACCCGCGTGCGGATCTCTCCACGGCGGGACTGAACCAGAACCTCGTCGCCGCGCCGGAAGCCCATCGCCTCCGCGTCGTCGGGATGCATGAAGCAGACCGCGTCGGGGAAGGCCTTGAAGAGCTCCGGCACGCGCTGGGTCATCGACCCCGAATGCCAGTGCTCCAGCACCCGACCGGTCGACAGCCAGAGCGGATATTCCTCATCCGGGCTTTCGGCCGCAGGCTCGAAAGGCAGCGCGAAGATCCGCGCCTTGCCGTCCTTGTGGCCGTAAAAGCGCACGCCCTCTCCCTCGGGCACATAGGGATCATAGCCTTCGCGGAACCGCCATAGCGTCTCTTTGCCGTCGACCACCGGCCAGCGCAGTCCACGCGTCTCATGATAGACGTCATAAGGAGCGAGATCATGGGCCTTGCCGCGTCCGAATGCAGCGTATTCCTCGAACAGACCCTTGTGAATGTAGAAGCCGAAATGCTCGGAATCGTCGTTGGCGTAGTCCTTGTTGGTGTCGTCCAATCCGAACTCATCGACCTGACCGTTGCGATAGAGCACGTCATAGAGGCTCTTGCCCCGGTATTCGGGCATCTTGGCCAGCAGCTCTTCCGGCCAGACATCCTCGATCGCGAAGCGCTTGGAGAACTCCATCAACTGCCAGAGATCGGATTTCGCCTCGCCCGGCGGCGTCGTCATCTGATACCAGGCCTGGGTGCGCCGCTCCGCGTTGCCGTAAGTCCCCTCTTTTTCGACCCACATCGCGGTCGGAAGCACCAGATCGGCGGCCTGCGCCGTCACCGTCGGGTAAGCGTCAGACACGACGATGAAGTTTTCCGGATTGCGATAGCCTGGATAGGTTTCCTCATTCAGGTTGGCCGCCGCCTGCATATTGTTGTTCACCTGAACCCAATAGGCGTTCAGCACGCCGTCCTTCAGCATCCGGTTTTGCAACACGGCGTGAAAACCCGGTTTGGGCGGGATCGTGCCTTGCGGCAGTTTCCAGATCTTCTCGGCGATTTCACGGTGCTTTTCATTCGCCACCACCATGTCGGCGGGCAGGCGATGGGCGAATGTACCCACTTCGCGCGCGGTGCCGCAGGCCGACGGCTGACCAGTCAGCGAGAAGGGCGAGTTGCCCGGCTCTGAGATCTTCCCGGTCAGAAGGTGAATGTTGTAGACGAGGTTGTTCGCCCAGACGCCGCGCGTGTGCTGATTGAACCCCATCGTCCAGAGCGACATGACTTTGGTGTTGGGGTCGGCGTAGAGCTTCGCCAATTCTTCCAGCCGGTTCTTCGGCACGCCGGACATCTCATGCGTCTTGTCGAGCGTGTATTCGCTGACGAACTCGGCGTATTCCTCGAAGGTGATGTCGGTGGAGCCGCCGGCCTTGTCCGCATTCGCCGCCG
Organism: Paracoccaceae bacterium; assembly: GCA_963669265.1. Taxonomy (GTDB): domain Bacteria; phylum Pseudomonadota; class Alphaproteobacteria; order Rhodobacterales; family Rhodobacteraceae; genus SZUA-547. The sequence goes on from OY769916.1 coordinate 1,707,625, forward strand.
CTTTCTCCAGCGGATGGTCCGGACGCAGGCCGTAGCCAATGTCGGTGTTCCCACGCTTGAAGACGGTGTGCTTGTTCACGAACTCTTCGTTCACAGCGCCATTCTGGATGATGTAATTGGCGATGTAGTTCAGGATCGCCAGATCGGTCTGCGGCGTGAACACCATTGGAATGTCGGCCAGATCGAAGCTGCGATGCTCAAACGTTGAAAGCACAGCCACTTTGACATGTGGCGCCGCCAACCGGCGATCGGTGATCCGGGTCCAGAGGATCGGATGCATCTCCGCCATGTTCGATCCCCAGAGCACGAACGCGTCCGCGTGCTCCATGTCGTCATAGCAGCCCATCGGCTCATCAATGCCGAATGTGCGCATGAAGCCGCCGACGGCCGAGGCCATGCAGTGCCGCGCGTTCGGATCGATATTGTTCGAGCGGAACCCGGCCTTGTAGAGCTTCGCCGCCGCATAGCCCTCATGCACGGTCCATTGGCCGGAGCCGAACATGCCGACGGAGGTCGGGCCTTTCGCCTTCAGCGCGCCCTTCCACTTCTCAGCCATGATGTCGAAGGCTTCGTCCCAGGTGATGGGCGTGAATTCGCCTTCCTTGTCGAACTTGCCGTCCTTCATGCGCAGCAGCGGCTGGGTCAGCCGGTCCTTGCCGTACATGATCTTCGAGAGGAAATAGCCCTTGATGCAATTGAGGCCCTTGTTCACGGGGGACAGAACGTCGCCATGGGTCGCGACGATCTTGTCGTCCTTGGTCGCCACCATCACCGAACAGCCGGTGCCACAGAACCGGCAGGCCGCCTTTGACCATTTCAACTCTGTCTCGGTCGCTTCGGTGACGAGATTTTGCGCGCTCGCGGGCAACGAGACGCCCGCCACGGCCGCCGCGATTCCGGCGGCCTTCGCTTTCAGCGCGTCGCGCCGGGAAATCTTTTTATCTAACATCGGTTATCCCCTCCAGGACCCATTATAATCATCGGCCGGCGCGGACTCGTTGTGATGGAAAACGAGGTTGACGCTCAACACGCCCGCCATCGCGCCGATTTTGTTCATGATGGTTGTGACCGAGGCGTCGTCCTCGGTGTCGGTGACGACGATCAGCTTGCCGACCGGATCGTCGCCGTGAATCTCTGCCCCCGGAAGCGCCTCTATGCCCCGCGAGATTGAGGCCAGCGCCTGGGGCCGCGTCTGAACGATCACACTGGAAATGACGCGGCATTCGGTATCGAGACTACACATATCTCCCCTCCTTTGCGCTGGCGCTGGCCGCGCGAGGTGTTGAAATCGCTGAAGCAGGACAGATCTCCGCGCATTCACCGCAGGCGGAGCATAGATCGGCGTCTATTTTGACCTGCGCCCGCCCACCGGTCAGTGGCGCGATCCGGATCGCCCGCTGGTCGCAGACATCCGCGCAAGACCGGCAATAGACGCCCCGCGCCGCGAAACAGCTCTCTGCGATCGCGGCGACGGCCGCCTCGCCCTCGACGAACTCGCCGCCGCCGAGGAACTTCCGTCTGGAAATACTTGTGGACATGGCGCCGCTCAGAGCGCGGGCGGACCCGGAGGCCCGGCGATGATCTGAAAAATCCAGATGGCGAATCCGAGGCCTCCGACGAGGCCCACGGCCAGGGCCGGCGCCAACACGACGGTGAGGAACAGGAAGGACGTCACTTCCTTGGTCCGGCTGGATTCTGGCGAGCTTGAAGACTGTTCCATGGATGTCATTGCGCTTCTTCTTTCAGTACGCGCTTCACGATCGAATGATCGTACAGGCGGTGATCAGAAGCATCCTTGACCTTGATCAACCAGCCAGGGGGCGACCCTAACGCCCAAGTGTACCACGGGAACCAATTTGAAGGTTAATTTTGCCGTTTCAGATGGGATCTGCACGGGTTTCGCGCGCACTCCGGCAGGCGAGACGACCGCTTGGCGCACTGTCCAAACGGCGAATGGATCAGCGACGACAAAACGTCGCTGCCAGACGCGAATTGAGGATTTGACGCGCGCCGCCCTTAGGATCGGCGCTGCGTCGATTGTTCGGGCCGAGAACGTACTTAGCCGACGAAGGCTTTCTCCAGCACAAACTCCGCCGGACGGCTGTTGGCGCCTTCCGTGAAGCCCGCCTTCTCCAGGATCGCCTTGACGTCGAGGTTCAGGCCCATCGAGCCGCAGATCATCACCCGGTCGAACTCGGGATCCAGCGGCGGCAGCCCAAGGTCTTCGAACAGCTTGCCGGACTCGATCAGATCGGTGATCCGGCCCATCTTCGGCGACTCCTCCCGCGTGGTCGTGGCGTAACGGATGAATTTCTCCGTCGCCTCCTCGCCCACCAGCGGATCTTCCATCACTTCTTCGGCCAGCTTGGCGCCGTATTGAAGCTCGCTGACCTTGCGGCAGGTCTGCGTCAGAATCACCTTGTCGAATTTCTCATAGGTCTCCGGGTCGCGCATCAGGCTGGCGAAGGGCGCCACGCCCGTCCCGGTGGACAGCATCCAAAGCCGCTTTCCGGGGATCAGCGCATCGAGCACCAATGTTCCCACCGGCTTCGGCTTCACGATCACCTCATCGCCCGGTTTGATGTTCTGCAGGCGCGAGGTCAGCGGCCCGTCCGGCACCTTGATGGAATAGAAATCCAGTTTCTCATCCCACATTGGCGACGCGATCGAATAGGCGCGCAGCAGCGGTTTGCCATTGTCGCCGACCAGGCCGATCATCACGAACTCGCCGGAGCGGAATCGCAGGCTGCGCGGTCGCGTCGTAGAGAAGGAAAACAGCCGATCGTCCCAGTGCTTCACCTCAAGCACGGTCTGACCATCGGGGTGCGATGTCTCTGCGGCGGGCGCGATCTCTGTTTGCGCGGTCACGGTCGAATCTCCTGATCCTTCGGTCGATCCAGTCGCAAAAAACTGGCCGGTCTCGTTCAAGCGCAGTCACCTAATCACTAATACCCATCGCTGCAATGTCTCAAATCAGCGCCGCAAGCGAATTTGAACGGGTGCGGCGCGCATGACAGTCCGCTTCCCCACCTGACCGCGAGGGGTCGTGGGAGGTCCGCCGCGTCCGTTCACGGGGTTGTCAACGTCGACACGCCTTGGAATCGCTCCAAATGTCATGACAGCTTAAGGTGGAGCCGCCGCCCCGTTCATCCGAAGGAGGATTCTCAGCGATGACCCGAATGACCGCGAAAGACTTTGATCAGGAACTGCTGGATCTCTACGACTTCTACGCCCATGGCAAAATCACCAAGCGGGAGTTTCTCGACCGATCGGCGAAATGGGCCGTCGGCGGCCTGACCGCCGTCGCGCTTCTCGACATGCTCAGCCCGAACTACGCGTTGGCCGAGCAGGTCTCGTTCAACGACCCGGACATCACGCCGACTTATATCAATTATCCGTCGCCCAACGGGCATGGCGATGTGCGCGGCTATCTGGTGCGTCCCTCTGGCGCCACAGGGAAAATTCCGGCCGTGTTGGTGGTGCATGAGAACCGGGGGCTTAATCCGTACATCAAGGACGTGGCGCGCCGCGTGGCGAAAGCCGGATTCATGGCGTTGGCGCCGGACGGGCTGACCTCGGTCGGCGGCTATCCCGGCAATGATGCCGATGGACGCGCGCTGCAAAAGACCGTGGACCGCGAGAAACTGATGAATGACTTCTTCGCCGGCTTTGAGCATCTGCTGAACCGCGAGGATTCTTCCGGCAAGGTGGGCGCGGTCGGGTTCTGTTACGGCGGCGGCGTCTGCAACGCGCTGGCGGTCGCCTATCCGGAGCTCGCCGCGTCTGTGCCGTTCTATGGCCGGCAGGCGAAGGCGGAGGACGTCCCCCGGATCGAAGCGCCGCTATTGCTGCAATTCGCCGGGCTGGACAAGCGGATCAATGAAGGCTGGCCAGCCTATGAGGCGGCGCTCAAAGAGCATGGTAAGACCTATGAGGCGCATATCTATCCGGATGTGAATCACGGCTTTCACAACGACTCGACGCCGCGCTACGACGAGGCCGCCGCCAATCTCGCGTGGTCGCGCACCATTGATTGGTTCAACAAATACTTGAGCTGACCAACCCCCGCGCGACCAACGCTTGTCCCACTGCGCAACGAAACGAAAAAGGCCCCCGCAAATCGCGAGGGCCTTCTCTTGTCGTCTACCGCCGAACCCGGCGGCGTGATGCGGATCAGGCGCGCGCAGCGCCGTAGAACAGCTGCGAGACATGCTCCGCCTCGGCGAAGAACAGCCAGCGCTCGGTCACGACGCCAACGCCCGCGGCGATCGCGGCGAGCAGATAGAAAAACGTGATCCCGCTGCTCATGATCAGGCAGAGAACGCCGATCGCCAGCGGCGCCGCGAACAGCGTGGCCAGCGTAAGTTGCCGCAATTTCATCGCATGGTCCCGCGCCACCTGATAGCCCATCTCGCGCATGACGAAATTCGGGCGGGTGTGCGGCGGGTCGAGCGGGCGGACGGTGCCGCCATTGCGGCCCAGACCAGTCGCCATTTCCGCTGTGTACTGCCCCGGATCGGCGTCGATCTGGCGCCAGTAGGTCATTTTGACGAACCCGGCCGCGCCGAAACAGGCGACCACGACCACCGCGATCCAAACCGGCCCATAGCCAAATATACCGGTGAGCGCGGCCAGCAGCAGCGAACCGGTGGCGGCGGCCAGAGACAGATAGACGATCGGCGTCAGAGAATTGCTCCACTGACGGATCGTGCGTAGCGATCCATAGATCATGCCGGTGCAATAGACGGTGACGACCGCGCCGACGGCGGAAAGCAACGCCAGAATCGGCTCCAGCGCCGATTCAATGCCGAGCAGCATCATCAGCGCCAGCAGGCCCGACGGCATGTAGGTGGCCACAGCGGCTACGCCCTCCCGCGACAGCCAGGACGACCGCCATTGCGAAAACGCGCCGACCGCCCGCTCCGGATGGCCAAGATGCAGCGTCGAGGCGATCAGGCCGACGGTGATCAGCGCAAGGGCGAGGATGAGGCCGATCAGAACCAGCCAGCGGCTATCGGGCAGCATGCCGAAAGCATGGCCCAGCGACAGCCAGAACAGCAGACCATAGCCCGCGCCCGAGGATGTGGTGAATATGATGACGGAATATGCCGGATGCATCTCAGCGCTCCTTAACGAGACAGAGCCCTGTCGGCCCAGGCGAAGAGTTTCTCAATTGCGGCGCCGGTCGACACCGCGTCGGCGGAGTCAGCGGCGGCGGCGGGCGCCGGGGCGTTCTCAACCGTGTTGATTTTTGGCGGAAGGTACTTGTTGACCGGCTTGTAGCCAAACTCGTCCAGCAAGTTATAGCCGTCGCGCTCCTTGACGTGCTTCGACACGTCGCTGTTCGGATCGCCGAGATCGCCAAAGGCGCGCGCCCCGGTAGGACATGCGCGCACGCAGGCCGGAATGCGGTCTTCCTCGGGGATCGTGTCGTTATAGATCCGGTCGACGCAGAGCGTGCATTTCTTCATCACGCCATGGTCGTAATCGTATTCGCGCGCGCCGTAGGGACAGGCCCAGGAACACAGCTTGCAGCCGATACAGGTGTCCGGATTGACCAGAACGATGCCGTCCTCTTCGCGCTTGTAGGACGCGCCGGTCGGGCACACCGTCACGCAATCCGGCTCTTCACAATGCAGGCAGGACCGCGGGAAATGCACCGTTTTCGGCTGCGCCGACTCGGTGACCTCGAAGGAGTGGATCCGGTTCAGCCACGCGCCTGACGGATCGCCGCCATAGGCGTCGTGATCCGACAATGGCGCGCTGTAGCCGCCGGTGTTCCATTCCTTACAGCTGGTCGCGCAGGCCTGACAGCCCACACAGATGTCGAGGTCGATGACCAGACCCAGTTTCTTCTTTGTGCTTGTCGGCAAAGTGGTCATTTCGCTTTGCTCCTGAACTCAGCGCCATAGGCGACTTTCTTTGGCGATGCCTTCTGCGTGCTGGCGCCGACCGGCTCAAAGAACGGCTCGGTCTGCCCGGCCCCGTCGGCCTTCTCAATCGACACCCTCAGATCGAACCAGGCGGCCTGCCCGGTGATCGGATCCGAGTTGGAGTAGCGGTAGCCGCCGCCGCCTTCGGGCAACAGCTCCGAAATCAGATGGTTCAACAGGAAGCCCTGATTGGATTCCGGCGCATCGTCGCTGAGCCCCCAGGCGCCGCGGCGTTTGCCGATCGCGTTCCAGGTCCAGACCGTGTCCTTGTTGACGCCGTCCATCAGTCGGACCTGACATTTGACCCGGCCCTGATGCGATTTCACCCAGACCCAATCATCGTCCGAGACGCCGATCTTCGTCCCCTGCGAGCGATGGATATAGAGCCGGTTCGCCGCCGTGATCTGCCGCAGCCACGCGTTCTGGCTGCCCCAGGAGTGGTACATGTGCATCGGACGCTGGGTCAGCGCCTGCAGCGGATACTTCTCCTGATCGACCATAGTCTGTTCGATCGGCTCGTACCAGTTCGGCAGAGGATCGAAGTATTTCAGAATCCGCTGGCGGTGATCGTCATCCGGGGGCTGCACGTCGCCATGCCCCTCGGCGGCCAGCCGGAACGCCTGAATCGGCTCGCAATAGAGCTGGAAGATCGTCGGATAGTTGACGGTCCTGAAGCCCATCTCAACCGCCCAGTTCAGGTAGTCGAGATTGGCGTGCTTGTAGTAGCGTTGCTCCGGTTTCAGATGATGCGCGAAAAACGCGCCGTTCTCGATATAGCGGTCCAGCTGCTCCGGGTTCGGCTCGCCGCGCCCGGTTTCGGACCCGTCCTTGCCGCGGTAACCTGCGAGCGGCCCGAGGCCCGGTTTACGCTCATGGTTCACGATGTAATCGGCGTACCCGCCGGGATATTTGGCGGAACCGTCTTCGTTGCTGAAGGCCGGCAGGCCAAGACGCGCGCCAAGCTCGATCAGAACCTCCTGGAACCCGCGCACGTCGCGATCCGGTTTGACCACCGGGTGACGGATGGAATCCGCCGCCATGTCCGGCTCGGAAATTGGGCGATCCAGCAGCGAGATGCAGTCCCAGCGCTCCAGATAGGTGGTGTCCGGCAGAACCAGATCGGCGTAAGGCACCGTCTCTGAATAATAGGCGTCCGCATAGATGAACTTTGGAATGACATAGTCGCCATTCTCATCCTTCGCGGTCAGATGCTCCAGCGTGCCCGGCGTGTTCATCGACGAATTCCACGCCATGTTGGCCATGTACATGAACAACACGTCGATCCCGTAAGGGTCCTTCTTGCCGGCGTTGTTGATAACCATATGCATCAGCCCGTGGGCCGACATCGGCGCATCCCAACTGAAGCCCTTGTCGATCCGCGCAGGCTGGTCGCCCTCCAGCAGCAGATGCTGCGGGCCGAGCGGGAAGCCGAGATGCGGTCCGCCCAGCGGCTCGTCCGGCTTGATGTCTTGCGGCGCGCCATGGGGCAGCAGCCAGGGCGGCGACAGTTTCGGATATGGCGGCTTGTAGCGGAACCCTCCCGGGCAATCGATCGTGCCCAGCAGGATCTGCAGAACATGGATCATCCGGCAGGTCTGGAAGCCGTTGGAATGGGCCGAGATGCCGCGCATCGCGTGCATCGAGACCGGACGGCCGATCATCTTGTCTTGTTTGCGGCCCGCCCAATCGGTCCACTCCTGCTCGATGACGATCTCTTCCTTGAACGCCACATGGGCCAGCTCGGCGGCGATGCTGCGCATCTGCTCGGGCTCGACGCCGGTCCGCTCAGCCACCGCTTCCGGGCTGAACTCGTTGCTCAAATAGCGCTCGGCCATCAGCTCGAACACCGTGCGCGCTGTGCGTCCATCGGCCAGGGTGCGCGTGCCGGTCAAGCTCGCCTGAATGTCCGGCAGCTTGCCGTTGACCAGACCGCCCGATGCGTTGTCATAGACCAGCGGATCGCCGTTCTCATCGCGCGCGAACAGGCCGTCATCCGCCGCGCCCGGATCCTGAATCACCAGCCACGGCGAATTCGTGTAGCGCACCAGATAGTCGAGATCGATCGTCTGATTGCGGAACAGCTCATGGATCAGGGCGCCGACGAACAGGCCGTCCGTGCCCGGCCGCAGGCCGACCCATTCGTCTGCGATCGCGTTATAGCCGGTCCGGATCGGGTTGACCGAAACCACTTTCGCGCCGCGATTTTTGATCTTACCCATGCCGATCTTGATCGGGTTGGAGGCGTGATCCTCCGCGACGCCGAACAGCATGAAATACTTGGTGTGCTCCCAATCGGGATCGCCAAACTCCCAGAACGCGCCGCCGAACGTGTAGAGCCCGCCCGCCGCCATATTCACCGAGCAAAAACCGCCATGGGCCGCGAAATTGGGGGTGCCGAACTGCATCGCCCAAAGACCGGTCAGCGACTGGCTCTGATCGCGCCCGGTGAAGAAAGCCAGCTTCTTGGGCTCGCTGTGACGGACATCGCCCAGCCACTTGGTGGCGATGTCGAACGCCTCTTCCCAGGAGATCTCTTCAAACTCGCCCGATCCACGCGGTCCGACGCGCTTCATCGGCGCATGCAGGCGCGCAGGGGAGTAATGCTGCATGATCCCGGCCGAGCCCTTGCCGCAGAGCACGCCCTTGTTCACGGGGTGGTCGCGATTGCCCTCGATATACCGGACCTTGCCGTCGCGAATATGCACGTTGATGCCGCAACGGCAGGCGCACATATAGCACGTGGTCTTGGCGACGTGATCGCCGACCTTTGCGTTCAGATCGATTTTCGGTTGGTGGCCCATGTCAGCCTGCCTCCCCCTGTTTTTGCGCCGCGGCCTGCGCGCCTGTTATTGCGATCATTTGATAAACATCGTCCGCGCTGCATCCGCGCGACAGGTCGTTGGCCGGCCTGGCCAGACCCTGAAGAATCGGGCCGAGCGCAACCGCGCCGCCCAGTCTCTGTGCGATCTTATAGCCGATATTGCCCGCGCTGAGGCTCGGGAAGACGAAGACGTTCGCCTGCCCCGCCACGTCTGAATCCGGGGCTTTCTTTCCGCCAACCGCCGGCACGATCGCGGCGTCGAACTGCATTTCGCCATCGACGTTCAGATCGGGCGCGCGCTCCTTGACCAGCGAAACCGCCTCGCGGATCCGGTTGATCGATTCATGCGCTTTCGCCGGAACGCTGCCCATGGTGGAGAAGGACAGCATCGCCACGCGCGGCTCGACGCCGGCGAAAGTCTTCAGCGACGCCGCCGACGCGATCGCGATGCTGGCGAGCTCGGCGGAGTTCGGCTGCAGGATCAGGCCGCAATCGGCGAACACCACCGGGCTGTTATAGGGCTCTCCCAACAACATCAGAAAACAGCTTGAGACGACATCCGCGTCCGGTGATTTACCGATCACCTGCAACGCCGTGCGCACCGTATCGGCCGTGGTCGCCACCGCGCCGCCGATCGTGCCGTCGGAATCGCCCTGACGCACCATCATCGCGGCGTGGCCGAGCTGACCGCTCATCGCCTCGCGCGCCGCGGCCTCGTCCACACCCTTGTGTTTGCGAAGCTCGAAATAGACGTTGGCGTATTCATCCAGCTTGGGCGAAGTCGCCGGATCGATCACGTCGATCCCGTCGGCGCCGTCCTGCCCGGCCAGTTGATCCTGAATCGCCTGCGCGGGGCCGACGAGTTGAACTTTCGCGACGCCGTCGCGGGTCGCTTTCAGCGCGGCCTCCACGATGCGGGGGTCGTCGCCCTCAGCAAGCGAAATACGCGGAGACGCCGATCTGGACGTTTCGCAAATATCCTCGAGAACCGACACCAGGACCCCCTTGCCTTGTCGTGAAACGGAGTCGGGGAGGCGCGTGCGCCTCCCCGTTCTTTCTTAGCTTAGACGCGCGGGTTCTGCAGAACCATGTCGTCCTTGCTGATGCCGGCGACCGCGACCGGTTTGGTCATCGCGTCGCGGCGGAACGGCTCGCCCAGCTCCTGGTTGAGGACAACCTCGATGAACGTGGTCTTGCCGTTGTTCATCTGATCGTCGACCGCCTTGGTGATCGCGGCGGTGACTTCCTCAGGCGTGGTGGCCTGAATGCCCTCAAGGCCGCAAGCTTCCGCAATCTTGGCGTAGTTCACGCCCAGATTCAGCTCGGTGCCGACGAAGTTGTCGTCGAACCAGAGCGTCGTGTTACGCTTCTCAGCGCCCCACTGGTAGTTGCGGAAGACGACCATGGTGATCGGCGGCCAGTCGTTCCGGCCACAAGCGGTCATCTCGTTCATCGAGATGCCGAAGGCGCCGTCGCCGGCGAAGCCCACCACAGGCGTGTCCGGGTTGCCGATCTTGGCGCCCAGGATCGACGGAAGGCCGTAGCCGCAAGGACCAAAGAGGCCCGGCGACATGTATTTCCGCGGCTTCTCGAACGACGGATAGGCGTTGCCGATGGCGCAGTTGTTGCCGATGTCCGAGCTGGTGATGACGTCCTCAGGCAGGCCGGCCATGATGGCGCGCCAGGCTTGACGCGGGCTCATCTTGTTCGGCTCACGCTCACGAGCGCGGGCGTTCCAGGTGATGCCCGGATCGTCGTCCTCATGCTCCATCTCAGACAGCTTCTGCGCCCAGGCCGACTTGGCCTGCGCACACGCCGCCTCGCGTTCGGCCCGACCGGCGTCGCCAGCGGATTCCGACAGGTTGGCGAGCAGCTGCTCGGCCACCCGGCGGGCGTCGCCCTGGATGCCGACGGCGACCTTCTTCGTCAGACCAATGCGATCCGCGTTGATGTCCACCTGGATGATCTTCGCGTCGTTCGGCCAGTATTCGGTCTGGTAGGCCGGCAGCGACGAGAACGGGTTCAGACGCGTGCCGAGAGCGAGCACGACATCTGCCTTGGAGATCATCTCCATACCGGCCTTCGAGCCGTTATAGCCCAGCGGGCCGCAATGCAGCGGGTGCGAACCGGTGAAGGCGTCGTTGTGCTGGTAGTTACAGCACACCGGCGAAGACAGACGCTCGGCCAGAGCCGCGGCCGCCGGGATCGCGCCCGACAGCACCACGCCGGCGCCGTTCAGGATGACCGGGAACTTGGCGTTCGACAGCAGGTCGGCGGCCTCTTTGATCGCGTCGGGATCGCCCGGAGGATGCTCGATGCGCACGATCTGCGGCAGCTCGATGTCGACGACCTGCGTCCAGTAGTCGCGCGGGATGTTGATCTGCGCCGGAGCGGAGCCGCGCCAGGCTTTCAGGATCACGCGGTTCAGGACCTCGGCCATACGGCGAGGATCGCGGACCTCTTCCTGGTAGCAGACGCAGTCCTTGAAGACGTTCATCTGCTGCATTTCCTGGAAACCGCCCTGACCGATGGTCTTGTTGGCGGCCTGCGGCGTCACCAGCAGCATCGGGTGTGGTTCCAGTAAGCGGTGATGATCGGGGTCACCATGTTGGTGATGCCCGGGCCGTTCTGCGAGATCGACATGCACATTTTGCCGGTCGAGCGGGTGTAGCCGTCGGCGCTCATGCCGGCGTTCACTTCGTGCGCGCAATCCCAGAATTTGATGCCAGCGGCAGGGAACAGGTCTGAAATCGGCATCATGGCAGAGCCGATAATTCCGAAGCCATGCTCGATGCCATGCATCTGAAGCACCTTGATGAAGGCTTCTTCCGTCGTCATTTTCATCGGTAGATCTCCTAAGCAGCGTGAATCTTATTGGTTTGCTTCAGGTTCGATATGGGGCGACATTTCTCGCGCGAGAGCAATGCGCGATAGAGCCACATGCTGCGAACAGCTTTGCAACCTGAGCGCCGGGTCTTTGCAGTCGCTTTCGAGTTGCGAATGCGGACGCCCATGTCGGCAATTTCTATTTGGTTCGTTTCCCTCCGTTCATTGGCTGTCGAGCGATACGACGAGCCGCAATGCGCTTCTTCCGGCGCTCTTTCGGCTGGTTACGGCAGATGGGAATCGGCCGCCCAACTCTCAGATTATTCGTTGCGATGCTTCGTTATGGAATGAATTTCAATTCTTCGATTGTTTGCATGTCCATCGCCGAAGTCCGCAATCCCTTCAATTGACGCCGCTGACCGCCTCGCAAGCGCGCTGGCTGGCGAGGCGGCCTGACGTTCCGAGGCTTAACCGCCTTTACGATCCTCCAGGATCATGTCGCTGACCTTTTCGCCGATCATGATCGCCGGGGCGTTGGTGTTGCCGCTGATCAGCGTCGGCATGATCGACGCGTCCGCCACGCGCAGGCCCGCCACGCCATGCACCCGAAGCCGATCATCGACCACCGCGTCCGGGTCGTTGCCCATCTTACAGGTGCTGGTCGGGTGATAGATCGTCTGGGCGCAGTTGCGCGCGGTGTCCAGCAACTCTTCATCGGTCTGCGGATTGTTGTCCGGCACATGTTCGCGCACGATGAACGGCTTCAGCGCGCTGGTCTCCGTCATCGCCCGGGCGAATTTGACGCCCCGCACCGCGCAGAGCTGATCCGCCGTCGCCGACAGGTAGTTCGGCACGATCTTCGGATAATCCTGCGAGTTCGGGCTGTCGATGTGGATATGCCCGCGGCTTTCCGGACGGAGCTGACAGACCGAGGAGGTGATGCCCGAGAAGGGATGCATCACGATGCCCGGCTTGTCCGCGCTCAGCGGCTGGAAGTGGAACTGGATGTCCGGGGTCTCGAGCCCTTCCATCGACTTGGCGAAGATCGCGACCTGACTGGCGCCCAGGCTCATCGGTCCCTTGCGGAACAGCGCGTACTGAATGCCGATGCCCATCCGCGGGATGAACCCGTTGATCGCATCGTTCAACGTCTGAACGTTCACCTCATAGACCAGACGGATCTGAAGGTGATCCTGCAGGCATTCGCCAACGCCTTTCAGCTCATGTTTCTGTTGAACGCCCGCCTTGCTCAGGACCTCGCCCTGCCCAATTCCGGACAGCTCCAGGATCTGCGGCGACCCGATCGCGCCGGCTGAGAGGATCACCTCGCCGCCCTCGCGCAATTTGACGACGCGCGGCGTGCCCTTATGCAGAAACTTCACGCCCACGACGCGCTTGGAGCCGTCGTCGGCGAAGATCAGCGACTCAGTGTGCGCGTGGGTGATGATTTCGAGATTCTGACGCGCGCGCGCCGGCTTCAGGAACGCCTTGGCGCTGGAGCAGCGCAGCCCCTTGTGCGCGGTCTGGTGGTAATAGCCGACGCCCTCCTGATCGTGCCCGTTATAATCTTCGGTGAACGGCACGCCCATTTCTTCGGCCGCCGCGATGAACGCGTCCGATATCTTGCTCTTGGCGCGGATGGTCGACACCCGAAGCTCGCCGTCGCCGCCGTGAAGTTCGCTCGCGCCGTTCTCATGAGTCTCGGAGCGTTTGAACAACGGCAGAACATCGTCGAAGCTCCAGCCCTTGTTGCCGAGCTGCGCCCAGTGATCGTAGTCCTCTTTCTGGCCGCGCACATAGAGCAGGCCGTTGATCGAGCTGGAGCCGCCGAGCGTCTTGCCGCGGGGCCAATCCAGCTTGCGCCCGTTCAGGCCGGGATCGGGCTCAGACTTGTAGCTCCAATCAGTGTTGGGATTATGCAGCGTTTTGAAATAGCCGACCGGAACATGAATCCAGGGGTTCCAATCGCGACCGCCCGCTTCGAGTAATACAACTTTGTTGCTCGGGTCGGCGCTCAATCTATTCGCGACCACGCAGCCGGCAGAGCCGGCGCCAACGACGATGAAATCGGCATTAATTTCTTCCACGTCGTATCTCCTCCGCTAATTTTTAGTTCTTGTGATTCTGTATCAGTAGCAAGTCCAGCATCCCTCACAACGCTTTGCTCACTGGGGTGAACAAGTGTCGCGCCCACGCGGCCTCACAGGTCTTCCATCCGTTGGATTACAACTAACACGCCATTATTGAGACTTCAAGTCCCATTTTTCGTATTTTTGATCGAACACCGACTCTCCCAGCGCCTTCGCCGCAGCCGTGGGCTGATAGTGGATCGGTCTAAAAAGCCTCGCCGTCAATTGACCGGTTTGACGCGCTTGGGCCTTGTGCGGGCGCACAGGCGGTCGCCGACCGCCTGAGACAGGCGGCGGCGAGGTCTTTGGTAGGCGGTTGATAAAGTACGCGGCGCAATATTTAGTACCGCCGTCAGAGATCTGTTTGTATCTTGCGTTCTTTGAGCGCCCGCGTTTGAGCCGCCGCCCTGTCGGGCGCGATTGCAACTGCGACAATTAGACTGGTACGGGGAACTATGGGCACGACAGCGCCAAATCTACGGTTGCTCCTGGTTCTGGAGGAGGTCGCCCGCGTCGGCGTGCCCGCGACCCCTACTCAGATCAATCAGAATCTCGGCCTGCCGAAGCAAACCCTTCACCGGTTGTTTTCAACCCTAGAGGAAGAAGGGTATCTCCAGCGCGAACATGACGGCCGCTCTTACTCCCCCGGTCATCGCATGCGCAAAATGGCGATCAGCGTCATATCCTCTACCCGCATTCGCGCGGCGCGGCTGGCGGTGATGAGCCGGCTGGCGGAGGATATCGGCGAGACCTGCAACCTGACGATTCCAGATCGTGACGCCATGATCTATCTGGATCGGGTCGAGACCAAATGGCCGCTGCGGGTCCAACTGCCGGTCGGCAGCCGCGTGCCGTTTCACTGCACCGCCAGCGGCAAGCTGTATCTGAGCACGATGACGAACTCCCGTCTGGATCGGGTGCTGGAAAACACCAAGCTTGAAAAGCTCACGGACAAGACCATCACCGATAAATCGGCGCTGCGGGACGAAGTCGACCGGATCCGCAAGGCCGGTTTCTCACAGGATGACGAGGAATTCATCGAAGCGATGGTCGCGTTGGCGGTGCCGATCTTCGACGCGCAGAACCGGATGGTCTCCACCCTGGCTTTTCATGCGCCCACCCCGCGCCTGCCGCTTTCAGACGCGTATTCGCATCTCGATCGCCTGAGAAAGGCCGCCAGCGATCTCTCCAAACTGATCGTCGAGGACGACACCAACTGAGACGATGAGCAGCAAGCACCCGCCATCTCACCCATCCGCCCAAGCAACGCCTGACGCCGGAACGTCCAGAAGCACCCTTTCGACGGGGTCGTTGCGGCGGATGAATCGAGAGATGGTGATCGACCTTCTCGGCCAAGGCGACGGGATGAGCCGGGGCCAGCTGGCGGAGGCGACAGGCCTGACCACGGCGGCGATCTCGCGCATCACGCGGGAGATGCTCGACGTCGGCTTCCTGCGCGAGGGAGAGCCGATCCCCGCCGCCGGGCGGGTCGGCCGGCGCGAATCCCTGCTCGCCATCAATCCCGAAGGCGCCTATGTGCTGGCGATCTCGATGACCGCCAACCGGCGCAACGTGACGCTGGCCAACGCCTGCGGCGAGGTCATCAGCTCCCTGCCCTGCGACGATATCGACTTCAGCGCGCCGATGCCGTTCCTCGCCGAGGTGGCCTCGCGCGCCAAGTCGCTGGTCTATGACGCCGACTTCAATCGCGGGCGGCTGCTGGGCGCGGGCGTCTCCGCCGCGGTCTCGGTCAGCCTCTCCAGCGCGTCGCCCGACGAGCTGGTCACCTCCAACCCGCTCGGCTGGCGGGACGTGCCGGTGCGCCAGACGCTGGCCGACGCGCTGGGCCTGCCGGTCCGGGTGGAGCACCGGGCCAGCGCGATCCTGCGCGGCGAGATCAACAGGCGCGAGGACGCCTCGGACATCTTCCTGATCAACTGCGCCCTCGGCATGGGCGTCAGCGCCTTCATCAACGGCCGGTTCTTCGCCGAGGGCGAGAACGGGCTCGGCTCGTTGTCGCATCTCGCGGTTCCGGGCTGCGAGACGCCCTGCGTCTGCGGCCGCCATGGCTGCCTGGAGACGGTGGCCACCGGATATGCGGTGGTGGACATGCTCGGCCACGCCGACCTGCCGACGCCCCTGCAGGCCAAGCTGCTGGAGCGGGCGGCGACGGAGGGCGACGACGCGGCCCGGGCGGCCTTCGCCAAGGCCGGCGCCAAGATGGCGTTCGGCGTCGAGGCCGTGTTCGCGGTGCTGAACCCGAAGCGGATCGTGTTCTCAGGCGAGGTCGGCCGCCAGCCCGACTTTCAGGCGGGCCTCGCCGACGCGCTCAGAGCGATGGGCTGCGCCGACGCCTGCGACAAGCTCGAACGCAGCTCCACCACATCCACCGAGGCCGCCATCAGCGTCGCCCTAAGGGAATACGTCTTCAGCGTCGGACTCGACCTCAAACAACTCATGGCGTCGTGAAAATGAGCCGGGGAGAGCGCCGCCGCTAAGCGGTCATCTCCGCGACTTCCCGCCTGAGGATCTTGCCCGACGGGCCTTTCGGCAGATCATCGAGGATGTAGATGATGTCCGGGCTTTTGAATTTGCCCAGCCGGTCATGGCAGATCGCGATCAGATCATCGGCCGACACCCCGGCTTCATCCGACAGTTTCACCGCCGCCTCGACTCGCTCGCCATAGGTCTTGCAGGCGCGGGGAAAGGCCGCCGCCTCCACCACCGCGGGATGCGAATAGAGCGCCTCATCGACCTCGCGAGGCGCAATATTCTCGCCACCCTTGATGATCAGCTCCTTCAGGCGTCCGGTGACGAAGACGTAGCCGTCCGCGTCGATCTTTCCGAGATCTCCGCTGCGCAACCAGCCTTGCTCTGTCAGGGATTCCGCGGTCGCCTCCGGATTGTCCAAGTAGCATTTCATCACATTGGGGCCCCGGATGACGATTTCGCCCTCGGTTTCGGGCGGAAGCGGCGTCAGGTCAGGCGACATGATCAGGACCTCGTTGCCGTAGGCGAGCCCCGGCGAGCCAATCTTGCGCACGCCCGGCGGCAGCGGGTTCGACAGGATCTGCGCCGCGGTCTCGGTCAGCCCCATCGTCTCGACGATCGACATGCCGAACCGCTCTTCGAAGGCGGTCTGAACATCTGGCGCGAGCGCCGAAGAGGCGGATCGGCCGAAACGGATACGCTTTCGGGTGGCCTCATCCGGATCCAGCTCTCCATGCAGCAGATGGGAGATGATCGTCGGCACCACTGAGAACCAGGTCACCTCATGCCGGGCGCTGGTGCCCCAGAACCCGCTGGCCGAGAACCGCTCGCAGATCGCCGCGGATCCACCCGAGACGAAAGGCGCCATGATCGTCACGCAAAGACCGTTGATATGGCACATCGGCAAGACGCAGAGCGCGCGATCGGCCGCCGTCAGCTCATGCGCCACCGCCGTCGTCCATCCGCCGGCGAGAATGCTGGCGTGCGTGTGGACCACGCCCTTGGGCCGTCCGGTCGTGCCGGACGTGTACATCAGCAGCGCGTCGTCCGACCCATCGAGGTCATGCAGGGGAGCGTCCGCCACGCCCTCTGGCCAAGCGACGCCATCCGAGACCTCAAGCGGCGTCGCCTCATTCGATACAGCGGCGGAGGCCTCCTTAAACAACACGCTCTGATCCGGGCCGACCAGCGCGTAGCGCGCGGCGCAATGCTGCAGCGCGTAGCCCATGGCGTCCGCCCCCGCGATCAGGTTGATCATGGTGACGCGAAACCCGCCATAAAGCGCGCCGAACAGGCAGAGCACCCCGTCCCGGCTGTTCGGGACCATATGCGCGACGCTATCGCCTTTACCGACGCCAAGGCCGGTCAATTTCACCGCGATGTCACGCGCACCGTTACGCAGATCACCCCAGGTCAGCGGCTCATCGCCGCGGGGGAAGGTGTAGGCCACCCTGTCGCCGCTGTCCTCGGCCCGAAAGTCGAGCCAGTCGCGCACGCTCCCCTGAGGCGGACTCTTAGGGTCCAGCCTCATTTGCCGACCTCCGCCCAATACGCGCCATAGATCGAGTCCAGCGAGGGCTCGTTCGGCGGAATCGGCCGCACGACCTTGGTCTTCTGGATGAAGTGCCGCCAATGCAGGTTGGTGTCGATCGTGTTGCCGCCCCAGCTGCCGCAGCCCATCGACAGCGAGAACGGCATGCCGTTCTCAAACCCGCCGCCGGTGGCAAAGCAATGCGCCTGATTGACGATGACGCGGCAGGTCGGAATAGACCGTCCGAGATCCATCGCGCGATTATCGTCGACCGAGTGCAGCCCGAGAGAATGACCCGCGCCCATATAGTTCAGGATCCGTGCGGCGGTCTCCTTCGCGCCGTCGAAGTCCGGCGCGCGATAAAGCGCGACGACGCGGCTGAGCTTCTCGCCCGACAGCGGATGATCCGCGCCGATGCCGTCGGTCTCGACCACCAGGAACTCGGTGCCCTCGGGAACCTCGCCCGCCATGCCAAGCGCCTCCAGCATCACCGGCGCGTCCTTGGCGATCACGTCGCGATTGAGATGGCCGTCAGGCCACAGGCGCCCGATGATCGTGTCCGCCTTGTCCGCCGGGACCAGCGCGCCGCCTTCGGCCGCCAGCGCCGCCACGAAGTCGTCATAGACCGCATCGACGGCGATCAGCGAATTCTCCGAGGAGCAGGAGGTCGCGTTGTCGAACGTCTTGGACGCCTTGATCTTCGCCGCCGCAGCCGCCAGATCCGCCGTCTCGTCGACGATGACGGTGACATTGCCGGCGCCCACGCCAATCGACGGTTTTCCGCAGCTATAGGCGCGGCGCACGTTGTCCTGACTGCCAGTCACAACTACCAGATCGCTGGATTCGAGAAGCCTCTGGGTTTTGATCTTCGATCCCGGCGCCGGCACCATCTGCACCAAATCGTGGTCCAGCCCGAACTTGTCGAACTCGGCGTAGATATACTCGAACAGTTTCTCGCAGGACGCATAGCCTTTCGGCGAGGGCGAGAGCACGATCGAGTTGCCGCCTTTGAGCGCGTTGATGATGTTGTTCGCGGGAGTCGCGGCCGGGTTGGTCGAGGGAACCACGCAGCCGATCACGCCCATGGGACGCGCGATCTCGGTGATGCCGGTCGCCGGATCGTCGGAGACGACGCCATAGGTCTTCGCGTCCTTGATGTCCCGCATCAGACCCAGCGTCTTGCGGTGGTTCTTAATGATCTTGTCCGGCACGTTGCCTAGGCCGGTGGTTTCGACGGCCAATTCCGCCAGCGTCCGGTTGCGCGTGGGCTCCATAATCGCCCAGCCGACCGCCGCCGCCGCCTTGTCATACAATTCCTGGCTGCCGCCTGCCTCGAAAGCGCGTTGCGCGATCCGAGCGCGTTCAACAACTTCATCTACGATCGAAATCTCGTCTGGAGCATTCATTTCTCTAATTCCCGTCGAGCGGTGTCGGGGAGCGCGCGCAGATCGCGCGCTCCTTGGTGATTGTTTAGGTCGTGGTGGGTCATCAGAGACCGGCGAGGAGTTCCTCTAGCGTCGCCTGGCGCGCCGCCCACATCTCGATGACTTGGTCTCGGGTCATGATGTGCATGGGCGATCCGCCCGCCTTCATCTTGCCGGCCACGCGATCGCTTTTGAACATCTCCGGAACGCTGGCGGCCAGCTTGTCGATGACCTCTTGCGGCGTGCCCTTGGGGACCATGACGCCGCGATAGTTTACCGAGGCGTTGTCGATGTCATAGCCCTGCTCTTTCAGCGTCGGCACGTCCGGCAGGAACGCGTTGCGCTCCAGATCAAAGACGCCGAGCACTTTCACGTTGCCGGCCTCTTGCGCGCGGAACGCGTCGGACAGGTTATTAATCCCGCCCAGAACTTCACCCGCGATCACCGCCTTCATGGCCGCGGCGCCGCCGCCCTTGGTCGGGATGTAGGCCATCTTCACGCCCGCCGCCTTTTCAAGCTGCAGCGCCGCGATGTGATGGCCGACGAACAGGCCAGCGCCCGAGAATGTCAGCTTGCCCGGATTTTCCTTGGCGTGGTTGACCACGTCTTCCATCGAGTTGAATTCGCTGTCGGCGCCGACCACGAAGACCGCCGGGTCGGCGCCCCAGTTGGCGATCGGCTCAAAGCTTTCGGCCGAGTACTGCACGCCGCCTTTGATCGACTGGGCGATGAAGTGCGGCACGTTATAGGCGCCCAGCGTGTAGCCGTCGGAGTCCGCCTGCGTGGCCAGCCAGTTCCAGCCGACGCGGCCGCCCGCGCCCGGTTTGTTGATGATGGCGATGGGCATGCCCAGCGCATCTTCGTTACCCGCTGTCATCGTCACGATACGGGCCTGGAAATCCGTTGCGCCGCCGGCGCCATAGGACACCATCATCATGATCGGGCGCTCTGGATACTCTTCCGCTACTGCGCCGCCAGTCAGGCTCATAAGAGCGACCGCCGCCCCTAGGATTAGTTTTTTCATTGCGTTTCCTCCTTGCAGATTCAGTGTTGTTGAGACTCAGAACAGAACTTCGTGCGGCGTGAAGACCCCCAGAAGTTGGGCGAACACGCCGTACATGATTCCCACGTAACAGGCGGTGATCACGACGCGCCTTATCCAGGATTTGACTTCGTTGTGCGGGGCCGGATCGTAAACCGAGATCAGCGCGAAGAACGCGATGGCGGTGGCCGTGTAGAACCCCAGCGACTTCGCCGCGACGAACACGTAGATCAGCGCGATTATCAAGCCAGGCGCCATGTTGCTGAGCACGAAGCCCGAGACGCCCTCCCCGACGCGGGAGATCCTGAGGATCGCCCGGCCAAAGGTCCACGCGGCGAGCACGATGTATACGACCGAGATCATGCGCGGGAACAGGAACGAGTCTGCGGGTTCTTGGGTGAAGCTGATCCAGGTGATCCAGCAACCGACGAAGAAGATGACTCCGGTGGGAACGATATGCTGTGCGGGACTTCTCATGCCGCCTCTCCTTCCTGACCCTTGGATTTGACCAGGACATATTCCGACCAGGCCGAGTACGCGATCGACGCGAGCGCGATAGCAATCAGGACGATGTTCATGGTTCCGGTCATGAAGTAGACGAACATGCCGTCTGTCGCATTGGCGATAAGCGAACCTTGGGTGAAGTTGGCTTCTGCAATCGGGCCGAGGATCAGGCCCAGCACCAGCGGCGCCGCGGAAAAACCATACCGCTCAAGGAAGTACATCATCACGCCAAGGCAAGCCATGACATAGACGTCGCCCATCGAGCTTTGCACCGAGTAGGAACCAAAGACCGCCAGCCCCATCACGATCGCCGCCATCACGTATTTCGGAACCATCGCGACCTTTGCGGCGAACCCGGCGATATAGAGGCCGAAGATGCACATCAGGATCTGACCGATCAGCATCGAATTGATAAAGGGCCAGGCGACGTCTGGGTGATTGTCGAACAGATCCGAGCCAGGGAAAATACCGTGGATCAGGAGCCCGCCCAGAAGCACGGCCGCAGTCGGGCTGCCTGGGATGGAAAGCGTCAACAACGGGACCAGAGACGGACCGACCATGGCGTTATTGGCGCTTTCAGCGGCGATTACGCCTTCGGAATGTCCGGTGCCGAACTTTTCCTTTTGAGAGCTGAACTTCTTCGTCTGGTCGTAGGCGACGAGACCTGCGATCTGCCCGCCGACGCCAGGGATCAGGCCGATGATCGAACCGACGGTCGTGCCAATCGAAAGCGCGCGCGTCCGGCTGAACAGTTCTTTGAACGCGTCGACGATGGAGTGCTTCTGCACCACGATTACCTCAACGCCATCCTTGCGGCGGCCCTCGGCGAACATCGTTAGGACCTGAGGGATCGCGAACAAGCCGATCAACGCTGCGATGATGTTGATGCCGCCGCCCAAGGCTGGGTGGAAAATGAACCGCTGCGCGCCGAGGATGTCGTCGAAACCGATCGTCGCCAGCCAAAGGCCGATACACCCCGACAAAAGCCCCTTGACGGTCGATTTGCTGTCGAGAGACCCGATGATCGTCACACCGACAATTGCTATCCAAAAGAGGTGCGACGGCCCGAACGCCAGCGCCCACTGGGCGAGCAATGGTGTCAAAAAGATTAACAACAGCACGCCGAGGACGCCGCCCACCGCGGAGGCCAAGAATGAAAGTTGCAGCGCGCGCGCCCCCTCACCCTTCGCCGCCATCTTGCTGCCGTCCAGCGTCGTTGCGATATTCGCAGGAGCGCCGGGGATCTTCAGCAGGATCGCGCTGACCGCGCCGCCGGCGACCGTGGAGGTATAGGCCGCCCCCAGCAGGATCAGTCCCTGCACGGCTTCAAGATGGAACGTGAACGGGATCAACAGCGCGACGGCCATGGTGGGCGACAGCCCGGGCGTCGCGCCCAATATCAGTCCGCCGATCGTTCCGCCCACCAGCAGGGCGAATGAGATCGGCGAGAATACTTCGCCAAAGTAGTAGATGAATTCCATACCTGGGCCTCCCAACCCTGCGCGTTCATTTTTCCGGCTCAATCGCCGTTTCTTTCGACCGCTCGCCGATCGTCTTCCGCGCCATTGACAAAACATGGTATGGAATGAAAATAGTAATGCAAATGTTTTCATTTTATCAGCTGGAAACTAGAATAATGCCTAATAAACAACGGGATAACATCGATATCGTGGATGTCGCGCGTTTGGCGGGTGTTTCCGCCGCCACGGTGTCGCGCGCGTTCAATCACCCGAATCTGGTCAAGGCGTCGACGCGAAAACGGATCGAAAAGGCGGTGCAGGAATCGGGCTATATCCGCAACCGCGCGGCCCAGGCGATGTATGGCAAACGGTCCGGCACGATCGGCCTGATCGTCCCCACGATCAACCACGCGATCTTCGCCGAGGTGATCCAGTCTTTCACCGACGAGGTGGAAACATCAGGCTTCACCATTCTGATCGCCTCGCATGGCTACGATCTGGAGAAAGAATATGCGGTGCTCCGGAAGCTGCTTGAGCACCGGGTGGACGGGATCGTTCTGACCGGCCTCGACCACAGCGAGGCCACCTATCAGTTGATCAGCCAGCAGGGCATTCCGGCGATTGCGATCTGGAACTACGCGGAGGATTCGCCGATCTCCTGCGTAGGAGCGGAAAACCGCCTCGCAGGACGCATGGCCGCTGAGCATCTGATCGACTGCGGCCATCGGGAGATCGGCATGATCTCGCCCCCCGCGAAGGGCAACGACCGCGCCACGGACCGGCTCGCCGGCGCCCTCGCGGTGTTTGAGGAGAACGGCGTGATCATTCCAGACGCCTGGCGGTCAGAAGCGACCTACAGCACGTCTGAGGCGAAATCGGTCTGTCTGGAGTTGCTCAGCGCGACGCCACATCCGACCGCGCTTTTCTGCGGCAACGACGTGATCGCCCTGGGCGCCATCTTCGCGGCGCAGAAACTGGGGCTTCGGACGCCGGAGGATGTCTCAATCATCGGCATCGGCGATTTTTATGGCTCGGAGGATGTGGAGCCCAGCCTGACCACCATTCGCATTCCCGCCCGGCGCATCGGGAAAGTTGGCGGAGACCTGATCTGTCAGTTGATCGCGGATGGATCGACCGAGATCGTCCGGCACAAGATCGAACTCAATCGCGTGGTCCGGAACTCGATAAAACGGATAGCGCGCGCCTGAGCCCGGCTGGGCGCCGCAGAGCGCTAGGCGTCCGCCCTCGCGAGAAGGCGAACGCCGACGCTGGTCTCGTTACGCTTTTTCGTCGTTGTACTGGTACCAGTAATACATGAACCGCTGCCCCATTCGCCGGAACGGCGTCAGGATGCCATGGCTTGGCAGCTCAGACGTGAAGATCGGCAGATCGAGCTCATCGCCCTTGCCCGCAACCAGTTGCGCCATGCGGCGCCCGGCCTGAGCGGAGTACATCACGCCGTTGCCGCCATAGCCCATCGCGTAAAAGATCTGCTGTTTCGGATCGGGCTGGAAAATCCGCGGCATCATGTCGTGGCTGACATCGACCCATCCCCACCAGGAATAGTCGAGGCTGATCCCCTCCAGCGCCGGGAACTTCCGATAAAGCCCTTTCTGCAGCAGCTCCAGATGCTTCGGATTCTCCGCATCCTGCCCGGTGACCGCGCTTCGGCTGCCGATCTGCACCCGTCCATCCGGCAGATGGCGGTAATAGTGGCGCAGCGTCCGCGTGTCGGTGAGCGGAGAATTCGTCTTGAATCCGCACTCCTCCCGCTCGTCATCCGTCAGGACGCGGGTCACCATCGAGTTTGACAGGATCGGCATCAGTCGATGCTTGGTCTTCTCATTCAGCCCCGGCGGCGTATAGCCCGCCGTCGCGATTGCCACGGATTTCGCGCGCACAACACCGCCCGGCGTGGTCAGATAGTGTTTGCCGTCCTTGGTCTCCCAGCCCATCACCGGGCTGCCGGTATAGACCTTGGCGCCGAGACGCCGGGCCATTTTGAGATAGCCGAAGGCCAGTTTGGCGGCGTGAATGCTAGTGCCGTCCGGCTCCCACTGGGCGCCGGCCGCTTCCTGATCCTTGACGTATTTCTCGTGGAGCTCGCCCAGGCTGATCATCTTCGCGCCGTAGCCGAATACCTCGTTCAGGCACTGAACTTCTTTTTCCAGCTTGTCCATGATGCGCGGCCGGTGGGCGATATAGAAATGCCCGCCCGGCTGCGGATCGCAGTCGATGTCGTCCTGCGCGATCAGGTCCTCGAACACCTCGAAGGCTTCCGCCACTTCGGCATGCATTTTCTTGGCGATGTCGACGCCCCAGCGCTCGATCCATTGCGAGCGCTTCAGGCGGCCGGAGGAGATCTGCGCCTGTCCGCCATTCCGCGTCGAACAGCCCCAGGCGACCGTGTTCGCCTCCAGCACCGTCGCTTTGATGCCATGTTCCTTGGCCAGATGAATGGCCGTCGAGAGGCCCGTGTAGCCCGATCCGATGACGACCACATCCGCGTCCATATCGGCGGTGACGGAACCGTCATCCTCCGGCGGCGGGCCGGCGGTTCCGATCCAGTATGTGGGCGCATGGTCGCGATTATGGCCCGGTCCGGCGTCGACCACCGGATCGTAGCGCGGGTCATAGCTGGCTCGGGGCCAATGCTTCGGTATGGATGAATCGGTCATATCGACATCCTCCAAAATCTAGATGTTGAAAATTATGCCTTGAACGGGGGGCGTGCTTTTCTCAGCGCTTGCTTCACGATGATCTTGCCGTCTCTCAGAGTGAAGAGATCGGCGCCTTCCGCTTCGACTCGCATGCCGTCGGCGCCGGTGCCCGAGAAGGTCCACTCCGACACCGCGCGGTCGCCGGCGACGAAATGGCTGTGATGATCCCAATGCGCGTCCGGCATCGCCGCCCAGACGCCCGCGAACGCCTCGGCGATGGCCTTGGCGCCTTCAATCTTGGTCCCATAAACTTCGGGCCCGCCGACCGCGTAGAACACGCAATCGTCGGCGAAGGGGATCATGACCGTGTCTACGTCATGCGCGTTGAACGCATCGAATGTCGCGGCCAAATCTTCCGCTGTCAGGTTAGCCATTTTGAATACTCCTCTGAGGCCCGCAGGGTTCTCGCGGGCGAGCTTGCTCGGCGGATTCTGGCCGCCGGGTTTTCTGTCAGGACGGCGCCCGCGCCGCCCCATGTCGTCTAGACGTCGTCGCGATAGGGCACGACCAGGGTCGGGACATCCGCGCGCCTCAACACCCGGCGCGCGACGGACCCCAGAAATGTCTGGCTCAGCCCGTGTTCATGGGCGCCCAGAACGATCAGATCGCAATTGTGCTCCTTGGTGTGGCGCAGGATCACCTCCGCCGGATAGCCCTCCACGACGTCGAGCGCCTCGATCTGGTCGCGCACCGCCTGATCCTCTGCCGGCAGCGCCGCCCAGAACTCGTCCTGACGTGTCTGCAGCGTCTCTTTCGAGATATCGAGCCTGCGGGTGACGGCGTCCTTTCTGGCGGCCGGATCCTGAATGAAGGTCATCAGCGTGATCCGCGTGTCCTCCGACATCGGAGGGCAAACATTGAGCACGCGGACCTTCGCCCCCGTCAGCTTGGCGAGACCGACCAGATGGTGCATCGCGTAGACGGAGTTTTGCGACATGTCGGTCGCAAACAGGATGCGTTCGATTTTCGTAGCCATGATCAACTATCCTTTTTGCAGACCGTCAGTAGCCAAGCAGGTTTGGCAGCCACAACGTCAGCGCTGGGAAGAATGCGATGATGAAAATCGCGATCGTGTTCATCAACGCGAAGGGCAACGCCCGCACCGATATCTCCTCGATCGAGATCTTCGATATGCCCGACGCGATGAACAGGTTCTCGCCCAGCGGCGGCGTCTGAAAGCCGATGCCCAAGGTCGCGACCAAGACGACGCCGAAATGCACCGGATCGATGCCGACGCTGTAGGCCACAGGCAACATGACGGGCACCAGGATCAGGATCGCCGCCAACGTCTCCATGAACATGCCGACGAACAGCAGGAAGAAGATGATCAACGCCCAGATCACATAGAGGCTGTCGGTCAGAGACAACATCCCGTTGGCGATCACCGCCGGAATCTCGTTCTCGACCAGCAACCGGCCAAACACCGTCGCGGTGAACAGGATCAACAGCACGCGGCCCGTCAGCCAGGTCGTCGTCTCCAGCGAGCGATTCAGCGACTCCAGCGTCAGTTCGCGATAGATGAAGACGCCGACGAACAACGTGTAGAAGATCGCGACGATCGCCGCCTCGGTCGGGGTGAAGAAGCCGGAATAGATGCCGCCCAGAATGACCAGCGGCGCCATCAGCGACCAGAAGCCACGATAGAGCTCACAGAAGATATTGCGGACCGACCAGCCGTCCTTGTTGCCGGAATAGCCATGCTTCTTGCTGAGCATCCAGTTCATGATCATCAGGCTGCCCGCGATGATGAAGGCCGGGGTGAAGCCCGCGATGAACAGCACCGGGATCGAAACGGAGCGGAACGTGCCGAATTTCTCGACCGCCTCGGGCGGGGGAAGCAGACCCAAAGCGGCGATGCCGAAGATGACCAGCGGAATCGACGGCGGGATGACGATGCCGAGGCCGCCCGCGGAGGCGGTCACCGCCGACGCGTAGCCCTTGTTGTATCCGCGATCGATCATCGCCGGGATCATCAGCATGCCGACCGCGGCCGTCGTCGCCGGGCCAGAGCCCGAGATTGCGCCGAAGAACAGACAGCCGACGACCGTCGCGGTGCCCATGCCGCCGGTGAACGGCCCGGCCAGGCTTTCGGCGATGTTGATTAGTCGCCGCGATATTCCCGCGGCCTCCATGATCGCGCCCGCCAGGATAAATGCCGGCAACGCCATCAGTGGGAAGGAGCCGACCGACGTATAGGCGATCTGCACGAACTTGATGGGGTTCTCTTCGAGATAGAGGAATGAGATCAGCGACGCGACGCCCAGCGCCACCGTGATCGGCGCGCCGATCAGCAGTAGGCCCAGAAACGATCCGAACAGGATCAGGACAATTTCGTTTTCCATAACCGGATTTCTCCCCGAATTCCGTAGATTTGCAGGTTCCGCGGCGCTTAGGAGCGCGCGCCCTTGTCTTCGTCTTCATCCAGGTGAAGATCGTGCTTAAGCTGATCCAGATCGACTTTGTCCGGATCTTCGATCTCCTCACCCTTGATGAGCCGGTGGTAGTTCACCTGCAGGATACGGATCGTCATCAGTGTGAAAGCGATGGGCAACGCGATGTAGACGTAGCTCAGATGGAATCCCAACGTCTGCGACGACTGAAACTTGTTCATCTTGTTGAAGATGAAGTCGATCGCCAGAACGATGAAATAGACGTTGAAGAAAATCCAGAACAGGTCCGCAAACGCCTCAAAATACTTGAGCCAGCTTGCGGGGAAGATCTTGAACTGGAAGGTGACGCGGTTATGGGCCGCCATCTTGGCGGCGTGGCTGGCTCCGAAGAACACAAACCAGACGAACATGTAGACCGAAAGCTCTTCGATCCAGCTAATCGACGTTCCGAACACCTCGCGCGATACAATTTGAGTGAACAATAATCCGACAAAGCCAACCAGCAGCACTCTGCACAGGTAACTCTCAATATTGTTCGCGAAACCCCAAAATTTCGACATAGCTATCCCCTCGAAGATGATCAGGAGAGCGCTTCTCAGCGCTCTCCATTCGCTATCAGGCTGTAGGTTTTATTGAGCGACAGGGTCGCGTCCGAGGGTTTCGAGAACAGTGTTCAGCTTGTCGACGCCGCCAATGCTCTCATAGAACTTCGGCCACACGGCCTCCGTCGCCAGCTTGATGAACTCAGCCTCGCCATCGGCGGGGTCCTGGATCTCCATGCCTTTGGCGACCAGCTCTTCCTTGATCGCGGCTTCGGAGTCGCGCAGGAACTGAGCGCTGGCGAGAGTCGCGGCCTTGCCGGCGTCGAGGATGATCTTCTGATCGGCTTCCTTCAGGTCCTGGAAGATGGATTCAGAGATGATCAGCGGCTCGATCGAGAAGATGTAGCGGATGTTGGTGACGTATTTCTGCACTTCGTAGAACTTCATCGCGTTCACGGTCAGGTAGGGGTTGTCCTGGCCGTCGACGACTTTCTGCTGCAGACCGGCGAAGGTCTCGGACCACGCCATCGGGGTCGGATCGATGCCCCAGGAGCGATAGGTGTCGATCATGATCTCGTTCTTCGGCACGCGAATGACGAGGCCTTTAAGATCCGCGACCGTCGAAACGGGTTTCTTCGAGTTGGTGAGCACGCGGAAGCCGGTATAGGTCCAGCCGATGATGCGCACGCCCGCATCGCGGATCGTGTTCTCAACCAGCTCCTGCCCGATCGGGCCCTGGGTCAGCTTCTCGGCGTCTTCCAGGCTGAGGATCACGTAAGGCAGGGTGAACACGCCAACCGTCGGCGAGAACGGGGTGATATTGTTGATCGCCAGGATCGACATGTCCAACGTGCCGATGGCGGCGTCGTTGACCGTGTCCTGCTCGGATCCGAGCTGACCGTTCAGGAACAGCGTGGCGGTGTGCTTGCCTTCGGACGCTTTCTCCAGCTCAGCCACGAAGGCCTTGCCGAGGGCTTCCTGCGCGCTGCCGGCGCTGTCGCCGACCGCGACTTTGAACTTCTTGGCGTGGGCCGGGCTTACGCTCAGTAACGCCGTAACCGCAACGGCCATAGCCGCTGCTTTGAACTGTGTAGAAAAGTTCATAGTATCCTCCGAGTTAAACGTGGCTTTTTTTCCACAGGCCGTTAGACGACCGATTTTGATTTCTTCATCGCACCGCGATACGGCACGCATCCGGGCAATGCGATGACTGCAGCATCAGGAAAAGCACTGCAGCCGAATAGGGCCACTTCAAAGTTTGACTTAGACCAGATTGGTCGCGACACTGGACTAATGCCAGCCTTGAGAGTGCCCCCGGACCTGTTTTTCCTGAACCGCGCAGATGGACGCAGCCTGCAGGCGCAGATTCGAGAGACCGTGGTCAGGGCGATTTTGTCGCAGCACGCCCTGCCCGGCGCGCGCTTGCCCTCTTCACGGAAGCTGGCCGCCTATCTCGGCGTCTCTCGGATGACAATTACCTTGGCGTTTCAAGAGCTTGTCGCCCAGGGATATCTGGAAACGTCGAACCGAAGCGCCTATTTCGTCTCCGATCAGGCGCCGGAAGTCGCGCTGGCGACGTCGGAATTGGAAGAAAAACCGAAGTCGACGGTCGACTGGTCCGCCTGCGTTCGCGGGCGTCTTCGCGACCGGCGCATGTCCCGAAAGCCCTTCGATTGGCGAAAGTTCCGATATCCGTTCATCTATGGGCAGATCGATTCCCGGCTTTTCAATCACGCCGCATGGCGCACATGCGCCACCCAAGCCATCGGAAAGCGGGATTTTGAGGGCCTGGCAGGCGACGCCATGGCCGCGGACGACCCGATTCTGATCAATTATATCCGTGAGCGCATTCTGCCCCGGCGGGGCATTTCGGCGGAACCCAGCGAGATCCTGGTCACAATGGGCGCGCAGCATGCGCTGTGGCTGACCGTGGAGTTATTGACCCGCGACCGCCTGAAGGCGGCGTGCGAAAACCCGGGATATCCCGACACCGTCGCGGCGTTGGAATGGTGCGGCGCGGATGTTCTGCCGGTGGATATCGACGAAGACGGTCTGCCGCCACGGGAATTGCCGGACGATGTCGGCGCCGTCTTCATCACCCCCAGCCACCACGCGCCGACCGGCGTGACGATGTCGATGGGGCGGCGCGAGCGCTTGTTGCAAGCGGCCGAGGACAAGAACTTTGTCGTTGTCGAGGATGATTATGATTTTCAAATGAGCTTTCTGGAGCCACCGAGCCCCGCTCTGAAATCGCTCGATCGGAACGGCCGGGTGATCTATGTGGGCAGCTTCTCAAAATCTCTGTTTCCCGGCTTGCGGCTTGGGTACTTAGTAGGCCCGGACCTCTTCATCGAGGAGGCCCGGCATGTGCGCGCCATCATGCTGCGCCATCCGCCCGGGCATCTTCAGCGCGCGACGGCCTATTTTCTGGCCGAAGGCTATTTCGACACGCTGATCCGGGATATGCGCCGCGTGCTTCAAGAACGCCGCTCGGTTCTGGAGGAGGCGATCAAGGCGTCTTCGCTTGAGGTCGCGGGCGCCGCGGCGTTCGGCGGCTCCAGCCTCTGGATCCAGGGACCTGACGGCCTCGACGCCGATGTGCTGGAGGACAAGCTGACAAGCAAGAGCGTCCTCATCGAATCCGGCTCGACCTTTTTCCATGACCAGCAGGCGCCGCGGAAGTATTTCCGGCTCGGCTACGCGTCGATCCCAACCGAACTGATCCCGGAAGGGGTGCGCCTGATCGAGGAAACCCTGTCGGAGTGCTGAATTCGCTCTGGACCTCGGCGACGCTTTTTAGGTCAATGCCATCCTCTTTGGATTCTGGCTCAGACGTTGCGGCGGCGGAGACCGCGACAGGCGCGCGTTCGGAACGGGAGTGATGCGATGAATCCTTTGGCTGACGCTCTGGTCGCGCCGCTCGCGGATCGGCAGACGGCGCTATTGTCGCTGGCGGATGGCCGGTCGATGACCGGGCGGGAACTCTATGCGCGTTGCGGCCGGATCGCCAACGCGATCAGCGGCGTCGGCGTGCAGCCGGGCGACCGGGTGGCCGTGCAGACCGAAAAATCTCCGATGGCGCTGGCGCTCTATCTGGCCTGCCTCAGGGCCGGCGCGGTGTTTCTGCCGCTCAACACCGCCTACACCGCCTCGGAGCTTGACTATTTCATTGGCGACGCGGAACCCCGGCTGGTGGTCTGCGATCCGGCGGCGGAGGTCGCGCTACGGCCGATCGCCGGCGCCCATGGCGTGGATCTGCTGACGCTTGACGCGGCGGGCGCCGGGACATTGGCCGAGCGCGCGGCCGGCGAGGCGGAGACGTTCACCGACGCGGCGCGGGACGCAGCAGACATCGCGACCGTCCTTTACACGTCCGGCACGACCGGACGCTCAAAGGGCGCGATGCTCACTCATGGCAACCTATTGTCGAATGTCGACGCGCTGATCGAGGCCTGGCGCTTTACAGCCGATGACGTGTTGCTGCACGCGCTGCCGATCTTCCACGCGCATGGCCTGTTCGTTGCGACGAACATCACGCTCCGGGTCGGCGGCGCGATGATTTTCCTGCCGAAATTTGATCTGGAGGAGGTGCTGGCCGCCCTGCCGCGCGCGACCACGATGATGGGCGTGCCGACCTTCTACACCCGGCTGTTGTCTGACCCGCGGCTCGACCAGAATTTGGTCGGCCATATGCGCGTCTTCATCTCTGGCAGCGCGCCGCTTTTGGCGGAGACGCACCGGGCGTTCGAAGCCCGCACCGGCCACCGCATCCTTGAACGCTATGGGATGACTGAGACCAGCATGAACACTTCCAACCCATATGACGGCGAGCGCCGCGCGGGGACGGTCGGGTTTCCGCTGCCGGGCGTCGAGGCGCGCGTGGCTGACCCTGAGACCGGAAAGCCGTTGCCGATCGGCGAGGTTGGCGTTCTGGAGGTGCGCGGGCCAAATGTCTTCAAGGGCTATTGGCGGATGCCGGAGAAGACGAAAGAGGAGTTCCGCGACGACGGGTTCTTCATCACCGGCGACCTCTCTCGGATCGATGAGGATGGCTATGTCACCATCGTCGGGCGTGAAAGGGATCTGGTGATTTCCGGCGGGTTCAACGTCTACCCCAAAGAGGTTGAAAGCGAGATCGACGCCATTGACGGCGTATTGGAATCCGCGGTGGTGGGCGCGCCGCATCCCGATTTCGGCGAGGCGGTCGTCGCGATCGTTGTGCGGAAAGACGGCGCGGCGCTGACGGAGGGGGAGATCCTGGCCGCCCTCTCGGATAAGCTGGCGAAGTTCAAACAGCCCAAACATATCGCCTTCGCAGACGCCCTGCCGCGCAACACGATGGGTAAAGTTCAAAAGAACCAGTTGCGCGACCAGCATGCGTGCTTGTTCGCGACACACGGATAACGACGGCGGCCAAATCTAATAGGAGACGGCTAGCATTCCGGCAGGTTGACGGCGAGGCCGCCCTGCGAGGTCTCCTTATAGCGCTCACTCATATC
The DNA here is from genome assembly GCA_963669265.1 of Paracoccaceae bacterium. Lineage (GTDB taxonomy): Bacteria > Pseudomonadota > Alphaproteobacteria > Rhodobacterales > Rhodobacteraceae > SZUA-547. The sequence continues at coordinate 1,739,936 of OY769916.1, forward strand.
AAGTCCGGTCTGGCGCATCGTTTCGATACAATTGTCGAGCGGCATGAAATGCGCGCCATCGCCTCTGAGCGCCAGCGACGCAGCAGCCACGGCCTTCATGGCGCCGATCCCGTTGCGCTCGATACAGGGCACTTGCACCAACCCGTTCACCGGATCGCAGGTCAGGCCAAGGTGATGCTCCAACGCGATCTCCGCCGCGTTTTCGATCTGCATATTCGTGCCGCCTAGCGCCGCGCAGAGCCCGGCGGCGGCCATGGCGGAGGCGGAGCCGACTTCGCCTTGGCATCCGACCTCCGCGCCCGAGATCGAGGCGTTGTGCTTGATCAGCCCTCCAATCGCGGCGGCGGTCAGCAGGAAGGTGCGCACCCCGTCATCGGTCGCGCCTACGCAGTGATCCCGATAGTAGCGCAGCACCGCCGGCGCCACGCCCGCCGCGCCGTTGGTCGGCGAAGTCACCACCCGCCCGCCAGCGGCGTTTTCCTCGTTCACCGCCATCGCATAGACGCTGAGCCAGTCATTAATGGCGTGGGGCTGCGCCGCGTTCTGGCCTCTTTCGGCCTCCAGCTGATCCTTGATCGCCTTGGCGCGGCGCTTCACTTTCAGGCCGCCGGGCAACTCCCCCTCCATCCGGACGCCGCGATCGATGCAACCGCTCATCGCCTCCCAGATCGCGTCGAGGCGCGCGTAGAACTCCGACCCCGAAAGCGAAGCAAGCTCGTTGGCCAGCTTCATCTCGGCGATGGTTTTCCCGGATTTCTCGCCCATCGCCAGCATCTCGGCGGCGTTGCCGAACGGATAGGGGCAGCCTTCTTCGGACTGCGCCTCCGCCAGCGCGCCCTTGCTCTGATCCAACTCCTCCAGTTCGGCCGCCGTGACGACGAAGCCGCCGCCGATCGAATAGTAAGTCTCCTCCAGATAGAGGTTCCCGGCCGCGTCGAACGCTTTCAACACCATGGCGTTGGCGTGACCGGGCAATGCATTGTCGTAATCGAACACCAAATCCAGGGCTGGATCGAAATCGAGCTCGCCGAGTCCCGGCGGTGAGATGCGCTTGCTCGCGCGCACCTCGGCCTCCAGCGCCTCCGCATCGTCAGGATCAAGCGTGTGGGGCTCGTAGCCGCATAATCCCAGAATGACCGCCCGGTCCGTCGCGTGCCCCTTTCCGGTGAAGGCGAGGGAGCCGTGCAGCGAGCAGCCGAGCCGGGCCAGCTCGCTTGCGCCGGGGATGCGATTCCGCCCGTGGCGCAGTTCGTCGAGGAATCGCGCGGCGGCGGTCATCGGCCCCATCGTATGCGACGAGGACGGGCCGACGCCGACCTTGAAGATATCAAACACACTCAGGAACATGACGATCTCCGGACGGCGGCCCCGACTATGGGGCCGCCATGATAGGGGTGCGCCTATTCGGCCGCCTCGTCATAGGCGTCCAGCGGCGGGCAGGAACAGACGAGGTTGCGGTCTCCATAGGCGTTGTCGACCCGATTGACGGGCGACCAGTATTTGTCGACCCGGAACGCGCCCGGCGGGTAACAGGCCTGCTCCCGCGTATAAGGCCGGTCCCATTCGCCCACCAGATCCTCGACCGTGTGCGGCGCGTTCTTGAGAGGGTTGTTCTCCGGATCGATCCGGCCCTCCTTGATGTCGTCCGCTTCGGCGCGGATCGCCAGCATGGCGTCGCAGAACCGGTCCAGCTCCGCCTTGGGCTCAGACTCGGTCGGCTCCACCATCAGCGTGCCCGCCACCGGCCAGCTCATCGTCGGCGCATGGAAGCCGCAATCGATCAGACGCTTGGCGATGTCCTCGACCGTGACATGCGCCGCATCGTTCAGCGGCCGCGTGTCGACGATGCATTCATGCGCGACCCGGCCCGCCTCTGACTTGTAGAGAATGTCATAGCCGTCCTCCAACCGCTTGGCGATGTAGTTGGCGTTGAGGATCGCCAGCTTGGTCGCCTGCGTCAGACCCTCGCCGCCCATCAGCAGGCAATAGGCCCAGGAGATCGGCAGGATTGAGGGCGATCCATAGGGCGCCGCCGCGACCGCGCCGTCGCGCGCATCGCTTTCGCCATGGCCCGGCAGGAACGGGATCAGATGCGCGCCCACGCCGATCGGTCCCATGCCGGGGCCGCCGCCGCCATGCGGGATGCAGAACGTCTTATGCAGGTTGAGATGGCTGACATCGCCGCCGATCGCGCCCGGCGCGGCGAGGCCGACCATGGCGTTCATGTTGGCGCCGTCGATATAGACCTGCCCGCCATGCTGGTGGGTGAGGTCGCAGACCTCGCGCACCGTCTCCTCAAACACGCCATGGGTGGACGGGTAGGTGATCATGACGCCGGCGAGGTTCTCGCTGTGCTTTTCCGCCTTCTCGCGGAAATCCGTCAGGTCGATATCGCCGTTCTCGGCCGATTTGACCGTCACGACCTTCCAGCCCACCATCTGCGCCGAGGCCGGATTGGTGCCATGCGCCGAGGTCGGGATCAGACAGACATTGCGATGCTCCTCGCCGCGCGAGGCGTGATAGCCGCGGATCGCCAGAAGCCCCGCATACTCGCCCTGCGCGCCGGAATTCGGCTGCATCGACATCCCGTCATAGCCGGTGATCCGGCAAAGCTTGTCGGCGAGATCGTCGATCAGCTCCTTATAGCCCAGCGCCTGATCGGCGGGGACAAAGGGATGCAGATCGCCGAATTCGGGCCAGGTGATCGGGATCATCTCGACCGTGGCGTTCAGCTTCATGGTGCAGGAGCCGAGCGGGATCATCGCCCGGTCCAGAGCCAGATCGCGATCCGCGAGACGGCGCACATACCGCGTCATCTCCGCTTCCGACCGGTTGTGGTGGAAGGTCGGATGCGTCAGGTACTCGCTTTCGCGCAGCATGTCCTGCGGCAGCCTGTATTCGCGATTGGTGACGCTGTCATCCGTCATGTCGCCGCCGAACGCTTTCCACACCGCTTCGATGGTCTCAGGATAGGTTTTCTCGTCGAGGCTGATCCCCACGCGGTCGCCGCCGATCTTGCGCAGGTTGACGCCATTGGCGACGGCGGAGTTCAGGATCGTGCGCTGCAGGTTGCCCACATTCACCGTGATCGTGTCGAAAAATGCGTCCGGCTCCACCTTGAAGCCCAGCGATTCCAGACCCTTGGCGAGGCGCGCGGTCTTGCGGTGAATGCTCTGCGCGATAGCCTTCAACCCGTCCGGGCCGTGAAAAACCGCGTACATCGACGCCATGACCGCCAGCAACGCCTGCGCCGTGCAGACGTTGGAGTTCGCCTTTTCGCGACGGATATGCTGCTCGCGGGTCTGCAGCGACAGGCGGTAAGCCTTGTTGCCCCGCGCGTCGATGGAGACGCCGATGATCCGCCCCGGCATGGCCCGTTTATAGGCGTCCTTGGTCGCCATATAGGCCGCATGCGGGCCGCCATAGCCCATCGGCACGCCAAAGCGCTGGGTCGAGCCGACCGCGATATCCGCGCCCATCTCGCCCGGCGCTTTCAGCAGGCAAAGCGCCATCGGATCTGCCGACATGACCGCAATCGCCTTCGCCTCATGCAGCTTTTCGATGATAGCGGTGAAGTCCCGCACATGGCCCAGCGTCCCCGGATACTGGAAGATCGCGCCGAACACTTCCTCTGCGACCAGTTCGTCAGGATCGCCGACGACGACTTCGATGCCGATCGGCGCGGCGCGGGTCTGGATCACCGCGATGTTCTGCGGATGACAGTTTTCATCCACGAAGAATTTGGCGGCTTTCGACTTGGCCACGCGCTTGGCCATGGTCATCGCTTCCGCCGCCGCTGTGGATTCGTCCAGCAGCGAGGCGTTGGCGATCTCCAGCGCTGTCAGGTCGCTGACCATGGTCTGGAAGTTCAACAACGCTTCCAGCCGCCCCTGGCTGATCTCCGGCTGATAGGGCGTATAGGCCGTGTACCAGGCCGGGTTCTCCAGGATGTTGCGCTGGATCACCGGCGGCGTGGTCGTGCCGTGATACCCCTGCCCAATCAGCGAAGTCAGCACCTTGTTCTTCTGCGCCACGGCCCGCATATGCGCCAGCGCGTCACGCTCTGACAGCGGCTCCCCCCAATCCAGAGGATCGGACCGCCGGATCGCCGCCGGAACGGTCTCATCGATCAAGGCGTCGAGATCCGCCGCCCCGACCACGTCCAGCATCGCCTCCATCTCGGACGGAGACGGGCCGATATGGCGCCGGTTGGCGAAATCATAGGGATTGTAGTCAGTCAGATATCGAGACAGTTCGACGGCCATGTCACAGCCTCCCGGCGCCAGAAATTAGTCGATCAACGCCTTGTAGGCGTCAGCATCCATCAGGTCCTCAAGCTCCGACGCGTCGGACAGCTTGATCTTGTAGAGCCACGCCTCGGTCTCGGCGTTCTCATTGATCGAGGTCGGGTTCTCAACGACGGAGTCGTTCGCCTCCACGATCTCTCCGGTCACGGGCGCATAGACCTCGCTCGCGGCCTTGACGCTTTCGATCACGCCGATGTCGTCGCCCTTTTCCACTTCGTCGCCAGCGTCTTTCAGTTCGACGAAGACGATTTCGCCCAACTGTTCCTGGGCGTGATCGGTGATGCCGATCGTGGCGATGTCCCCATCGACATCCAGCCACTCATGGTCGTCGGTAAAATACTTGCTCATCTCTCTCTCCAGTTCAGCGCTTGTAGTTGTGAGGCACAAAGGGCAGCGCGATGACTTCTGCGGGCATCTGTTTGCCTCTGACGATCAAATTCAACTTCGTTCCCGGCTCGGCGTGGGCGGACGCGACATAGCCCATCGAGACCGGGCCACCCACCGTAGGGCCGAATCCTCCGCTGGTCACGGATCCGATGACGTCGCCGTCCGCGCTCGCAATCTCGACGCCTTGCCGCGCCGGAGCGCGGCCTTCCGGCTTGATGCCCACCAGCTTTCGCGACGGGCCCTCGGCGATCTCTCGCTGGATCCGCGCGTCGCCGGGGAATCCGCCCTCTTCGCGGCGGCGTTTCTGCAGCGCCCAGGTGAGCTGCGCCTCGATGGGAGAGGTCCCGGCGTCAATGTCGTTTCCGTAAAGGCAGAGCCCGGCCTCAAGCCGCAGGCTGTCGCGCGCGCCGAGGCCCGCCGGGGCGCAATCCTCGTGCGCCAACAGCGCCCGCGCCACGTCCTCCGCCCGGTCCGCCGGGATCGAGATCTCATACCCGTCCTCGCCGGTATAGCCCTGCCGGGCGACGCGGCATTCGGCGCCCAAAAGATCCATCACCGCGGCCTCCATGAAGGTGAGGTCGGCGGCGGCGGGCGCGAGCGCGGACACCACGGCCTCGGCGGACGGTCCCTGCACCGCGACCAGTGCGCGATCATTCAGCTCCGTCAGCTCGACGCCGGACAGGTTGTCCCGCATATGGCCGATGTCCTGATCGCGCATCGAGGCGTTGACCACCACAAACAGGTGATCGCCGGCATTTGTGACGATCAGGTCGTCCATGATCCCGCCATCGGAATTGGTGAACATGGTGTAGCGCGCCTTGCCCGGCTTCAGCGTGGTGAACGCGCTGGGCGCGATGGCCTCCAGAGCCTCCGCCGCGCCGTCGCCGCGCAGGACCACCTGCCCCATATGGCTGACGTCGAACAGCGCCGCTTTCTGACGGCACTGCGCGTGCTCGGCCATGATCCCGGCCGGGAACTGCACCGGCATCTCCCAACCGGCGAAGCCGACCATCTTGCCGCCCAGTTCGACATGCAGGTCGTAGAGCGGGGTGCGCTTCAGGGTCTCTGACATGGCGCTTACCTTCCTGATCTTGCGTTAAGTTAGCGGTCTAGTCGCGAACGACCAGAACCGAACAATGCGCGTTTCGCACCACGCGCGCCAAATTCGGGCCGATCTCGTAATTCGGGAAATCCCCCTTGGACGAGGCCATGATGATCATGTCGAACTCGCCCCTGTGGGCGGTTTTCAAGATCTCGCGATAGACGCTGCCCTGGGCCATGATGATCTCGGTGGTCGACGCGTTCGCAGCATCCAGAACCGCCTGAATCTGGCCTTTGACGTGCTCCAACGCGCCAGCGCCGTAATTCTCGGGCAGGTTCGGCAATTGAATGATCTCCGGGATGACGGACACGACCGACAACGTCGCGCCGTAGAAGGACGCCTGCTCGCGCGCGAAGGGCAGCGCCCGTTCCCAGGACTTCGCATCCGTGTGATCGATCGGCAGCAGGATTTTCTTAATCATGATGAATGTTCCTGACTGAATTGAGAGGGGGGCCCGCCCGAGAGCGGGCCCCGGAGAGATCTATTTCGCGGGCGTGTAGCCAGGCTCTTCGGACGCGCCTTTCGTGTCGAAGAACTCCTTCGTCAGGGCGATGACGATCGGGCTCAAGAGCGCCAGAGCGATCAGGTTCGGGATCGCCATCATCGCGTTCAGCGTATCCGCCAGCAGCCAGATGAAGCCGAGATCCGCGACCGCGCCCAACGGCACCGCGACGCACCACAGCAGACGGAACGGCGTGATCGCTTTCGGCCCGAGGAAGAAGGTCACGCATTTCTCGGAATAGAAGCTCCAGCCGAGGATGGTGGTGAAGGCGAAGATCGAGAGCGCGATGGCGATCAGATATCCGCCGACGCCCGGCAACGAGGTCTCAAAAGCCAGCGAGGTCAGCGACGCGCCGCTTTCGCCCGATGTCCAGGCGCCCGACGCGATGATCGCGAGGCCCGTGATCGAGCAGACGATGATCGTGTCGATGAAGGTGCCGAGCATCGCCACCAGACCCTGGTTGACGGGGCCTTTGGTCGAAGCCGCCGCGTGGGCGATCGGCGCCGAGCCGAGACCGGCCTCGTTCGAGAACACGCCGCGCGCGACGCCGAACCGGATCGCCGCCCACACCGCCGCGCCGGCGAACCCGCCTTCGGCGGCGGTCGGCGTGAACGCGTGGGTGAAGACCAGACCGATCGCGGACGGCAAGGCGCCGGCGTTGATGATCAGCACTGTCAGGCCCGCCAGGATATAAGCGATGGCCATGAACGGAACCAGCTTGCCGGCCACCGCGCCGATGCGGGTGATGCCGCCCAGGATCACGCCCGCGGTCAGAACCATCAGCAAAATGCCGGTATAGAGCGGCGGAATGCCGAAATTGGTGTCGATCACGTCGGCGACGCCGTTGGCTTGCACCGTGTTGCCGATGCCGAATCCGGCGATGGCGCCGAAGCCCGCGAAGGCGGGTGCCAGCCAGAACCACTTCGAAGCGAGACCATTCTTGATGTAATACATCGGACCGCCGACAAAGTTGCCCAGCTCATCCTGCTCACGGTATTTCACCGCGCAGACCGCCTCGGCGTATTTGGTCGCCATGCCGACAAGCGCGGTGATCCACATCCAGAACAGCGCGCCCGGCCCGCCGAGGAACACCGCCGTGGCGACGCCCGCGATGTTGCCGGTGCCGATGGTCGCCGACAGCGAGGTCATCAGCGCGTTGAACGGGCTGATCTGGCCTTCGCCGCCGTCTTCGCGGCCTTTCCAGAGCAGGCTGAAACCAGTGCCCAGCTTGAGGATGGGCATAAATTTCAACCCGGCCTGCAAGAAGAACCCAACGCCGAGAATGAGGACCAGCATCATTGGGCCCCAGACGATTGAGTTAATCTCACCTACGATATTTGAGAGAGCTTCCATTACTTTCCCCCTTCGAGGATCTTGATCTTCAGTTCAGTTGTTAACGGGGATCTCCGCCCCCTTTTGTATCGAGTGCTCAGGCGCTTTCGCGCCGTATTTCCGGTTGCGCGCGGGGCCGCCCCAGCGCCTCCCTACGCGCCGCGCGAAGCACCGCGAAACCCGCATCCGCATGATAGGAGGATCGCGTCATCGGCGTCGCCGCGACGGTCAGAAATCCCTTTGCGCGCGCGGTCATATCAATGGACTTGAATTCCTCCGGCGTCACGAACCGGTCTATGGCGTGATGCTTCGGGGTCGGCTGCAAATACTGGCCGACGGTGAGGAAATCGACATCCGCCGCGCGCATGTCGTCCATCACCTGGCGCACTTCGCCCAGATCCTCTCCAAGCCCGACCATCAGGCCCGACTTGGTGAAAATCTCGGGATCCATCCGCTTCACGTCGTCCAGCAGACGCAGGCTCTGATAGTAGCGCGCGCCGGGCCGAACCGAAGGATAGAGCCGGGGCACGGTCTCCAGATTGTGGTTGAAGACATCGGGCTTCGCTTCGACCACGGTCTCGAACGCCCGGCCTTTGCGCAGAAAGTCCGGCGTCAGCACCTCGATCGTTGAGGCGGGAGATTTCCGGCGCACCGCGCGGATGGTCATGGCGATATGCTCGGCGCCGCCATCGGCCAGATCGTCCCGATCGACCGAGGTGATCACCACATGTTTCAGGCCCAGTTTCGCGACCGCATGCGCCACGCGGCCGGGTTCAAACGGATCCAGCGCATCGGGCCGCCCGGTGGCGACGTTGCAGAAGGCGCAGCCGCGCGTGCAGATCTCTCCCATGATCATCATGGTGGCGTGGCGTTTCGACCAGCACTCGCCGATATTCGGGCAGCGAGCCTCTTCACACACGGTGGAGAGGTTGTTCTCGCGCATGGTGCGGCGGGTCTCGAAATAGACCTCGGACGTCGCCCGCGCCTTGCGAATCCAATTCGGCTTGCGCGGCGTCGCGCTTCCGGCCCGATGGGCCTTTTCGGGGTGCCGTAACCGCGGCGTGTCGATCACTGACATGGCGAAGCCCTCCCCACGAAGATCAGTAAATCGGGAAACGGGCGCAGAGCGCGCTGACCTTGGCGCGCGCCGCCGTCTCGACATCGGCGTCGCCCTCGGGATTGGCCGCAAGCCCGTCCAGCACGTCGCTGATCATGTGCCCGATCTGGCGGAACTCCTCAGGACCGAAACCACGGCTGCACCCGGCGGACGTGCCGAGGCGAATGCCCGAGGTGACGGTGGGCTTTTCCGGATCGCCCGGAACGCCGTTCTTGTTGCAGGTGAAGCCCGCGCGCTCCAGCGCGGCCTCCGCCGCATTGCCCTTCACGCCCTTGGGGCGGAGATCGACCAGCATCAGGTGGTTTTGAGTGCCGCCGGAGACGATGGCGCAGCCGCGCTCCACCATCACGCCCGCCAAGGCGTCGGCGCTGGCCACCACCCGGCCCATATACTCCTTGAACTCCGGCTTCAGCGCTTCGCCGAACGCGACCGCCTTGGCGGCGATGACATGCATCAGCGGCCCGCCCTGAAGGCCGGGGAACACCGCCGAGTTGATCTTCTTCGCCAACGCCTCGTCATTGGTCAGGATGATGCCGCCGCGGGGGCCGCGCAGCGTCTTATGGGTGGTCGACGTCACCACATGCGCGTGCGGGATCGGCGAAGGGTGAAGATCCGTCGCCACCAGACCGGCGATATGGGCCATGTCGACCAGAAGATAGGCGCCGACCGCATCGGCTATCTCGCGGAATTTGGCGAAGTCGATGATCTGCGAATAGGCCGAGGCGCCGGCGATGATCATCTGCGGCTTGTGCTCTTCGGCCAGTGCGGCGACCTGATCGAAGTCGATCACGCCCGCTTCGGTCAGACCATATTGCACGGGGTTGAACCATTTGCCCGACATCGCCGGTTTCGCGCCATGAGTCAGATGCCCGCCGGCATCCAGCGACATGCCGAGGATCGTGTCGCCCGGCTTCAGAAGCGCCAGTTTCACCGCGCCGTTCGCCTGCGCGCCGGAATGGGGCTGCACATTGGCGAACTCGGCCCCGAACAGCTGCTTCAGCCGATCGATGGCGGCGCTCTCCACCTCGTCTACGAATTCACAGCCGCCATAATAGCGGCGACCGGGGTAGCCTTCGGCGTATTTGTTGGTCAGCAGAGAGCCCTGCGCCTGCATCACCGGCAGAGAGACGATGTTCTCAGACGCGATCAGTTCGATCTGATCCGCCTGGCGCTCGCCTTCGCGCGCAATAGCGCCGGCGATCATCGGATCCGTGTCCTGCAACGACGATTTGAACATCTGGTTCCCCCAACAATCTGTTTGGTTGCACCCGCTGGCGGTCAATCCCGGTGATTCCCCCGCGGTGCGTTTCTTATAGGAAACTTTTTCTCTTAAAGAAACTTTTTTCTCTGATGAAATTTTTGACGCAAAAGCGATACCATGCAAAACTCTCACCTAACGCCGATTCTTGCAATGATTTCAGCTTGGGAGCGCTATGACGCCGCCAAAAATCGAGACCGAAGACGCATCGCCGGACGGCCCCGCCGCGCTGACCGAGGACGCAAACACGCTCGGGCCCATGGTTCGGGACGCCCGCAGAAGCAAAGGCTGGACGCTCGATGAAACCTGCAAACGAGCCGGAATCGGCCGCTCCACCCTGTCGAAGATCGAGAACAACCAGACCAAGCCGAGTTTCGACATTGTCAGGCGGCTGACGCAGGCGCTCGACCTTCAGACGCCGCAGCTATTTGTGCAGTCCGGGGGAGGCAACACCGCCGGTCGGCGCGACTACACCCGAAAGGGTCAGGGCGAGATTCGCACCACCGCGAGTTATGAGCATGAATTGCTGTGCAATGAGATCACCAGCAAGGGCATGGTGCCCTATATCAGCCGGATCAAGACCCGCGCGCTGTCGGAATTCGAAGACTGGGTGCGCCATCGCGGCGAGGAGTTCATGTTTGTGCTGAGGGGCGAGGTCGAACTGCACACCGAGCATTATCGGCCGCTCAGGCTCGGGGCCGGCGATTCCGCCTATTACGACAGCGGCATGGGACATCTTTGCATTTCGGTTAGCGACGAGGACGCGACCGTGCTCTGGGTGTCGCTGGAGCGCTGAGACGCGAGCGCAGCCCCCGCCTTGCCGGCTTGGATCGCCTAGTCCTGATCGTCCGCGCCCGAAATCGGGTTCGGGCCGTCATAGGTCCAGCGATATTTTGGCGGGGTCGGCCCCTTGATGCGGCCGCCCTGGCTCATCTGCTCCCACGCATGCGCCAGCACGCCGACCGAGCGCGACAGGCAAAAAAGACCGCGCGCCAGCGGCGGCGGAAAGCCAAGCTCGGCGTAGATCACCGCCGTCGCGCCATCGATATTCATCGGCACCAGCTTTCCCGCGCGGGCGTTGATCACCGCCTGAACAGATCGGCCGATGGCGGCGAACCGGCCATCGCACGCGCCCGCCGTCGCCGCCTCGTCTACCAACGCCAGCAGACGTGGCGCGCGTGGATCCTCGGGTTTGTGAAACCGGTGTCCGAAGCCGGGAATATGTCGTGAGCGCTCGGCCACCCACCTGTCCAGCATCGTCTCGATCGCCGCTTCCAGCGTCTGACCGCCCTCCACCGCTTCGGCGATCCAATGATACAGCTCCACCGCCTGCTCGCCCGCCCCGCCATGCACGTCGTCGAGAAAGTTGACCGCTGAGGCCATGGCGCCGTTCAGGCCCAGCCCGCAGGTGACAGCCATACGCGCCGCGGCGATGGAGGGCGCCTGGGGACCGTGATCGACCGCCGCGACCAGCGCGCACTCCAAGAGCTTCGCCTGATCCGGCGTCGGCAGATCGCCGCGCATCATCAGCCAGATCATCTGAGGGAAAGTCGCGTTGCCGATCAGGTCTTCGACCGGGCGGCCGCGCAGGCGGATCTGGCCCGGCGCCATGTCGATGATCGACGTGCGCCACCAGTCGGAGACATCATCGCCCGGCGATCTCGTGCTCATATCGCGCCCTCCACCTTCAGATTTGCGATCTCGTCCGGCTCAAGGCCCAGTTCGCTCCAGATCGCATCATTATCCTGCCCCAGCTCTGGCGGCGGCGCATCGACCGTCGGCGCTTCACCATCCAGTTTGACGCCGGTGGTCACCACCTTGATGTCGCGCCCGACGCCGGGGACATCCCTGTATTCGGTCAGGAACCCCCGATCCGCGACCTGCGGCATCTCTAAGACCTCCGGCACCGTCAGCACCGCGCCCGCCGGCACGCCCAGCCGGTTCAGCTCCTTCGCCCAGTCGCGGGCGGGGCGCGCGGCCAGCGCCTGCTCGATCTCAGCCTTCAGCGCGGCGCGGTTGGCCTTGCGATCCTCGCGGGTGGCGAATTCCGGGCGCTCCAGCAGGTCCTCGCGCCCGATATGCCGGGCCAAAAGCGCCCATTGTTCGTCCTTGTTGGCGGCGATATTGAGCAAGCCTTCTCTGGCCTGAAACGCGCCGGAGGGCGCGGAGGTCGGGTTCTCATTGCCATTCGCTTTCGGCGAGACGCCCGCGATCAGGTGGTTTGAGATCACCCAGCCCATCGTCGCCATCACCGATTCCAGCATCGAGACGTCGATGAACGCGCCGCGCTCCTTGGCATTCAAGGCGGAGGCGATGGCGAAGGCGGCGGTCATGCCGCCGACCGTATCGGCGATCGGATAGCCGACGCGCAGCGGCGCGCTCTCCGCATCCCCGGTGATCGACATCACGCCGGACGATCCCTGAATGATCTGGTCATAGGCTGGGCGATGGATCCACGGGCCGTCCTGCCCAAATCCCGAGATCGCGCAATAGATCAGGCGAGGGTTGGCCTGTTTCAAAACCTCATAACCGACGTCCAGGCGGTTCATCACGCCGGGTCGGAAATTCTCCACAAGCACATCGGCGGTGGCGACCAGTTTCTTCAGAAGATCCTTGCCGGCCTCGTGCTTGAGGTTGACGGTGACCGACTTCTTTCCGGCGTTCTGCGCCAGAAACGAGACCCCCATCCCTTCGGCGTTCAGCTCCGGATCGGCGCCGAGTTGACGCGCGAGGTCGCCGCGACCGGCGGCCTCCACCTTGATCACCTCCGCCCCCATATGGACCAGTTGGTGACAACAGAACGGACCGGCCAGCACATTCGTCAGGTCCAGAACGCGGACCCCGTCAAGCGGCTTCATAGGGCGTCTCCCTTGCGATATCTGCAGAGCTGGCGCAGTTCTCCACGCTGAACGAAAAACGGGGATGGCGCCCAAATCCCGGCGCCATCCCCGCAGTCTTTAGCACAGACTTGATCTTTGGCTCAGAACCGGGCGGCCAGCAGGCCTGCTCGCCGCCCGAAGCGTTGATCAATCCGCGTCCGCCGCCCCTTTCGCACGAGCCTTGGCGCGACGCGCGCGGAAGCTGGGCAGGAAGATCAGCGCCGCGGCGAGGATCAGCAGGCCCAGCGTCATCGGACGCTCATAGATGAAATGCGGCCCTTCATAGAGCTGCATCGCGCGGGAGAAGTTGTTCTCCAGCAGCGGACCCAGGATAAACCCGATCAAGAGCGGCGCCAGCGGGTAATCCGCGAAACGGAACAGCGTCGCGATCACGCCGAACCCGACGAGGATCAGAAGTTCGGTGGCGTTGTTCTGCCCGATATAGGCCCCCATCAGCGTGAAGAAGAGAATGAAGGGGATCAGGTAGTTGCGCGGCACCGCCAGGATCTTCGCGATATAGGGGATCAGCGGCAGGTTCAGGATCAGCAGCACCACGTTGCCCAGATACATCGAGATGATGACCGCCCAGAAGATCTCCGGCTCGTCGATCATCAGGCGCGGACCCGGCGAGACGTTGAGCGCGATCAGCGCGCCCAACAGGATCGCCGTGGTGCCCGACCCCGGAATGCCCAGCGTCAAGAGCGGCACGAAGGACCCGGTGCAGGCCGCGTTATTCGCGCTTTCCGGCGCGGCGAGGCCCTTGACCGAGCCTTTGCCGAACTCTTTTTGCTCTTCAGGCGGAGCGAGGTTGCGCTCGACCGCGTAGCCCAGGAACGAGGCGATGGTGGCGCCGGCGCCCGGGAGCACGCCGATCAGGAAGCCCTGGATCGACTGGCGGCCGATCACGGGCGCGATCGCCTTCGCTTCCGCGCGGGATATCCGAAGGTTCTTGATCTCGCCGCCGCTGTCGCCGGTGTTCGAACGTGATTTGTCGAGCACCAGAAAGAGCGCCTCAGGCAGAGCGAACATCGCCATGGCCAGCGTGATGAAGCCGAAGCCGCCCTGAAGGTCCATCACCCCCATGGTGAAGCGCGGCAGGTTAAAGAGCACGCCCTCGCCCACCGTAGCCATGATCAGTCCAAGGACCGTCATCAGCAGCGCCTTGGAGACCTGTCCAGAACCCGCGAACGTCGCGATGGCGGAGAGGCCCACGACCATCAGCGCGAAATACTCGGCGGAGTGGAACAAAAGGGCCACCGAAGCCAGCGCCGGGGCGAAAATCATCAACAGGATCGCGCCGACCGTGCCCCCGGAAAAGGAGGAGATCGCCGCGACGGTCAACGCCTTGCCCGCCTTGCCCTGACGCGCCAGCGGATAGCCGTCGAAACTGGTGGCCACGGTCGAGGCGACGCCGGGCGCATTGATCAGTATCGATGAGGTCGAACCGCCGAAAATCGCGCCGTAGTAAACGCCGGCCAAGAGAATGAGCGCGGCCGAGGGATCGCCGATCGAGATCGCGATCGGGATCATGATCGCGATGATCGACATCGGGCCGAGGCCCGGCAGCATTCCGATAAATGTCCCGATCAGACATCCGCCAATGACCATGGCGATGTTGGTGACCGAAAACGCGGTGGTGAGACCAACGAGCAGTCCTTCAAGCATGTCTCGCCTCCCTTAAAAGAATATCGGCAATGGCCGGAGAAAGATGCCGAGCACCTGTTCAACCAGGTACCAGACGATGCCGGCGGCCAGACCTGAAGTGATCGTCATAAGGATGAATTTCCGCTCGCCCAGGATATAGCCGCCAAGGAAAAGAAAGAGGAACGTTGAGGCCAGAAAACCGACCGGGCGCAGCGCGAAGGCGTAGACTACCATCAATCCCAGCAAGCCGAGGGCCTGTCCAAGATTGTAATCGGTGAGCCGCATGTAGTTGATTTCCATCGCGCTGGGATCCTTCGCCTCTTCCTTCTCGAGGTTCAGAACGACGACCAGCGCAAAGATGATGCCAAGGATCGAAAGCACCTTGGGGAAAGTCGAGGGCCAAATCGGATTCCGCTGCATGATCGGCGGCAGCAATTCATCCATCTGGAACCAGGCCGTGTATCCGTATACGGCGCACAAAAGCAAAACGCCTAGGGCCACCCAACGGTCGAGCGACATCGTCATAATTCTTTCCCCCGGAAAAAAGAGCCCCGCCCGAAATCCTCGGACGGGGCGATGGTTCAAGGCTCAGAGGAAGCCGAGCTTTTTCATCAGGTCGCCGATCACCTTCTCCTGTTCAACCAGGAACGCGGTGAAGTCGTCGCCATTGTTGTGGATGTTGACCCAACCGTTGCGCGCACGAACTTCTTCCCATTCCGGGGTGTCGTACATCTTGGTCAGCGCGCCCTGATAGGCGGCGAGCTGATCAGCCGGCAGGCCCGGCGCCGCGAAGAACCCGCGCCAGTTCACGAAAGTGACGTCGATCCCCTGCTCTTTGACGGTCTGGGCGTCCGGAAGCGCAGACACGCGCTCGTCGGACGTCACCGCCAGCACGCGGATCTCGCCCGCCGCAGCCAGATCGACCGCCTCAGAGAAGCCCGTCGAAACCGCGACAACCTCGCCGGAGAGAAGGCCGGCGTTCGCCTTGGCGCCTGCATCATAGGCGATGTACTTCATCGCAACCGGATCGCCGCCGCCCGCTTCGACGATCATCGCTGCGACCAGATGGTCCATGCCGCCCGGAACCGAGCCGCCGCCGATCGCAGTGCCGGACGGATCCGCCTTGAGCGATTCCAGAAGGTCGCCAAGGTTCTGATAGGGGCTGTCCTTGGCCACGACCAGCGCCGCATAATCGCCGATCGTGCCGGCCACCATGGTCAGGTCGCGGAAGTTCTGCGGAAAGACGCCGGTCAGAGAGCGGATCACGATCGGGGTCGAGTTGACCATCAGCGTGCCGTAGTTGCTCTCGGCGTTTTCGATCAGATACGAAATCGCCTTGCCGCCGCCGCCGCCCGACATGTTCTCATAGCTCGCCTGGCCGACAATGCCGGCTTTGGTCAGAGCTTCGCCGGTGCCGCGCGCGGTGCCGTCCCAGCCGCCGCCGGCGCCGCCGGGAATCAGAAAGTGGATCGACTCGACATCCGCGGCCATACTTGGACCGGAGAAAATCGCCCCCGCGGCGAACGCCGCAACGGCGAATTTGCGAGTGAATGCAGCCATGGTCATTAGATACCTCCCGTAATTGACCTTGCTTATCTTTCGTTTCGCCTGCGGTTATTGCCCGCTAAGCTGACGCGAACCTTACACGCGATTTGTAAGGGTCATAGGAGGAATCATGCGACTTCTCGTCGTCGAGGACAGCATGGAGATCGGCGAGGCCGTCCGCGCGCGGTTCGCGCTGGACGGGCACGCGGTCGATTGGGCGAAGACAATCGACGAGGCGGAGCATTATTTCCGCGCCGAAGCCTATGATCTGATCCTGCTCGACATCATGCTGCCGGATGGCGACGGCCGGGATTTCCTGTCCCGTCGCCGGAAGGAGGAGAACCGCACGCCAGTGCTGGTTCTGACCGCCCGCAGCCAGATCACCGACCGGGTGCGGGTGCTGGATCTCGGCGCCGACGATTATGTGACCAAACCGTTCGACTTCGACGAGTTGATGGCGCGTTGCCGGGCGGTTCTGCGCCGGAACCGGGGCGCGGCGCGCAATCAGACCCTCTTCGCGGGGCTGGCCTTCGATGCGGAGGGCGGAACGCTAGAGATCGACGGCGATTTCGTCGACTTGCGGAATCGGGAGCTGCGCCTTCTGGAGGTCTTTATGGGAAGCCCGGACCGGGTGTTTTCGAAAACTTATTTGATGGAGCGCCTGTTTTCGCTGGATGACGATGTCTCCGAGAACGCCATCGAGGTCTATGTCGCGCGCCTGCGCAAGAAGATCGAGCCGAGCCGGGCGCGGATCGAGACCGTGCGCGGCCTCGGCTACCGGCTGTACGACACGACGTGAGCGACGCGCCCGTCATACGCGGATCTCTGCGCCGCCGGCTTCTGATTCAGTTGCTGGCGCTGTTTCTGGCTCTGTCGGCGGTGCTCTATGTCTCCGCCCGCTTCATCGCGGAGCGCGCCGCGGACGCCAGTCAGGACAGCATCCTGAGCGCCTCGGCGGCGTCCATCGCGCAACAGGCGCAGTTTCTGGGCGGCGGCGCGACGGTCGACATTCCATACGCGGCGTTCGACATGCTGGGCGTTTCCGGCCATGACCGTGTCTTCTACCGCATCAGCTTGGGAAGCGGCGAGTTCCTGAGCGGGTATGAAGACCTTCCTGCGCCGGAAACGACCCCGACGGGCGACGTCGCCGAATTTGAAACAGTGGAGTATCTGGGGGTCGATGTGCGGGTCGCGACGCGGAGCCGGGCCCTGTTCGGAGACACCGGGCGTCTGACGGTCGTCGTCTCTGTCGCCCAGACCCGCGAGTCGCGCGCCGCCATCGTCTCTGAGGCGGCGACCGCTGCCGCCGCGCTTGGCTTTGGCTTTCTGATTGTCGCGGGCGGTCTGTCGGTGCTGGCGGTGCAGCGCGCCCTCAGCCCGTTACAGGCGATCGAAACCGCGCTGGCGGCGCGCGGACCGCAGGAATTGAGGGCGTTTCGAACCCCAGCCCCCCGAGAAGTCGCGCCTCTGGTGGAATCGCTGAACGGGTTTCTTCGCCGTCTGCGCGCCGCTTTCGCCACTGCAGAAAGTTTCATCGCGGAGGCCGCCCATCGAGTGCGCACGCCGCTGGCCGGAGTCCGCGCGCAGGCGGAATATGCGCTGGCGAGCAGCACCGTTCCAGAGGACCGTCGCCGATTGCGGGAAATGATCCGCGCCGTGGATGAAGCCGCGCGCGCGACAGGCCAGATTCTGGACCACGCCATGGTCGCATATCGCGCGGACAGGCTGGAGCTGAAGCCTGCGGATCTCGGCCTGCTGGTCAAAGCGGTGTGCGACGACGCCCGGCACGCGGCCAGCATCCGCGACATAGACCTGGAGTTTGAAGCCCCGACGGCGCCGGTTCCCATCGCCTGCGACGAAATTCTTATAACTGAGGCGCTCCGAAATTTGGTCGATAACGCGTTCAAATACTCGCCCGCCGACAGCCGGGTCTCGGTGTCGATCGAGATTGGGAGCGCGGACGCGGCCATCAAGGTTCAGGACCAGGGCCCAGGCTTTCCCAGCGACGGAGCCGACGCCTTGAGAGAACGCTTTCAACGTGGAGACAACGCCGATGGCGTCGTCGGGTCCGGACTGGGTCTGACGATCGTCGATGAGGTCGCCCGCGCCCATCAAGGGAGCCTTGATTTGAAAAACGCGCCGGAAGGCGGCGCCTGCGCCATCTTGACCGTGCCGTTGCTTTCGGGGTCGTCCTGATGCGCGCGTTCGGCGTCCATATGCGAGCTCTCGCCGGCGCCCTTGCGGCCGCCGTTCTGATGGGGCCCTCCGCGGCGCAGTCTTTCGAGGCGGAATTGGAGCGCTATTACCCGCCGGCGGGCCCGTCCGAGGCCGCGCTGCGCGTCGTCGGCTCAACCGATATCGACGCCATGGACACGCTGATCCGGGAATTTCAGCACGCTTCGCCCGGCCTTGGCGTCTCCTACGTTCAGGCCTCCAGCGCCGAGCTTTACGGCGCGATCGACAAGGGCGCGCCTCACTTCGATCTCGCGATCAGCGCGGCGATGGACCTGCAGACCAAGCTTGCGAATGACGGCCGAGCCCTGACTTACCGGTCCGACGCCACCGAACAACTGCCCGATTGGGCGCGCTGGCGCGATCAGGTCTTCGCGTTCACCGAAGAGGCGGTCGTCATCGTCTATGCGCGCGACGCCTTTGACGAGGATCCGCCGCTCACACGCGCGGATCTCGCGCGGTCCTTGCGCGCCGATCCCGAGCGGTTTCGCGGCAAGGTCGCGACTTATGACCCGATGATCAGCGGTTTTGGATATCTTCTGGCGACGCAGGACGCGCGTCAGTCAGAGACCTTCTGGTCGCTGGCCGAGCTTTTCGGGGCGACCGAAGCGACGCTTTCTTGCTGTTCGTCCGAACTGATCGACGGCGTGGCCAGCGGACGCTTCCTGATCGCCTATAACGCCCTCAGCCCCTATGCGATGCGGCGCGTGCGCGAAGGCGCCGACATCGTCGTGGTGGAGCCCGAAGACTACACCCATGTGATGTTGCGCACGGCCCTGATCCCGGTCAATTCCGGCAACCCCGAGGTCGCCGGAGCGTTCATCGACTTCCTGCTCAGCTCACGGGGGCGCGGGTTGCTGGCGGCGGACGCCGCCTTACCGCCGCTCAATCCGAACCGGCCGCTCGGCGCCGACCGGTTGCGTCCGATCACGCTGGGCCCCGGTTTGCTGGTCTATCTCGACCGCCTCAAGAAAGAGCGTTTTCTGGCGGCGTGGAACGCCGCCGTGGTCGAGCGTTGAGCCGCGCCTGAAAGCTACAGTTTGAAGTTATAGAGCCCCTGATCGAAGCTGTTGTAATCTTCATATCGCAGCAGATCGTAAAGCTCTTGCCGCGTCTGCATCCGGTCGATGGCGTCCCGCTGGGTGCCGGTGCCTGAGATCTCGGCCAGCATGTCCCGCGCCGCCTTCATCGCCGCGCGTAGCGTGGTGACCGGGTAGATCACGAAGTTGGCGCCAAGCGCCTCCAGCTCTCCGGCGGAGAGCAGGTTCGACTTGCCGAACTCGGTCATATTCGCCAGCAATGGCGCGTTGATCTCGGCTTTGGCCTGTTTCCAGTCCTCAACCGTGTGCAGGGCCTCGGCGAAGATCACGTCCGCGCCCGCCTCGGCGTATTGGTTGGCGCGCGCGATCATCGCCTCTAACCCCTCCACTTCGCGGGCGTCGGTGCGGGCGATGATCACCGTGTTGGGATCGCGGCGGGCGTCGACCGCGGCTTTCAGGCGCTGGAGCATCTGCTCGGCCGGAACCACCGACTTGCCGTCCAGATGGCCGCAGCGTTTCGGGTTGACCTGATCCTCCAGATGGAAGGCGGCGATCCCGCGCTCCTCCATCATCCGAACCGTCCGCGCCATGCTCATCGGTTCACCAAATCCGGTGTCGCAATCGACGATCGTGGGCAGGTCGGTGGCGCGCGCGATTTGCTCGGCCCGGTTCGCGACTTCCGTCAGCGTCGTCAGTCCGATATCGGGCAGGCCGAGATCCGCTGACAACACGGCGCCAGAGACATAGACCGCCTCAAACCCCTGGCTCTCGATCTCCATCGCGACCAGCGGAGAGAACGCGCCGGGCGCCCGGATGATCCTCTCGCCGTCCATCAGCACGCGGAGATTCGCGCGCTTCTCGGCGCCGTCGAGTTTCGAAAACAGCATCAGAAGATCCCCCCATTCTTGTTCACCGCCAGCGCCGCAGCGGTCGCTTCGACATTCAGCGCGCCCAATCCACCAGCTTCGATACCGGCGAGCCCGGCGGCGGCGGACAGGAACCGCTCCCGCTCCGCATCGTCGACCGCTTCGCTGGCGATGGTGTGGAACTTGTTGACATATTGCGGCCGCGCGAAGGGCCGCGCGCCCAGCGGATGTGCATTGGCGACCGCGATCGAGTCGGTGAGTTGCGATCCGTCCTTGAAGGTGACGACCAGCTCGCCGCCAAAGGCTTTCTCGGCCGGATCGGTCGAGTGATAGCGCGCGGTCCACTCCGGCGCCTCCTCGGTGGAGATTTTTCTCCACAGCCGCACCGTATCCTCGCGGCGCGCGCGATCGCGGAGATAGGAGTCCACATGGTGCCAGCGGCCGTCCTGCAGGGCGACGGCGAGGATATACATGATCGAATGATCGAGGGTCTCGCGACTTGCCTCTGGATCGAATTTCTGCGGGTCGTTCGAGCCCGTGCCGATCACGTAATGGGTGTGATGGCTGGTGCGGAGCAGAATGCTCTCCACCTGATCCCAGTCGCCGCCAGTCCGCGACGAGATCTCCGCGCCGACCTTGAACGCCAGATCGATCAGGGCCTGGCTCTGGTATTCGGCGGAATGCTCTTTGGTGAAGGTCTCCAGAATCGCGCGCTTCGGCTCGTTCGCCTCGGGCAGCAACACGTCATAGGCGGCGTCCGGACCGTCGAGCATCCACGCGATCACCCCGTCTTCGCCCTCATAGATCGGCGCCGGCGCGCCCTCGCCGCGCATCGCGCGATCCACGGCCTCGATGGCCAGCTTGCCCGCATGGGACGGCGCGAAGGCTTTCCAAGAGGAGATTTCACCCTTCCGCGATTGCCGTGTCGCCGTCGTCACATGCAGCGCATGATTGACCGCCTGATAGATCACCTCGACCGGCAGGCCGAGAAGCGTGCCGATCCCCGCTGCGGCCGACGGCCCCAGATGGGCCACATGGTCGATCTTATGCTTGTGCAGGCAGATGCGTCGGCAAAGATTGGTCTGAATCTCATACCCCGTCGCAAGCGCGCGGATCAGATCGTGTCCGCTGGCGCCCACCTGCTGCGCGACCGCGAGGATCGGCGGGATGTTGTCGCCCGGATGCGAGTAATCGGCGGCGAGGAACGTGTCGTGATAGTCAAGCTCCCGCACCGCGACGCCGTTGGCCCAGGCCGCCCATTCGGCGCTGTAGCGCTGCGTGCTCGGCAGTCCGAAGATCGTCGCGCCGTTTGACTGCAGGCGCGGCCTGGCCTGCGCCCGCGCGGTCGTCACCGGCCCGCGATTGACCGAAGCCATGGCGACGGAGGCGTTGTCGATGATCCGGTTGATCACCATCTCAGCCACGTCGTCGTCCACGGCGACGGGATCGGCGGCGACCTCGGCGATTTTCCACGCCAACTGGTCTTCACGCTGCAAACGGTCTTTTTCCGGGTGGACCTTCACCAAATGAGATTTCATGGAACGCGCCCCTTTTGAATAGCGATCATCATGTCGTTGGCCGCCAATCTATTGCCGTGGCGTGCGCGCAGGAAGGCCTCTCACTGGATTCCAGATATATCAATACCGATATATCACCGGAGATGGATGCTCGGGAGAGCGCCGCGACTAGCCCTCAATCGCCCGCCAGCGCGCGGCGGGCGCGATATCGCCAAGCGCGTCCTTCAACAACCCCAACGCCGTGCGGGCGAAGCGATGATCCACATGCAGACCGATCGCGCCCATGATCGACCGTTCGATCGGCGGATCGACAATCTCTCGCGCCCGGATCTCGCCATTCTCGAATTCGCTGACGAAATTGCTGAACGCCTGTACCGCGACGCCCTGCCCCTCCATGGCGAACGCCGCCATGGCGACCTTGTTGTCGAGATACTGGACGTCCCGCAGCGTCAGGCCCGCTCTCTCGAACGCCGCCTCGACCATCTGCGAATAAGACGGGTCTGAGAACACGAACATGGGCAGCGACGCGCAATCCTCTAACGAGATCGGATCGGTGCTCTCGCCCAGATGCGTTGCGGCGCCCGTCAGATAGAGCCGCTCGCGAAACAGCGCGTGCTGATCGGGAAACGCGCTATGCGTCGTGTCGTAAAAAACGGCGATATCGCAGGTTTTTTCGACCAACGCCGCGCTGGCTTCCTTCGAGTGCATCTCGACGATGTCGAGATGGATGTCCGGCAGATGCGCCGTGAACCGCCGGAAGATCGCAGGCATAAGCAAACGTCCGGTGTTTCGCGGTATGACGATGGTCAGCCGCTCCGGCGCCGCATCGACCAGCATCCTGAGATCGCGCTCGGTGCGCTCCAGTTCCTGCAGCGTACTGGACGCGAACGCATGAAACCTCTCGCCCGAGGCGGTCAGCTCCACCCCGCGCCCCGTGCGATGGAAAAGCGATGCGCCCAGCCGGGTCTCAAGACCGCGCACGACCCGGCTGACATTCGGTTGCGCGACCCCCATCTGCGCCGCCGCGCGAGACAGGCTTCCCGCCTCCGCCACTTGCACGAAAGTTCTGAGATCCCCGATCTTCATCCCGAGCCGCCGTTATTCAAATCCTGAATATCTTAGGCGTCGGCGTGGGGCGGCGGCAAGCGCCCCGGAAAGGGCGGCGGCTCGGCCGGACTATTGATACCACTCGGCCCAGCCGTCCTTGTAGTATCGGACCAGCGGGTGAGAGCGGATCGTGTTCGCCTCGACATCCACCGGACCTGTGTCGTTGGGAAACACGGTCATGCCGGGCCAGATCGCCGGCGCGAAGTATTTCAACCCGTCCGGCAAAGGCGCCGCGTCAGACCGCAGCCCTCCCTGCGCCGCCATCACAAAGCCCCACTCGCCGAAGCTGGGCACATAGGCGCGGTAGGGCGTGGTTCGGAGCGCCGCGCCCGGCTGGACCGGGTTCCTCGCCGCGCGCAACGTGGCTTCGACAGACCAGAACGCTTCACGCGCGAACAGCGGCGATCCCGCCTGCGTGACGAACACGCCATGCGCCGAGAGGCGGTCGAAGAGGCGCGAATAGAACTCGACCGAATAGAGTTTGGAGATCGAAAACCCGTTCGGGTCCGGCAGGTCGAGGATGGCGACGTCGAACACCCGGCCGTCCTCCTCCGCGAACAGCCAGGCGTCGGTGTTGAGCACCTCGACGCGGGGGTCCGAGAAACTGGACTTGTTCAATGCGGCGAGGTCCGGATGGTCGCGAAAGATTTCCGTCACGCGCGGATCGAGATCGACCAGCACCACGCGCTCCACGTCGTCCCAGCGCAACACTTCTCTGAGCGCCATGCCGTCGCCGCCGCCAAGGATCAGAATGGAGTTGCGCCGCGCCGCCCGGCTCATCGCCGGATGCACCAGGCTCTCGTGGTAGCGATGCTCGTCATAGCTGTCGAACTGGATGGCGCCGTTCAGGAACAACCGGTGCCGGTCGCCGAACCGGGTGACGACCACGCGCTGATAGGGCGTTTCCTCGGCGAAGATCACTTCATCCTCAAAGAGCGCCGCATCCGTGACCGAAACCAGCTTCTCGGTCCCGGCCAGCGCCGCGACGCAGGCCGTCAGACCCGCCGCCCAGAAGAGGCGAAACCCCCAGCCGAGGCGATCGCGGAACAGCCACAGCGACAGCGCCGCGACCGATAGATTTAGGACGCCGAACACCAGGCTGGCGGCCATCAGGCCCAATTGCGGGACAATCACCAGCGGAAACAGCAGCGCGGCGACCAAAGCGCCCGCATAATCGGCGGTCAGCACATTCGCCAAGGTCTGCCGCAACGCGCCCTCGCGCTGCAGGATCCGGGTGATCAGCGGGATCTCCAGCCCCGAAAGCGCGCCGATCGCCACGACCAGCGTAAAGAGAATGACGGAGAGGTTGTCGAGCCAAGCATAGGCGAAGAACAGGATCGGGGCGGAAAAACCGCCGATCACGCCCAGCAGGATTTGCGAAAGGGCGAAGCCGCGCTCAAGTTCCTCGACATAACGGGAGATCCAGGCGCCCAGCCCCATCGACGTCATGAAGACGCCGATCACCAGCGAGAACTGGGTGACGGAATCGCCGAGAAGGTAGCTGGAGGCCGCGCCGGCGATCAGCTCATAGACCAGGCCGGAGACGGCGACGACGAAGGTCGCCGCCAGCAGCCAGGGGCCCTGAGCGTCGGCGCCGATCCTGGCCTGCGCGGTGGTCAACTCAGGATCACCGCGGCGATCAGTATGGCGAGCGAGATGAAGACGGCGCCCATCAGGATCGCGATGGCGAGGTTCTGTTCAGCCTCGATCTCTTTGCGCAGAGAAAACGGCGTCAGCCACTCGATCACCATCCAGCATAGAATTAAGAGGCCGAGGCCGAGGCCCGTGTAAAAGATCGTGGAGACCACTTCCGCGATCTCAATTCGCGCGACGAAATCCATGTTTCGCTCCTTATTTCACTCGTCCCATTCCGCCATAGCCGCCGCCCGGAGAACCGGTGCGCGCCGACACGACGTTAGAGCTTTCGCCCCAGACGCCTTTCCAGCTGAGCCAGGCCGCGCCGCCAGTCAGCGACAGCGCCATCACGACTATGAGGATCCTCGCCAGCATCAGTCGTCGTCCCAATCCCCGCCGGCCCAGCGGCGGTATTCATACCAGTAACGCTCCAGCAGGAAGCCGCCGCCGGTCAGGACAAACACGGCCGTCAGAACCCAGAGCCACCACAATGTGTGCACGCCCTGCGCGACCTTGATCTGCACCTGGGTGGCCAATCTGCCGCCGCGCCAATCGACTTTCGCTTCCGTGAGCTTGACCTGCAGCTTGTATGCGCCCTCAGGAAGGCGAAGCCGCGTGGTCGCGATGTTTGTCCCTTCGGTCCAGTAGTCGCCGCCGTCATGGCCCTGATAAAACTCCACCCCGCGCTCGAACCCGGCCACGGCTTCGCCATTCGCATCGATCAACTCCGCCTCAAACACCGCCCATGAATTGTTGACGTTGGCGGCGATCTCGATCTCGACGAGGTTGTCCGGCTTGGTCACTTCAAACGATTGCGCGGACAAGCTTTTGATTGGGACGACGCCAGTGTCCAGAAGCGGCTCATCGCCCCATAACAGGAAGGAGAGGATCAGGCAGACGCCGGCGAATAAAAGCGCGGTGTCGCGCGCGAAACGCATCAGGGGCGCGCGCTGGAACGGCTCCAGCGGGTGAATGCCGCTGGGCGCCGGAATATCCGCCCCATCGACGCCGAAACTGGTGAAGATCGCGTCCCGGTCCAGAAGGACCGAAATCTCGTACTCGGTTTCCCGTCCGCGGCTGACGATGTCGAGCATCCGGCCGTCTGACAGCAGCGAGACATAGCGGTCCCGGTCGTCGAATTTGGGAACCCAGTTGAACTCGCCCTCGACAAAGCAGATCTCGGACGCGCCAGAATCGTAATAGGTGAACCTGTCCCGCCCCAGCCAGGCGACGGGCCTCCTTTCGGAATGCTCGATCGCGACATTGGTGATCCGGCTCGGCTCTGGAACCTGACGGATCTTTCGGGTGAAGACGACGCGGTTCTCCTCCCAGGTCAGCCAGGCGTAGCCGTGAGTCGGCGAAAACACCTGGTGCTCGACCCAGAACCAGCGCTGCAGACCATAGGCTTCTGTCCGGCCAATGGTCCCGATGATGGTGAAGCGGACCCCCTCGATCTCGCCCTCCATGCCGAGGGAGAACGGCGTATCCGGACGCTTCATCTCCAGGAACTGGCGCAGCACGGCGTAATTGTCCTGCGCGTCCAGTTCCGCGCCGCAATAGCCGCAGACATGCACCAGAACGCGCCCGCCGCCGAGCACGTTCAGGCCAGCGCCGCATTCGATGCAGTTGATCGTGGTCATCCCGTCCGGCGGAGGCGCGGTCATGTCGCTCCCCCGTCGATCCGCCACGGGTCCACCCAGTGGCCGATGAACCAGGCCCTGTCGCCCTCGCCCCACTGCTCGACTGTAACCAGCTGGCCGTTGGGACCGGTCAGATCGTAAAACAGGTGCTTCTCGCCGATCTGCAGCTCTTCCGGAAACTCGCCGCGCAGTCCGACGCACTCGGCGGTCTCAGCCTCCGTCACGGTGAATTTGATGTCCGAGATCGTGACCCGGCCGCCGAGCCGCCCCGCGAAGCGGCTGGGCCATTCGTCTTTCACCATGGGCAGCTCGATGGCGTAATCGCCCTCATCGACGCTGACCCAGACCATCTGACCGCCCGCGTCGCACCAGAATTCGTCCCACCAGCCGCGGCCATAGCTGAACCGGGCCTGACCGACCGGAGTGACGCTCTTGCCGTCGATGCTGACGGGCTCGCCGATCTTCAACAGCGACGGCGCGTCCTGCATCACGCCCTGCTCGCCCGCTTTGCGGAACGCGTCGTCGACCAGCATCAGCGTGGTGTCGCAATGGGTGCATGTGACCAGTTTCGACGAGCGGATGCGCCGTTCGACCTCAGCCCCGCAATTGTCGCACTGAAACCTGTCCAAGACTCCGCCCCGTTTCCGCGCATGGGTCAGAACTGCGCGGCGCCACCGTTCAAGTCGCCTTGGGGTAGTGGCTCTACCGCGATTCGCCAAGCCGCATGCGGCGTCGCGCGACGGCCCGGCGCCCAAATCGATCCGCGTATTTGCGCAGGATCTGCACAAACCAAACGGCGGGTCTGCAAATGGCGGCGTCACAAACACCCTATGAAGCGCATCACTCTCGACCACGCCGTCTGGGCGACCTTCGCCGTCGCCTCGCTGATCCTAGCCTATCATCCGCTGCTCTGGCTGGCGCGGAGCTGGATCAGCCCGGCCTACGACTCGCACGGCTATATCTATGTGCTCGCCATCGTGGCGCTGACCGCGCGCAGCTGGCTGAGCGGCCCGCCCGTGGGCGCGCAATCGGTCGCCCCGGTGATCGGTTTGCTGGTGCTGGCGGCGACGATCCGGCTGGCCGGACAGATATTCGCGATCAATATCGCCAGCGCGCTGGCCCTTGCAGTCGATATCTATGCGTTGACCGCCCTGCTTCGCCTTCAGGACCGGCCCTTTGCGCTGTCGCCGCTCTGGATGGCGGCGCTGTTCGTATTCTCGCTGCCTGTCGAGACGGTGCTGCAGCGCGCGCTCGGCTATCCGCTGCAATTGATCTCCGCTGATCTCACCTGCCTGATGCTGAAGGCGGGATACGCGGATGTCGCCTGCGAGGGCGTGCGGATCCAGGTCGACGGGTTCGACGTTCTGGTGGATCTGCCCTGCTCCGGCGCCTCCGGTCTGGTGCTGACGCTGGCGTTCTTTGTCGGATTGAACGCAATCCATCGCCCCCGGCTGCACGTCGCCGTGCTTGCGGGGGTCAGCGTTCTGAGCCTGGCGGTGATCGGCAACAGCCTGCGTATCGCGATACTGGCGATCGGCCTGACCGCCGGATGGGATGTGATGGCGGAGCCGTGGCATTCGGCCATCGGCATGTTCACGCTGTCGCTGACCCTCGCGCCACTTGCGATTTGGTATCGTCCACAACCCGCACCGAGGCGCGCCATCTCTCTGAACCTGCCGACGTTGCCGGCCCCGGCGCGCCTCGCCGCAGGGATCGCTCTGATCGCCGGGGCGGCCTCGATCGTCAGCCAAAGGGCGGCGCCGGTCGATGTCTCAGGCGAGGTGCAGACGCGCGCCTTGCCCGCGCAGCTCGCCGGATGGCGGGGCGAGGCGACGCCGCTGGCCCCTATCGAACGCGCTTACTTCCAGACCTATGGCGGCGACGCGCAGAAGGCTCAGTTCGGACCGCTGGGCCTAAACGTGGTCAGCACAACATCACCGTTGCGCCACCTGCACGCGCCCGAAATCTGTCTGCGCGGCATGGGCTATCGGGTGCGCTTTCTGGGCACGCGCTTCGAGGGTGCGCCCAGTGCGATCTATCGCGCGGAAAGCCCGGATGGCGAGGTCTGGCGCGTCGCGGTCAGCTACGCCTCGGACGAGGGCGACGTCACCCCCAGCGTCGGAGAGGCGATCTGGCGCTGGATGACCGGCCAGAGCGGGTCCTGGAGCAGCGTGCAACGCATTACGCATTGGGATCTCAACGACCGCGACCGCGCGCGGCTGGACGCGGCGGCGCTGGCCGCGCTCGACATTTCGACAATCACAGAGGGGATTTGACCATGAACCGCCAAATGAACTGGATGGCGCTAGCGCTCTGCGTCCTTTTCTGGCCCGGCCTTGCTCTGTCGCAGACCGCCGAGGATATCGCCGGCCGCGTGATCGGCGAGGTGGACGGCGAGAAGGTGGAGCTGCCCCTGCTGCGCGCGGATCTGGACGTGGACATTCAGGGCGACGTCGCCACCGTACGACTGACCCAGGTGTTTGAAAACCCGTCGCAAACGCCGATGCATGCGGAATACCTGTTTCCGCTCAACCAGCGCGCGGCGGTCTATGCGATGGAGATGCGGGTCGGCGACGAACTGGTGCGCGCGCAGATCCAGAAAAAAGCCGCGGCGAAGGCGACCTTCGAAGCGGCGAAGACCGAGGGCAAGGCCGCCGCGCTTTTGACCCAGCACCGGCCGACCATGTTCACCCAGCGCGTCGCGAACCTGACGCCGGGTTTGCCCGTCGAGGTGACCCTCAGTTACGTTCAGACGGTCCCCCGGATCGACGGCGAGTACGAACTGGTCATCCCGCTGATCGTGGGCCCCCGGTATGAGGCCCCAACGCAACTCGCCGCGCTGGACGACCCCGTCACCGAGGTCGACGGCTGGCTAATCTCCGACCTGCCCGCCTATCCGCAAGTCGCCGGTCTCGACCTGCCGAAAGAGATTGAATCCGACCGGGTGTCGCTGGATCTCCGCCTGACGTCGGCCACGCCGGTCGTCAGCATGACCAGCGCCACCCACACGATCAGCCTGATGGACGACGAGACGGAGAGCGGGCGCATGCTCCGCGCCGCTTTCGCCGACGGGCGGGT
Organism: Paracoccaceae bacterium; assembly: GCA_963669265.1. Classification (GTDB taxonomy): domain Bacteria; phylum Pseudomonadota; class Alphaproteobacteria; order Rhodobacterales; family Rhodobacteraceae; genus SZUA-547. The sequence goes on from OY769916.1 coordinate 1,769,124, forward strand.
GATCGACAACCGCGACCTGGTGATCCGCTACGCATTGGGCGGAGAAGACACGGCGGCGGGCGTCCTGTCGGCTTTCGACAGAGAAAGCGACGATCCCGGCGGCGTCCTGTCGCTGATGATCGAGCCACCACGGGCGCCGGACGCCGATCAGGCCACGCCCCGCGAACTGGTCTTCGTGCTCGACACGTCCGGCTCCATGAACGGCGAGCCCATCGCGGCGAGCAAGCGGTTCATGACCTCGGCCCTAGCCGCCCTCAGACCGGGCGACTTTTTCCGCATCATCCGGTTCTCCAACGACGCGACGCAGTTCTCGGCGGAGGCTGTGCCCGCCTCGCGGGCGAACAAGAGGGCGGGACTACGCTTTGTGCAGAGCCTGCAGGCGGGCGGCGGCACCGAGATCGACAATGCGATCCAGACCGCCTTCGCCACGAGCCAGCCGCCCGAGGCCCTGCGCATCGTCGTCTTTCTGAGCGATGGTTATATCGGCGGCGAGGCGCAAGTCTTGCGCACGATCCGCGGCGGGATCGGCGACGCGCGGATCTATGCGTTCGGCGTCGGAACGGCGGTGAACCGCTACCTCTTGGAGGCGATGGCGGACGAAGGGCGCGGCTATGTGCGCTATGTCGACCCGACCGAGCGCGCGTCCGAGGCGGCCGAGGCGCTGGCGGCGGACCTCAAGACGCCGCTTCTGACCGACATCTCCATCGACTGGGGCGATCTGGACGTCTCCGATGTCAGCCCGGCGCGCTTGCCGGACCTCTTCGCCGGAAACGCGATCCGCGTCTTCGCGCGCTATGAAGGCGGCGGCCCGGCGGAGATCACCGTCAACGGACTGACGCGCGGCCGCAAGGCGGCGATGCCGATCCGCGTGGATCTGCCCACAAGCGCGCCAGAGGACCCGGACAAGGGCCGCGCCATTCCGCTGACCTGGGCGCGGGAGCGGATCGCCGATCTGGAACGCGCCGACGCGGTCGGCGACGGCGATCCAGAGAGGATCAAGCAGGCGATCACCGATCTCGGCCTCAAATACGCGCTGCAGACCAAGCACACGTCCTTCGTCGCGGTGTCCGAGCGGGTCGTGAACGCCGAGCCGGATGCGGCCCAAACCGCCCAAGTTCCCCTGCCGATGGTGAAGGGCGTCAAGGCCAGCGCCTATCCGCAGGCCGGGTTCAGCGGCTATTCCACGCCAGAGCCGTCGACATGGCTGGGAATTCTCACAATGCTGGCGACCGGCGGCGTGCTGTCGCTGCGCAGACGTTGGCGGTCGGCATGACTGTGCCGTACAAGTTGCTGACGGACGCCTGGTGGCTGGCCGAGGATTTCGAGAGGATCACGCCAGACGCCTTTCTGCGGCGGTCCGGAACCGCGCGGTGCGTGGGGAAGACGGCGCGATGGCGCCGCGAGGGACTAGCCGCGATCGGCGGATTGGAACAGGAGGGTTCAGATGACGCCCCGCATACTCGTCGTCGATGACGACGCGCATATCCGAGAGGTGATCCGCTTCGCCGCCGAAGACGCCAGCATGCAGGTCTCGGAGGCCGCCGACGGACAGCAGGCTCTGACCAAACTCTCCCAAAACCGGCCCGATCTGATCGTCCTCGATATCGGCATGCCCGAGATGGACGGGTTCGAGACCTGCAAATCGATCCGCCAGAACTCAAACGTGCCGATCCTGTTCCTGACCGCGCGGGATGATGAGATCGACCGGGTGCTGGGCTTCCAGTTGGGCGGCGACGATTATGTCTCCAAACCGTTCAGCCCGCGGGAGCTGGTGCTGCGCATCCGCGCGATCCTGGGCCGGGGACGGCGGGAGGAGGAGGTCGACAACACGCTGGAGCGCGGCGACCTCTTCATCGACCCGGACCGGCATGTGTGCAAACTGGGCGAGGTCGACCTGCCGCTGACCGGCATCGAGTTTTCGGTGCTCGCCGCTCTGGTCCGCGCCTCCGACCGGCTGCTGACCCGCTCGCAACTGATCGAGGCGGTCTATGGGCCGAACACCTATCTCTCCGACCGCACCGTCGACAGTCATATCCGCAACGTTCGGCAAAAGGCGCTCAACGCCGGGTATTCCGACGTCATCCAGACCGTGCGCGGCGTCGGGCTGAAGATCGGCGGATGCGCCGCGTGAACGTGATCCGCAAATGGCGCCCGCGCCTGTCGCTGGTCATCGGTCTGGTCTGCGTGCTGCTGGTCGCCCTGCCGGTGCTGGCGCTGGTCAGCGCGCGCCTCACCGCCAACCAGTTCGTGCGGGAGATCGAGCGCAGCCTTCTGGCGCAGGCGGCGATCTACGCGGAGGCCTACGCGCTGTCCTACGCCACGCTAGCGCCCGCCCCCGCGCAGGGTCAGATAGTGTCGGAGGCGCAGCGCGCCCGCCTCGACGCCAAATACCACCCGGTCGAGCCGAAACTGACCGCCGACGCGGACGAGATCCTGCCGCCGCGCCCCGACGGGCTGCCGACGCCAGACGCGCTGGATTTTCCCTATGCGGAGATCTCGGGCGCGCTGCAGACCCTGGCGATCCAGGCGCAGAAGACGACGCTGGCCGGGTTTCTGGCGGTCGACGCAGAAGGCAAGACGGTGGCCGCCAGCAGCGCGCGGGCCGGTTTGTCCTTCGCCCATCTGCCGGAAATCGAGGCGGCGCTTGGCGGCGAGATCGTCACCAGTTTGCGGTATCGGAGCGATCAGACCGATCTGCATCCGCTGAACTCGATCAGCCGCGACACCCGCTACCGGGTATTCGTCACCCACCCGGTCATCGTCGGCGACCGGATCGTCGGCGCGGTCCATCTGTCGCGCACGCCGGTCGATCTGAAGAAGTTTCTCTACCTGGAGCGCCACACCCTGATCCGCGTCGGCGTGATCATGCTGCTGGGCTCTTTCGTGGTGGGGTTCCTGCTGTTGCGTTTGATCTCCGGCCCCATTCGCGGCGTGGTCCGCCAGAGCCAGGATGTCGTCTCAGGCCTGAAACCGGTTCCCTCGCCGCTCCGGCGGTATGGCGTGCGCGAACTGGCGGAGATGGGGCAGAGCGTGATCTCCATGGCGCAAACCCTCTCCAACCGGTCCGACGCGATCAAGACCTACACCGCCCATGTGACCCATGAGCTGAAATCGCCGGTGACCTCGATCATCGGCGCGGCGGAACTGCTCAGCACGGCCGAGGCGATGCCACAGGACAAGCGCGACCGGCTTGTCGCCAATATCCATGCGGAAGGGGTGCGCATGAACGAGCTGCTCGGCCGCCTGCGGGAACTGGCCCGCGCCACCGCCGCGCCAGACGGCCAACCGGGGACGTTGCCAAACATTCTGGAGGAGGTGCGGCGTGAGCACCCCGCGATCGAGATCGTGGACGCCTCGGACCGAAACGGCGCGGCGCCGCTGTCGCTGGAGCAGGGCGTGATCCTGCTGTCGCATATGGTCCAGAATGCGCAACAGCATGGGGCCTCCAAGGTCACGGTCGCCTATGATCCAGAGGAACAACGGCTGACCGTTCGCGACGACGGAAACGGCATTTCCTCAGGGAACATCGCCCGCGTCGCCGAACCCTTCTTCACCACGCGCCGCGAGGCGGGGGGCACCGGCATGGGGCTCGCCATCGTCGCCGCGATTCTGGCGCAGGCGGGCGGCGCGCTGAGGGCGCGGGAAAGCGATCAGGGCGCCCATTTCGAGATTACCTTCGCGACGCCCTGAACTGGCGCACGCACGCAATAAATTGGCGCGCATCCACAGGTAGGGCGCGCGCGTCCTTCCCATCTCCGCATCATGGGGGCGACAAGCCCGATATTCGAACCTGATGGGGGCAAAAATGGAAAACGCGATTATCCACCGGTCTTCGGACCTCGCCAAAGTTCTGCCCATTCAAGCGCGTTTCACAGAGAAGGGCCTGCCCTGCCGCCTCGTCGCCGTCGAGGAGGAGCCCGACAGGGCGGCGGAGGTCACGCGCGGCGTCCTCGCCCCGTCAGACTTGCCTGCCGGGCGCGTGATCTACGTGAATATCGCGGAAAGCCGGGCGCGGCTCGGCAAGGACAAGGTGGTGCGCTTCGTGCACCACGTCGCCGGCGCGGTGATCGAGAAAAACCTCTCCGAAGCGGCGTGATCCCCCGTTTAGACCGGAGGCCCTGCGCCGATTATCCGCTGCCCGGCACCGCCTTGTAGCTCGCGTTGGCGTTGATGAACTGCACCGGGTTTTTCAGGTCGTTCACATCGATCCGGGCGGTGAAGGACTGTTTGGCGCTGCTCTGCGTCTTATCGCAATAGACCGAGCCCATGTCGCCCTGCTGGGGATCGCGGAAGTTGCTGATCGCCCTGACGCTCATCTCTTGCGACGCGGTCACGTTATAGACGCCCGGCTCGTCCGTGGTCTCGATCTGATAGGTCAGCTTGTTGTTGGCGTCCCCCGCCGAATAGACGAACGGCAAAGGCGATTTTTCGTTGGTCGCGCCCACCAGGAACGACGCGAAGGTCGCCTGATTGACGATCGCGGTCAGTCGGGGCAGATCCTTGGGGTTGACGGGCAGCCGGTCCGGATGCTGCTTCTGAGCGTCCTGTTCGATCGCCTGGGTCCAGCGTTTTTTGGCGACAAGGTCGTCGTGATCCCGGCCGACCTTTTCCTGATCCTCTTTGCTGAGATTCTCGTTCTTCCACTCCGCCAGATTGAATTCTTCCTTGTTGTGCGACGTGACCACCGCGCCGTTGAGGGTGATCTTCGCACGCTTAAAGTCCTTGCCATGAATCTCGGAAATACCGTGCGCGCCGGGATCGTGCTTGCCGCGTTTGACTTCGCTCTCAAGGCTCTCATTGGCGTGCTTGGTCATGTCGTCGACGACGGGGGTGAAATCGCCGGAGCGCTCCCTGCCGTCCAGATGGACCTGCCCGTTCAACTCGTCCTGCGACGGCACCTGCATCTCGACGCCAGAGAGCTTCTCTTTGTACTGCGCGATCGCGCTGTCCTTGGTGAACTGATCCGCGACGAAATTCTCGATCTCATGCATCACCGGACGGATTTTCGTCTTGAGATTCTGGACGTCGACATGTGGCATGTCTTTGCCGTTCTTCTCACGATAATCGGCTTTCGCCGCGTCGATATAGTTTTTCTCGATATCTCTGATCCGGCCCGGCATGTTCTTGTAGACGCCATTGCCGACCGCCTGGATCAGCTGGCTCACCGGATTGGCGAGCTGACGCGTTCTCTCGGTCTCGTTCGGGTCGCGGCTCATCGGCGACAATGTCGGCGAGGCTCCCCGCAAGATGATGGAGCTTTGCACAAAGCCTTTGCCCTTGCCTTTCAGCGCCGGATTGATCGGGAACGGTTTGCCGTCCATGCCCTGCTGCACCTTGGTGAGAATTTTCTGAACCTTACGATTGGCGGGCGGCGGATTCTCGAATTTGCTGACCGACGCCTTCATGGCCTTCAGCACCATCTCCGGATGCGGCGCGCCGGGCACGTCGGGACCGACAGTGGGCTTGAAGACCTGATCGGCGTATTGGCCGCCCTGCCGCACTGTGTTGGCGAGCGTGTCGGACAGATCGTTCAGCTTGCCGCCGGTATAGCGGTTCAGCATCCCGTTCAACAGCCCGGGCGTGCTAGTGTTGCCCCTGAAATACGCGGTCGCCTCTTCTTCCAGCACCTCCGCCCTAAATACGTCGTCGAAGTGATCTTCCAGATCGCTTTCGGAATGCACGAAATCGCCGTGCCTGTCCTTCAGCGTGGGGGCCATGGCGTTCGCCTCTATCAGGTACTTCTGATGCGCGCCGTCTACCTTCCCGTTCTCGTCGTCGACCAGCGAGAACCCGTTCAGAAGCTCCAGATCGTTGGCGATCCCGGTCACCATCTGTTTTCGCGCCGCCACCACATTGTCGTAGAGCGCCTGTTTCTCGGCGATCGCGTCTTTCGACGCGCCGCCCTCTTTCAGCGTGTTCAGTTCGGATTCCAGCACGGCCGGGTCCAGCGCGCCATTTGAGAACAGCTCCCTGCAGGTGTCGTAACCGATCGACTTTATCAGCGCCGCGGCCTCCCGCCGTTTGAGGCCGGAAAGCTGCTGCGTGAGTTGCCGGCAGGCCTCCTCGCCCGTCTGGCGGGGGAGTTTTCCCTTATTCGACTTTTTCGCGATGCTGTTGAGAAAGGCGACGCTCTCCTTGGTCGGTTTCTTGCGTCCCAGACTGCCGCTGACGAACCGGTCCGTCATGGTCTGGTCGAGATTGGGATTGTCCTTGAGCGCGTCCGCGACGGCCAGGGACCTCGCCGCCTTGGCGGCGCCCGCGCGAATATGCGGCTGCGCCCAGCCGCCCTGCACCTCATTGCGGAGCTGGCGTTTGCCGTCGCGGTCCCATTCGAGGCTCATCTCCTCATATTGCGCGATCTTCCCGGCGACGCCTCCTCCGCCCCAGTTGTGCTTGCCGACCTTCTCCAGCCCCTTGAACAACGCCTTCTCGGAACCGGGCTTCGCCTTCAGAGCGGCGGCGATCGACTCATCGATATTGGTCTCGATCCGTTTCATCACCTCGTCCGAGGCCTTCCCGCTCCGCCGCAGGGACTTGTCGTTGTTCTCCATCTCGATCGCCAGCCGGCTTTGCGCCTTGCCCAGTTCCGCCAGGCGCTGTTCGATCTTCTTGTCGTCCATCGGCGAGTTCGGGTCGGAATTGGCGATGTCCTGCACCAGATTGTTGACCGCCTTGTCCAGCTCAAACCCCGCGTGGCGCAGGTTTCGGCTGTTGGTCGCGTCGGTGCGGATCTGCACGCCCATCATGCTGAGCGCGTCGCGAATGCCGAAACCGACCTTGCTGAAGAACCGTTTGAAACTGGCCATTCCGCCATGGTTGCGGGTGACGCGGGCGCCGGTTTCGATCGTGACGTCGCCCGACTTGGAGAGCTTGAACCGGGCGTCCGGCCGCTCGCCAGCGTGTTCGGCCTTGAAATCCTTGACCTTCTGACTGTCGACGCCCTGAAAATTCTTATAAGCGTGGTTCTGAAGTCCTACGCGGGTCCAGTCGGTCACGGTGCTCTTCCTTCCTTTAAACTGCGGTCATGCGGCGGCGCGGCGCGCGCAAATCAGACCTGCAGAAACCCCGGCGATGCGGCGCTCGGGGGATCGTCCGCCGGCGGGTCTTCCCCGGCGCCGACCTCGTCATTCTCAAACCGCTCGCGCCAGAACCGCAACGTGTGGACGAACCGGGCGACCTCTTCCTCGAAGACGTCGTAGCTGAGATCCTCCTGCCGCAGGCTGCGCGACAACACGATCTCGCTGAGCGTCTGGTCCAGCGCGAGCGAGGCGCCGCCCGTGCCCTGCCCGGACAGGTTCGCCTCTAAGAGTTCCGCGAAGATCGCGGTCAGATTGTGTTTCGGCGTCGGGCAGACCGCCGCGGTGATATCGAAACCCGGGCCGTCCGCGGCGCGCTCGATATCGATCTTGAACTCGCCATCGACGACGATCTGCGCGCCGCCGTCATCCTCCAGCGCGACATCGCCCAGCTGCAGGCGATCTCCAAATTCCTTCATCAGCTCTGCGAGCGCCATCCGTCTCCCCCAATTTCTGTCGCAGCCGCACGCGAACGACGCGCATCGGCGTCGCGGCCTAGCGGAACTACTCTACGCGCAAGGCTGCATTGGGTCACGCTGTTCAATTTAGGCGAATGTGACGCCGCATTCCGGACGGTATTCAGACGCCTTCCGTCCAATCCGCGACTTTTTGCGCTCAGCAGTCCGCGGGACGCTGCGACTTTCCACCCTGCGTGAGCTTGCGGCTCGATAGGAACACGGTGACATGCAGGCGCGGGCGGCGTATCGGACGCCGTCATTCGCAATCAGGTTTCATTTCATTCAGTTTTGGTTAACTTCGCAGCCACATATCTATTCATGGTGTTCTGCCGGGGGCTCGGAACAGGTGGCGTCATTATTCCGCAAGCGTAGCACTGCGGCTGATGCGGCGACGCCGGACATACCGGGCGAGCGTCGCCAGTTGACGGTGCTTTTCTACGACATCGTCGAGTCGACCAAGCTTGTCGACGGCGACGACCCGGAACTACTGCGCGCCATGCTTCAGAAAATCCATCTCGCCGCCGCGCAGATCATCGAGAAGCACGGCGGATCGCTGGAGCAGGTCATGGGCGACGGCGGCATGGCCTATTTCGGATTTCCCGAACCGAGCGAGGACGCCGCCATTCAGGGGGTCCGCGCCGCCTCGGCGCTGATCGCCGCGCGCGCGGAGATCGCCGGCGCGCCCAGCATCCGCATCGGCGTCGCCACCAGCATCGTCGTTCTGCCCGACTCGCCCGAAGCGCTGCGTAGCGGCCGTCTGGGCGCGGTCGGCACGGCCCCTAACCTGGCTGCGCGGCTTGAAAACGCCGCCGAGGCCAACACCGCTCTGGTCGGTCAGACAACGCATTCGCTGACCCGCCGGGCGTTCGAATATGAACCGATCGACGGTCTTGTCCTGAAAGGGTTTCCGGACGTGAAGCGCGCGTGGCGGATCATCGCTGAGCGGGACGCGCCCACACGCCTGCAGATGATCCGCAGCACCAGCACGCCCTTCGTCGCGCGGACTAGGGAGTCGCAGCGCATCGCGGACGCCTGGGCGCGCGCCGCCGACGGACGGGGCGGCGCCATCCTTGTGCGGGGCGAGGCCGGCATTGGAAAATCGCGCATCGCCAGTGAAAGCGCTGCCGCCGCAAAAGATCGTCGCACGGTGCTGTTGCAGTGCCAGCCAAACACGCAAGGCGATGCGCTGTTCGCCTTCATCTCGATGTTCGACCGCGCCTATGAAGAGCAAAGCCGCGATCCGGAACTGGCCGCCGCCGCCGTTCGCGCGGCGGACGAGGTCGGCGCGCTGGAGGAGGACGACTCGCTCAGCGCCGAGAACCGTCGCGAGGCGATCGTCGCCTGCGTCGCGACGATCATTGAGGACCTGTCGCAGAACCGCCCGCTGCTGCTGCTCGCCGAGGATCTTCACTGGGCCGACGAGGTCACGCTGGCGGTGATGGATCATCTGGCGCGCCGCGCCGGAGATCACGCCGTTCTCGTCATCGGAACCGCGCGCGCCGATCCGATTCTGGCCAGTGTGAGCGAAGCGTTCGAAATCCTCGATCTGCCGCCGCTGTCGCCCGCCTCGGCGCATGCGTTGATCGGCGCGGTCGCAAGCGTTCCGTTGACCCGATCGATGCGGGACTGGATCGTCGAAAAGGGCGACGGCAATCCGCTGTTTCTGGTCGAGCTGACCTCCTATGTCTGCGACACGCTGTCGACCACCGGCAGGTTCGACGACTCCACTGGCGCGCAGGTCGACAGTCTGCGTGACTTGCTGACCTTCCGCCTCGAATCCGCTGGCCCAGCCAAACGCAGCGCGCAGGTCGCTAGCATATTGGGGCGGGAATACGCCTTTCGCCTTCTGACGCTGCTGGCGGCGCCCCGGATCTCGCTGGATCAACTGGAGGCGGATCTCGACCAGCTATGTGATCTTGGCATTGAGGAGACATTCGACGGCGGCGAGACTTACGCGTTTCACCACGCGCTGATCCGCGATGTCGCCTATGATAGCCAGTTGCACTCGGTCCGGCGCGCGCTGCACGCCCGCGTCGTCGATCTGGTTGACCACAATCCGGGCCTCGCCGGTTCTGTCGCCAAAGTTCTGCTGGCCGAGCATTGCCTGAATGGCGGGCTGGTCCCACGGGGACTGACGCTGTTGACCGAAGTCTCTGAAGACGCCATTCGCCGGTCGGCCAGGCATGCGCCGCGCGCGATGCTGGAGCGGGTGCTGGCGCAGGCGGCGGATCTGGCGGAGGGGCCGGAGCGCAACCGGATCGAAATTCAGGCCATCGTTCTGTTGGGGCCGCTGGTCACCCTGCTGGACGGGCCGCGCGCCGCCGCGCCGCTATACGAGCGCGGGCAGGCGCTATATTTCACCATGCCGGTGGCCGATCGCGCGCCGTGGTTCCCCATTCTCTGGGGCTGGTGGTTCACCGCCAGCGATCTGATCGAGCAGTCGCGGCGATCCGAGGTGCTGATCCGCGACGTGCCGCCGGAAACCGATCCGGAGTCGCGGTTGCAAGCGCTGCATTGCGCCTGGGCGACTTTGTTCGACGCGGGCGAGCATATTCGCAGTCTGAGCGCCGTCGAGGACGGCCTCGCGCTCTACGACAAAGAGATCGCGCGCAAATCGAGATACCAATATGGCCATGACGCGCGGGTTTGCGGTCTGGGCGAGCGCGCGCTCTCACTCTGGATGCAGGGCCGCTTGAATGACTCGAAATCCGCAATTCTCGCGTCGGAAAACTGGGCCGATGAAACCGGGCATCTCTCCAGCCAGCTGCACGCGCTGGACATCGCCACGCAAACCGCGTTCTTCCGCATGGACATTCGGGAGATCGAGCGGATCCTGACCAAGGTCGCCAGCCTGTCGGAGGCCGACGCCCTGCCCGCGACGCGGGCGAAGCTCGACATCTTCCGGGGCTGGATCAAGGCGCGGACCGGCGACGCCGCCCAGGCCTCGATCGTCACCGCCGGATTGGAGCGGCTAAAAGAGTTCGGAGTGTTGGAGGATACGCCGATTTACGCGGATATCGCCGCCGACGTCGCCTGGGCGTCCGGAATGTCCGAACAGGCGCTCGGCCCGCTGCAGGAGGAGATCGACCATGCGCGCCGCACCCGGCTGATATTCTGGCTGCCGGAGCTGTTGCGCCGCCGAGCCATCCTCGCCAGCGACGCCGGCCTCTCCGGCGCGGCGGCCAATCTGGACGAGGGCTTCGCGCTGGCGATCGAACAGGACGCGCATCATCTGGCGCTGCGCAATCTGGCGACGCGGGTCGAGCTTGGCCTCTCCCTCCCAACAGAGGCGCGCATGAAAATGACCGAACGCATCGGGCTGATATCCGATTGCGCGCTTAAAACTTCGGTCGCCGATGCCCTTCGTCGCTGAAGCGCCGGACCCTACGGAGGTGCTGGAGGCGCTGGACGCCGCGCCGGATCATGCGTTCAGCGCGGGCGACTACTGGCGCAAACTTTGTCCGCATCTGCGCGATTGGGGCGTCAGCCGCGTCGCCGACATCACCGGCCTCGACCTGCTGGGCTATCCGGTGGCGCAGGCCTGCCGTCCGGCGGCCCGGTCGAACGCCGTCACGCAAGGAAAGGGGCCCGACCTCGAGGCGGCGGCGGTCGGCGCCGTATTGGAGTGTCTTGAGCCCGCCGCCGGAGAATCGCCAGAACGGCTACCCGGCGCGCGCGCCGCGCCAGACCCCGCGCTCTGGCGCGATCTCGCCCCCGGCTGTGACGACTGGCCGGACGAGTCCACCCAATGGGTGCGGGGCTGGAACCTCGCCAGCGGCGATGAGGTCGCCGTCCCCCGCGACCTGATCTCCACCGATTTTGCGCAAGGCGCGCCCGCCGAAGCCGCGGCGATCCTGCGCCATACGATCGGCCTGGGGGCCGGGGCGAGCCTGGCGGCGGCGATGGTTCACGGCGTTCTGGAATGCGTTGAGAACGACGCGCGGCTGCGCAATCCGACGCCGCGGCGGGTCGCCTCCGACGCGGCGGCGGCGCAATTGGCCGAGTTGTCGGAGAAAGGCCTGCGCTGCGCCTTTTTCGACATGCGCGCCCGCGTCGGCCCTGCGGCGGTCATGGCGCGGGTCATGGAGGATCCGGCGCGCACCCCGGCCCTGCCACTTCCCGCCGACGGATACGCCGCGCGCACGAACGCCGGCGACGCGGTGCGGGCCGCGCTCGCCGAGGCGCTGCAGACCCGTCTGGCGGTGATCTCGGGCGCGCGCGAGGACCTCACCCAACGCGCCTATGACCACGGGGTCCCGCAGGACCTGTTGGACGAAGAATGGCGGCGGCTGGGATCGACCCCGCTTGACCGGTTGGCGGAAACCGACGGTCGCGTGTCATCGCCCAGCGCGCTGGCGGAGATACTTGAGGCGTCCGGGGTCGGTCCCATCATCGTCGCGCCGCTGCACTGGGATCCGGACGTTCCCCTCGCCATCACCCGCATTCTGGCCCCAAGGTTGATCGCGGACCCGTTGCGGCTACGGCCGGAGGGCGGCGCTTGACCCGCCCCATCGTCTTTCTCGGTCCCAGCCTCGCCACAAAAGACGCGCGCGCCTTGCTCGACGCGGACTATCGCCCGCCGGTGCGTCAGGGCGACGTGATGCGCGCGATCGAGGCGCGCCCGCCGGCGATCGCCATCATCGACGGGATCTTCAAGGACGCGCCGACGGTGCGCCATCGCGAGATCCTGTGGGCGCTGTCCGAAGGCGTCCCGGTCTACGGCGCCGCGAGCATGGGCGCGCTCCGCGCGGCGGAGCTCGATGACAGCGGCATGATCGGCGTCGGCCTGATTTACCGCTGGTACCGGCGCTATCCGCTGCTTCCCGACGATGCGGTCGCGCTGACGCATGCGCCTGCGGCGCTGGGGCATCACGCCCTGTCCGACGCGCTGGTCGATATCCGGCGCAGCCTCTCCGCCGCCGTTCGCGCCGGAGAGATCGACGCCGCGACCGCGCGCCGGCTGGCCGACAAGGCGGCGGATCTTCCGTTCCCGGACCGCCGCCTGACCGATCTGGCGGCGTCCGAACTGCCAGAGGGCCCGCGGATCGTCAGCCGCGTGGACCAGAAGGCGCGGGACGCGAAAGCCCTGCTGCGGCGGCTTGCCAGACATGCCGAAAAGAGCGACTGGCCGCGCGTCGCCGCCGCGCGCCCGCCGATCGTGCACGCCTGGCTCGACGACTTGCGAGACTCGGGTCTTCCAGCGCCCGCCGACCCGCAAACTCGCTCAAACTAAACGTAGTTTCGGACCAAGCGTTCTGATAGAACGGGGTGTGGATGGGCTGAATGGGACGGGGTCGCGTGACGGGCGAAGAGGCATCATCAGGCACGCGGTTCCTGCTGTATCCGCAAGCGCCGACGACGCCGGGTTACGACAAGCCTGAGCTGGTTTGGATCTCAGATCCGCAAGGTTCGATTCTGCCCGGCCCCCGGAACGACCGCATGTATGTCGCCGACCCGGTGATGGACAAGACGCCGTACGAGTATCCCTATCTGCCGCCCTATCCGGGCGCGGCCTTCCCGCCCGCCGAACCATCGCCCGACGGCCATTTCGACCACATCGAGCCATCGGACCGGGCGTTTCTGGGCGTCCATGTCTTCGGCTGCGTGGCGCGGATCCTCGACGTCTGGGAAGGCTATCTGGGCCATCGGATCAACTGGCACTTCTCGGACAGGTACGAGCAGTTGGAGATCGTACCGCTGATCGAATGGGACAACGCCCAGTCGGGCTATGGCTATCTTGAATTCGGCTATGACGTCGCCGCCGATGGCGCGCGCCATCCTTATGCGCTGAATTTCGACGTCATCGCGCATGAGATCGGGCATTCGATCCTGTTCGCCGAGATCGGCCTGCCGCCGGACGGGTTCCAGCCCGGTCCGGACTTCGTGGCGTTTCACGAAGGGGTGTCCGATCTCTGCTCGCTGATCGGCATGCTGCATTTCGACACCGCCATGGACCGGTTGCTGCGGCGTGGATCAGGCAATCTGCTGGCGATGAATGAGCTGAACGCGTTCGCCGAACTGGCCGACGAGCGGCAGGTGCGGATCGCAGGAAACGCGCGGCGGATGAGCGAAGTGGGCGACGAGCCGCATGATAAGTCGCGCCCGTTCACCGGCGGATTCTTCGACGCCATCGTTCAGACCTATCACGACATCGTCGTCGATCAGGGACTGGTGGACCTGCCGGATCAGTCGATCTCGGACGCCCGCGATATAGACGCTGAACTGGCGGAGACCTTCGCCAAGGCGTTCGAAGCGGACTACGAATTGAAGCATTTCCAGCTGAAAGCGGCGCTTGGCGACGCGCGGGACATAATGGGCCGCGCGCTCGCCGCGTCCTGGGCCAGGCTGGACAATGACAACCTGACTTACGTGAACGCCGCCTATGCAGTGTGCGACGCCTTGCAGGAGATGGGCCATGGCGACGTCGCCGAAACGGTCGTCGAGTGCATGTCGTGGCGTGAGATACTGAACCCGTTCGATGCGGCCGTTCTCGGCCGCGACCAGGCGCGTAGCGCGGTCTGGATCTAATGATAACAGGAGGACCCAACCATGGATGCTGATGAAATCCTCGCCATAATCCCGTCCGACGGGCGGCTCTATGACCCCAATGAGATCGTGCTGATCGGCTCTCACATGGAGCCGTCCCCGATCGGTAAGTCTGAGCCTTCCGCCGGTGCGGAAGGCGGGGAAGAGCAGATCGGCGCCAAGGAGGCGCGGCGCACCGGGCATCTGCGGGTGGTCTCGGACGTCGCCGACAAGCTGACCCTGACCGCGCATTCGGTGAAAGAGGTGACGCAGTCCGGTGTCGAGCGCGATACCGATCCGACGATGGCCATCATCTACGCCTACGCGTTTGAGGGGCATACCTACCGGCTTCCCAAGCCGCGCATTATGGTCGTCCGCTCGGTCGGCGAGCCCTATCAGGCCAAGGCGGGCGACGATTCCTCCTCCGTGACCGGTAAGCTCTATATGTGGCGGATGAGCAAACATCAGCATGCGGTCTCGATCGAGGTGGAGAGCGGCGCGCTGGAGACATTGGTGCTGCAGGGCAATCAGCCTGGAAACCGGTCGGTGAACTCCTATCAGGCGCATATGCAACTGTCCCATCGCGGCGGCCGGCTGACCTAGGACGCGCCGTGCCCTTCATGCATTTCTTCCGGCAGGACGGCGCCGATGGCCAGCTACCGCTCGCGATTCACAAATTCGAAGCGCCGGGCGGGCGGGAGCGTCAGGAGGCCGTCTTTCACAGCCAGCCGGCGCGCGATCCGATCGAGGTGGAGGAGATCGCGATCTTTGTGGGCGTCACCGATCTCACCGGCAGTTCCTGCAAAGTCTATGGCGCGGATTATCTGGGTCGGTTCCGGTTTTCGCTGCGCTACGGGGACCGCGCCTATCCGCTGGATTACGAGTCGCTGCCCGACGCGATGGACATCCGCCTCAGCCAACAGAACAAGGTGCCGGATATGCACCATGACCGCAGCCCGGTCGGGTACCGGCAGGCGTTCAGCCTGCGTCTGGCCGATTGCCGGGCGTTTCTGATGATCCCGGGCTCACGCGCGACGCTGAAGATGGAGCGCGATCTGACTCCGGACGGGGTCTATCAGGGTGAGATCGAGACGCTGTTTTTCGCCGAGCTGCGCGAGGGTCTGCAGGTCGAGCCGCGCCATGTCAGAATGCGGCGCTTGCAGGCGGGGGGCTAGCCGTGTCCGATATTCTACTGGCGCGTAAACTGTCGTTGACGATATCGGCCGGCATGTCGGCGGGCGAAAAAATCAGGTTCACGATCGGCCGTAGCCCCGTCGAGATCGCCGAATTCGGCGTCAATCTCTACCTTCCCATGGCGAAGGAGAAAGTGCGCTGGAAAAAGGCGCTCTCGCTGAGTTTCGAGCTTCACACCGCGCGGGGGGAGTTTTGGACCTATCCCTGTACTGGGCGAAACTTTCGGCGCATTCACAAAACCGCCGGGCTGGAGCGCGGGTTCTTCTCAGGCGATCGGCTGGTGGCGTCGGTTCCGATTCAGGGGCGCTCCATCCTGCTGCTTGACGAGAACGACGAAGTCGCCATCCGACCGCATCGCAGCCTCGGCGGGAACAACTTCTCCGGCGCCATCGCCACGACATTCGATCTGTTCGGCGAGCCGGAGCTCTAGCGCGACGGGGGCGCTTCGCAGCGCACCATCGCAATCGGACGATACTGGGCCGTCAAATGAAAACCGACACAGACGCCATCGAAAGATTGGGCCGAGAGATCGCGGCGACGCCGTCATCGGGCAAGCGGCGTCTGGTGGCGCTGGCCGGACCGCCTGGCAGCGGGAAATCCACCCTCGCGACACAGCTGGCGTCCAGCATCGAACGTGCGGGGCGCCGCGCGGAAGTGGCACCGATGGATGGGTTCCATCTAGACAACGGCCTCCTGACGGCGCGCGGTCTCTTACATCGGAAAGGCGCGCCAGAAACCTTCGATCTCGCCGGGTTCGCCCGGCTGGTCACGAGATTGAAGGATGAAGAAGAGGTCATCTATCCCAAATTCGACCGGGATCGGGATCTGGCAATCGCCGGCGCCGGCGTCATCGGCCCAGAGTGCGAGACCGTGGTGGTCGAGGGCAATTACCTGCTGCTCGACGCGCCGGGATGGCGGGACCTCTCGGCGCATTGGGATTTCCGCGTCTATCTCGACGTGCCGGAGGAGGAGCTGACCCGGCGTCTTGTGGGTCGCTGGCTGGCGCATGGACTGACGTGGAAAGACGCGGAGCAGCGCGCCAACGCCAACGACCTGCCCAATGCGCGGCTGGTCGCCAGCGCGCTTGTCGGGGCGCCCATCACCAGATTGAGCGCGGCCTGAGAACACTGCGCCTTCAGTCCCAGTCCACGTCGAACCGGCGCACGACTTCCGCGACCTCCGCCGCTTCCAGAAGACGAGGCGAGGCGCCCCGCAGCAACAGCGCCAGCTTCGCCGTCTCCTCCAACTCCTCCATCGCAAACGCCGCCGACCAGAGATCCCGCCCCGCAACCACCGGCCCGTGATTGGCCAGAAGCACCGCCGAGCGCCGCCCAGCCAATCCGCGCACCGCCGCGCCCATCGCCGGATCGCCGGGCAGGAAGAAGGGCAGCAGCTTGACCTTGCCCAGCCGCATGATCCCATAGGGCGTGAGCGGCGGCAGCGCATTGTCGGCGTCGGTGTCGGGCAGCATGGAGAGCGCGACGGCATGGGTCGAATGCAGATGCACCACCGCGCCCGCGCCGCGTCTTGTCTCATAGAAGGCGGTGTGAAGCGGGATTTCCTTGGTCGGCGCGTCCCCCGACATCAGGTTGAGTTTCGCGTCCAGATGGCTGATCCGCGCGGGATCGAGAAACCCGAAGGAGCTGCCCGTCGGGCTGACCAGAAACGTGCCGTCCGAAAGCCGCAGAGAGATGTTGCCCGATGCGCCGCCGGTCAGACCGCGATCGAACATGGATTTTGCGATCTTGCAGATATCCTCTCGCGCCTTGACGGCCTCGCTCATGCGCCGCCCTCCATCAGCGCCAGCGCCTCGGCGAAAAAGTCCGGGCCCCCGAAATTGCCGGATTTCAGCGCGAGCGCATACGGCGGATCGCCCGCGACGCTCAAGAGCGGCACCCCGGCGGCGGCGCGCGGCCCGACCAGTATCGCCTGCGGTTTAAGCGCGGAGACGACCGCGCCCGACGTCTCTCCGCCCGCGACGACGATGCGTGTGTAACCCTGCGCGCGCAGCTTCGCCGCCAGATCGGCGAACAGTGTCTCCAACGCCTCGGCCACCTCTTTGCGCCCGCCCGCCTCCTGCGCCGCGCGCACGGCGGCGGGATCGGCGGAAGAATAGACCAATGGCGGGGCGTCCTGTTCCGCGACCCAGCGCACCAGACTCTCGGCGTCGACGCGGCCTGTCATCACGTCCTCGGAGGTGACGGCGCGCGCCGGCGCATTGGCGCTATATCGCGCCACCTGACCCAGAGTCGCCTCGCTGCAAGAGCCGGAAAGGATGACGCCCCTGCCCGACACCGGGCGCCAGTCGGGCCGGCGCGGCGAGGCGCCGAAATTGGCGGGAAGGCCCAGCGCGATGCCCGATCCGCCACAGAGCAGACGGAAATCCCGCGCGGCGACGCCGATCTCCCGCAGGTCGCAATCGCGGATCGCGTCGACGATGACATGGCCCGTTAACTCCGTCAGCGCTTGCCGGATCACCGCCGCGCCGGAATTCACCTTGGCCGCCGGCACATGGCCCACCGGCATCTGGCTCTGCGCCGCCAGCACGCGCCGCAAGTCCGGATCCGTCATCGGCGTCAGCGGATGATTCCGCATGCCGCTCTCGCTGAGCAGCGTGTCGGCGACGAAAAGATGCCCCTGATAGACGCTGCGCCCGTTCTCGGGAAACGCGGGACAAACGACCGTGGTCTCGGCGTCCAGACGCTTCGCCAATGCGTCCAGAACCGGCCCGATATTCCCCTCCGGCGTGCTGTCGAATGTGGAGCAGACCTTGAACACGATCTGGGTCGCGCCGTTCGCCAGCAGCCAGTCGCAGGCCGCCAGCGAGGCCTCGACCGCCTCGCCGACCGGCGCCGTGCGCGATTTCAGCGCGACGACATGGGCGCCCCGCCCGCCGCCCGAGTCGCCCAGACCTTCAGCGCCGCCGGACGAAACGCCGATATGGAGCGCGACCCGAAGCCCATGCTCCGCCAGCGTCAGCGCGATGTCGGACGCGCCGGTGAAGTCGTCCGCGATGACGCCGATGGTCATGGCGTGAACGGCTGGATAGGGCCGGTGTCCAAGCGAGTGATATGCGCGGCCTCGGCCTCGGGGAACCGCACGCGCACCAACGGGTCATGCCCGGGCACGATCAGCTCCGGTCCGCTGGAGAGCTGCTTGAGCCGGTGGAACCCAGCCAGCATATCCTCCAGATCGACGACGATCGGGAACGGCTTTTCCGCCCACAGGTTTTCATAGAAATGCGCGGCGTCCGAGGCGAGAACCAGCCAGCCCGCGCCGGTGCGCACCCGCACCGCCTGCAGGCCCCGGCTATGACCGCCGATCAGGTGGACGGTGACTCCATCGGCGATTTCCGCGTCACCCTCGTAGAAGGTCACCTTGCCGGAATAGAGCCGCTGGACCGCTTCACAGACATGCCCGGCGGTGAACGGCGCGCGCAGCGCGTCATGGCACATGCACGGACCGGTGGCGTAAACCATCTCGGCGGCCTGCATATGGAGTTCCGCATTCGGGAACAGGTGCAGTCCGCCCGCGTGATCATAATGCAGATGAGTGACAATCACCTCGGTGATCGCCTCGGGCGTCAGACCCAGCGGCGCGAGCGCCGCGCCCGGATCCAGCCGGATCGGCCGGCCCCGCGCCCCGGCCTCGGCGTCGTCATAGCCGGTGTCGACCAGGATCGCCTCCGCCCCGCGCGTCAGCAGCCACATATAGTAGTCCATCGGATGAGGCGCGACGTGATCGTCGTCCAGAATGAAGCTATCGCCGCGCACCCGCGCGTTGCGGTCCGCGTATTTGATCGCCCGGACCTCCCACTCGCTCATCGCTGCACCTTTTCATAACAGTCCACATGCTTGCTCAGCACCATGGGCGCGGACGCCTGATCAAAGCTTGCGTAATGCGGGCTGTCCAGATGCGCCTCGAACGCGGCGCGATCATCGTAGATCTCATAAAGGAACACGATCCCCGGCGCGCCCGGATCGGTGCAGACGTCGAATTGCTGGCAGCCGCGCTCATCCGCCATCGACGTGCGCGCGTTCTCCAACATCAGCGGAAGGAACCGCTCCATGTCGTCGGCTTTGATCTCAAATGTGGCGGCGATGGCGAACATCAGGCGAGTTTCCCTTTGAAATTGGCGAAGGCGCGTTTGACCACGCCCAACTGGCTGAGGATCAGCGCGATATTGAGGAACAAGAGCACCCCCGCGATCGGGCGTGAGACGAAGACCGACAGGTCGCCATCCGAGATCAGAAGCGAACGCCTGAACGTCTCGTCGAACAGGCCGCCCAGAATGACGCCGATGACGAGCGGCGCGACGGGATATTTCATCAGGTTCATGAAATAGGCGACGAAGCCGACGCCCAGCATCAGGTAGAGATCGTTGATGCCGCCGCCGACGCTGAAGGACCCGATCGTCGTCAGGACCATGACCACGGGAAGGAAGACCACTTGGGGAATGCGCAGGATCCAGATGAAGACCCGCGCGGTGAAGAGGCCCAGCACGAACATCGTCAGCGAAGCCAGCACCATGATGGCCACGACCCGCAATATGATCGCGGGATCGATCGTTGGCCCAGGAATCACGTTATTGATCTTGAACGCGCCCAGCAGCGCGGCCGCGGGTGGAGAGCCCGGAATGCCCAGAACCAGCAGCGGGATCAGCGCGCCGCCGATGCAGGCGTTGTTCGCGGTCTCGCTGCAGAGCAGCCCGTCGAGCGAGCCTTTGCCAAACTGGTCGCCTTCACGGCTGACGGTCTTGCCGACGCCATAGCTGACCCACCCGGCGACATCCTCGCCCACGCCGGGCAGCGCGCCGACGCCGGTGCCGATCACGCCCGATCGGGCGATCGTGGGCATGCGGCGTCGAAGGGCCGCAAAGCTGGGCACGATCCGGCCGCGCAATGCAATCACCTGCCCCGCCTCCACATGGCGCAGCCCGTCGATGATCTGCGGCACGGCGAAGGCGCCCATCAGAACGGGGACGACCTGGAACCCCGACAGAAGATAGGGCCAGCCGAATGTGTAGCGCGGCTCGGACAACAGAGGGTCGAGCCCGACCATCGCCATGGCGAGCCCCGCCAGTCCCGCGATCCAGCCCTTGATCGCCAGATCCTCGGACATCAGCGTCCCCGAAAGCAGGATGCCAAACAACGCCAGCAGCGCCTTTTCCGGACTGGCGATGTTCTTCGACATCAACAGCAGCGCCCAGACGAAGATCAGCAGCGCGACCGTGCCGACCAACGTGCCGATGAAACTGGCGGTCGTCGTCAAGCCCAGCGCTTCGCCCCCTCGTCCGGCCTTGGCCAGCGGATAACCGTCCATCGCGGTCGCCGCGCTCGCCGCCGTGCCGGGGATATTCAACAGGATCGAGGGATAGGACCCGCCATAAATCGCTCCGACATAGGCCCCGAGGAGCGCGATCAGCGAGTAATCGAGCGGAAACTTGTTGCCGAAAAATCCAGTCAGGATCGTCACCGCCAGCGTGGCGGTCAGTCCCGGCAGCGCGCCAAAGACGATGCCGAGGAACACCGAGGAGACGAGATAGAGATAGGTGATCGGATCAACCACAAGCCCGACGAAGGCCGCGCCAAACCCCTGAAGCTGGCTGATCACGAACTCCATCTCAGCCGCTCCAGAGCGGGCGCAGAGTGACGTAGTAGTGGCGCTCGATCTGAGAGAAGATCAGACCGCCTCTGTTCGGCACGTTCTGCCGAAACCCGAACGCCATCGCGCAGACCAGAATGAAGGGCGCCAGCACCGCGATCGCCGGCACGTAGCGCAGAATCGGGTCTTTGCGGCCCGCCCGCATGGTCAACAGCGTCAGCCCGGCCCAGAGCAACAGCGCGACCACGTCGTCGTCATGCGCCCGCCACTCTGATTGCGGCAAATGGCTGATCAGGGCGTAGCCGCCCGCCGCCGCCACGGTTGCGGCGCTGATCGTCATGCGCCGCGCCGCGCCGCCGCGAAACCCGAAGATCAGCGCGGTGATCAGCAATCCGCTGGCGATGATGAAATCGACCCGCGGCACCAGACCGGCGATGTAGAAGAAAAGGATGACGGCGACGCAGCCGATCCGCAGCGCCTCAGCCCGGCTCCAGCCGATTCCGATCGCCGAAAACGCGTTCTTCGCCGCGCCCGCCCGGATCGCGACGCCCAGCAGGGTCGCAGATAGTCCCAGAAGGCAGAGGAAGATGGCGAACGGCACGACGGCGGCGGAGTCGTACCAGCTCGCCTCTCTGACCCCGGCGTTGTTGTCGCCGGTGAACTGAATGAAGGTGGTGCGCCACAAGAAGAAGACGGACACCGCCATCAGCACGATCGCCGCCCAGAAATCGCGTGCGCGCATCCGCGCTTCGCCATCTCTCTTGTCCACTCTCGCCTCCCTGACAACGAGGGCGCGGTCGCCCGCGCCCCGTCCGCCATCGGCTGTTCGCCGTCAGCCGTCTGCTCTCAGCCTTTTGGTCGTGGTCTCAGGGCTTTTCGATCCCGAGCGTCGCCGGATCGACCTTGGTCGCGCCGAGGTCCTGCAGAGTATAGGCGAACGTGCTCTCCAGTTTTGCGAACAGCGCCTGCGCGTCCGGTCCAGCCTGACCACCGATGTCATAGTGATTGGCCGAGGCCCATTCAGCAACCGTGTCGGACGCCATCGCCGCGCTGAACGCCTCGCTCAGCTTCGCCTTGACGTCGTCCGACGCCGAGTTGTGCACGGCGAATCCGATCGCCTGCTTCAGCGGCAGATACTTGTCGAGCCCGTCATAGACTGAGAACGCCGACGGAACTGTTTTACCGCCGATTTCCGCGCTGTCAGAGGTCAGCATCGCCAGCGGCTTCAGCTCACCGCCCTGGATCAGCGGCGCCTGCTCCGCCAGAGACGTCACGACCAGCGCGACTTCGCCCGCGATCGCGGCTTCCTGACCCGGCGCGGATCCCTTGTAGGGGACAAACTTAAACGTCGCGCCTGAACCCTGTTCGATCGCCAGAAGATTGAGATGGTGAATCGAGCCCGCGCCCGAAGCGGCGGCCGGGATCGTGCCCGGCGCGGCCTTCGCCGCGTCCACCAGCTCTTCAATCGTGTTATAGGGACTGTTCGCAGGGACAGAGATCAGATCCGGCGATCCGCCGACGATGAACGGATACCAGAACTCGAACTTCTGGTCCCAACCGCCCTGAACCGCCGCCGTGACGTTCGATTCTGAAATTCCGGCCAGCGTATAGCCGTCGTCCGGCTGGTTCATCACATAGACCATGCCGTTCGAGCCTGCGACGCCGCCGGTCTGGTTGATCACATTGATGGAGACAGGCAAATGCTTCTCCATCTCGGACATGATCATGCGATTGATCGTGTCCGTTCCGCCGCCCGCGCCCCAAACGACCGCGGCAGTAATGTCGCGATAGGGGTATTCCTGCGCCGAAGCGGCCCCCGGCAATCCGACTGAAAGCACGACTGCAGCCGCGATTCCCGTGAGTCCTCGTTTCATTCTTCGATCCTCCCACACTCTGTGCGTTTGTTATTGCATATATTTGCGTATGCGTTAAAGAATGCATTGTCAACAGCGATCACGCGAAACGGCGCTAGACGAGATAAGAACAGGGATGGGAACGGGATGACGCAGGAATTTGAGGTCGCCGTATTCGAAGGGGACGGGATCGGGCCGGAAATCACCGGCCCGACCGTCGCTTTGCTGACCGAAATGTCGAACGCGGCTGACTCCTACTCCCTGCGTTTTACGCATGCGCCCGCCGGGGCGGCGCATTACGCGCGCTATGGCGAATCGCTTCCGGCCGAGTCGATGGACGCCGCGACGCGCGCGGACGCGATTCTTCTGTCGGCGATGGGTCTGCCGGATATCCGATATGACGACGGCACGGAGATCTCTCCGCAGATCGACCTGCGCATGGCGCTGGATCTCTTTGCGGGCGTCCGGCCAGTCTCGTTCCGGGCTGGCCCACTGTCGCCGCTAAAACTGCCGGAGGGGCGCCGCGTCGACTTCGTCCTTATCCGCGAAAGCACCGAGGGTCTGTTTTTCACCAAGGGTCGCGGCGACGTGCGCCAGGATGAGGCGCGCGAGACGCTGCGCATCACCCGCGGAACATCTGAGAAACTTTTTCGGTTCGCCTTCGATCTCGCCCGCGCGCGGCGCGACGCGGGACGCGGCGACGGAAAGGTGACCTGCGTCGACAAGGCCAATGTGTTCCGCGCCTTCGCTTTTTTTCGCGACATTTTCGATGCGACGGCGGCGGCCAATCCCGACATCGCCGCCGATCACGCCTATGTTGACGCCACTGCGTTGTGGATGGTCCAGAAACCCTGGGAGTTTGACGTGCTCGTGACCGAAAACATGTTCGGCGACATCCTTTCGGATCTCGGCGCCGGGCTAATGGGCGGGCTTGGCCTTGCGCCCTCGGCCGATATCGGAGCGGATCACGCGGTGTTTCAGCCCTGCCACGGCTCAGCCCCGGATATCGCCGGTCAGGGCGTCGCCAACCCGATCGCCATGATCCTCTCGGCGGCGATGATGCTGGATTGGCTGGGAACGCGTCGCGACCGGCCTGAAATGGTCAGGGACGCGGACCGGCTGCGCGAGTCGGTCGATCTTGTCCTGCAGGAACAACGCAGCCTGACGCGCGACCTCGGCGGGACCGCGCGAACGGATGATATCGCGGCGGCGGTGCAAGACGGGGTGTTCGTCAAATGAGCGCAGCGAAGAAGATCCGGGTGGCCTGCGTCGGCGCGGGGTATTTCAGCCAGTTCCACTATGAGAGCTGGGGCCGCTCGGACCGCGTTAATCTGGTCGCCTCTTGCAACCGGCACATCGACAAGGCGCAGGCGACCGGGCTGCCCGCCTATGATGACCTCCGGCGCATGATAGAGGAGACGAAGCCCGATCTGGTCGATGTCATCCTGCCGCCGACGGCCCAAGCCGACGCCATACGGACGGCGCTCGACTGCGGCGTGCGGGCGATCATCTGTCAGAAACCGTTTTGTCTGGATCTGGACGAGGCCAAGACCATCACTGCGGAGGCGGAGGCGGCCGGCGCAAAACTGATCGTTCACGAGAACTTCCGCTTCCAACCCTGGTATCGCCGCATCAAGGCCGCGCTTGACGAAGGCGCGGTCGGAGCGCCGTTGCAGGTCACGTTCCGGCTGCGCCCCGGCGATGGACAGGGGCCGCGGGCCTATCTCGACCGACAACCCTATTTTCAGGACATGGAGAAATTCCTGATCCATGAGACCGCCGTGCATTGGGTGGATACATTCCGTTATCTGCTGGGCGCGCCCCGCTCGGTCTATGCGGATCTGCGGCGTATGAACCCGGTCATCGCGGGCGAGGACGCGGGCTATGTCCTCTTCGAACACGAAAACGGCGTCCGCGCGCTGTTCGACGGCAACCGACTGCTCGACCACGACGCGGACAATCTGCGCCGCACGATGGGCGAGGCGCTGATCGAGGGCGATCAGGGCGTGATGCGCCTGACCGGCGACGGCGCCATCCATCTGAGAAAGTTCCATGAAAGAGACGAGACGGCGCTTTCCCCGCCCGACACATGGGACGGGTTTGGCGGCGATTGCGTGCACGCCTTGCAAATGCATGTGATTTCCGGCCTTCTGGACGGGACGCCGCTGGAAAACTCCGCGCGCGACTACCTCGCGGTCGTCGAAATAGAGGACGCGATCTACCGATCTGCGCAAGAGGGTCGAAAAATCGTTCTGGAGACGACGTGACGGACCAAGCCGACAAACCCCTCACCAGCACCCAACGCGCCATCAATGAGCTGCGGCAGCTCATCTTCTCCGGCGAACTGGCGGCCGGGTCCGACCATCTGGAAAGCGAACTCGCCGAGAGTCTGGGCATGTCGCGCACGCCTGTGCGCGAGGCGGCGCTGACGCTGGAAAGCCAGGGGCTGCTGGAGCTTCGCCCGCGTAAGGGCGTGCGGGTTCTGCCGGTATCGCCCGATGATATGCGCGAAATTTACGAGGTCCTGACGGAGTTGGAGAGCTACGCCGCCCGGCAGGCCGCGTCAGCGGGCTATGGCGCGAAGGACATGGCCGCGCTGGAGCGCGCGATCACGGATATGGAGCACGCGCTCGACGCCGAAGAGCTGGAGGCCTGGGCCGAGGCCGACGGGCGATTCCATGCGGAGCTTGTCCGGCTGGGCGGCAATTCCCGCATCGCCGCCATCGTCAACATGCTCAACGATCAGGTGCGGCGCGCCCGCGCCACCACGCTTTACATGCGCCCCCTGCCCCTGCGCTCAAATGAGGAGCATCGTGGCGTCTTCGAGGCGATCAAGCGCGGCGACGCGACGGCCGCGCATGACATTCATCACGCCCATCGCCGGCACGCCAAGAAGATGCTGATCGAGCTTCTGGAGCGGCATCGGCTGCGCAGTCTTTGAGATCCGAAGCGGCTAGCGATCAAGCGTCGCAGGGATCTTAATCTCCACAAGTAGTCCCGGCGCATTGTCGGCGAGCCTGACGTCGCCGCCATGCATGCGCGCGACCGCCGCGACGAGAGCGAGTCCCAGGCCGGACGCGCGCTCCGTCCGACTGGGATCAAGAGTGACGAAGCGCTCGACGACCCGCGCGCGATCCGCCTCGGGCACGCCCGGCCCGTGATCGCCAACGCTTAGGGTCGCCGCGCCGCCGACGCGCTGCGTCGAAATCTCGATCACAGAGTCTGAGGGCGCGTATCGAATGGCGTTTTCAATCAGGTTCGAGAGCGCCTGTGACAGCAGAGGCGCATGACCTTTGAGGCGCGCGTTCGAGATTTGCGCGGTCAGCGTGACGCCCCGCTCGGCGGCCACCGGCGCATAGAGCTCGATCGCGTCCGACGCCAGCGCCGCCAGATCGATGTCCGAGAACTCCGCTTGCCCGATCCCCGCCTCGGCGCGGGAGATCTCGGTCAGAGAGGTGAAGACGCGGATCAGGTGATCGGCCTCCTCCAACGCGCGCTCGGCGGCCTCGGCGCGGCTCTCACCCGCGATATCCGGCTGTGCGAGTCGCTCGATCTGCGCGCGCAGGCGCGTCAGCGGACTGCGCAGGTCATGCGCCAGACTGTCCGTCGTCGTCTTCAGGTTCCCGATCAGGGTTTCGATCTGATCCAGCATCGCGTTCAGCGTGGCGTTGAGCCGGTCAAATTCATCGCCGCCGCCCTTCATCGGAATGCGCTGGCTGAGATCGCCGGAGACGATGTCGGCGGCCGTGCGGGAGATGTCGTCGACGCGATTAAACACCAGCCGCGACAACAGCCAGCCTGTCGCGGCGCTGAGCGCCAGTGCGGCGATCAACGCCAGCGCCATCGCCTGCACAATGGCGCGATCGAACCGGGCGCGTCCGGCGGAATCCCGTCCGACCAACAGGCGCTCGCCGCTGCTGAGCCGCACCGACGCCGCCGAGACCATCACCGGGCGCTGGTCATCGGTGCGGTAGAGCTCCAGCTCCACCCAGCCGCTGCCGGGCGCGATGGTCGGCGGCCAGCCTCCCAGATTTCCGGCGATCGGCCGGCCATAGGCGTCTGTCAGCAGATAGACCGCGTCCCGCTCGCGGGCGCTCTCCAGCCGGCTTTCTATGGCGCGGCCGACCCCCAGCGCGCCGAGTTTCCGGTAATCGTCCGAGAGGCCCGCAAGCTCGGCGTTCACGACCTGCTGGGTCTCGCTTTCAATCGCGGCGTAAGCGGCCCAGTAGAGCAGCGCCAGCACCAGCGACGTCGCCACCATGATCAGAACGACGCTCGCCGCGATCAGCCGGGATTTTGCGCTGCGTAACATGGGCGGCGTCAGGCCCGGTCGCTCAGCATGTAGCCGGAGCCCCGAATGGTGTGGATCAGGGGCGGGTCGTCCGGCCCGTCGATCTTGCGGCGAAGTCGGCTGATATGCACGTCGATCACGTTGGTCTGCGGGTCGAAATGATAGCCCCAGAGCGCCTCAAGCAGCATGGTGCGCGTCACCACCCGATCCTTCCGCCGCAGCAAGTGCTCAAGCATCTGAAACTCGCGCGGCTGCAAGTCTACGGCGCGGTCGCCGCGCGTCACCTTTCGGCCGATCAGATCCATCCCCAGATCGCCGCAGGACAGCTTGGTTTCCTCGCCCTGCTCTTTCGGGCGCCGCAACAACGCATCGATTCGGGCGTGCAATTCCTGAAACGAGAACGGCTTCACCAGATAGTCGTCCGCCCCGGCGCGCAGACCCCGCACGCGTTCATCGACGGCGCCCATCGCGGTCAGCATAAGGACCGGCGCTGAGACCCCGGCGGCGCGCAGGGACTTGAGCACTGTCAGACCGTCAAGCTCGGGCAGCATCCGGTCGAGCAGAACGATGTCAAACCCGCTATCGGTGGCCAAGTAGAGCCCGTCGCGGCCATTCTCCGCCGTCTCGACCGAGAATCCAGCCTCGGCCAGACCGCGCGAGATATAGGCGCGCGTCTCGGCGTCATCCTCCACGACTAGAACCCGTCTGCTCAAGCGCAACATCCTCCGTTGCAAAGTAAGTTAATGGCTCAATGCGGGAAATTGCACCACTGGCGTATCATTAGCGCCAGCGACATCCCGGGAATCGCGCACGACGGACCCGGTTTGCACACCAGGTCCGCCGGCCTCCGGGCGCCGCCCCCTCCCTGAAAGACGACGCCTTGGAGTGTCGCGATCGATCAGGCGGTCTTGACCGCGACGAAGATCTGCCCGCCATTGCGATGCACCAGCATCAATGCGGTCGCCCGATCGCGGTTTTCCAGAACCACGTCCAGCGCAGCCGGGTCGGTGACCTCCTCATCGTCCACGCGCAGGATCACATCGCCGACCAGAAGCCCCGCCTTGGCGGCGCGGCCGCTGGAGTTCAGCGACGTGACCACCGCGCCCTCGGCGTCCTTGGCGAGGCCCAGCTGGTCCCGCAGGTCCGGCGTGAGCTTCTCAAGCGTGGCGCCCAGCATGTCGGACGCGGTTTCCTGATCGGCGCCCGCCCCCTCCAGGCTGGCGAGCCGTTGGTTGGGCAGCGCGCCGATTTCGACGCCTACAATCTCCGACTTTCCGTCCCGCAGGATCTCGATCGAGGCGTCAGCGCCAGCTCGCGCCGCGCCGACCAGCTTGGGCAGGTCGCGGCTCGCCGTCACATCAGCGCCGTCGAAGCTCAAGATGACGTCGCCGGCTTCCAGCGCGCCTTCGGAGGGGCCGCCCTCGACCACCGACGCGACCAGCGCGCCGCGCGGCGGATCCAGCTCCAGCGCCTCGGCGATGGAGGGCGTCACGTCCTGAATGGAAACGCCCAGCCAGCCCCGGTCGACCTGTCCGTCCTCTTTCAGATCGGCCACGACTTGCGCGACGATGTTTGACGCCACCGCGAATCCGACGCCCACGGAGCCGCCTGTCGGCGAATAGATCGCCGAGTTCACGCCGATCACCTCACCCTCCATGTTAAAGAGCGGTCCGCCAGAATTGCCCCGATTGATCGCAGCGTCGGTCTGGATGAAATCGGCATACGGGCCAGAGGCGATGTCGCGGCCCTTCGCCGAGACGATCCCCTGCGTCACGGTTCCGCCCAAGCCGAACGGATTGCCGACGGCGGCGACGTCATCGCCGACCCGGATAGCGTCGGAATCGCCCAGAGCGACGAAGGGAAGATCCTCCTTCGCGTCGATTCTGAGCAGCGCGAGATCGGTCGCCTCGTCGACGCCGATCACCTCGACGTCATAGGTCCGGCGGTCGCTCAGACGGACGGTGACGTCATCGGCGCCGTCGACCACGTGATGGTTGGTCACGATCCAGCCGTCCTGGTCCAGAATGAAGCCGGATCCCAGGCCCTGGCGCGGACGCTGGTGAGTGAATTCATCGGGCAGATCGCGCGGATCTCCAAAGCGCCGGAAAAACTCCTCGAACGCGCCGCCGTCCGGACGCCCGAATTTCGGCCCGCGAGGGGTCTGACCTGCGTCCTCGGTCGCCAGCACGGTCACCACCGCCGGGCTGACGCGTTCGACCAGATCGGCCAGAGCCTCATCGGCGAGCGCCGGCGAGAATGAGAGCGACGCGGCGAGGGCCGCGCCTGCGGCGACGGCGGCGCCGCGTTTCAGATTTGGACTGGATAGGTGAGTCATCGAATTGCCTCCATGATGCGCTCCGACAGACAGGGAGCTCATCGCAGACATAATTCGCCGCCATTTCCAGCGGATTGCCGCAACATTAACAATAGTTCAGACAGGCGGCGGGACGGGCCGCAGAACCGGCGCAGCGCGGCGGTGGACACCTCGAATTGCTCGCGCATCCTTCATGCAAGCGACGCACTTCGAATGGCGTCACATGAAGATTCACTCAACAGAGGACACTCAACAGAGGAGAGGAACAACGCCGCGCCTCATTTTGGCTCGTCTGAGGCGCAGACCCCCACGCGTCTAGGGGCGGGAGGACAGAAACGCCCGCAGGTCGACCACCCGTTTGGCCGCGAGAGAGACATAAACGAAGCCCAGATTGGTCCGCTCGGTCACCATTTCGCCGGGAAACGGCAGATAGCTGAGCTCACGCGAGCCGAAACTCGGGCTAGCGGTGCCTACCTGCCATTCCGTGGTCAGGGTGACGTCGACCAGCTTTAGGGACGGGCCGCCCGCCTCATCCTCGATCTCCTGCGGCACGCCGGCGATCTTCAGATAGGCGGCCTTGTCCTTCGCTTCGCGAAACCCGTCGATGAACTGCCCGGTCAGAACCTGCAATTCCGCCGCGTCATCCGCGGGGTCCATATGGCTGTGCAGGTGCTCGCCATGGGCGTGGTTATGCCCCGCGCCGTGAGCGTGCGCATGGTCGTGACGACCGTGAGGGTGGAGGTGGTCATGGCCCATAATGCTTACCCCAGCGCTTGCCCTCGAACGCGCCATGCGGGATCGAGACCGGCTTGTCGATATGCGGTTTGTGCGCGCCCAGCTTGCCGGCGGCGACCATCGAGCCCAGAACGTCCACGATCACCCGCGTGCCCATCAGCGCGGTGATGTCGGACGTGTCATAGGGCGGAGAGACCTCCACCAACTCCATGCCGCAAATGCCCTCGGCCGCCACTTTCGAGGCGAGCGCCAGCGCCTCGCGCGGCAGGAACCCGCCCGGTTCAGGCCAGCCCGTGCCGGGAACGAAACCGCAATCGATGCTGTCGATATCGAAGGACATATAGACCATGTCCACGCCGTCCCAGGCCATCTCCAGCGCCATTTCGGCGGTCTTGTCGACGCCCATCCGCTCCATATCCGACATGGTGATGATGTTGGTGTCGCGCTCGCGCGCCACTTTCACCGCCTCGCGCGGCACCTGCCAGCCGCCGATGCCGACCTGCACCAGATTCCGGGCGGGTACATTCGGCAGGTTGGTCGAATGGAACCACGGCGTGGTGTGCATCCGCTCGTCGAGGTCCTTTTCCTGAATGTCCGCGTGCCGGTCGAAATGCACGATGCCGATCTTTTTCGAGGTGCATTCTGCAATGCCGCGCACGCAGGGAAACCCGATGGAATGATCGCCGCCAATCATGATCGGCAGGGACCCGGACGAGAAAACATGGCTGACCGCCCGGCTGATCTGGTCAAAGCTCTTTTCCAGATTGGCCGGGATGGTGAAGACGTCGCCCGCATCGCAGAGCGTCATCTGTTCGCGCAAATCGACCGCCATCTCATAATTATAGGGCGTGTAGAGGGCGGAGATCTTCCGCACCCCCTGCGGGCCGAACCGGGTGCCGGGCCGATAGGTCGTCCCGCCGTCAAACGGGATGCCCAGCACCGTGGCGTCATAGTCGCCCACCTCGGTCGCGTCCTCGGCGTAGGGCGCCTTGAGGAACGTGTTGATCCCGGCGTAATGGGGCAGCTCCCCCCGCGCGAAAGTAGGGATCGATCGATCCTCGATGCTGTCGGCGCCGGTCAGGCCCATGCGCAGCGCCCAGGCTTTCTCCTTCTCCCATTCGCCCTCCGGCAGGTCAGCCTCCGCCCGCGCCGATTTCCAACCCTGCAGTTTGGTCAGATCCGGATGGTGGAACCGGACGTCCCGCCGTCGCTGGTCCGCCGGATGATGCGAGCGCGTGCGCTCAGCTCGGCCGAAAAACATGGGTATCCTCCGTCAATCTTTGAAATGGGACGCCGCCGTCGCGGGCGTCGAAATCGTAAGTGATCGTCGCGCCATAGGCCTCGGGCTCATCCGGGTCCCAACGCGGTTTGTCGAAGACAAGAACGCGGT
The DNA here is from genome assembly GCA_963669265.1 of Paracoccaceae bacterium. Classification (GTDB taxonomy): domain Bacteria; phylum Pseudomonadota; class Alphaproteobacteria; order Rhodobacterales; family Rhodobacteraceae; genus SZUA-547. The sequence goes on from OY769916.1 coordinate 1,800,564, forward strand.
CGCCCAGCTTGAAGCCTTCTTCAAGATCATGGGTCACCATGAACACGGTCATGCCTGTCTCACGCTTCATATCCAGCAGGAAGTCGTGCATCGACAGCCGCGTGCCCGGATCCAGCGCGCCAAAGGGCTCATCCAGCAACAGCACGCGCGGCGTCGCGGTCAGCGCCTGTCCGATGGCCAGCCGCTGCTGCATGCCGCCGGAAAGCGCGGCGGGATAGTTCTCCGCGACATGGACCAGTCCGATCCGCTCCAGCACCTGATCGGCGCGTGCGCGGGCGTGGCGCTTCTCCGCGCCGAAGAACCGGCCCCAGCGGTTGGCGGTGAAGCCTTCGGCGGCGATTATGTTCTCGCGCACGGTCATATGCGGGAAGACCGAGTAGCGCTGGAACACCACGCCCCGGTCCTTGCCCGGCTCTTGCGCAGGATCGGCGCCGGCCACCCGAATCTCGCCGCGCGTCGGCGTCTCCTGCGCCAGCAGCAGGCGCAGGAACGTGGATTTGCCGCAGCCGGACGCGCCGACGATGGAGATGAACTCCCCTTCCGCCACGTCGATATTGACCCGTTCGAGGATCGGACGGCCGCCATATGACTGAAAGATGTCGCGCGCGGAGACGAAGCTCATAGCCCCTCCCCCTCGACCCACGGATAGAGCCGCTTCGACGCCTGTTTCAGCGCCAGATCGATCAGAAAAGCCAGCAGGGTGATCCAGACGACGTAAGTCAGGATCACATCCATCGCCAGATAGCGGCGCACCAGGAAGATGCGATATCCCAGACCGCCTTCCGCGGCGATGGCCTCGGACGCGATCAGGAACAGCCAGGCGGGTCCCAAAGACAGCCGCACGGACTGAATCAGTCGGGGCATGATCTGCGGCAGCGCCACACGGATGGCGATCACCCAGCTGGTCGCGCCCAGCGTCTGCGCCTTCACCATCTGCTCGGTCGGGATCTCGATCACGCGTTGCGACAGATCGCGGATCAGGAACGGCGCGACGCCGATGATGATCAGCGCGACCTTGCTGACCTCGCCCAGTCCGAACACGATGAAGAGGATCGGCAGGATCGCCAGCGGCGGCACCATCGAGACGACCGAGACGAACCCGGCGAATGTCGCCCGCATCATGGGAAGAAGGCCGATCAACAGCCCAAATGCGAGCCCAAGCAGCGCGGAGACTCCCACGCCGACCGCCAGCCGCGCCAGACTGACGCCCGTATCCTTCCAGAACAGGATCTCGCCCGAGCGCTTGTCGGGCGTCGCCACCAGCCGCGCGGCGGTGTCGACGATCGCCGACGGCGCGGGCAAGAGCTTGTCCTTGGGGTTCTCCGCCAACCGGATGTCTGAGCCGACGGCGTAGAGGACCAGCACCGCCACGAACGGCAGCAGGATCAGAAAGGCCGAGAGCGCTCGGCCGGGTTTTCGATTGATCAGGCGCATCTGCGCTCCGTCGAACGAAGTGAGGGAACGGGCGGCCCCGAAAGGCCGCCGGACCGGCGTGAAGTTGCGGACCCGCGGGTCAGAGCGCCTCGTCGATCGCCATCTGCATAAAGGTGGTGTCGAAGCGGAACTTCACATTCTCCGCATCGCCGGTGACGGAGCCGTCCGGATAGGCGACGCCAACAAAGTTCGCGCTCGGCGCTCCTTCGCCCAGAATGCCCTTGTCGAACAGGAACTCGGCCACATTGACCATCGTCGCCGGCAGGGCGTCGCCCTGAGTGAACGCGACCGCGTCGGCGGCGGTGTAGAACATCTCGGTCGACGCCAGCTGCGCGTCATACCCGGCCAGATCCGTGCCGGAGGCCTCCGCCATCGCGGCGCGCGCGGCCTTGCCCTCTTCGGTGTCCGAGGACATCAGCGCCATCAGCTCATACCAGGCGCCGACCATCGCCTTGCCGAAATCGGGATTGTCCTTCAGCGTCTCGGTGTTGACCACCATCAGGTCGATGATCTCGCCGGGAATGTCTGCGCTGTCGAACAGCTTGCTGGCGCCCGGCGTCTCCAAGATCGTCGAGACAAGCGGGTTCCACGTGACCACCGCCTCGACGTCATCGGTGGCGAAAGCCGCGATCATATCGGCGTCGGAGGTGTTGATGACCCCGCCGAGATCCGCCTCGGACAACCCAACGCTGTCGAGCCCCCGCGCCAGCAGATAATGCGAGACCGAAAGCTCCACCAGGTTGACCGGCTTGCCCTTGAGATCGGTAAGGCCGCCCTCTCCCTTGACGATGATCGCGTCATTGCCGTTCGAATAATCGCCGACGATCAGCGCGGTGGTGTCGACGCCGCCGCCCGCCGGGATTGAGAGCGTGTCCATATTGGTGGCTGAAACCCCGTCAAAAGCGCCGGCGGTGTATTGATTGATCGACTCGACATAATCGTTGATCTGCACGATATCGACATCGATGCCGTATTTGTCGGCCCATTTGTCCATGATGCCGCTCTCCTCCAGATAGCCCCATGGCATCCAGCCGACATAGATCGACCAGGCGACGCGAAACTCTGTTTTCGCATCCGCCATGGCGGCGCCGGAGGTCAACGCGATACCCGCTGCGGCGGCGAGCGCGGTAAGATTTCTTGAGATCATCGAAGACGGCCTTCCTTGGATCCGCCAAAGCCCGTCCGGCGACCGGTGGCGGATCAATGAGAGGCGCGGTCAGGCCGGCGCAGTGCTCTCCCGGGATTTTGTCCCGCCGTGTACCGGCGCGGAATTTGCCGCGCTGGCGGCGTCTCTTGGACCAGTCCCCGCCCGCCATGACCACGTCATGACGGCGCGAGCGGAACCCTAGACGCCCTGCAGGAACAGGAAGCCCGCCCGCCTTCGCAAACGCAAGGGGATTCTCCTAAATTATCAGCATTTCAATTTTAATGCTTATTTAGAAGGCATATTTTCCACGATATTGCCCGTAATTTAGCCTAAAATGCGCTAGTCATTGGTGCTGACGACGGAAATGGACGGGTTTCGGTCCTGTGCGTTGATTCCAGCGGCGTTCTTCGCCTCACGCATGATGGCGTCATAGGCCTGCTTCACCAGCGCCTTGTCGGCGATGCCCGCTTTCTCCATCGCCAAGTCGATCAACTTGTCGACCTTAGGATCGCCGGAGAACGGGTTCTTTTGATCGAGCGCGTTGACCAGCGGCGCCTTATTCCGGTTGCGCGCCTTCTTGAGCTCGATCTTCAGCGCGACGTCGTACTCCTTGTCGAACTTCTCGGTGTCGTCCAACCCGTATTTCTCTTTGGTGGCGCTCCAGACTTTGGCCTCGATCTCTTCGCGCTGTTTGTCGCTGACGGCGCCCATATCGTTCAGCGCGTCATCGATGCTCTCGGTGATGGTGCCGGTCTCCCGCCCCGCGCCGTCGACGCCGCCATGTCCGCCCAGCGCGACGGCGGAGCTTTGCACCCCGCGCTGCACCTTGCTGACTACGTTGTCGCCGTCGCGTCCGTACTCAGCCGGCATCGTCATCGCCGCCAGACTCGCCGCGAACAGAACGGCCCGTCCGTCGCCATGAGCGCCCATCATTTTGCCATAGGCCGCGCGCGCCTCGGCCGGGGACATCTTCGGCATCTGCTCATCGAGCGCCTGATTGCCAATCTCGATCACATCGTCCGCGCCCACCGCGCTCAGGATGTTCTGCTCGTCCGATTTGTCGGCCCCGATCTTTCCGGCCGCAACGGATTCCAGTTGCGCGACCTTGCCGAACGCGTCGCCCCATTCCAGCGCGTTGGTCACCAGTTGAGAGGCGTCGCCCGCCCGGCTCGCGCCAACCAGATTCGCACAGCGATCATCGATCGTCTTCCAGTTATCGCTCAGCTCCTCGAACTTGTCCGACCGCGCCTGGGTCATCACGCGCTTGGCGAGCTTCTCAATGCGCGCGGCGTCGACGGTCACGCCATCCTTGGCGTCCTGACGCGCCAGCGAGAGAAGACGCTTGGAGACGAAGTTCTGCTGCTTGGGATCGAGGCTGCGATACGCCGCGCCGAGCGATCCGTCGTCCATCGGCCCCATTTTGTCATTCCAACGCATCAGCGTCAGATTCACCGATTCCGTCGTCGCCCGCATCCGCGCCGCCTGCTGCTTGACTGGGCTGTCGGATTTCGCGAGTTCGGATGTGATCTGCCGCAGCTCTTTCGTCGTGACGCCATCGCGCATCAGATCTGATTTTGTCCGGTTTGACGAGGCGGCGACATTGGTCAGAACCGCGTCCGCGACCGCCACGCCGAACTGGTTGACCAGCGATTCCCGGACAGCGCGGGCGCCATCCTTCTTTTGCTGCTCCAGCGACGGTCCGATCCCAAGCGCGCGCTTCAGGACGTCCTTGAGATTGTCCAAGCTCCAGCGCTTGTTGACGAAGAGCGTGCGCTTGCCGTCGTCGGACGCGCCGCGCACATAGCGGTCGTCACCGGCGCCGAGGCCCGCATTCTGCACATCGGAAAAGCCGGTCTGCCTGCCAATCTCTACAACCATGTCTCCGGCCTTTCGTTCGATAATGTGTGTTTAAACGCGGAGCGCCGGGTTCAGCCCCGCCTCAGGCGCTGGCGGCGCGGCGCCATCCCGCGCGGAGGCCGCAAGCGCGGCGCGCCAACCGTCGGCCGCCGTCAAAAACCCCGCCATCGCGCCGCTGAGCCTCTGAACGTCCAAAGCATCGCCGGAAAGATCGAGGACCAGCGTCACGACAGATCCCGGCGCGAGCGCCAACCGCACACCGCCCGTCTCGCGCCACGACGCATTGTATTCCAGCAATGTGCGCATCAGAGCGGGTTCGGCGGAATCCGGCAGCAAAGCGACATCTGTCGTCAGCACCAGACATTGACGGTCCTCGCGCCATTCGAGGATCACCGAGGTCTCCGCATCTGTCACCCCAACCCAACTGGCGTCGGCCTCAACTTCGACAACCGTCGCGAAGTCAGCCCTCTCAGCCGCTTCAACGATCGTCGTCTTGAGCACCTCGGGTCGCATGGCGGGAATTCCTCGGCTGTGAGAAGGCGGAGCGCTTGTTAGATATGGGGGGCGGGCGCAGGCGCATTCAAGCCTTGCGCCATCGGACGATCGGGATCGGCTTTCCAGGCGGAGATCGATCCATCGAATAGCGTCGCCTCCACGCCGATCTTGGCCAGCGCCAGCAAAAGCACCGTGGCCGCATAGCCTGACCCGCAAGAGGTGATGATCGGCCGCGCGCGCCATTCCGGCGCCGCATCCTCGAAAACCTGCCGCAGAGCGGCGTCATCCAGAAAACACCCGGTGTCCGGATCCAGCACAGCGCGATAGGGCGCGTGGCGCGCGCCCGGAATATGACCGGAGCGGGGATCGTCCGGATCTCCGGCGAAATTCACGGGGCCGCGGGCATCGATCACGCAAGCCGCGCCATGCGACGCGACAAAGGCGTTAAGGCTCACCCGCAACCTTTCTTGGCGCCTGGGCTCCGCGGTCCCGCCCCCGGACGGGACGCGCTCATCCATGGATTGCGGCAGATCATTCGCGACCCAATTGGACCATCCGCCGTCAAGCACCCGCACGTTCTCGAACCCCCAGTAACGTAGCGCCCACCAGATCCGACCCGCCAGCATGCCGTGATAATCGTCATAGAGGATCACGAGATCGCCCGTGTCGATCCCCAGCCTCTCGAAGGACGCTTTTGCGCCCGTCTCATCGGCCACATCCGCAAGGCTGATCGGCGCGTCACGGTCGATAAACTCCGCCGTCCAGTCGAGAAACACAGCCCCAGGAATATGGCCTTCGGCGTAGAGATCCGGCTGACCGCGCGGCGGCGCCGACCAGGCGCCGCGCACGTCGAACAGTTTGACATGGGGTTGATCCAGAAGGCTCAAAACGTCCTGCGCCGACACTAAGGGAGACACGCCGCTCATTCTTCCACCTCGACACTCGATTGCGCGATCAGAGAGAGACGGTATGTAGGGTCCCCGGCGCGGACTGTCGCCTGCGACATTGGTGCTTCAGATTCGGCGACGTCGCCTTCGACGTCAGCATCGATGCTTCGGCGCGCCTTCGAAGCTAGCCCATGGACCAATCAGGTGTCCGGTTCCAGCGCCTTCCAATAAAGTTTTGCGACGGCATCAAGCCCCCCCCTGCGAAGCCCCTGGAGAACAACGCTGCCATCCACGAGTTCGATGCCGCGACCAATGGCAAAGCCCACCCGCCCTCAAAGATAGATACTTCGACTGAAGCACATGCCGAGGCGATGACCCAAGACCCTGGAAGTCCGTCTGACGAGAGCTATAGCTGCGGGGCGGCCCAGCCGCCTCGCAACGCCAACCAGTGCGTGAGCTAAATTCAAACCGTCCAGGGTGTCGGCGCGCTGGCGTCGACCCCGTATTTCTTGATCGCATCGGCCAGCGTTTTGCGCGGCGTCTTTCCCTGTTGCGACAGCCGGTCCAGCGCCGCCAGCACGATGCTTGTCCGATCGACCTCAAAGAACGACCGCAGCTTGCCCCGCGTGTCGGACCGCCCGAACCCATCCGTTCCAAGCGCGGCGAAGGGAGCGTCGACATAGGGCGCGATCAGTTGCGGCACGGCGCGGACATAGTCGCTGGCCGCGACGACGGGCGCATCGCCCGCCAGCAGTTTGGCGACATGCGAAATCTGCGGCGTCTCCAGCGGGTTCAGGCGGTTCCGCCGCTCGGTCTCGCGCGCGTCGCGTTCAAGCTCCGAATAGCTGGTTGCGCTGAAGACCTCGGCGGCGACACCCCAATCCTTCTGCAGCATCTTGGCCGCGGCTTCGACCTCGGGCAGGATCGCGCCCGATCCTAGCAGCCGAACTTTGGCATTGGCGTTTTTGCGGCCTGTCGAGGAAAGCCGGTAGAGGCCCTTTATCAGGTCCTCCCGAATGCCGTCGGGCTGGTTGGGATGGGCGTAGGCCTCGTTCATCGCGGTCAGATAGAAGAACTCGTCGGCCTGCTCCTCCATCATCCGGCGCGCGCCATAGTCGAACAGTATCGCCACTTCATGGGCGTAGCAGGATCGTAGGCCCGGCAATTGGGGATGGATGATGCGATCAGATGACTGGAGCCGTCCTGATGCTGCAGACCCTCGCCGCCCAACGTGGTTCGCCCGGCCGTCGCGCCGATCAGGAACCCGCGCGACCGCTGGTCCGCCGCCGCCCAAATCAGATCTCCCACACGTTGGAAGCCGAACATCGAGTAGTAGATATAGATGGGGAGCATCGCCTCCCCATGCACGCTGTAGGAGGTCGCGGCCGCGGTCCATGACGCCATGGCGCCTGCTTCCGAAATGCCCTCTTCGAGCAACTGCCCGTCCTCGGTTTCCTTGTAGAGCAACAGACTGTCGGCGTCCTCCGGCTCATAGAGCTGGCCGCCCGGCGCATAGATGCCGATCTGGCGGAAGAGAGACGCCATGCCGAAGGTCCGCGCCTCATCGGCCACGATCGGCACGATGCGGGGGCCAAGCGCCTTGTCTTTCAGGAGCGCGGTCAGCATCCGGACGAACGCCATGGTCGAGGACATCTCCTTCCCGTCCGCGTTCAGTGCGAAGGCGCCCCATTTCTCGACCGGCGGCACCGGAATGCTGGCGGCTTTCCGACGGCGCACTGGCAGCGCGCCGCCCAGTTCCGCGCGGCGGTCGCGCAGATAGTGCACCTCCTGGCTGTCATCCTCCAGCTTGATGAAATCGAGCGCTTCGACCTGCGCGTCGCTCAACGGTAGAGAGAACCGGTCGCGGAACTCGGTCAGGCCGTGATCCTTCAGCTTCTTGGCCTGATGCGCGACCATGCGGGACTCGCCCGCGTCGCCCATTCCGAACCCTTTCTTGGTCTTCGCCAGGATCACGGTGGGCTGGCCCTTATGCGCCTTGGCGGCCGCAAAGGCGGCGTGGAGCTTGCGGAAATCATGGCCGCCGCGATGCAGCCGGTCGATATCGTCGTCGTTCATGTGGCTGACCAGCGCCGCCGTCTCCGGATCTTCGTTGAAGAAGTGCTTCAGATTGTAGGCGCCGTCCTTGGCCCCGAGCGTCTGGTACTTGCCGTCCACCGTCTCGGCGAAACGGCGCAGCAGCGCATGGTTCTGATCGCGCGCGAAGAGCGTGTCCCAATCCGAGCCCCAGAGCACCTTGATGACGTTCCAGCCGGCGCCGCGGAACAGACCCTCCAACTCCTGAATCACCTGCCCGTTGCCGCGCACCGGACCGTCGAGCCTCTGCAGATTGCAATTGACGACGAAGGTGACGTTGTCGAGATTTTCGCGCGCCGCCAGCGACAGGCCCGCGACCGATTCCGGCTCATCCATCTCTCCGTCGCCGAACACGCCCCAGACATGGCGGTCGGCGGTGTTCGCGATCCCCCGCGCCGCGATATAGCGCATGAAACGGGCGTTATAGATCGCGCTTAGCGGGCCGAGGCCCATAGAGCCGGTGGGAAACTGCCAGAAATCCGGCATCAGCCAGGGATGGGGATACGAGCACAGCCCGCCGCCGTCGACCTCCTGCCGGTATCGCGCCAGTTGCGCCTCGTCCAGGCGGCTCTCCAGAAAGGCGCGCGCATAAACGCCGGGCGCGGAATGCGGTTGGAAATAGACCAGATCGGCCGCGTCGCCGCCGTTGAAGAAGTGGTTGAATCCAACCTCGAAGATCTCCGCCGCCGAGGCGAAGCTGGCGATATGCCCGCCCAGATCGCCATATTCCCGGTTCGCCCGCATCACCATCGCCAGCGCGTTCCAGCGCAGGATCGCCGTGATCGCCTGCTCGGTCCGAAGGTCGCCGGGATAAGGCCCCTGCTCCTCCAGCGGGATCGTGTTGCGATAGGACGTGTAGGGCAGCGGGCGATGTTTGAGGCCCCGCTCTTCCGCATGCGTCTCCAGCGCCTCCAGCAAGGCCACCGCGCCCTCCGGGCTGTGGTGATGGATCACGGCGTCGAGCGCGTCGAGCCATTCGAGCCGCTCTTCCTCGTCGGGAACAGAGATTTCATTCTCGGACATGGGCGCCTCAGTGCGTTTGAGATGGTGCGTTTCAGATTGCTCCAAAGGATACGCGGCACCGGGTAGTGATTGCTTGCAACTTCGCCAAACTGGACGATGATATTGGTGAAACTCACCAAGATGCGGACATAATAAAGTGACTTCCACCAATCTTGACGCATTCGACCGAAAGATTCTGAAGGAGCTTCAGGCTGATGGCCGCCTGACGCTGCAGGAGCTGAGCGCCCGCGTCGGCCTCAGCGCCTCCCCCATCGCGCGCCGGATCAAGATCCTCGAGGACGGCGACGTCATTCGCGGCTACTCCGCCCTGATTGACGAGGCGAAGCTAGGCTATGGCACGTCCGTCTTCGTCTCGGTGCGCCTGGACAAGCAGATCGACGGAGCGCTCTTGCAGTTCGAGCAGGCGATCGCCGCCTTTCCAGAGGTCGTCGATTGCTGGCTGATGACAGGCAACCGCGATTATCTTCTGCGCGTGGCGACCGCCGGTATGAGCAATTTCGAGCAGTTCCTCACCGGCCGCCTGACCCGGATTCCCGGCGTCGCATCGATCGAGTCCTCCATTCCGCTCCGCCGGGTGAAGTCAGGAATCGCGCGCACGGTTTGAGGTGGGTCTCCGGCTTCGGTCCACCAAGACAGGCCAGCTTTCACTAGAAAAGCTGGGTCTCGCGTGCCTCGATGGCGACAACGGCATCTTGCTAAAAATTGAATTGGCCTTCGCGAAGCATATCGCAGCGAACAGCGAATCGTTCGGTAAGCAGTACGATCAAACGACCGTCGAACCTAAGGAGATCTAACGCCGAACCCGGGGCCATATCAAGCTTGGTCAAATCGTCATCCGCCCAGCCCAATTGAGAAACAGAAAAGGGCGACCCGAAGGCCGCCCTTGGTAGCATAATTCTGAAGCGAACGATCGCCTACGTCGTAATCGTGGACGTTTGGTCCGACGCGCCGCCGCTCTCATCGTATTGGACCATTATCTGGACCACGCTCGCATCGAGGCTCGCAATCTTGACTGCGTCGCTCGGGTCGCCCGCCGTCGCGTCGAAGATCACCTCGACTTCAGCGCCTGTATCATTGAGCGAGACGTAGTCGGCGATATCGCCGCCATTCGCGATGGAGAAGTCCTGCAAATCGATCACGTCTTCACCGAAGGTGTAGTCAGCGATTGTGTCAAAGACATCTCCAGCTGCATCGGCAAACGCGTCCGCGTCGAAGACAAAAGTGTCCTCGCCGCTGCCGCCGGACAGCGCATCTGCACCCAGGCCACCGATGATGATGTCATCGCCTTCCTGGCCGAAGATCGTATCGTCGCCTTCGCCGCCGTTGATTGTGTCATCGCCACCGTCGCGGCCAGAGGATTCGGCCGCAAGAGCCGACGCGTTGGATTTGATATAGGCGATCGTGTCGTCGCGACTCCAATCGCCCGCTCCAACACCGGTCGGATCTGCGTCGCCATCGCCCAGGCCGGCCTCGAGTTGCTGGAACACGACCCAACCAGAGGCGTCCGGGGTGCCCAAACCTTCAAGATCTGCGAGATCATCTGTGAATGGCGTATCGCCGAAAATCAGATCATCGCCCGCGCCGCCGGAGATCACGTCGTCGCCGACGCCGGCCAGATCAGTGATCGCCGAGAGATCCTGAAGGATATCCACAAGCTCTTGGGCGGTCGTGATGTCGTCAGCCGAACCTCCCGCGCCTTCAATCGGGCTCAGGATCGTGTCCAGAACCTCCTGCTCGGTAAGCTCATCCGGCGTCGTGACGCCATCAAGGATATCGATCCCGATCGATTCAATCTCAAACGCCGTAGCAATCGTGCCCGTGGTCCCGTCGACATTCGCTTCGCCACGCAAAATCGCCGGATCGTCCGTGCTATCAAACGTGCCGCCGCTGCCATCGATCGTGTACTGCGAACCGAACAGATGGCCAACCGAGTTCTCCACGTTGCTTTCGCTCGTGTTGCTGCCAGTGCCGTCGGTCGAGTCGCCAGGTGTGACGAACTTCGTCGGCACGCCGTCCGAAACGATAAACGCCTGATTGACATCGGCCCCAGCCAGCGGATCCGTCGCAAGGTCTCCATTTGCGTAGGCGATCGCACTCTGGAAGGCGGACTCGAAGTTGGTGCCGCCGCCGTCATCCAGCGCACTGACCGCGGCCTTCGCGGCTGTGACATTCGCGTCTTGCACGACACCATTGATGATCAGGTCATAAGTTCCAGAGCCGACGACGGCGGATCCGTTATTGAACTCGATCATATGGATTCGAACGTTCTGCGCGCCACTGGCGGCCAGACTGTCGATCAGCGCATTTACGGCTTCCTGCAGCGCTTCCAACCGCGTGGGGTCATCACCCGGCGCCGAAATCGTGTCACTCATCGAACCCGAGGTGTCAAGCATCAGGATGAAGTTGCCGCTCTTCTCGGTCAGGCTCGAGCCGCCGATATCGCCGACTAGCAGATCGCCGACATCGCCGCCCACGATTTCACCATCATTCTCAACATTCGGGTTCGGAATGAAGTGGTTTGTCGTCTGGGCGTCGTTATCGTCGACATTGCGGCCGACCACGAGGACAGGCGCCTCAAAGTTGATCGAGATCTCGCTCTCAACCGTATCGCCGTCCTCATCCGCGCCCTCGATCGGGACATCCACCGGCACATCGACCAGCGAAACGACGGTGATGCTGTCAAACGCCAGGTCAAAACCGTCATTCTGGGCGTCGTTGCCGACATTCTCGACGTTTAGCGAGCTGAACCCGCTATCAACTGTGACGCCGATCGTATCGTTGTCATCCTCGTTGTTGCCGCTGCCGCCGCCAATTCCGTTAAGGATGACCACCCATTCGCCATTGACCTGGACTGCCTCTCCTGTGATCGGGTCGCCGCCTCGGTTGCTCGGAATGGAGGTGACGCCGTCCAGTGTCAGAACCTGGCCATTGATCAGGATTTCGGTGATCTGAACGACGTTGCCGAACTTGTCGAACGCTTGCAATTGAATGTCGCCATCGCCCCCATTGGGAGTGTTCTGCACGGATGTGAAGGTGATCGTCTGAACAGTCTGGAAATCGTCGGCCACCAGGTTGTCCGGATCACTGCCCGGCACCGTGTCGAACGCCCCGTCGAGCAAGAAGTCGATACTCAGTAACTCTCCTTTGCCAATCGACTGATTGCCAATGCCAACGCCAGTGCCGTTCGTGTTGATCGTTCCGTCATCAGACGAGAAGAGAACATCTAGATCGACACCTTCAAACTCGGAGAAGATCACTACGGCATTGTTACCCGCAACGACTTCAGACGTGGTCGGGAAATCCGAGGTCTCAACATTGAACACCGGATCCGTGATCGTCACCGTGTAGGTGTCGTTCGCAGCGTCGATCTCAATCCGGAACGCCTCTCCGTCCTCGATGTCTTGCTGGCTCGGCGTATCATCCGGATCCGCGGTGGAGGCGATCAGAGTCGCCCCATCGTCATCCAGATACCAATACAACTGGCCGCCGCTGGAAAGCAGCGGATTGCCGTCGGCCGTCATCGCCGCAGACTCATCTTCAACGGTGAACACGACGCTGCCATCCTCATCCGCGCCGACAGCTTCGGCGAAGTCGAGGTCGAACGTCGCGCTGGTGCCGCCGATGTTTCCGAGGCCGCCATCTTCCGGCGTAAAGTCGACTGGAATATCGTCGATCACGGTCACGCTGAACGTATTTGCATCCAGCCCAACCACGTCACCATCGGCGTCCGCGGCTTGAACCAAGCCTGACAGATCCAACCCGAGAATGCCTTCGACATCATCCGCGAGATCAACAGGATGGTGATCGATCTGGTCCATCAGGGTTAAGGTCCAGGCGCCCGTGGCCAAGATCGTCAGCGTGAAGACCGTGCGCCCGTCGGCCGTCGCGGTTAGCGTCGTCTGGCCGGGAACGCTATCATCGAACCCGGTGATGACGACGTCCTCTCCCTTCGACGTGACTTGCGCGCCCGTCGTGTCCTTGACATCCGCGGCTGCGGTGCCCGTGACATCAATCGCCGAGAAGCCGCCCGGTCCATCAGCGCCGAAGTCGATCAGGTTGCTGAGCGACTGGCCGTTGCCGTCGTTTCCTGTGAAGACATTTGTGGTCAGATTGAAATCGCCGCCGGTATCATCATCGAGCCCGCCAGCATCGTCTTCATCTTCGTTGCCGCCGACGAGGTGCTCTTCCTCGACAACGCCGCTGACGGTTCCGGCCAAGACCGTCGGCCCGTCATCCTCGATCTTGAAGTTGTCGTCGGAGACGTCGATCGAACGCACCTCCTGATCGCCGTCGGCGTCCGTCACCGTGCGCACCACCTCAAGCGTGGCGCTTCCCGCCACGGACAACGCCGCAGCGTCGTCATCGCTGCCGGTGCCGCCATGCCAGATATTGGCGTTGACCGGATCCAGAAGCGTAAAGGTCAGATCGCCGTTCTGAGCGATGGTGATCGTGAAGTAATCCGTGCCGCCGGCCGAACCGGTGATCGTCGTCGAATTGGTCTGCGTCAGCAGGATCTCAGCGCCCTGGCCGTTCGCCTGACCCGCATCGAGCGCATAGATGCCAGAACCAACGCCATTGGCCGACAGATCCAGAGAGTAGACGTCCGAACCCGCGCCATCCGCACCGAAGTCCGCCGCGCCGCCAAGCGCCGTCACCACATTGAGCGACGCCGAGAACGTGCCCTCCGGCGCGCCATTGTCGCCATCCGGATCAGCGCCGTCATCCGCGCTCTCGTCCAGAACAAGCATGCCGAGGCTGTCAGCAGCAGCGCCGACCGTCGGCCCGTCATCCTCGATCTTGAAGTTGTCGTCGGAGACGTCGATCGAACGCACCTCCTGATCGCCGTCGGCGTCCGTCACCGTGCGCACCACCTCAAGCGTGGCGCTTCCCGCCACGGACAACGCCGCAGCGTCGTCATCGCTGCCGGTGCCGCCATGCCAGATATTGGCGTTGACCGGATCCAGAAGCGTAAAGGTCAGATCGCCGTTCTGAGCGATGGTGATCGTGAAGTAATCCGTGCCGCCGGCCGAACCGGTGATCGTCGTCGAATTGGTCTGCGTCAGCAGGATCTCAGCGCCCTGGCCGTTCGCCTGACCCGCATCGAGCGCATAGATGCCAGAACCAACGCCATTGGCCGACAGATCCAGAGAGTAGACGTCCGAACCCGCGCCATCCGCACCGAAGTCCGCCGCGCCGCCAAGCGCCGTCACCACATTGAGCGACGCCGAGAACGTGCCCTCCGGCGCGCCATTGTCGCCATCCGGATCAGCGCCGTCATCCGCGCTCTCGTCCAGAACAAGCATGCCGAGGCTGTCAGCAGCAGCGCCGACCGTCGGCCCGTCATCCTCGATCTTGAAGTTGTCGTCGGAGACGTCGATCGAACGCACCTCCTGATCGCCGTCGGCGTCCGTCACCGTGCGCACCACCTCAAGCGTGGCGCTTCCCGCCACGGACAACGCCGCAGCGTCGTCATCGCTGCCGGTGCCGCCATGCCAGATATTGGCGTTGACCGGATCCAGAAGCGTAAAGGTCAGATCGCCGTTCTGAGCGATGGTGATCGTGAAGTAATCCGTGCCGCCGGCCGAACCGGTGATCGTCGTCGAATTGGTCTGCGTCAGCAGGATCTCAGCGCCCTGGCCGTTCGCCTGACCCGCATCGAGCGCATAGATGCCAGAACCAACGCCATTGGCCGACAGATCCAGAGAGTAGACGTCCGAACCCGCGCCATCCGCACCGAAGTCCGCCGCGCCGCCAAGCGCCGTCACCACATTGAGCGACGCCGAGAACGTGCCCTCCGGCGCGCCATTGTCGCCATCCGGATCAGCGCCGTCATCCGCGCTCTCGTCCAGAACAAGCATGCCGAGGCTGTCAGCAGCAGCGCCGACCGTCGGCCCGTCATCCTCGATCTTGAAGTTGTCGTCGGAGACGTCGATCGAACGCACCTCCTGATCGCCGTCGGCGTCCGTCACCGTGCGCACCACCTCAAGCGTGGCGCTTCCCGCCACGGACAACGCCGCAGCGTCGTCATCGCTGCCGGTGCCGCCATGCCAGATATTGGCGTTGACCGGATCCAGAAGCGTAAAGGTCAGATCGCCGTTCTGAGCGATGGTGATCGTGAAGTAATCCGTGCCGCCGGCCGAACCGGTGATCGTCGTCGAATTGGTCTGCGTCAGCAGGATCTCAGCGCCCTGGCCGTTCGCCTGACCCGCATCGAGCGCATAGATGCCAGAACCAACGCCATTGGCCGACAGATCCAGAGAGTAGACGTCCGAACCCGCGCCATCCGCACCGAAGTCCGCCGCGCCGCCAAGCGCCGTCACCACATTGAGCGACGCCGAGAACGTGCCCTCCGGCGCGCCATTGTCGCCATCCGGATCAGCGCCGTCATCCGCGCTCTCGTCCAGAACAAGCATGCCGAGGCTGTCAGCAGCAGCGCCGACCGTCGGCCCGTCATCCTCGATCTTGAAGTTGTCGTCGGAGACGTCGATCGAACGCACCTCCTGATCGCCGTCGGCGTCCGTCACCGTGCGCACCACCTCAAGCGTGGCGCTTCCCGCCACGGACAACGCCGCAGCGTCGTCATCGCTGCCGGTGCCGCCATGCCAGATATTGGCGTTGACCGGATCCAGAAGCGTAAAGGTCAGATCGCCGTTCTGAGCGATGGTGATCGTGAAGTAATCCGTGCCGCCGGCCGAACCGGTGATCGTCGTCGAATTGGTCTGCGTCAGCAGGATCTCAGCGCCCTGGCCGTTCGCCTGACCCGCATCGAGCGCATAGATGCCAGAACCAACGCCATTGGCCGACAGATCCAGAGAGTAGACGTCCGAACCCGCGCCATCCGCACCGAAGTCCGCCGCGCCGCCAAGCGCCGTCACCACATTGAGCGACGCCGAGAACGTGCCCTCCGGCGCGCCATTGTCGCCATCCGGATCAGCGCCGTCATCCGCGCTCTCGTCCAGAACAAGCATGCCGAGGCTGTCAGCAGCAGCGCCGACCGTCGGCCCGTCATCCTCGATCTTGAAGTTGTCGTCGGAGACGTCGATCGAACGCACCTCCTGATCGCCGTCGGCGTCCGTCACCGTGCGCACCACCTCAAGCGTGGCGCTTCCCGCCACGGACAACGCCGCAGCGTCGTCATCGCTGCCGGTGCCGCCATGCCAGATATTGGCGTTGACCGGATCCAGAAGCGTAAAGGTCAGATCGCCGTTCTGAGCGATGGTGATCGTGAAGTAATCCGTGCCGCCGGCCGAACCGGTGATCGTCGTCGAATTGGTCTGCGTCAGCAGGATCTCAGCGCCCTGGCCGTTCGCCTGACCCGCATCGAGCGCATAGATGCCAGAACCAACGCCATTGGCCGACAGATCCAGAGAGTAGACGTCCGAACCCGCGCCATCCGCACCGAAGTCCGCCGCGCCGCCAAGCGCCGTCACCACATTGAGCGACGCCGAGAACGTGCCCTCCGGCGCGCCATTGTCGCCATCCGGATCAGCGCCGTCATCCGCGCTCTCGTCCAGAACAAGCATGCCGAGGCTGTCAGCAGCAGCGCCGATATTCGGGCTGTCGTCATCCACATCGATGTCAAAGGACGCGGTGCCGGTATTGCCCAGGTTGTCAGTCGCCAGCGCATTGAAAGTCAGAAGGATGTTGTTCTCGAACGATGTGCCAGCTGGCGGCGCATCGTGCTCCAGCGCTTCCTCCAGCGCGAACGTGTCGTCCCCGCCGTCGATTGTCAGCGTCGCGACCAGATCGCCGCCGCCAGGTGTCGCACTGGTGCGCAACTCTCCAGTGCCGGCACCCGTGGTCGCATTGCTGCTGTCCGACCAGTGCCAGAACACCTGAGCGCCATCCGCCGTCGCCAGACCCGTAACCGCCTGACCGCTCGAGAACGTATTGCCATCGAATGTCAGTGTGATGTCGACCGAAGCGAGATCCGAGTCTGTGACGTCCAGCAGTTGCTGAACGGTTGTGTCTGAGTTCGGCCCATCCGGATCATCATCACCGGCCGCATTGTCATCGGCGTCGTCGTCCAGGCCGTCCTCGTCTACCTTACCGTCATTGGCGACTAGGGTCGGCGCGCCATTACGGATCGTGATCGTCAGCGTGGCGTCGTCGATATCTCCGTCGCCATCCGTCACCTCATAGGTGAAGACGTCATCAACCGAGGCCAACTGTCCGAAGTCGATGCCTTCAATCGGATCGTAGGAGTAGTCTCCGTTGGCGTAGATCGTCAGCGCGCCATACTGGCCGTTGATCGTCACGTTGCCGCTGTTCAGCTGAGTCTCGCTGTCGCCACCCGGATTGTTTGACGCGATCGAAATCACCTCTCCGGTGCCGTCGACTCCGAATACGTCCGCGGTGCCGTCGGTCAGATTCGACGGATTGTCGTCGCCGACGCCATTGTCGCCGCTGACCACACCCGTGACCACATTGCCCGTCGCAACCGCCGCGGGACCAGTCTCCGTCGAGTCCACGTCGTCATTCGCCTGCAGACCGTCGTCTTCAAACTTGATGAGCGAGCCGAGCTCAATCTCGTCGCTGGCGACATCGCCGTCGCCATCCGTCAGATCAACCTTCAGACCGATCAGGCCAGAGGGCATGACCTCCGGGCTGGTTGACTCGTCGAAATCCGCCGGGTCGTCATGCTGGAGCGCGCGCAGCTGCGTGACCGTCACTGTACCGGTATCGGGATTGATCGAGATCGTGAAGACAATCGCGTCCGCGCCATTGTTCTCGGCATCGGTCGCGTCCGTTCCGTGCTTAGCGGTGATCACGGTGCCGTCGCCGTTGATGAACAGGAAGACGCCTTCCGCCGTCGCGGTGTCGACTAGCGTGCTGTCCGCGTCGCCCAGAGTCAGAGAGAACACGCGGCTCGCCTCGCCATCGGTACCGGCGTCGAACGTGTTGCCGTTCGTCAGCTCATCCAGGCTGACCGTGTTGGTCGCCAGCGGATCGCCGTCATTGTCGTCATCACCGCCATCGACTGTCTCATCCAAAACGATCATCGCGCTGGTGTCGGCGACCAGATCCACGACCGGTCCGTCATCATCGAAGGAGAACGCGTCGCCGCCATCCTGGCTGTCTTCGCTGATCAGCGTGACGTCATGCGAGCCCGTGACCGAGTCGTCATCATTGTCGGTCAGCGTCACATCCAGACGCAGCGAAACCGTGACCGGCTCGCCACTGCTGTCGACCAAGCTGAGAATCGCCTCGGTGTCGAACGCGTTTCCGTCCGCGCCGTGGTCGAGCGCAAGGAACTGCTCAACGGTCAGCGATTCGTCGCCAAGAATATCAGCAGCGCCTTCATTCAGCTTGATGGTGAAGGCCAACGGTCCGGCTGGATCGTTACCAACCCGGCCTGAGATCACGTTGTCGGTGACGAATAGATAGATCGCCGCATCGGCGTAGGGCGCGCCCGGATTGCCGCCCGGCGCCGGCTGAGTCGCCGACAGCGTGGTCTGCAGACCAGTTCCCGCGCCGCCCGTAGGCGTCGAAGACACGAAGCTGAAATCATAGTCGACGGATTTCTGGCCGTCAGTGCCCGCGTCCAGCGCGCCGACATTGAACAGACCGGCGATGTCGCCTGGATTATTCGCGTCGCCCGCGGCGACAGTCAGGCTGCCGATGGCGTTCACGCCATCCGGAGTATCGGTGCCCGTGTCGTCGGTATTGCCATTGTCGTCCTGCGCGGCGTCAGCCGAGCTATAGGTGTCGTCGCCAGAAGGCGCGTCGGTCGTCTCGTCCAGATTCAGCGAGATCGTGCCCGTTCCGGCGCCAACGCCGTCATCTTCGCCGTCAACATCGCCAATGACCGGCCCGTCGTCTTCAAACTTGATGAGTCCTTCGACTTCGCCGCCGTCACCGACCTCGCCCGCAATCTCATATAGCGCGGTGTCGCTAGCGACGTCCGAGTCGCCATCCGTCGCGGTGGCCGAGTACTCGATCGACAGGCCGTCAATCAGGATATCGTCGCTCGCTGCGCCCACGATGCCGAGAGTCGCAACCGAGTCGAAATCATTGTTGTCCGTGTGCTCTATCGGCAGAACCTGCTCAATCACCAGTTCGTTGTTACCGTCCAGATAAATGCGGAGCGCAACGAAGCCATCGGCGGTCTTTCCGATTAGCCCACCGGTGTTGGCGTCCTCGGTCAAGATGACCGTGCGGTCACCCGTCACGCCGCTGAGGGCAGTGACGGTCAGGTTGGTCAGAACGCCTCCGGGAGGAGTATCGACCGGCTCCCCATTGGAGGTAAAGACGAGATCAAAGGATACATCCGGCGAGCCGCTCGCCGGGCCGTCCGAACCGTGGTCGACTGTATTTTCGAAGAGATCGGCCACAGAATCCACTGTGGTGGGATCGTCGTCGCCATCTCCGCCGCCGGTCGTGACCACGCCGAAATGCTGGGCGTCGTCGTCCGTGCTGACAACCGGAGCGTTGACGCCGTTCACATCGTCATCGGTTCCGTTATTGTCGATTCCCGATCCGTCCGGATCGTTGCCGATCGACTCGTCCAAGACCTGCATCTCGAGCTCGGTCTCGACCGATTCCGTCTCAGACCCTCCGCCGATCTCGACCTCGGTGCGAGAGGCGTCAACGATAGGCCCATCGTCGTTGAAGTCGAAGAAGGAGTTCGCGCCATCGCCCGGCTGCGTGACAAGGTCGATCGTGTCGGACGCGTCGTCGGTGTCTTCGTCGCTGTCCTCGACAATGATGCTGCCGTGAAGCTGAACGACGCCTTCGGCGCCATCGCCTAGGAACAGCGAGACGACCTCGTCGAAGAGATCATTTTCGGCGCCATCTTCCGTACCGCCGCCGAAGGAAAGATCATGGTCGATCGCCTCGAACTGCGTCAGGCGCAGCTGATAGTTCACACCATCGCCGGCATCGATATCGACGATCTCGATCGTAAAAATGACGGTGTTGCCAACGACGCCGCTCAGAACCTTGCCGTCGCCGCTGATTTCCAGCGTGACCGCGCCCAGACCAGTGGCGAATAGGCTGGTCGGAATGCCGCCCGGAGGAACGTCGGCGGAGTAGACGAAACTGACGTCGATGATGTCGTCTTCGCCCTGCTTGTCCGAGCCATAATCGCGGTCAAAATTGAACAAGCCGGCGAGGCCCGGATCGGTCTCGGTGCCTTCAACGGAAGTCTCGACGACACCGAGATTCGGGTGGCCGTCTTCATCATCCTCGTTGGGATTATTGCCGCCCTCGGTCTCCGCGTTCACCGGGTTGTAACGATCGTCGTTCAGCTCGTCCCCGTCATCATCCTGGGCGTCAGTCGTCTCATCAACCTCAAGGCCCAAGGCGCGATCGAGAATATCGAGATTGGTCTCGGCGGAAGCGCTGACGATCGGCACGTCATCGGCGAAATTCAGAACCTGTCCAAGCTCGATCGACGCGCTTGTCTCTGAACCATCATTATCCTGAACGGTGATGACAACTTTGAGAATCTCATTCTCAAGAGTGATCACTTCACCCTCGCCCGCATCCTCATCATGCTGCAACGCACGGTATTGGACGGCGACGAAGACGTCGTTCGACGGATCGCCATCGTCGACAGGGATGACGCGGATGGCGAAGACCGTGATTTCTTCACCGTTGTCATTGATGACGCCACGCACGTCGCCATTGGCGTCCTTGACCAGCGAGATCGGCAGGCCAGTCTGCGAGTCGCGAAGATTGGTCGCGACATTGCCAAAGACTTCAAAGTCGACGCTGATTTCCTTGATGTCGTCGGCGCCGGGAAGGAAGAAGCCGTCGATTTCGAAATCGAGCACGTCCTTCAACTGGGCCGCGCTGGCGCCGAGAACCTCTTCGCCCCCAGGCACATCCGCCGCGGCGAGGCCGTTAAACAGAACAGCCGCAGCGACAGGCAAATTGGCGCCGACAACGTTGAAATCTTCATCATTAACGCTGTCGCCGCCCACAGCCTCGTCGATCAGACGCTCGCCCAGATCATTGCCCAGAACGAGGATCGGCGCGTCGTCGATGACCTCGATACCGAAACTAGCAGAGATGGAATCGCCGTCCGGATCGGTAACCGTCGCGGTGAAGTTGTCCATGATGCTGCCGCCGCCGTCGATCAGGACGTTATCCAGCAGCTCGTATTCCCAGCTGTACTCGCCATTGTTCTCAATGACGGTCAGCTTGCCGAGGATGCCCTCGGGATTGTCCGCATCGACGGCCGCAGGATGCGTGGTCATGACCGTGCCGCCATTCGTGACGTCGACGCCGTTCACCACGAACTTGGCGATGCCGTCCGGCGAGTCGATGTCGAAGTCGCCCGACGCAAACTCCAAGGTGCTCGCGTTGACCGGATCCGCGCCCGGCTCCATGCGCGCCAGCGCCTCGCCGGTGCCCGGCGGGCTGCGCTCAGGCAGACCAGCTTCCGAGACCTGGCCAGAAGCCACATCGAATTGCGGGAATTCGTCTGGCGGAAAACGCTCCGGATCGGGCGACCCATCGGTCGGCGGGTTTATCGTGACCGCGATGGTCGGAAGCTCGTTATCCTCCTCGAACACTTCCTCGATGATCTCGTTTTCCGGGATCGGGAAGCCAAGGAGCGTCGGGTCGAGCAGCTCGCGCTCCTCGATGCCCGGGCCGATATCGCCCTGGGCGATCGGGTTCAACGCGCCGCCCGAGGACTCAGACTCGCTGCCCACAGGCGGCTGATCGCCGTCCTCGCCCGGCGCCGCCGGAGAGGTCTGGGAGTCGGACTCGAACACCTGAGCAGCCACGGCGATCTCGCTCAGCGGCACGGGGACGCCGCCGATATTGATGACCGCCGGGCTGTTCGCGCCGCCGGTGACGACCACCGCCGAACCATCCGGCTGGATGAAGTAGATGTCGTCGCCGACGATAATGGGATTGGTGATGTCCGTGCCTTCCGGCAGATCGATCGAGGTCGCGTCCGTCGCATCGACCACCGCCGCCACATCGAAAGCCGGCGTATTCTCAGCCGCTTCAACCGGGGGAACATCCGATGTCGCCGCATCGCCCGCCTGCCCGGTCGCCGCGCCGCGCAAATCATCCAGAGAGACCACCTGACCGTCGACGCTGACGGAGCCGTCCGCGCTGGCGCCGCCAACCAGCAGGACCGCAGAACCGTCAGATTGAATCAACGCAAGATCCTCGCCCGCGAACACGACCGTGCCGATCGAGGTTCCGGCCGGAAGCTCTGTCACGCCGCCGCCGCTGACGTCGATGCTGGAAGCCACTTGCAAAGCCGACGTGGGGTCGACGGCCGCCGTGGCCTGCGCCAGGCGTACGCCCTGCGTGTCCTCAGCTCCATCGATCGAAGCATTGCTCTCAAAATCGGCGTCAGTGATGCGGTCCATAACGATCTCTCCGTAGGTAGCGGAATGGCGAACGCGCGCAGTGAGCGCGTCGGATGTTTCTAATTTGGGAGAAATTCGTACAAAATTGATGCTGCGAGGCAGGGCAAATATATACTAGTGTATATAGCACCTCAATTTGAGGAGGATTCTGAGCTGAGCGAATGTTCCGCTAGCCGGCATTCGACTCTTCGAAGATGCGCTTCTGTCGAATTTCGCGTGAAGGAATGGGCTTAGGTTGAGAGCCTAATACTCAGAGTAAACTCGTAAACTCGAAATTCGAGCGCGGCGCAAATGGACCTAATGTTTTGAACGTCGCCCAAGCGTCTGTCGCATAGCCTGAGTTTCATCAAATGGAGCCGAGTCGCACGGTGACACATCGCCGGAACCGATTGAAATCGAATTTTAAGATATCTACACGCGCACTATCGAGACATTCTCAAACACCGCCGGGCCAGCCTTGATGCGATTGGTCTCAATGCACATCGACTCACAGCGAGCATCCGCATCTCGCAGACGACCCTACCCGCGCAACAGCAAGCGTCTACAAGCGCTAACTGATCGGAGTCCCTCTCACGCCCCCTCTTGGACGTGATCCTCGTTGTGTCCAAGCAAAGCGCTTTCGCACACGAAAGTTTGTGCCTCACTCCGGCCTCTTCGGATGACGTCAGTGCGACCCCGCTTGCGCAGATCACATCCGTTCGCCAAAAGGGGACCCACTGTGGGCGGGGTGGAAAATGGCGAAGATTCTTCTTGTCGAAGATAATGAGATGAACCGTGACATGCTCTCGCGTCGATTGACGCGCAAGGGGCATGACGTGATCATTGGCGAAGACGGGCGGCGGGGCGTGGATCTCGCCAACAGCGAGAGCCCGGACGTCATTCTGATGGATATGAGCCTTCCCGTGATCGACGGGTGGGAGGCGACGCGTCTGATCAAGGCCAACGAAGCGACGCGGCGCATTCCCGTCATCGCTTTAACGGCGCATGCAATGGCGAGCGACCGCGAGAAGGCGCTTGAGGCCGGTTGCGATGACTATGACACCAAGCCTGTCGAACTGCCGCGTCTGCTGAGTAAGATCGAGGCGCTAATCGCCGCCGATTAACCCCTTTTAGATTCCGCGCCTAAGCCTGCGCCGCCGTGAGAATTCGGGCGGCGAACGCGCCCTTCCCCTTCAACATAAGATCATCGCGACGCTCGGTTTCAAACACCTGGCTGAGCAGCAGGGCCGTTTCTTCGGAGATTTGAACGCGGTTCGGCGGGCAGGTCGCCTCCAGACGGCTCGCGACGTTCACGGTGTCGCCCCAAACGTCATAAAGGAAGCGATGGGTGCCGATGATTCCGGCCACGACCGGGCCGGAATGTATCCCGACGCGAATGTCGAACGGCGTCACAGCGGTTCGGTTTACGCGCTCGACGATCTCCACCATCCCAATACCCATGCGGGCGATTGCCTCTGCGTGGTCCGCGCGCGGTTCGGGTACTCCGGCGACGACCATGTACGCGTCCCCGATCATCTTGACCTTTTCGACCCCGAGCTCTTGAGCCAGCGCATCGAATTCCGAGAACAGCGCGTTAAGCGATGTGACCAGATCCGCAGGAGACAACTTCGTCGAAATCTCCGTGAAACCGACGAGATCGGAGAACAACACCGACGCCTCGTCAAAGCGATCGGCGATGAGGGTTTCTCCGTCATTCAGGCGCGTTATGATTTTTTGCGGCAGAACGCTCAGCAAGAGCCGCTCAAACTTTTCCTTTTCCGCCTCAATGCGATCAAGGTAACTCCGCTCGCGCAGGCGCCACTGTTTCTTCTCCAGACTGGCGTTTATCCGGGCTCGCAGGAGCGTCGGATCAAATGGCTTCGACAAGTAATCCTCGGCGCCCGCCTCGATACACCGAACCACGCTGTCGATCTCATCCAGAGCCGATATCATGATCACCGGAATGCGGCGCAGCGCCGGGTCGGATTTGAGGCGCGATAGGACCTCGTATCCATTCATCTCCGGCATCATCAGGTCCAGAAGGACGAGGTCGAATTCCTTGCGCCTCAACAGCTCCAAAGCCTTTTGTCCGCTTTCGACGGAGGTGACCGCGTGGCCATCCCGGCTCAGCCTGCGCGACAAAACCGAGCGATTGCTCTCCAGATCATCAACGATGAGAATGACGCCGGCGGCGGCGGCACTAGCGCCGGCGACGTCATCCGGCCTCAAGCTGGTCGCGAGGTTGGCGAACATCGCGCGCGCGGCATCTCCGGACGCGTTCGGCGCCGCGGCCTCCTTTGTCGGCGCGTCAGGAACATGGTCGCGGAAACCAGCGAAGGTTTCGATCCGCCGTAAGAGCTGGTCCGCGTTCTGCAACATCGCCGTCAGGTCGGCACGCAGCCGTTCCGCGTCAAAGGCCGTGAGGTCCTCGAGCAGCATTTCGCCATAGCCCTTGATCGCGTTGATCGGCGTGCGCAGATCATGTCGCAGCAATTTGATCGCATGCGCGTCATCGCCGCGCTCGCGCATCGCGCCATCCGCCTCCTGATGATAGAGCTGATCAGCGATCTGGTGAAGATCCCCCGCCGCTTTCAGGATGCGGTCAAGATCCGGCAACAACGCACCGGGTCCGCTCTCCACGACATCTTCGCGAAGCATCTCACCGTAACCGATGATCGCCGAGACCGGCGCCACCAACTCCTGCCGCAGGTTGGAGAGCTGCGCCCGCCGCTCAAACAGCCGATCCGGGCCACGCGGGTTCTCAGGGTCAGAGGTCATGGCGCGTCGGCCGCATCGCGCCGGCGATCCAGCGCCGACTGGAGGGTCGTTTCAAGCTCGGCGAGAACCGCCTCCAGTTCTCCGCCGCCTTTCTCGACCAAAAGTTCGACGGACCCGCGTATCAGATCGTGATCGCTTTCGGTCAGCGCCTTCGCCGTCACCACAATGATCGGAATGCTCCGCCACTTTTCGTCGGCGCGGATGCGGGATAGGAACTCAAACCCGTCCATATTCGGCATCATCAGGTCCAAAAGAACGATGTCGGGCGTTGATCTTTCAAGCGCTTCTATTCCTGCAAGCCCGTCCTCCGCTTCAATGGTCGTCCAGCCCTCCTTCATCAGGATCCGCCGGATCATCTCACGCGCGTCGGGTTCATCATCGATGATGAGCACTTCGCCAAGCTGGCCCGTCGGGCAGTGGCGCGACAGCACGGATCTTAAGCGATCGCCATCCACCGGCTTGCTCAGATAATCGTCGGCGCCAAGAGAATAACCGAGTTTGCGATCCTCCAGTAAGCTGATGATAATGACCGGGATGTCCGAGAGGCTGTCGTCCCCCTTCAACGCCGCGAGCACGCTCCAACCGTCCATGCCGGGCATGAGAATATCGAGCGTGATCGCATCGGGTCGAATCTGCCTTGCCCGCATCAGGCCGGTTTCGCCGTCAGACGCGGTCTCGACGCAAAACCCGCGCTTGCTGAGGCGTCGGCGCATCATATCGAGCACGTTGGGGTCGTCATCTATCACCAGCACCACACACTCATCTGAGGCGCCGCCGTGATCGGGCTCAACGCTTTTCGCCTTCGGTTCGGCGGTGACGGCGCCCGCTTCGGAGTTCGCCGGCAACGTCACCGTGAAAGTCGAACCGAGACCGGGATTGCTCGCGCATTGAATGCCGCCGCCCAGAAGCTCGCAGAACGTCTTGGTGATCGTCAGTCCGAGGCCCGTGCCGCCATAGTTTCGCGTCGTTGAACTGTCGGCCTGGGTGAAGGCGTCGAACACTTTGTCGACCTCTTCGGCGCTCATCCCAATGCCGTCATCAACGACGTCGATGACAATTTCATCGCCGCTCAAAGAGGGGGCGCGGCGCGCATTAATGGTGATCGCGCCATTCTCGGTGAACTTGCAGGCGTTGCTCAGCAAGTTAAACAGCACCTGACGGATGCGGGTGAGGTCGCTGCGCATCGCGCCAAGATCGTCTGAGAAAGCGAACTCGATCGTGTTGGCGTTCTGCTCCACAAGCGGTTGAACGGTGTGGGCGACTTCTTCGATCACCGCATGCAGGTCAAAATCCTCATAATAGAGATCGACCTTGCCCGCCTCGATTTTTGACAGATCGAGGATGTCATTGATCAGTTCGAGAAGATGCTTGCCTGCCGTCCGGATCTTTTGAAGGTCCGGCAGGTACATGTCATGTCCGTGGTCTTCCGCCTCCTCCAGCAGAAGCTCGCTGTACCCGATGGTGGCGTTGAGGGGCGTGCGAAGCTCATGGCTCATATTGGCCAGGAAATCCGATTTGGCCTGGCTCGCTTCGATTGCGCTCTCATGCGCCGCCGCGAGTTCCGCTTCGTGGAGCTTGAGGTCGGTGATGTCGGAATACGTCGCGACCGTGCCGCCGTCGCTGGTCGCGCGTTCATTGATATGTATCCAGTAGCCGGAGCTTCGCTGCTGCGTGTGAGGACCTGTGGGATTCCGGTGACGGTCCAGCCGCTTTGCGATCCAGGCCTCCGGGTGATCGCCGACTTCATCGATCAGGCCGCGCGCGACCGCTGACCGCAGGATCGTTTCAAACGTCTCTCCGACGCAGACGAGCCGCTGCATGCCCGGATAAAGAAGATCCTTGTATCGCTGATTGCAGAGCACGAGCCGGTCGTCCGGGTCGAACAGCGCAAACCCCTCTGACACGCTTTCAATGGCGTCGACCAGAGTCTGATGCATAGCCGCGACGCGCGCCTGGCTGGCTCTCAATGCGTCTTCAGCGCGCCGCCGCTCGACAACACGCCCGACCTGGGTGCCGATATGGTTAAGGATATCCAGCGTATCGGCCGACGGCGGATCAACCTCCGCCGAAAAGAACTCAAGCAACGCGACGATCTCGCCTTCGAGCCTCACAGGACAGCCTATGACGCTGCGAACGCCAGCGGCGGCCGCCTCCGCGGCGCGGCGTCGCTTCGCGTTTCCGCCCGGCCCGCGCCGCCAAACGGTTTCTCCTGATTTGAGCACCCCTGGCGGCGCGCCAAACACGGACCCAAATACGGCGCCGGTCGTCGCTTTGCGCAACGGCTCGAGATCCTTGGCGCGCTTTGAACCCCAGATGCCCGTGGCGCGCAGTTCGCCGCCGCTCTCGTCGCGCAGGAAGGCGTGACCGCACAACCAACCGCCATAGGCGCACACCTCGTCGATGCAGGACACCAACACTTCATCGACCGTCTTGGCCTCGTTTGCGGCGATGACGACATTTTGCAACAGATGGACCGACGCGGTGCGCTCCCGGACGCGTTCCTCAAGATGGGTGTTGGCGTCGATCAGTTCGCGCTTGGCGCGCTTCTCGGCGCTGATGTCCCTGCCATAGACGTTTAGATACGTCTCTCCAGGCACCGGCGTCACCGCGAGCGCCACCTCGGACTCTCCGGTGTCGAATTCCAGGGTCTCTCTGACCTGCCGCCGATAGACGCGCCGCGCCGTCCGCGCCAGCTCGTCATAGGCTTTGACCTCGCCCGAGCCGATGAGCAGGCCCGTCGCACGCCGCGCCGGCTCGTTCGCATAAAGGACAGCCCCATACCGATCCAGCCGGAGAACAGGGCTGGGATTCTCTGAGGGAAACTTTGCGAGCGACGCGATTTCGGCTGCGGACGTGCGTTCTTCGGTCACGTCGCGACCATAGAGGTTCAAATAGCGCTCGCCGGCGATAGGCGCGATGACAACGCTGTAGGTACGGTCCCGCGCGCTAAAAGGAGCGACGGCGCTTTGATCTCGCGCTTTCGCTTCCACGACGAACCCAGACAGCCGCTTGGACAGTTTGTTCTTTCTGCGGCCAACGACGAGGCCAGAGACGTCGAGCGCCGCCGGATTCGCGTAGAGAATATCGCCGTTGACCGTGACTCTTAGAATTGGGTTCGGATTTTCAGAGGGGAATTTCGCCAGCGCGCGAATCTGCTCGATGATCCGGTCCACGCTGTTGTCGCGTTTGTCTGGTGCCACGTTCGCGCCTTCCTCCTCGTGCTCGGACTAACCATTTTGGACAGATCGCGTCGAAACTACGAGTCTCCGCCGCATCCGAACAGATGAAAGGGGTCAACCTTGTCAAAGTATCTGTGTCGCGTGGTCTGAGCAAACGGACCAATGAAGAGCGACCCGATCGATCGCCTCGAAGGCCCCAATGCACGTGCTGTTACGTCCGCAGCGGCCAGTTTCCAGATTCCGGCGTTGACTTCCACACTTCGCTGAAGGGCGCGTCGCAAGATATGCATGTCAAGCGATGATCTGAGCGAGACTATAACGATGGCGGCGCATGGCGTGATCGCAACCCTGCTCGGACTGTTGATCGCCGCGCATGTCGCCGCGGGGCTCTATCACCAGTTCATTCGCAAGGACGGATTGTTCGGGCGCATGTGGTTCGGTGACCGCAATGCGTAAGCTGGTCGAATTCGTCAACGAGATCGCCGGTATTCTCTATGTCGGCGGCATCGCCTCGCATATCGTGATTGGCGCGGTCGTCGGAACGCCGGACGCCGAGACCGCGTACACCGTCTACACCTACAAGGAGCTCAGCGCCTACATCCTGATCCTGCCGGGTCTGGCGTTGAAGATCCTCTGCGATTTGATCCTGTACTTCTATTTCCGCGAACGGGGAAACTGGATGAAAGTGAAGGCCGTTCTGATGGCCTTCCTGACGGTGAACGCTTTTGTATTCCTTGTTCCGATGATGCCGGAATTGCGGGCCATGGCTCAGGCGGCCATCCCGACCGGCGATCTTTCCGCGTTTCACGCGCTGGAGGGACGAGAAGCCTTGGTGGGAATGTCCAACGCCATACCCCTGCTGCTGGAGCTTATCCTTGGCCGGTTCAAGCCAAGGCTCTTCGCGGAGCGAAGGGTTGGCTAGGGGGCGGTGCGATCATTAATTGCGGTAGGCGCACGTGTCTTCTGTGGGTTGATTGCTAATATTGGACCACATTGATTCTGCTGTTCTGACGCGCTTGGCAGCCCGTATGGTGATAAGCGCTGTTGCATCGTTCCTACGCTGTTTTTCTCAGTCGCTTGCTTCCACTGTGCTTCAATGGGTGGACAAGGGCACGGAGCGGGAACTCCTGTATAGAGCTTAGCCTTCTGGCATTTGTGTAGAAGTTCGGTTGTGGGGGCTCGCGGCCAGCTTTATTGAACACGTCCAGTCCTTTGCGCATTATTGGTTTGATGGGGCCCGACGTCTCCCCCGCTGACGCCACAAGTGAGTTTTCCAGCAAACAAATCCTTCGAGCCAATCGAGCGTTTCAAAGAGACCCGCCGAAAGGTGGCGTCGCGCGATTAGCCACCGCAAGGATGAAAGTGCTGAGTCATTTCGAACGGCTACACATCTTGGGCGCAGGAACTGGGCTGGGCATCCATCGGTAAGAATGCGCTAATATTCTGAGTTAATCCATATTACTATCCCGCAGGAGGGGCGTGTGTCGCGCGGCTTGCGATCCGCGGCCAATGGAGGACCCGCGTATGAGCAACCTCGCCGTCGCCGAACAGCTTTTCGCCGAATTGGGCCCAATTCTGGACCCGCAATCGATCGTGCATTTCCCCGAAAGTTCAAGCTGGAGCATTTCGGTCGACGCGGACACCCAGGTCACCGCGGCGCTTGAGTCTGGGCAAAACACCTTGGTCTTCGCGCTGGATCTCGGACCGTTGCCGGAGGAGAATTTGAAGGAGGCGTATGAGCTTCTTCTGCGTTTCGGCTATATCTGGCAAACCAATGGCGGATTGTCCGCGGCCATAAACGCCGAGGGCCGAGGCGCCTTGATTTACAAGCATCCGGTGACGGGTCTGGATGTGCAGCGACTACAGACGTTGCTGCGAAACTTGTCCGTTCATCGTCAGAAGTGGTCGAACCTTTTCAACTATATCTCTTCAAAGGGCGATGGCGGTCAGCTTGAGCTTCCAGAGACCCGGGATGGAAACCAGTTCGTCTGACGCTTTTACGCGCGGAAGGATACTGTGATGGATTCGCTGAAGATCAATCAGCACACCGACATCAACGCGTTGCGGGAATTCGCGCTTGATAAGGACGCGCATTCGCTCGAACTGAAATCCGTCGACGGCAGCCTCATTCTTTATAAGACCACGCGCCCGGAGGGCGCGGCGGCGACGCCGCAGAACGCGGCTCAGAACCAAGCGGCGGCGCGGGATGCGCTGGAAATACTTCTCGCCGCCAAACTTCCACCGTCGGAATTCAAGGATTTTGTCAGCGAGAACGATTTGTATGGAGGCGATATCGGCGCGCAACTCTTCGACGCGGTGGCGATCGCCACGTCCAAGGAGGGGGTCGCCGGCGACCAACAGGAGCCCGGCGGAACCGCGGCGCCGCAACTTCACGACGACACCGCGGACGACGTCGGCGCGATGTATGATGATTTTGCGGCGTCCAACCTGAACTTCTCAATTAAATCCGAGCCTCAAGTCGGAGCCAATTCTACCCCGGCGATAGATGGTGCGGCGATCAACCAACCCGGGGCCTCGGTCAGTTCGGACAAGGTGCTCGAGGCGATTTTTAACCAGGGCGACTTCATTGAGACCTTCGCGCGGAACGCCGATATCTATCTCGGTCCGGACTTCATGGCGGATGTCGACGAGCCCGGGAGCGACGCGCATAAGCTGCTATTGGAGGTCAGAGACGATGTCAGAGACATTCTGATCGACTACGCAGGCGGCAAACCGGAGGATGTAGCGAAGCTGTCCGCCGCGCAGATCAAGGACGCCACGGATTTCATCGTCCATATATCCGTTCGTCAGCAGAACCCGGATTGGGTCAACGTTTCGGCGGAAAATCAGGAAATCGAAGATGCGAACAGCAATGTCGCACTCACCGCGATTTACAACAAAGGCGAGTTCTATAAGACGTTTGAAAGCGCCGCCCGGGACGCTTTCGGGCCACTGCCTGCAAGTGATTTCTTCGAGCACGACACCACGGTCGGACGGACGCATCTGGCGGTGAGAGCGGCGGTCCAGGACGCGCTGCTCGAGTATGTCGGCGGCGATCCAAAGGATGTGGCGAAACTGCCCGCAGAACAAATCAAGGCGGCGACGAACTTTGTGATCAAGCAATACTTTGACGATCACCCCTTTGCCCAAATTGAAGGGTCGCCAGACCAGCAACACAACTGAGATGATCGGCTTCTCGGAACTAATCTAGATCGTTTGTTTTCCGCCGACTGCTAATGCGCCGAGCGGTCGTCGACCCACACACAGCGAAGGGCCGTTTCGAACCGAAGCGAGCGCGGTCGATTTTCAGCGAATGGCGACCGTGCAACAACGCAGCTACGGACCACCCGCCAAAAACTCCGCAATTTCATTGAAAATCTGCGCGAACGCCGGTTCGTGCTCCAGCAGGATGTGGTTGTCGCTGTCGAGGCTGATGAAACGCGCGCCAGCGATCCCTGTCGCGAACGCGCGCCCGAATTTCAATGGGACGACGGCGTCACGGCGCGCATGGAGAACCAATGTCGGCGTTCGGACTTCTGGGAGCCGGTCTGAGACGTCGATGAGCCCCGTTTCCTCAAACAAACGCGCCGCCGTTTCGGGCGACGTGGTCTCACGCTGAAGATCGTTGAACCAGTCCGCCTGCTCATGCGTCGCGCCGGGCATGAACAACGAGGTGAAAATCTGCCGGAACGCCGGATTGTCCTGTCCCCAGCCGACCCGAAGAAGCGCGCTCATCGCCTCGCGCTTCACAATTTCATCGGGATCGCCGCGCTTTCTCCATCCCTTCACATAGCCGCCGTAGATGATGAGATGGCTGACCCGCTCCGGATTGCGACGCGCGTATTCGGCGGCGACGGCGCCGCCTTGAGAGACGCCCATAAGGGCGAAACGCTCCGCGCCGGAGGCTTCGACCACGCTTTCAAGATCCGTGACCCAAGATTCGAACGAAAGATCTTCCACATCCCGGTCCGACAAGCCGTTGCCGCGTTCGTCGTAGCGGACAAGCCGATGGCTGCGGCTGAGACCCTCAATCCAGTGCCGCCAGATCGGACTCTCCCAGTCATACTCCAGATGCGACAACCAGTTGGCGGCTTTGATAAGGGTCGGCCCCTCGCCGGTGGTCGCATAGGCTATCTCAACTCCGTCGGACGTCGTGCAATAGCGAATATCCTGTTTCAAATCGCGAGATAGGCTCGACGATTGGAGGTCTTCCTGTTCGACGTGGCCTATGAACCGGAAGCCGCGCCCGTGGCTAGTCTGGATCCAGCGCTGTCGTTTGCCATCGTCATCGAGCGCTATGCGAGCCTGCTTGATCGCGGTGCTGAGCGTTGAATCCGAGACGACCCGGCCGTCCCAGACCTCTGCGATTAGATCCTCACGCGAAAGCACGCGGTCGCGGTGCTCGATCAGGCATCGCAGAAGATCGAAAATCTTGGGTTCAATGGCGTGAGGAGCGCCAGACTTCCTCATCTCGAAACGCGACGTGTCGAGTTCAAATTCGCCAAATCTGTAGATCATCGCTTTATGCCCCCGCCTGCCGGAGATGTTTGCACAAGGCCAGGCGTCGGGAAAACCATTACGCATCGCCTATCGCCGAGAACATCTTTCGGTACTGAGACGGGGTCAGGCCCGTGCGCCGCTTGAAGAGATTTCGAAAGAAGCCGGGGTTTTCGTAGCCGACATCCGCAGCGATTTCATCGAAGGATCTATCGCTGGTTTCGAGAATGCGCTTCGCCTCCTCAATCCGCAGGTTCTGGACATGGCCCATCAGCGTGTCGCCGGTCGCGATCTTGAAGCGGCGCTTCAGCGTGCGTTCCGGGACGCCGGCTTGTTCGACCACGCGCCGCACCGGGTCCGACATCCTGAAATTCGCCTCCAGCCACGTTTCGCATTTCCGCACCACGGAGTCGGCGTGCGGCGTGCGCTTGACCAGCGCATCGAACGGCAATTGGCCTTCGCCGTGCCATTTCAATAAATAGACCTTGGCGATGCGCAGCGCCTCTCCCGGGCTGCAATGGCGAGAGATAATGTGCAGCGCCAGATCGTGCCAGGACGTCGTACCGCCCGCCGTGACGATCCGGCCCGCCGGATCCGCAAAACAGAGATTGGGTTCAGGCTGAAAGCGGACCATCGGGTAGCGCTTGCGAAAGAGGCGCTGGTACCCCCAATGCGAGGTTGCGTCGCAATTGTTCAGCAGCCCGGTTTCCGCCAGCATGATGGATCCTGCGCAGGCTGAGTAGATGTGCGCGCCCGCCATGTATTGGTCGCAGATCCATGCCATCAGTTCGGGATATCGCCCTTTGAAATCCTCGTCCGGCCCGAGCCAGATTTCAGGCAGGATCACAATCGGCGCCGACACGTCTTGCCCGACAAGCAAGTCCGGTTTGACGGGAATGTTGTTGCCACAGGTGAACCCCCCCTCGACTGGCGAGACGATCTTCGGCGTCAGCCGTTCAGGCGCTGGTTCGACGCCGGCGAGTTCCTGCCAGATCTGCCCGACAGAACTCAGCACATCGACCATTCCGTAAAGCGCCGAGCCAGCGGTTTCTGGCACGGCGACAATCAGGGCTTCTTTCGCTGTGTCCGCCACATCAGTCATTTGAGGCACCTTTTTTGGCACGTTTGAATCTTTTTTGGCAGAAACTGCGCTGAAAATCAAAGCCGCCGCTCTCTAGCTTTTGGGTGCGGTCGCCATCAAGGCGGTCGGAGACCCAAAGGGAGACGGCGCGAATTTCAGGAAAACCTCAAGAAAACCCCAAGCGATTCTCAAGCGCTGGATGCTCAGGGGCGCCAAATAACTCCCACGACAACGAACCACAAACCAAGAGGATGAAATCAATGACCAATAATCTAACCGCCGCCGTCGACAACGGCGTGAATGTTGAAGCCCTGCTGGGCGCCCGCGAGGCGCTGACCGACGCGCCGGAGGCGGCGCAGTTCAAGTGGCGGGCGAGCTGCCTTTGGATGAACGGCGTGCGTAGCCGCTCCACCATCAACGGGTTCTTCGGCCTGGGTGAAGAGCAGGCGCGCAAGCAGAGCTTCGCGATCGAGGCGGACCACCCCGAATGCTTCGCGGCGGAAGACCAAGCGGCGACTCCGGTTGAGATCGTTCTCTCCGGCCTCGCCAGTTGTCTGACCGGGGGTCTCGCCGCCGTTGCGCAGAGCCGCGGCATCCAGCTTCACGCCGTCCGCGCGACGGTGGAGGGCGACATGGATATCTCCGGCATCCTTGGCATCGAAGGCGACGCGCGCAACGGCTTCAACGCCATCCGTGTGTGCTTCGAGGTCGAAGCCGACGCCACCGAAGATGAGATCAAGGCCCTTGTCGCCCAGTCGCAGAAGCGCTCCGCCGTCTTCGACGTCATCACCAACCCGACGAACGTGTTCGTCACCGTCAAATGACCAACGGGCGACCGCCTGCCTGACCCGCTGACGAAAGGGAGCGAAACCCATGAAATACGCGACAACCGTCATCATAGGCGCCGGTCAGGCCGGTCTCGCCATGAGCCGTCAGCTTTCAAACCGCTCGATCGACCATGTGCTGATCGAGCGGGGCGAAGTGGCGAATTCCTGGCGCACGGAGCGCTGGGACTCGCTGCGCCTTCTAACGCCGAATTGGCAGAGCAGGTTGCCCGACTACCGCTATGCGGGCGACGATCGCGACGGCTATATGACCGCAAATGAGGTCGCCAGCTACTTGGACGGATACGCAGATTTTTGCGGCGCGCCGGTTGAGACCCATACCAGAGTGCTCTCGGTGCGTCCGGACGGCTGCGGGTACCGCGTCGCCACCACAAAGGACGACTGGCGCTGCGTGAACGTTGTGATGGCGGCGGGCGCCTGTCGCATTCCCACGCGGCCCCGCTGCGCCGAAGGCATGCCAAAGGGCATCCTTCAGCTCAGCCCGCTCGACTACAAACGGCCGGAGCAATTGCCCAGCGGCGGCGTGTTGGTCGTCGGAGGGGGCGCCACGGGCGTGCAACTGGCGAGAGAGATCCAACTCTCCGGCAGACAGGTCACGCTTTCCGTCGGGGAGCATCTGCGCGCGCCGAGGATCTATCGCGGCAAGGATATCGAGCTTTGGTCAGATCTCGCTGGTCTGTTGGACGAGCGCTATGACGAGGTCGACGATATCAACCGCGCGCGGCGCACGCCTTCACCGCAGCTGATCGGAGGCCCGACGCACAACGCCGTCGACATTAGCGCGCTCAAGGCTTTGGGCGTCGAGGTCGTCGGCCGGTTTGCGGGCATCCATGACGGCCGGGTGAGATTTTCCGGCGGCCTCGCCAATTTCTGCACGCTGGCGGATCTGAAAATGAACCGGATGCTGGACGCCATCGACGAATGGATCACGGAGGCGAGCCTCGACGGCGACGTTCCTGCGCCCCAAAGGTTTGCCTCAACTCACGTGCCAGAGGCGCCGCGATTGGAGGCTGACCTGACGCGCGGAGCGATCAATTCCGTCATTTGGGCCACGGGATACAGGCCGGATTATTCCTGGCTGCAAGTCCCCGTCCTCGATCGTCGTGGGCGGCTGCGCCACGATGGCGGCGTGGTCGAAGCGGCGGGGCTCTACGTGATGGGCCTGCCGTTTATGCGCCGCCGCAAGTCCCTGCAAATCGACGGCGTCGGCGTCGACGCCCGCGATCTGGCCGATCACATGGCGGCGCGACTACACCGTGCGGCCGCATGAGAGAAGGAGGCTGTCATGCCAGACCAAACTCGCTACGACGCCTTGGTCGTCGGCGGGCGCTGCGCCGGGGCCGCGACCGCCATGCTGCTGGCGCGGGGCGGCGCACGCGTCCTGCTGATCGATCGGCAAACCTTGGGCGCCGACACGCTGTCGACCCATGCGCTCGTGCGCCCAGCGGTTACGCTACTGAACCAATGGGGTCTTCTCGATGCGGTTAGAAACAGCGGCGCTCCCCCTATCCGGCGTACGGTGTTTCACTATGGCGAGGAGGTCGTGCCGATTGAGATCAAGCCTGATGGCGAGATCGACGCACTCTACGCCCCGCGCCGCACCGTTCTGGATCGTCTGCTCGTTGAGGCCGCAGTCAATGCCGGCGCCGACGTGATGCACGAGACGCGTCTGATCGAACTGACCAAAGGGCGCCGTGGCCAGGTGGCGGGCGCGCTTATTATTGGTCGGGATGACGCGCTGCTCGAGGTCAGGGCGGATCTGGTCATCGGCGCGGACGGGCGGAACTCAACAATCGCCCGAACAGTAGGCGCTGAGACGCTTGTCTTAGCCGAGCATCATTCCAGCACGGTTTATGGGCATTTCGGCGGACTTGAAGCGGATGGCTATCATTGGATGTATCGGCCCGGAGCGAGTATCGGGCGGATTCCGACGAATGGGGGCGCATGCGTCTTCGCATCGGTCCCGCGTCAAGCCTACAAGAGGACGTTTGGCGACGACGCCCTGCGCGGATTTCTGCATGTGATCGCCCGGTTCGATAACCGCTTCGCAGCACAATTGCTGTGCAAGGCGGCTGAGACGCGCCTCTTCCGATTTCCCGGCGCGCATGGCTTCATGCGCCAAGCACATGGCAGGGGATGGGCGCTGGTCGGCGATGCGGGCTACTTCAAGGACCCTTTGACCGCGCATGGCATCACCGACGCATTCCGCGACGCCGAGCTTCTTTCGCGCGCGGTGCTGGATGGCGGCGAAAACGCGCTGGCCAGTTTTCAGGAGGAGCGGGACGCGCTATCGACGCCGCTCTTCGAAGCGACCGACACCATCGCATCCTTCGACTGGACGATGGATGAGTTGAAGGCGCATCATCGCGGGTTGAACAAGGCTATGCGGACGGAGTTGGAGCATTTGACGCTTGGTTGGCGGGGCAATGTACTTGCTGCGTGAGATCGAGTTTCCGGAAGGTATCAGTTGCAATTTTTTAGACGTTGCAGACCCCGTTCGTTATGCGATCTCATCGTCACGCGAGACCATCCGGTAGCTTGATCCGATATGCGAAAGCCGCACGTAAGTGACCGGTTTATCCGCCAACCAGGTTCGGCGCTCGATCACGAAAACCGGCTCATCAGGCCTCAGGCGCAATCGGTCCCGTTCATCCCCAGTGGGCGTGGCGGCGCTGAATATGTGCTCGGCGCGGGTGTAGGGCACTTCGGCTACAAGCCACTCATTTGGGCCGGTTTCCTCAAAATTGACATCCGACGCGTTGGGCACCGCGTCCAGATTGATCCAGCGGTTTTCCAGCTGGTAAGGCTCGCCGTCGGCGAGATGCAGACAGCGAAGAAACAGCACGGGCGTGTCCCTCGCCACATCAAGTCGCCCCGATAAACCACTATCCGAAACCAGGGTGCTGCGGTGAAGCAGCACATAGCCATAGCGCCGACCGCTCGCCTCGATTTCCATTCGGACCAATGGGATTTGCAACAACGCGCCCCGAGTGGCGCGGCGGGCGACGCGCGTGCCGGCCTTGCGGCGACGCTCGATCAGCCCAGCGTCAGCCAATTCTCGAAGAGCCCGGTTCACTGTGGCGCGCGCGCAGCCATAGTCCTGGGCGAGATCTTCCTCATTCGGAATCAGATCGCCGGGCGCCCATTCCTGACCGGTGATACGGGCGAGCATGTTCGCCTTGACGCTCTTATATGTCGCGCCCACGCCCTACCCCCCGTCACAGTTCGCCAACCAGATCGCGGAGAGCGGCGCGATAGCGCTCCTCGATCCCGTCGCGTGCGATATGCCTTCCATCGCGCACGCAATGGCGTCCGGCGGACCAGACATCTCGCACCACCCGGTCGTCGCTGGCGAATATCCATCCATCGAAAAATTGCTCTGGCCTCAGCGCGCCGAAACAAATGGCGTCGCTGTCGAGCGCTACGAGATCGGCCAGCTTTCCAGAGCGAATTTCGCCGCTGTCACGGCCGAGCGCCTGCGCGCCACCAGCCAATCCGCGCTGGTACAGCGATTGGCCCACCGAACCTTCGCCGATAGCGAGCACATTGCGGGCGCCGTCGCGTAGGCGCTGGCCGTATTCCAGCGTTCGCAGTTCCTCGGCGACAGAAATGCGCACGTTTGAATCCGTTCCGACGCCGAATGCGCCATGGGCGGCCAGATAGCCCGTTCCATTGAATGGCCCATCCCCGAGATTGGCCTCGGTGATCGGGCAAAGCCCCGCGACAGCGCCAGAGCGGGCCAGCGCCTGCGTTTCGGCGACCGTCATATGCGTCGCATGGATCATGCACCAAACATTGTCGACATCCACCGAGCCCAACAACCATTCCACAGGGCGGGCGCCCAGCCAGGATTCGATTTCTTCGACCTCTTTCGGCTGCTCAGCGATGTGAATATGGATCGGGGCGTCGCCGAAGCGAACAGCGATGTCCGCTAGATGTTGGGGCGTGGTGGCGCGAAGGGAATGTGGAGCGACGCCCACCCTGGCGTCGTCGGGAAGATCGCGTGCCGCGCGCTCCTTAGCCTCCTCGACCAATCGCGTGAACCGCTCAACATCATTTCCGAAGCGGAGTTGGCCGCCCGAAAGCGGCGCCTTTTGCGCTCCTCCATAACTGTAGAGGACGGGGAGGTGGGTCAGGCCAATGCCGGTCGCGGCGGCGGCGGCGAAAATGCGCGCCGAAGTCTCCGCGAGGACGTCATAAGGCGCACCGCCTGGTTGGTGGTGAACGTAATGGAACTCGGCGACGCTGGCGTAGCCCGCTTCTAGCATCTCGACAAAGGCAAGCGCCGCGATCGCCTCAATTTGCTCCGGCTTCAAATGGTTGAGGAAGCGATACATCAGCTCGCGCCAGGTCCAAAAGCTGTCGCGGCCTTCGGCTCGTCGCTCGGTCATACCCGCCATCGCCCGTTGAAACGTGTGGCTATGCAAATTCGCCAACGCGGGGAGGAGAATGC
The DNA here is from genome assembly GCA_963669265.1 of Paracoccaceae bacterium. Lineage (GTDB taxonomy): Bacteria > Pseudomonadota > Alphaproteobacteria > Rhodobacterales > Rhodobacteraceae > SZUA-547. Next base: position 1,839,650 of record OY769916.1, read on the forward strand.
GGTTGGCGCCGCGGGCCACCAAAACATCGGAGCGCACCGCTGCGATGGCTCCCTCCGGCGTGACATCCACCGCAACGTCCTGCGCCCACCCGTCGGGCAGGAGAGCGTAACTGGCGGTAATCGTCTGCATGTGACGCCCCTTCGATCGAGGTAAGTTCAATATTATGTCTACACAAAAATATCGAATCCAAGCGCTCAACGTCGAGCAATACCGCACAATTAATATTATGTATAGACATAATTAGATTAACATGCATATTTAGGCTCGTTCACTTCTCCCAATGAGTCTGGAAGACCGAATGCCGGACGATCTGTTGCTGACCAACGTTACACTGGCGACGATGACGCCGGGCGGCGCGCCGTATGGGCTGATCGAAGACGGCGCCGTCGCTCTCAGCAGTGGCCGGATCGACTGGGCGGGCGCGGCGGTCGAGCGCCCGGACGCCTACGATGTTTGGAAGACGCGCGATCTGGGCGGCCGCCTCGTCACGCCGGCGTTGATCGATTGCCATACGCATATCGTGTTCGGCGGCGACCGGGCGCGCGAATTTGAGATGCGGCTGAAAGGCGCCTCTTATGCGGAGATCGCCCGCGCAGGAGGCGGCATCGTATCCACTGTCAAGGCCACTCGAGCAGCGGATGAAGAGGCGCTGCTCGCAGGCGCGTTGCCCCGAGTCGACGCGCTGATCGCCGAAGGCGTCGCGACGATTGAAATCAAATCTGGCTACGGGCTCGACATCGAAACCGAGCTCAGGATGTTGCGAGTCGCACGCCACATCGCCGAAGCGCGGCCAGTTCGGGTTCGGACCAGTTTTCTCGGCGCCCATGCGGTTCCGCCAGAATTCGCCGGACGCCCTGACGCCTATATCGATGAAGTCTGCATTCCCGCACTCGAGGCGGCGCATGAGGCTGGCCTCGCTGACGCCGTCGATGGATTCTGCGAGGGGATCGCCTTCTCGACAGTGCAGATTGGTCGGGTATTTGATCGCGCCAAGGCGTTGAGACTGCCAGTGAAGCTGCACGCCGAGCAACTCTCGAACCTCGGCGGCGCGGCGCTGGCGGCCTCCTATGGCGCAATGTCGGCGGACCACCTCGAATATCTGGATGGCCCGAGCGTGGATGCGATGGCGTGGGCGGACTCAGTTGCGGTGTTGTTGCCAGGCGCCTTCTACACGCTGCGCGAGACCAAGCTTCCGCCAATAGACCTGCTGCGGAAGGCGGAAGTTCCCATTGCCATTGCCACCGACTGCAACCCGGGTTCGGCGCCGCTTTCCTCACTGCTGATGGCGATGAACATGGCCTGCACTTTGTTCAGATTGACGCCGGAGGAAGCGCTGGCCGGCTCAACGCGCGCCGCAGCGCAGGCTCTTGGCCTGACGGACGCAGGTGTGATCGCGCCGGGGATGCGCGCGGATATCGCCATCTGGGACGTGGCGCATCCGGCCGAGCTTTCCTATCGGATCGGCTTCAATCCATTGCACGAGCGCTTGTTCGCAGGAGGCGAGGCGTGAGCGGTCCGGTTGAAGTCGTTGAGCGCGATGGGCCAATCATCCTGGGTCTGCCGCACACGGGGACGGATCTGCCCGAGGAGGTCGCATCTGCGCTCAATGATGAAGGGCAGGCGCTGCGCGACACCGACTGGCATGTGGACCGGCTCTATGACGGGCTCTTGCCCGGTGCGACCACAGTGCGGGCGACCTTCCACCGCTACGTGATCGACGCCAACCGCGATCCTTCTGGCGAAAGTCTCTATCCCGGGCGGAATACAACCGGCCTATGCCCTGAAATCAATTTTGACGGTCAGCCGATCTGGAAGGAAGGCGCAGCGCCGGACGCTAGGGAGGTGGATCGTCGCCGTGCGACCTTTCACACGGCTTATCACGCCGCGCTCTCCGCGCAGATCCAACGGGTGCGCGCTCAGCACGGCGTCGCGGTGCTTTATGACTGCCACTCGATCCGTTCGCGCATTCCTTTCCTCTTTGACGGCGTGCTGCCCGACTTCAATATCGGGGATAATTTCGGCGCGACCTGCGCGCCCTCGATCACCGCCGCCGTCGCGGAGATCTGTGAAGCGGCGGACGGCTACTCGAACGTGATCAACGGCCGGTTCAAAGGCGGCTGGACCACCCGCCATTGCGGCAAGCCCTCCGACGGCGTCCACGCCATCCAGATGGAGTTAGCCCAATCGACCCATTTGGAGACCGAAGCCCCGCCCTTCGCCTATTCCCAGGCGCGCGCCCAGCGCCTCCGCCCGCATCTCACGGAAATTCTGGCCCGGATCGAGCGGCTCGCGCTCTCCGGCGGCCTCGCATGACAGGAGAGATCGATGACCAACCCCCGCCACAATCTCCGCGATGTCTATCCGCCCACCGGCCCTGAGATCACCGCCAAAAGCTGGCTGACCGAGGCGCCGATGCGGATGCTGATGAACAACCTGCATCCGGACGTCGCCGAGAACCCGCATGAACTGGTGGTCTATGGCGGCATCGGCCGCGCCGCCCGCACCTGGGAGGATTTCGACCGCATCGCCGCCACGCTGAAGACCCTGGAGGAGGACGAGACGCTGGTGGTGCAATCCGGTAAGCCGGTCGGCGTGTTTCGCACCCATGCGGACGCGCCGCGCGTGCTGATCGCCAATTCGAACCTTGTGCCACACTGGGCGACCTGGGACCATTTCAACGAGCTCGACCGTAAGGGCCTTGCCATGTACGGCCAGATGACCGCCGGGTCGTGGATCTATATCGGCAGCCAGGGCATCGTGCAGGGCACCTATGAGACCTTCGTCGAGGCGGGCCGCCAGCACTATGGCGGCGACCTGACAGGCAAATGGATCCTGACCGCCGGGCTCGGCGGCATGGGCGGGGCGCAGCCGCTGGCGGCGGTGATGGCGGGGGCATGCTGCCTTGCTGTCGAGTGCAACCCGGACTCGATCGATTTCCGCTTGCGCACCCGCTATCTGGACGAGAAAGCCGAAACGCTGGACGAGGCGCTGGAGATGATCGAGCGCTGGACCGTGGCGGGCGAGGCGAAATCGGTGGGTCTGCTGGGCAACGCCGCCGACATCTTTCCCGAGTTGGTCGCGCGCGGCGTGAACCCCGACATCGTCACCGACCAGACCTCGGCGCATGACCCCATTAACGGTTATTTGCCACAGGGCTGGACCATGGGCGAGTGGCGCGCCAAGCGCGAAAGCGACCCGAAAGCGGTCGAGAAAGCGGCCCGCGCCTCGATGAAGGTGCACGTCGCCGCAATGGTCGAGTTTTGGAACCGTGGCGTGCCCACGCTCGATTACGGCAACAATATCCGGCAGGTGGCGCTGGAAGAGGGGCTGGAGGACGCCTTCGCCTTCCCCGGCTTCGTGCCCGCCTATATCCGCCCGCTTTTCTGCCGCGGCGTCGGGCCATTCCGCTGGTGCGCGCTCTCGGGCGATCCCGAGGATATCTACAAGACCGACGCCAAGGTGAAGGAGCTGATGCCGGAAGACGCGCATTTGCACAACTGGCTCGATATGGCGCGAGAGCGGATCAGCTTTCAGGGCCTGCCCGCACGGATCTGCTGGGTGGGCCTGGGCGATCGCCACCGATTAGGCCTTGCTTTCAATGAGATGGTGGCCTCAGGCGAGTTGAAGGCGCCGGTCGTGATCGGGCGCGATCACCTCGACTCGGGCTCGGTCGCCAGCCCCAACCGTGAGACCGAGGCGATGAAGGACGGCTCGGACGCCGTTTCAGACTGGCCGCTTCTGAACGCGCTCCTGAATTGCGCCAGCGGCGCCACCTGGGTCTCGCTTCACCATGGCGGCGGCGTGGGCATGGGATTTAGTCAGCATTCAGGCATGGTCATCTGCTGCGACGGCACGCCCGAGGCTGCGCAGCGCATTGAGCGGGTGCTCTGGAACGACCCGGCGACCGGCGTCATGCGCCACGCCGACGCGGGATATGACATCGCCCTCGACTGCGCGAAGGAACACGAGCTGCGGCTGCCCGGCATTTTGGGGAACTAAGACATACACCGACACGGGAACAACAGAGGAGGACAACCAAATGAAAAGACGCGATTTCCTAGCCGCTACTGCGGTGACAGCGGCCGCCGCGCCGCTCGCCGCTCCAGCGATCGCCCAGGATGTGCGGCAGTGGAAGATGGTCACCGCCTGGCCGAAAAACCTGCCTGGGCCGGGCGTCGCCGCGCAGATGCTGGCCGACCGGATCACCGCGCTTTCAGGTGGCCGGATCGAGGTCAAACTCTACGCAGCGGGCGAGATCGTGCCGGGGCGGGGTGTGTTCGATGCGGTGTCCGAGGGCACGGCGGAACTCTATCATGCGGTGCCCGCGTATTGGGGCTCCAAATCCAAGGGCATTCTTCTCTTCGGCTCGCAACCTTTCGGTCTTCGCGCCGATGAGCAGGTCGGCTGGCTGACCCATGGTGGCGGGCAGGCGCTCTATGACGAGATGTACGCGCGGTTCGGGCTTAAACCGTTCCTCTGCGGCAATTCCGGCCCTCAATGGGCGGGCTGGTTCCGTACGGAGATCAACTCCGCCGACGATCTGCGCGGCTTGCGCTACCGCACCACCGGCCTCGCATCCGAAATGGCGTCGAAGCTCGGCATGTCGGTGCAGGCGATGGGCGGGCGCGACATGTTCCAGGCGTTGCAGTCGGGCGCGCTGGACGCCGGGGAGTTTATTGGCCCATGGACCGACAGCGCGCTCGGTTATTATCAGATCTCGAAGAATTACTACTGGCCGGGCGTGGGCGAGCCGTCCTCGGCTGAGGAATGCGCGGTCAACGCTGACGCATATGCGGACTTGCCTGACGACTTGAAGGCCGCCGTCGCGCTGGCCTGCGAGAGTCTCTACAACCCGGTCTGGACCGAATACACGACCAAGCATGCGTTGGCGCTGCAGAAACTCGTCGCCGATGAAGGCGTACAGGTGAAAAAGCTGCCTGACGACGTGATCGTCGCGCTCGGCAACGCCGCGGGCGAAGTAATAACTGAGCTTCGCGAAGACGATGATGAACTGGTGAAGCGCATCACTGAGAGCTTCCTGACGTATCGCACCTCGATCTCGGACTACATGGTCTACGCCGACAACGGGCAGATGAACGCCCGGGCGCTCGACTACACGTACTGAAAGCCAACCGCCGGCGCCCCGTGGACTGGGCGCCGGCGCAAGCTCCGGAGCCCGCCATGATCCGCTTCGCCGAGCATCTCGACGCGATTAACCGCCGGGTCGGCATGACCGTGCGCTGGCTGGCGCTGTTTATGGTGCTGGCGCAATTCGTGATCGTGCTCTTGCGCTACGTCTTTGGCGTCAGCTTCGTCTGGGCGACAGAAAGCGTGCTCTATCTGCATGGCGCGCTGTTCATGCTCGGCGCGGGATACACGCTGCTGGTGGACGAGCATGTCCGCGTCGACATCTTTTACGCCAAGCAGAGCCCGCGAGGCCAAGCTCTGACCAATGTTCTCGGGCACGTCTTTCTGCTGATGCCCTCGATGATTGTCCTGCTTGTCTATTCCTGGCCCTCGGTGCGCAACGCCTGGGCGGTGCTGGAGGGGCCGGTGTCGGTCGGCGGAATCCCTGCTTCCTTCCTATTGAAGTCGCTGATCCCCGCGTTTTGTATTCTGATCATCGTGCAGGCGCTGGCCTGCCTGATCCGAGATCTGATCCGCCTGAACGCGGAGCGCACCTGAGATGCCGCTCGACCTCTTGATGATCGCAGCGCTGATCGGCGGAATTCTGATTGGCTACCCGGTCTCGTTCACCATCGCCGGGGTCGCCACCGCCTTTGCGCTGATCGGCTGGACGATGGGCGTGTTCGACATGGCCCTGATGGGCGCGCTTGGCCAACGTGTGTTTGGGCTGCTTACGAACCAAGTGCTGATCGCCATCCCGCTGTTCGTCTTCATGGGCGTGGTGCTGGAGAAGAGCAGGATCGCCGAGGATCTGCTGCAAACCATGGGCCGTCTGTTTGGCTCGCTGCGCGGCGGGCTTGGTATCTCTGTCGTGCTCGTGGGCGCGCTGCTCGCCGCCTCCACCGGCATTGTCGGCGCCACGGTGATCGCGATGGGGATGATCGCGCTGCCGACTATGCTGCGAAACGGATATGATCCACGACTGGCGTCTGGTCTCGTCTGCACGTCTGGAACGCTGGGGCAGATCATCCCGCCCTCGACTCTGCTGATTATCCTCTCCGACGTGATCTCGAACGCCTATCAACAGGCGCAGTTCGCCCAGGGTAAATTCACCGTCGAGACGATCTCGGTCGGGCAAATCTTCGCCGCCGCCCTCTTCCCAGGCTTGCTACTGGTGGCGATCTATATCGTCTATCTCGTCGTGCGCGCCTGGGCGTTCCCCAATGACGCCCCCGCGATGGCCAAGCCCGACGTGATGCCGTCGCGCCGGGCCGTGCTGAACGTGATCCTGCCGCCAATTCTACTCATCGTCGCCGTACTGGGCGCGATCCTCGGTGGAGTTGCGACGCCGACGGAGGCGGCCTCTGTCGGCGCGACCGGGGCGCTCATGATGGCCGGGCTCAGACTTGGCGCCACGCCAAAGCTGATCCTTGCGGGCGCTGCTGCGATCCTGATCCTAGCCGTGGTCGCGGGCGTCGCGCCGGTGCGGCTGCAGCGGACGGACGCGGGCGCGCTCGACTGGACGCTCGGCGGGCTCTACGCCGCGGCGGCTCTCTTGGGCCTCTCAGCGGTGGCGGCGGCGATCCGGAAGGCGTTGTCCGAAGGGATCATGAAGCCCGCGCTGACCTCCACTATGACCGTCACCGCGATGATCTTCGCCACGATCCTGACCGCCAGCATCTTCTCGCTGGTCTTCGTCGGCCTCGGCGGCGACGAGCGGATCGAGGCGATCCTGACCGCGATGCCGGGCGGGCCGACCGGGGCGCTGATCTTCTCGATGGCGCTGATCTTCGTGCTCGGGTTTTTCATGGATTTCGTCGAGATCACCGTGATCGTGCTGCCGCTGGTCGCGCCAGTGCTGATCGTGATGGGGCACGACCCGATCTGGCTGGCGATCCTGATCGCGATCAACCTGCAGACCTCGTTCCTGACCCCGCCTTTTGGTTTCTCGCTGTTTTATTTGCGTGGCGCGGCGCCGAAAGAGATCACGACGGGACAGATCTACGCCGGGGTGGCGCCCTTTATCGCGCTGCAATTCGTCGCCGTGACAGTGATCTGGTTCCTACCGGGCATCGCTACCTGGCTGCAGGCGCAGCTGTTTTAGGCTCTAGAGCGCTCAAGGAGACTCGAAATGAAAACGATCACTTTGACGCCTGGCGATGCAGGCCTCGCCGATCTCGAACGCCTTTATCGCGATCAGGCGGCGGCGCGGCTCGACCCCTCGGCGCGGCCGGGCGTGGAGCAGGCCGCGGCGCTGGTGGCGCGAGCGGCGGCGGGCGACGCGCCCGTCTATGGCGTCAACACCGGCTTTGGCAAGCTCGCTTCAATCAAGATCGCGGCCGAAGACACCGAGACGCTGCAGCGCAATCTGGTTCTTTCGCATTGCTGTGGCGTTGGGGATCCGACCGAGGCCGAGATCGTACGCCTGATGATGGCGCTGAAACTCTTGTCGCTTGGCCGTGGAGCCTCGGGCGTCAGGTGGCAGGTGATCCAACTGATCGAGGGTCTGCTTGAGCGAGGCGTGACGCCAGTGGTCCCGGCGCAGGGCTCGGTTGGCGCGTCGGGCGATTTGGCCCCGCTGGCGCATATGGCGGCGGTGCTGATCGGCGAGGGAGAGGCCGAGATCGGGGGTGAGGTTTTGAGCGGCGCTGAAGCGCTGCATCATGCGGATCTGTCACCGGTGACGCTGACCGCAAAGGAGGGGTTGGCGCTGATCAACGGCACGCAATTCTCCACCGCTTACGCGTTGGCCGGTCTGTTCGACGCGTTCCGGAACGCTGAAGCGGCGCTGGTCACATCAGCTCTATCAACGGATGCGATCATGGGATCCACCGCGCCACTGACGCCTGAAATTCACGAGTTCCGTGGCCACAAAGGCCAGATACTCGCCGCCCAGATCATGCGCGACCTGCTGGCCGGGTCCGAGATCCGCGAGAGCCATCGCGAGGGCGACAGCCGCGTGCAGGATCCCTACTGCGTGCGCTGCCAGCCGCAGGTGACAGGAGCGGCGCTCGACTTGCTCTGGCAGGCGGCGCGAACGCTTCAGGTCGAGGCCAACGCGGTCACGGACAATCCGTTGGTGCTGACGGAGGCGGATCGCATCGTCTCCGGCGGCAATTTCCATGCGGAGCCGGTCGCCTTCGCCGCCGATCAGATCGCCTTGGCGGTCGCAGAGATCGGCACGATCGCCCAGCGGCGTATTTCGCTGATGGTCGATCCGACGCTCAGCCACGACTTGCCCGCCTTTCTGGCGCCTGAGCCGGGTCTCAATTCGGGTCTGATGATCGCGGAAGTGACGACAGCGGCGCTGATGAGCGAGAACAAGCATCTCGCCAATCCATGCAGCACTGACAGCACGCCAACCAGCGCTAATCAGGAGGACCATGTTTCCATGGCCGCCCATGGCGCCCGGCGCCTGGCGAGGATGAACGCCAACCTCGCGCGCATTCTGGGGGTTGAAGCGATTGCGGCGGCGGCGGGCGTCGAATTCCGCGCGCCGCTTAACACCAGCGCGGTCTTGCGGTCTGTGATCGCTCGTTTGCGACGCGAGATCGCGCCGCTTCAGGACGATCGCTTTTTGGCGCATGATCTCGAAGCGGCGGCGGAACTGATCCGTTCGGGCGAGCTGGCGACTGTGGGCGACGTGGGGGGCTTGCCTTGGGCGGCGTCAAAATTCTTTTAGTCAACCCCGTCATTTCAAGAACGGGCGCAATGGCACGCCAAATGTCCATTGTTGGCGTTCAGCAACCGGTCGCAAGTCCGAGCAATGGGTCCACTCAGGGCCCGAAGCAATCATTCGGAAGATCAGATACCCATGGCCGTTTCGCGAACCGGGTCGACAAATGAGCGTACTAGTCAGACGACAGCGCCTGAACCAAAGCATACTCTTACTCGCGAAGGCTCGAATCTTGCCATTTGTATTGTAATTGAACTGGTGCGCATGGCTGTCTTCGAATTCATCAAAGACAAGACGAACCCGGACTACGGCATTCAACTCCGGGATACTTCTCGCCAATCGAATATGAAAGGAGCTCTCCTGCACCGCTAACAACCTTTAGCGACCGTCCGTCCATAAGACCGGAGGAACTCCAAATCCGTTGGAACACACACAATGCAGATGGCGAGACCACGTTCTACCGCCATTGGCCGAATCTGCCGAAGTTCTTTAGCTTTCAAACGGAACGAGGCTCCCAAATCTCGCAACGAAAGACGCGTCCAAGCCAGTGGGCACGACCGTAATGCACCCAATGGCGTTCGGCGCCTTTGATCCACTTTCAATGTCGCGATCACCGACTCAGCCATAGCCGCCCGCTATGGTCGTCCAAGCGGTCAGATGCTCCAAAAGCGCGCGCGCCACGTAGCGATCGACTTCTTGCTATTGGGGTTCTCTCGCATCCCAGTTCTAGTCTGGCGCTTATATTTCTGCGGTGCAGTGTAAATTATTTACAATTTGACACGCTTGCGAGAAAGATAATTTACTATTTTGCCCAATAATTTCAGTAATTTATTGACTGATTGACAAACCACCCGATGCTTGAAGCAGATCGACTGGTGAAATGGGCGAGAAAATCGCGCGCGCCGTCCGATCAAAAAATGCTCAGGGAGGGCGATAATGAACAAATTCATCACCAGCCGTCGCAATCTGCTTAAAGGTTCGGCCGCGCTCGGCGTGGGGCTTGCAGCGCCTACGATCTTCACCAGCAATGCTTGGGCCGCCGGCTACACCAATGAACCGACTGGCGACACGGTCACATTGGGCTTCAATGTTCCGCAGACCGGCGCCTATGCGGATGAAGGCGCGGACGAGCTGCGCGCTTACGAGTTGGCGGTCGAGCACATCAACGCCGGCGGCGGCGGCATGTTGGACACGTTCAGCTCAAAAGCGCTGACCGGCGGCATCAACGGCAAGAAGGTCGCCTTCGTGACCGGCGATACGCAGACCAAGTCGGACGCGGCGCGCGCCAGCGCCAAGCGCATGATTGAGAAAGACGGCGCGGTTATGATCACCGGCGGGTCGTCCTCGGGCGTCGCCATCGCTGTGCAGGGTCTCTGCCAGGACGCCGGCGTGATCTTCATGGCGGGTCTGACGCACTCGAACGATACGACGGGCAAGGACAAACGCGCGAACGGGTTCCGGCATTTCTTCAACACCGAGATGTCGGGCGCCGCACTTGGCCCGGTGATGAAGAACGCGTTCGGCACCGATCGAGTCGCCTATCATCTGACGGCGGACTATACATGGGGTTGGAGTCAGGAAGGCTCTATCATCAAGTATTCCGAGGCGCTCGGCTGGAAGACCGCCGCCGCGGTGCGCACCCCGCTCGGCGCGGGCGATTTCTCGCAATACATCACGCCTGTGCTGAACTCGGGCGCGGATGTGCTGGTGCTCAACCACTATGGCCGCGACATGGTCAACTCGCTGACGCAGGCGGTCCAGTTCGGCTTGCGCGACAAGCAGGTCAACGGCAAGGACTTCGCCATTGTCGTGCCGCTCTACAGCCGCCTGATGGCGCAGGGCGCGGGCGAGAACGTGAAGGGTATCTTCGGATCGACCAACTGGCACTGGTCGCTGCAGGATGAAGGGTCCAAGGCGTTCGTGAAATCCTTCGGCGAGAAATACGGCTTCCCGCCGAGCCAGGCGGCGCATACCTGCTATTGCCAGGCGATCCTTTACGCCGACGCCTGCCAGCGCGCGGAGACGTTCCGCCCGTCCGGCGTGGGCGCGGCGCTCGAAGGCTTCTCGTTCGACGGGCTGGGCAATGGTCCGACCGAGTATCGGGCAGCCGACCACCAGTGCTTCAAGGATGTGCTGGTCGTGAAGGGTAAAGAGAACCCGGACTCCAAGTTCGACGTTCTCGAAGTTGTGGAAGTCACGCCCCGCGCGCAGGTCGAGTACGACGCCTCGATGCTGGGCGGAGAGCTTGGCCCCTATAACGACGGCGCCTGAACAGCCGCATAACTTACGCGGTCGCCCCTTGGGGCGGCCGCTTTCTCATTCCGGGGTGGGGTGATGGACGCGATCCTTCTGCAAATTCTGAACGGCCTCGACAAGGGCGGCGCCTATGCGCTGATCGCCCTCGGCCTCACGATCATTTTCGGCACGTTGGGCGTGGTGAATTTCGCCCACGGGGCGCTGTTCATGCTGGGCGCCTTTTGCGCGGTCACGTTGCAAAAGCTGTTGCAGGTGTCGTTCACCACCATCGATCCCGAGAGGACCGACTTCCTCGGCAATCCGCTGAAAGTCGAAACCCCTTACGTCGAGCACTGGTTCGGCGATTTCGGTACGGCCTTGATCGATTTCTCGGTTCCGGTGGCGATCCTGATGGCGATTCCGGTGATGCTGCTGATCGGCATCTCGATGGAGCGGGGCTTGATCCGGTTCTTCTACAAGCGCCCTCACGCCGAGCAGATCCTCGTCACTTTCGGCCTCGCAATCGTCCTGCAGGAGATCATCAAGTCGCAGTTCGGCGCCAATCCGATCCCGCAGCCTGCGCCGGATATCGCAAAAGGCATGGTGGATTTCGGCGTGTTGCTCGGCTTTGATCCGGGCACGGTGCCCTATCCGACCTGGCGGCTATTCTACTTCCTGTTCTCGCTTCTGGTGATCGGGTGCGTGTTCTCGTTCCTCCAGTTCACCACTTTTGGCATGGTGGTGCGCGCGGGCATGGCGGATCGGGAGACGGTCGGCCTGCTGGGCATCAATATCGATCGCCGGTTCACCATTGTCTTCGGAATCGCTGCGACCGTCGCCGGGCTTGCCGGGGTGATGTACACGCCGATCCTGCCTCCCGACTATCACATGGGGATGGACTTCCTGGTGCTCAGTTTCGTGGTCGTCGTGGTCGGCGGCATGGGATCACTGGGCGGCGCCGTCGCGGCCGGATTCCTGCTGGGCATCCTGCAAAGCTTCGCATCGATGAACGAGGTGAAGAGCATCCTGCCCGGGATCGACCAGATCATCATCTATCTGATCGCCGTCGTCATTCTTTTGGTGCGCCCGCGCGGTCTGATGGGCCGCAAAGGCGTGATGGAGAGCTGAGCCATGACAAAGTCCTCCAAAGCCAAAGACATGATCATGCTGGTCTGCTTTTCGGCCGCAGTGCTGGCTGGCCCGTGGATTCTGGCGCCGATCGGCGCAGGCTACCCCGACCTTCTGCAGAAATTCGCGATCTTCGGGATCTTCGCGATCGGCTTCAACATCCTGTTCGGGCTGACCGGGTATCTCTCCTTCGGGCACGCCGCCTTCTTGGGCGTCGGGTCCTACACCGCCGTCTGGACGTTCAAGCTCTTCAGCATGAACCCGATCCCCGCCATTATCCTGGCGACCCTGCTGGGCGGACTGTTTGCGGCTTTGATCGGCTTCATCTCGCTTCGGCGGTCCGGGATCTACTTTTCGATCCTGACCCTCGCCTTCGCGCAGATGAGCTATAATCTCGCCTACTCGGTCCTGACCCCGATCACCAATGGCGAAACCGGGCTGCAACTGACCCAGCAGGATCCGCGCTGGCTGGATACGGTGATCTTCGGACGCGATTATGGCGCGGCCCTGCCCGCCTCTGATTTCTTCGGGATCAAGATGACCGGCTATCCCGGTTTTTATTTCTGCGCGGTCATGCTGATCATCTGCTTCTTCATCTCAATGCGCATTTTCCGGTCGCCATTTGGCATGATGCTGCGCGCGGTGAAGTCCAACCAGAACCGGATGAACTATACCGGCCTGAACACCCGGCCCTACGCGATGGCCGCGTTCGTCATCTCTGGCATGTATGCGGGTCTTGCGGGTGGATTGATGGCGGTGACCGATCCATTGGCGGGCGCCGAGCGCATGCAATGGACCGCCTCGGGCGAGGTTGTGCTGATGACGATCCTTGGCGGCACCGGCACCTTGTTCGGCCCGGTCATCGGCGCTGGCGCGATCAAGTATTTCGAGAACATCTTCTCGGCGTTTAACGAGGGCATTCTGCTCAACGCCTTCAACTTCTTGCCGGAGGCGCTGCAACACGCGGCGGTGTCGGTCGCGTCGCTCTTCGTCGGCGAAGGCTGGCACCTGACATTGGGCGCGCTCTTCATGCTGATCGTGATCTTCCTGCCCGGCGGCCTGATGGAAGGCCTGAGCCGAATCTGGCGGCTCTTTAACCGCAAGTCAGACGGTCGCGGCGGCGGCGGAGCGCCCGAGCAGCCACAAGCGCCGTCTCAAGTTCCGGCGGAATGAGGGGCGGACGCATGAGCATTCTGAAAGTAGAGCATATCAACAAACGCTTCGGCGGCCTGCAGGCGCTGGACGACGTGAACCTCGAGATCGAGGAAGGCACCGTCCACGCGATTATCGGGCCGAACGGCGCCGGCAAGTCCACCCTGCTGAACTGCTTCGTCGGCCGTCTGGACCCGGATTCCGGCTCCGTGACCTTCAACGGCCAGTCGCTGCTTGGGATCAAGCCGCATGAGATCAATCAGGCCGGCGTCGCGCGCGTGTTCCAGACGCCGGAGATTTTCGGCGACCTGACGCTGCTGGAGAATGTGATGATCCCCGCCTTCGCCAAGCGCGACGGCGCCTTCAGCCTGAACGCCTTCGGTGCCGTCAATGGCGAAACATCGATTCAGACCAAGGCGCGGGACATGCTCGCCGACGTGGGACTGGAGTCAAAGGCGGGCGAGATCGCAGAACAGCTTTCGCGCGGCGATAAACGCCGCCTCGAACTGGCGATGTGTCTGGTGCAGGAGCCCAAGCTTTTGCTGCTCGACGAACCGACGGCGGGCATGGCGCGGGCCGACACCAATAATACGATCGACCTGTTGAAGCGCATCTCCAAGCGCGGGATCACGATGGTGGTGATCGAACATGACATGCATGTCGTGTTCTCGCTGGCGGAAAAAATCAGCGTTCTTGCGCAGGGAACTGTTATAGCAGAGGACCTGCCCGCGAACATCAAGGGCAATCCCAAGGTGCAGGAAGCTTACTTGGGAGGAGCCCACGTATGAGCGCTCTGAGATTGGTGGAGAACGACATGGCGGCGACCGAGAAACCGGGCGCTCTGTTTGGCGACGATCAGTTCAAGGCGAAGGCGCCGGGCGTGCAGCCGGTGCGGGCCAAGGGCGGACAGCCAGCCTATTTCTCTTGCTGGGACATCCACGCCTATTACGGCGAAAGCTATATCGTACAAGGCGTCAGCTTCGACATTCGCGAGGGTGAGATTGTGGCGCTGCTGGGCCGGAACGGCGCCGGCAAGACCTCAACATTGCGGGCGATCGCACGAGTTGATGATCCCGCGCTGAAGCATGGCGAGCTTTGGCTTGACCACCAACCCCTTCATCAGATGAAGGCCTTCGAGGCCTCTCGCGCCGGCATTGGCCTTGTGCCCGAGGACCGGCGCATCATTCAGGGCCTGACGGTCGAGGAAAATCTGAAGCTCGCGCAGATCGCCCCGCCGATGGGCTGGTCGATCGAACGGATCTACGAGTTGTTTCCGCGGCTCGGAGAGCGCAGCAAGCAAGAGGGCACGACGCTGTCCGGCGGCGAGCAGCAGATGCTGGCCATTGGCCGGACCCTCGCCCGGGACGTCAAACTTCTGTTGCTGGACGAGCCTTATGAGGGTCTTGCCCCGGTCATCGTGCAAGAGATCGAAAAAACGCTGGAACAGATCAAACATCTCGGCATCACCACGATCATCGTCGAGCAGAACGCCATCGCGGCGCTTCATCTGGCTGATCGGGCGATCATCCTGGACATGGGTGAGGTCGTCTTTGACGGCACGGCGCAAGAAGTGCTGGAGAACGCGGATCTGAGGCAGGAATACTTGGCGATCTGAGGTCGCTGAACGTTAATGTACTGCTCAAGAAACAAACTCAGCTGTTTCGTGTATGTGCCTATCAGCCGATTTGATGTGATTGTCTAACGGAGGGTGGCCGATCTAGTTGTCGGCGGTTCGATCCGCGAACGGGTGTCGGTCATGCAAAGCAAGACCGGGCGACCGGTTCAATACGAAGTGTCGGAGAACACTCGAAAGTCTGTCCTTGAGTGGGTAAATTCGCCCGCGATGCGCGGATGCGCGTTGTTTTTCCCAAGCAGATTCCACGCGTCGCAGCACTTATCGACGAGGCAGTACGCTCGACTCGTCCGTGACTGGGCATCGGCCATCGGGCTCGATCCGACCGGGTACGGGACCCATTCATTGCGACGCACCAAGGCTGCTTTGATATACTGAAAGACCGGCAACTTGCGTGCTGTTAAACTCTTGCTCGGCCACACCAAAGTGGACAGCTCGGTTCGATACCTCGGCGTCGAACTTGACGACGCGCTGAGCATCTCTAAATGGATCGACGTCTGAAAGCTCGGCGAGAGGCAGCAGCGCTTCGCCAACCCATGTTTGCCGGTTGCCAAAGAGGCCCTAAAAGGCCCAATTGAGCCCAAAGACGACCAGAATTTCAATGGTACAAGTGCGTTAAGTGAGCTGGGAACGGAATACTCAGTAAGTACGATTGATCAAGTAAACGCCCATGAACTATTCGCGAACCGCGAGAGCTTCGCACATTTGGCTCTCACACGAAGCAAGCCCGTCGATGACATTGAAATGGTGCCGATCTGGCTCGACGACCACGTTGATATTTGCGCCCCGGCACCTCCAAGCGTCGTATAGAAAGCGCGACTGGCGGATGAATTCGGGTCTTTCTTCACGGCCAACCCATGCAGTAACGGCGATATCGCTTACCGGCGAAAGCAAGGCTGGGCTCTCAGCCCGTGCTTCCTCGTCGGTCAGATTCAGGTCCGCGTTCATTCTTGTGTGAGCGAGCGGCCTGAGGTCATGCACGCCGCTGATCGAAACGACACGCTCTATTCGGTCTCTCTCAGAAGCTGGAAGCGGGCCGTCCTCGCAGATCATTCTGAGCACAAGATGACCGCCGGCGGAATGCCCGATGAGGCAAATCGACCCTTTTACGCGCCCGGCGGCCTTCGAGATCGCTATGGCGATGCGACGCGTAATTTCAGAGATGCGCGCCTCGGGCGCAAGAACGTAGCTGGGCACAGCGACGCTCAAACCGAGGGCTCGCGCGCCTTCTGCCAAATGCGACCAGTAAGATTTGTCAAAACGCCTCCAGTAACCGCCATGAACGAAAATCGCCAAACCGCGAGCAAGCCCGTCGGTGTGGAACAAATCGAGACGCTCACGCGGATGATCGCCATAGGCGATATCCAACTCAGCGAATACGGCGTTCCGCCGATAGGCTTCCGCCGTTTCTGCCCAACGCGCCGGATAAGACGCTGCGTTCGCGACGTGCCCAGCATTGTCGAAAGCGTCGTCCCAGTTGGTCACAGCCCGTTTTCCCCAGTCCGCTCGCCGCGCCCTCGACCGAACGCGCGACTTGCTCTAACACTTTTTAAAGAACAAACGAACCAGACGCCGAAGCGTCGAGATGGTCATTTGGGAGGTGACGGAGATGAAGATCACAAATTTCATCGCGGCGTCGATCGCTGCTGCGGCAATGACCGCCGCGGGGCCGGCGCTCGCCGAATACCCGGTCAAGGTCGGCATGATCACCACGCTTTCGGGCGGCGGAGCCGGGCTCGGCATTGATGTGCGGGACGGTTTCCTGCTCGCGGTTAAGCTTGCAGACGCCTCCAACATCGAGGTCGTAGTCGAAGACGACCAGCGCAAGCCCGATATCGCAGTGCAGTTAGCCGACAAGATGGTTCAGTCGGAAAAGGTCGACGTCTTGACGGGCATTATCTGGTCGAATCTCGCGATGGCGGTGGTGCCGTCTGTCACGGCGCAGGGCAAGTTCTACCTGTCGCCTAACGCTGGACCCTCGGCGCTGGCGGGCAAAGGCTGCCATCCGAACTATTTCAACGTGGCCTGGCAAAACGACAATCTGCACGAGGCGGCTGGCGCTTACGCCAATGACGCCGGGTTCAAGAAATCCTTCATCCTGGCGCCGAATTACCCAGCCGGTCAGGATGCGCTGACAGGCTATAAGCGCTTCTACAAAGGCGAGTTGGCGGGAGAGATCTACACCAAGCTCGGACAGAAGGACTATGCGGCGGAGATCGCTCAGATTCGCGCCTCGGGCGCCGACAGCGTCTTCTTTTTCTTGCCAGGGGGGATGGGGATCTCTTTTCTCAAGCAGTACGCAGACAGTGGTGTCGAGATCCCGGTGCTCGGCCCGGCGTTCAGCTTCGATCAGGGCATTCTTCAGGCCGTCGGCGCGGCGGCGTTGGGCGTGAAGAACACGTCGCAATGGAACAAGGACATCGACAACCCGGCCAACGCTAAGTTCGTCGAAGCGTTTCAGGTGGAATATGGGCGTCTACCCTCGCTCTACGCCAGTCAGGGCTTTGATACGGCGAACCTGCTGATCAGCGCGGCGAAAGCGGCGGAAGTGTCAGATGCCGACGCCTTCCGTTTGGCGTTGGAGGCGGCCGAGTTTGACTCGGTGCGCGGCGACTTCACTTTTGGGCCGAACCATCACCCGGTGCAGAACATCTATGTGCGCGAGGTGATCCAAGAGGGTGACGTATTTACCAACAAAATCATCGCCACCGGACTGGCCGGCCATTCGGACGCTTATGCCGCCGAGTGCAAGATGTAGCCTAACGGGGAGCGGCACAATGCGCGGCTCTCCTCGTCCGCCTAGATCGTAGCTTGCAATGACCTTCGCCCTCTTCGCAGAGCAGGTGCTGAACGGCCTTCAGTTCGGCGCGATGCTGTTCTTGATGGCGTCCGGCCTGACGCTTGTCTTCGGCGTGATGGGATTGATCAACCTTGCGCATGGCTCGCTCTATATGATCGGCGCTTTCGCGGCGGCGGCGGTCGCCGGCGCGACTGGCTCCTTCCTTCTGGCGCTGGTCGCCAGTCTCGTCGCTGCAGCGGCGGCGGGCGCGCTGGTTGAAGTCACGGTGATCCGAAGACTCTACGCTCGCAACCATCTGGATCAGGTTCTGGCGACCTTCGCGCTGATCCTGATTTTCTCGGAAGGCACGCGCTGGCTGTTCGGCTCCTTTCCCCTCTATCTCGACATTCCGCCCTATCTGGCCGGACCTGTGAGTTTGCCCGGTGGCATTGAGTATCCGCTTTATCGCTTGACCATCATCGCCATCGGCGGCGGCGTGGCGTTGGGGTTGTATTTGCTAATCACCCGCACCCGCATCGGCGTGCAAATCCGGGCGGGCGAGAGCGACCGAGAGATGATCGCCGCGCTCGGCGTCAACATTTCTAAGCTTTACACCATCGTTTTCGCGGTTGGCGCGGCGTTGGCGGGCCTCGCCGGGGCCCTGATCGGGCCATTGCAATCCGTTCAGATCGGCATGGGAGAGCCGGTTCTGATCCTCGCCTTCGTGGTCATCGTCATCGGTGGGATCGGATCGGGCAAGGGCGCGTTGATCGCATCTATACTCGTCGGACTAACCGACACGCTGGGCCGGTTCCTGTTGCCGATCGCGCTCGGCGCGTTCATGGAGCCTGCGGCCGCCAACGCTGCTGGCTCGGCGCTGGCGTCAATGTCGATTTATGTGTTGATGGCCATCGTCCTGGTCGTGCGCCCAACTGGTCTCTACGGAGTAGCACCCTATGAGGCGTGAGACGCTGGTTAATCTGGGGCTAGCGCTCTGCCTGCCTGCCGTCGCTCTGACCGCCCTGGCGCTGGAAGAGCCTTTCACCATCACATTGGCGACACGGGCCACCATCCTGGCGCTTGCAGGCGTCGGGCTGAATATCGCGCTCGGGCAAGGCGGATTGGTCAGTCTGGGCCACGCCGCATTCTTCGGCATTGGCGGCTATGCGATGGGCGTCCTCGCCAGCCACGCCCAGAGTTTCGAGCCGTTGATGCAGTGGCCATTCATGCTCGAAGGTACGAAGTCGATGCCGGTCATCTGGCTTACCGCAATGCTCGCCAGCGCATTGGCCGCCCTGGGAATCGGAGCTCTGAGCCTGCGCACCTCCGGCGTCTACTTCATCATGATTACGCTCGCCTTCGGGCAGATGCTTTACTATTTCGCGGTCAGCTGGCCTGCCTATGGCGGTGAGGACGGATTGTCGATCTACGTTCGGAACGACTTTCCAGGCCTCAACACGCTCGACCCGATCCAGTTCTTTACACTTTGCTTCATTCTACTGGCGGCGGCTTTGTTCCTGACCGCAAGAATTAAGCGCTCTCCTTTTGGCATGGCGCTCAACGCCGCACGGCAAAATCCGGCGCGAGTGCGGGCCGTCGGCATTCGGCCCTACAAGGTCCAACTGACCGCCTTCGTCCTTTCGGGCGCAATAACCGGGCTTGCTGGGGCGCTGTTCGCTGATCTTAATCGCTTTATCAGCCCCTCGATGTTGAGCTGGCACACAAGCGGCGAGATCATCATTTTCGTTCTGCTGGGCGGGGTTGGACGTCTGTTTGGGCCCGTGGCGGGCGCCGGGCTTTTCCTGTTGCTCGAACAACTGCTGGGCGGCGTCAGCGACTATTGGCAGGTCTTTCTCGGAATGTTGTTGCTGAGCGTCGTCCTGTTCGCGCGCGGCGGCCTGATCGGAGCCTTGGCGGGACGGGAGGTAGCCCATGACTGACCCGGTTCTCGCCGTCGACGGGGTGACGAAATCCTTCGGTGGTCTGGCGGCCTGTCGAGACGTCTCACTGGTTCTCTGGCCAGCCGAGATTCATGCCCTGATCGGTCCGAACGGCGCCGGCAAGTCAACTCTTATCAAGCAGATCGCTGGTGAATTAAAGCCGGACAAGGGCCGGATCCATTTCCTTGGGCGGGACGTGACGCATATGGATGTCGCGTCTCGCGCCAGATTGGGCCTGGGGCGCAGCTTTCAGATCTCGGCCGTCGTGCCGGAGTTCACCGTCTTGCAGAATGTCGCCCTCGCGGCGCTCGGCGCTGAACGGAGTGTGTTTCGCTTTATGCGGGCGGCGCTCTCGGACCGATCAATGATCGAGCACGCAGATAGAGAATTGGACCGCGTGCGCCTTTCACACCGCCGCGCCGCGCGCGCCTCGGACATTTCCCACGGCGAGAGGCGTCGCCTCGAACTCGCCATGGCCTTGGCGCTGAAGCCAAGGGCGTTTCTGCTTGATGAGCCGATGGCCGGCCTTGGAACTGAAGGCGGATTGGAGATGACCGCTCTACTTTCACAATTGCGTACCGAGGCGCCGATCCTATTGGTCGAACACGATATGGACGCGGTCTTCTCTCTCGCCGACCGGATCAGCGTGCTGGTCTATGGCGAAGTCATCGCGACCGGAACTGTCGGCGAAATCCGGGCCGACGCGAAAGTCCGACGCGCGTATCTTGGAGAGGAGGCGACTGTATGAGTTTGCTCAGCCTCTCCAACGTCACCTCGTTCTATGGAGCCTCACAAGCGTTGTTCGGCGTCGATCTCGATGTGTGCGAGGGCGAAGTCGTGGCGCTGCTCGGTCGCAACGGCATGGGCAAGACCACGACGATCCGCACGATCCTTGGAGCGCCAAGAGCGCGAAGCGGCTCCATAATCTTTAATGGCGTCGATATCGGCGATTTGGCGACCTACCGGATCGCGCGCCTCGGGATTGGCCTCGCGCCGGAAGGGCGGCGCTGCTTTCCAAATCTGACGGTCGCGGAGAACCTGACCGCCGCCGCGCGCAACGGGCATTGGACGGTAGAGGCCGTCTGCGAATTGTTTCCACGGCTCGGCGAACGCTCAGGACAATTGGCGGCGACGCTGTCCGGCGGAGAGCAGCAAATGCTTGCGATCGCCCGTGCGCTGACCACCAATCCAACGCTGTTGATCCTCGACGAGGCGACAGAGGGGCTTGCGCCGCTGGTGCGCGAGGAAATCTGGACGTCGATACGGCGCCTCAAAGCCGCGGCGCAGATTTCCATCATTGTCGTCGACAAGTCCCTCTCTGAACTCGCAAGCGTGGCCGACCGCGCGTTCATCCTTCAGCGTGGGCGCACAGTATGGAATGGTGAATTTGCGGCGATTGATGACGAACTGAAAGTCACACTGTTGGGTGTATGAACGGTCGAACATGCGGCGTGTCTGCTCGATAACCTTCCTGTGCGACCGGCGCGAGCTCAGGAAGCAAGCCAAGAACGCCTTCGGTGATTTCCTCGCCTCTGAGGCCATCAGGGTGGTCAGCGGACGGATCGACAGCTCTGCTACGCTGTGTCTCGACGAAGCACTCCATCGGTCGCACAGCCTCTAAATGACAGTGGGGCGACGATAGCCAAGTCAGGCGGGAGGAGAATGGGTATGTTTAGTATGTATACTTATTCACAATGTCGTTGTATCTCGCGTAATCAATTACGTGCCGAATTGAGGTGATTGTTTAAGGAAGAGCCTCTGGTTCATTGTCGTTCAGGAGAGAAAGTGCCGGCTAGTCCGCACTGCCGTAAATGCCCCGCCTAATGTACGATAGACTGCTGAAATGGCAGCTACGGTTTGTCGTTCCGCGGTACCGCGATTGTCGATAGAAGGTCTGCTTTCAGCCGACCATGAACATTCGCGTTAAAGTTTGTGATCGTCCGATCAGCGGACGTAGCTGCCGCTCGCTGCAAAGTGTTACCGAAAAGCTAGTTGAATGACCGCTGTGCGGACAAAGCCGTCATCTGAGTAATTTAGTCGGATGACCAGAGATGACCCGAAGCGGACGTTAAAGCAAGATCTAGCTATAAGCTTCGGTGGCGCACGTTGGACATCTTTGAAGCCACTTGCTCGGAGACGTGGCGTAAAAGGCGCTTGTTATCAACGATCATCTTGAATTAGCTGCATCGCGACCCACCTACGAAAGCCTGGCATATCACCTTGATCTGGCGAGACAATTTCGCCCAATTGATGGCCATCTAATAGGACGCCGAATTCATTCTGAGGTACGAACCTCAGAAATTTGTAGAAATGAGGTACGCACCTCATGTACGGTGCCTGCAGGCCGCGATTCGCTCATCCTCGATCACGGCGCAAAGCAACAGGGAGGACTGGATGACCTACAAGAAACTCGCAT
This sequence comes from Paracoccaceae bacterium, assembly GCA_963669265.1. Taxonomy (GTDB): domain Bacteria; phylum Pseudomonadota; class Alphaproteobacteria; order Rhodobacterales; family Rhodobacteraceae; genus SZUA-547. Next base: position 1,861,737 of record OY769916.1, read on the forward strand.
CCGCGAGCGTGATCGCCATTGCAGCGTCGACTGCATCTTCGAATGTCTTGGCCGAGGACCTTACACTCTGCTGGGCGGCCTGGGATCCGGCCAATGCGTTGGTTGAATTGTCGAAAGAATTCGAAGCTCAGTCCGGCCATACGATGAACTTCGAATTTGTGCCTTGGCCGAATTTCGCCGACCGAATGCTCAACGAGTTGAACTCCGGCGGAAAGCTTTGCGATCTTCTTATTGGAGACAGCCAATGGATCGGCGGCGGCGCCGAGAACGGCCACTACGTCAAGCTGAACAGTTTCTTTGACGCCAATGGCATCTCGATGGACGACTTTGCGCCGGCCACGGTGTATGCGTACTCCACTTGGCCGAAGGGTACGCCGAATTATTATGCGCTTCCGGCCATGGGAGACGCCAATGGCTGGTTCTACCGCAAGGACTGGTTCGCGCGCGACGACATCAGAGCGGCGTTTAAAGACGCCACAGGACGCGAACTTGCGGAGCCGAAGACTCAGAAGGAAATGCTCGAGGTCGCGCAGTTCTTCCAAGGGCGCGAAATCGATGGAAAGACGGTCTATGGCGCTGCGATCTTCACAGAGCGGGGCTCGGAAGGCATCACCATGGGCGTCACTTCGGCGTTGTATCCTTGGGGCTTTAAGTATGAGAACACGCCCGGGAAATACGACATGGAAGGCGCGGTGAACTCACCCGAAGCGGTCGAAGCCCTTGAATTCTATAAAGAATTCTACAAAACGGCGACGCCCCCGGGCTATACGAACTCGTACATGGGTGAATCGCTTGATGCGTTCAAATCCGGTCAGGTCGCGATGGCCATGAACTGGTTCGCATTCTTCCCGGGCCTCTACGCCGATCCGAACACGGGCGGAGATAAGATCGATTTCTTCGTAAACCCGCCACAGAACCAGGCCGGCTCCACATTAGGCGGCCAGGGAATTTCGGTCGTTGCCTACTCGGACAAGCAAGATGCAGCGTTAGAGTACATCAAGTGGTTCTCCGATCCCTCTGTTCAGGCCAAATGGTGGGAGCTAGGTGGTTACTCCGCTCACAACGCAGTGCTGAACGATCCGGGTTTCGTCGACAGCCAGCCATTTGCTGGCGACTTCCTGGAAGCCATGGGCGCCGTTCAGGACTTCTGGCAAGAGCCGGCTTATGCGGAACTTCTCTTGGCAATGCAAAAGCGGATTCACGACTATGTCGTCGCCGACAAGGGGACCGCTAAAGAGGCGCTTGACTTGCTAATCGAGGACTGGACTGAAGTCTTCGAAGATGAAGGCAAATTGTAAGCTCTTCGATTGATGGGAGCGGTTCCGCCCGCTCCCATCCAGCAACGCGCAACGATCATTGAGCTTTGCGCCTCATCAAACTGGAATCGCCGAAGCCATGTCGGACAAGACGATAGATATCGTTGCCGCGGCAACGCCCACCCGAGTTGCGCGCAAAGTCAGAGGGTTGTCGGATCGAGCGATCGCATGGCTCTTTGTCGGACCGACCATTTTCTTGCTCTTGGCGATCAATATCTTTCCGCTGATTTGGACGATTCAACTGAGCTTCACGAACTTCAAGGCCAATCGCATTGGGCGCGAAGTGAAGAATATCGGCCTCCGCAACTATGAGCGCATCCTGACAGACGGTGACATCTGGTTGAACATGCAGGCCACGGCGCATTTCCTGTTCTGGACGATCTTTTTTCAGGTGCTGATTGGCTTCTCACTCGCTTGGCTCATCAACAAGAAATTCAAGGGGAACGATCTTTGGACGACGATAATTGTTTTGCCGATGATGCTTTCCCCTGCAGTGGTCGGCAATTTCTGGAAGTTTCTCTATCAGCCTCAGATTGGCCTCTTTAACTATATCGTTGCTTGGTTCACAGGTGGCGATGCATCGAGCTTTGAGATGCTTGGATCTGTGGAACTCGCTCCGTGGTCGATCGTCATTGTCGACACTTGGATGTGGACGCCCTTTGTCATGCTGATCTGTTTGGCCGGGCTTCGCAGCATCCCAGACTATATTTATGAGGCTGCGGAAGTCGATCGGGCTAGCAAGCTGCGCCAGTTTTTTACGATCACCATACCGATGGTACTGCCTTTTCTAATGCTGGCCGTTCTCTTTCGGGGGATCGAGAACTTCAAAATGTTCGATTTGGTGGTTCAGCTAACAGGCGGTGGTCCTGGGAGCACGACCGAGCTTACGTCAATCAACCTGAAGCGAGAGGCGTTCGAGAAGTGGCGAACGGGCTATGCATCCGCATACGCAATTATCCTATTTGTGGCGGTCTTTGGACTGGCTTCGATCTATGTGAAGGCGCTAAACAAAGTGAAGGAAAGATGAGCAGTTTTTCCGTCACAGAACCGACGAAGCGCTCCAAATGGTTGGCTGGCGTGCTCGTCATATCCTACGCGCTGATCACGATGATCCCACTGGTTTGGATCATGCTGACTGGTTTCAAGTCACCAACGGACGCCATCAGCTATCCGCCAAAGGTCATGTTTGAGCCAACCCTTGAAGGCTATGTGAATCTTTTCACGACGCGCACCCGCCAAACACAGGAATTCCTTGACGCGAACCCTCCGCAGGACTGGGCCGATGAGATCGTGCGTGAATACGACATGGTCATCGTCGGGCCGTCAAAGTTTGGCGAACGCTTCATGAACTCCATCATAATTGGGTTTGGCTCGACCTTCCTGTCGGTATTCCTTGGAACGCTCGCCGCCTATGCATTCAGCAGGTTCAAGATCCCGTTGGCCGATGATCTGCTGTTTTTTATCTTGAGCACGCGGATGATGCCGCCAATCGCAGTCGCGATCCCGATTTTCCTGATGTACCGCAATCTCGGACTGTCCGACACGCACCTGGGCATGATTTTGCTTTACACGGCGGTCAATATTTCCCTCGCCGTGTGGCTACTAAAGGGATTCATCGATGAGATTCCGAGAGAGTATGAAGAGGCCGCTCTCATCGACGGCTACACCCGGTTTCAGGCGTTCTACAAAGTCGTCCTTCCACAAGCCGCCACCGGCATCGCTTCGACCGCAATCTTTTGTCTAATCTTTGCTTGGAACGAGTACGCATTCGCTGTGCTTCTTACGTCGGCCACGGCGCAAACCGCGCCGCCTTTCATCCCTACGATCATTGGTATTGGCGGACTCGATTGGCCTGCCGTAGCTGCTGGTGCGACCATCTTCCTGATCCCGGTCATGATCTTCACAATCATGCTGCGAAAACACCTCCTGCGGGGCATTACATTCGGAGCTGTTCGCAAATGACCCAGTTCTTCTCACGCTTGCTGAGCTTTCGTCGCGGCCCATGGGAAATCGTCGCAACGATTCTGATCGCTCTTGGCATCTTCATGCTGATGCAGCCGTTTGTGCTTTGGGCCTTCACCTATTCGTTCGTCGTTACTCTGGTGGGCACGGTGATGTTCATCATCGTCAGCCATTTCCCGGAGTAACTATGGCTCAGATCGTGATCAAAAAACTTAAGAAGCAGTTCGGTGATTTCACGGCCGTTCGCGACAGCTCCTTCACGATTGAGGATGGTGAGTTCTTCATGCTGCTCGGCCCATCGGGTTGCGGCAAGACCACAACTCTAAGAATGATCGCCGGGCTTGAGCTGCCGACATCGGGCGAAATTTACCTCGACGGAGAAGAGATCAGCCAGCGGCCGCCATCCGAGCGCGATATCGCCTTCGTCTTTCAGATGTTTGCGCTCTACCCACATATGAACGTGCGCAAAAACATCAGTTATCCGTTGCTGTCGCAGGGAATGCCGCGCGCAGATGTGAAGGCGAAAGTCGCTGAAGTCGCAAAAATTCTCGGGATTGAAGATATTTTGAATCGTCCTGTTGGCGGACTTTCGGGCGGCGATCGCCAAAGGGTGGCGCTTGGCAGAGCGATCGTTCGCGAACCAAAGGCCTTCATGATGGACGAGCCGCTCGGCGCGCTTGATGCAGAGTTTCGCGAACATATGGCCGAGGAATTGCGCGCGCTTCACGACCGAATGGGCGCAACCACGGTCTATGTGACGCACGACCAATTGGAAGCCATGCAGATGGGCGACAAGATCGTGGTGATGAACAACGCCGTGGTCGAGCAATTCGGAACGCCGCAAGAGATTTACGACAAACCGGCCACCATATTCGTGGCTGACTTTATCGGATCACCCGCAATGAACTTTTTGCCGTTTGAGGGAAAGCTAGCGCCCGCAGACAACTCGGTGGAATTGAGTGGATTCCAGACCGCCATTCCGAAACTACTCGAAGGAGCCGAGGGCCAACTTGTCTTTGGAGTCCGCCCGGAACATATCGAACTTACCGACTCCAGCGACTATCGAGCCAGGGTGATGGCCACTGAGTATCTTGGCACGACGCAGATCATAACGCTTGATAGCCCGAACGGAGAATTGAAGGCGCGCGTCGATTCAAGCCGGAGAGTTGCGACCGGAGAAACTGTGGGCTTGGTGTTCAATTCCGAGACCATCACCCTTTTCGACCAATCCAGCGGCCAAGCGTTGCGCTCCGCCCTGAACGAGGAAGTTTTGGCGAATGGCTGAGGTTGTCCTCGAGAACATCAGAAAATCCTTTGGAGACACGAATGCTGTTGACGGCATTTCGATGACAATCCCGGATGGCGCTTTCGTGGTCCTTTTGGGCCCGACCGGCGCAGGCAAAACCACTACTCTGCGGCTAATATCTGGTCTCGAAAAACTTGATGCAGGAAGGGTTTCCATAGGAGGTCAGGATGTGGGCCAAGAAACCCCGGCCCAGCGCGACGTGGCGATGGTTTTTCAGCAGTACTCGCTCTATCCGCACATGAGCGTGCGCGACAATCTCGCCTTCCCATTGCGCTCGCCAGTGCTCAGGACGCCTGAGAACGAGATCGCGGCCAAGGTTAAGCAGATCGCCGAGATCCTCCAAATTCCAGACAAACTCGACAACAAAGCGACCGAGCTTTCGGGCGGTGAGATGCAGCGCGTATCGATCGGCCGGGCGCTAGTGCGTGATCCCTCAATTTATCTTATGGATGAACCGCTTAGCTCTCTGGATGCGAAATTGCGCGCCGACCTGCGGGTCGAACTTAAGCGCATTCACGCAGAGCTGGGATCGACGTTGCTTTATGTCACCCATGATCAAATCGAAGCCATGACAATGGCCACGCAGATAGGCGTTCTGGAAGAGGGAAAGCTGGTCCAGTTCGGCACTCCGCGAGAGATCTACGAGAATCCTTGCAGCATTTACGTGGCGAGCCGACTTGGCCTGCCGCGGATCAACATTCTGCCTTCGTCGCTTTTTCCGGGCGACCACAAGGGACCTCAGATTGGGTTGAGGCCGGAAAACATCCAGCAAGGTGAAGGCGTAGAAGCCGTGGTTGTCCGCGCAGAGCATCTAGGCGATCAGACCCGGTTGCACCTCGACCTCGAAGGGTATGCCGTCACAACGTTGACCGACGCACATCGAGACTATTCGCCAAATGCGAAGATTAAGATTCAGCCCAGCAGACCGATGTACTTCGATGTATCCGGCGCTCGGGTCATATAGGGGAGGACGCGAGTTGGCACATTTCCTAAACGCCAAAGAAACCCTGGTCACCGAGGCGATCGACGGGCTGCTAGCATCCTCGGGTGGAGCGCTGTCACGGCTCGATGGATATCCGCATATAAAGGTTGTCTATCGAACCGATTGGGACAAGTCGAAGGTCGCCCTGATTTCGGGTGGCGGCTCAGGTCACGAGCCCGCACATGCAGGCTTTGTAGGCGCAGGCATGCTGACCGCGGCGATCTGCGGCGAGGTGTTCGCATCACCATCCGTCGAAGCAATTCTGGCGGGAATCCTAACTGTGACTGGCAAAGCCGGCTGCTTGTTGATTGTGAAAAACTACACCGGCGACAGGTTGAATTTCGGCCTTGCGGCTGAGCGCGCGCGCGCGCTTGGGCGAAATGTCGAGATGGTGGTGGTTGATGATGACATCGCCTTGCCTGAACTGCCGCAGCGCAGGGGTGTGGCGGGCACGCTTTTCGTCCACAAAATCACGGGCGCGATGGCAGAGGCGGGCGAAGGTCTAGAGGCAGTTACGGAAGCCGCGAAGGCAGTGATAGGCAAGATTGCAAGCATAGGTATGAGCCTGGACACGTGCACGGTTCCAGGTTCGCCAAAGGAAGACAGAATTGCGGCTGGCAAGGCGGAGTTGGGTCTGGGCATACACGGCGAACCCGGTGTCGAGCAGGTCGACTTCTCGACAGCTCTGCAAGCGATGGACACCGTGGTTGGCAAACTGCAACCCCATTTAAAGACCGGTACATCGGTTGTGCTTGTGAACAACCTCGGATCGACAACGCTTTTGGAGATGTCGCTGTTGACACGCGCACTTTCCGAGGCACGCATCGCCAGTCACATTATCGGCCCCGCGCCCATGATGACCTCGTTGGACATGCACGGTTTCTCGATATCAGTGATGGAGACGACACCGAGTGAATTGGTTGCACTAGAGGCGCCCGTCGCCATGCCGGCTTGGCCGGGTCTCAACGAAATCTCCCCTTGTCGCGTTACGGCGCTCCCTGATGGATTGACCCCAATCGAGCCGATCCCGTCAAAGAACGAGAAAGTTCGCAAAACGATCGACCGGATCTCAGATCTGCTGATCTCGGCAGAAGCAGATTTAAACGCATTGGACGCGAAGTCTGGTGATGGCGACACAGGCAGTACGCTTGCGACCGCAGCGCGGGCGTTAAAAAGCGGTCTCGACAAGATGCCGCTCGCTGACCTGACTCAGTTGTTTCCTGCGTTAGGCAATGAGTTGAGCCAGACAATGGGCGGGTCGTCCGGCGTCATCTTGGCAATCTATTTCAACGCCGCTGGAGACGCCTGCGCAAACGGCGCACCGGTAACGAAAGCTCTGGTCGAAGGGCTGACCCGCGTCAGCGAGGTCGGGGGCGCAGGAGCCGGCGACCGAACCATGATCGATGCGCTTGAGCCAGCGCTCGCCGCATTGCCAGACGGCGTGGCCGCCGCGGCGGAGGCCGCGCGAAAAGGCGCCGATAGCACTGCTGCTATTCACCGGGCGAAAGCCGGTCGGGCCGCCTATGTTCCCGAGGAAAATCTAAAGGGTCACAACGACCCAGGGGCAGAGGCAGTCGCGTTGCTCTTTGAAGGTCTTGCATCAGAACTGGAGGCTTAAGTTGAGTAAACTTCGCCTCCGATCACACGGCAAGCCGACGGTGAACGACATCGCCCGTGTCGCCGGCGTCAGCCTTGCGACCGTGGACCGGGTTTTGAACGAGCGCCCAGGCGTGCGCAACGTCACAATTACAAAGGTTCGCAATGCGATTGAGGAACTTGGTTATGTCCGCGACACGGCGGCGGCCAATTTGGCGCGCAAACGCTTCTATAACCTGCGTTTTATTCTTCCAGATACGCTCAATGAATTCGTACAGGGGCTTCAGCAAGAAATTGACGAGTTGACGGGAAAGCTAATCATCGAGCGCACACGAATTTCCACAGTTCTTGCGACGCCATTCGACCCTAGAGAGATCGTTACCATTTTAGACCGGCTAGACCCGGCGGAAACCGATGGTGTGGCGGTGTTCGGCCCTGAGACGCCATCCGTGCGAGACGCCGTGAAGCGGGTGCGGGACAAGGGTATCGCCGTCGTCGCGCTGGTATCGGATCTGCCGAGTTCGGAGCGCGATCATTTTGTCGGCATCGACAATATTTCCGCCGGACGGACCGCGGGCCGTCTGATGGGCCGGTTCGTCCGTCAGGAAGGCAAGATTCTGGTTATTACGGGCTCGCGCCTTGCGCGCGATCATCTCGAACGGCGGCAGGGGTTCGATTTGGTCATGTCGGAAGAATTTCCGCACCTTGATGTAGTGGCGTCGGTCGAAGGCCGGGACAATCCTGAACTGATCTACAAGATGTTGCCCGAGGTGCTTGAAAGCTATCCCGATCTTTGCGGAATCTATTCTTCGGCTGCAGGAAATGCTGGTCTGATCCAATTTCTGACTGAACACAGGCCTGAAAGAGATTTCGTCGTAATCGCACATGAGCTGACGCCGATGAGCCAAAAGGCTTTGCTGGATGGCAGTTTCGATGCGTTGATAAGTCAGGATTGTGGGCACTTGGTTCGCTCAGCAGTCAGGCTTTTACGGGCAACGGCTGACAATGTGCCGTTCAACGCCGCGCAAGAGCGCATTCGCATCGACATCTATCTCAAGGAAAACATCCCGTTCGACGCGGGAACTGACCGGAAGGATCCATCATGAAGACCATCAAGGGCCCGGCGCTGTTTCTGGCGCAGTTCGCGGGCGACGAGGCGCCTTTCAATTCCTGGGACGAGATTACGAAATGGGCCGCCGATTGCGGCTATAAGGGCGTGCAGGCGCCTAGCTGGGACAGCCGCTTGATCGATCTCGACCGTGCGGCGGGAAGCGTCGACTACTGCGACGAATTCAAAGGTCAGGCAGCCGAGAACGGGGTCGAGGTGACCGAACTTTCAACCCACCTACAGGGACAATTAGTTGCTGTTCACCCCGCCTATGACACGGCCTTTGACGGTTTTGCTGCCGAGGAAGTGCGCGGAAACCCGAAAGCTCGGCAGGAATGGGCCGTCGATCAAGTCAAAAAAGCCCTCAGCGCATCAAGGAACATGGGCCTCACCGCACACGCCACTTTTTCGGGCGCATTGGCTTGGCCATATATCTACCCGTGGCCTCAACGACCTGCGGGCCTCATCGAAACGGCCTTTGATGAACTAGCCGCACGTTGGACGCCCATTCTGAACCACGCCGAGGAATGCGGCGTGGATGTCTGCTACGAGATTCATCCCGGCGAAGATCTCCACGACGGGATTACTTATGAGATGTTTCTGGAGCGCACAGGCGGCCACGAGCGGGCCTGCATGCTGTACGACCCATCGCATTACGTGCTGCAATGCCTCGACTACCTTGACAATATCGACATCTACAAAGACCGAATTCGCATGTTCCACGTTAAGGATGCGGAGTTTAACCCCACAGGTCGGCAAGGTGTCTACTCGGGCTACCAGGGCTGGATCGATCGGGCAGGACGCTTTCGGTCTCTCGGCGACGGGCAGGTCGATTTCGGCGCGGTCTTTTCCAAAATGGCCGCCAATGATTTCGATGGTTGGGCTGTTGTGGAGTGGGAGTGCTGCCTGAAACACCCGGAGGATGGCGCTCGCGAAGGCGCTGCGTTCGTGCAGGATCACATCATTCGCGTCACCGAGAAGGCGTTTGATGACTTTGCTGATGGCGGCGCGGATGAGGCGGCGAACCGCAAGATGCTGGGGATCGGCTGATGGTGTCGGGACGCAACGATACCCTGTCGGGCCGCATCCAACTTGGGATGGTCGGCGGCGGCAACGACGCTTTTATCGGCGCCGTGCACCGGATCGCCGCCCGCATTGACGACAAATACGAACTGGTCGCGGGCGCCCTTTCCTCAACCCCGGAGAAATCGCAGGAGAGCGGCGCGGCGCTGGGCCTGCCTCGCATCTATGACGATTTCAAGCAAATGGCGATCCGGGAGGCGCGCCTGAAGAACGGCATAGAGGCGGTCTCGATCGTCACTCCGAACCATGTCCACTACGCCGCCGCGCGCGAATTTCTGAAACGCGGCATTCACGTGATTTGCGACAAGCCGCTGACCTCGACCTTGCCCGATGCGAAGAAGCTGGTGAAGGCGGCGGAGAATTCGGATGCGCTCTTCATCCTGACCCACAACTACACCGGCTATCCGATGGTGCGGCACGCCCGCGAGATTGTGGCGAATGGCGCGCTCGGGGCGATCCGCGTGGTGCAGGTCGAGTACCCGCAGGACTGGCTGACGGAAGAGCAGGATTTCAAACAGGCGAACTGGCGCACTGATCCGGCGCAGTCCGGCGCAGGCGGATCCACGGGCGATATCGGCACGCACGCCTATAACCTTGCGCTCTTTATCTCTGGTCTGGAGGCCGAAAGCCTCGCCGCCGACATTCAGGCTTTCGTGCCCGGCCGCCAGGTGGATGATAACGCCCATGTGCTGCTGCGGTTCAAGGGCGGCGCGCGAGGCATGCTCTGGTCCTCCCAGGTGGCGCCGGGCAATGAGAACGCGCTGAAGATCCGCCTTTACGGAGACAAGGGCGGCCTGGAATGGGCGCAGGAGAATCCCAACAACCTGTGGCATTCTCCCTTCGGAGAGCCCAAGCGCCTGATCACCCGCAACGGCGCCGGCGCGGGTGAGGCCGCGGCGCGCGTCAGCCGCATCCCGCCAGGCCATCCCGAAGGCTATCTGGAAGGCTTCGCGAATATCTATTCCGAGGCCGCCGAAGCGATCATCGCCCACCGTAGGGGCGATCCGGTGGACCGAGCGGTGACCTATCCTACGGTGCAGGATGGGCTGGCGGGCGTCAGGTTCGTCGCGGCCTGCGTGCAAAGCTCGGCGCGGAACGCAGCCTGGGTCAAGTTGGATTAATCCATGTATCATGGGCTCGATTTCGGCACTACGGGACTGCGCGGGTGCTATCAGTAGAATTCGAACCAGTCTCTGTTTGCGGGCGAACGCGGGAACCTAGGCGGAACAGAGCAGCCGCCACTCGTCTAGCGCGGCGGTTCTGTTCCTCTTGAAAATGTGTCTGCTGGAAAGGAGTCGTTCCTGGTTGAAGTGGTTGTAGACGGAGGAGTGAACGGCGGCGAACATTTGTAGATTTCGCATGCGCCTAAACCTGAGCATCGCCCGTTCTCGTCGTCGAAACGGCAGGTGTGAATTTTCAACCCGGTTGTTGAGCCATCGCCCTGTGGTCTGAAGACCAGACCCGCCCAATTCCTTCAGAGCAGCGCCATATGATCGAAGCCGGTCGGTGACGATCTCCCGCGGCTGGCCGAAGCGCTTTATCAATTTCTTAAGTAATTTCAATGCGGCGCGCTTGTCCCGACGCTTCGTGACAATTGCTTCAAGCACCTCGCCCTCGTGATCCACAGCGCGCCAAAGGTAGTGTTGCTCGCCATTGATTTTCACGAAGACTTCGTCGACGTGCCATCGCCAGTTGGAGTACGCACGCATCCGGTCGACACGACTGCGATTGATCTCGGTGGCGAAGAGCGGTCCAAATCTGTTCCACCAAAACCGGATCGATTCATAGCTGACATCAATCCCTCGCTCGTGGAGAAGGTCCTCTACGTTCCGCAATGAAAGTGGGAACCGGACATACATCATCACCGCCAGGCGAATGATCTCGGGACTGGTTTTGAAGTACTTGAACGGGTCACGCTTACTCATGCGCGGACGCTATTCAAGCCCCTCCCCGGCTCAAGCCGAGTTCCTCTGACAAGACCCGCGACGATGGCAGCAGTATCTCTGAGGATGACGTGACGGAGCCTCTGAAGGCCGACCTCGCCCGGTTTAAACAGCCGAAGCGCGTGTTCTTTGTGGATGAGCTTCCGCGCAACACGATGGGCAAGGTCCAGAAGAATGTGCTGCGCGAGTCCTACATGGGCGCGTTCTAATCCCGGTGGGTCGACAACTGGCGACGACAAATTGTGGCCGTCGTCGACGCGCTTCGATAGTCACAAATGCGTCCGCATTGGGCTGATTGTGTTGAAAAAGCCGTTGGATTTTGGCCGGGTGGCTTCAGCTATCGGGCTGATCGTTTTGGATAATCTGCGCCTAGCCCGCCCACTTATCCGGCGATGGGCGCCATCGGCTTGAGCTTTGCCAGTTTCCGGAGGTTTTGGGCGGTCGCTGCGAGGGTGAATTCATCCTGGGCGCCGCAGGGTCCTCTTAATCGGAGCCGCCCCAGCCCGAGGATGCGTTTGAGGTGGGCGAACAGCATCTCGACTTTCTTGCGCCGCTTCTGCGCTGTTGGGTTGAATTCAGAGGCGGTGCAGCGCCGCACGAAATCCCTGACGATTTCATACTTCTCTCTGTTGATGGCGCGCAAATCGGTGTTCGGGCAGCATTTCGGTTTGGAAGGGCAATTTAGGCAGTCGGCTTTCAACGCCCTGTATTTGCGCGCTTTCAGCCTTGGCGCTGTCCGAGCGGGATCGGAATATCGCCGTCTCGTGTGACGAAGTTCTTTGCCTTCCGGGCAGATGTATCGGTCGTTGTCCTCGTCCCAGGTGAAGTCGGACCGGGACCAGTGAGCAGCCCCGCCTGACTGGTCCGGTTTGATTGTTAGTGCACGGCTGGTCTCCGGTCCATTGGAACGAAGCTTTCCGGCGCTGGCGGTCGGTATCCCAGGGCGCTGTGTGGGCGCTTCGTATTGTAGTGTCGCCTCCATTGCTCGATCAGGATTTGGGCCTCGCGCAGACTGTAGAAGATTTCGCCGTTGAGCAGCTCATCGCGGAATCGGGCGTTGAAGCTCTCGCAGTATCCGTTCTCCCACGGCGATCCCGGCTCGATGTAGGCTGTCTTGGCGCCGACGGCCGCGATCCAGTCCCGGACAGCCTGGGCGACGAATTCAGGACCGTTGTCCGAGCGTATGAAGGCGGGTGGGCCGCGCAGGATGAACAGGTCGGTGAGCGCATCAATGACATCGGTGGAGTTCAGCTTGCGATCCACCTTGATGGCCAGACATTCCTTGGAATGCTCATCAAGGATGTTCAGCGTCCGGAACGCCCGACCATCATCGGTCCGGCAATGGACGAAGTCATAGGACCAGACGTGATTGCGATGCTCCGGCCGCAGCCGGACACATGATCCGTCATTCAGCCAGAGCCGCCCCTTCTTTGGTTGCCTTGCAGGCACTTTCAGCCCCTCCCGTCGCCACAGGCGCTCGACGCGCTTGTCGTTCACCAGCCAGCCCGCGTCTCGCAGCAGAGCTGCGATCCGGCGATAGCCGTAGCGGCCATACTGGCGCGCCAGTTCGATCATGTCCGCGACCAGGCGCTCTTCGTCGGCCCGGCCTTGTGGCTGGCGCCTCTGGGTCGAACGATGCTGGCCAAGAACGCGGCAGACACGGCGCTCCGACACCTTGATCCGGCCGCGAACATGATCAATGCAGGCGCGACGGCGGGCGGGGCTTAGTAGTTTCCCCGTGCGGCTTCCGTCAGGATCAGCTTGTCCAGCGTGAGGTCGGACACCGCCTTTCTCAGCCGTTCGTTCTCCTTCGGAAGCCGTTTGAGTTCCTTCAGCTGGTCGGTTCCCATCCCGCCATACTGCTTGCGCCATCGGTAGTAGGTTTGCTCAGCAATGCGCATCTCGCGGATCGCATCCACCCGCGCCATGCCTTGCCCGACAAGCACTTCAACCTGCCGCAGCTTGGTGACAATCTCCTCCGGTTTGTGTCGCTTGTTCGCCATCTCTGATCCTCCGTTTCCTAAAAATAACGGTGGACCAACTCAGTGGGGGAGGCTCACAACTGCCCTGCAAACAACTTCGTGCTCACGAAGACCGCCTTATCGGACATAGTCCGGACATGGGGGATTTGGCGCACAGAGCGCGCACGCCGTGTTGGCGTTTAACTTATTGATATTGTGTTGTGTTTTTGGTTGCGGGGGCTGGATTTGACCTTTGCCGAACACGGGCACGTATAGGAGCATTGAGAATCTCATAAAGACTTGAACAAGTTGGACTACTAGTCTCCATAGGTTAGGCGTGGCCCCTCCGCGGCTTAAGCTGGTTTGCTTTGGCAGAGTCCGTGAACGATCGCACCACTCAGAACAGCGTATACGGGTGCCCCGAGCGGATTCCTCAGTCGCAGCGCACTGTCTAAAGCAGCGCGCTTGTCTGGTCCGAGGACCAGAATGTGCCGCTCTGCATCCGTCAGAACCGGAACAGACAAAGCGACGCGAGGTTCGCCCGTCCGAGGCTGGCGAATTGAAACGACCGGAGGCGCGTCCTTCGAAAGCGCATTCTCCAAACCTTTAGCATTCGGAGCGAGTGAGCCCACGCCCATATCCGCATTGAAATCGAGCAAAGCGATATCCAAAGGCAACGCGGTCCGGCGCAAGGTCGGCTCCGCTTCTAGTATTCCGACTTTTTGAGACATTGCTCTGCGATAAAGTGGGGAAAATTCGGCAGCGCACGCCGCGCCCTTAAGAAGCGTATCCGCAAGCCTACGTTCTCGCGATCTGAGAGCTTGCATTGTCACCCAATTTTCATCCGTCAGAGTGACCACTACTTTTTGCCAATCCAGCGTTGCTTGGCCGAGTTGTAAGAACATCGGTTCAAGCGCCGCGATGCCCGGCAATGCGATACGCGCCACGCCTTGGGTCTCGATCAAATCTGCGATGCGGCGCGCCAATTTCTCTGCGAGGCGGTTCATCAAGGCGTCACGCGATGGGTATTCGACAAGCGTCGCATTGCCAAAACTGGGACGCGACGCAGCGACGCACGCCGAGGCGAAGGGTCTCGGCGCTCGGCGGCGAAACGCGCGACTGGTCAAGTGGGATTCTCAGAACCATACGCGTGCGCGCTGCTCAGATTTGTGTGTCCACTTTCAATCCGCATTCGTTTCTCCAGCTCGAAACCAAAATGACGCATCGTTCCGTCCGCAGGAGAAACGCTTTTTACAGCTCGGCCTTATTTTCGGCCGACGCTAACTGAACCGCGCATCGGCCGTAATGGCTCGCTGTAGATGAGCCGGCCATCAACAATGGGCACGCCTTGTCCTGTCTCTTCCCGCCTGAATTTCACTTTCATGTTTCGTCGACCCTCCACGGGCGGAGCTTCTTCGAAACCCAGGAGGCAGAAGGATCGTCATTCGTGATGTGATCTGATATCTGATATACCAATTTACATCAATGGTACAGCCAATTATCTTGAAATTGTCAAAATACTTGGAAGAGCACCTACGAAGCTGATTAGACCTAAGTCATTGCGCGACGTTAACTAAGAGCATATCCGCGATCACATTTTCGACTGCATGTTGGAGATAGGGCAGACGTCGTCCGAGCTCGAGACAGCAGACGAACTCTCCATTGTTAAATCGCCGGTTAATGGATCTCTGACGCAGTTGTGCGAAACGGGTCTGGTACCGATTGAGTCCCGGCAGGACGCGACGCCTCAATGCGGGACCGCTGTCGATTCCGCATCACCTTTAAAGCTGATCGCTTGGCTCGAAGTTGAGGATTCGCAACGCGGCGCACGCGGCACCATATCCGTTGTCAATGTTGGTCACAGTTAGTCCTGGCGCGCAGCTTGAGAGCATAGCGTTCAATGCGGTCTGACCGCCCTGAGCCGCGCCGTATCCGGTGGAACACGGAACCCCTATGATGGCTGACGGTACTAGTCCCGCCAATACAGTCGGCAATGCAGCATCCATCCCCGCGACGGCTATAACGACCCGCATGGTCGCGATCTCAGGAACGCGCTCGAGTAGCCGCCAGAGGCCAGCGACACCTACGTCGGAGACCATCAGGCAAGGCCGGCCGTAGTAGCCTAGGACCTCGCGCGCTTCCGCTGCGACCGGTGCATCAGAGGAACCTGCCGAAACTATCGCGATGCTCGCGGCACCGTCCAGACCGACATCACCTCCCAAAACCGCGGTTCTTGCATCAGGCGCATACCGGAGAGATCTTCGCTGGTCGTCGGGAATTTCTTCGAATTTCTCAGACGAAAGACGCGTGAAAAGGCGGCGCTTCTCGGTGTTGATGCTAAGCTCGACGATATTTGAGATCTGTTCTGAGGTTTTTTGTTCGCACAGCACCGCCTCATCGAGGCCAATACGCTGGGGACGATCCTCATCCAAGAGTATTCCGGCGGGCGCGGTCATTCTCCGGACTCCACGAAGGCGCTACCACGTTGATATGGCTGGATTCCCAGAATGGTATGGCGCGGACCGAGCACACCCTGCGCGGTCTCTTTTAGGGCGCTGGCCTCAGACGCCGAAATCTCGGGTGCGACTTCGATGCGGCACCCCTGACGGGTCAATCGACAACGAACGGTGTCTACGGGATGGAGCGCTTTGACCGCCTCCTCGACCCTGTCGATGGCCCGAAGCTGCTCAGCCTCGATCCGTATCCCCGTAGTTACGCGGCTGGCTAGGCAAGGCGCTGCAGGTAGTTCCGACAATGCGCCAAGCCCGATCTCAGCCGCGAGCGAGCGAACGCCCGATTTATCGATTTCGGCTTCCAGATAGGGATGACGAACACTCTTTTCAGAGGCGGCTTTCAGGCCCGGTCGATAGTCGCTCAGATCATCTAGATTCGCGCCAGAGAGAATGGGAAGCTCTGTTCTGGCTGAGATTCCTGCATAGAGGTTCTGTTTGCAAAAATAGCAACGATTTAGCGGATTCCGGCGGTAATCAGGGTCGGCGAACTCTCCCGCGTCGAACGCATCAAGTTTCCAGGAGTATTCGGACGCCAGTCGCCGGACGCGCGCCGTCGCGCGCAGCGGCACGGCGGGAGATACTGCATGAAAGGCGCGGCAATCAGAATTATGGAGAATGGCGACAGCGGCCAACGTCAGGCTGTCAATTCCACCACTGACCGCGATCGCTGCTGGCCCAATGTCACGCAGAACTTTTTCAAGTTTCGTTCGGCTCATGAATTTCTGCCTTTTCGTTTATAGCTGCCTCGGAAAGTCGCGCTCCCAGCACGGCGCGCGCGCGGTGCCCCTCCGCGGCGTCGGCGAGGTGATCCATCTCAGCCTTTGCGCTTACTCCGTCTGGCCGTTCGGCGAGCTTGACGCCGATCCCTTCTACCGTCGTCGAGCGTCTCGGCAGCACCCGACGCTCGACAATCTGACGGCGAACACCGAGCGTAGTGGTCTGGACAAAACAGGCCTCAAGCGCCGCACCCTCTGCGGCGGGCTCGCAAATCACTCGGACGCCGAACCCAAGTCGCCCTTTTTTTCCGGTGACGGAGATGGTTGAAACATCATGCACGCCATTGATCGCCCGCAATCGCTCCAGTCCTTCGGCCAGGTCCTCTGGCGACTGATCATCGATCTCGAATCCCAGCAACAGCGCTTGGTCGGTCGAAAGGCGAGACTCGCGCGACAACTCCATCACCCGCAGAATATTTGGCAACGCCTCAAACCTTCGCTCGCCAAAGCCGCAGCCCGAACGTGTCAGACGCATTGGGGTCGCCGGAAATCCCTGAGAGGGCGAAAGATGCGCCAGGATTGCCGCGCCGGTGGGTGTGACGCGCTCGCCGGGCACGCCGTCGTCGAACACCGTCATTCCCCGTAGCAACAGAAGCGTCGCCGGGGCCGGAACCGGCAGCGGACCATGCTGGGTGCACACCCGGCCGGAACCTACCGGCACCGGGCCAACCGACCAGCTCTCGGCACCTAGAGTCTCCATCAAAACCGCGGCGGAAACGATGTCGACAATGGAATCGAGCGCGCCAACCTCGTGAAAGGTGATGTCGTCCAACGCCGTTCCGTGCACCTGGGCTTCCGCACGACCAAGCCGTTCGAAGATATCGAGCGCTCTTGATCTTACAGGCTTCGGCAAATCCGATCCGCCAATTAGCACTCGAATGTCGCGAAGGTGGTTATGAGCGTGGTCGCCTCCAACCTCGTTCTCAAATTCCAGTGACAGGCCAGAACCGTTCAAAGTCCCGTCGCCGGCATCCACCCGCTTCAATGAGACGGCGCTCGAAAGTCGCAGTCCGGATATGGCGCGTTGTAGATGCGGCTCGAGCGCCGGGCTCATATCAAGCAGCGCGCTTACGAACATATCTCCAGAAACGCCGCCAACTGGATCGAGGTGGATATGCACGCTACCGACCTCCTCTGTCATCGTCCGAGACCAACTCGCGATAGGTCTTAACACCCCTAAGAATCTGCCTTTTGAGAATCGCGCGCGCAGTGGAGGTTCTTCCGTCGATCAAGGCGGCGCAAATCTCCTCGTGCTCCACTAGCGATAGATTGGTTCGCAAGTGACCCTTGGACAGGTGCGTACGGATAGCAGCGACTTTGCCATTGACCAAGTCATAGGCTTGGACGAAGTACTTATTCTCACAATTATTGAAAAAAACGTCGTGAAACTTGTGATCTAATTTGACGTACTCCTTGAAGTTTTCTTCGTCGTGCACTTGACGCATTTTACTGCAAATCTCCGCCAGTTCGACTTTCAACTGATCCGACCGGTGAGCAAGAGAACTCTCTAGTGCAAGAGTCTCCAGTTTGATTCTGAAATCACATAACTGCTTGATATCTTCGTATGTGAGTGAGAAGACGAAAGCCCCACGATGAGGAAAGGTCTCGATTAGCCCTTCTTTGCCGAGCACCGACAACGCCTCGCGAATCGGCGTCTTACTGACCCCAAGCCAAGACGACAATCGGGCCTCCGACAACGATTCCCCAAATGCGAATTCGCCTTCGATTATCGCATCGCGAATCGCTGCTGCGACCTCTTCCGCCAGCGACGCCGGGCGCTCCAACTTATTATCGTTCATCGCATTCATGGACACTCTCTTCACGTAGCGCTGCAGCGTATCATGGAGTGCAATTATAATCTATTTTCGATCTGATGTACCAGATATTTCATAACCAGCTTGCATGCGCTCGATCGTGAGGAGGTAATTCGGATGGCTATGTGGCTCCCACTCCCGGGGCTCGAGCCGAGCTTGTTTGACAGAGGAGTTGAAATGAGGCGACTTATCTGATATCTCAGATGTCAGATCGAAATTGAATGCCGATCTGTATGAAACTCTGGGAGGACACCTTGTTAAATAAATCCACAATTGCGCTTAGCGCAGCGCTGTCATTAGGCATTGTTTCCGCCGCGTCCGCCGGCACCGTCATCAAGATTGGCCATGGCGCAAACGAGCAATATCACATGCATCGGGCGATGGTGCGCTTTGAAGAGCTTGTCGAAGCAGGCTCGGATGGCGAGATCGACGTTCAGATTTTCCCGTCTTCGCAGATGGGACCGGATCGCGAAATGATCGAAGGCGTGCAGACCGGCGTGCTTGAGATGGCGATCCCCCCCTCTTCCTTCTTTGCGGGATGGGATTCGTCTTTTGCAGTCGTCGAATTGCCTTACATGTATGCCTCGAAGGATATCGCCTTTGAGGTTCTTCACAGCGATGCCGGCGACGCCATGCTGGCCCGTCTGGACGATCAGAATCTTGTCGGCCTGGGGTGGATGGAGTTGGGCGTCCGCCATGTCACCAACAACGTGCGTCCGATCGAGACTCCGGAGGATCTGGAAGGCATCAAGCTGCGCACTATGAAGGTGCCAGCCCATGTCGACACTTTCACAGCCCTTGGCGCGAATCCGACGCCGATGAATTTTGGCGAGGTTTACTCCGCCTTGCAGCAGGGCGTGATTGATGGCCAGGAGAACCCCATTGCGCTGATCGACTCGCAGCGGTTTTACGAAGTGCAGAAGCATGTCTCTCTGACCGGTCATGTTTTTGCGGTCTATATTCCAGTCATCAGCAAACCGTTTATGGAGTCGCTGTCTGCGGAACACCAACAGCTCGTCCGCGACTCGTTCGCAAAGGCGACTGAATATCAGCAAGAGCTGGTAACCGCCGAAGAAGCCGCCCAGCTCGACAAAATTCGCGAAGCCGGCGTCAATGTCGTCGAGTTGTCGCCAGAACAGCGCCAGGTATTTGCGGATCAGACCGAAGCAGTGCGTGCGAAATACCGCGAGCAAATTGGCGAAGAGGCCTATGACGCATGGGTTGCCGCCGTCGCTGCAAACAGCGGAAGCTAACCATTGAAAGACTTTGGCGGGCGCCCCTCGGTCTGAGGAGCGCCCGCCAATTCAGGGGAGGAAACCATGACAGTCTTTCGGTGGCTAGACGCCAACCTCGAGCGCGCATTGGCTGGCACTTTGCTCGCCGCGATCGTTGCGTTGATAACAGTGAACGTATTTTTGCGGTATGTCTTGAATGCGTCCCTGTCCTGGGGAGAGGAGCTGACACTTTGGTTTTTCGTCTGGTTCGTCTGGATCTCGGTCAGCCTCGCTTTTCAGAGGCGTGAGCATATTCGGATCACGGTTCTAACCGACCTGTTGGGGCCGAGAGGACACAAGACCTTTGAAGTTCTGGTCAGCCTTTTGATCCTCGCATTTCTCGTCACTCTTTCTGTTGAGTGTCTGAAGTTGATGCTCGAGCCCTTTGTCGCAAGCCAAAAGTCAGTCGTCCTCGGCCTGCCCATTCCGGTGCTCTATGCGTCAGCCCCTTTCGGGGCGGCCCTGTCGGGATTTCGTGTGGTGCAACACCTGATCAAGACCATACGGACACCCGTTCAAGACTTCGAAGGGAGCGAATAAATGATCGCCGCCGTCCTTTTCGTCTCGCTGGTGGTGTTCTTGCTGATCAGCGTTCCCATCGGCATCTGTCTTGGCCTTGCGACGATGGCGGTGATGCTTTTGGTGGACGGAACTCCGCCCATGGTGTTGCTCGCCCGCTCTGTCGTGACCGGCGCCGATTCTTTCCCGTTGATCGCGGTTCCTCTTTTCATTCTGGCTGGCGACGTCATGCAAAAGGGCGGAATGTCTCGCCGATTGGTCGGGTTCGCCAATTCCCTCATCGGGCACATTCGCGCAGGCCTAGCCTACGTTAACGTCCTTGCCTCGGTTTTCTTTGCGGCAATTTCCGGATCCTCACCCGCGACCGTTGCGGCCATCGGGTCAAATCTCATCCCCGAAATGGAAAAAGTTGGTTACGGTCGCCAATTCAGCGCTTCGCTGACGGCCGCCTCGGGCATGATCGGCGTGATGATCCCACCCAGCATTCCGTTCATCATCTATGGTGTGACGGCAGAGGTATCCATCGGCAAACTATTCCTTGCCGGCGTCATTCCCGGCATCCTGTTTGCCTTGATGTTCATGTTCGTCGCCCGCCTTTTGCTGCGCGGCGATGAAAAGATTGCCGAGTCGAAATCGGACTTCTCAGGCAAGGCCGTTGTGCACAGCTTTCGAGAGTCCGTTTGGGCGCTTCTGGTCCCTGTTATCATCCTTGGCGGCATCTACAGTGGCATTTTCACACCGACCGAGGCAGGCGCCGTTGCAGTTGTATATGCAGCTTTCGTTGGGATGTTTGTTTATCGAGATATCAAACTCGCGGACTTTCCCGAGATCCTCGCGGGCAGCGCGATCACCAGCGGCACGATCCTCATTCTGGTGATCATGGCGACGGCCTTTGGCCGTGTCATCACGTTGGCGCAGATCCCTTCTGATCTGGCCACTGCACTGACAAGCCTGTCCGACAATCCGATCATTATTCTGCTGTTGATCAACCTTTTGCTGCTGGTGATCGGAATGTTTATGGAAACAATTTCCTCAATCATCATCATGACGCCCATCCTGCTGCCTGTTACCGTCGCCTTGGGTGTCGACCCGATAGCGTTTGGAGTGATCATGACAGTTAATCTGGCGATTGGGTTCTGTACGCCGCCCCTGGGCGTGAACCTCTTTGTCGCCAGCAGTATTTCTGGCGTTTCGATAGAAAGGTTGAGCAAAGGCATCCTGCCCTTCTTTGCCGGCATGGTCGTTCTGCTAATGCTGATCACCTACATCCCCGCGATCTCTCTCTCGCTCCCATCGTTGTGGTGATTTCGATGGACCTTGGGCCAATCAACGTGAACATCGAAGGTGGGATGGAATACCCTTTTCCGCCTTTGATTCCCGTTCACCAACACTTCCCACGGGTTCGGCTTGGAGCAATTGACAGCCATATCGCGGGTGAACTGGCAAAGATCCCTAAGGCGCATGTCGCCGGAAAGTCCATTGCAATCACCGTCGGTAGTCGCGGAATCGCCGAATTGGTCGACATCATTCGCGCATTGGTCGCCGAGCTAAAAGCCATGGGCGGACATCCGTTCATAGTGCCGTCGATGGGTAGTCACGGCGGAGCCACCGCTGATGGGCAGGTAGCGGTCTTGGCGGGCTATGGCGTTACTGAGGCGTCTGTCGGGGCGTCGATCCGGTCCTCCATGGAGGTTGTAAAGGTTGCGGAGCTTGAAGACGGAACACCGCTTTACACCGACCGACTCGCCTATGAGGCGGACGCCATTGTCATCGCGAACAAGGTTAAACCGCATGCCGATTTCAAGGCGCGCTACGAAAGTGGTCTGGTCAAGATGCTGGCCATCGGTTTGGCCAAACACAAAGGCGCGGTCGCGCTGCACAATCATGGCTTTGAAAGATTCAAGGACATCCTGCCTAACGCGGCGACGCGATTGTTGGAAAACCTGCCAATTCTCTTTGGGGTGGCCATTCTGGAGAACGCCTTTGACGATTTGATGGATATCGAGTTGATCCCCACTGACCAGATCATGACCCGCGAAAAGGAATTGCTGGAGATCGCCAAATCCTCAATCGGGAAGTTGAAGTTTGACGATATCGACGTGCTGATCGTGGATGAGATCGGCAAGAATATCAGTGGCGAAGGCATGGATCCCAATGTGACCGGACGACCTGGGTCCGGCTTGCCCGGGTTCGACGCCCCCAATATCCAAAAGATCGTAGCGCTGGATGTCACGCCGCAATCACATGGCAACGGCGTGGGCATTGGCAGCGCAGATTTCAGCACGAGGCGCTGCGTCGAAAAGATTGATCTTGGCGCGGTCTATACAAACGCGATCACAGCCACAATTGTGAACCCGGCTAAATTGCCGATGGTCTTGAACAGCGACCATGATGCGTTGGTCGTCGCCGCAAGGACTTGTAATCTGACAACGCCACAGAACATCAAGATTGTGCGGATCAAGAACACACTTGAGGTCCATGAAGTCCGGGTGTCCCCCGCACTCTTGCGCGAAGTCGAAGAGAACGAAGCTTTGTCTATCGCAGGCGAGGCTGCGGCGATGGTTTTCGACAAAAATGGGCGGTTAACTTAATACCCGGTCCGACTAAATCCGCTGATGGCGCATAGCATCTGCAATCAGATCGGCTGTCGCGACGCTGCAGGCCATCGGCATGTCGTAGACCGTCGCCAACCGCGTCAGTGCTTTGACATCAACATCATGGGGCATGGGTGACAGCGGATCGACAAAGAAGATCAGGACATCAAGCGCCTGTTCGCAAATCATTGCGCCGATCTGCTGATCGCCGCCCAATGGGCCACTCTTCAAGGCGACAATGTTCAGATCTGTCCATGCATTAGACAAGAGATTGCCGGTCGTTCCGGTGGAATAGATAGCGGCATGCCGAAACGTGTCGATATGCGCACCCACCCATTCAACCAGAGCGGGCTTGCAAGCATCGTGCGCCACAAGGGCTACACGATACGTTTTAGCGGATGAACTGCTCGACAAAATTAGCCCCCAATCCAACTTCTTCAAAGTGCTTCTTGCAGAGCTCTATCTTTGTGAAGACATCCTCGTAGCCAAGAACCTCACCCCAGGGATCGACGTAACACATCACGCCATTGACCTGGAAATAGGTCATCATCTCTTCGACTCCGTCAGGGACGACCAGCGTGTGAGTCTCGCCCGGCGGCTCGAAGACATAGCCGCCTTCTTCTGCCATCCAATCGTGCTCAAGATAGTGCCAGCGCCCCTTCAAGACGAACCCGTGCACCGGTTGGGGATGCCGGTGCCGAGACAGCACGCCCGATTTGCGCACGCGCAAAATGTTCATCCAGTAGCCCTGCGACCGGTTAAGACAAAGCGGCCGAAACCATACGTTCTCGGCCTGAGGCACCCAGAGGCGATCATCCTCGGGGATTGCATCTGGTATGACGATCTCTTCCAGCGCCTCGTTTGGGAACGGCAACTGAAAGGGCGTCCGTTCGTCATAGTCCTTCTTTTCGACCATCTCTCATCTCCCTACATCGCCAGATAACCGCCATCGACGGGATAGACCGCTCCGGTCACAAAACTTGCCTCATCGGACAACAACCATTTCGCCAATGCGCCAACTTCGCTGGTCGTTCCCCAGCGGTTCAGCGGTGTTCGGCCTAAGATTGCGGCTTCGCGCTCTGGAGCGTCGCGCAGCCCGTGGGTCATTTCGGTTTCGATCCATCCAGGCGCGATTGCATTGACGCGAACGCCATCTTCCGCCCATTTGCCGGCAAGGGCCTTGGTCAGCTGCGCGACGCCGCCCTTAGACGCGGAATAGGCTGGCACCAGCGGACCGCCAAACGTGCTGAGCATCGATGCCGTGTTAACAATTGCGCCACCGGATTTGGCCAACAGCGGCTGTGCTGCAAGGCAGCACCGCATCGTTCCGGTGAGGTTCACATCGAGAACCTTTTGAAACACGTCAATGTCGTATTCATCGTTGCGCAATAGAATGCCTGCGCAGTTCACCAGACCGGCGAGGCCATCAAGACCACTAAACAACGCCTCCACCGATGCGCCGTCAGTGACGTCCATCAGGCGGGTATTGATCTCCGACGATCCCGTGAACCGGTCGATTTCGCCCTGCGACACAGTCGCCGCGATCACATGGTAGCCTGCGCCATGAAGCACGCCGGCCACGCCCGCGCCGATCCCGCTGGTCCCGCCAGTGACGACAACGGTCTGCTTCATCCGATTTCTCCATTTTCGAACGCCGAAACGAAACCCTCTGCGCGCGATCTCAACTCAGACAAGTCGTATGATGGTTTGAAAAGGGCGGACCCCAGCCCGAAACTGTTTGCGCCTGCCTTTTGGTAGTCCGCCATTGTTTCGGGTGTAATTCCGCCCACAGCGGCGACAACCGCATCTTTGGGAAGAACCGCGCGCATCGCCGAAATTGCTTTTGGAGGGGCCAACTCAGCCGGAAAGATCTTGAGGACAGAGGCCCCGTGTTCCAATGCAGAAAACGCTTCGGTTGGCGTCAGAACGCCCGGGCACCACTTGGCGCCCAATTCGAGCGCCCGCGCGCCGACCCTCGGATCCATATTGGGCGCGACGATGATTTGTCCACCTGCGTCATAGACGGATGAAGTGTCATCTACGGTCAGCACAGTACCGGCGCCTACAACAATGTCGTCGCCGAATTCCTGCGCGATCCGTTCAATCGAGGCGAGCGGATCGGGTGAGTTCAATGGCACCTCAATGATACGGAAACCCGCATCCACCAAAACGCCTGCGACCTCAAGCGCGCGATCCGCATCCAGCCCACGAAGGATCGCGATAAGCGGATTTTCATGCAGCGCTGTATCGAAATTCTTCATGATAATATCCCTGCGGCTTGAGCGATGAGGAAATGCCCTTTGGCGACAATGTCGTCGGGCGCGCGCTTGGAGGTCAGACTTGCGGCGTTCAATGCAATCGCGTAGCGATCCGCCAGATCACTACGCCCAACAATTGTGACGGTCCCCTTGATCGAAGCGGCACCAGCCCCCTTGATCTCCGCGCCAATCAACAGCCCCGAAAGATAATCCGCGACCATAGTCCCCGCTATCTTGCCAAAGAGCGGCAGGGTGCGAACGCCAAAGAGATCGTGCAGAAGATTGCTCCCTTCCGCCAAACCCGCCACGCAACCCATTTCGAACGCCTGCTGGTTAAACGGTCCCTCTTCGATAAGCGCGCCAAGTATGGTGTGTTGACGCAAGGCGCCGAATACGTCGCCTGTCATGAAGGTCGCATAGTCATCGATCAGGCTGTTCTGGACGGTGATCCACTTGCTGTGGGTGCCGGGCAGCACAAATACACCATCAGGCATCCCCAAGGCCGTCGCGCCGATGATCTGCGTCTCTTCACCACGCATAACATCGGGCACATAGCCGTGATCTGTTGTCATGCCGGTGACAAAAGTCACCGTCATCCCATTCGATGTCTGATGCGTCACAAGCGCATCAGCAAGGTCCTGAGCCCCCGAAGGCAATGACAGATAAGGTGTTTCAACCCAGCCGTTTCGGCTGGTTATCATGCCTGATGCGATGACGGGTAAAGCGTGGGCTTTCACCCACGGCTCGATTAGGTTTCTGAAGGTTCCCTCAAAGTCACCATCCTTTACGTGCATGATGCCTTCGGATTTCGAAACCTGATCCAACACCTCTCCATCCGCGCCAATAAGAAAGGCGCGGAGCGAGGACGTGCCCCAGTCGATACCGATCAGTACTGGGTTAGATACGACCGAATTCATTCAACAGATCCTCGACTGTTTTGCCCTTCGCAACCCATTTGCGAGTTTCTTCTTCGCGGTCAGCTTGTTCTTGCGCAAGTTTGACAATTTCTTCGGCTGTATCGACGGGAACGACAACAACACCCATCAAATCCGCAACGATGAAGTCGCCGGGATTGACGACCACGCCGCCGCATTGGATTGGCACGTTGATCGACAGCTCTTCTTTGCGCCCCGAGAACATTGTGTGGGTGCCACGCGGGGTGATCGAGCGCGTCCAAATGGGCCAGTTGATGTCTTCAAGCTCATCCGTATCGCGTCCTGCACCGTCCACGATCATTCCGCGGATGCCGCGGTTCTGAGCCAAGCCGCCCATCAATCCACCGCACACTGAAGTGTTCTCACCACCCGCGTCGACGACGATGACATCGCCCTCCTGCCCCATTTCAAGAGCTCTTAAGGGATCAACCAGATCACCTTTTGACAGCTGCACAGTGATCGCCTGCCCGGTGATCTTGGCCCGAAAGGCAGGCTTGATACCGCCGTCCATTACATTCGTGCGGTATTGCACATCCGCGAATATCGCTGCGGCGGAATAGGCCTGGACGACCTTGTCGAACTTCGCAAGCAGCTCCGGCTTGCGGTCAAAATCATTGAATACCTTTAGCATCGTTGTCTCCGTTTAGAGTGTTGTTTGAGTCAGCGCCTTTGCGTTGACTGGAAAATCTGGGGCCTGCCCGGTCAGGACCTTGGCCACTTGTGTCGCTGCGCCTACCCGCGCCGCCCGGATCGATTCTTCGGAGTAATAGGCGGCGTGTGGTGTCACGACGACGTTGGACAGTGTGAAGATCGGGTTGTCATCGGGTGACCAATTGGCGCGTTTTGCCGGTTCCTCTTCGGGATCATCCAGCCCCGCCGAGGCGAGGTGCCCGTCTGTCAATGCGCGATACAGCGCTTTGTTGTCGACCGTTGGACCCCGTCCTGTGTTGACGAGGATCGCACCCGGTTTCATGGCCGCAAATTCCGCATCCGACAGGAAGTGTCGGGTCTCTGGCGTCATTGGGGCTTGCATCAGGATGTAATCCGAGCGGGCTAGTAGATCCGCCTTGGAGACCAATTCCGTATTGTGTTGCGCGGCGATCTCTGCGGGCAGGAACGGATCAAAAGCAATGACTTTGACGCCGAAAGCCTGCGCACGCGCGGCGATCGCCTGACCGATCTTGCCGAATGAAACGACGCCCATGGTGCTGCCGCGCATTCGTTTGACCGGCTGACCGCTTTGCCACTTCCAGATGCCTTTGTGGGTCGCGCGATCATAATCCGGCAGCTTGCGCGCCAGCGTCATCCAAAGGGCGATGGCATGATCCGCGACCTCTTCGGTGCAGTAGTCCAGCACGTTGGTGACGAGAATGCCCTTCTCCGTCGCGGTATCCACATCGACAATGTCGACGCCGACGCCGTACCTTGCGATCACTTCGCATTTCTGCATCGCGCCAATCGTTTTGGCGCCGATGCGGGCATATTGATTCATCATCGCGGCGCAGTCGGCTGCGGCTTCGAGAAGGTCGTCTTCGCTCTTACTCTGAAGTGCGATGACCTCCGCGCCAGCAGCTTCCAGAATGCCGCGCTCTACGTCTACATCGCCATAGTCGTAGTCTGTGATCACGACTTTTGGACGATCCGCCCTAGCCGGGCCCACACTCGACTTAGACATAAGCGCCTGCCGAATATGTCAGCTCGTAGGAGTGGCTGTAGAGCTCAAAGATGTTGCCGAACGGGTCTTCCATATAGACCATCCGATAAGGCTTTTCGTCCGGGTAGTATTTGCGAACCTGTTGCATGCGCTGCTTGCCGCCGAGGCTCTCGATGACTTTGACGCGCGCCTCAACGTCTTCATCCTGCACGCAGAAATGAAATAGACCTCGGCGCCAGTATTCGAAGGGGCGTTCCTCTTCAACGGTGTTTGGAAACTCAAACAGTTCGATCCCTGTCCCGTCGCCCATCGACAAATGCGCAATGCGGAATGATCCCCAGCCTTCGCCGAAGACATCGTCGCACATCTGGCCGATGGCGCTTTCGTCGTGCTGAACCTCTGTTGGACCCATGATGATGTAGAGCCCAAAGGCCTTTGAATAGAACTCCACCGCTTTCTCCAGGTCCGGAACGGTGATGCCAATATGTGAAAAAGTAAGTGCTGCCATCGGAAGGCTCCTTGGATTGTGGTGCTAGAGAATGCTGCGGACGATTCCGCCTTCGACGCGGTGCGCGCCGCCGTTCACAGCTTTGTTGGCGGCGACGGTGACAATGGTTCGCGCGACTTCATCAGCCTGGACAAAGCGCTGGATCAACGAGGTCGGCTCGTCGAACTTGAAGTAGTTTTCGATGATGCCCGACAAAGGCTCACCTTTTTGCGCGGCCAGCCCATCGAAATAGGCCTCGACGCCTTCCGTCCAGGTGGGTCCTGGAAGCACGGAATTTACACGTACGCCGGTCCCTTTGGTCAGTTCCGCCATGCCGCGGGACAACCCCAGCATCGCGGTCTTGGTGACGGAATAGTGGATCATCTGCGGAAGCGGTTTGACCCCCGCCTCGCTGGCAAGGTTTACTATCGAGCCGATACCACGCTTGAGCATCGCGGGCAGGATGATCCTTGAGACGCGCACGGCGCTCAGAACGTTGATGTCAAAATACTGCATCCAATCAGCGTCGGTCAGATCCTCGAAGGCCTTCACTGAAAAAATGCCGACATTGTTGACCAGAACATCAACTTCGCCTTCTAGTTGCGCAAAGTTGCAAAGGTCGGTGGCCTGATCAGGATCTGCCAGGTCGCCCGCTTTGCCGACAACATCACCCAAGGGCGAGAGGTCTGCGACGCATGCGTTTACTTCGTCCTCGGTCAACCCGTGAACGATGACCTTTGCGCCCTCCTCGAGGAACGTCCTCGCGGTCGCCTTGCCGATGCCCGATGCGGAACCGGTCACAAGAACAAGTCGGTCCTTCAATCCGAGATCCATCTTAAACTCTTTTCTTTGAGTTGGTTTTTCCAAAGGCGTCGGACAGTAAGGTCGAGAGTTCGGCCCTCCACATGTCGATCCCCACAGCCAGCAGAATGATCAGGCCCAGCACAATGTTCTGAACCGACGAAGGCGCGGCATTCAGATTGAGTCCGTTCTGCACAATCACGATTGTCATCGCGCCCATGAAGGTCGCCAGGATGTTGCCCCGACCACCCGCAAGGCTGGCGCCGCCGACGACTGCCGCAGCGATGGCCTGCAACTCAAGCGTCTGTCCATAGTTGGGTGATCCGGAATTCAACCGAGCCGACATCAAGATGGCCCCCACAGCAGTCATGAACCCGGCAATGGCGAACGTAATAGCTTGTACTTTTCGAACGTTAATACCGGTCAAGACAGCCGCCGCGGGATTGCCGCCCACCGCATAAATTTCGCGCCCGAGCTTTGTGTAGTTCATCGCAAATGCGGCGAGCCCGTAGAAGGTGAGCAAATAGAAGAACGGCAAGGGGATACCGACCAGATTGCCATAGAAAATGGGCTCCAGACCTGGGTCTAGCGAGAAGATCGGCGAGCCGTTGTTAAAGGTCAGCGCAAGCCCTCGAAATGCAATCAGCGCGGCCAGTGTTGTGATGAAAGACGGTATTCGGCCATAGGACGTGACGATCCCCAAACTCAGCCCCAGCAATGCGCCCACGATTAGGACAAGTGGCAAGGCGACAACCAAAGGCAGTCCCACAAATTTGAGCATCTGAGCCAGAATCATGGTCAGGAGTGCGACCATCGAACCCGAACTCAGATCAATGCCCGCGGCGAAAATCACGATGGTGGCGCCGATGGCGATCAAGGCCACGATGCTCACCTGAAGGAACAAGTTGGACAGATTTCCGGGATTGAGGAATCTGTCGGTCGTCAAAGCAACGATCAGTGCAGCGATAACCATGGCCGCAAACGGACCGATCAGTTGTGCATCAAAAATTCGTTTCATGAGGTCACCTGCTCCTTCGAGGCGTGTTCGATGTGGTCGGCTGATGCACGCACGAGGTCGTCATGCGACAACGTATTCGCAGCCACGATTTTCTTGATCGCGCCATGCTGGACGATCGCGACGCGGTCGCTCATCGCGAGCAACTCGTCGTGGTCAGAACTGATCAGGACAATGGACTTCCCGGCTCGCGTTAACGCGTTCATCAATTTGTAGACGGCGATTTTTGCTCCAATATCGATGCCCTGGGTCGGTTCGTCCAAAATCAATATTTGCGCGTCAGAGAACAACCAGCGGGCGATAACGATTTTCTGTTGGTTGCCACCGGAAAGGAAATTGACGGTCTTGGCCTCCGCTTGCGCTGAGATTTCCAGCTCCTCGATCAGGCGCTTTGTCCCGTCTGCTTCCGCCGCCAGATCAAGGACGCCGAGCTTTGATATTTCGGCGAGAGATGCGGCCGTGATGTTCCCGCTGGCCCTGAAATTGAAGAAGAGCCCATCGAATTTTCGGTTCTCGGGAACCAACGCCATCCCGGCCCGGATGGCTTCGATCTCGTTGCGAAATTGGACGGGTACGCCGCCCAGCACGATCGAACCATCCGTCAGCGCGTCTACGCCAAACAGGGCCCGCGCGATTTCCGTCCGGCCGCTGCCCAGCACGCCTCCAAGCCCTAGGACTTCGCCGCGTCTGAGATCGAATGTGGCGTCAGTGACGCCGGACTTGGTCTGCAATCCAGAGGCGTGCAAAACCACTTCGTCAGTTGCGTTGTATTCCTTGGGATAGTGTTCGCCGACATCGCCGCCGACCATTGCGCTGACGATCTCGCTAACATTGATTTCAGTTTCGCCGGCAGCGCTAACGACGCGCCCATTGCGCAGGATTGTGACCTCATCGACGATGCGTTCAACTTCATCAAGGCGATGAGATACATAGAGGATTGCGGTCCCCCGGCTTCGCATGTTGCGCAACAGCTGATGCAATTGCTCAATCTCGTCTTCACCCAAAGCCGCTGTTGGTTCGTCCAGAATGATCATGCTGGCGTCCATCGCGATCGCTTTGGCGATCTCGACAAGTTGTTGCTCGCCGACGGAAAGATCACCCGTGATCGCTTCAGGATGGATGTCGACATCCATCTCCCTGAGAACCCGCGCTGACTCTGAATTGACCTTTCGCCAATCGATCACGCCAAGTTGCGAGCGCGGCATGTTCCCCAAGAAGATGTTCTCACCGACCGACAAGGTCGGCACGATCGAAAATTCTTGAAAGACGGTCGCAATTCCCAAGCCGCGCGCGGCAAGCGGGTCAGAAATCTGTACTTCCTCGCCTGCGTGAAGGATGCTTCCACTGTCGGGTTGCTGAACGCCCGAAAGCGTCTTGATCATCGTTGATTTGCCGCAACCGTTTTCCCCGAGCAAACCATGGATCGAACCCTTCATCAGCTTGATGCACACTTTGTCGTTCGCCAAAACGCCAGGGTAAGCCTTGCTAATGTCGGAAAATTCCCAAAGAGGAGTGGTTTCGCTCATCATGGTCATCTCACGGGTTGAAAATTGAAGGGAACACGGCTCTCGCTCACCGACGGCGCAAACGCGCGCCGCCGAGGAACGGGGAGAGGCTCAGTATTCTTTGGACGGCTGTGGGAAGAGCTTTTCAGGCTCTTGCAGCACAGCGATTGCACTGTCTTTGTCTTCAATGGATGTTGGTGTTTCTATCCAACCGCCAGGATACGTACCATCGAGCGCGTCCAAAGTGGCGTGCATGGCCGCTTTGCCCATAAGATAGGGTGACGTGTTGACAGTTGCTGTGACGTTCCCGGCCGCGATTTCTTCAAGACCAGAAGTGTCGCCATCGTTGCCAAGCAAGACGATGTCAGTCCGACCCAATGCTTTGGCTGCAAAAGACGCGCCAATGATCATGTAGTCGTTTGCCGCAAATATTATATCGAGATCGGGATGGGACTGCAGAATGTCCATACCGGCGGTATTGCCGCCTTCAACATTCCATTTCCCGTCAATAGAAACCACGACGTCGAAATTTTCATTGCCCTCGATACCGTCGAGAAAACCACCAACTCGCTCGGTCGAGTGGTAACCAGGTTGGCCCTCGATGACGCCGACCTTCAAAGATTCTTTACCATAGGTCTCGATTACCCAATCCGCGATCTTGTGGGTGCCATTTCGCTGCGAATAGCCAACAACGCCATGGATCGGGGTAGGAAAGTTGGGGATATCTGAGTTGATCATCAAGACGGCAATGCCCTGATCTACCGCTTTTTCAATCAGCGGTGCGGCCGCAAATTCATCGTGCGTACCGAATATGATGGCATCGACGTCTTGGGTCAGCACGTCCTGGATCATGCCCATCTGACCATTGATGTCTGCGCCGCTTTGAGGTGCCAACATGAAGACCTCAACGCCTTGCTCTGCCGCGACGGATTTGATGCCCTCACCGATGGCGATATAGTAGTTAAACTCGGTGGCCGGCGGCATGTAGGCGATCCGGAAGGTGTCATTCTTCGGGGTGATTGCGTCGATCGCCGCTTGGGCGCCGTCCGTCAATGGCACTGGCGTCGGATAGTCTTCGGCGAGCGCCGTAGTAGCCGAAAGTGCAACCACCGCGGCAATTGTCGTTGATTTGAGACAGTTGATCATTTTTTCCTCCCTGATCAATGTGTTCAACCGCAGAACGGACTGTCCTGTAGCCCTTTGAATCCGGGCTTAACTGCGAACAGTCCGCCTGAATGCGGTTCGCGCGAGAGCGTCGCTTCATCGCTCATCAAACGCGACGTCGTGATGAAAAGAGTGTCGAGCTCCGGCCCGCCAAAGGCGCAACACGTTGGCTTCCAAACCGGTAGGTCTATGACTGCATCAATGTGCCCGTCGAGGTCGACGCGCACGACGCGTCTGCCCTCCCATTCGGCATTCCACACACCGCCTTCCGCGTCCACGCAGGACCCATCCGGTAAACCAGGCTCATCCGCAAAAGATGCTAATACGCGACGCCCTGATAATTCTGCGCCATAGTCGAATGCGAGGATTTCGCGGTCGGGCGTGTCGGCGAAGAACATCGTCTCGCCGTCAGGCGCAAAACAGGTGGAGTTGGCGCAAGATACGCCCTCTAGCAAAGTTTCGACCTGCCGATTTTCGTCAATCCGGATCACAGAGGAATTCGCTGCCCCAGATTTTTCGTTCATGCCTCCGACTACAAAACGGCCCTGCCTGTCTGTGCGTCCGTCATTGGTGCGTGTCTCAGGATTGTTCGGCTCAAACTCGCAAACCTTCTCTTCCTTGCCAGTGTTCAGATCCAGCAAGGAAACCCGATCCGCAAAGGCGACTATCAGGCCGCCGGACTTGCGCGGCGCGAAGCAGCAGACCCGGCCCTCCATCCGGTAACGCTGACCTTGCGACGTGGCCGGATCAAAAGACCAAAGTGCACGGCCTTCAATATCTGTCCACCAAACCAACTCGTCGGCGGCATTCCAAAAAATGCCCTCCCCGTGCTGGTTTTTGCAGTCAAATATGAGCTTCGCGCTGGACAACCCGTCCTCCCATGCAAGAATCATCTGGTGTCTGATATTCCAGGTTGCGGAACTTGGTATATCAGATATCATGACCTTGCAACAAAAAAATTGGAGTGCCCATGAAGCTCATTCGCCCTAAATCACTTAAAGAGCTCGCTTTGGAACATCTGCGGGGCAGGATCGTCGATGGAACGCTGAAGATGGGTCAGGCTCTTTCGGAGCGCGGGATCTCGGACGAACTCGGCGTTTCAAAGTCACCAGTGCGTGAAGCCTTTGCGCAGCTGCGTGACGAAGGCCTTGTCACGATCGAGCCCCAAAAGGGCGCACGCGTCTTCACGCTGACAGAACTTGAGGTCAACCAGATCTGCGACTTCCGGGAGGCCATTGAAGCCGCGGCTTTTGAAATCGCTCTGAAGCGCAATCAAAAGAAGCTCGCCAAAGAAATGGGCCAGATCGTCAAGGAAATGGGTGCGGCGCGAAAATCTGGCGATGACACTAAATACCTTGCGCTCGACTCTGCTTTCCACCAGGCCATTTTTCAGAATTGCGAGAACGATTACCTTTCCGCCAGTTACAATCGGTACGCCGGAAAGATTGCGGCTCTTCGCACTCATCTGTCAGTCCTGCCGCAACACACCAAGTTATCTTATGACGAACATGTTGGCTTCGCCGAAGCGGCTCAGAGCGGCGACATGTCGGAAATCCGAAGGCTGATGGCAATCCATATGGACCGGACTCGCACTACCTACTCGGCCTCGGCGAACCCGCCATAGCATCAGGGTTTAACCACTAAAACCGGCTCGGTATTTTCTCGACTTGCGGTGACATCGCGCCCGGGCACCCAGCATCGCAGCTCCTGATTCTCCCACTCAGCAGTTTGATTTTACTCGGAATATTCTTCATTGACATCTGATATATCAGACGCCACCATTGATCTGGGAGGATTTAGTCAGTGGATTCACGTCAGTCAAAGACTTCAGGCGCAGCGCGTCCAGCGAACCTGCTTTCACTGCACGGCGTTCGAAAGTGCTTCGGCTCTAACGTCGTCCTAAAAGACGTCGACTTTGCACTTGCCGCAGGTGAAATACACGCTCTTGTCGGCGAAAACGGCGCCGGAAAATCAACCTGCCTCGGCCTGCTATATGGGCTACACGCCCCGTCGGCTGGCGAGATCAGACGCGACGGCAACCAGGTTCGAATTCTTGGCCCGTCCCATGCTCAGGAACTTGGAATCGGCTGCGTATTTCAAGAACTTAGCCTCGCAGGATCTTTATCTATCGCCGAGAATATTTTCGCAGGGCGCGCGCCTTCGCGGCTTGGCATTGTGGATTGGAAAGAACTAAAGCGCCGGGCCGAGGCCTTGCTGGCGGAGTTTGATCTTTCGCTCGATGTGACTGCGCCGGTGGACAGCCTGCCCATCAGCACTCGACAGATCGTTGAAATCGCCAAGGCGCTGTCGCTAAATTCAAAGGTTTTACTGCTGGATGAACCAACCTCCGCCCTCACCCCGGATGAGGTCGAGGCCCTCTTCATTGTTCTCCGAAAATTGACGGCTCGCGGCATCGGAATTGTCTATGTCAGCCATCACATGTCCGAGATTTTCGCGATCTCGGATCGGATTTCCGTCTTGCGTGACGGTCATATGATCAGTTCCCACCCGCCTCAGGAGACAAGCCAGGCGCAGGTCGTGGCTGAAATGATCGGCAGTGCGCATCCGGGCGACGTCGAACGGTCATCTGACGATTTGGGCGACGTCGTATTGGATATCAGCAGCTTGTCGCAGGATGGGCAATTTTTCGACGTCAGTTTTCAGCTTCGCAAAGGCGAAATACTTGGCCTCGCCGGTCTTCTGGGATCACGGCGGAGCGAAATTGTGCGCTGTATTGCCGGTCTGACACAGCCCGACGGTGGGACCATCACTTTGAAAGGCCGCGAGGTTGGCTTCTCCTCACTGAGGGCCGCGATGCGAGCAGGCGTAGGGTTTGTCCCCGAAGAGCGCAAAACAGAAGGCCTGTTTCTGGATGATCCGATTAGCGCGAATCTCATGTCAGCCAGCATGGGAAAACATACTTCGCTGGGGATTTTGAAAGCCGGTTCGATCAAGGCGGCGAGTGAAAGCGCTATTGCTGCCTTCAGCGTCAAGACACGCGGACCAGCAGAAAAGATTGGGGCGTTGTCGGGCGGCAACCAGCAAAAGATTATGCTGGCCAAATGGCTGGAGCGCTCACCTGACCTGCTAATTATCGAAGAGCCGACCAAGGGCGTCGATGTGGGGGCCAAGTTCCAAATCCACACCGAATTGATGCGCCGCGCCGCGGCTGGAATGGCGATCCTCGTGGTTTCATCGGACTTTCCTGAACTCGTCTCGCTCGCAACGAATATCCTCGTCATTCACGAGGGGAGTATTTCAGGCTCGATTGCAGCCAGGGACGCGACCGATGACTCGCTGCTGCAAATGGCCGCCGGGCTGCCTTCACCCCCCCTTTCCCATTCACAATCTAATGCGGAGCATTGACGTGGACGCAGCATTCAACACAGAAAACGCCTACCAAAAAATCGGCTTGAAGCGGGTCCTGAAGGCCTTTGTCGATATCCGAGAGCTTGCGTTAATTGTGCTGATCGTCGCGATCATCATCACAATGTCCTGGCTTAACCCGTACTTCTTTTCCGCCTCCAACTTCCGCGCAGTTGCCGTGGGCATGACCCCCAACGCTATCATTGTCATCGGAATGGCAATTCTGTTGGCTTCGGGCGGATTTGATCTGTCGGTCGGCTCCGTCATGGCGCTGTCATCCACGGTTGTCGCGATGCTGCTGCTGGACGGCATGTCAATCCCGATGGCGGCGATCTGTGGCGTCCTGCTGGGAGCGGCCGCTGGCTTCGCGAACGGGCTGCTGGTGACAGGGTTCGGGATCAACCCATTGATTGCGACTCTGGGCACTATGTCGATCACACGTGGAATTGCACTGGTGCTGACAGAAGGATTTTCCCTGTCCAGTCTTCCACCTGAATTTGCCTGGATCGGCAAAGCCGCAATCAGTGGGATTCCTATGTTGGTGGTCGTCACGTTGGTACTCGTGGTTATCTTCGATCTGGCTGTGCGCCACACGCGTTTCTTTCGACAGGTCTATTTCATTGGCGCAAACGAAAAAGCCGCGCTGCTGTCCGGGATCCACGTCAATCGGGTACGGATCATCGCCTATGTCTTGACAGGTATGCTGGCCGCCTTGGCAGGCGTTTTATTGGCATCGCGCCTGATGAGCGGGACGCCGACCGCAGGAAACGGAATCGAATTGCAGGTGCTCGCAGCGGCTGTCATCGGCGGGGCCTCTCTGCGCGGCGGCGAAGGCACAATTTTGGGCGCGTTTCTCGGCGTGGTCTTTGTGGCTCTCATAAACAACTCAATGACCATGCTCGCCGTGTCCATCTACTGGCAAATGATCGTGATCGGCGCAGTGCTCGTCAGCGCAGTCGCGCTCGACATGCTGATCCGAAGCAAAAGCGGCTGACACGCCAACCGCACCACTCCAACAAAAAACAGAGATCCAAAGGGAGATCACCATGACTGAAATTTATATCAAGCGGCGCTCATTGCTCACGGCTGGCACTGCCGCCGGCCTGGCGGCGGCATTTGGCCTGCCTGCGTTGTCGAGCCAAGCGAAGGCCCAAGCCGCAGGAAAAGAGTATGTATTTTTGTCGATCGTGACACAGGTCCCATTTTGGGTGGATTACCGCAACGCGATGAAAGACCTCGAAGAGCTGATGGGCATCAAAGCCACTTTTACGGGCCCGCTGGACTTCGACACTGCCGCCCAAGCACGTCAGCTCGACGAATTGATCGCGCGCCGCCCTGCCGGCATTCTGCTGTTCCCCGGCGACCCAGCGACACTGGCCCCCGGCGTCGAACGCGCTGTCGAGGCGGGCATCCCGATCACCTGTTGCATCGGCGATATCCCCGACAGTCCTCGCTCGACATTTCTGGGCATCAATGGCGTAAAAGCGGGTCGTGTAGGTGGTGAAATGCTGGCTCAGGCTATCGGCGGCAAAGGCAAAGTCGTTCTCGGCACCTTCCCGGCGCCGTCCACACTTGAGCGTGTCGAGGGCTATAAACAAGTCTTCGCCGAGAAGTACCCAGATATCGAAGTGGTCGATGTCGTCAACGACAAGGCGGATCCGTCCTATGCGCCAACTGCCTACCTGCAGGCGATTCAGGCCCATCCTGATTTAGTTGGCATTGGCGGGACCGATGGCGACAGCGGCAAGGGCGCCGCGATAGCCGTCACGGAAGCCGGACGAAAGGGCGACATCAAGATTGTCGCGATGGATCGCAACGATGACATGCTGCCCTACATTGAAGACGGCACAATCGCCGGCGCAGTGGCGCAAAAGTCCTATCTGGAGATCTTCCTCGCCTTCCATATGATGCATTGGCAAAACACCGATGCCCTCAAGGTGTTGCCCGATTGGAAGGCTGCGGGAATTAACCCCCTGCCCGAACGTGTCGAAACCGGTGTCATGCGGATTACGGCTGACAATGTCGCACAGTTCAAACACGTCTGACTAAATTCGGTGCCGCGTGTCTCGCGGCGCCGAACCACCCACATGGCGAGCACTTAATGCCCAACATTTGGAAGCAGAAATCGCTGACCAATGGCGACCTGGAATTGGTCATCCTACCCGGTATCGGCGGGCGACTTTGGGATGTCTTATTTCAGGGGCGCTCGCTGTTGTTTCAAAACCGAGACCTCGAAGGGCTCATTCCCGATCCAAAGAACCTGCAAGGCTTTCCGACGCGATCGCCTCAGTTTGGGTTTCCCCTGTGGGGAGGTGAAAAAACCTGGATCGCTCCCGATAAGAACTGGCCGGACGGTGCCCCATTCGCCGTTCTCGATTCCGGTCCGTACACCATCACTGGATCCAGTGCGGCGCATATCACCCTTAAAAGCGCCATTTGCCCGCAATCAAGACTGCAAATCGAACGTGGGATCCGCCTGATTGGGAACGCCGCATGGTCTATCCGGCACAAAGTCACCAATACCGGTTCGCAAAATCAGGACGTTGGAATTTGGTCAGTGATGATGATCAACCGCAGGGCCCGCATCGGTGTCGCTGGGCGCCTACAGAAAGCGACTTGGGTCTTCGGTCAACCCGATGGTTTTGTTTCAACTTCGAATAAAGGCCTGATTTGCGATTGCAGCAGATCAGGCGAGTACAAGATCGGCATAGAAAATCAAAGCGGCCGCATGTTCCTGCGTCTTGATCATGATGACGGAATTGTCTGGATGAGCTGCAATACGAAAAAGCCGACGGCTGGCGACCGGTTCGCGCACACCCATCCTTTGGAAGTCTTCAATTCAGGCGATTATCCGTATTGCGAGGCGGAATGGCACGCTCCGCTTCAGACTCTGGCCCCCAATGCGACAGCAGTGTTCGATCAGCAGTTCGCCATTTGGACCGATAATACTCCGCTAAAAATGGCCGAAACGGATTTGGAGCTTATGAAATGCATGTCTTGATCACCGGCGCTGGCGGCCATCTGGGGCGTAAGTTATTCGACTATCTAGAGGCTGACGAACAGTTCACAGTCAGCGGGTTGGACATGCGGCCAGTCGATCACCCCAAAATACATGTCGCCGACTTGACCGGGCCGCCGGTCTGGGCCGCCCATTTGGAAGGCGTCAACGTCATCGTTCATCTGGCTGGCGATAGAGAGCCTACAGCGTCTTGGGCTTCAAGCGTCAGTAACAACATGGATGCAACTATCGGCCTCTATCACCACGCTGCACGTTTGGGCGTATCGCGCGTCGTCCTCGCCAGTTCGAATTGGATCCACGGCGACAAGCGCTTTACCAATGACCCGTTAGACGGCGAGACACCGCCCGGCCCAGTCAACGCATACGGCATGTCCAAGCTATTTTGCGAACGCACCGGGGCCTACTTCGCTGAACACCATGGTCTATCCGTGATTTGCTTGCGGATTGGTTGGACCCAGTGGACCCATGACAATCAACCTGGCGCGCACATGTCGATGGGGCGGTGGGGGCAAGAAATGTGGCTCAGCGACCGCGACTTTCTTGAAGGCGTTAAGTCTGCGGTTATCGCCAAAGACGTCAGTTTTGCCGCCCTCAATCTGATGTCTGACAACCCCGGAATGCGGTGGGACATGCAGGAAACCAAAGACACGATAGGGTTTACGCCACAGGACGGAAGTGCGGCGAAACTGAACATCAAGATGCAAATTCAAGCACGCCTCAAGAAGCTCGTTATCTTCACACTGCCAGGCTGGTTCGAAAACCGATTTCCAAGCTG
Organism: Paracoccaceae bacterium; assembly: GCA_963669265.1. Lineage (GTDB taxonomy): Bacteria > Pseudomonadota > Alphaproteobacteria > Rhodobacterales > Rhodobacteraceae > SZUA-547. Next base: position 1,901,463 of record OY769916.1, read on the forward strand.
GTAACAAACTGACGATCGCCAATAAGGCTGGAGGCGGTTGATATAGAACGGTGGTGTCGGACGAATCCGAACCAGCCTCACTCAGCCGCAGAGGACCCAGATTCAAGCCCTACCAAGCTGACGCCGCTCTTCAAGAGCGGCTGCTTGATCAGCTTGAAACTACACGGAGCCCAATTTGAAGGAATGAACCAATGCGCGCCATCGTTTGCTCGACCCCCGTTGACGATATGTCGACTACCACCTTAACCGATGCGCCGGCGCCTGAGCCCGAAGCGGGCGAAGTTCGGGTACGAATGCGCGCCGCTTCGCTCAACCCGGTCGACTGGAAGCTCTGCGCCGGTGTCGCGCCGTGGTGGCGGGCGCCGCATGTCGTCGGGTTGGACGGCGCGGGAGAAATCGATGCGGTTGGCGAAGATGTCACGGGTTGGAAGGTCGGCGATCGCGTCGTTTGGCATGGAGATCTCAATCGACAGGGCGTGTTTGCAGAATACGCGACCACACGTGTCCATGTCTTGAGCCGAATTCCCGATGCAGTGAGTTTTGAGGCAGCGGCGGCGCTGCCCTGCGCGGGTCTGACGGCCTACCAGGCGTTGGTCCGAAAAATAAGTCTTCAAGAGGGGCAAACGGTCATCGTTCAGGGAGCGTCCGGTGGCGTCGGAGGCTTTGGCGTCCAGATCGCCCGCAATCTTGGTGCCTACGTCATTGCTCTTGCGCGTCCCGAAAACTCAGCCCGTGTCCGCGATCTGGGCGCAGATGTTGTCTTGGACTACCGCAGCATGACCCTGACCGAGGAAGTGAAGGCGCACAACAACGGCGAGGGCGCAGACGCGATGCTGGAAGTCGTCAATCCTGGCGATGCGCGCAAGTCGTTAGATCTGTTGCGGTACAATGGTCATCTAGCGACAATCGCTCCTTTGCCGGATCTGTCACAAACCCCTGCATACGCGTATGCCGCGTCGCTCCACGAAGTGGCGCTTGGCGGCGCCTACGGCGCGGGCGATATGCGAACCCAGCGGGATTTTTCCGTGATGTTGGATCAGCTTCTGGCGTGGCTATCCCAGGGAAAACTGGATCCGAGAATCGAATTGGAAATCTCTCTGGTTGACGTGCCAGAAATGCTGGCGCGGCTGCGGCGGCGGAAATTGAACGGCAAAGCAGTGGTTAAGATCTGATATGGTGGTGTCATGTGTGGACGTCCCCGGTTCTGCAAGGATTGAATTAGGCTGATTGCGGTCGATGCAGGTTGCGGTTCTCTGATCGCGGTATAGTCAAGAGCCGGATGGTCTCGTGGCTGACGTCGATCCCGCGTTCATGCAGGAGATCCTCCACATTCCGCAGCGAGAGTGGAAACCGGACATACATCATGATGGCCAGGCTGATGATCTCGGGGCTGGTCTTGAAGTACTTGAAAGGGTCACGCTTACTCATCCGCGGACGCTACGAGAGCCCCCTGCCTGCCTCAAGGCCCATCTTTCTGACAATGCCCCTTGCCGAGGTATCCTACGTCTCGCCTGACACTGAGTTTGAGCCGATTCGGTGAATTCCCTTAATGACGCCGCGCAGTTCGGCAAGGCCGCGCAGTCGTCCGATCAAGGAGTAGCCGGGTTGGAACTCCTTCCCGGCATCGGAGAGAAGCGTATGTCCATGATCGGCGCGGTACGGGATTTCGACTTTGCGCAGCGCCTCGGTTGCGAGCAGTTCTTTGATCACAATAATAAGGTCGACGTCGCCGTCGAGATGCGCGCTTTCCTCGAACGAGCCGTCCGGGTCTCTGCGCACATTTCGCAGGTGCGCGAAATGGATGCGGTCGGAAAAGCTGCGTGCGATATCGGCCAGATCGTTGTCAGACCGTGCGCCGAGAGAGCCGCAGCAAAGGGTCAGCCCGTTTACGGGGTCGTCCTCGGCCGCCATGATCCATTCGATATCGGCTTTGGTTGAGACGATGCGCGGCAGGCCAAGTATGTCGCGCGGCGGATCGTCAGGGTGGATGCAAAGGCGTAGTCCGTGCTCCGCCGCCGTGGGCGCGACTTCATGAAGAAAACGGCCGAGGTTTGCGCGCAGGTCCGCGTGTGCGACGCCCTGATAGGTGTCGAGCACCGCTCTCAGGCCGTCGATATCATAGCGGGAAACGGCGCCGGGAAGGCCCGACATTATAGCATGCAGCAAGGTCGCATGGTCGTCGGAAGAGGCGGCTCGGAACCACCTGTCTCCGGTGTCAACGGCCTGTGGCGTGTAGGTGTCGCGAGCGCTCCGTCGACCCAGCAAATGAATCTCGAACGCGGCCATCTTGGCGGCTGAGAACCGCAGGCAGGTTCCGCCACGCTGCACTGGGGCGCTAAGATCGGTGCGGGTCCAGTCCAGGACTGGCATGAAATTGTAGCAAACGGTTCGCACGCCTTCAGCGGCAAGATTGACCAAAGACTGGCGGTAGTTTGCAAACAACCGCGTCAGGCCGCCTGCGCCCAATTTGATGTCCTCATGCACTGGAAGGCTTTCGACCACATCCCAAGTGAAGCCGGCGGCCTCGATCTGGGCGCGGCGCGCTGCGATCGCGTCTCGCGGCCAGATTTCTCCGTAGGGGATTTGATGAAGGGCGGTGACGATGCCTTCTGCGCCTGTCTGGGCTACCTCATCCAAAGTGAACGCGTCATAGTCGCCAAACCAGCGCCAAGTCTCTCGCATTGTTCTTCAACTCTCTTTTCGATTTCGCCAAGCCCCGACACGCTCGTCGGCACCGTGGAGCGTGGTGCTTGGTCATGTTGTCGGATGCGAGAGACAATGCGTCCAAGCTGGGACACGATTTGATCGTAGCGGTATCTCCTGACCTGTTCATGGAACCGGCTTCAACGCCGCCTGTCGTCGCTGGCCGGCCCTCAAGAAGTCGCCGCCTCTGTTTCGATCGGAACCAGAGCACCCTTGCCCCGGATTGCCTGGCCGGCGATATTTGCAGCGTCGGAGATACTCTCCCGCATCGGTTTTCCGGTGTGATATGCGGCTAGGAAACCGGCGTTGAAACTGTCGCCCGCCGCGGTCGTATCCACCACGTTCCGCACGATGGGCATGTCGACAGTTCCACCCTCCTGGCCATTCCGATAACTCACGGCGTCGCCGCCATTCTTGACCACGACCGTTTCGGCTCCGGCGCGCGCGTATCGGTTCGCGGTCGCCGTCGCGTCGCGATCGTTGAAAAACGACGCCTCGTCTTCGAATGACGGCAGCACGATGTCGCTCACCTCCGCGCCAGCCATTGTGGAGGCGGTCATTTCTTCGGCGCTCGCCCAAAGGCGAGGCCGCAGATTGGGGTCGAAGACGATAGTTCTTCCTTTCGCGCGCGCATCCCGCAGGGCGCCGAGCAACCTGGCGCGGCCGGGCGCGTCGAGAATCGCCAGCGTGATCCCGGAGAAGAATACCTGGTCAGCATTCGCCATCGCTTCGCCGAGCGCTGCGGGATCGTCGGATAGCCGACGGGCCGCCGAGGTGTCCCGCCAATAGCTGAAACTGCGCTCTCCGTCCTTCAGTGATATGAGGTAGAGACCGACGGTTGATCCGTCGATGCGACGTATACCGCTGGTGTCTATACCGGCGCAGGAAATGAATGCGAGCAATTGGTCAGAGAGGGCGTCAGCGCCAACTACAGTGAAATAGGCCACCTGCGCGTCGCCCAATATCCTGCGTAGATACCACGCAGTGTTGAAGGTATCGCCAGCGAACCCAAGGCGATAATTCCCGGTTCGATCGGTCGGCGACAGTTCGGCCATACATTCACCGATTGCAAGAAACCGCATCTCAATACGCGCCACAGGTTGACCGCATCAGAAACTCAGCCCGCCGAAGCACAATTACCATCGGGTCGGGATGACCGGAAAGCACCTGACGGTTAGTATCCTCGCCAGTGAAGATTATGGGACGGTCGCGCATCTCTAATCGTCCTTCCGTTGGCTCCGCTCAGCTGAACAGCATTCGTAATCCGTCCGGCCAGTCCACAGGATGCACACGCGAAAGTCGCATGGCACTCGCCTCATCCCTCGAAATAGCTTCGGTGCGTCGTGTACAGCGCCTCAATTGTCGGCGTCAGCCTGTTTAGATGGGTCCGGAGTACGCGATCGGCGGTATCGGCATCGCCGTTGAAGAGAGCATCCAAAAGAGCCTCATGATCCGCGTAAAGCGTCTCCATGGCCTTCTGGCTGGTCAGAGACAGCATACACAGGCGATCAACCTGCGCTTTGTTGGCCGCTATGATGTCGAACGCAAAAGCCTTGCCCGACGCCTGACACAGCAACTTGTGGAACTGGTAGTCCAAATCGTGAAACGCTTCCGAATCTTCACGCGCAACAACATCGCGCTGCGCCCGCATGTTTGTCCGAAGCTCGGCGTCCAAAGACGTGTCGCGGTTCTTTGCGAGAACGCGCACGACTTCAAGCTCGATGGCGGCGCGTACGAATCTCGCATTCGAGATAATCTCCTTCGAGAACGGTCGGACGATCGTAGCGCGCTGTGGGCGGATCAGTAGAAGGTTCAGGTTCGCCAGACGTGTGAAAGCCTCGCGGACGGGCTGGCGGGAAAAACCAAACGATTTTGCTGTCTCTGTTTCAGAAATCTTGGTCCCGGGGAGAAGCTCCAGCCGGACAATCTGACCTAAAAGCGTCTCAAACACGTGATCGCTGCCAGTCTTCCTGTTGGGTAAGTCCAAGGCCATCGTCATCTAATTCTTCCCATTTCATTGCGTAGCCAGTGTGCCAAACCGCTGGCGATAAGTACAGCCAATATATGTTGACTAGGATATTAGATCACCGCCTAGTCAGAAATATAGACAAAAAAATAACCCGATACACTAAATTAACTGTTGACTAGTATCCAAGTTTGCGAGAAGTTTCACGAAACCACAAAGGGAGACCACGATGAACGTTGAACTTGCTCAGAATTGCAGCTCTGTTCCCGCGCTCGCGCTGGATGGAAAAGTTGCAATTGTGACCGGTGGCGGCCGCGACATCGGTCAGGCCTGTGCGCTGGCGCTGGCAGCAAAGGGTGCGTTGGTTGCGGTAAGCTACCATTCCAGCGCGGATGGCGCGGATAAAACCGTCGAACAGATCATGGACGCGGGCGGGCGGGCGATGGCGATGAGCGTCGACCTGTCGAAGCCGGACAGCGCTCAGGCTTTCGTGGATGCCGTCGTCGCTGAGTACGGGCACATCGATACTCTGGTGAACAACGCCGGCGGCCTGGTCGCTCGCAAGACGCTGGAGGAGATGGACCTCGCCCATTGGCAGGTTGTCATGGACCTGAACTTGACCTCTGTTTTCACTATGACAAAGGCCTGCCTGCCACACATGCGCGACAAAGGAAGCATCGTGAATCTGGCAAGCCTGGCAGGCCGTGACGGAGGCGGACCGGGCGCGGTAGCCTACGCCACGTCCAAGGGCGCCGTCATGACACTGACGCGCGGGCTCGCGAAAGAACTTGGCCCGAAAATCCGGGTGAACGCTCTCTGCCCCGGCATGATCGACACCGACTTTCATAACGTTTTCACCAAAGACGAAGTCCGGACCAAGGTTGCGGCGACCACCCCGCTGAAACGCGAGGGCGCGCCACAGGAAATCGGAGAGCTTGCGGCGTTTCTCGCGACAGACGGCGCTGGCTTCGTCAACGGCGCCTGCATCGACGTGAACGGGGGCGTTGCGTTCTCGTAGAACCGCAACGATTTCACCCATCCCGGGCCATCATGCCCTGGAAAAAGACCTGAACTTGAACTGGGAGGAAACAATGTTCAATTTCTCGCTTAGGACCATCGCCGCAGCAGCTATGCTCGCCGGTAGTATTTCCACTGCAAACGCGGACGTCACGCTGCGCGGCGCCAGCATGTTCGATGAGGAGCATGCCTTTACCAAAACGCTGCGCGAGCTCGAGCGGCTTGTGTCTGAGAAATACGACGGCGAGGTCGCTTTCGATCTGCGCCTGAACGGCGAGCTTGGCGTCGAGTCAGACTACGTGACGTACCTAAACCAGGGCGTCGCTGTCGATTACACCATTCTTGCTCCGTCAAACATGGCTGTTTTCTCGGAATCAATCCCGCTGATGGACATGCCCTTCCTGTTCCGCGATCTGGAGCACTGGGAGGAGGTCCTGTCGTCGGATGCGCTGAAGCCCCTTGAGGATGACCTGCGCGAGAAGGCCGGCATCGTGATAATCGGCTACCACGGCGGCGGCGTCCGTAACCTCGCCTCGGCTGATCCGATCACCAACATGGAAGAGCTGTCGGGCCACCGGATGCGCGTCATGGGCGCACCGATCCAGGCGCAGACTTTCTCGGCTGTGGGCGCCGCCCCGTCCGCAATTGCCTACAACGAGGTCTACAACGCCATTCAGACCGGCGTCATCGCCGGGTTTGAAAACGAAGCCGCCTCGATCCAGAACCTCAAGTTCTATGAAGTCGCTCCACACATCTCGCTGACGCAGCACACGATCACCGTGCGCCCGATCGTCATGTCCGCGAAGATCTTTGACGCGCTGCCCGCAGATCTTCAGGCCGCCATCATTGCGGCCGGTGCAGAAGCTGGCGCCTTCGGCCGTGCGCTTGAAAGCGGTCAGGATGGCGAAAAGTTGCAGGCGATGGCAGACGCAGGCCAGATCGAAGTCCACGACTTCGCAGGCCGCGAGAAGATGCTCGAACTGGTTCAGCCGGTTCAGGACGCCTACGCCGCCGAGCTTGGCGCCACCGAAATGTTGGAAAACATCCGCGGGATGTAACCTGAACGCGAAGGGGTGGCGCGCTCACCGCGCGCCTCCCGTTTTCTGTGTGACCTGGCGCAGTCGCGCGCCACAGGGTTAATTCGGGGGCGCATCACATGATCGGCAGAGTGCTGGAAAACTTTTGCAGCGGCCTGCGCGTCTTACTGGGCGTCCTCATGGGCGCATTGGCCGTACCCGTCGCGATGCAGGTGATCTCTCGATACACCGGCCTGATCCCGACCTTCCTTTGGACCGAAGAGTTAGCGACGTTCATTTTCGTCTGGATCGTGATGATCGGATCGATGGTCGCCGTGTGGGACGGAACGCATTTTGACGTTCGCGTAACCCCCGACGCCATCTCACCTTTCCTGCGACTTCTGCAAAACGGACTGGTTCACATCGCGATCATTATTTTTGCCGTTCTGTTCGTTGTCTATGGCGTCGAATACGTCGAGTTCGGGAACAACCAGCGCTCCGTCATGATGCGCGCGAACCTGGCGGTCACTTTCGTTTCTGTCCCCATCGCAGGAGCGATCTGGCTCGTGTTCGCGGGCTACAGGCTGGTCCAAGAAATCGCAACCTTCCGCAACAGATCGGCCTCGACATCATGATTTTAGATACCGGCGCTGCAAGCAGCATGCTGATCTGCGGATTTCTCGTGCTGGTCTTGCTGCGTATCCCCGTCGCCTTCGCTCTCGGGCTGTCAACGATACCGGTTGTCCTTTTGGAGCTGCGCCTGACGCCGTTCATCGTGCTGGACCGCATGTTCCAATCCTACAACTCCTTCATCCTGCTCGCCGTGCCGTTCTTTCTGCTCGCCGCGAACCTGATGAACTCCGGCAAGGTCACAGACAGGTTGATTGAGCTGGCCCGGGTTCTAACGGGTTGGCTGCCCGGAGGGCTGGGGCACGTCAACGTGGCGGTCTCGATGCTGTTCGCCGGGATCTCCGGATCGTCTACAGCGGATGCCGCCGGCATCGGAAAAATCCTGATCCCCGCGATGAAGAGAGAGGGCTACGACACCCGCTTTGCGGTGGCCATCACGGCATGTTCCTCAGTCATGGGCGTGATTATTCCGCCATCCATCCTGATGATTGTCTGGGGCGGGGTCATGCAGGTCTCGGTCGGCGCGCTGTTCCTCGGCGGCGCCATACCGGGGCTAATGATCGGACTGGCCTTGATGGCGACGGTTTACGGCTTCGCCAAAGCGCGCAACTACCCCGTCACCGCCACACAAAACTGGGGAGAATTCTGGTCGGCCTGGAAAGGCGCGGCGCTCGCCCTGTTGACACCAATTTTCGTGATCGGCGGCATTGTGGGCGGCATTGTCACACCGACGGAGAGCGCCATCATCGCGGCGGGCTACGCGCTGATCCTTGGGATGTTCGTCTATCGCACCGTACGGCCAAAAGACCTTGGCGTTATCCTCTATGACACGGCGCGCTTTGCGGCGATCTCGCTCTTCGCCATCGGCACGGCCTCCGCCTTTGGCTGGCTCCTGTCATTCTACAACGCTCCTCGCCTCATCGTCGGCCTGATCACGGCCTGGGAGTTTGGCCCCTTGGGCACGGCGTTGATCATCGCGCTCCTGTTTCTTATCTTCGGGCTCTTTATCGACGCGATCCCGACTATCATCATTTTGGGGACAGTGCTCATGCCGGTGGCGCAGGCGGGCGGGATCGACCCTATCGTTTTCGCAATCATCGGCATTGTGTCTCTGGCGTTCGGCCTCGTCACGCCGCCCTATGGACTGTGTCTCCTAATCTCTTCGGCGATTGGTGGCCTCAACGTCGTGCAAGTCTTGCGAGAAGTCGCAATTATTTTGGCGCCCATGCTGTTCATCTTAATCTTGCTCGCAGCCTTCCCGGAAATCGTCCTGTGGCTGCCAAAACTGATCATGCCAGAGAGTTTTTGAATTCGAACTGACCCTCCAAAGACTCTGATGATTGGTATTGCGAACCATTGTGACGGATGCGGCAACTCGCACTTTGGGCTCTGACCCGGCTTGCGCCAGTGCGATGAGAATCCCAGGTTAGGTCGAGGTTCAAACCTTCGGCACGGTTCTACCTTACGTGCGGAGCATGCAATTCATGAATCCGACCGCAAACCTATAACGGGCAATATGTGAAACCTGCCGCCGTCTAGTCCAAACCGAGCTAGAATGATGTCTGCGTACCCCGCTAAAGCGGACCTGATGGCCTCGGTGACCACTTGATCAATCGCCAACGCTCGACGCTTAAGGCAACGACATCCAGACGATGATATCCTCGTATCTAGCTCTATGCACGGTGAGGGTCGTCGTAATCGTGAGTCGCGATCGGTTTTCCAGCGATTGGGTCTTGGACTGTTTTTCGCAACCAGATGCATGGTGCGATGGCGCGTCCGAGGCCACTGTAAGCCGTGTCCTGTCGGCGATGCCTGACGAGGCCATCGATGCGATTGCTATAGAACTGGAAGTAAACAAGTGCCCGGTCGATCCTGATGCGCTTTGTGGCCTATTGCGGCATTGGGCGGCTGTCGACCTTCAACACCTTGATCTAAGTGATCCGCGGGAATCCCTCAAACGCTCAAGGGATGCCGCAAGGAAGATGCGGACGTCCGTTAAAAAACTCGACCGACTTCTTCGTGATGAAGCGTCCGGCATGGCACACGACCTCAGCCAACACGCCGACTACCCGATGCGAGTTCATCGCACTGATTTGCTGTTCAAGAACCTGAAGCGTTCAATTGCCGAACTCCGCCCGGCCATCGAGTCCTTGGCGGATCAGCGATTGCGCGTAGGAGCTTCGGGGTCCGTCGACACATTCGGATCCGTCAGTTTTCTCCTGGACATTTTTGAGTTCTTGACCGGCGCCGAGGCATATCGAACGTATGACGATGACTCACAAGATGAAGTCAGTCCTTTCTCCAGATTTGTGGAGTCCGTCTACACGACGGCCTACGGAGCAAATGCGCCAAAAACCGAGAAAGCCGTTCGAAGCGTGCTGGAAGACATGATCGAAGAGCGCCATTCAAACAAGCTTACCGAGACCAGCGAATAGTTCATTGCCACCGCGGAGTCGCTTTCGAGAGATCAAGTTCGCAGTCGGCATAACGCAAAGGACTGAATGCGGGAAAATTCACAAACAATCGGTCCTTCGATATTTCTGCTGAGGTTTATGGACACTCGACGCCAGCGAGAACAATGCGGCGACATCGATGTCCACTCGATCTCAAAAACCAAATCAAGGCGAAGCAGAGATGCTTCATGCCGATGCCGTTGCTCGCCTTGATCGTGTCTTGATTGACCTCGCCGCACTCCTGGGCCGCTCGGCCGGACAAGCCGCTGCCAACGAACAAAGCGAGAGGAGTGACTCCGATGCCTGACCGCATGCTGACCATCGACGCCGTTGCGGATGAACTCGACCTCTCACCTCGCACCGTACGCCGCCTTATCGACGATGGCGCGTTGCCCGTGCATCGGATCGGCCGCTCGATCCGCATTTCCCGCGACGATCTCGATCGATTTATCGCCTCATGCAGACGGTCGAGATGACCATTCATGGTATCAATTGACGCTCTAAGTCATCAAAGTATTCGTCAAATATTATTACTTATTAATAAAGAACCACGCATTCTTTTCGATTGAGTTTTACTATTTTTGTACTTATATCTTCTTATGTCATCACGAGGGCAGCCAAGTCAATGCAGACCGCATCACAACGCGAGACGAACCCATTCGCCGACCCGAACACGCCGACCCTGGAGGACGTGTTGGCGCTCGTGCCGAAGATCGCGTCACTGACCACCAGTCAGCGCGCCGCGCGGGCCTCGGCAGTCCGTACGGTCGGTCGAGCGATCGGCCTGCCGCTCTCCGCGATCCCGGCGCATCCCGCTTTTCTTCGCAAACGCCTCGGTCAGATCGTACCGGCGAAGATCGGCCTCAAAACCCAATCTTGGCGGAACGCGGTAAGCCTGCTGCGGCGGACACTCACGGACCTCGGCTTCGGCGTCATGCCGGGCCGTTATCTCGCGCCGATCGCGGATAACTGGCGGCCGCTCTGGGACGCGCTTCCTCAACGACCCTTCAAAATCGCACTTAGCCGATTTCTTCGCTATTGCTCGACACAAGGGATCTCGCCGAGCGACGTGGACGAGGCGGCTTTCACTTCATTTAGCGAGGCGCTGGAACGCGAGACCCTGACCAAGAAGCCCTACATCGTCCAACGCGATGCGCGCCGCTATTGGAACCTAGCGTCAGACAGGTTCTCAGGCTGGCCGCAGGTGAAGGTCAGCGTGCCCGATCGCCGGGATCGCTATAGCGTGCCGATCGAGGACTTTCCGATAAGCATGGCGGCGGATTTCGAGGCTTACCGCGAGGCGATGTGTGGCGACCGCCTCTCGATCGAGGCGGATTTTCGACAGCTGCGCGAGACCAGCGGCGACAACGCCATCAATGCGCTTCATCGCATCGCGTCAGCCGCGGTGCGCGCCGGCCGTGATCCGATCGAGTTCGCGTCAATTGCAGAAATCGTTGAGCCACGCACGGTAAAATCTGCGCTCCGCTTCATCCAGGACCGCAATGGCGGCGAACGCTTGAAGTGTTTCGACACGCTTCTCGCGCATGTGCTGTCGGCGGCGCGGCGCTGGGTTCGCGCCGACGAAGTCGCGATCAAGGAGCTCGAGCGTCTCAAACGCGCTCTCAATATCGACACCTATGTGATGTCCGAGAGTACCGAGCGCGTGCTGAGAGATCTTGACGATCCACGAACGCTCCGCGCCCTGATCAATCTGCCGGGCCAGGTCTTCGAGGAACTGGGCCGCCTCGAGGCCATCGGCCGACGGGACGCGGTGCGCGCCGAGATCGCGCTCGCAATCGCCATCCTGACAGCCGCGCCGATCCGGCCCAAGAACCTCGCCAGCCTCAGCCTCGACCAGCACATCCTCTGGGTCGGAACGGGCAAAACCCGCAAGCGCCACCTCAGATTTTCGGCCGCTGAGGTCAAGAACAATGTCGATCTTGAGTTTCAAATCCCAGAGAGGCTCGATGCCCTGTTGTCGATCTATTTAGACCGCTACCGCCCACTACTCATTGCCGAGCCGAACCTCTTTCTCTTCCCGGGTGAGGGTCACGGTCATAAAAAGCCAGGGCTCCTTAGCCAGCAGATTGGCGATCTGACGCAAAAGCGGATCGGCGTGCGTGTGACGGCTCATAAATTCCGCGCCGTCGCCGGCAAGGTTCTCCTTGATCAGGACCCGATGGCACTGGAAGTCGCCCGCCAGGTTCTCGGCCACAAAAGTGTTGCGACGACAGTCTCCTATTACGCGCCGCTCCAGCGCGACCGGGCGATCGCGCTCTATGACGAAGCGCTGCAGGCGGCGCGGCGCGACGATGCCGGAGGTTCGTAATGGCGCGCGGCGCGACCAGGTGCATGCGCATGCGCGACTGGCCTTCGCCAGATCGCGCCGCCTGGGAGGCTGCGCTCAAGGGTGCGGACTGGCTCGACGATCCCGGCGCCGGGTTTCATTGGCGACCCAAGACGCGGATCAAATACGCCTCCGCTTACGGGCATTGGCTCGCCTGGCTCTCAGATGAGGCGTTGCTTGACCCAAGCACACCTCCCCGCGCCCGCGTAACTCCAGAGCGCCTGATCTCATACGCGAACTGGGTGCGCGCACGCGTAGCGCCGGTCACCGCCCGGATCCGAATCGAAGATCTAAAGGCTGTGCTAGATGCAATCGATCCGGGCCCGCCCATAGACGCCCTTTCTGTGCTGCTCCGACGTCTGCCGAACACGCCGTCGCGCGACAAGCGACGGATGCTGCGCGATCCCATCGAGCTGATTGCGCTCGGCCTTCGATTGATGGAAGAAGCGGAGAACGAAACGGAACGGCCGCCGCGCTTCGTCGCCACCCAATATCGCGACGGGTTGATGATTGCGTTCGCCGCCTGGCGGCCACTGCGCGCCTCCAATCTCGCCGCGCTCTCGCTCACCCGTCATCTCCGTCGCGTCAATGGTGTCCTGCGGATCGTTATTCCCCGAGACGAGACCAAGTCCTCCGTCGCCATCGACCAATCCTGGCCGGAAGATCTCTTGCCGCCGCTCCGGCGCTACCTCGACCATTGGCGAAAGATCCTGCTCGGGCCCTACCCTGATCCCGGCGCGCTCTGGATTGCCAGTCGTGGCGGTGGGTCGATTACACCGCATACCTTGGCGTGCAACTTTCGCCGGCATACTGGGAACGCCTTCGAGCATTTCTTGAGCCCGCATTTCTTTCGGGACGCGGCGGCGACGATGATGGCGATCCGCGATCCCGAACATGTCCGCGCCGCCGCTGCGGTGCTCGGCCACGCCTCCTACGAGACAACGGAACGACATTACAATCTCGCAACTCAGCTCACGGCCGTCGGCCGGCTCCACGCCGCGATCGACGATCTGACGCAATCACAATCGGACGAATGATGAAGAGAGAGATGACACGTGTCGCGCTCTACGCGCGCTACTCAAGCGACCTGCAATCGGCCGCCTCGATCCAGGACCAGCTCCGGCTCTGCCGCGCTCGTGTCGAACGCGAAGGGTGGCGTGAGATCGCCGCCTATTCGGATCGCGCGCTCTCGGGCGCCTCGATGCTGCGCCCTGGCCTACAGGATCTATTGGCAAGCGCTCGTCGGGGCGACATCGACATTATCTTAGCGGAGGCCCTCGATCGTCTTAGTCGCGACCAAGCGGACATTGCGATGCTCTTCAAAGTGCTCGCCTTCGCCGGCGTTCGTATCGTCACCCTCGCCGAGGGCGAGATCAGCGAGCTTCATGTCGGCCTCAAGGGCACGATGAACCAGCTCTTTCTCAAAGACCTCGCGGCGAAGACCAGACGCGGTCTCGAAGGTCGCGTGCGGAAAGGCAAAAGCGGCGGCGGGCTTTGCTACGGCTATGACGTCGTGCGCGGCGAAGAGCGCGGCGACCGAACAATCAACGTGGCGGAAGCCGAGATCGTCAATCGCATTTACACGGAGTTTGCAGCCGGTCGGTCACCGAAAGCGATCGCCCGCCGCCTCAACGAGGAGAACATTCCAGGCCCCCGAGGAAAGCTCTGGCGAGACACCGCGATCCGAGGGCATCGCCAACGGGGCACCGGGATCCTCAACAATGAGCTCTATATCGGTCGGCTAATCTGGAATCGCCTCCACTATCAGAAAGACCCCGAGACTGGTCGGCGGGTTTCTCGGCAAAATCCGCCCGAGGACTGGGTGATCGAGGACGTTCCGCATCTTCGCATCATTGAGGATGCGCTCTGGAAGCGCGTTAAGGCGCGCCAGCGCGAGATCGACGCCACGCCGGCGGTCCGCAACATCAAGGCGAGCCGGTTCTGGGAGCGCCGCCGGTCCAAGCACCTACTAACAGGTCTTGTGGTCTGCGGCGCTTGTGGCGGCGGCGTCGCCGCCGTCGGACGCGACTATCTCGCCTGCTCGAACGCGCGCAAGCTCGGGACTTGCTCTGAGCGCAAGAGCATTCGGCGCGCGATATTGGAGGACTTCGTCCTTGATCTGGTTCGCGAGCGCCTGATGCGGCCGGAAGCGGTCAAGGCCTTCATTGCGGCCTATCACCAGGAGATCAATCGCGATCGCGACGCCGAAGAGGCGGGCCGAGCCGCCACCGAGAAGGAACTGCGACGGGTCGCAGACAAGCTGGACGGGCTTTATGACGCGATCGCCGACGGGCTGCGCACCCCGGGTCTGATGGCCAAGTTGGAGACTCTCGAGGCGGAGAAGGCGGATCTAGAAGCGCGGCTCGCGGCGCCCCCGCCGTCGCCTGTGCGGCTGCATCCCAATCTCGCCGAGCTTTATCGCGAGAAGGTGGCGGCTCTCGGAACGGCGCTTAAGGATCCGGCCATTCGCGACGAGGCGATTGGGCTGTTTCGCACACTCGTTCGGAAGGTGACGCTGATTAGGCGCGATGAGCGCTGGGAGATCGATCTTGAGGGCGAGATCTGCGCGTTGGTGGCGATGGGAATGCAGAAGAAGTCGGGGGGCAACTCGGTTGGAGCGCCAGACATTCACGTGCGTTCGGTAAAGGTGGTTGCGGGGGCTGGATTTGTTCAAGAACCTACCTTGAGTGTGCCGATTTAGGCCCTCGTCGACTCTCAAAGAGTGTGAGCATCTCGCCCTCGTGATCCGCCCAATGCCATAGCTAGCGCTACTCATGCTTGGCGAATAGAATTCTATGTCGAACTTCTAATCTTATGGGGGAGGTGGAGAACAGTGCAGTCCTCATCCTCCCCAGACGGAATACTCAAGACAGATTTTGCCCAAGGCATTGTATTTAATATAATTTCTTACCCCTCACGAAACCGTTACACACTGCCCTTTTTTTGCGCTTGAAAGTTAAGACGACCGGTCATATTCATTCTTCACAGAGCAACTCGAAACCCAATAGGAAACGCCATGTCAGACACCTCCAAAACTCTCGTCAATCGTCGTACATTCCTGTCAACCGCCGCAACTGCTGCTGTTGGTGGCGCGGCCGCGACTTCTCTTGTGATCCCTGCACACGCAGCGACACCAATCGTTGGGTCCCAGATTCCGCTGGTGTATCGTCGCAAACTCGGCGCTTTCGAAATCACCGTTCTTGGCGACGGCTACCTCGATCTGCCTCACCAGATTTGGGCCGGCCTCACCCCACAGGACATCGACGACTACCTCACCGACGCTTTCGTTCCCACCGGTTCCTTGCGCAATGGCGTGAACGCTTACTTGATCAATACAGGCGAAAAACTGATCCTTGTTGACAGTGGTGCACGCGACTTGTTCGGACCAAATGCCGGTCTGCTCCCAAGCAACTTGGCAGCCATCGGCGTGAAGCCGGAAGACATCGACCAAGTCTTGATCACACACGTTCACCCCGACCACGTGGCTGGTCTTTACACCTCGGATAAAAAAATTGTTGCGCCGAACGCTGACATTCTAGTCGACGAAGCCGACCTGAACTTCTGGACCAACGCATCCGAACAGGCAAAAGCTATCGACATCGCGAAGCCCTGGTTCGACATCGCGCGCCAGTGGCAATCCGTCTACGACGGTCGCATCTCGACCTTCAAAGGCGAATCTGACCTTGGTGACGGCATTTCGTCTTTCCCATTGCCTGGCCACACGCCTGGTCACACGGGCCTGCGCGTCGAAAGCGAAGGCGAGACACTTCTGATCCTCGGCGATGCCGTCATCAGCGCAGCTGTTCAGTTTGCGAACCCGGATGCATCCGCTATATGGGACACGAACGCAGAAGACGGCAAAAAGTCCCGCCGGACCATCTTCGACTTGGCCGCCAACGATCGCACATTGGTCACAGCGACTCACTTGCCGTTCCCATCCTTCGGCTATGTCGATCGTCGTACAGACGGGTCTTACCAATGGGTTCCAGAAGAGTGGCGCTACGCAACCTAATCTGCCTCCCCTATCTCAGACCGGGTGCCGACGTGATCGGCGCCCGTGATCCCCCTCCCCCCTAAACCACGGACTTTTGTTATGCGCGCGATAATCGCCGAAAAGAATGGGGGCCCCGAGGTTCTCAAAGTTATAGACGTCCCACAGCCAAAACCCGGCATCGGTGAAGTCCTCGTCAAAGTCGAAGCTGCCGCCGTCAACCCGTTCGACGTCCAAGTGCGCCGCGGTGACTACGCGGCGTATATGCCGACGCCGCACAAGTTGGGTGTAGACGTGTCCGGCACAGTCGCAGCTGTCGGTGAAGGCGTTGACAACCTCGCCGTTGGCGATGACGTGTTCTACAGCACACGAATCCTGTCCAACGAAGGCGGTTATGCCGAGTACCACGTTGAGCAAGCCCAGCTGATCGCCAAGAAACCCAAAGATCTGTCCTTTGTAGATGCCGCAGCTCTGCCAATCGCAGCAAGCACCGCTTGGGTTTGTCTGATTGAACGTGGCCGCCTGAAGGCAGGTGACCGCGTCCTCGTCCACGGCGCTTCTGGGGGCGTCGGCCTCTTTGCTGTGCAAATCGGGCGTCTGACCGGCGCTGAAGTTGTCACCACCAGCCGCAAAGATGTGCAGGGCATTCTGCAAGACCTCGGCGCTGATACGACCATCGACTACCGCGAAGCAGATGCCTGGGATCAGCTCGCAACGCACTCAAGTGGCGGATATGACGTTATCGTCGATCTTGTTGGTGGCGACACAATCCAGAAATCCCTCGGCCTTTTGACTACCGGTGGACGGGTTGTCAGCATTGTGGATCAACCAGATCCGCAAAGCTTGTACGACGGTTGGGGCTTCAACGCTGAAATCCATCTCGTATTCCTGACACCAAGCGCGGAACGGCTCGCTCGGCTTGGCTCCCTCACGGCGCGTGGCTTGCTGAAAACGACAGTAGAACAGACTTTTCCGCTCGAACACGCCGCCGAAGCCCACGGCTTGATCGAGGCCGGTGGCCGCACAGGCAAAATTGTCCTCGTCACCTCTTGATGGGACAGTATAGATCAAATGTCAGGTGTGGGTGCTGTCACACCCGCACCTGACCACCAAAAGGTAGGGATTGATGCCAAGGCCAAGCCTTAAAGACAAAATCCTCCAGTCCGGATTAGCCGTCTTTCACGAATTTGGCTATCACGCGAGTGGGGTGCAAACCGTTGTGGACCACGCAGGCGCCCCCAAGGGATCCTTCTACAACCACTTCAAAAGCAAAGATGAACTGGGGCTCGAAGTCCTGAATGCCTACTGGCGTCAATCCGAGGACATGCGCGCTGCACTCAGAGATTCCGACCAGTGCCCTCTGGATCGCATCAGTGCTCATCTTGCAGCGTTCAGCGTTAGCCAATCCGGCTGCCTTGTCGGAAATTTCACAAACGAGATGGCGAACGAGCCCCAGTTCCGTGAAGCGCTTCGGGAACTATATGCTGATTGGATTGCAGATTTTGAATCCTGCATAGAAGACGGTCAAAGGGACGGGAGCATTCGAAACGATGAGGCCGCATTGACACTCGCCGAGTTTGTGGTGACGGCGCTGGAAGGTTCAGTCCTCAAGAGAAAAATTGATGACGACGAGCAAACTCTCATCAACTTCCGTAAAACCATGATATTGTTCTTACGCGTTCCTTAAAATCTCTTGTAATAGAAAAGTATTTTCTTGACGCCGACCAGAGGTGGTTAACACTGGACTTCAACATATGATTGGATAGTAGCCGGTTACCGATCCATTGTCGCCGCTTGAGCCCCCGGCCCTTATCCATTATGCGAGGCAGACCGCTCCGGCAAAGATAGCGACGCAGGACCCATGCCTCATTCCATTGGAATCATCGGGAACGGAAACTTTGGCGCCTTCCTCCATGTACTGGCGCGGCGGTATCTCCCAGACGCGTCGCTGAAGATAAACTCGGCCCGGCGAAAGCCAGACGGCGTCCTCTTTTTCTCCTTGGAGGAAGTTGCCGCCTGCGACGCCGTAGTGCTGGCGGTGCCAATCAGCGCCTATCTTGACACGCTGGCGCGGATTGGTCCGCACTTGGGAGTCAACAGCATCGTGGTCGATGTCGCGACAGTTAAGAGATACACCATGGAACTGCTGGAAAATTCGCCGCGTGTCCAGCGATTCATCTCCATGCATCCCATGTTCGGGCCAGAGAGTTACGCCAAGCGTGGCGGCGATGTGACCGGCATGCGGATCGTCGTTACCGGGCTCAATCTAGCGCCGGAAGTGTATTCGGGTCTCCGTGACAAGCTTGCCGCCGTAGGATTCTCAGTTATCGAAAAGACTGCTGAAGCGCACGATCAGGACCTTGCTGAAACGCTTTTTCTCACCCACTACATCGGCCAGGTAGTTGCTCGTGGCGGGTTTGAGCGAACCGACATCGACACCGTCTCCTTCGGTTATCTGATGGATGCGGTCGATTCTGTACGCCGCGACGACCGACTTTTCGAAGAGGTCTGTCGCTTTAACCCCTACTGCCGCCAAGTGATCGAGCGCTTTGACGCCAGCGATCGGCAAGTCCGCGACGCCATGCTGAACCTCCCGCCCCCGGTCGGGGACTAAATGTAGCCACCAGTCGAGCATCGATCGCTGGCCTTGCCGCGCTGTCTGGCGGTCAGAGCGTTTTAGGCGTAGGTTTGACCCAACGGATGACAATCGTGCAGATCGCGGCGAACTAACTCTCCGAACCCGAAGCAGATTTAATCGGAATTCTCAGAATATCCGATTGAACGATAGGTATTCGGCTCTCTAGCTGGACCTGATCCGAACAGCTAGGAAGAAACCGACTGGCGTCCCCCCGATTTCCGTCGATTAAGCGCGTTGGAGACTGCCAATCATCCCGAGGGTCGACCCTGTGACTTTGCCCAGTTTCCCCAAATGGACTTCTATCCAATTCTACGCTGCAATTGTCCATTGTCTGATGAATTGGGCCAGTGAGCGGCAGCCGTCGTTCGCCTACCCGGACCTGGCATTTCCCGAGAAGGTCTTCAAGGGGCTCTTCGAGCCCGCAGTCGCCGTCTGACGCGACAACGTTAATAGCGGTTATCGCACTTTGTTTTTCATGAGATGAGCGTCGAGCGCGGCGATACCAGCGTCGAGGTTCGACCGCCCGAAGCCAATGCGGAAATGGTCGATAGGCGTCGGACCCAAGTCCGAAGAATAAATCGTGCTTGGCAGAAACAGCACGCCGCTTTCCTCAACCAGACTCGTTGTGAAAGCCTCCACGCCGTCCGCGCCTTTGTAGCGGGGAAAGGCCATGCAAGAACCGTCCGGCCTACGCCAATCGAACAATTCAGTATGCCGGGCGAAGAACGCGTCCCATTTCGGTAGGTTCTCGTCCACTAGGGCGCAGTTGCGCGCCAGGATATGCTCTCGGTTCCGAAGGGCGATCATCGTCAGCCGTTCGCTGGGGCCTGAATTACAGATCGACAAATAGTGCTTCAGCCGCTCCATTTTGGAGAGGACTTCTGCGTCCTTGCAGGCGATCCATCCAATACGGAGGCCCGGCAGGCCATAGGACTTTGACATCACATTGAGCGACAGCCCGCGCTCATAGACGTCGGCGATAAATGGAAGATGCTGTGCATCGCTCGGTCCGAGCCCGTTGAAAATCTCATCGTGCAGAATGTAGACGCCATGCCGTCGGCAGAGATCGACCAGAGCCTGATACCTGTCCAAGGGCAGAATGGCGCCAGTGGGATTGTGCGGAAAGTTGATCGTCACCAAGCGCGTGTTCGGCCGGATCGCGTCCGCTACTCGGTCAATGTCGAACGACCAGTTGTCGTCCGGGTCTAGCGGTACGCCCGTCGCTTCGCATATCGCGACCGGCAGGGTTTCATGGGACTGATAGTTGGGCGTCACCACGATGGCGTGGCTGTCTCTGTCCAAGATCACATTGTTCGCCGCGAATATCCCCTCGCTGGCGCCGGCGAAGCAGAGGATTTCCGCCGCTGACCTCTGGTCGTACATACTGGCGATCGTCTCACGCAGATCAGTGGCGCCGAATGTTTCGGTGTATCCCAGCCACATGCCTTCGAACGCCTCGCGCTCCTCTGGGGTGGCCATGGCGAGCAAGTCCCGCATCGACATGCTTTCCGCGTCCGACGCAGTCATGTGATAGCGCGCCTTGAATTCCCATTTCGAGAAATGCGTTTCCAGTCGAAAGTCGGGAAGTGTTGGCATGGGCTGGGTTTTCTGCTTTTGAGGTCGAGATATGATTAGTTTAGGTCGAGACGAAATCGAAGGCCTTATCGATATGGCCGCAGCCGCCGACGCGATTGAAGACGCTTATCGCGCCGCGAGCCTTGGCAGGATCAATCTGCCGCCGGTGGGCTACATTGTTTTTCCCGAACTATCCGCAGACTGTCACATCAAGTATGGCCACATTCAGGGCGAACCCACCTTTGTGGTCAAGATCGCAACCGGTTTCCCTCAAAACCCGGATCTTGGCTTACCCTCCGGCAATGGGGTCATTCTGGTGCTTTCGGCGACCAACGGGCGGGTCGAGGCAGTCTTGCACGACGAAATGATGCTGACCGACATCCGCACCGGGTTGGGTGGTGCCATCACGTCTCGGCTGCTGGCGCGTGCTGACAGCAAGCGAGTATTGATCGTCGGGACCGGCCCGCAGTCGCAACGACAAGTGGAGGCGCATGCGGCTCTTCTGCCCGGCGCAGTTTCATTTGAGATTTGGGGTCGAAACCCATCGAAAGCCAAGGCCTTGGTGGCATCGCTTTCCGGAAGTTGGGATATTTCCCCTGCCAGCGACTTGGAACAGGCCGTCGGACGAGCGGACATAGTAGTCACGGCCACTGGATCTAGGGCTCCCCTGATCAAGTCGGAATGGGTGGCGTCCGGAACGCACATTACCGCTGTCGGCGCCGATGCCCCCGGTAAGCAGGAACTTGACCCGACGCTCGTCGCCCGCGCCGAGGTGGTCGCCGTCGATCAGATAGCGCAATGCGTCGACCATGGGGAGGTGTCGCACGCTGTCGGGGAAGGCACCATAGTCGTGGAAAGCCTGAACGAGATCGGCGCAGTGCTGACGGACGCCAGTTTAGGAAGAACAGCGCCTGACCAGATCACCGTGTCGGACTTAACGGGGATTGCGGCGCAAGATATTGCCATGGCAAACACAGTGCTATCAGAATTTAGGAAACGGCATCGTTAGACCACGATGTGCGCGCAGACTAGAAGTACGGAACTCGCTGAGAAGGCCTGAATGGCAGCTTTGTCCCGACTCCAGACGTCCGTGCAATGTGCAGCGAATGACCGAGTCGAGCCGATTGTGTTGAAAAAGCCGTTGGATTTTGGCCGGGTGGCTTCAGCTATCGGGCTGATCGTTTTGGATAATCTGCGCCTAGCCCGCCCACTTATCCGGCGATGGGCGCCATCGGCTTGAGCTTTGCCAGTTTCCGGAGGTTTTGGGCGGTCGCTGCGAGGGTGAATTCATCCTGGGCGCCGCAGGGTCCTCTTAATCGGAGCCGCCCCAGCCCGAGGATGCGTTTGAGGTGGGCGAACAGCATCTCGACTTTCTTGCGCCGCTTCTGCGCTGTTGGGTTGAATTCAGAGGCGGTGCAGCGCCGCACGAAATCCCTGACGATTTCATACTTCTCTCTGTTGATGGCGCGCAAATCGGTGTTCGGGCAGCATTTCGGTTTGGAAGGGCAATTTAGGCAGTCGGCTTTCAACGCCCTGTATTTGCGCGCTTTCAGCCTTGGCGCTGTCCGAGCGGGATCGGAATATCGCCGTCTCGTGTGACGAAGTTCTTTGCCTTCCGGGCAGATGTATCGGTCGTTGTCCTCGTCCCAGGTGAAGTCGGACCGGGACCAGGTTCCGTCCTTGCGTTCCGATTTGTCGAACACCGGGATGAATGGGAGGATCCGCCGTTTTATTGTCAGCCAGGTGAGGTTGTCGGATGATCCGTATGCCGTGTCAGCGGCGACCCAATCCGGCTTCAGGCCGAAGCGCTCTGTGGTCCGGTCGATCATCTTGCGCATCGCGCCTACCTCGGCGGACTTGTTCGACCGGCTGGCGTCCACATCCACGATGACGCCATGATCCGTGTCGATCAGGTAATTGTCGGAATAGGCGAAGAACGCCGGACCTTTCCGCGCCGCCGTCCATTGGCTGGCAGGGTCCGCATGAGCCGTGAACTTGGACTTGGCCGTCGTGGCCGCGCCGAAAGCGTCGAGATATTCGCGAACCGCTCGTGACGCATCATTGGGGTCGATCTCTCGGGATGCCCAGTCTTCCGGTTTGCTGGAATTCTGCTTCTGGACGTCCGCGACGATCAGGCTCGCATCCACGGCAAAGCCCTGTCCGCCGACAAGGCCCTCCTCCATGCAGCGCGTCACGGTCGCCTCGAACACGTGACGCAACAGCTCGCTCGCGCGGAAGCGGCCATGGCGGTTCTTGGAGAAGGTGGAATGATCCGGAATTCGGTCGGTCAGATCGAGGCGGCAAAACCAGCGATACGCAAGGTTCAGATGCACCTCTTCACACAGCCGCCGCTCTGACCGGATGCCAAAGCAATAGCCCACCAGAAGCATCCGGATCAGCAGCTCGGGATCGACCGAAGGACGGCCCGTGTGGCTATAAAATTCCGCCAAGTGCGTGCGAAGGCTTGTCAAATCGACAAACCGATCAATCGACCGCAACACATGATCCTGCGGCACATGATCTTCCAGCGAGAACTCATAAAACAGCGCCGATTGCGCCTCCTGCCTTGACCCCATCATCGCGATCCGTCCTCCTCAATATCGGAAGTGAATCAGCGAGTTGACCGCCGATCAAGAGCGAGTTTTTCAACACAATCAGCCCGGATCGGACGTCCAAAAAAAGATGCGAACACTGTTTGTTTCAGGCTACGCTTACAGACAATACTATTGAGCCAAATGAAATGGAGCGTACATGTCGGATGGGCATGCGGGCAGCTGCCTTTGCGGAAAAGTAAGGTACGATACCGGCAGCGAACCGCTGTGGGTAACAATTTGTTATTGCCGCTTTTGCCAGCGTGCGACTGGTTCGGATCGAATGATCGAGCCCATATTCGAACGCGAGGCCTTTGAGTTCACTCATGGCTGTCCCGCCGTCTATTCGCTCCCATCAGACGGCAGCGGGAAGGAAGTTCAAGTTCATTTCTGTCCTGAATGTGGGACGAAACTTGCCCTGACATTCGAGCGCTGGCCCGATAGGTTGGGTATTTATATAGGCACTCTGGATGACGCGACTTCGATCACAGCCACGCCAGAAAACAGCAAGCACATCTTTGTCTCAGAAGCACGCCCGGGAACGATCCTTCCCTCAGGGTTCAATACCTTTGACCGCCACATGACTGAGAACGATGGCACCCCTATTGAACCAATCGTTCATTCGTCACCACACTTGGTCAAGCGATAGGTTGCCTAAGAAACTTCACCACAAAGACAGCTTTGTGCCGCTTCGCGGACGTTAAGCCGAAACGCAGCAAACGACTGCGTCGAGCCTAAAGGGCCTTTGCTGCGCCGTCGCGATCGGCTGCTCGCCGCCATATACAGCCACCTGTAAATCTCGCAGCGAAGCACGCTCTTCACATAGCGGATTTGATGACTATAGTTATATAGAAGCAAAGATGTGAATTGAATTAGGTATCATTGTGAACGCCGCTATCGCCGGGGATGAACGTCTGCCACTTTATCAACGCCTCGCAGACGAACTGCGTGGCGAAGTGATTGACGGACTGCGCCGGCCTGGCGATAGAATTCCTTCAGAAAACGAGCTGGCTGAGACATACCAGATGGCGCCGGGAACAGTGCGTCGCGCTTTGGCGGAACTGGTTTCGGACGGGTTGCTGGAGCGGTTCCATGGCAAGGGTACATTTGTCCGTCGTCCAAGCTTCGACAAGTCGCTGTTTCGCTTCTTTAGATTCCGCGGGTCGCATGGCGAATCCGCTGTTCCCGCAAGTCGGATTCTCAACCGTGTCGTCGCTCGCGCGCCCAGTTACGTCTCAGCGCGTCTGGGGTTGGACGACGGGGGCTATGCGATCTCGATGACACGTATCCGCCTGATAGACGGCGAACCGGTTCTCGTAGAGGAGATCTGGCTGCCAGAGGCGCGGTTCGCGGCGTTCCTGGAAATTCCTGCCGAAGACGTCGGGCCGCTGCTCTATCCCGTTTATGACGCCAAATGCGGCCAGTTGATCGCCGTCGCCGAGGAGGCGCTCAGCGCTGAGGCCGCCAGTGACGAGACGGCGGCACATCTTCATGTAGATATTGGCACGCCTGTGATGGTTATCGAGCGACTCGCCAAAGGATATGATGGGGCGGCGTTGGAATGGCGTCGCACTCGCGGCCGGGCCGATCAATTCCACTATCGTGTCGATATCCAGTAGTAGCCCACGGATTGACGCTAAACGCTATCGGTTAGCATTGCATCCTAAGTTTATGCGGCTTCGCGCCATCGTTCGACCCAGTCTAGCGCCTCCGGATAGCTGTGGTGGTTCTCAAACCGAGTCCACGGCCAGTCGCTTCCCCAGAGCATGTTTTCTGCACCCAATCCGTTCAGGAAGCTATCGAAGATCGGGGTGCAAAGCGCGGCCGCATGCTCAGAGAGCAGCTTGGGAAAAACGCGATACGGGCCGGAGGTTTTGACAAGCACGCGGCCATTAGGCGCCGACAGGATCGACTTGTGACCTGGGCAGGCTAGTGGGTTTTGAGGATCCGGCAGGCCGAAATGATCCACGACGACTGTCCGGCAGCGGTCCAACAGCACGCTCAGGATCGGCGCAAGACGAGCGCCCTCGCTATGCACCTCCACATGCCAACCGGCATCATCAACCCGGCGAAGAAGCGGTCCCCATGCGTCGGGATCAAGCGGTTGGTCGCCCATCGGGCCAACGCGATTCAGGCGAACGCCAATGACGCCTGCGGCGCTCATGGCGTCGAGATCAGGAAGATTCTCGTCTGGATCCAATACGACGACTCCTTTGAACGTCAGATCCGGCATTTCTGCGACGGCGTCCAATGCGTCTAGCATGAACGAATTGTCTGTGCCCAAAAAGCTGGGCTGAACAAGGATTGAGCCAGCCAAATCCGCGCTGCGAAGCAGCTTCACATAGTCAGCCAGAGTCGCATTGTAGCTTGGCGTGTATCGCCGAACTCCCGACATCGGCAGGTCAGCTCTGAAAACATGAGCGTGACCGTCGAGCCGACCCTCGACCCCTCCCATCAAGACATTGGCGCCCGTCAAATGCATCATTTCGTCCTTGACTGATCTAGTTCTATATAGAACCATAAGACCAGATTGGAGATTCGCCAAGATGCAAAATTGGTCCTCTGAAAGTGACCAGCGCCTGCCGCTCTACCAGCGCCTTGCGGACGAGATGCGTCGAGAGGTGACCGCGGGCAGGTGGCGTCCTGGTGAACGCGCTCCATCGGAGAACGAACTGGCGGGGACATATTGGGTGGCGCCTGGAACGGCGCGGCGCGCGTTGCGGGAATTGGTCGATGAGGGTCTGCTTGAAAGCATCCGGGGAAAGGGCGCATTTGTGCGGAGGCCCAATTTCGACCGCTCGCTTCAGCGCTTCTTTCGATTCCGGCCGGCGAATGATGGCCGCGTGATCCCCGACGGAAAAATCCTGCGGCGAGAGCGAGAGCCGGCGCCGAGCTATATCGCCAGCCAGCTCCGCATTCGAGAGGGAGAGGGGGCGGTCTCGATCAGCAGGCTAAGATTGATCGACGATGAACCGGTTCTCCACGAGGAAATCTGGGTCGCGGAGAAGGCCATGCCGGATCTCGTGGAGATACCTGCCGAAGAGATCGGCCCGCTTCTCTACGCAATCTACGAAACCAAATACGGCCAACTCGTTACACGCGCGAATGAGGAGCTAACCGCGGAGTCCGCCAGCGCTGAAACAGCCCGCCATTTGAAAGTTCCCCTTGGCGCTACCGTCATCGTCATCGATCGGCTGGCGTTGGGATACGACGGCCAGCCGATTGAGTGGCGGCGAAGCCGCGGGCGGGCGGATCAATATCACTATCAAACCGAAGTTCGTTGAGAATAGAAAACCAGGAGGAAAACGTGAAATTCATCCAAATACTCGGATTTACGGCTCTTGGCGCGTCGCTCATCGCCGCGCCCGCCTTGGCCGAATATCCGGAACGTCCAATCGAGCTTACGATTCCAGCAGGCGCCGGCGGCGGAACTGACACCAGCGCACGAAAGCTGGCGCTCCTCCTTGAAGAGAAACTGGGGACTTCCATTGCCGTCCTCAATGTCGGCGGCGGTGGCGGTTCTGTCGGGGCCTCTCAGTTCATGCAAGCCAATCCCGACGGATATGCGCTGTTCGCGACATGGAACAGCCCGTTGACCACGGTTCCGCAGGTGCAGAACGTCGCCTACAGCATCGACAGCTTCACGCCGATCGCTTCCACGTCCGAAACCGCTTACGTGCTTTGCGTCGGCCCAGATTTTCCGGCGAACTCGGGCGAGGAATTTCTGGCCGAACTCGCCGCCAATCCTGCAAAATACACCTACGGAAATGACGGTATCGGCGGCACCATGCAATTGGCGGCCGAACGCATTTTTCAGGCCAAAGAAATCCAGGCGGTGCCGATTCCTTTTGGCGGCGCGGGAGAGACCCTGCAGAACTTCCTGGGCGGCCATGTCGATATCTATGGCGGTTCGATTTCAACGGTCCTGCCCTATGTCGAGAATAATGAGGCCAAATGCTTGGTGGTGACTTCCGCCGCGGACGTGCCGGCCCTGCCGCAGGCGTCTGGCCTCGAAGCGCTTGGATTGGGTGGTGAGGAAACCCTGTTGTGGCGCGCGATCCTTGGTCCCAAGGGAATGGATCCCGCCATCGTCGAAAAACTGGCCGCGATCATCGACGCGTCGGTCAACGATCCGTCCTATGTCGAGTTTCTAGCGACGAAAGGCGAGGTTCCGAACGTTGTGATTGGAGATGCTCTTGCCGATAGGCTGAAAGCAGAGTTCGACGCGCTTGCAGCGGTGTCAAAATCGTTGGGTCTGGGGAACTAAAGTGGAAAAGACCCAAGATATCATTCTTGGTCTCGTGATGCTTGTCATCGGGCTGACCGCCGCTTGGTTGGCCCGATCCTACACGGGCGCTGGCGGGACGTATCCAATGGTGCTCGGCGCGGTGCTGGCCGTGCTCGGTATGATTGTGGCGGTCCGCGCGGTCCGTAGCACGGCTAATGCTGAGCGTACTCTTGTCGACGCGCCACTTCAGCTGGTTATCGCATTGGGCGTTGGAGCAGCCTATATCGCGATGGTCGTGCCAGTCGGCTTCTACACCTCCTCACTGATGTTGATGTTCGCCATACCCCTGGCCCTTGGCTTTAGAAGGCCGGTCTACCTGAGCGTCACGTCGATCGGGTTTGTCGCCATCGTCTACATCGTTTTCTCGATCCTGCTGGAAAAACCGCTTCCTGCGGAATTCTGGGCCGGCGTACGGATGGAAAGCAGCTAACATGGATTTCTATATCACTGCACTTCAGGCCGTACTGACTGTCGGCCCGATCGCCGCGATGATCGGACTTACATTGCTTGGCGTTTTCATCGGCGCGCTTCCCGGCCTGAACCCTGTGATGGCCATCGCGCTTTTGCTGCCATTGACCTACACGATGGACCCATTGGTCGCACTGGCCATGGTTGCAGGAATCTATAATGGGTCGATGTATGGCGGTGCGATCCCGGCGATCCTGTTGCGCATTCCCGGAACACCCGCCTCAATCGCCACGACCTTCGACGGCTTTCCTATGGCTGAAAAGGGCGAAGCCTCCAAGGCGCTGAAGATCGCTTGCTGGTCCTCAGCCATCGGCGGCATAGCCAGCGCCATAGCTTTGATGACGGTCGGCCCGCTTTTGGCGCGGGTGACATTGCTCTTCGGTCCTGCCGAGTATTTTTGGATCGCTATGTTTGGCATGGCCTCGGTAGGAGTGATGGTCGGAAGCGACGCGGTCAAAGGCATGTTGGCGGCGGCGATAGGTCTCTTGATCGGAACAATGGGCATCGACAGCTTGTCGGGTCAGGCTCGTTTCACGTTCGACCAGACATGGCTGCTGGGCGGCCTGGATTTGATTGTCGTACTAGTCGGGCTTTACGCTTTGCCGCCGGTTCTTCAACAGGCCGAAAAGTGCGATCTAAAAGGACTCTCCGCATCACAATTGCGTTTGAACGCGGTGCCCTTTGTTAAGGGCGAACTGCGCAGATTTGTGCCAACTTGGCTTCGCTCATCAGCGATCGGGATCAGCGTCGGAATCTTGCCAGGCGCAGGCGGCAATATCGCCGCTTTCCTAAGCTACAACGCCGCAAAGAACGCCTCGGACGACCCAGACAGTTTTGGCAAGGGCAATGCTCAAGGTGTGGCCGCCGCTGAATCTGGCAACAACGCCGACAATGCAGCGTCGATGATTCCGGCGCTCTCACTTGGTATTCCTGGCAACGTCGTCGCCGCGTTGGTTTTAAGCGCACTTACCATCCACGGCCTGCAGCCTGGACCGCAGCTCTTCCATTCAAATCCAACACTCGTCGGCGGTTTCATGATGGAGATGCTCTTAACGTCCATTCTTATTTTCCTGGTTGGCGGCGTGGCGGCGACTCGTGTTTTTGCTCAGATCCAGCGGTTGCCCGGCGTCTTGCTCGTACCGTCCGTTCTGATCCTGATGTGCGTCGGTGTTTACGTCATCAACGGTCGTCCGGTGGATTTGTGGGTGATGTTCGTAGCGGGCGTCGCCGGCTACGTCCTGGAGAAGGTGAACGTTCCGCTGGCCCCTATCATTCTGGGCATGATCCTTGGTCCCATGGCTGAACAAAGCGTGCGCCGCGCCCTGCTGATTAGCCGCGGAGATGTGACCGAATTGGTGACCCGCCCGATCTCAGCCGTATTGGTGATTGCGACCATAGGCATGGTCCTTTGGCCGATCTTCAAGGCGATCAAACGAAAGCGGAAAGCCACAGCTAATCCGACGTCATAAGCAACGCCTCTCCCTGGGTCGCCGGATCGCACGCTGACTTGTGTTTAGGGCGTAGTCCGGCGACCAAATTTCCAGATGCGCAGCGAATGTTCGGGTACACCACGCGGGGCGATGTAAGAAAATGAGTGTGCTTCTTATCGCTGCGGCATCGCAGCAATCGGCTGCCATTGAGCGCGCGTTCGCGACTCGGTCTCAAGTCATCGACCGTTTCTCGTCAATCGAAGAGGCGATCATCGCTATAAGTACATGTGATTACGACGTAGCGGTCATCGATCTGGAAACCGACAGGCTACACAATTCAAGAGTCGTCCGGACCATAAGGTCCCGCGGTCTGGCGACGCCAGTCATCGCACTGCTGTCGGTCGATTGTGCGGAAAGTCGAATTGATTGCCTCGATCAGGGCGCCGACGACTGTCTGGCAAAGCCGTTCTGCCATGACGAACTTTTGGCGCGCGTCCGAGCACTGTCTCGCCGGAGATATGGTTTGGTCTACGATGTCGTTCGGTTCGGCGAGCTAACCGTCGATCGCAAGTTTAAGACGGTGTCATTCAACGGTGATCCTCTACCTCTGACGCCGAAGGAGGTCTCAACACTGGAGGTTCTCGTGACGCATCTTGGGAAACCGGTTCACAAAGAGCGAATTTTCCAAAATGTCTATGGTCTCGGCCAGGTCGAAGTGGGGATTGGCGCCGTTGAGACCCATATCTGCCGCATCCGAAAAAAGATCATGAACACAAGCGTCAAAATCGAGACGATCCGCTATTTTGGCTACCAGGTCGCCGAAATCGGTCGGTGAAGTTGATACTTTCGTTTCTGGCAGACAGAGGCCGGGCGGCGGTATGTTGAGGAGGCGCGAGACCTATTTGCGCGTCTGACCGCGCTGGAAGAGGAAATATCCGATGGAGCCGACATCCTTCGCGGCACGATCCGTGTAACAAGTTCAGCGGCTCTTGGCCGACTGCACGTCGCTTCCCTCGGTAAGCCGCAGCTCAATCTCCCGCAGCAGCTTCAGGATGTCCTCAACCGAATGCCGTTTTCGAGCCATCTCTCTTCCCCATTCTCAACCTAAACAGTGGCCCAGTTTTAGGGGGGAAGGACACTTATGTCTAGCCCCCTAGTTCTGGGCCATTTCTGAGTAGAGTTTCGGGGATTGGCGGCCTCATGTTCAGCGCCTATGGGCCGATTTGATTGGCGCCAGCGAGATCCAAATTGCCTTCTTCTCCCAGCCCTTGACGGCGCCGATCTAATTAGACCTGACACGCCTGTTGCCGCTTTCGTTTACTTCCATAAAGCTTCCACGGGCGGCATTATACGCCCCCGCACCGCCATAACTTTTGCCAGAAGGAGTGGGGCTGCTCGGCGACTCCTAGCTCGCGGATCGCGTCGATCCGCGTCATGCATAGTCCAACCAGAACCTCGACCGATCACAACTTCGCGATGATCTCCCTCAGCGCGTGATATTTACTCCCTATTACTGGTCCTCCGTTCCCTAACAAGGATGGCGGGCAAATTTGACTGCCCACGGTCACCGGAAATTCTGGGGCAATAGATGGGCCGCGGCGGCGAAGCGGCCGAAGTCGACAGATCGCGAGTGGATTCGGCCCGGCATGAAATCCGACGGTCGTCGCGATAGCGACGCGAATACGTCATCAAACTGTAATCGCGGATGTCGATAACGCGTGAACCCACCACGCCTAAGAGGGAATCATGCGAAAATCACTGCCTGCTTTGGCCGCGCTTGCGCTGGCCGCTTCGACAGGCGTCGCCCATGCCGACGCTTTCAACCGGATCTCCACGTTCAGCATCGCGGATAATCTGCCGGCGGACGCCGACAAGTCGACCGAGACCTCGGCCGAGATCATCGCTGCCACGCCGGACGGGATGACGCTGGTCTATTCCGACAGTCCGCTTCAAGCGATCGGCTTGATCGACATCTCCGACCCTAGTGCGCCTAAGGGCGCGGGCGTGATCAAGCTAAATGGAGAGCCGACAGCGGTTTCCGTGATCGGCAGCACGATCTTTGCGGGCGTCAACACGTCTGAAAGCTACACCGCGCCTTCGGGCAATATGGTCTCCATCGACATCGCGTCGAAAGTGGTCACCGGCTCTTGCGATCTGGCGGGCCAGCCCGACTCCACGGCCACGGCTTTTGACGGATCCTTCATCGTCGTCGCCATCGAAAATGAGCGTGACGAGGATCTAGGTGAGGGTGGCCTGCCGCAGCTGCCCGGTGGTTCGGTGCAGATCGTGCCGGTCTCGAACGGTGCCATGCAGTGCGATGGGATCATCACCGCCGATGTGACTGGCCTGGCCGACATCGCGCCGGAGGATCCGGAACCGGAATTCGTCGATGTTAACTCCAAGGGCGAGATCGCGGTCACGCTGCAGGAGAACAATCACATCGTCGTCCTCGCCTCGGACGGTGCGGTCCTCTCTCATTTCTCGGCCGGAGCGGTCGATCTCGAGAATGTGGACCTCGAAGAGGAGCGCGCGTTGACTTTTGACGGCTCGCAGCCGGGCCGCCTGCGCGAACCTGACGCTGTTCAATGGCTAGGCGATGACCGCATCGTGATCGCCAACGAGGGCGACTGGAATGGCGGCTCGCGCGGCTTCACCATTTTCTCCAAGACAGGTGAGGAACTTTACGAGAGCGGCCTAGAGGTCGAAAACGAAGCGGCGATGCTTGGCCATTACCCGGAGAAGCGTTCGGGCAACAAGGGCGTGGAGCCCGAGGGTCTGGAAATCGCTGCATATGGCGGCGATACATATATCTTCGTGCTGCTAGAGCGGTCCTCGCTGGTCGCGGTCTACAAGGCTACGGATGGCGCGCCGGAATTCGTGCAGATGCTGCCCTCGGGCATCGCGCCGGAAGGCGCCATCGGCATCCCCGAGCGCGGACTTTTGGTGGTCGCCAACGAGAAAGACCTGATCGAGGATAACGGCCCCCGCGCCTCGGCGATGATCTTCGCGCTGGGCGAGGATGCGCCGTCCTATCCGTCGATCCGCTCGATCATGGACGGCGACCGCCCGATCGGTTGGGGCGCGCTATCTGGTCTGGCTTCCGATCCTGAAACTCCGGGCAAGCTCTATGCGGTCAATGACAGCTTCTATGGCATGCAGCCCTCAATTTTCGTGATCGACGCCACGCAGAGCCCTGCGGTCATCGCCAGCCGCATCCCGGTCTCCCGCGGCGGCGCCCCGGCGCAAAAGCTGGATCTTGAGGGCATCACCCCGGACGGCAAGGGCGGCTTCTGGCTGGCTTCCGAGGGCCGCACCGATCGGATGATCCCGCACGGGCTTTACCATGTGAACGCTAAGGGCGAGATCAAGAAAGAGGTCGCCTTCCCAGCCGAGCTGCTGGCGGTGGAGGAACGCTTCGGTTCAGAAGGCGTCACCATGATCGACGACACGCTGTGGATTGCCATTCAGCGCGGCTGGAAGGACGATCCGAAGAACACCGTGAAGCTGGTGGCCTATAACACTGAGACCCAGGAATGGGGCGCAGTGCGCTATCCGATCGAAGTCCCGGAAACGGGTTGGGTCGGCCTTTCTGAGATCACCGCACATGGCGATCACGTCTACATCATCGAGCGCGACAACCAGATCCATGACCGCGTCCAGCTGAAGGCGCTCTATCGCGTACCGTTGTCGGCGCTGCAGCCCGCCGCGCTGGGCGGCGACCTGCCGATGGTCGAGAAGGAACTGGTGCGCGACTTCATCCCGGACCTTTCCGCGCCGAACGGCTATGTCGTCGATAAGATCGAAGGCTTCACGGTCGATGCGGCGGGCAATGGTTACGCGGTCACCGACAATGACGGCGTCGATGACAGCTCGGGCGAGACCCACTTCTTCACCACGGGTCAGATCGCGACAAACTGAATTCCCGCGTCCCAGCGGACGGAGCCCTTGCCCGGCGCTTCAGTGCGCCGGGTCCTTTCTCTTGCTGGGGCAGCGGATGGGTCCTGTCTTGCCCGGCTTCGGGCTCGAAGCAGTGATTGGTTGTGTTTTGGCTGAGCGTCCGCTTTGGGTCATCCCCGTTCATCTGACAGAAAGACTCAGTTGACCGCTTAGTCCGCACTCCCGTCATTATCGATGTGCAGCGCCTCGCAACTGCTGCGAAAGGCAGGTTCAGGGGTGTGCAATAGCGAAGTTCAGGCATTGGCTCGAGGTCCGCATAGGGCCGAATGAATCTACTTTACTCCAGCTACGCGTATGCAACGACCTTCACTTCACCGAAGCGCGCGCGCATTCGCTTCGATCGCAAAAGGTAGATGGAGATGAGAACGTAGTACGCGCATTCACGGACAAGGTCCCAGTAGCGGCTTGGGTTTTGCATGAAATCGAATGTCTCTACGGCGCACAATGTGGCGAGTGCTGCGAAGATCGGGATCATCGCCAATGGCGTATATCGCCAACGCACAGCGTAGCCGATCAGCAATACGGACCCGGACAGCGTGATCAGCAGCCAATGGATGAACTGTATGCCGCTGGGGAATATTGCGTATTGCAGCGGGAAAGGCGGGGTCACGCCGGTGAAGTACTCAATGAAGCCCAGAACACCCCAACCAAGCATGATACTGGCCGCGAGGAGCAGAAGATAGCTGAAGCCTTGCGATAACCGGTCCATGAGATCGGGCATTATTCGGCTCCATCGAGCGTGAACGATTGTCCGGTGAGTTCCTCGGACAACTCCCACAGCCGCTTAGCGATGCCCTTATCCTGAGTGATTGGATCTCGCTTGGCCCGCCCTACCGGGCCGCGCATTTCCATCATGCCCGTCGGGCCGTAATAGTCGCCACCTGCGACGTCGCCAGCCAATGCGGCGTACAAGGCGGGTTTAGCTGCCGAAGCGTTTGAATGGGTGAAGAGCGGCGATAGCGCCTTGAGTGTGTAGTACTGCAATCGGCCCATTTCACCGAAGAGGCCTGAATCAGAGCCACCGGGGTGCACCGCCAGCGCCTTGAGCTTGCGATTTGACGATTGCAAGCGTCGGTTCA
Organism: Paracoccaceae bacterium; assembly: GCA_963669265.1. Taxonomy (GTDB): domain Bacteria; phylum Pseudomonadota; class Alphaproteobacteria; order Rhodobacterales; family Rhodobacteraceae; genus SZUA-547. Next base: position 1,935,612 of record OY769916.1, read on the forward strand.
ACTCATCCGCAAACAGAAGGCAGGCGAGTTTCGACTGACCATAGGCGACTCCGCCATCTCCGCCACACGTCAGATCGTCGAAGTGAATGTTGGTGCCTTTGTGGGCAACGCTTGAGAGCGCGACGACGCGCGACGCCTCATCGTCTGGCATCAGATCAATCAGAAGCGCGGTAAGCAGAAAGTGGCCGAGATGGTTGGTTGCGAACTGCAGTTCGATCCCGTCGTCATTCGTCTGCGCAGAATAAAGCAGAAGACCCGCGTTGTTGATCAACACGTCAAGCTGCGAAAAGCGCGCTCGGAAATCGCGGGCGAATGAACGCACCGACGTAAAGTCGCTTAGATCCACCAGCATGATTTCCAGACTGGCCGCTGGCTCGCGTTCAACGATTCTGGCTCTCGCCTCCTCCGCTTTGGCTTCGGAACGGCAAGCCATCACGACATGCCAGCCATCCTTCGCCAGACCGGCTGCAGTTTCGAAACCAATGCCATGGTTTGCGCCAGTCACGATGGCTGTTCCTTGGGTGTGCGCAGACATGTTCGCTCCTTCGACATATGGACAGTATTCGTATTTCTGTCTATATTGACAGTTGGCGTCCATTTGTCAATATGTCGAAATGAACGAACGAGAAGAAAAGATCATCGAAGCGGCGGTCGGGCTGTTCTCTCGATACGGTGTGAAGCGCACCAGCATGAATGACATCGCTGTTGAATCCGGCATCGCGCGCCAGACGCTCTACAACACCTTCTCAAACAAGGATGAAGTATTGCAGGCGACGATCCGGCTGTTTTCAGATCGATCTACGGCTCAGATCGATGCAGGCCTGCAGAACGCAATCGATTTGGGCGAACGGCTGGATGTGATCTTCCGGCACATAGCGATCGAACCCTTTGATCTCTTGAACGCGTCGCCCAACGCCGAAGATATCGTCGCGGGCTTCAACGCCTCCAGTCAGAAGGAGATAGCGGCTGCGGCTGAGCGCAACCGACTTATCCTCAAGCGGACTCTAGAACCTTACAAAGACGCGATCGAAAAGTGCGGTCTGACGCTGGACCAGTTTGCTGACTTCGTGCAGCGCTCGGCTTCGGGAGCCAAGTACAACGCTAGCAGCCGAAAGCATCTTTTACAGCTTTTAACATCCCTAAAAGTCGCCGCGTTGAAGGTCGCTGACGAGACGTAGCGCTGATTATAGACATTACCCAACAGCGGCTAAGTCCCGCATGTGAGACGTCCGACTTGGGCGCTGCGAACGACCGGTTACGGTTTTCGCCTAGCAGCCGGCCTCGAACGGCCGCTTCCGGGAACCGATGCCGCGCTGCCGCAATACTGATGCTAAGCGGCCGATTGTGCGGCCGACGGAAAGTTGCCGATGTCCACGCCTGATCTGACATCGCTCGTGGACGAGATCTGACCTTGCTCCGAGCCTACGTGCAGCGGAATGTCGATTTAGGCTTCTTTCGTCAGCGTTGGCGATTTTTGATTGGCGCTTAGTCATCGACGTCAAGCGTCCGCAGTGTAACGAGAGACGGATCAAGGACGGCGATTTGACCATCAGCGAGAATGACCTGGACGCACTTATTTGCATCATTGCGCGCGCCTCCGCAGCGAACGTCAAGCCGATTTCACGCCAAGCCCTATCGGTCTGTCTTGCTGAGATCGGAGCCTCTCTCTTCGTCGTGCCGCATGTCGACGACGATAGCGATCAGGTCGCGATCGAGGAGACCGAGACGTGGCGACTGGCGACGGCGGAGAACCCAACGCATCGTGATCTGGCGCAAACCTTCGAAGCCGCGCTCGGAACATCGGACCCACTAACGGCGGTGCGCCAAGTCTCCACCGCTTGGGCTTCGTTGAAGGCCCGGCTGCGAACCAAATGGTGCTCGCGTCGCGCTCGCGCGGCGGGCCGTCCCAGCGATCTCGGCAACCTCGTTTGGGCGGATCTCGATGTGGGCACCCGCGCCGAAGTGCTGGAACGGATAGCGCACCTCGCCAGGTATCATCGCAGCTTTTTACGCCGCGGTCGGCCGCACAAAAACGAGATCGATACCTTCCTTCTGGAGATCGCCGAACTTTACTGCAGGGCGACGGGCGCAACCCACGACATCTACATCCTGCCCCATTCGGCAGGCGATGGCGGCGGGCCAAGCAGCCGCTTTGTTCAGTTCGCCTCTCTAGCGCTTCGCCCATACGTCGATCCCACTGAATCCTCTGAAGTAGCAGTCGGAAACCGCTGGAAACGCATTAAGCGCACCGCCGAGAACGCTTCTGAAGACGGGGGAGAGACCACCTGAAGACGCATGGCTGTCAATAGTTTCAACTCGGCGTGAATTTCTGATCCATAGATTTGGTTCAGCGCCTACGGCCTCCTGTTCCCGCGCCGACCGTCATCCTGACGTTCCGGCCAGAGCGCTGGATCCGAAGTGGCGAACAGACGGCAAAAGGGTGCGGATGAGCGGACGGGGATGATCCCGGCCGACGCTGACGCGCGCGACGACGACGCGCTCCGGTCCCTCGCGCGCCTTCTTGGCCAAAGCGCCGCGCGAGAGATGTTCCGCGCCGAGCGTGCGGACGACCGGAGCATTCCCCATGAAGAAGACTGACCAGGGCGTGGTCCCGCGCCTCCTGACGATCAAGGACGCCGCCGAGACTCTTGGCGTGTCGGTGAAGACGCTGCGCCGCCGGATCGACGCCGGCGGATTGCCTGTGTTTCGCGACGGACGGCTGATCCGGATTCATCCCGAAGACCTCGCGCGGTTCATCAATAGCCGCCGGTCTTAGACGGTTGGCCTTCAGCCCGCGCACCTCCCTCAAGTGGTTATTTAGTATTCGTGAATGTAAACCACAAATATTGAGCGGAGTTTATTGTGGTATGATTTCACGAATCGGACCTCATGACCACTTATGACTTCACGTCACCACAGTAGTTCAATAGAAAGGATCACGACATGAAGGATCTTATCGAGCAGAGGAACGACGAAAGCGGGATCTTTGGCGGCGCTCAGCGCACGCTCGCGGACGTTCTTTGCGCCGTTCAGGAGCGGCTCGAAGGGTCGGCCCGGCGCGACGCGCGCTCGGCCTTTGGCGCGCTGGAGAAGAAGGGCGACGTCGATCTCGGCGCTGTTCTCGCCCGGCCCGCCGAGATGCGCGAGATGCTTGGCGAACTGTCGCCGTCGCGGCTTGGCGTCTCCCCGGCGCGCTTCGCCAACATCAAGTCGTTGATCGTCCGCTCGGTCGCGCAGTTCGGCATGCGCCGGAGTTGGGCGACGAAAGACGCGCCGCTCAATCCCGCCTGGGAGGCGCTGCTGGCGACCGCGCCAAAGCGGCAGTATCGCTGGGGGCTCTCCCGTTTCGCCTGCTACTGCACGGCGATGGGAATCCAACCCGAGGAGATCTCGTCCGAGACGCTGACCGGCTTTCAGGCCGCGCTGGAGGCTGAGGCGATTTCGACAGACCCGCGCAACATCCGCAAGCGGGTGATCGCGCTCTGGAACATGTGCGCCCGGCAGGTCGACGACTGGCCCGACATCCGTCTCTCCTCTCCTTTCAAAACCGAACCCTTTGTGCTGGCGCTGGAGGATTTTCCGGAGGGCTTTAGGGCCGATCTCGCCGCCTGGGAGACGCGGATGGCGACGGCCGACCCGCTCGACCCCTTCGCCCCGGTCCGCCCCTATCGGCCCGCCACAATCCTCGCCTATCGCAATACGATCCGTCGCCTCGTCTCGGCCCTGGTGCGAGGAGAGGTTATCGAACTTGAGGAGGCGACGGGTCTTGCGGTGCTCTTTGACGGCGACAATGTCCGGCAGGCGCTTCGTCCTTTCCTGGACCCTGAGACCGGCGAGAGCTCGGACTACGTTCACAAGATGGCGACACAGCTTCGCGTGATCGGTCGCGACTATGTCCGTCTTCCTGACGAGCGGCTCGAGGCGATTGATGAGATCATCGCCCGTCTCAGGCCGAAGGGTGGATCGGTGATGGGAGTTCGGAACCGGGAGCGTCTCAAACAGTTCGACGACGACGCCGTCGTCCAGCGGCTTCTGGGCTTTCCTAACGAAGAACTCACTCGCGCCTTGAGCAAGACCAATTCCCTGCGCCGCGCCAAGGGCGTCGAGCGCGCGCTGGCCATCGCGTTGCTGATCTTCGCGGGGATCCGGGTCAAGAATCTCCGCGAGATCCGCCTCGACGTCAATCTGCGCTACGCCGGCGGCAGGGTCTTCCTGCGGTTCTCTGAAGAGGAGACCAAGAGCCGTGCCGACTTTGAACTGGAGCTCCCCGCCAACGTCGTCGCGCTTCTGGAGCGCTTCGTCGCCGAACATCGAGAACAGCTGCCGGGAGCCGAGAACTCGCCCTATCTCTTTCCGGGCGAGACCGGCGGGCCGCGCTCTTACTCGGCGATGCGCGATGCGGTGTCGAAGCCGCTTTCGAAGCACGCCGGGATCGAACTTTCACCGCATCTCTACCGACACATCATAGCCAAGATCGTAGTCGAGCGGCGGCCCGAACTGGCGCTCGATGTCAGCCGGCGCCTTGGCCATAAATCCATAAATATGACCTATCAACACTATCTCGGCACGGAGACCGCCTCGGCCAGCCGGCGGATCAACAAACTGCTCGCCGAGACGCGCGCCAAGCCGCCGCTCAAGTCTCGGAAGGGATGCTGAGCGATGACCCGCACGCTCAATTCGCTCCGCCTTACCGATTGGCCCGAGATCGACCAAAGGGCCTGGGAGGCGCTCTTTATCAAGGGCGACGTTCTGAGCGGCGCCGGCCCCGCCCGTCATTGGAGTACGGCGACCCGCACGACCAACTCCAAGAGCTACGCCCGCTGGCTCGGCTGGCTGTCCAGGACAGGCGGGCTCGATCCCGCATCCGAACCCGCCGACCGCGCGACGCCGGAGAGGGTCAGGGCTTACGCCCGCGCCCTGATGACGACGGTCAGGCCCCGGACTGTCGCGACCTACATCATCGGCCTGAAGCGTGTACTGGCGATGATGGCGCCCGAGCGCGACTGGCGCTGGCTGATGAATCTGACGAACGGGCTCGACGTCTGGGCGCCCGCCGCCCGCAAGAAGACCGACCTGCCGCCAGCGAGCGAGATCTATGCCGGCGTGCTCGCCGAACTTGAGCGCCTGTCGGCAGGCGGGTTCGAGACGCGGCGACCGCAGATCGCCTTCCGCGACGCGTTGATTGTCGGCTTACTGACCGCCTGTCCTATCCGGCTTCGCACGCTCGAGACCATCGAGATCGGCGGCCGGCTCAGGAAGCTCGGGAATGAATGGCGCCTCTTCTTCGGAGGCGCAGATACGAAGAACGGCGATCCGCTCAGCTTCGTCATCCCGGCCGACCTCGCCCACTGGCTGGAGCTCTATATCCTCAAGATTCGACCTCGATTTCGCATCGCGCCGGGCTGTGCGCGGCTCTGGCCGGGTTGCAAGGGCGCGCCACTCGCGACGGAGACGCTTTATCAACGTGTGACGCTGACCACGATGCGTCTCTTCGGGGTTGCGATCCCACCCCACAGCTTCCGTGAGGTCGCCGCCACCTTCCTCGCCGACACCTCGCCGGAGGACGCGCTCCGAGCCCCGGCCCTGCTTGGCCATCGCCAGCTCGCAACCACCGAGCGGCATTACATCCGCGCCAATCAGGTCGCCGCCAACCGCAAGGTCGCCGAGGCGATCCGATCAATCCGCAAGCGATAAGGTAAAGGAGCGCCCATGACCCGCGCCGCAATCTACGCCCGCTATTCCTCCGATCTTCAGTCAGACGCCTCGATCAAGGATCAGGTCCGGCTCTGTCGCGAACGGATCGAGGTGGCCGGTGGTCATGTGATCGAGATCTATTCCGACGCCGCGATCAGCGGCGGTGACTTGCGCAATCGCCCCGGAATGCTGGCGCTCCTGGAGGACGCCCGCGAAAGGCGCTTCGATCTCGTCGTCGCCGAAGCCCTCGACCGGGTCAGCCGCGACCAGGAGGACGTCGCGGCGATCTTTAAGCGCCTCGCCCATGCCGACGTCACGCTCCTGACGCTCGCCGAAGGCGAGATCTCCGAGCTTCATATTGGGCTCAAAGGCACGATGAACGCGCTCTTTCTCAAAGACCTCGCCCAGAAGACGCGGCGCGGGCAACGCGGCCGAGTCGAGGCCGGCAAGATCCCGGGTGGCAATTCCTACGGCTACAAGATCGTGCGCGAGATGATGGATAACGGCTCGGTCACCACCGGCGAGCGTGAGATCGACGAGAAGCAAGCCGCCATCGTGCGGCGGATCTTCACCGTATACATCGCCGGAGCTACGCCGCGCCGGATCGCTTCGCGCCTCAATGCGGAAGGCGTCCCCAGTCCTCGCGGGGGGCAGTGGAACGCCTCGACCATCAATGGCAGCCGTCAGCGGCGCAACGGCATCCTGAACAACGAACTCTATCTCGGGCGCATCACCTACAATCGCCAGCGCTTCGTGAAAGACCCCGAGACCGGCAAGCGGGTCTCCCGTCTCAATCCGCAATCGACATGGATCACACATGACGCGCCGCATCTCCGCATCATCGACGAGGAGACCTGGGAAAGGGCTCAGGCATTGAAGGCGCGCTACGCCTCCCACGCCGGCAACAAGCGCCAGACCAAGAAACGGCTCCTCTCCGGGCTCGTCAAATGCGGGTCCTGCGGCGGAGCGATGACCATCGTCAATCGTGAGCGCTATTCCTGCTCGGCCCGACGCGAGCGCGGGACCTGCGACAGTCCGGCTGGCGTCAAGGCCGTCGAGTTGGAGACGCGCGTTCTGGGCGGACTCCGTTCTATCCTCATCGGGCGAGAGGCTCTGGTCGCAGAGTTCGCCGCCGCGTTCCGCCAGGAGCTCGACCGCTTGCGACGCACCCGCGCCAGCAGAGGAGGATCGCTTCGCAAGGAATTGGCGAAGGTCGAGCGAAGCATCGCCCGCTGTCTCGCCTTCATCACCGAAGGCGACGGCGATCCGGGATCGGTGCGCGCGACCCTCTCTGAGCTCGAAGAGCGCAAGCGCGCGCTCGAGGAACAGCTGGCGGGCGACGTCGCGCCCGGCCACGTCGAGATCCACCCCAATGTCGCCGAGCTTTACCGGCGCAAGGTCTCTGAACTCGGGGCGCTCCTTGACGACGAGGCCGCCCGGCCCGAGGCGATGGAGATCATTCGCGGCCTGGTCGAGCGCATTGAGGTGCGCCCTGGCGCAAAGCGCGGCCAGCCGGATGTGACGCTTGTCGGCGCTTTGGCGGGCATCCTCGACTTCACCTGTCGCACCGACAAAAAAGCCGCCTCGGGCGGAGGCGGCGTTGGTAGGGCCTTGGTGGTTGCGGGGGTAGGATTTGAACCTACGACCTTCAGGTTATGAGAGAGGCTAAGGGTATTACGCCGGAATTCTCTGAATTTCGCTCATCAGCCATAAATCATTGTAAAACCTAGATTATAATTGACGTGAGCTACGCCAGAGACTCATGGTCAGCCCCGTAATTCGCTTCCATTTGCTTCCATAGTGCTTCCATGGAAGCAGCGACAAGGGGCTGGAACCAATGCCGAAACTGACCAAACGCGCCGTCGATGCGCTCGCGCCGAAGGACAGGGAATACTCCGTCTGGGATAACGCGCTGACCGGCTTCGGCGTCCGTGTCCTGCCCTCGGGTGTGAAGACCTATCTCGCCCTCTACAGGGCTGGTGGACGGCAACGGCGCTTCGCCCTCGGCAAGCACGGCGCGCTAACGGTTGAGGAGGCCCGCAAGGCGGCTCGAGATGTTCTCGGGCGCGTGGCGCGCGGTGAGAACCCGGCCGAGGAGCGGGCGCGCTACCGGGCCGCTCCGACCGTCGCCGGGCTCTGCGAGCGATTCTTCGAAGAACATGTGCTTGAGCGCTGCAAACCAAGCACCCAAGCCGAGTATCGCCGCTCCATTGGTCTCTTCATCGTCCCAGCGATGGGGTCGCGGAAAATTCTTGATGTGACACGGGCCGAGGTCTCGGACCTGCACTACGAAATGCGAGACAAGCCCTATCAGGCCAACCGGACGCTTGGCGTCCTCTCAAAGATGTTCAATCTCGCCGAAGTCTGGGGGCTGCGCCCCGACGGCTCCAACCCGTGCCGCCATGTGAAGAAATATCCGGAGAAGAAACGCGAGGTGTTTCTCTCTCCCCACGAACTCGACCACCTGACGCAAGTTCTGGCGGAAGTCGAGGCCGAAGGGACAGAGACGCCTTTCGTCATCGCGGCGTTCCGGCTGCTGATCCTCACCGGTTGCCGCAGAGGTGAAATTCAGACCCTAAAATGGGACTATATCGGCGACCGCCATATCGAGTTACCCGACACAAAGACCGGCGCGCGACGCATCCCTCTGACCGCACCGGTACGAGCGGTGCTAGACGCCCTGCCCCGCAGCCCGGACAACCCTTATGTAATTGAAGGAAAGCTTCCCGGCGCGCATATCACCGACTTAGAGCATCCGTGGCGGCGCATCCGCAAACGCGCGGGGCTAGATCATGTTCGCATCCACGATCTCAGGCACACCTACGCCTCGCATCTGGTCTCGCGCGGCGAGACTATCCAGATGGTCGGCAAACTTCTTGGCCATACGCAAATCCAGACCACCATGCGTTATGCGCACTTAGCCGACGATCCAGTCATTCAGGCAGCGGAGAGCGCGGCGACCGCGATGCCGGATATGGAAAGCGTCCAGAATGGGCGCGAAGCACTCGAATTGGCCACAAAAGCTTGATCGCGGCAGAGTGCGCGCTCATCGACATAGAATTGCTGACCAAGAGTGACACGCGCGTCGTCGGAATAATCGAGCCGCATTGCTTTCGCGCCTTGGCAGGCCAATAATGTAGTACGATCAATTTTAGGCTGCAATTTAGATTAATCGATCCGTATGAAATCCTTGCGCCGCCGCCAATACTACCAGCGTCACGCGCGGCCTTCGAAGCTGGCTACCGGCGACGACGGTGCAGCCGGGATCGCACGCATCGCCGAACTTTCTCGCACCGCCCGCGCCACTTGGTTCGCTCTCCTCGGTTACCTCGCTTTTGTCGGCGTGACCCTGCTTGGCGTCAAGGACGCAGACTTCTTTCTCGCCAGCCGCGAGACACAACTTCCCCTGATCGGCGTTACCATTCCAACGGACAGTTTCTTCTGGACCGCTCCTATCTTCGGAGCCGCGCTTTACATCTATCTGCAGCTCTATTTGCAAAAGTTGTGGGAGGCGTTGGCGAAACCCGGGCCAACGCATCGGGGCGAACCACTTGGCGCCCATATATTCCCATGGCTGATTTCGGACTGGGCGTTGAAACGGCGCGGCGACGGCGCTCATGTCGAGCGTCCCATGGGCTGGCTCGCCTCGCTTGTGACCGTCTTGCTGGTCTTCTGGGCCGGCCCCATTGTTCTATTGTCCTTCTGGTGGCGCTCCATGCCTGCGCATGACGAGTGGCTGACGCTGACAATCGGTGCAGCCGCGCTCGCCAGCCTCTACGCTGGCTGCACGGGCTGGTGGGACGCCATGCTTAAACTAAAAGCCCAGGGGGAAGTTTCCGAAGATGCGCTAAGCACCTGGTCTGCCCGTTGGAAACGCCCCCTCGCGCTTAGTCTCTTCGTCGCTATCGCCCTATTGAGTTGGATGCGCACCGAAGGCGGGTTGGACTTCTATGTCAACATGGCCATCGACCTTGCCGAGGAATTGCGTGGACCAGACGACTACACGGTGTTTCGCGCCGATACGCAGGAGTTTCTATTCTACCAGTTAGAGAACAACCCCAAAGAACTAACGTTGCAAGAGCAGCAAGAGATATGGGTGCGCGACCACCCGTGGATTCCCAACCTCGCAGACGTCGCCTTCACGCCGCGTCCCGGCCCGTTGGACGATTGGCTGAACCTCGCGCCCGCCGACTTTCGCAGCGTTTCTCTGACCCCGCGCCCATCCGACTGGATTGGACGCGACACGGCGGAAAAACGATTTCGCGCCGAATGGTGCAAGCGCCGGGGTCTAGATCCGAAAATATGCCGCCCACCACAGGAGCCTTTCGAGCAAACTGCGCGTCGTGTTTGGTGCAAACAGAACGATTTTCCCGTCGATCCGACGAATGGTGACGAGCACAAAACTTGCGCTGCGTATTTCGCCGATTTGGATCGCAGTTTTTCAACCGAGTGGCTCGAACAGCGAGGCGAGTATCTCAATACGCTAGACGCGCCTGACATGCGCGATCGAGATTTTCGCAATGCCGATTTCGGATCAGCATTCCTGCCCGGGGCGAACCTCAGCCGGGCGCGGCTGGAGGGGGCGGACCTCGTCGAGGCGCGGCTGGAGGGGGCGGACCTCTACCGGGCGCGCCTGGAAGGGGCGTTCCTCAGCCTCGCGCGGTTGGAGGGGGCGGACCTCGGCGAGGCGCGGCTGGCGGGGGCGTTCCTCAGCCGGGCGCGGCTGGAGGGGGCGGACCTCTACCGGGCGCGCCTGGAGGGGGCGAAACTCGACTTCGCGCGGCTGGAGGGGGCGTACCTCGTCGAGGCGCGGCTGGAGGGGGCGAAACTCGTCGAGGCGCGGCTGGAGGGGGCGTACCTCAACCGGGCGCGCCTGGAGGGGGCGGACCTCTACCGGGCGCGGCTGGAGGGGGCGAACCTCGGCGAGGCGCTGCTGAGGAGGGCGAAACTCGTCGAGGCGCGGCTGGAGGGGGCGAACCTCGGGTTCGCGCAGCTGGAGAGGGCGAACCTCAACATGGCGCGCCTGGAGGAGGCGAAACTCGACTTCGCGCGGCTGGAGGGGGCGTACCTTGGCGAGGCGCGGCTGGAGGGGACGGATCTCTACCGAGCGCGGCTAGAGAGGGCGAACCTCGGCGAGGCACGGCTGGAGGGGGCGAACCTCGACCACACGTGGCTGGAGAGGGCGTACCTTGGCTTCGCGCGGCTGGAGGGGGCGTACCTCAACCGGACGCATTTCGAATCTACGGATCTGAGAGCGGCGGATATTAGCGGCGCTGCTCTCAGATCCGTGGATTATACCAACACCCTGAATGCTACGTCGGAACAAATTAACACTGCATTCGGCGATGGTTCGGTGACCTTGCCAGCGGGCTGGGATTGGCCCACACACTGGCCACGCGAGGCTTTGTCCGATGACGCTTTCTACGGACGCTGGCGTCATTGGCGGGAATCGGAGGGCTTGCCTTGGCCGCCGCCTGGGAGTGCGCTCGAAGGACTTGCTTCGTTTGAAGCAATCCCTCCCGATTAACTTTCAGATTGGGAATCCAGAAGCGGGGATATTCAGCGCACAGATAATCCACGGGTAATTGCCCGCCTCATCGCCTTCTACAGCCGGCGAAGTGGCATAGAGACTGCCCTGATGTCTATGCATCTTTCTAGAGCGAAAACAGAAGCGGCAGGGTGGACAATGAGCGATATCGACGACGCAATCGCGAAGATCAGCGGCGAGCACTCAATAGCCTTAAAGTGGTTTCGGGATCATACCGGCCAGAGGGTTGTTTGGTCGGAGATTAAGGCGCATGTCGAACTGGGCGCGCGCTTGGTGAACCAAGCCAAAGGAATCTACAAGCCCGCTTATGGCGACTATGCGTTAAGCGTCAGGCAGACGCTTAGCAGCCCCTATGCGGATAAGGAATTTCAGCGCCGCCCGAATGGAAGTTGGGTCTATCCGTACTTTCAAGAGAACCCAAACCCGGCCGAGCGCGACCGCGAGTCCACTAACCGCGGCCTTATAAAGTGCATGGAGGACGGCGTTCCAGTTGGCGTGATGATCCAGGCAAAACCCAAGCCCGGAGTCGAATATGATGTGCTCGGCCTAGCGCTCGTGACGGAGTGGAAGAACGGATACTTCATCATAGAGGGCTTCGCCAGCGACGGCCGCGCCGGCATACCGGCAGTTCGCACCGACGCGGCTTATGACCGAGCAAAGGCCGCGACAGTGGCCGTAGTCGATGACTTTGTACCAGGACTCGACGATCAGCGCGAACGCCAGATCGCTGAGGTGGTTCGTCGCCAAGGCCAATCCGGATTCAGAAAGGCGCTACGGATTGCATACGATGACCGCTGCGCGATTTCAGGTTGCGACGCGGTGGAGGCGTTAGAGGCGGCTCACATCTCCCCGTTTCGCGGCTCGCGATCCAATCACCCTCAGAATGGCTTGCTTCTCCGTGCAGACATTCACGCATTGTTTGATCTTGGCCTTATAACTGTAGACCCGGAGACTTTGACGGTGGTGGTCGCTCCGCATCTGCAAGCCGGGTCTTATGCAAATCTTCATGGCTCGTCGCTCAAACCACCAACCGACCCAGCCGCTAGGCCAAATAGGGAAGCACTTTCCATACACCGCGAGTGGGCGAACCTGTCCCCTGTCAGCCCCGACCGAGGAGTCTGAGCTATACCAGGTTCGACCGGTGCCTGACTTCGCCGCAGATTCTCAAAGCCGTGGGGTCGCTGTGCCTTGCGTAGGGCGCTACGTAACGTAACGTTATCTTATGTAAGGGCTCGAATCTCCCCGCTTGCTGCGCTAAGCGGACGTTCACCCGTGATCAATCCTTTCCAGTATGGCCTGCTTCGAGACAGTTCTCAAAGGTTACGCAGCACCCGAATATGATAAGTCCCACAAGTTAGTTGGATAACCCATAAGTAATGCCCAAGAAACCAAAACCCCGCTGGGGTTGGAGCGAGACGCATGACGGGAAAGACATGCGGAGGCGCATGGACCGCCTTGATTTTGAGCGTGTCGCTCGTCTCCTCGGTCGGCGCGAAGAAGAAATTGGCGAGCGGACTTGGCTCGATTTAGATTTTGCCTTTTTTGCTTACTACAATGAAGTTTACGACGATTCCGGACCGACACACGCTGAAATAAAAGCGGCGCTTGAAGAGTTACACAAACGAATAACTGCGCTCGAGTTTGCTTGGGACAACATGGATGAATACAGCCTTAGATATATTGATTCGGGCATGACGCCTATGAGCGACGAAGAGCTCGAAGAATTCAGGGCACTGGGCGAGCCATATATTGAAGACCCGTTTAGTAAAGAACTGAATGAGATGAAGGGATACATAGAAGTTGGGTTAGGAAAAATTCCGGAGTCCAAGCCAGGTCGAAAACGAAACCGGGCGCTCACGGACTTTATACTTAGGTTATCTTACATATACGAAAACACAACACAGACTAGAGCCTATGAGAACTTTTATTATGATAGAGATTATAAAAAATATGGAGGTCCATTCTTTATTTTCCTAGAAGAGATATTCTCGTCCCTGACCCCCGACTTGGAAATAACGAATAACGCACTGGGCGAAGCCATTCGCAGAGCCGTCGGAGATCGTGTGTATGGCAAAACCGAGTCTCTTTAGGGCGCGATTTCGCCATCGGGACCTTTTGCTAACGGCTCACGCAGCGCCCTAACTTCACCTCCAGCGCAACAGGCCAATGGAGGACGAAATGACAAACCAAACCTTAGACCAGCGAGAGAGCGACGAACTCGACCGCCTTATGACCGAGACCGAGGCGGCGGACATTCTTTGCTATACCGTCCGCGCGCTTCAAAACTGGCGCGTCCGTGGGGGCGGACCAAAATTCATCAAGGTCTCGTCCCGTTCGATCCGCTATCGGCGACGCGACCTGCTCGCCTGGATCGACGAGCGCACACGCAACCACTCTTCGGAAGAGGCGGCTTGATCATGGATATTGCCGCTTCAATGACGGACGACCGCATCAGCTATCTCGAAAACGGGCGTATCCTTTTCCGGGTATACGAAGACGATCCGCAGATTTTTCATCATCTCACCGAACCGCTCAACGAGACGGCCGCAGCCGAATTCATCGATCTTCCTCTCGAACTATTCCGGACTTGGAGCGAGCTGAACGGCGGACCCCAAACTATTGTCGAGCAAGATGACGGTCCCACCTATTGCCGGGTCGAATTGCTTTCTTGGGCGAGCGCCATGCTTTGCTCCGCCCAAGCCAAAGTGAACAGCAATTGAGTTTTGCCCGTGCGGGGCTGGCAGCACCGTTCGGGATTTTGGGGCCGGATGGCTCTAAACGAGGGCGCGGGGTCTCATCACCTCGCGCCCTTCCCTTGCCGGCCACCATCGCAGCGTCCGCACTTGAAGCGCTGCCTCTCAATCTTCTCCGCCGGGCGTAAGCCCGGCCCCAAAACAAAAGCTGCCCCGCCGGAGGCTCTTTTCGGGCGCGCAGCGCCCCGTAACCGCGAAGCAGGGGCGAGACCGGCGGAATGGGCTTTGGGACGGGTCCTTGTAGCACCCGTCCCTAGAAATACACCATGTCAGGAGAGCGTAGATCATGGATGTCCTGCACCGGGGCTTCGACGGATTGGACGTGAGTTACCAAGGCCGGATCGACGCAGAGTTCGAAGCCAAACTTGAAGCGGCGAAGGTCGCTGCCGCCGACGAGAGAGAAGATCAGCTTCTTGAGTTCCGCGGCGTGAAGATGCACGTCGCTGAATCCGGCGCGCGAGGCGGCTACGCCTATCGCTGCGACACCGGTCCTTTCGGCGCGACGTGGTTCTTCAAAAAACCCAATGCCCGCGACCCGTGGGGTGTCCGCGTCTCTTGCAAGTCGCTGCCGCTGGCTGTTCATGGTCTTGGCTGGGTCCGCGCCGACATCTACGCCTTCCTTGAGGCGCTTGGGATCGCGACGACGCCAGAGGGCGTCAGCATCGGCCGGGTGGACTACGCCGTCGACATCCTAGCGCCAGGCTTCACGCTCAATCCCGACTACTTTGTGATGCATTCGCATTCGACCCGTGCGGATCATGTTGAAGGCGGGGACATGGGTATTGTCGGACGATCCGGCCGCTGCACCTCCGTCACCATAGGCAAGATGCCGGGGCGGCAGGTGATCGTCTACGACAAGCGCACCGAGGTGATCGCCAAACACAAGGTCGCGTGGTGGGAGATATGGAACGCGGCGCGTGAAGCTGCTGGAGCGCCGCCGCTAGACCCCACGGACGCCGCCGCCAGCACAGTTTGGCGGGTGGAGCTACGCGCGGGCAAGAAGCACTTGCGCGACCGATGGAGGCTCCGCACCTGGGCCGATCTCGATTACCGGCTTGGCAACGTTCTAGAGGCGACGCTGGACGCCGTGAGCTATCGCCAACCATCGGGAGACGGCAATCGCGCGCGTTGGCCCGAAGACCCGCTCTGGGCCGTTGTCCGCGAGCAAGTCGCAGGCGATCTCTTCGAGATGCGCAGCGAGACCGATCCGGATCTTGTCAAAGAGGTGATGCGGGCGGAGCATCAGCAAATGCTTTTAGGGCAAATGGCGGGATTGTCCGTCGCCCTGGCGGTCGCCGAGGGAAGCGACGCCGAAGACTATGAGGGCCAACTAGCGCGGCTCCCGCGCACTCTGCTCAAGCTCGCCGATGAGCACGCGACGTCGCTTGGCGAACGGTTCGAGAAGGTGAAGGCGCGGTATGCGTTTCGGTAACGGATTGAGTCTGCTGGCCGTCAAGCGGGGAAGCGGTCGCTTACTGCCGACTGAGTCAAAGACAGCAACGCGGGACAAAGTTGCCGTTCTCTTCTCGGGTGAAATGTTACTCGAATCAGTTTTTTTAGCTTCAAGCTGAGACTTGGATCGGGCTTGGGTCTCCTAATCACCATCTTTGGTCCTCCGATATCCAAATCAATGGGGAGGGCCACCTCATTGGAGGAAGCTTACTTAGGTCAAGATTTCCGTCGAAATCTCCGGTCTCCGCGTGCGGAGTGGCTTAATAGAAAACGGCTCGAACCCCTATCTGTTAATTTTTATCAGTCATTACTTATCTCCACACGGGTTTTTCTAACTACTCTAAATCCCAACTGAGGGGACCCAAAGTAACTAGGCAGCGGGAATCTGAAATAGGGGCTCAAGCCATAAGATGGCGCAGAATAGTATCCGCCCTTCGCCAGCCGCGTCTCGCAATCATGATCAACAAAAGGCGCGCCTTCAGTCGGAAGCTGTTCCACATTTAATGTGAAACAATCGGCCACATACTCAATTAAGTTTCCAACCATATCTCTAACACCAAATTCGTTAACCGACGTGGTCCCGACTGGCACTAATTTATCTGAAAAAATGTTTGCTTGCGGCAGACGTCCTTCCGTCCGCCAAGGAAAAGGATCGTCAATTCCACCTAAAGCCGCGTGTTGCCACTCCGCCTCTGAGGGTAGGCGGTATTCATGTCCCGTAGCTTTATTGAGCCAATTAATAAATGACAGCACATCGTCATAAGTTACGGAGTGCACTGGTAATTCAGGATCAATTTGTCCTTCGCGCAATGGGACGCATGCATCGTCGTCCACGCATAACGAGTAGAGACGGGCGGAAATCTCATTCACAGATATGCAAAAACCTGAAACGGCGATTACTGCGCCTATCGAAGGCTTTTCCGTGTCACTCATTGGTGGAGTCGCAATTCCAACCTCTCCAGCTGGCACGTAAGCCTCTTCGAGGAAGTCAGAATCGCAGCGGGTACTTTCGGGATTAGCCGATACAGCCGAAGGCAGCGCGCTCAAAATGCCCACGGACAGTAAAATCATTAGAAATTTCAAAGTCATATCTCATTATGCCATGTACTAATCTGCTATCAAAACATACCGCACCGATACAGCATCTGAGACAGTAAATTGACCATTAGGAATGTCCACTGGAACTTCTGGCGAACGCCGCATCCATCAGCAGCCCCACTTGAATGGTCCAAGTTGAAAGTTAGGCCATGGTCAGCGTCCGGTCCATCAAGGCGATGGCGTCCGGCGCCTTTGGTTTGCTGACGCCTGTCAAAATCGGAACCGCTGCATCAAACGCCAATGTCGCAGAAGGGCTCGATGCGGTCGTTCGCTGCCTGGTAAACGAATATCCGCTTTGGGGTAGGCAACTCGATCTCGCTTACCTGATTTCGGTCACTTTAGACTACGCGTAGCTTTATGCAGCTGTCTCTCATTTACCACGCCCGATTTCTCTCCCCGCTGCTTCCACAGCGCTTCCACGGGTGGCGTGGGGCACGGAAGGGGAACGCCCTGCTGGCTCTTAACTATCTGACTTTGTTTGGTTGTTTTGGTTGCGGGGGTAGGATTTGAACCTACGACCTTCAGGTTATGAGCCTGACGAGCTACCGGGCTGCTCCACCCCGCGTTGGTATTCGAGCGACCGGGGCGTGCCCGGCTTTTTGGTTTGGCCGCCGTCCTTCGGGCGGCTGGCCTGGGGCTGCTCCACCCCGCGTTGGTTTTTGCTCGCCCGCCCTCCGGAGAGGAGGCGTCCGGGGATCGGACGTATGGGCGATCGTTCATCGTTTCGAGAGAGAAAGCGACTGGGCGCGTCCGACTGGGCGCGTCCGACTGGGCGCATCCGTTGATTTGGGGGCGCGTCTTACCAAGGTCTGGCGATGACCTACTCTCCCACGTCTTGAGACGCAGTACCATCGGCGCAACGGGTCTTAACGGCCGAGTTCGGGATGGGATCGGGTGTTTACCTCGCGCTGTGATCACCAGACCCAGGAAAGAGGCGCGTATCCCGTGTTCGTATCTGGGACGCGCATGTCCTGAGCGTTTTGTCTGTTCCAAGTCTTGTATTGGAGTGTCTTTTGATAAGTTGGCGGTCCGATCGCCCCGTCCCCATGCGATGGGGTTGGGGAGCGATCGTCCGACTTCTGGATCGTATCAAGCCTATCGAGC
Organism: Paracoccaceae bacterium; assembly: GCA_963669265.1. GTDB lineage: Bacteria > Pseudomonadota > Alphaproteobacteria > Rhodobacterales > Rhodobacteraceae > SZUA-547. Next base: position 1,953,261 of record OY769916.1, read on the forward strand.
GATTAGTACCGGTCGACTGAGCGCCTCACAGCGCTTGCATCTCCGGCCTATCGACGTGGTGGTCTTCCACGGCTCTCAGGGAGACCTGGTTTTGAGGGGGGCTTCCCGCTTAGATGCCTTCAGCGGTTATCCTGTCCGCACATAGCTACTCAGCTGTGCCGCTGGCGCGACAACTGATCCACCAGTGGTGCGTCCACCCCGGTCCTCTCGTACTAGGGGCAGCTCCTCTCAAGTCTCCTACACCCACGGCAGATAGGGACCGAACTGTCTCACGACGTTCTAAACCCAGCTCACGTACCACTTTAATCGGCGAACAGCCGAACCCTTGGGACCTGCTCCAGCCCCAGGATGTGATGAGCCGACATCGAGGTGCCAAACACTGCCGTCGATATGGACTCTTGGGCAGTATCAGCCTGTTATCCCCGGCGTACCTTTTATCCGTTGAGCGATGGCCCTTCCACTCGGGACCACCGGATCACTATGGCCGACTTTCGTCTCTGCTCGACTTGTCAGTCTCGCAGTCAGGCGGGCTTCTGCCATTGCACTCTACGGTTGATTTCCGACCAACCTGAGCCCACCATCGCGCGCCTCCGTTACTCTTTGGGAGGCGACCGCCCCAGTCAAACTACCCGCCACAGAAGGTCCCGGATCCGGACAACGGACCGCGGTTAGACGTCAAGCGAGCGAAGGGTGGTATCTCAAGGGTGGCTCCACCGAGCTGGCGCCCGGGTTTCATAGCCCACCACCTATCCTGCACATCGCTGGCCTGACGCCAGTCTGAAGCTGTAGTAAAGGTGCACGGGGTCTTTCCGTCTAACCGCGGGAACCCCGCATCTTCACGGGGAATTCAATTTCGCTGAGTCTGCGTTGGAGACAGCGGGGAAGTCGTTACGCCATTCGTGCAGGTCGGAACTTACCCGACAAGGAATTTCGCTACCTTAGGACCGTTATAGTTACGGCCGCCGTTTACCGGGGCTTCAATTCAAAGCTCTCACTTCTCCTTTTAACCTTCCGGCACCGGGCAGGCGTCAGACCCTATACGTCGCCTTGCGGCTTCGCAGAGCCCTATGTTTTTAGTAAACAGTCGCCACCCCCTGGTCTGTGCCCCCGACCCCTGGTTGCCCAAGAGCCGGGCCTCCTTCTCGCGAACTTACGGAGGTATTTTGCCGAGTTCCTTCAACGCAGTTCTCTCAAGCGCCTTGGTATTCTCTACCAGTCCACCTGTGTCGGTTTAGGGTACGATCATATGGAGGGCTATTTCCTGGATCCGCTCAGCAGCCCGTTCAATCCGATAAGAACGAACTACACCTGCGAACCGTCACATCCTCCTGGCTCTGGAATATTAACCAGATTCCCATCGACTACGCCTTTCGGCCTCGTCTTAGGGGTCGGCTCACCCTGCTCAGATTAGCTTTAAGCAGGAACCCTTGGACTTTCGGCGAGAGTGTCTCTCACACTCTTTATCGCTACTCATGTCAGCATTCTCACTTCCATACGCTCCAGAGTCGCTCACGCTTCTCCTTCACTGCAAATGGAACGCTCCGCTACCACGCCATATGGCGTCCGAAGCTTCGGTGTATGGCTTGAGCCCCGTTACATCTTCGCCGCAAGACAACTTATCTAGACCAGTGAGCTGTTACGCTTTCTTTAAATGATGGCTGCTTCTAAGCCAACATCCTGGTTGTTTTGGTCGTCTCACCTGCTTTCCCACTTAGCCATAACTTAGGGACCTTAGCTGTC